>NZ_FOCX01000014.1 GCF_900110215.1 Halorientalis persicus | reverse complement strand
CAAGGAGTCGCTGACCGTCTATACGGACGGATTTCGGGCCTACGATCCGCTCGAAGAAGACGACGCTTTCACCCGCAAATACGTCGTCCACAGTGACGGAGAATACGCTGACGGCGACATCCACGTCAACACCTGCGAGAGCCACGCGTCGCTGACGCGACGGTGGCTCTCGCCCCACCGAGGAGTGTCAAAAGACAAGCTAACGCCGTATCTCAAAGCCTTTCAGCTCCGCCGCGAACTCTACAGAAAACCAGGTGACGAAGCACTCAAATATGCTCTCGACGCCGTCCTCTAAAAATCAACAACGTGCTTCACAAGAGCGTTGTCGATATCTGTGCGGACAGGTAGTTCGTTGTACCGGGTGCGAACGAAGTGAGCACCCGGCTTTTTCGCCCACGTTTTTGCCGCGAGTGGTGCGTGAAGCGCACCCGAGCGGGAAAAAGGTGGTCGTGGAGATCTGCGCGGAGCGGTAGCGCGTTGCAGTCCGGCTGTTCTACTGTTCCGACGTGGCCAGCGGGAGCGAGACGGTGACGGTGTTGCCGTCGTCGTCGGTCTCGAAGCTGATGGTGCCGTTCGAGAGGTCGATGACCCAGTAGACGAGCCAGAGTCCGAGGCCGCTGGTGTGGGTGACGCCGTCTATCGCCTGTTCGCCGGTCAGGACACGGTACTCGTAGTCGGGGATCTGGGGACAGGTGTCTTCGATCTCGACGACGGCGCGGCCGTCGACCTGCACCGCGGTGACCCGTATCCAGGCCGGCGCTTCGTCGGCGTGTTTCGCGGCGTTGCCGAGCAGTTCCCGGATCGCGGTGCCGATCTCGCCGATCGCACAGACCGCCAGCGACTGTGGGAGGTCGGTCTCGATTTCGGCGTCGGGGTAGTGGTTCTCGACCGCCGCCACGGCGTCTTCGATGGCGGTCGTCACGTCGATTCGACACGGTGTGACGGGTTCGGTGAGCAACTCGATGGTCCGGCGCTGTTTCTCGGCTTTGTGTAGCAGTTCCTGGGCGGTTCGGTGGATCACCTCGGCGTGGGCCGGCGGGTCGTCCTCGGGGTGTTCGGACACGTACTCGGCGTGGCCGATGACGGTGTTGAGGTCGTTCCGAAGGTTGTGTCGGAGGATCGTGTCGATCACGCGTAACTGTCGCTCGCGGCGTTGGCGGTCGGTCACGTCGCGCGTGAAGCCGACGATCCGGACGACCTCGCCCGCCTCGAAGATCGGTTCGGCCTGGACCCAGACCCAGCGGCTGTAGTCCTGCCGGGGGTTGACGCGGTACTCCATGTCGACCGACTCACCGGCCGAGAGACGGGCCATCGCGTCGCGGACCGTCGGGCGGTCCTCGGGGTGAATCGCGTCGAGGAAGCGTTGGGGGTCCGCCCGGACGCCCTCGGCCGGCTGGCCGTAGACCCGTTCGTAGGCGGCGTTGAGAAAGAGAACGTCCGACCAGTCGGCCGAGAACATCCACAGCACGTCGTCGGCTTTGGCGGCGAGTTCTTCGAGCCGGTCGGCTGTCTCGTCGCGCTCGCGCTCGGCCCGGACGCGCTCGGTGATGTCCCGGGAGCTGACGATGTACCCAGTTTCCGGGTCGGTGAGTTCGGCGATCCGACTCTCGATCCACAGATACGATCCGTCGCTGCTCCGGTGGCGGTACTCGATCGTCCCGCGGTCCTCCCGTCCCGCGACGACCCGTTCGAACCGCGAGCGGACCCGCTCGCGGTCGTCGGGGTGGATGTACTCGAAGGCGTTCTCCCCCAGCAATTCCTCGGGGTCGAACCCCAGAATATCCGCTGTCGCCTGGTTCAGATAGCGGAAGGTCCCCTCTTCGTCGAGGACGACGATCTTGTCCCGGGCGTGTTCGAGCAACGCCTCGGCCCGGCCGGGCCACTCCATCACTTAAATCAGGTCGCCGACGATAAAAAGGGTGATGGCCGATCTCACACCGATCTCACGTGAAAAAATACCGGCGTTCAGTAGAATGCGATGGGCCCCGTCTCGGTACTCTCCTCGTCGGTGACCTTCTCCCGGGCGTCCTCGAAGTCCTCCATGCGGACCTCGGTGCGGCCGTCGCGGATGGCGAACATCCCGGCCTCGGTGGTGAGGCTGGCGAGTTCGGCACCGCTGAAGCCCTCGGTCTCTGCGGCGATGGCCGCCAGGTCGAGTTCCTCGGCGAGGTTGAGGTCCTTCGTGTGGATCTCCAGGATGCGCTCGCGACCCTCGGTGTCGGGTTCGGGCACTTCGATGAGCCGATCGAAGCGACCGGGGCGAAGGATGGCGCGATCGAGCATATCGAAGCGGTTGGTGGCGGCGATGATGCGGATCTCACCACGGTCCTCGAAGCCGTCCATCTCCGAGAGGAGTTGCATCATCGTCCGCTGGACCTCGGCGTCGCCGGAGGTCTTCGATTCGGTCCGCTTGGCCGCGATGGCGTCGATCTCGTCGATGAAGATGATGGCCGGTTCGCGTTCGGAGGCGAGCTCGAACAGATCCCGGACCAGCCGCGCGCCCTCGCCGATGAACTTCCGGACGAGTTCGGAGCCGGCCATCTTGATGAAGGTCGCGTCGGTCTCGTTGGCGACCGCTTTCGCCAGCATCGTCTTCCCGGTGCCCGGCGGGCCGTGCAGGAGGACGCCGCTCGGCGGTTCGATGCCGACCTCGCGGAACTGCTCGGCGTCGACCAGCGGTTGCTCGACGGCCTCCCGGACTTCGCGGATCTGCTCGTCGAGGCCGCCGATGTCCTCGTACACCACGTCGGGGCTGTGATCGACCTGCATCGCCTGGGCGCGGGCGTCGGTCTCGGCGTCAAGCAGTGTCTGCACGGAGAACGAATCGTTGATGGCGACCCGGTCGCCCGCCTCCAGTTCCTCCTTGAGGTTCGGCGACACCTCCGTGAGGACTTCCTGGTTGTTGCCGTGCTGTTTGACGATGACACCCTCGTCGGTGACTTCCTCGGCCGTGGCGATGTACAGCGACGACGTTTTCAGCGTCTCGTTTTCCCGTTCCAGGCGGTCGACCTCGCCGCTGAGGTTGTCGCGCCGTTCCTGGGCCGAATCGAGTTGCGACGAAAGCTCGTCGTTGACCTGTTCCAGCTTGATAAAGTGCTCCCGCAACGCATCCAGCCGCTCTTCCGGAGACATCTCCGGATCGAGATCAAGGCGCGGCCGGTCCGGGAGCGACGGACTCCGGGACATCTGACTGTCGTTCCTAATGGGTGCTCGTAAAAGGGCCTTTGGGTCGCGGCCATCCTACTCCGCTGGGACCGGACCGGCCGGATCGACTCCGCTATCGGTCGGTCAGGTCAGCTCGGCGAACTCGTCGAGGTAGTCGTCGTAGACCGACAGGGCTGACTCGACCGGTTCGGGCGAGGCCATGTCGACGCCCGCGCCCCGGAGCAGTTCCAGCGGGTACTCCCGGGAGCCCTTCCGGAGGAAGTCGACGTACTGCTCGGCCGCCGGTTCCCCTTCATCGAGGATCCGGTCGACCAGCGCGACCGCCGCGGAGATGCCGGTCGCGTACTGGTAGACGTAGAAGGCCCGGTAGAAGTGGGGGATACGCATCCACTCGCGGGCGATCCGGTCGTCGAGTGCGGCCGGCTCGTAGTAGTCGCCTTTCAGGTCGCGGTAGAGTTCGTCCAGCCGATCAGGAGTGAGCGCCTCGCCCGCCTCCGAGAGCTCGTGCGCGCGGTGTTCGAACTCGGCGAACATGGTCTGGCGGTAGAGCGTCGAGCGGAACCGTTCGAGGTACTCGTTGAGGACGTGCCGGCGGAGCCGTTCGTCCTCGACGGTGTCGAGCAGGTGGTGGGTCAGCAGCGTCTCGTTGACCGTCGAGGCGACCTCGGCCACGAAGATCTCGTAGCCCGAGTAGACGTATGGCTGTTCCTCGCTGGTGAGCTGGGTATGGAGGGAGTGGCCCAGTTCGTGGGCCAGCGTGTACATCGAGGACACGTCGTCCTGGTAGTTCAGCAGGATGTACGGCTGGGAGTCGTAGGTGCCGCCGCTGTAGGCCCCCGATTGCTTGCCGTCGGTCTCGTACACGTCGACCCACCGGGAGTCGAGACCTTCGGCCAGCCGGGACTGGTACTCATCACCCAGCGGCGCGACGGCCTCGGTGACGTACTCACGGGCCTCCTCGTAGGTCACATCCGGGCTCTCGCCCTCGACCATCGGGACGTAGAGGTCCCACATCCGCAACTCCTCGGCCCCGATCGCGTCGCGCTTCAGCTCGGCGTGGCGGTGGAGCTTGTCGAGATTGGCCCGGACGGTGTCGACGAGGTTGTCGTACACGTCGACGGGGATGTTGGGGCCGTCGAGGGCGGCCTCGCGGGCGGTATCGTAGTTGCGCGCGTTCGCCAGTTTGCTGTCGGTCTTGACGCTGTTCTTGTAGGCGGTTCCGACCGCGTTTCGCACCGTCTCCCACTCGTCGTAGAACTGCTCGTACACCTCTTGTCGAAATTCGCGGTCGGGATTTTTCTGGAGCGTCGTGAAGTTGTTGAGCGTGATCCGTTCCGTTTCGCCCTCGGGTGTCTCTACTGCGGGAAACGTCATGTCCGCGTTGGCGAGCGTGTTGTACACCTCGCCGGGTGCGCCCGTGACCTCGCCGAGTTCGGCCAGCAGGTTCTCGATCTCGGCCGACCGGGTATGGTCTTTCATCCGCAACACGTCGTCGAAGTAGTGGCCGTACTCCTCGAGATCCGATTGGTCCTCGATCATCGCCTCGATGTCCTCGCGGTCGAGGTCCTGCAGTTCGGGTTCGATGAACGAGGCGGCGCTCTGTGCCTCCGAGGACAGCGACTGGGCCCGTGCGAGCAGGGCCTGATAGTGGCTGTCGGTCGTGTCCTCGTCGCGGCGCATCCGCGCGTACGACGTGACGTTCGAGACGGTCCGCATGATCTCCTCGCGGAGTTCGAGTACGTCGAGCAACGTTTCGGCGTCCTCGGTCACCCGCCCCTCGTAGGCCTCCAGATCCGTGAGCCGCTCCTGTACGTCCTCGAAGGCGCTTTCCCACGCCTCGTCGTCGGCGTAGAGCGCCGCCAGATCCCACTTGTGTTCCTCGTCGATGTCGCTTCGTTCGGGAACCGAACTCATTGCCACTGGTACGGGTGGGTGCGAAGTAAGCCTTTATACGGCGGCCGTTCAGTTCGCGTCCCCGTCGACGCCGGCGATCAGATCCTCGGCCACGCGCGCTCTCGTCGCGTGCCTGACGCGGCGCTCCCGGAAAATCTCGCGAGCGCTCGCCGCGGCCTCGGGGTCGCGCTCGAACGCCAGGTCGGGGTAGGTCACGTCGGTCAGCACCAGCGGCTCGGCGGGTGCGGCTGGGACGCCCGCCGGTCCGGGCAACGGCTCCGGGGCCAGAACGCGGTCGACGGCCCCGAGGTCGCGCTCGCCGCGGGCGATCTCGTCAACCAGGGCGACCAGTCGGCGGACGAGCTGGCGGGCGAACCCGCTGGCCCGGACCCGTACCACGAGATAGTCACCGTCCCGACGGATCGCCCCATCCAGGTCTCGCACCGTACCGTCGGCGTCGGGCGTCAGGTTGTGGAAGTCGTGTTCGCCACGGAGCGCGTCGAGCGCGGCCGTCGCGCGCTCGCCGTCGACGGACCCGGTGGGAGCGTGGAGGTGGTAGTCGTATTCGCGACTCGTCGCGTCGTGGGTGGCGTGGAACGCGGGCGGTGCGTCGGCGGCGGCCCACACCCGCACGTCCGGCGGGAGTTCGCTGTCGAACGCCCGTGGCGTCAGCCAGTCGGGCGCGTCGAAGGCCACGGTTTGTGCGATGGCCGACACGCCGGCGTCGGTCCGGCCCGCGGCCGCGTAGCCGGGCGGTGGGTCGGTCCCGCCGTCCAGTACGTCCAGATCGCTGAGCGCCGCCAGTAGCGTGTCCGAGACGGTCGGCACGTCGGGCTGGCGCTGGAACCCGTGGAACCGCCGCCCGTCGTACGCGACCCGGTACGCGCGCATGGATCGTAGCTGTTCGGCGAGCGCGATGAGCGTTTCGACGGTGACCGACGGCCGCCCGACCCAACCGGTCCCGCGAACTAAGTAGTGGGCGCTGGTAACTGGAGATATGTATCACGTGTTACTCGCGACGGAGGACGAACCCGCGCCGCTCGTCGAGACCGTCACCGACCTCCCCGCCGATCCCGAGGAAATCGAGGTCACCGTCCTCAACGTCTTCGAACAGTTCGAGGTTCGCGACGAGGCCGAAGCTGTCTCCTCCGAGGCCATCTACGACGAAGACGACGTACCCGAGAGCGTCACGGCGGCCGTCGAGGCGCTCGAAGCAGCCGGTGTGACTGCGCGGGTCCGTCACGAGCACGGCGATCCCGCGACAGTCATCCTCGAGACCGCTGCCGAACTCGGCGTGGACGCCATCGCTGTCCACGGCCGGAAACGGTCCCCCATCGGCAAAGCCCTGTTCGGCAGCGTCACGCAGGCTGTCCTCCTCGACGCCGAGCAACCGGTCTTCGTCGCGACCGATGCTGACGATTGACTCTCGAAACCTCTATTTTAAACCTTCGACCGTTCAACACCGACGTTTGAGAGATCGAACTCTAACCGCGCGACTGCAACGGTATGAAACTCGGTGCAAGTGACGACAATCCGCCGGGATACACCACCAGGGCCACCCCTTTATACGACCCTCCCGCCACAAGCTGGGGATGCAATGCGCCTGAACACCCGAACTGGTTCGCTGCTGCTGGCGCTCGCGGTGGTCCTCACCGCGACGCTGCCGGCAGCGGCGGCCGTGAGCACGGACGCGAACAGTGTCGAGAACGAGACGGACGGCGAGGCCGAGGCCGGAGCCGGTGCCGAGATCGCGGTGACGGCGTCCGGTAGCGCCGACGCGGACGGCGGGGCCAACGGCTCGGCGGCCGTGGCCGTCGACGCTTCGGCCAGCGCGTCGGGCAACGGTGATGCCCGCGCGGACCGCGGCGAGGCCGCCGCCGAGGGCGCTGCCGACGTGAGCACCGAGGGCCAGGTCGAGTTGCCCTTCGGGATCGTGATCGACCTGCCGTTCGACGGTGAGGCCGAGGCAGACACGGATGCGAATGCGAGCGCGGACGCCGATGCCGACAGCGACGAGGGCTTCGTCGCGACCGTCCTGAGCCTGTTCGCCAGCGAGAACGCCGAGGCCAACGCCCAGGGCGACGAGAACGCCAACGCGGCGGGCAACGCCCAGGCCGATCTGGAAGCTAACGCCGACGTGAGCGCCGACGTCGAGGCGGACGCGAACGCGAGCGCCGCCATCGACGACGCCCGCGAGGACGCACGCGACGACGTGAGCGAGGAACTCGAGGAGTTCGACAACGAGACCAGCCAGGAGATCGCCGACGCCAACGAGGACTCCTCCGAGGCGCTCGAGGAACTTGACGAGGAATCCAGTGACGAGATGGCCGACGCCAATGACGAACTGAGCGAGGAGGTCGACGATCTCCAGGACGAACTCGAGAACTAACGGCGCTCCCCCCACGCGAGCACCCGAACCCAACCCCACTCCACCCCACACGGGACCCACCCGAACCCCACTCATATGTTCCGCCCTGACACGCCCGCTGTCGCTTTTCCTGCCCCGGGGTCCCGTCCGCGGCTCGCACCCGAAGATAGATTACGATCACTCGACCTATCCCCCAACAGACGGAATGCAACGAGTGTCCCGGTTGCTGCTGGTCGGCGTGGCCCTCGTCGCCGCCTGCTGGCTCTGTGCCGGCCCGGTGGCGGCCCAGTCCGCCGGTGCGGACAACGAGTCGCTGTCGCCCGACAGCACGCTCATCCGGATCGACGCCGGTGCCGACGGGACCGCCGCCTGGGAGATCCAGTACCAGTTCTACCTGACCGAACCCGGCGAGCCGGAGGCGTTCACCTCCTACCGCCAGGACATCGAGGCGAACCGCTCGACCTACGTCGAGGCGTTCGCCGCCGACATCCGCCCGTCGGTCCGGCAGGCCGAGAACGAGACCGGGCGCGAGATGGCACTCTCGAACGTCACGGTGACGGTTCGCCGCCAGCGCCTCGCCCAGTCGACCGGCATCGTCACCTACCGGTTCGCCTGGTCCGGGTTCGTCGGCGGCAACGCCTCGACACTCCGGATCGGCGACGCCATCAGCGGCTTCTATCTGGGCCCGGACACGCGACTCACCGTCGCCTGGCCCGACGGCTACCGCCTCGACCGGGTGACGCCCGAGCCGACCGAGACCAGGAGCAACCGCGTCGCCTGGGCGGGCGAACTCGGCTTCGGTTCGACGGCTCCCCGAATCGTCGCGAGCGAGAGCCCCGACTCCGGCCCCGAGACTGCCAGCGGCTTCCCGTTCCTGACGGCCGGCGTCGCCGTTCTGGTCCTCGCCGCACTCGGAGCCGCCGGCGCGCTGTACGTCCGGCGTCGACCGGACGACGGGCCCGACGGACCCGGCGACGGTGCGACCGTGGCCGAGTCGACGGGCGGATCGACGGCCGGGACGGCGGCCGCATCCGACGGCGACGACGGGGCCGGAGACGGACCGTCGGCGGATCTGCTCAGCGACGACGAGCGCGCGCTGTCGGCCATTCGCGACCACGGCGGTCGGATCAAACAGCAGGAACTGGCCGACGCCTGCGACTGGGGCGACTCGAAGACCAGCCGCGTCGTCTCCCGGCTCCGGGACGACGACGAGATCGAAGTGTTCCGCCTCGGCCGCGAGAACGTCGTCACACTCCCGGAGGAAACCCATGACTGACACGCACCCACGACTCCCGAACCGCCTGCGCCCGCTCGCCGCCGCGGTACTGGTCGTCTGTCTCGTCGTCGGGGCCGCCGTCCCCGCGGCCGGCCTGCTGGCCGATTCCCCGACTGCAGACACGGCGGCCACCGACGGCGCGGCCAGCACCGCGACCGCAGAGAACGCGGCCAGTGCCGATGCGACCCAGACCGGCGGCAACGCGAGTAGCGCGAACGCGACGGCCTCGGCGGGAGCCCGGCTCGCGGGTGCCATCGGCACCCAGCAGTCGGCGGTGGCGGGAGAACTCGAAACCCGAACGCTGGTCGTCAGGCTCGGCCGCGCCGACTCCCCCGAGGAGCGGGCCGCAGTGCTGGCGATGCTGGAAGCACGCGCCGACGCCCGCCTCGACTCGCTCCGTGAGCGCCGCGAACGCCTCCGGGCAGCGGCCGACAACCGCTCCGTCTCGGCCGGCGCGTACGCTTACCTCGCGGCCACCGTCTCCGTCGAGGCGGCCGTGAACCGGCGGCTGGCCGACCGCGGCGAACGCGCCACAGCGGACCTTTCGGCGGCCGTCACGGCCGAGTACGGACTCTCGACCGAGCGGTTCCGAGCGCTGGCCAACCGCTCGGACTCGGTGACGGCCGACCTCCACAGTGACCTCCGGGCGCTCGGTCGGTCCGCGGTCGCCGACGAGATCGACGCCGACGACGACCTCGACGCCGAGGACATCCTCCAGGGCCTCAACGAGACCGTCGGTCCGACCAACCGGACCGACTGGCCGTTCGACGAGAACGACTCGACGCTGGGCGACGCGCTCGACGAACTGGGTGCGGACAACGAATCACTGGGATTCGGCGACGTGATCGCCGACGACTCGAACGACGCCGACGGCCCACTCGAGGAGAACCCCACCGACGGGCGTGATTCCGGCGAGAACGATACCGACGGGAGTGACGCCGACGACGGGCTACTCGACGACGGCACCCTCGACGGGAACGTCTCCGACGCGGACGGCCTGATCGACGGGACGGACGATGGGACGGACGACGGGCTACTCGACGACGGTACCGAGACACCGACCGACGAACCGACCGGCGACGACGGACTCTTCGGCGACGATACGACGCCGGCCGAGAAAGAGACGGCAGGCGAGACGACGGACGACGGCGGGCTGTTCGACGGCTAGAAGTCGTCGAAGGTCGGTCGGTCGTGGTCGCCCGGGAACTCGGCGAGGGGAACCTGTTGCTGGTCGCCCGATCTCATGTCCTTGACCGTCACGGCGTCGTCTTCGAGGTCCTGTTCGCCGACGATGACGACCGTCTCGGCGTCCACCGAGTCGGCGTAGTCGAGCTGGCCGCCGAAACTCCGGTCCGAGAGGTCGGTCTCGACGACGTGGCCGCGCTCGCGCAACTCGCGGGTGATCTCGGCCGCCACCTCGCGGGTGTCACCGACCTGCAGCACGTAGTAGTCGGTCGTGAACCCTTCGTCGGGCCAGACGCCCGCCCGCTGGAGGAGGAGTGAGAGCGGCGCGAGACCGGGCGCGACCCCCACGGCGGGTGTCGGCTGGCCGCCGAAGCTCTCGATGAGGTCGTCGTAACGCCCGCCGCCGAACACCGACCTGGAGACCTCTCCGGTGGCGTCGAAACACTCGAAGACGACGCCGGTGTAGTAGTCCAGTCCGCGAGCGGTCTCCAGCGAGAGCGTGCAGTACTCCCGCGCGCCGAAGTCCTCGGCCACGTCCAGCACGTTCTGGAGGTTGGTGACCGCCGCCTCGACCCGGTCGGTCCCGGCGAACTCGATCAGTTCGTCCAAGCTCTCCTCGTCGGTGTCGAGCAGGGCGTCGAACTCGGCGGCCTGATCGTAGGAGAGGCCGGCCTCGTAGAGCAGGTCGTGGTATTCGTCGTCGTCGATCTTTTCGGATTTGTCGACCGCGCGGATCGCCTCGCGGGTGTCCACGTCGGCGTCGAACGCCTCCAGCAGGCCCCCGAGGATGTCCCGATGGGAGACGCGGAACTCGAACTCCTCCGTCGTGAGCCCGAGGTTCGTCATCGCGTCGGCCGCGAAGGCCAGCACTTCGGCGTCCGCTTCCGGCTCGGCCGAGCCGAAGATGTCGACGTTGGTCTGGTAGAACTCGCGGAACCGACCCTGCTGGACCTGTTCGTACCGCCAGAACGGCCGCGTCGAGACCCACTTGATGGGCTTGGAGAGTTCCTGTTGTTTGGCGACGACCATCCGCGCGACCGTCGGCGTCAACTCGGGGGTGAGCGACACCTCCCGGTCGCCCTTGTCCTCGAAGGCGTACAGTTCCTCGACGATCTCCTCGCCGCTCTTGTCCACGTACATCTCGGTGCGTTCCATTGCCGGGGTCCCGATCTCGCGGAAGCCGTACCGCTTGGCCGTGGCCTCCAGCGTGTCGATGACCTCTCGCCGGGGCCCCATCTCCGCGGGGTAGAAATCGCGAAAGCCCTTCAGGCCGTCGTACATATGCTCCGCTTTGCCCACCGCGCGCTTGAATCTGTCCGTTACCGGCGGTCGGACGTTTCGAGACTCACGTCCGTCGTATTGGCCTCGTCGGTCCCGTTCATGACAGTCCCGTTCGGGGTTCTCGATATCGTGACCGGATGACTCGGAGAAACGTGGACCTCCTGCGGGCCGTCGACGACGACCCGGACTCCCCCCGAGGTCGGGTCAGTCCTCGTCTCGGTCACGACCGTCCCGTCGACTGCGACCGACAGCAACAGGTAGTAGTTGTAGTCAGTGACCGAGAACACCTCTTCCGCCTGGCTGGATTCGCCGGGGCCGAGGGACTCGGTGACTGGACCCTCGAATTTGTAACACTCACCCGTCTCCTCGGATTTCGTACACTCGACAGCGACCCGATGGTTGGATTCGTCCTCGTTTCGGAGCACTAGGTCCTCGTCTTCGGGCGTCGGCAGAATACACCCGGCCAGCGACGCGGCCCCGGCGATGCCCCCCAGTACAGTCCGGCGATTGACCATAGGACCCCTGCCCGACGGGCTGGAATATGTCTTCTGGTCAACCTGTCTCTCGAAGTCCCACCACCCGCGTTCAGCGAAGCAAGACCTATTTCGCTGGAGCGACGACTGTCGCCTGATGAGTACCGGAACGAACGACCCAGCGAGTACGGACATCTCGCTGACCTACGAGGACGGGTCGTGGGTCGCGACTGACGAAGACCGCGGTGTCTCTCGACGGGCCGAAACACGCCGGAAGGCACTGGCGGCACTGGACCGGGCCATCGCCGATAATCAAGAATTGGCGACCGGTGCAGAAGACCCGTTCCTGCAAGCTCCAACGTTCGCGAGCGGGCGAGGGGACGGTTCTGAATCCATCGACGCGACGATTGCAGACGAGGCCGAAACTGATCCCGACGAATGAGCGGTCCGGGAGCGACACCCTTGTTCGTCGACACTGGCGCACTGTACGCCAGGTTTGATACTGACGACCAACACCACGACGACGCAGTCTACGTGTTCGAGAACATCGTGGCTGGAGATCTCGTCTATCGACCGCTCTACGTCAGTACGTTTGTGCTATCGGAACTCGCGACGTTGGTCCTCCACAACAGCGGTCCTGAACAGGTCCCAGCCGTCCTGAACAGTGTGTACGATTCTTCGCTTTTTACTGTCGTTCACCCGGACGAATCCACGCTTGAAGCTGCACGAAAGGCAACTGATCGTTACGCCGATCAGGAAATCACACTGGTCGATCACTTGACCGGCGTGCTCGCCGAAAACCGTAGCGTCGAACGCATTTTCGGATTCGACAGCGATTTCAGAACGCTCGGATTCGCGCTCGTACCGGCTGACACCGGTGATCTAGTCGAATCCTGAGAATTCGTCCGCTCAGTCGCTGTCTCGAAGTCCAACCACCCGCGTCTGGTCGTGCGCGGGAAACACGTCCTCGACGGCCCCGTCCTCGAATTCTTCGCGGATCAGCGCCCGCAACTCCGCCTCGTAGTCACCCTTCTGGATCTGTTCGCTCGGCCCTTCCTCGACGACCAGTTGCGCGTCCACGAGGTCGTCGACCGCGCCGCGGCCAAAGCCCGACAGCGGCGCGACGTAGTCGACGCCGTGACGATCTTCGAGGCTCTGCGCCTGCGCCCGCGAGACCGTCGGTACCCGGTCGTCACGGCGCGTCCCGTCCGCGACCGCCGAGAAAGACTCCGCCGCCACGACCTCGAGGACGTGATCGTGGACCTGCTGGATCCCGTTGCGCGGAAAGCCGTCCTCGACCATCTGTGCGGCGGCATCGCGAGCCACCGACTCGTCTAGCTCGACCGTTTCCAGTGGAAATCCCACCGCCTCGGCTGCCACACGGGCGTGGTCGGCGGCGTCGGTGATCCCGAACGTCGCCGCGACGAGGGTCACCTCGTAGAACGGGTCCAGCACGAGGGCGGCCAGCGTCGAGTCTTTGCCGCCGCTGTAGAGGACACCGACGTCCATCTACCGGCGTTCGATGTCGAAACTCTTCGAGTCGGGTTTCAGCTCGCTGAGGAGATCTTTCATCTTCTCCTCGTCGATCTTGCCCTGGATGCGCCCGCTCCGGGCCAGCGCGATGACCTGTTTCTCGACCTGCTCGCCGAACTGTGGCTTCGACATCTTCACCGTGTTCAACCGCTTGCGTGCCCCGTCGGTCAGGTGCTGGCGCAGCAGGGCCTTCTTCTGGGCTTCGGCCTGCTGGCGCTGGGCCTCCTGGGCCTCACCGCCGCCCTGTCCCTGTTGCTGCTCGCGCAGCTTCTCCATTTTCTCCTGTCGCAACCGTTCGAGTTCCTCGTCGTCGGGCTCGCCACTCATGACTACCCGACACTTGCTCGGTCAGCCGCAAAACCCTAACGGACCACCTTTTTTCTGCGGCGGGTGGCGCGCTCCGCGCGCCACCACTTCTTGAAAAAAGCTGGACCAAAAAAGGGCGCGAGCGCGACCGCCGGTCGCGCTCGCGAGGAACCGGCGGCCAGAGGCCGCCGGATGCTAGTTGCCCCGCGACCGCCACCCGCTACTGCCCCGCGACCGTCACCCGCTACTGCCCCGCGACCGCCACAGCAACCGCTACCCGCCGAGAGAAAACTGAGAAGATCGGGTTACGCGTAGCGTTCGAGTTCCGGGCGGTCCAGATCCTGCAGGACCTCGCCCGCAGTGTCGTCGAGCAGGCTCTTGCCGTCGGGGGCGACCTTGCGGCCTTCGCCCTGTGCGATCTCGATGTAGCCGGCGTCTTCGAGCTGCTGGAGCGCGGTCCGGATGACCTTCCCGGAGCCGTCCGTGCTGTTCGGCGGCCGGACCCGGTAGCGGGTCGAGCCCTGCTTGGAACTGCCGTACTCGGTGCTGAGGCGCTCGACGCCGACGGGGCCGTCGACGGCGACCTTCCGGAGCAGGCTGGCGGCGCGGCGCTGCCAGAAGTCCTCCTGCTCGGGCGGGAGTTCGCGTCCGGTACCGGTCTTGGTGTAGCGGGCCCAGTCGGGTTCTGTGACTGCCTCTTCCTCGGCGAGCTTCTCGGCGACCGCCTCGATGAGATCCTCGGCGGGCACGTCGTAGAGCGTCGTCATTGCATCTCCGTTCCGCGTGGCGTCATAAAAGCGCATCGTTAGCGTCCCGTCACGCCGCGCTCCCGATCCATCGCTCCGGGACCGAGAGGGTGGTTTTCTTAACGAGCGGGTGTGATGACCACCTATGGACGAGCGGGCGGCGCTGGCCCTGCTGGCCGACGGTCTCCCCGCCGCGGGCGACGACGCGGCCGTCGTCGGCGAGCAGGTCCTCACGACGGATATGCTCCACGAAACCACGGACTTCCCCGCCGGTACGACCAGGTACACCGCCGGCTGGCGGGCCGTCGGCGCGTCGCTGTCAGACGTGGCCGCGATGGGTGCCGAAGCCACCGCCGCCGTCGCCGTCTACGCCGCCCCCGCCTTCGATTCCGACGAGTTGCGCACCTTCGTACGCGGCGCACAGGACGTGTGCGCCTACGTCGAGGCCGAGTACGTCGGCGGTGACCTCGACGACCACGAGGAGTTCACCGTCGCCACCACTGCACTCGGGGCGACGACCGACCCCGTTCGGCGGTCCGGTGCCGAACCTGGTGACGCCCTCTGTGTGACGGGCACGCTCGGCCGGAGCGGGGCCGCTGTCCGCCTGTTCGAGCGGGGCGACCACGAGTGGGCCAACGACCTCTTCCGGTTCACGCCGCGGGTCGTCCCCGGACTGGCGATCTCCTCGTCGGCGACCGCGATGATCGATTCCAGCGACGGGCTGGCCCGGTCGCTCCACCAGCTCAGCGAGGCCAGCGACTGTGGGTTCGCCGTCGAGACACCCCTGCCCATCGACGACGCCGTCGACGACGTGACCGACGACCCCGCCGACCGCCGCGAACTCGGCCTGTTCTTCGGGGAGGACTTCGAGCTCGTGTTCACCACGCCAGCCGACAGTCTGCCGGGGCTCCGGGACGTGTGTGGCGTACCGATCACCCGGATCGGGACCGTCACCGATGGGTCCGCGGTCACGCTCGACGGTGTGGATCTCCCCGATCGCGGCTACACGCACGGCGAGGAGTAGGGGTCAGGTCGTGACGGGGACTGGGGTAAAACAGGCTAGCCCGATCAGGAACGTGATGGCTCCAAGCGCGAACCGCCTGCCATCGAGCCCCTCGTCGCTGATCGGGGTCGTCGGCCCGGCGTAAGCAAGCCCCAGTGCGAGCGTCCCCCAGAGGAACCAGACCAGCGTCACCTCGCCGCTCCGGGCGAGCAACTGGAACGCGCCGAGCCCGAACAGTGCCGCCGGCACCGCGGCACCGATGGTCTCGGTACGCTCGCCGAACATCGCGCGGACGACGTGGCCGCCGTCGAGTTGCCCAACCGGAAGCAGATTCAGGAACGTCAGGAAGGCCCCGAGCCAGCCGCCGAAGACGACGGGGTTGAAGATCAACCGAGGGTCCTCGTAGACGAGTTGCTGGCCGGTCACGGCCGCGACGGCCTCTAGCAGGAGCGGGTGGTTGAACTGGACGCCGAAGGGGTTGGTGACCGGTGGGAGGTGGAGCCCGATTACGGTGACAGCGACGGTGGCGGCCAGTCCCGCCAGCGGGCCGGCGATCCCGATGTCGAACAGTGCTTCCCGGTCCGGAATCCGGCCTTTCATGCGGATGACCGCGCCCATCGTGCCGAACGGTGGGATGGGGACGGGGATGAAGTAAGGCAGGCTCGCATCCACGCGGTGGTAACGGCTCATGACGTAGTGGCCGAGTTCGTGTGTTCCGATCACGCCCAGAACGGCGGCGGTGAAGGGCCAGGCACGGAGCGCGGAGGCGGGGTCGGCGAAGACGTTGCCCTGGTACCACAGCGACCCGACGAACAGCGTGGTCGCCACTGTGGCCAGCGCGAGCGCGACGTTCGTCCAGGGAATCCCGTCGACGCCGACCGTCTGGGGTTCGGCGACCAGCGCGTACGTACCCGGCCCCGTCGGGCCGGCTGGCTGGTGTCGTCGCAGGGAGATCTCGTACCCGTACTCGCGAAACAGGGGGTGGACCTCGCGTTCCAGGGCGTCGGCGGAGACGGTCGGACGGCCGACGTAGAGGAGCCTGTCGCCGTCGGTTCGGACCTCGTGGACGCGAAAGACCGACGCGAACTCCTCTATGGGCGGGCCGTCCCCCGGCGTCCGGGCAGCCGCCATCGATCACTGGTTACGGGTCGGTACTGTAAAAACCTCGTGCCGGCGTCCTGCCAGGCGTTCGCAGGGCGTCGAACGACCGGCAGGCGGTTCTGTGGCGGGGCGTCGGGCGGGCGTGGTGTCCGATCAGGCGGATTCGATGCGCCAGGTCGTCGCGCTCGTGTACGACCACTTCTCGATCTTCAGGTCGCTGGCGGAGTCTTTCAGCTTCACCATCAGCGCACCGATTTCCTTGGGCGACAGTCCGACTTCGTCCGCGATGAACTTGCTCTTGAAGTACAGCTCGCCGTCTTCGGCCTTCTGTGCGAGGAAGGCCTTGAGCCGCTCTTCCTTGCTCGCGGTCTCGTCGTCGTTCGTCGTGGAGGGCTGTGTGGTTGCGCTCATCTTTGACACCTCATTTCCTCCTTCCGACCACGACCCCATATAAAGGGAGGAACCTTCGCATCACTTCGGCGGTTTTAGCGACGCTTTGCGTTTGTTCGCTCGTAAACCGGTGTGAAACGCGCCTTTCAGGACGTTTCGAGAGAGGTCGAAATATTTTATAACTGCTTTAGAATACGTCTGAGCGCTCACCGACGCCCGCTTCGATGCCTGTCTGACGGACGTCTCACAGCACCGTGCTGGCGGCTGATGTTGCCGCTACCGTCGTGACTCGGGCTGGGGAGGGGCAGCGCACGCGCGAGCCGTGGCCGGTGGTCACTCCCGCTCGTGGACCCAGAATTCGTCGTCGACGGTGACCTCTTTCTTGAACAGTGGCACCTCGTCTTTGAGGCGGTCGATGCCGTCCTCGACGGTCCGGAAGGCCTCACGGCGGTGGCCCGCCAGCACGACGACGAACACGATGTCTTCGCCGTACTCGATGACGCCGGTGCGGTGGTGGAGGAGCACGTCGAGGACGCCTTCGCGGTCCGCCAGTTCCGACTCGATGGCCTCCATCCGGTCGTCGGCAACGTCCTCGTACTTCTCGAAGGCCAGGTACTCCGTCGGGTCGTCGTCGGGGGCGTCCTTCGCGCGGACGCGCCCGGTGAAGGTAGCGATGGCTCCCGCGCGTTCGGCTCGCGGGGAGGCTTTGACCCGCGCGACCAGCGATTCGAGCGTCTCACGTGGTTCGATCCCGGCCAGCGCATCGAGCACGGCGTCGACGTCCACGTCGTCGGCGCTCGGCGCGGCGGCCAGTTCCGGTCCGGCGTGTTCACGATCGCCAAGAACGACCTGCGGGATCGTGGCGTCGCTGAACCCCTCGACGATGGCGTAGTCGTAATCGGTGGCGAGGGCGTCCAGCGCGTCGTCGAGCGTGCGGTCCTCGCCCGTGGCGAACCACCCCTCGTCGTCGGTGAGGCCGTAGGTCGTCGTCGCGCCGGCCGCGCGGTGGCGGGCGGTGTCTTTCCCGTCGGTGTCGATGTCGGGCGCGTGCGTGAGATGTTTGACGGTCGCCACGCGGCCGCGCTCGGCCAGTCGGTCGGCGAGCCGTTCGACCAGCGTCGTCTTCCCCGAGTCCGAGGGCCCGACGACCCCGAGTACTTGCATACTGCCTGATCGGGCCGCACGGCGCATAGGCCTTCGGGACCGAGTGAGACGCCGCGGCTCGCCCGCCCGGTCTGCGATCATTAAGGCCGTTAAATGAAAATATACCCAATACTTAATCCACGTCACTCTCCCACTACATTCGTATTATGAATATCGAGAATTGGAACCGAAGTACGTTGGCTAGCGAAGTATTAGTTGATATTCTAAATATCTCTCTACCGGGGGCTGGTTCGGCGTGACCGAACGGGCGACTGACATCGCCGACCCGGAGCGTCGCGCGCTCGTGAATGCGCGAGGGGCGCTGAAAGTGGTTCGGACGGCGTCAGTCTCCGTCGACGACGGCTTGAGCGATATCGACGACAGGATGGTCACCCAGTCCGAGGAGATGCGGTCGGTTCTCGCGGACGTCTCGGATCTGAGTGCGACGATCGAGGAGATGGCCGCGAGCTCCCAGGAGATCGACGAGCGGACCACGCACGCGGCCGAAGCGGTGAGCGAGGGGCGTGCCGCCGCTACCGGTGCGATGGAACGGATGGAGTCGGTCCGGGAGACGAGTGCCGCCGTCTCCGAGGAGATGGAGCGGCTCCAACAACACATCGACAGTATCGAGAGTGCGCTGGGAAACATCGACGACGTCGCGGACCAGACGAACATTCTGGCGCTGAACGCCTCCATCGAGGCGGCACGGACCGACGGCGACAGCGACGGGTTCGCCGTCGTCGCCGACGAGATCAAGGGACTGGCCGCCGAGTCCCAGCAACTCTCCGACGACATCGCCACGACGTTGACCGAAGTCCGCGAGGCGACCGACGCGACCGTCTCCCGCCTCGACGAGGCCATCGACGAGATCGCCGCGAGCGCACGCGAAATCGAACGGGCGACCCACAGTCTGGCCGACGTGGCCGAGACTATCGAGACGACGTCGGACGACGTGGCCGCCATGTCGGCGACGACCGACGAACAGGCACGAGTCAGCGAGAGCGTCGCCGACCGATGTGAGCGAGCCGCCGAGCGAACCGACGTGATCGAAGACGAACTCGCCAGCATCCGCGAGGCTCGCACCGAACAGACCGCGATGCTCGGTGAAATCTCCGAGGCCATCGGCGACGCCGTCCCGCCGCTCGCTCCTGACACCGTCGAGACGGTACCGACCGGCATCCCCGAACTCGACGAGCGCGTCGACGGGCTCGTCCGTGGCGGCCGCATCGTCCTCCGGTACGACGAGGGTGCGGTCGCCGATCTGGTCGCGCGGCTGTGTTCGGCGGCACTCGACGCCGGGCTCGCCGTCTCGCTCACGCCGCCGCCCGGCCTCGACGAGGCGACGCTGGCCGAGTCGCTCGAACGTCGGCCTCGAACCGCACTCGAAACCGACCGGCTGTTCGTCCTCGACGCGTTCGACGACTGGCGCTCGCGACGCAACGTGTTCGATCTCTCCGCGTCGTCGCTGTCGTCGGTCAACGAGACGACGGTCCAGCGCCGCGACGCACCGCTCCTCGTCGTGGGCAACGTCGCGGCGGAGATCCGGACGCTGGGTGAACAGCGGGCCCGTGAGGCTCGCTACGAGAACGATGCCGGCGTCTTCGATGCCCGCGATACGGTCCTGAACGTGGTCGACGACGGGACCGTCGACGACACGTTCGGCGCGTTCTACGCCGGTGCGGCCGATCAGGTGTTCGAGTTGTCCCGTTCGGCCGGCGAGCGTCGCCTCCAGGTCCGTACCTCGCCGACCGGCGGGGACGGCGCCGACGTGTCACTCCCTGGTCTCGACACCGTCCCATCATGACCGTGACGACTCCGGAAGATCGATTCGGACACCTGTTCACGCTCATCGGCGACCCCGTCGTCGAGATCGAGCTCCGCGACGACGCCCCCATCGTACGAACAGTCAACCCCGCGTTCGAGACCGTGTTCGGGTACGACCGCGACCGGATCCGCGGCGAGTCGCTCAACGACTTCATCGTTCCCGAGGACCGCGTCGAAGAGGCGACGCGGTTCGACCGACGGACCGCAGCGAACAAGCCAAACACCGAACTGGTAACCAGGATGACGGCCCAGGGGCCCCGCGAGTTCCTCTACCGTGGTATCCCGTACGACCGGGACGGTGGACAGTACGCCTTCGCCATCTACACCGACCTGAGCGATCAGCGCCGGTACGAACGCCATATCCAGGTCGTCCACCGGTTGCTCAGACACGACCTCCGAACCGATCTACAGGTCATTATGGGGACGGCGACCCAGGTGGCAGACCGGGCGACGGACGAGGAAACCGTCGCACTCGCAGAGACGATCGTCGATCGGGCCGAGCGCCTCGCCAGCGTCGGCGAGGAGGCCCGGACCGTCGAACGAATTCTGCTCGACGAACACGACCCCGAACCGATGGACGTGGCGGAACTCTGCCGCAGGGTCGCCGCCACGCTGGCGCACAGCTATCCGGACACGACGGTGCAGGTGTCGACTCCCGACACACAATCCGTCGTCGCCGTCCCGCAACTCCGGGCCGCTCTCGGGGCCCTGCTCGACAACGCCGCCACCCACGGCGGCGACTCGGTGGACCTGTCCGTCCGCCCCCGGGGTGATCGGGTCGCCGTCGAAGTGATCGACGACGGCGCGGGCATCCCGGAGAACGTGCGGGCCCCGGTGTTCGAGGACAGTGACATCACCAAACTCCAGCACGGTCGCGGCATCGGGCTGTGGCTCGTCCGCTGGGTGACCGAGATCTGCGGCGGTCGCCTCGAATACGACAGACACGACGGGCTGACCGTCGTCAGACTGTGGCTCCGGTCCGCTCGGACCGACGACCCGTCGCCGGCGGCGGACACAGACTCTGCCTCCGCCTCCCCGCTTGACAACCCTTAAGCCGGCAACAGGGCAACGCGGTTGTAATGAAAGTCGTCGTCTCCATCGGCGGGAGTGTTCTCGCACCGGATCTCGATCCCGAGCGGGTACGCGCCTACGCGAACGTCGTCGAGTCGCTGCTCGCGGCGGGCCACCGCGTCGGCGTCGTCGTCGGCGGTGGCACGGTCGCCCGTGACTACATCGCCTCGGCCCGTGAACTCGGGGCCAACGAGATGCAACTCGACCAGCTGGGGATCGGCGTCACGCGCCTGAACGCCCGCCTGCTCATTGCCGCTCTCGGTGAGGCGGCCGCCCCGACACCCCCCGAAACCTACGAGGACGCCGGCGCGGCCTTCCACCGCGGCGACGTACCCGTGATGGGCGGGGTCGCAGCCGCTCAGACCACCGACGCCGTCAGCGCCGCCCTCGCGGAGTACGTCAACGCCGACCTGCTGGTGTACGCCACGAGCGTCCCGGGCGTGTTCAGCGCCGATCCGAACGAACACGACGACGCGACGAAGTACACGGAACTGTCGCCCACCGACCTCGTGGACGTGATCGCCGACATCGAGATGGCCGCCGGGAGCAACGCCCCAGTCGACCTGCTGGCCGCGAAGGTCATCCAGCGGGCGAACCTCCGGGCCGTCGTGCTTGACGGCACCGAACCGGCGGCCGTCGAGCGCGCGATCATCGACGACGACCACGACGGGACCGAGATCGTCCCGGGTGATGGGGCGTGACCGGCGAGGTTCCGGAGATCGACGTGGACCTGGACGAGGACGCGATTTACGATCCCTACGCCGTCGGGACGAGCGACCAGCGGGCCTTCTGGGCCGACGCCGTCGCGGACGCAATCCTCGAAACCGAACCCGACGATCCCATCGTCATCAAGGGCGGCGTCTCCCCCTCCGGGGTGCCCCACATCGGCCACTTCAACGAGATCCTGCGGAGCTACTTCGTGGCCGAGGCTCTCCGGGATCGGGGCCGGGAGGTCCGGCAGGTGTTCACCACCGACGATAAGGATCCGCTCCGGAAGATTCCCCGGACGCTCGCCGATCTGGAGTGGACTATCGTGGACTTCGGCGACGACGCCGTCGACTCCGCCGCGGTCGGCCAGAACCTCGGCAAGCCCTACACCGACATTCCCGATCCGTTCGGCTGCTGTGATTCGTACGGCGCACACTTCACGAATCTCCTCCTCGACGCGGCCGACCTCGTGGACGTGCCCATCGAGTTCGTCTCGAACACGGAGCTCTACGAGGCGGGCGAATTCGAACCCGTGACCCGCGATCTCCTCTCCCGGGCCGACGAGGCCCGCGACCTCCTGAGCGAGTATCAGGACAGCGTCGACGACGAGTACACTCCCTTCACGCCCCAGTGTACCGAGTGTGGGAAGCTGACGGGCGAGGTCACGAGCGTCGACCTCGACGCTGGCGAAGTCGAGTACACCTGTACGGATCTGGAGGCCGGCGACCGCACCATCCAGGGGTGTGGGCACGAGGGAACCGCCACGCTTCGGGAGGGCAAGCTCCCGTGGCGGTTCGAGTGGCCCGCACAGTGGGACATCCTCGGGGTCGATTTCGAGCCGTTCGGGAAGGACCACGCCGAGGGCTCCTGGCCCAGCGGCGAGGACATCGCCCGGAACCTGCTCGACGTTGCCCCGCCGGTGCCGATGGTCTACGAGTGGTTCACGCTGAACGGCGAGGCGCTCTCTTCCTCGTCGGGCAACGTCGTCACCGTCGCGGAGGTGCTGGAACTGCTCGAACCCGAAGTGTTCCGCTACTTCTTCGTGAAGAACCCTCGCAAGCAACGGGATTTCAGCGTCGAGACGCTCGACCAGCTGGTCGACGAGTTCGACCGGTTCGAGCGGGTCTACTTCGGCGACGCCGAGCCACGGGACGAGACCGAGGCGGAACTCGTCGAGCGGGCCTATCCGAAGATCGTGGACTCGGTGTCCCAGCAACAGCCCGTCCGGATTCCCTACACGTTCGCCGCGGTGCTGGGGATGACCGACGACCTGGAACTGCGGGAGACGATGGCCCGCCGGGAAGGGCACCTTCCCGAGGACGCGACGCCCGAGCAGGTCCACGGCGCGCTCGCTCGCGTCGAACAGGCCCGCGCCTGGGCCGAGCGGACCGACAACGAGTACAACTATCGTCTGGCCGAGGACCTGCCCGACGTGGACTTCGACGAGGCCACCGCCGCCGCGCTGGACGACCTGGCGGACTTCGTCGAGACCACCGACGACGGCGAGGAGATCCAGGGCGAGATCTACGAGGCGGCCAAGCGCCACGAGATCGAGGTGAGCGACTTCTTCAGTGCGGGCTATCGGCTGTTCCTCGACACGGATCAGGGGCCCCGCCTCGGCCCGTTCCTCGCGGCGCTGGACGAGGCGTTCGTCCTCGATCGGTTGCGCCGAGAGGCCTGAGCGCCCGTCCCGCAGTCTCGCGTGCCGTGTGCCGAACCAAACCCTCTTGACCGACAGGCCCCTCAGTCGGAGCGATGGCAGACCTGTTGTTGTGGGTACTCGCCGGGATCCTCCTCTACACCCTGGCGATGATGGCGTTGCGGACCCAGGGGTGGCTCCCGAGTTACATCCGCGTGTCGGGGCCGATCACGACCGTCCACACCAAGCGCGGGCGAGCCTTCCTGAACTGGCTCGCCGGCCCGAAGCGGTTCTGGCGCGCGTACGGCAACTTCGGTGTCGGGATCGCCCTGGTGACGATGGGCGCGATGCTGGTCGTCGTGTTGACGGCCGCCGCCGGGAGCATCCTCTCGCCCGAAGCGACGCCCTCCGAAGTCCGCAACCCCCAGAACGTCCTCGTGATTCCCGGTGTCAACGAGTTCCTCCCGCTGTCGGCGGCCCCCGGCATCGTCTTCGGCCTATTGGTCGGACTCGTCGTTCACGAGGGCGGCCACGGCCTGCTCTGCCGGGTCGAGAATATCGACATCGACTCGATGGGACTCGCCTTCTTCGCCTTCATCCCCGTCGGGGCGTTCGTCGAACCCGACGAGGAGAGCCGGAACGAGGCCGACCGCGGCTCCCAGACTCGGATGTTCTCGGCCGGCGTGATGAACAACTTCGCGATCACCGTGCTCGCCTTCGCCTTGCTGTTCGGCCCCATCGTCGGCTCGATCGCAGTCGCCGACGGCACGCCGGTCGGGCAGTCTCTGCCCGGTTCGACAGCCGAGGAGGCGGGCATCGATCGCGGCGACCTCATCACGGCCGTCAACGGGACCACGGTCACCGAACCCGGGCAACTCGAAACCGTCCTCCGAAACACCTCGGGTCAGCAAGTGGCGGTCGAACTCAACGGCGGCGATCGGACGATCCAGGTGACCCGAGAGCCGACGATCACGGCGTCGATCCCGCAAGTGATCGACGGACGGGGAACGGAGAGCGGGATCAACTGGAGTGCGACCAATCCGACCGACGTCGTCGCGGTCAACGGGACGGCGGTTAGCACCGAACGCGGGTTCGAGCGAGCGGTCACGAACCACACCGTCGCCGAGGTCGAGACCGAGAACGGCACGGCGACGTTCCCGACCGGCGCGTTCGTGCTTCGCGTCTTCGAGGACGGGCCGCTCGGGAACACGACGGCACCGACCGACCGGTACATGATCGTCACCGCAATCGCCGGCGAACGGGTGATCGACCCCGGGACGCTGAGCGACGCACTCCGCGACGAACAACCCGGGACGACGGTCCCCGTCGAGGCATATGTCCTCCAGAACGGCGACTTCGAGCGGAACGTCTACAACGTCACCCTCGATCCCCACCCGAACGGCCAGGGTGGATTCGTCGGCGTCGCGCCCGCACGCGGCGTGAGCGGCCTGGTCGTCAACGACTTCGGGATCAAGACCTACCCCGCCGAGGACTTCCTCGGCCTGCTACAGGGTGACTCGGACGCGTTCGGCGGCCTGACCGACGGATCCGTGCTCGGCCGCGTGTTCATGGTGTTGATTCTGCCCTTCATCGGCGTCCTCCAGCCACAGATCGGCTACAACTTCGCCGGGTTCGTCCCCGAGGTAGCCAACTTCTACACGGCGACTGGATTGCTCGGCGGACTGGGTAGCGGCGTGTTGATCCTGGCCAATCTGATGTTCTGGACCGCCTGGGTCAACCTCCAGCTCGGGATGTTCAACCTCGTCCCGACCTTCCCGCTCGACGGCGGGCACATCCTCCGGACCGGTTCGGAGGCGGTCATCTCCCGGCTCCCCGTGGAGGGCGGTCGCCGGCTGACGACGACGGTCACCGTCTCGATCAGCCTCCTGATGATCGCGGGCCTGTTCCTGATGATCTTCGGGCCGCGACTGTTCGCCGGCTGACCGGAGAACGGAAACCTCCTTACGGAGCCGTCCTAACGGGCGCGTATGGAACAGCGCGACCCGCCGCCGACGGAAGAGGGATGGTACGCACTGCACGACTTCCGAACCATCGACTGGGACGCCTGGCGCGAAGCCCCCGACCGCCGTCGCCAGCGGGCTATCGCGGAGGGCGTCGAGTACCTCCAGTCCCACGCCGCACTGGCGGACGTGTCCGATCCCGGGGAGTTCGGTGGCGGCCAGACGGCCGTGTTCACCGTCGTCGGCCACAAGGCCGACCTCATGATCGTCCACTTGCGCCAGACGGTGGGCCACCTCGAAGCCGCCGAGCGTCGGTTCGAGCAGACCGCCCTCGCGGAGTTCACCGAACAGCCCACCTCGTACCTCTCGGTGACCGAAGCCTCGGGGTACACCGAACGCGCCCGCGACTACTTCGAGGGCGAGGTCGACGACGACTCCGGGCTGGCCCAGTACATCCAGCAGCGACTCCACCCCGAGATCCCCGACGACGGCCACGTCTGTTTCTACCCGATGAGCAAGCGCCGCCAGCCCGAGCAGAACTGGTACGACCTGCCCTTCGACGAGCGGGCCGAACACATGGACCGCCACGGCGACATCGGTCGCAGTTACGGCGGCAAGGTCAACCAGATGATCGCCTCCAGCGTCGGCCTCGACGACTACGAGTGGGGGATCACGCTGTGGGCCGACGACCCGACCGACATCAAGGACCTGCTCAACGAGATGCGCTTCGACCCCTCCAGCTCGAAGTTCGCCGACTTCGGCCCCTTCTACTTCGGCAAGCGCTTCCCGCCCGAAGACCTCGAGGCCCTGCTCGCCGGCGAGCCCGTCCCGACCGACGGCGAGGCCGCCGACGCGAGCGCGTCACCGCACGGCGAGGGCCACCCCCACGGCGACACGGACGGCCACGGCGGGGACGACCACGGCAACGCACACGGGCAGACCGACGCCGACGACCACCCGCCGGCCTCGGACGACGACAGCAGTGAGCACCCCAGCAGTTCCTCGGGTGGCCGCCCCGACCCGGGTGACGCCGACCTCGATGCAGACGACGAACTCGAAGGCAAACTCGCCAACCTCGGCCTGTTCCCCGGGCAGGACTACGACGAGGGCACCTACGGGCTGGTCTTCTACTCCGAGGCCGACGCGAGCGACCTGGCCGACGAGGTCGACGGCCTCCGGAGCAACTTCGACCACTACGATACCCACGTCCTGACGACCGTCCGCGCCAACGAGGGCCGGGCGGCCATCGCCAGCGTCTGGGAGACCGAAAGCGCCGCCGACACCGCCGCTGGGTTCCTGAACGACCTCGACGGCATCGTCGAGGGGTATCGTGGCCCGCTCGGCGAACAGGACGACGGCGAACCCGAGGCGGCCGGCACCGACGACGAGATTCGCGGCCAGCTGGCCGAGGAAGACATCTACGCGGGCCAGCCCCGCGGCGAGGACGTGTTCGCGCTGGTGCTGTACTCCGAGGCCGACGCCGACACCCTCTTCGAGGAGGTCGACGACCTCCGGGAGAGCTTCGATCACTACGACAGCCACGTGAAGACCGCCGTGTACGACACCCGGGCCGAGGACAGCGACCGCTCGGCCGTCGTCTCCCTCTGGGAGACCGAGAAGGCCGCCGAGAAGGCCGCCGGCTTCCTCTCGGACCTGCCCGAGGTCGTCGGCCGCGCCGGCGAGGGCGAGGGCTTCGGAACGATGGGCATGTTCTACACCGTCAAGCCCGACTACCGCGAGGAGTTCACCGAGCGGTTCGACGACGTGGGTGAACTGCTCGCCGACATGGACGGCCACCGCGAGACGGCCCTGCTGGTCAACCGCGAGGACGAGAACGACATGTTCATCGCCAGCCAGTGGGACTCTCAGGACGACGCCATGGCATTCTTCCGCTCCGAAGAGTTCTCCGAGACCGTCTCGTGGGGGCAGGACGTGCTGGCCGACCGGCCGCGGCACGTTTTCCTGGCCTAGCACCTTTTTACTGCAGGGGGTGCGCCACCGGCGCACCCCCCTTGCAAAAACGTGCGCGAAAAACCGCTCCGAGCGAGCGCACGCGCTCGCTCGGAGTGAACCGCCTCGCGCCTTCGGCGCTCGGCGGATGCTAGTTACGGCGAGAATTGTGTGCAATAGCCGACACACAGTGCCCGCATACTTTTTGATCTACAGAAGACATTTATTGAATTCCTATCATAATATGAGGCGGTTATATGAAGGAGACTTCTCGGCGTACATTCCTCCGTTCCGGGGTTGGTGCTGTGTGCTGTGGTACGACTCTCCTGTTAACGGGTTGTTCGTTGCTCCAACATCACCGTCCAAATGTTAATATCTGGAACGAAGACTCAGCGCAACACACCGTCTCTGTCACGGTCCAACGATTGAACGCGGAAACGGTATTTGAGAAAGATTTCACCCTCCAGCCGAATGAATCAGTGGACTATTCTAACGCCCTTCCTCGCCCGAGCGATACAGATAGTGATGCACTGGAATTAGAGACGATAGTTTCGCTTGAATCGGGCACCTCAGAGCGACAGACCGACAAATTCAGACAGGGTGTCCATGGACTGGACATTCACATTGTGTCGGCTGATTCGATCAAGATCATACAACGTGTTCATTAACTACTCTATACACAAGCATCCGCGAGCGAAGCGAGCGGTTCACCGCGCCCGAATACAGTGAGGGCGCGGCCTTTTTCGCCCACGTTTTTGCCGCGAGTGGTGCGCGAAGCGCACCCGAGCGGGAAAAAGGTGGGTTCGAAACACTCACCCGTCCCATCCGTCTTGATCTGATATGAGCGTGATTCGGCTCGTGTGGGCCACTGCGACGGGCCCGACGCCCACGGCCGCCTACGACGCGGCCCTGGCCGAGGCCAACGTCCACAACTTCAACCTGATCCAGGTATCCTCCGTGATTCCGGCGGAGGCCCAACTCGAAGCGGTCGGCGAAGCCCCGGACCTGGGTGCGGTCGGCGACGGGCTGACGGTCGTCCAGGGATGCCACACCGCGCCGCCGGGCGAGGCGGGCGCGGCCGGCATCGGCTGGGCGCGAAGCGAGTCCGGGCGGGGCATCTTCTACGAGGCCGACGGCGAGAGCGGGGCGGTCGTCCGCGAGCGGATCGAGGACGGCCTGGCGGCAGGCAAGGACCTCCGGGACTGGGCGTTCGTCGAGGAAGATTCGCTCGTCGTCGACGCCGAGCCCGATCCCGACGCGTACACGACGGCGCTGGTGATCGCGGCCTACGGGGAGAGCCGGTCACTCCTGCGGTAGCCGGCGGATTTTTACGTGGGTCGCACCTATCAGGGGATCAATGTACGGGAACACTCCGTTCGCGGGTGCAGACGACGACGGTGCCGCGCCACGGCTCACCGCCGAGCAGCGTCGCCATCTGCGCCGCGATCTCGCCAACGTCGCCGCCCAGACCCGCGACCTCCTCCCCGACGAGTTCGCCGTCGGTCTCGAACTCGCCCAGGGAGCCAACGGGCCGCGCGCGACTGTCGCCGTCCAACCGCCCGTCGGCTCTGCCGTCAGCGCGGGCTACACGCCCGAAGACGACGCCGACCTCCGCATCGGCGAGGACGAACAGACGGATCTGGCCCAGGGACTCGCGGCCAGCGCCGCCCTCCAGATGAAACAGGCGATGGGAACCGACCACTCCCCGACGGCGCAGTAACTACCGGCTTCGTTCTGCGGTACTGTGTGTTTCGCTCGTTACGTCCTCGCTGTCGACCGGCGGGCGATAGAACAGCGCGTACCCGACGACGGCACTGCTGGGCAGACTCCCGACGGCCAGCGCCAGCGACAGCGGGATACCGAGTAACACACCCAGCACCGCCGCCAGCGCCACTGGCCCGGGAATCGCGGACAACACGAGATCGGGCCGTGACACCGATCCCAGCGGGTCCTCCGAGATGATTGCCTCCACCCGACACTGTCTGTCTCGCGCTAATTAAATATTATTACTCGCGCAACGACGACCGCTGTGTTCGAAAGTGGGCAATTGTGTGTGGGTGAATAAAAATCAATCGGGCGTTCTACGGGTACAAGAAAACTGGAGTGTATTAGGAGGGTCAGACGTGTACTTAAAATACACTACTGCCGCCTCTGGCTTCGACACCCCCAACTATGTTCGACCCAGTCATCGCCAGTCGACTCCAGTTCGCCCTCACGACCATCGTCCACATCATCTTCCCGGTGATGAGCATGGGGCTCGCGCCCTTCCTCGTCTATTTCACCTGGAAAGAGATCCGCAGCGGGGAGCCCATCTACGAGCAACTCCGTCGGTTCTGGACGAAGATCTTCGCCATTAGCTTCGTCGTCGGGACCGTGACGGGGATCGTACTGGAGTTCGAGTTCGGGACGAACTTCGCGGCGTTCTCGACGGTGGCCGGCGAACTGTTCGGCGGGCCCCTCGCCCTGGAGGGGATGATGGCGTTCATGCTGGAGGCGACGTTCCTCGGTGTGTTCGTGTTCGGTCGCGACCGCGTCGGGGACAAACTCTACTTCGTCTCGGCGGTCGCAGTCGGGCTCGGGACCTGGCTGTCGGCCGTGTGGATCCTGATCGCCAACTCCTGGATGCAGACTCCGCAGGGCTTCGAACTGGTCGAGAAGGGTGGCCGCGAGATCGTGACGCTGACAGATCCGATGGCGGCCTACCTCAACCCGCGGTTCCCGTATATGTTCGTCCATATGCAGAACGCGGCCGTACTGTCGGTCGCGCTGTTCATGGCCGGACTGGGTGCGTACTTCGTCTTCCGGCACCACGTCTGGGAGTACCCGATCGAGAACGTCGACTTCTGGGAGACGACGCTGAAGATCGCGCTGATCGCGCTCGTGATCACCGCGCCCCTGCAGGCGATCCACGGTGACCTCTACGCCCGCCACGTCTACGAGACCCAGCCCCAGAAGTTCGCCGCGATGGAGGCCGTCTGGGAGACCGACTCCTACGTTCCCGAGTACATCGTGGCGTTCCCGACGAGTCTGGCCGATCTGGCCGATCCGAAGGCCAAAGAGATATTCGGCATCGGCATCCCTGGCGGCGCGTCGTGGCTGGCCAGTGGGGGTGATCCACAGGCCACCATCGTCGGCTTGAACGAGTACGGGGAGGCTCCACCTGTCGCCATCGTGTTCTGGTCGTTCCGACTGATGGTGGCGCTTGGCTTCTGGTTCATCCTGCTGGGCTTCTGGGGCGTCTACCGCTGGTGGCGCGGCGAACTGCTCGAAGACGACCTGCTCCACAAGTCGCTGATGCTCTCGACGCTTCTGGGCATCGTCGCCGTCGAACTCGGGTGGATCGTCACCGAGGTCGGCCGTCAGCCGTGGGTGATCCAGGGCGTCCTGAAGACCACCGACGGCGTCTCTCCCGGACTCACCGGGGCGGAGGCGACCACGACCCTCCTCGGGTTCGCGCTGGTCTATCTCGGGTTGCTGGCCCTGTACACCTACGTCGTCGTCCGGATCATTCGTGGCGGCCCGCCGACCGGCGAGGAGTTGCGCGTCGTCGAGCGCGAGGGCCCGTCGGCCGAGGGGGTGGCCGGCGATGATTGAGCCGCTGTCGCTGGCTGCCGATCCCGTCTTCGGCCTGCCGCTCGCGGAGCTGTGGTTCGGTCTCCTGTTTTTCATCCTCGGGACCTTCCTCTTTCTCGACGGGTTCGACTTCGGCGTCGGCGCACTCTTTGCCACCCGCGAGGACGACGCGGAGCGCGAGCAACTGATCGCGGCTATCGGCCCGTTCTGGGACGGCAACGAGGTGTGGCTGGTCGTCTTCGGCGGGGCGCTGTTCGCCGCCTTCCCCTCCGTCTACGCCGCCCTGTTCAGCCGCCATTACCTCCTGATGTTCGCCATTCTGGGGGCCCTGATCCTCCGCGGGCTGGCCCCGGAGATGTACGAGCAACGCCACGACGAGACCTGGCAGCGGTGGTGGGGTCGGTCGTTCGTCGCCGGGAGCCTCGCCGCGCCGTTCCTGCTGGGGGTGTTCGTGGCCAACTGGGTGCTGGGCGCGAGCGGGACGCTGACGATCCCGGGAATCGTCGTCGGCCTCGCGGTCGTCGCGCTCACGGTCGTCGACGGGGCGGCGTTCCTCCGGCTCAAGACCCGTGGCGACCTGCGGGCCGACCTGCGCCGGGACAGCCTCTACGCGCTGGCCGGGTACCTCCTGCTGGTCGTGGCCGCGCTGGGGACGATCTACGCGACCGTCCCCGCGGTCCGGACCGCCCTGCTCTCGCCGGTCGCGCTCGCGCTCGTCGGGCTGACGCTCGTCCTCGCGGCCGTGTACGCGCTCGCGACCGTCCGGGACCGCTACTACGTGGCGTTCGCCGCGGCCGCGGGCATGGTGTTCGCGCTGGTCGCGGTCGTCGCACGGCTGACCTATCCATACGTCGACCGGGCGGCCGGGACCACGGTCTCGGAGGCGATCGTCTCGACGCTCCCGCTGAACCTCATGTCCGTCGGCGCGGCCGTCCTGCTCCCGCTGATCTTCGTCTACTTCGCGGTGCTGTACTCGACGTTCAGCGGCGAGATCGAACCGGAGGAGTCCTACTGATGACAGACGCCAAACTCGGGTCCCGGGTGCTTGTCACCTGGCTCGAACTGACGCTTGCGGGAACCGCCGGGGCCGCCGTCGGGACGACGCTCGGCGGGCCGCCCGGCTTCATCGTCTACCTGCTGACGACGCTGGTCTCGGTGGGTATCCTCTTCTATAACGTCGACGCGCTGGTGACGGCGAGACTGGGAACCGCACGCGACGAGGGTGAGACCGACGACCGCGACTGACTACTTGCCCCAGAAGGGGTCCCGGTTGCGCTGCTTTTCGAGGTACTGGTTGAGCGCTTCGCGTTCGTCGCCGGGGATCTCGTCGGTCAGTTCCTGTTCGAGGATCTTGGCGTGTTTTTCGGGGAGGTAGACCCAGAGTTCGTCGCCTTCCTTGATGCCGCGGCCGACGGTCGGGCCGTCGATGGAGACGGCGACCTGATCGCCCATCCGGGCCTCGTCGATGTCCTCGCCGGCGTCCTGGATGGACTTGAGCTGGCCGACGCGCTTGAACTCGCCGTCCTCGAACTTCGCGACGTTGGAGTTGCGCTTGACCGTGCCGGTCAGCACCTCCACGCCGACGACGGCGGGGTCGTTCTGCCGGAAGGTGTGGTCCTGCAGGATCTGGAAGCGTGCGGGACGGGTGATGTTCTCCAGCACCTGGGTCTGCTGGGCGCGTTCCATCTCCTCGACGTACTCCTCGTACTCCTCGACGAGCCGGTAGATCACGTCGTGTTCGAAGATGCGGACGCCCTCCTGTTCGGCCAGGCGCTTGGCGTCGTCCAGCACGTCGACGGAGAACGCGAGCAGGACCTCGTGTTTCTCTTCCTCGGCGGTCTCGGCGACCCGCACGTCCCGGGGTGCCACGTCGCCGACCTCCGCGCGGACGATGGGGATGTCGACCTCGTCGAGGGTGGAGGCGATGGCCTCCAGACTCCCCAGCGTGTCGGCCTTGACGACGACACCCTGCTCTTCGGTGGTGACCTCGATCTCGGCCAGTTCTTCCTCCACGTCGGCGATGACGCGTCCGCGGTCCCGATTCCGGACGACCCGGATGGGTGCGCCGGCCATCGCGTCGTCGAGGTCGGGCGCGGCGATCTTCACCCCGGCCGCGGCCGAGACCTCGGGCACCTTCTCGAAGGCCTGATCGGTCCGGATCTCCTCCAGCGGTTTGGGCTGGAGCAGTGCGCGCACGTCGGTGGTGATGGGCGCTTCGAGGCCGCCGACGACGATCTCGTCGTCCTCGCGGATGGTGCCGTCGTACAGCACCGCGTCGACGGTCGTCCCGAAGCCCTGTGCCTCCTTGACCTCCAGCACGGTGCCGGCCCCAGGGCCTTCCACGTCGATCTGCATCTCGTCTTTCATGTACCGCTGGGACAGGCCCATCAACACGGTCAGCAGGTCGGGGACGCCCTCGCCGGTCATCGCGGAGACGGGGACGACGCCGACGTTGTTCTGGAAGTTCTGGACCCGCCAGTACATGTCGGCGGCGAAGTCGTGATCGGAGAGTTCGCCGATGATGCCGTAGAGGCGTTCGTTCAGGTCGCCCTGGACACGTTCGGACTGCTGTTCCATGCTCTCCTGGATCGGGACGCCCTCGTTGGGGTTCCAGCCCGGGACGGTGTCGACCTTGTTGGCGGCGACGATGAAGGGGGTCTGGGTCCGCTTGAGGATGTCGACGGCCTCCTCGGTCTGGGGCTGGAAGCCGTCGTTCACGTCGACGACGAGGACGGCGATGTCGGCGAGTGCGCCGCCCCGGGAGCGCAGCGTCGAGAACGAGTGGTGGCCGGGCGTGTCGATGTACAGCAGGCCGGGCAGGTCGAAGTCCGTGGGGTCGACGAGTTCGCCGGCCATCTCCGAGATGGTCGAGAGCGGCACGGCCGTCGCGCCGATGTGCTGGGTGATCGCACCCGCCTCACCCTCGCTCACCGCGGAACCGCGAATCTTGTCAAGTAGCGTGGTCTTTCCGTGGTCGACGTGGCCGAGGACCGCGACGATGGGGGTCCGGAGCGTGGCCGCCTCATCGGCGTCGGCGTCGGCTTCTGTAGAGTCAGACATTGGCACATCACCCTCGAGAATCCGTACGCGATACCAACCGGCCAGCCCATTTAAGTTTCTCCTTTTCGGTCCTCGCCGCAGTTACGGAACTGGCCGGTTCGTCGGCGTCAGACCCGCGTCACACGTCCCCGTGGCGTTTATGTAAGTGGAATACAGTACGCCGTGTATGGCAGAGATACTCGCGGAGAATCTCTCGGGGAAGGCCGTCATGGGTTCGGACGGCAAAGAACTGGGAATGCTGTACAACATCACGATGGACGCCAAATCGGGCCGCCTGGAGAACCTCGTCGTCGAACCCGACGAGATGCTCCGGGAATCGGAGTTCCCCACCGACGAACGCGGCCGCCTGCTGGTTCCGGTCCCCCGCGTCCAGGCCGTCAAGGACCACATGATCGTCGACCGATAATCCGGACTCTTTTTCGATGTATATTCTCGACTCGTCGGCGTTCATCAACGAGTACCACACCCAGGAGCGCAAGGCGTCGATCCCGATGGTCCAGGAGGAACTCGAAGGCGAGAGTGCCTATCGGTTCGACGCGCTGGAGGGCTCCGGAATGCACATCCACATCCCCGAGGAAGAGACCGTCGAGCGGATCGAGCGGGCCGCCCGCGAGACCGGCGACTTCGACGAACTCTCCCGGACGGACGTTCGGCTGGTCGCCGCCGCCTTCGAACTCGACGGGACCCTCGTCACCGACGACTACGCGATGCAAAACGTCGCGGAGAAACTCGACGTGGCCGTCGAGGTCATCGCTCGGGACGGAATCTCCGAGCAACGGGACTGGCGGTTCCAGTGTAGCGGCTGTGGCCGCGAATTCGACGACGACCACGACCGCTGTCCCGTCTGCGGGAGCGATCTCACCCGGAAGAACCCGGCCTAGTGCCGGTTTCGCGTCCGGTGGGCCTCGTCCAACCCCAGGTCGATCAACTGCGTGAGTACTTCCTCCTCGGTGAGGTCGTACTCGTGGGCCAGCGACTCGACCTCGCTCGCGAGGTCGTCGTCACAGACCACGGTGAAACGGGTTGGCATACCTCGCGTATTTGTCACGGGTCTGTATAAAATCCCGTCAGACAACCGTCTCACGCCCGTTCGGTCCGTTTCTCGATATCTGTCGCGGAAACTAGGGGACGGCAAGGGTTCAGGCCGCGGGGAGCTGCCCGGTCGCCTGGAGGTAGACCGCGAGGAACTGGAGGGCGTTGAACGCGCCGTGGACGAGGATCGGGACGACGAGGTTCTCGGTACGGTAGTAGACGTAGCCAAGGAGCAGGGAGAGCACGGAGATCGTGACGAGGGTGGTCAGGGTCGCAAGCGGGTTGGCCGACTGGTACTGGCTGAAGTGGACGGCCCCGAACACCGCCGCGGCCAGTATCACGGCCGACCGGCCGCTGAAGTGCTCGTAGAGGTACTTCTGGACGACGTTGCGGTAGGCCAGTTCCTCGACGGGCGCGATGACGAGAAAGGAGAGGACGACGAAGTACAGCGCCAGCGGCGGGTTCTCCATGGCCTGCTGCTGGATCTGGGAGTCCGAGGAGGGAAGCCCGAGTTGCTGGACGAGCGTCGTGACCCCCCCGAGCAGGAGCAAGAGGACGAACAGGCCGCCCACGGTGGCCAGCAGGTCACGCGCCGATGGCGTCGACACGTCGACGTACGACCACGGGAGGTCACGGCCCTTGAGATACAGGACGACGAACCCGACGGTTCCGAGGTAGCTGAACGTAGTCACGACGGTCAGGACCGGCGGCGACTGCAGGTCCGGCTCCAGTCCGACGAGCCCCACGATCGACAACGGAACGACGGCGAGAAGCTGTGCGACGAACAGACTCACGAACGCCCCGCCGGCGAGCGCGATCGCGACCGCGACCCCCTTGACCCTCCCCCAGAAGGCGTCGTCGGCGATGGCGTCGTAGTCGGCGACGGCGACGGCGGCCGCGCCGAGTCCCGCGAGCGCCGCGATGGGGAGCCCGAGCCCCACTTCGGGGACGGCGTCGGTCCCGATGGCCGGCCGCATCAGCTGGTAGAGCGCGAAGCCAAACAGCGCGAGCGAGAACAGGCCAGCGACCGGCGCGCCCAGTCGACGGTCGGCGATCCCGTGTCGGCGCAGACCGAAGGTCAGGGCCGCACCGGCCGCGAGGACGACGCCGACGACGCTCCCGTCGATGCCCGGCACCGCGACGATCGGCGTCCCGCCGGTCCAGGGGAGACCGCTCGCCGCCAGCGCGACCCCGGCCAGCACCAGCCCCGTCGTCGGGGCTGCGGTCGTCCGGGATCCGCGACCGTCGACTCCATCTACTGCTGCCATTGGCTCTCACCACGGCGGCGGGCGATTTATGGACTGTGCTTCGGGTTCCCGCTCACTCGACGATCAGTTCGGTCTTGTCCGCGACCGCCTCGGCCTCCTCGAACTCGCCGCCGCCCAGCAGGCCACGGGCTGCCCGCTTGCCCCACTCGACGGCTGGCTGGTCGAACGTCGAGACGTTCGCCAACTCGCCGTACAGCACGCAGGCCGCCTCCATCGCGTACAGCAACTCGCCGAGGGCTTCGGCGTCCAGCCGCTCGATCTCGACCCGGACCGAGGGCCGATCCGCGGCCGCGAGGCTGGCCTCGGTCGCCTCGAACTCCGCGTCCAGCAGGTCGCCGAGCGTCGACCCGCCGAGGTAGGACAGCCCCTCGATGTCGGTCTCTGGAATCTCGTGGTCGGCCCGTTCCTGCGGGCGGAGCATGGTCACCACCTTGTCCCGTGGGCCAGCGCGGTAGAGCTGGAGCTGGGAGTGCTGATCGGTCGCGCCGAGCGCCCGCGCGGGCGTCTGGCCCAGTCCGTCCTTTCCGAGGCTCTCGGCCCACAGTTGCGCGAACCACTCGGCGAAAAACTCCAGTCGCTCGGCGTAGGGGACGAAGGCGTTGATGCCGGCCCCGCGCTGGGCCAGCGCGTAACTCACCGCGCCGTAGGCGTAGCCGGGGCAGTCGAACAGCGAGGACGACAGCGAGTCGGCGGCCCGTTGGCCCCCGGCCAGCAGGCCTTCGATGTCGTGGCCCTGGATCGCCGCGGGCACCAACCCGACCGCCGACAGCGCCGAGAAGCGACCCGGCACGCCCGTCGGCACGTCCAGCGCAGGCATATCGTGCCGGTCGGCCAGTTCGCGGAGCGGCCCCGCCTCGCCCGTGGTGACGACGGTCCGCTCGGTCCAGTCGACGCCGGCTTCCTCCATCGCTTCGCGGACGACGAGGAAGTTCGAGAGGGTTTCTGCGGTGGTGCCCGACCGCGAGACGACGTTGACCGCGGTGCGGTCGAGCGGAACCTCGGCCAGAATCTCCCGGACGTGGGCGGGATCGACGTTGTCCAGCACGTACAGCGGCGCGGCGTCGGCCGACGCACCCTCATCGTCCAGTCCGCCCAGTGCCTCCGAGATCGTGGCCGCGCCGAGGGCGCTCCCGCCGATCCCGACAGTCAGGATGGCCTCGGCGTCGGCGACGGGTTCGACGGCGGCCTCGATCGCGGCGGCGTCGGTCCGCTCGGGCAGGTTCAGCGCGGCGTAGCCGAACTCGTCGTCCGCCCGGCCCGCCGCGATGCCATCGTGTGCCCGTGCCACGTCTTCGTCGAGTCGCTCCAGCGCGTCGCGGCTGACCCCCGGATCAGCCACGGCCGCGAGCGCGTTGCCGATGTCGACTTGCATGGTCGTCCGTCCACACCGGGCGCGCAAAACGCTACTGTTCCGGTCGGATGGGAACCGCGTGGCTTTTCGGCGACCGCCGCCTACTCGCCGGCAATGACCGACGCCGGGACCGGTGACGACGAGGCGACGTACCGCGGACTCCTCGGTGCGTTTCCCTACGCGCTCCGATCCAGCGACTCACGGCTGTACCGCTCGTACGTCGTGATCGGCGGGCTGTTGGCACTGCTGACCGCGCTGGCGTTCGCGGTGTCGGTGATGGTACAACTGGGCAACTCCGCCGGGACGCCCGGCGGTGTGTTCACCTTTTCCAGGGCGTTCATCATCTTCGTGGGCGCACTGGTGTTCGCCCCGCTGGTTGCCCCGGTCCTGTACTTCGCCCGTCGTCGCCGGATCCAGGGTGGCGACCTCGACGGCCGGTACGACCTGGCGATGGGCGTCGCGGGCTACGCCTTCATCTTCGCGCTGTACGTCGGACTCGTCATCTCCATCCCGGAGTGCTACAACTTCGGTGATCAGGTGACCTGCCGCGACCCACCCAGTGGCCTGCTGGCTCCCGTCATTCGGGTCCTCTACGCACTGCCCCCGATCGCGGGACTGGTGCCACCGACGCTGGCGGGCCTGGCCATCGCCGTCGTCGATCGAGTGCTCCGCTGATCGACTCGAAACGCGGAAAGCCCGCGAGCCACAAGCGACGCCCATGAAAGACGCCACGTTTCTCGTCACCGCTGCCGACGGCGACTCGGCGGTCCTGCAGGACGTGACCGACAGCCAGGTCCACACCCTGACCACCAACCCCGGCGTCGAGGTCGGGGAGATCCTGACTGCAAGCATCGAGCCCGAACCGCCGATGGAGGTCGCCTGGCAGGTCGTCGAGATCACCGACCAGCGGACGATCCCGGTCGAGCGAAGTCCGGAACCACCGACGAAGCAGGCCAGAGAGATCGCCGCCGATCAGCCCGTCGGGGAGGTCACCCGCCAGGAGCGCGCCGGCGAGGGCGAACTCCACGTCATCACCGTCCCCGAGGGCGAGGCCGCCGACGCGGCCGCGGATGTTCACGACGACGAGGAGACCCTGGCACGCGCGGCGCGCCTCGACGTCGACCGCGTCGAGATCCGTGCCGACGGACAGGCCCTCAGCGTTCGGTATCTCCCCTGACTGGGGGCCGCTGCCGGCCAGGGCAGGCCCGACAGCCGCGTCCGTTCGCCGGCCCTCTCACCTGTACTTAAATATTGCCGGATTCTGACGGCTCTACTCTTATGCAGGTGGATCTAACAGTGGTAACTGAGCCCGAGAAGGGGGCGTAGGGGGTAGTCGAGAACGTGTCTGTATCACCGTACGCGCTAGCGCTCGGCGTGCCCATGGTGCTCGTAGCGGCGTTTCTCGTCGAGACGTGGCGTCGCTGTAGCGGACCTGGGGTCAGAGCCCTGCGGCTCCTGCTGTGGTCCATCGCGCTGTGGGCCGGCGGGAGCGCGTTCGCGCTCATGGCACCGAATAGGGCGACCTGGATCACGATCGAACAGTTCGCCTGGATCGGACGGATCGGCGTCCCGGTGGCCTGGGCCCTGTTCGCGCTGCAGTACACGGGGTACGGCGACCGGGTCACGCGCCGGTCGGTCGCACTTCTGGCCCTGCCGGCGGCGGTCATGCTCGTGCTGGTCTGGACGAACCCGCTCCACGAACTGGTCTGGTCGGAGGTCCGGATGGTGTACACCCAGGGTGTCACTGTCGGCGTCCAGGCGCATGGCCCGGTGTTCTGGGGATTCCTCGCGTACGCGTACACACTCGTGCTGGCCGGAATCGTCCTCGTCATGCGCCTGGTGTTCACCGTCGATCACCTGTTCGTCGACCAGGGGGTCGCGCTCCTGCTCGGCGTCTCCGCCCCGCTTTTCGCCAACGTCGCCTCCGTTACCGGGGCCGTCCCGATCCCCGGGCTGGACATGACGCCGTATATGTTCACGATCAGCGGTATCACCTACGGCTACGCGTTCTACCGGTCCGACCTGCTGGATCGCGTCCCGGCGACCCGCCAGATCGGCCGCACCGCCGTCGTCCGGAATATGCGTGACGGCGTGATCGTCGTCGACGAGGACGACGTGGTCGTCGACGTGAACCCGCTCGCCCAACAGCAGTTCGACCTCTCGAAAGACGAGGTCGTCGGCCGCTCGGTCCGGGCCGTCTTCGACGATCCGGAGTTCGAGTTGCCGGTCGGGGAAGGGACCGTCGTCTGGTCGTCGGACGGTCCCTTCGAGTACGAGGTGAAGGTCTCGACACTGACCGACCAGCACGGCCGACAGCTCGGTCGGATTCTGGTCTTGCGGGACATCACCGACCGGACCAACCGCCGCCAGCAGTTGCAGGTCCTCAACCGGGTCCTCCGGCACAACTTCCGCAACGACATGAACGTCATCGACGTGTGTGCGACCCAACTCGTCGACCGCCTCGACGGGGAGGACGCGGAACTGGCCGACCGCGTCCGGTCGGTCGCCCGCGACCTGAGCGAGACCGGTACCAAGGCCCGCGAGATCGAGCGGATCATGTCCCGCCGGCACAACGATCCCCAGCCGATCGATCTCCCGTCGCTGGTGACCCGGCAACTCGACACGCTCCGCCACGAGTACCCCGCGGCCGAGATCGAGGCCGACCTACCCGAGGAACTGGAGATTCGCTCGACCGGCATCCTCGAATCGGTCCTGCAGAACGTCCTCGAGAACGCCGTCGTCCACAACGACAGTCAACAGCCCCACGTCTGGGTCCGTATCGAGGCCGACGACGGCCAGGTCGAAATTTCGGTGGCCGACGACGGCCCCGGCATCCCGCGACAGGAACGGGAGGTGCTGGTCAAGGGCACCGAGACACCCCTGGAACACGGGAGCGGGCTCGGGCTCTGGCTGGTCAACTGGGGTGTGACGATGCTCGGCGGCGAGATCGAGTTCCGCGACCGGGTGGCCTTCGGCCGGGACGAAGACGTGAGCGGGAGCGTCGTCACCATCTCGATCCCGCGCCAGGGGCCGACCGTCCACACCACCTCGGGTCGCCCACCCGTCGATGCCGATTGACTCACTCCGTTCGCCAATCGAACCCGCGCTCGCTTCACTCGCGCGGACGCCGACTGACGCACTTCGGCGTCAGTCGAGCCCTGTCTCGCTTCGCTCACCAGTCGAGCCCGAGCCGATAGCCATCGCTGTCTGCCTGACTGGGTGGGAACGACAGCCGAGATAAGAAGGCTTATTCAATGTTGTTGCACACGGTGGCGTATGGTGGAGTTCGAGGTACCGGGAGTCGGAAACGGGGGATGGTCCGGATGAGTGCGATGACCGACCTCCCGGACCGGTTCCCCGACGTCGACTACACGCGGTACACGAACAGACAACTCGCGGCGGTGCCGCTCGCCGTCCTCGCGGTCGCGCTGGCGATCCTGGCCGCCTGGTACGTCATGACCGGCACACCGGTGGCACTCGGGATCGAGTTCACCGGCGGGACCGAAGCACAGATTCAGACCAGCGCCTCCCAGAGCGAGATCGAACAGAGCCTCAGCGGGCTCGATCCGACGATCCAGCCGGTGCAGGTCAGCGGGGGCACCCAGGAGTACATCGTCACGACCCAGCAGACCGACGGCGTGCGGGGAGCGATAGAGAGCCAGGGGTACGAGATCTCCTCGTTCAGCGAGACGTCGGCCAGCTTCGGGTCCGACTCGGTGCGACTCACACTGATCGGCCTCGCCGTGGCCTTCGTAGGGATGAGCATCCTGATCTTCCTGCTGTTCCGGTCGTTCGTCCCGTCGATCGCGATCGTCATCTCGGCGTTTTCCGACCTCGTGATCCCGCTAGCGCTGATGAACGTCTTCGGCATCAAGCTCTCGCTGGGGACGGTCGCGGCACTGCTCATGCTGATCGGTTACAGCGTCGACTCCGACGTACTGTTGAACAACCACATCCTGCGGCGTCGCGGGGACTTCTACGAGTCGGCCTACCGGGCGATGCGGACCGGGGTGACGATGACGCTCACCTCGATCGCCGCGATGAGCGTGATGTCTATCGCGGCGTTCCTGCTCGCGATCCCGCTCTTGCCCCAGATCGGACTCGTCCTCGTGATGGGGCTGTCCGCGGACCTGATGAACACCTACATGTTGAACCTTAGCCTGCTTCGCTGGTACAAGTACGAGGGGGTCACACGATGACGGAGGTGGACCAATGAACCTTCGAGAGAACTGGCGGATCGTCCTGCTCGTCCTGTTCACGCTCGCGAGCGCCGCCCTCCTGTTCGGTCCCTACGTGGCCGCACAGGCGACCGGCGGTGGCGACGCCAAACCGGTTAGTCTGGACTACGGGCTACAACTGTCCGGTGGCACGCAGATTCGCGCGCCGCTGATCGGGATGACTGCCGAGGACGTCCAGTTCACGCAGAACACGAGCTTCCCGGAGAAACGCCAGGCGATCGCCGAAGAGCTCGATCTCGAACCGAGCCAGGTACGGTTGAGTGCCGGCGGACGGCAGGCCCAGGGCCAGGCACAGACCCAGGGCCAGCGTGGCGGGACCATCGAGGTATTCTCGAAGAACGTCACGCGGGCGGAGTTCGCCACGGCGCTCGGGAACAACGGGTTCGACGTATCTCAGGACCAGATCAGGAACGGCGTCACGGCCCAGACCAGAGACACGGTCGTCAACGTCCTCACCGATAAGATCAACGAGGGCGGTATCTCCGGCGGGAACGTCAAGACCGCCGCGGCGGGTGACGAGTATTTCATCGTCGTCGAGGTTCCCAACGCCGGCGAACAGGAGGTCAGGGACCTGATCTCCGGGACCGGTCGCGTCCAGATCGTCGCTCGCTACCCCGTCTCGGAGAACGGGACGACGGTCTACCGCGAGACGCCGCTGCTGAACAACAGCGACTTCACGGACATCGGGGCGGCTCAGCAGGCCGATCCCCAGAGCGGGATCAACCAGCCCCACGTCCCGGTGTCGGTCCGACAAGACGGAGCGGCCGAGCGATACTCACAGCGGCTTCAGGAGTTCGGCTTCACCGCCGAAGGGATCGGGAGCTGTCCGCCCAACGCGGACCGGAACCCGGACAACGCGAGCGGGTACTGTCTGTACACGGTCCAGAACGGACAGGTCGTCTACGCGGCCTCGATGAGCCGGGACCTCGCCAACACGATGAACAACGGCGACTTCGCCCAGAGCCCCTCGTTCGTGATGACGACGACGAACATCAGCGAGGCCCAGCAGCTGGCGGTCAACCTCCGTGCGGGCTCGATCCCGACGGAGATGAACTTCACCGCGGGCACCACCTACACGCTCTTGCCTTCGGTCGCCGAGCGATTCAAGCTGTTCTCGCTGCTTGCGGGACTCGTCGCGTATCTCGCGGTCAGCGTGGTCGTGTTCATCCGGTACGGGAGTCCGCGGGTCGCCGTGCCGATGCTGGCGACGGCCGCCGCAGAGGTGTTCCTGTTGCTCGGCTTTGCCTCCGCGATCGGGTTGGCGCTGGACCTCTCGCACATCGCCGGGTTCATCGCCGTGATCGGAACGGGGGTGGACGACCTGATCATCATCGCCGACGAGATCTTACAGGAGGGGAAAGTCGCTACCGGCAAGGTGTTCCAGAGCCGCTTCAAGAAGGCGTTCTGGGTCATCGGTGCCGCGGCGGCCACCACCATCATCGCGATGAGTCCGCTGACGGTCCTGTCGCTCGGTGACCTCACCGGGTTCGCGATCGTCACGATCGTCGGCGTCCTCCTGGGTGTGCTCGTCACGCGTCCGGCCTACGGTGACATCCTCCGGAACCTGATGCTCTCCGAGGAAGAGCGGGACCGCTACACCGAACAGTAGCGGTCTCGGCGTCCGCTCACGTCGACGGTATTTTCACGCGTTGAAAACGCTCCTGTACTTTTGTAGTCATGTAGTCCGTAGACTCGGGCGCAGTCACCCCACACTGCGATGCGCTTGCGACTCCCCCAACACCCCCACCCCACCCACAATCCCTGTCCCCTCTCTTTGCGCCTGGCGGCCCACTGAGCTGTCGGCGGCCGCTGCTCAAAACTCCGAGAGCGCCGACTGTTCAGCGGCCGCCAGCACGTCCTGGCTCGTCGACCACGAGCGCCGCGCACACGCCGGGAGATCGCCGTGCTCGGCCACGTACTCTCTGAGAAAGGCTCTCGTCGCCGGGTCGCTCGGGTAGCCACTCCCCACGTCGGTGTCGGGGTACTCGGCCCCCAGGTCGGCGACGTGTGCGTCCCGGGCGACTTTCGCGACGACGCTCGCGGCCCCGACCAGCGCGTACGTCTCGTCGGCCCCGTGTTCGGCGGTGATCGACACGTCGGCTGCGACCCGGTCGGCGACGCGACGACCGAAGCGTCCGGCGTCCGTGTCCCCCGCGTCGACGACCCCGTCGTCGCCGTCGTCGGCCACGCCGTCGAGCGCCGCGGCCTGTGCGGCGACCGTCAGCGTGTTCATGTCGGTCTCCGGGTCGTCGATGCGGTCGGGCGGAAGCTCCGCGACGGCCACGCCGATCCGGTCGTCGCCGCGCAACCGCTCGGCCAGTTCCTCGCGGCGGGCCGGCGCGAGGTTCTTCGAGTCGTCGATCCCTTCGGGGAGCGCGGCCGGCTCGGCCCGCACGGCCGCGGCGAACATCGACCCCAGGACCGGGCCCTTGCCGGCCTCGTCGACGCCGAACTGCATGGCTACGGCGTCGGATGACGCGGATAAAAAGGGTGGGGTCGGCGACGCATCCCGTGGGTGTGTCGCACGGCTCCCGGCTCCACCGTCACCGCTCGCGAGTTCGGCGCGACACACTACGCTCGTCGTGCCTAGTCGTCCAGTTCGGCCTGCCCCAACTCGGGTTCGTCCAGTTCCGGCTCCGAGATCTCGTGTTCGTCGATCTCGGGCTCGGCGATGTCGACTTCCGGGGGCTCCCCGTCGTCGGTCTCGGCCGTGCGGAGTTCCTTCCGCCAGTCGACGTGATTATCGATGCCGTGGCACATGGTATCTCACCTCACGAAAAACGAGGGGCTGTGGACGGAAAATCGTTGTGACGATACGGTAGCAGGTCAACAACCGACGGCCAGCACTTACTCCACGTCGTCGGTCTCGCCGTGCCGGAAGAACTCGTCGCGGGCGAACGGTTCGTCCTCGCCTTCCACGTCGATCACGTCGAGAGCGGTGACGACCGCGCCGGTATCCAGCAGGCCGGCGAGGCTGGGCTCGGTGCGGCCCTCGTCGCCGCTGACGAGTTCCTTGACGTAGAGGCCGCCTTCGCCGTTGATCTCCAGTTCGGCCTCGGTCTCGCCGGTCAGTTCACCGTCGATGTCGTACACCTCCCGGGTCCGGGTCACGTCCGCGCGCCGGTGGGTGACGCGCTGGGGCGTGTCCTGGTAGATGGTCGCGCCGTCGAGTTCCGCCAGCGCGTCCGCGAGCTCGTCCTCGCTCACGGGGTCGTCGAAGGCCACGTCCATCCGGTAGGTCTTGTTCGCGTCGAGTTCCTTGACGCGCTCGACCATGTCGTGGGTCGCGAGCCTGAGTCCCTCGACCTCGACCTTGCCGTCGGCGAACTCGTTGACCTCGGCTTCCAGTTCGGCGGGGTCCACGTCGCGCGACCGTGGTTCCTTGATCTCGATGACGAACGGGCGGCCCGATTCGAGCATCAGCGCGTCCACGTCTTCGCGGCCCGCGCCGTGGAAGACGGCCTCCTCGCCGTCCATCGCGTCCAGCACGACAGGTGCGGTGAGTTGTTCGACGCTCTCGTCGTAGCGGTAGCCCGAGCCGCCACACCCCTCGCAGGTGTCGCCGCGTTTCAGTCCCGTCCCGCCGCAGTCGTTGCAGGGCCACTTGGTCTGGGGGATGTCACGCTTCAGTTTCCGGTAGCGGCCGTAGACGAACGCGGAGTTGACCTGCACCTCCAGTTCGTCGGTCGCCAGGTCCAGCAGGACCAGCACGTCCGGCCGCTGGAAGTCGACCTCGGTGTCGGTCTCGGCACCCAGTCGCTTGCCCACTTCGCGGTTGATCTCGCTTTTGAGCTGTTCGCCTGCGTCGGGGTCGAGCCCGACTTCCTCGCGGAGGAGGCGGTCGTTCTCCTCCAGCAGGGGTGGGACTTTCGTCCCCGTCTGGTAGGTGGCGAAGTCGTAGGGGCCAACGGCGTGGACGGCGCGGTCGGCCCACTCTTCGTAGCGGTCGCTCTCGCCTTCACAGACCCAGCAGGGGTCGTCGGGTTCGAGGTCGCCGACCGGCTCGTCGTCTTCCAGGGCGACGGCGACGCGTAGCGACCGGCCGCGCTCGCGGTTGGTCAGTCCGAAGCTCCGGTCGGCCACCAGCCGCCCGAGACAGGCGTCACAGAGCGGGCCGGAATCCAGCGCCCGGCGGGCGGTCGAAAGGACTGTCATTGTCGACCGGAGGTGGGGCGCGCCTAATTCCCTTTCCTTTCTCGGGAGCGACCGCCGATCAGGACCGTAACGTGGTCTTCAGGTTGTACGGTTTCTCGCCGGTGAGCCACTCGTAGGTGCGCTCCATGCTGGTCAGACTCGCCCGGACGCCGTCGTGGTCGGTCCGCAGGAGGACGTTCGCTGCCCCCTCCAGAGCGGGGCTGTCCTCGCAGTTCCAGAACAGCGGGTCGTCGGTCCCGCGGATGGTGTAGTAGTCCACGTCTCCGGGCGTCTCGTTCTCGTTGAGCGCCGCGAGCGGGTGGTCGTCGACGGCGTCGTAGTCACGGCGCAGAAAGTCGCTCATCTTGTAGGTGCCGCCGGTGAGGCCGGCGGAGGCAGCGTAGGAGTTCAGGACCGACCCGTGGTTCGCACCGGCCATGAACACGCAGGTGTCGACCCAGTCGTAGCGATCCTCGCGAAGGAGCCAGTACCGGGCACCGGTCACGCCGAGGCTGTGGGCGACGACCGAGACCTGCTCACTGCCGGTGTAGGCCCGGACCTCGGCCACGAAGTCGTCGAGTTGGTCGGCCATGCGTGCGTGACTCGGGCTGCCGGATCCGAAGGTGATCGCCCAGAGGTCGTCCCCGGAGAACGCGCGGTTCAGGCAGAACTCGGCGTGGGCGTCCCAGTCGCAGGCGTCGCGCTGGTTCCCGTGGACGAACACGACCGGCGTCTCCGACGAGCCGGCCGCCGTTTCGTGATACTCGTGGCCACCCCAGCCGCCGTACTCGCTGGTCGACCACGGTAATCGGTGCGATGCGGTGCGTTCGTGTCGGCAGTCGACTCGGCATCCCCCATTGCGACGACAGCGTCGCAGTCCGGCGAGGTTCGAGGTCAACTGCTGGAAGACGGGTCGCGACCGACCCGACCCCCTGTCGACGGACATACCTGCGTAGTGTGAACGTGTGGCATATATATCTGTCTCCTTACAACGCTTTTCGAACGGCGAAACAAACGTCTGACTGGTAGCTGGGTCGCCGGTCTGGTTACCACGTGTCGAAGAAGCTCCTGTTTCGATTACCAGTCGAAAATTCTCCCGGGGCGACACGCGCTCGGCCGTGTGGCCGCACGGACGGGTCGTCGTCGCGGGTGCCAACGCTTTTAACGGCGATTCCGGTTAGTTGGACGTGATGGCACCGGTCGAGGACCGGTCGGTCGACGTGGACGAGATCTCCCCCGACGCGTGGCGGTTGCTCCGGACGGCCGCCGGCTACGAACAACGGGGCGTCGAACGCGAGGTCGACGACCTCATGCAGGCCCACGTCTCGATGCTCGAGAGCGGCAGTCGCGGCCTCTCCCCGTCACGCCGGCGCGCTCTGCTCGACCTCTACGCCGCGGAACTCACCGACGAACAGATTCGGGCGCTCGTCGACCACTTCTGACGCCCGACCGGCGTCGCGATCCACCCGCTCCGTGCGGTGTGGTATCGTCTCTATTACAGAAGGAAACTGGTAAATGTCGCCACTATCGAGAACCGTGTATCAATGATACAGCTCGGTAACGGGACGAACGGGCGCAAACTGGCCGTCTTCGTCGTGGCGCTGGTGGGGACGACGATTATCGCGTTCGGGCTCGACCCGTCGGGGCTCTCGACGAAGGGACAGTACGCCATCGCGACGATGTTTTTCGCCGCCGTGCTGTGGGTGACCGGCGTGGTGCCGCTGGCGGTGACGGCGCTGTCGATTCCGGTCCTGTTGACGGCGCTCGGCGTGTACAACGACATGGACCCGGCGCTGTCGGGCTTCGCCGACCACCTGATCTTCCTCTTTATCGCGGGCTTCATGATCGCGAACGCGCTCCAGAAGTACAACATCGACCGGCGGATCGCGCTGTGGATCATGAGCCGGATGGGGTCCTCGCCGCGGCGACTCATCCTCGCGATCATGCTCGCGACCGCGTTCCTCTCGATGTGGGTGTCTAACACCGCGACGACGGCGATGATGACGCCCATCGCGCTGGGCGTGCTCGCGCAGGTCATCGGTCGGGATCAGCTCAAAGAGGAGACGGCCGACAGCGAGACCTTCTCGAATATGCAGATCGCGACCCTGCTGGGGACGGCCTACGCCGCCAGCGTCGGCGGCGTCGGCACGCTGATCGGGACGCCGCCCAACGCGGTGCTGGCGACCCAGCTCAACGCCATCCTGGGCTACGAGATCGGCTTCGTCGACTGGCTGCTCATCGGCCTTCCCATCGTCGTCGTCACGCTCCCGCTGATCTGGTATCTGCTCACCTTCCGGCTGTATCCGCCCGAGATCGAGGACGTGAGCGACGCGCGCCAGCAGGCCCGGGAGTACCTGCGAGAGGAGGGGCCGCTGTCGCCGCGGGGCCGTCGGGTCGCGTACATCTTCGCCGCGACGGCGATCCTGTGGATCGTCGGCGGCCTCGACGTGTTCGTCCAGCGACTGGGCGTCCTGCCGACGCCGTGGTTCAACACTCTCTTTGGCACCGACGAGGGTGCGACGGTGCTCGGCGTCGCCGGCCACCAGGGGCTGCTCTACTACGTCATGGTCGGGATGTACGCCATCCCCGCGCTGGTGCTGGCCGACACCGTCGAGTGGGAGGACATCGTCGACATCGACTGGGGCACCATCCTGCTCTTTGGCGGCGGGATCGCACTGGCCGACGCCCTGGCGACGACTGGCGCGACCGAGTGGCTCGCCCAGACCATCTTCGGGTCGCTGACCGGCGCGCCCATCGTCCTCGTGGTCGGGGCGGTCGTCCTCGTGGTCGTCTTGCTCACCGAGATGACCTCGAACACGGCCACCTCGACCATCATCATCCCCATCCTCATCGGGATCGGCGGCGTCTTCGCTACGACGCTGGGACTCACCGAGGTCGCGGCCGCGGTCTTTCTGGCGGTCAGCGGCGCGATCGCGGCCAGCTTCGCCTTCGCCCTGCCGGTCGCCACCCCGCCCAACGCCATCGTCTTCGGGAGCGGCCACCTCAAACAGCGCCACATGATGCGGGCCGGCATGGTCCTGAACGTCCTGATGACGCTCGTGCTCACGGGCCTGATCTGGTTGCTCTTCCAGTTCGTCTGGCCCAGCCTGCTCTGGTGACGGACCGGACGGAGCCCGTTCGTATCCACTCCTGACTTAAACGGACGAACAACTGAGGCAGTACTCGTTTTTACCGGTCCGGTGAACGACGCAAGGAATGCAGCGCGAGTACTTCGATTCCGATCAGGTGGACGTGGGGGATTCGGTCGCCGAGAAACACGAGCAGGTCGCCAGTGAGGCGGTGGGTGACGAGGAGTACGGGATGCTCATCGGCGGCGAGTGGGTCGAGTCCGACAGCGGCGAGACGGTCGAGTCGGTCGACGCCACGACAGGCCAGCAGTTGGCGCGGTTCCAGAAAGGGACACCCGCGGACGTGGACCGTGCCGTCGAGGCCGCCCAGGCGGGCTTCGAGAAGTGGTCGGTCATGTCGCCACAGCAGCGCTCGAACAAACTGCTGGAAGTCGCCGACCGGCTGGAGGACCGCCGGTCGGAGATCGCCCGGCTCGACTCGCTGGAGGTGGGGAAGGCCAACCAGCACTCGATGTTCGTCGATCTCGAGGTCGCCATCGAGCAGTTCCGGTACTTCGCCAGCCTCGCCCGCACCGCCGACGAGGGTCGCCGGCCGCCGGCTAGCCCCGACCGGCTGACCTACACGCAGAACGAGCCCTACGGCGTCGTCGGGCTCATCAGCGCCTGGAACTTCCCGGCGATGTTCGTCGCCTGGAAGATGGCCCCCGCGCTGGCCGCGGGCAACGCCGTGGTGTTCAAGCCCTCCTCGCGGGCCTCCCTCTCCACGCTGGAGATGGCCCGCACGATCCAGGAGGTCCTCCCCGACGGTGCCGTCAACGTCGTCACCGGCGCTGGCAGCGAGGTCGGGAACGCACTGACCGGCCACGCCGGCGTCGGCAAGGTCGCCCTGACGGGGTCGACCGCGGCGGGCCAGTACACGATGCAGAACGCCGCCGAGAACATTACCCCGGTGTCGCTGGAACTCGGTGGGAAGAGCCCGAACATCGTCTTCCCCGACGCCGACATCGAGAAGGCCGTCCAGGGGAGCATCATCGCCTCCTGGTTCAACGTCGGCCAGCAGTGTACCATGGGCTCGCGTATGTTCCTCCACGAGGACATCTACGACGAGTTCCTGGAGGCCTTCGTCGAGGCCACCGACGACCTCCAGATCGGCGACCCGCTCGATCCCCGGACCGACGTGGGCCCGCTCATCGACCACGACCACCTCGACGACGTGCGCTCGTACGTCGACACCGCGCTGGAAGAAGGCGCGACGCTGGCATACGGCGGCGAACAGCCCGCCGACGCCGACCTCGACGGCGCACCCTTCTACAAGCCGACCATCCTCACGGACATCGACAACGGAGACACCATCGCCTGCGAGGAAGTGTTCGGTCCCGTCCTCTCGGTCCTGGAGTGGTCGGACTACGACCAGATGATGGCCGAGGCCAACGACACCATCTACGGGCTGGCGTCGGGCGTCTGGACGACCGATCTGGAGAACGCGAAACAGGCCGCCGACGACCTGGAAGCCGGAACGGTCTGGGTCAACACCTACAACGATATGTTCGAGCCCAGTCCCTACGGCGGGTACAAGCAGTCCGGCATCGGCCGCGAACTCGACGAGTCGACGCTCGAGGACTACACCCAGCAGAAGTCGGTGACGATGAACTTCGGCGGCCTGCCGGATATGTAAGCGCCGTCGGAGCGCTGACTCACCCAGGCGAATAAGGATCGGTCGGCGTGTCGAGCCGATACACGTCCGCGGCGGCGTCGAAGTCGTCGTCGAACGCGTAGAGATAGCCGAGTCCCTCGGCCTGCATGTACGCGACGATGCAGGCATCGACCAACGAGAACTGCTCGTACTGCCGGAAGAGTGCTTTCGCCGTGGCGAACGCGTCCGCGGTCAGGGAGTCGACGTGGAACCGCGCGTTCTCCTCGATTCTATCGAGGAAGTCGACCGCGGCGTCGTGGCCAGCCCGCGTCGTCAACCCGTTCAGTGTCTCCGCGAGTACATAATCGAGAACCACAGCTTCCGGCAGGTCGGCGGCGTCGATCCCCTGCAGAATCGGAACGGCATCGTCGTGTGCACCGTCGCGCCGGTACGCCGCCGCGAAGAGGACAGTCGTATCGACGAGTGTGCGGGGCATCTACTCGCCGTCGACGCCCCACGCGTCGTGGTCGGTCGTGACTGTGGTCTCCCGGTCACCGTCGTAGCCGTCGAAGTCGCTGAACGTGCCACCCCGTTGTTGGACGACCTGAACGCGAAGTGTCCCGTCGTCCTCGATGTACCAGCGGAGCTTGTCGCCGTCGTCGATATCGAGCTCCCGCCGGATGCGAGCCGGGATGTTCGCCTGGTTCCCCGAGACTTTGCTCTCGGAATCGGGGCTCTCACTACTCATAGCAGGGAGTACGACGGCGTCCGACATAAATGGTAGTGTGGACGCACACTACCCCGCAGATTTGCCTTCGGAGGCCTCCTCGTGGCGAAACGATCCTCATCCCGGCAGAATCTCGGTGAGCACCCGCGATTCGATCTTCCGGAGGTGTTCGCCGACGGTCACGGGGGCCAGATCCAGTTCGGCGGCGATGTCCTCGTAGGTGGCATCGCGGGGGACGTCGTAATAGCCCAACTCGGCCGCCGTGAGCAGGATCTCCTGCTGGCGGTCGGTGAGCATCGAAAACAGCTGGCGGTCGTCGGGGTGGTACTCGCGCATCGCCTCCAGTTCCACGTCGACGCTGTCGGGGACGACCGCGAGCGCTTCGGTGATCGTCTCCTGATCGCCCATGCCGGTGATCCGGAGGCCGCCGTCGGGCAGACACTCCACGGGCGTGTCGACGACGATGCTGTACTCCTGCATCGCACGGAACAGCGCGTCGACGAGTTCGTTGGGCTCGAAGTGGATGTAGGCGTGGAGCTTCGACCCCTCGCGGGAGACGCTGTACTCCAGCACGTCCTCGTGCCCGTCCATCAGGTCCCGCGCGCGGTCGAGGGGGCCCCGGGCCTCGTAGAGGAAGACGATGGTGCCGTCGTCGAGCTGGTTGAGGTGGTGGATCGCGACCCGCTGGAGGTCCGGATCGTCGACGATCGCCTGCTCGGCCTGGTGGAAGCCCTCCCGGTCCGGCCGCAACACCATCTCCACGTAACGCATGACCTCCGATAACGGCCGATCCCATATGGGTGCGACGGTTCTCTCGGCTGGCGAGTCCCGGCCCACCTGACCCCCGATCGGGGCCCGTGCTATTGGGGTGGTATAAATGACCCACTGATGATTTGCACCACGGATAGGGGACTCGTCCCGAACAGTTGGGTGTACGATGACACAGGTAGAGGACGACAGCCGCGAGATGCGGCTCGATCCGGACTCGTTCGCCCAGGGGTACTTCAAAAACGCCGTCTACCGGCACTGGGACCCCTACGAGATCGAGGGGCTCGAAGAGGACAAACAGAAGATGATCGAGTACGGCCCGGAAAAAGCCGAATTCGACGAACTCCGGACCGCCATCGCTCGCTTCGGCGCGGGCGAGGAGGCCGTCACGGAGGACCTGATGCCGCTGGCGATGGTCCTGGAGGACATCAACGACCAGATGTTCCTCTCCAGCCAGATCTACGAGGAGGCCAAGCACACGCAGTTTTTCGACCGCTACTGGCGTGAGGTCATCAACCCCGTCGCCGAGGAGCTGGGCTACGAGGTCACCAACCCGACCGACCAGCGCTATTTCAACGACGACTACATCGCGCTGTTCGACAAGACCGAAGAAGCGATGGAGCGCCTGCTGACCGACGACACCCCCGAGAACCGCGTCCGGGCGTACTGTCACTACCACCTCGTGGTCGAATCCGTCCTCGCTCAGACCGGCTACTACGGCTTCCAGTCGGCCTTCTCCGACCAGGGTTCCGACGAGGTCACCGAGGAGGACTTCCCCAACTCGGAGGGGCTGGTCGAGGGCATCGCCAAGGTCCGCTCGGACGAGGGCCGTCACGTCGGCTTCGGGATGAACAAGGTCCGTGGCTACGTCCAGTCCGGCGAAGTCAGCGAGGACGTGGTGCAGGAGACGCTCCAGAGCCTGATGCCCCACGTCGCGGGCACCTTCAGCGACCTGACCGAGAGCCTGAACCCCGCGCCGCTGGTGGCTTACTCCCGGGACAAACTCACCCGCAGGATCGAGATCATCACCGACGCCGACGCCGAGGTCCCCGACGTTCACGAACTCGTCGACATGGACGAGAGCGCCGCGGCGGCAGACTGATTCACCCCGTTCCCGACACCCCGATTGCGAATCCCGACTGCACGCTCCCAACACCACAGCGCGACTCCCCCAACTGCGCGCGACCCGAGTCCCGCTCCCCACATTTCGGGACTCGTTCCCCACACTCCGGGACCCGTTCCCCACATTTCGGGACCCACTCACTCTCGTTCGGGCCCGCGCCCCCTCGCGGGTCCACTCTTTTCCGGCGACGCGACGATCGGCCAGGTCGCGGTCGCCGCCACAGTATCGAACCATATTTGCCGCGTGACGCCGGCCCCGGTGTATGGACGAGCAGTTGCTCGCCGTGATCGTCGGGGTCGTCCAGGGCGTGCTGGAGTGGTTACCGGTCTCCAGCGAGGGGACGGTCGCGCTGGTGTTGAACCTGCTCGGGAACGCCGATCCGGGGGCGGCGGTCCAATTCGCGCTCTTTCTCCACGCCGGGACGGCGCTGGCGGCGACGGTCTACTACCGCGACGAGATCGGGGACGTGCTGTGGACACTGCCCGACCTCTCGGCGGACGATCCGTTCGGCGAGGGAACCGCCGACGTGTCCTTCCTGATCGTGGCCACGCTGTCCTCGATGGTCGTCGGGCTGGCCGCCTACACCGCGCTCGAAGCGCTGGTGTCGGAGCTGGCCGGCGGCGCGTTCGTGGCGCTGATCGGCGGCCTGCTGGTCGTGACGGGCATCGTCCAGAAGGTCGCCGAGTCCCGGGGTGGCATCGACCGCCGGACCGAACCGGACCTCGTCGACGCGCTGGCGGTCGGCGTCCTGCAGGGACTGGCGATCCTCCCCGGCGTCTCTCGGTCGGGAACGACCGTCAGCGCGCTCCTCCTGCGGGGTCACGAGGGCGTCGAGTCCCTCCGGCTCTCCTTCCTGCTCGCCATCCCCGCGTCGCTCGGTGCGGGACTCCTCTCTTTCGAGGGGCTCGGGATGGCACCGACCGCGGCGGTGACGGCGCTCGCGGTGAGCGCCGTCGTCGGCTACCTCACCGTGGGCGCGCTGGTGGCGCTGGTCCGCCGGGTCGCCTTCTGGGGCGTCTGTGTCGGTTTCGGGACGCTGGCCCTGGTCGGCGGTGGCCTCCTGTTGCTTTGATCGACCACCGTTTCCAGTCGTAATCGCTCGTGCACTCGCCAGTCCGTACAACTTCTGAGAACGACCCGACAACGTTTATCTTTCAGAGCGGGGTAGGTACCGACGAGTTCGACCAGTTCGGCGGGGTCGGTGGTCGAGTCACTCGACGGCCGCTCCCGGCCGGTGGTCACGTCAGGCACGCATGGACCGGAAACAGGACACGCGTCGGCACGGTGGTCGTCCATGAGCGACGCCGAGCAGAAGCTGCTGGACGCGCAAGGGGATTTCCTGTATGCCGTCCGGGGCGGCGAGGTCGACGAGGGTGCCGACTGGCAGTCCTGCCGGCTGATCGTGACGAACAAGCGGCTGGTGCTGGCGACCAGCGGGAACAAACAGACGGTGCCGCTGGCGAAGCTCTCGCTGGTCGACGATCCACCCGAGATCGAGGCGACCGAACACGTCTCCAGTTTCACCGCCGTCCGGGTTGGGAGCGCGGTCATCTTCCTGACGCTACCCGACGCCCAGTTAGAGGAGACGATCTGTCGGGCACTGCTGCACGACGAGATCCTCCTGGTCAAACACCCGGCCGTCGAAGGTGGCGTCGTCCAGGACACCGAGTGGGAGAAAGCGAAGTTCCGCTACGTCGACGAGCGGATCAAGATGGCCCTCTCGGACGGCCGGGTCGCCATCGACATGGACAACGTCGGGACGATCGACACGAGCCAGTCGACGGTTCGGGGGGCCGACCGCACCGTGATCTCCGTCGAACACACCGAGAACGACATCAGCGTCGAGACCCATCTGACGGGGACCGAACGCCACACGCGGGCGCTGTCCTCGCTGTTTACGAGCGCCGTCGAGCGCAACGAGGGCGACGTCGGCGAACTCGACGACATGGAGAGTCAGGTTCTGATGGCGTTGTATTCGGGCGTCTCGCCGTTCGAAATGTCGGACTTCGTCGGCATTCCGCCCGACGAGGTCGAAGAGATCTACCAGCGCTTGCTGGAGATGGGCGCGGTCGACGAGGTCCGCGTTCGGACGGAAGTCGCACTGAACGCACGTGGGAGAAATCTGGCCAGCGATGCCATGAGTGACGAGTAGTCGATCGCTACTCTCGGTGATATTACCGTAATACGGCGACTAACGGCCCGAAAATCGGGAAAATTGGGGTCGCCAGCCGGAAGGTTGAAACGGGCCGCCGGCAACCATTTGGTATGAGCGTCAGCACGGCGGTCGTCCTCGCTGCCGGTGAAGGGACTCGGTTGCGTCCGCTGACGCGCAACCGCCCGAAACCGATGTTGCCCGCCGCCAACCGCCCGATCCTCGAACACGTGTTCGACGCCCTGGTCGACGCCGGTATGGACGAACTCGTCTGTGTCGTCGGCTACAAACACGACCGGGTGCAGGACCACTTCGGCCCGAGCTACCGGGACGTGCCCGTCCAGTACGTCCGCCAGCACAAACAGCTGGGGAGCGGCCACGCCCTCCTGCAGGCCCGCGCGGCCGTCGACGGCCCGCCGCTGGTCGTCAACGGCGACCGACTCATCGAGTCCTCGATGGTCGAGGCCGTCGCCGAGGGGTTCGAGCGCCACGGTCCCAGGGCCGCCCTCGCAGTGATGGAACATCCCGACGCCGGCCAGTACGGTGCGGTCGTCCTCGAAAACGACGCCCTCACCGAGATAATCGAGAAACCCACGACCGGGGAGTACCGGCTGATCAACGCCGGCATCTACGCCTTCGACGCGGGGATTTTCGACGAGATCGCCGACACGCCCCGATCCGCGGGCGAACTCGCCCTGACCGACACCATCGCGCGCCTCGCCGACCGCGAGCAGGTCCGCGGGATTCGCTGTGAGGGGATGTGGGTCGACGCGACCTACCCCTGGGACCTGTTGACCGTCGCCCGGACGGTGCTGGCGCGGGGCAAAGTCGACGTGTCCCAGCGCGAGGAGGGCGTCTGGGTCCACGACGACGCTCGCGTCCACGACGACGCGACGCTGCGGTCGCCCGTGGTCGTCGGCCCGGACTCCGAAATCGGACCCGGCGCGGTCGTGGGCCCCGACGCCGCGCTGGGGTACAACGTCACCGTCGGCGCGAACGTGACCGTCGAGCGCACAGTATTAGACGCCGACGCGCGTGTCGATGCTGGGAGCGTTCTGATCGATACCGTGACCGGCCAGGACGTGGACGTTGGGGCCGGCTCGGTCGTCCCCGGCGGGCAGGCGGACGTGCGCGTCGGCAACGAGGTCTTCGAGGACCAGCGACTCGGTGCGGTACTGGCGGATCGGGTCACCGCCGAGGGCGACGTGAGCGTCGACCCCGGGACGCTCGTGGGCCCGTCGGCACACCTCCACACCGGAGCCCACGTCCGCGGGCAGATCCCCGACGGCGCGGAGGTGATGCGCTGATGTGCGGGATCATCGGCTGTGCCGGCCGCGACGGCGAGACCCTCGACGTGCTCGTCCACGGGCTCTCGAAACTCGAATATCGGGGCTACGACTCTGCGGGCGTCGCGCTCGCCGGTTCTGACCTCGACGTGTGCAAGACCGCGGGCGAGATCGACGACCTCCGGGCAGCGCTGGAAGAGCGCAGTCCCTCGGGCTCGGTCGGGATCGGCCACACCCGCTGGAGCACCCACGGACCGCCGACCGACGAGAACGCCCACCCGCATCTGGACTGCAACCGCGAGGTCGCGGTCGTCCACAACGGGATCATCGAGAACTACCAGGCACTCCGGGACGAACTCTCGACGGCCGGCCACGAGTTCCGCAGCGACACCGACACCGAAGTCGTCCCGCACCTGATCGAGGACGCCCTCGCCGACGGCGCTGACCCCGAGGAGGCGGTCCGTGAGGCCATCGCGCGACTGGAGGGGAGTTACGCCGTCTCGGTCGTCATGTCGGGCGTCGACCGCATCTTCGCGGCGCGCAACGACTCGCCGCTGGTGTTGGGCATTGATGACGAAGCATATTACCTCGCCAGCGACGTGCCCGCCTTCCGTGACCACACCGACCGGGTGATCTACCTGGCCGACGGCGAGTTCGCAGTCGTCGACGCCGACGGCTACCGGGTGACCACGCTGGACGGCGAGCCAGTCGAGAAGACCGTCGACACGGTCGACTGGGACCCCGAGGAGACCGGCAAGAGCGGCTACGACCACTTCATGCTCAAGGAGATCCACGAACAGCCCCGCGCGCTCCGGCAGTGCCTGCGGGGTCGGGTGGACGAACTCGCCGGACAGGTCGACCTGGCCGATCTCGGCGACCTCTCCCCACGTGGGATCCACCTCGTCGCCTGTGGGACGAGCTACCACGCGGCCGTCTACGCCGCCCAGCTGTTCCAGCAGGCCGGCATCCCAGCCCAGGCCTTCCTCGCCAGCGAGTACGCCACCAGCCCGCCGCCCATCGGTGATGCGCTGGTAATCGGCGTCACCCAGAGCGGGGAGACCGCCGATACCTTGAGTGCGCTTCGGGAGGCCCGCAAGCGCGGCGCGCGGACGCTCGCGGTGACCAACACGGTCGGGTCGACGGCCGCCCGGGAGTGCGATCACGCGATGTACATCCGGGCCGGACCGGAGATCGGCGTCGCCGCGACCAAGACCTTCTCCAGCCAGATCGCGGCGCTGAACCTGCTGGCGCTGGCGATCACGAGCGTCGGCGACGCCCGCGAGGTCATCAGTGGCCTGCGCGACCTACCCGGCGCGGTTCAGGAGATCCTCGACACCTCCACAGCACGGAAGATCGCCGAGGCCTACCGCGACGCCGAGTCGTACTTCTTCATCGGCCGTGGCCTGCACTACCCCGTCGCGCTGGAGGGCGCGCTGAAGATGAAGGAGATCACCTACAAACACGCGGAGGGCTTCGCCGCCGGCGAGCTCAAACACGGACCGCTGGCGCTGGTGACCCAGGACACGCCCGTGTTCGCGATCGTCACCGGCGACGACGAGCAGGCCACCAAGACCGTGGGCAACGTCAAGGAAGTCGAGGCCCGCGACGCGCCGGTCGTGGCGGTCACCGACGGCGCGAGCGACGTGGAGCGATACGCCGACCACGTCCTGGAAGTGCCCGACACGCACCGCCGCGTGGCCGCTGTGGTCGCGAACGTCCAGTTGCAACTGGTGGCCTACCACACCGCCGATATGCTCGGCCGGTCCATCGACAAGCCGCGGAACCTGGCGAAAAGCGTCACCGTCGAGTAATCAGTCGCGGTCGCCGTCGTCGCTGTTTCTGTGGTCGCCGTCGTCGTCGCGTGGCTCCGGTGGTTCCAGAACCGCCCGGAGGTGTCGGCCGGTGCGGGTCTCGGTGAGTTCCGAGGCCGACAGCGGGACCTGAATCGCCAGTGCGGCGAACCCGAACACGACCGCCCGAACGAGGAGCCCGGACTGCGTGAGATCACCGAGCGCCAGCGAGAGCGCCGTCTCGATCAGCACCGCGACGACCGCGACGATCCCCAGGGCACGGACCGGTGCGTCCGCGATCCCCGACAGCGTCGCTTCGACCGCCGACCCGTCCCACGCATCGGCAAGCGGGTCGACGACACGGTCCAGCACGCGGATGATCGGGGCCACTGTGTAGGTCTCCCGGAGGTCGATGACGATCACGTCGGGGTCGGGTTCGGCGGTCAGCCAGCGGTAACACCACGAGGCGCGGATCCAGTCGCCGACGGTGGCTGCGGTGCTGGTGATTCTGGACTCGGTAGCCGCGACCGACAGTCGGCCCGAGAGCGCATCGAGGGACTGGGCGATCCGGGAGTCTCTGGCCCAGTCGCTGACGGTGCTGTAGAGGTGCGCGACGACGGACCCATCACGGATCGACTGGTCACCCATTCGTCTCGAAGTCGAGGACGGTTCCACGGAGCGTGACGCTCTCGAATTCGAGTGTGACCGTCCGGCCTTCCGAGAGCGACCGGCCGTGGAACTGGAGTTCCGAGCCGCGCTGTCTGGCGGTCGCGTCGACGGTCAGTGTCACGTCGCGGTTGCGGGGGTGTTCCCGGACGAGCAGTTCGCCGGCCTCGTTGGCCCGGACGACCGTCGCCGGGTTCGAGGCGAGGGCGGTGACGCGTGCAGTCGCGCCGCGGTGGCTCTCGGCCATCTCCGTCGCGATGGCGTCGGCCACGTCGGGCCGGACGTTCTCCCACGCGACGGTCATCGTGACGTTCGTGGCGTCGCCAGCCGGGTCGAGCGAGCCGACACCGGTGACGGTCCCAGAGAAGCCGTCGACGCCACTGGTCCGGAGTGGGACGGCGGTTCCGACCCGGAGCGTCCGGTCGGCGAACTGCGGTTCGCCACCGACGGACAGCGTTTCGAGGTCGAGCCCGATCCGGAGTCGCCGTTCGTCGCTCCGGTTCGTCGGCACCGACGCGAGGGACTCGACCGTCGCGAGCGTGTGGTTCCCGACGGCGAATTGATCCCCTGTCTGGATCGCCGCGGCAGTCGACGATTCGACGGTCGTCGTGACGACGGCCGGCGTCGTTGCGGTTCGAAGCATCGGGCTGGTATCTCCGACCGAGCGGACCGTCGATTTCCGCTGGTATCCGTCGCCGACGACGGTGACGGCTCGCCCGGCTCGGATCGGGCTATCACCGACGGCCGTCCCTGCCGGATATGAGATCCGGGCGAAGACGCCCACCTGTCCATCGTCCGCACTCGTCAGGTACACGTCGGTGACGTTCACCGACGCCGTCGACCCGGCGAGTGTCACGTTGTCACCGGCCTGTATCGCCGACGCGAACCAGGACGGCTGCGCGCCGAACGCGACCGTTGCGTACCGGATCTCCGAATCGGGACCGTCACCGTCGCCGCTCGGCCCTGCGGGACCGCTGCCACCGCCGGTCACCAGCGCGACACCTGCGGCGACCACCGCCAGCACGACCAGTACGACGAGCGCGTCGACCACGTTGACGCGACCGAACAACCGTCCTTTCTCGTCGATCAACTCCATCAGTTGTCACTCGCGTCGCAAGCCGGCGGTATAGTGGTTTCGACAGGTTCGCGGACCGACGCCCCTGTGTCGGCCGTCCCGACCCTCTCCAGCCGTGACAGATCACAAACTATTTAGCCGCACATGGTTACTCACGAACTGAGTAACTAATGACGATACTCGTTACAGGCGGTGACGGCTACCTCGGGTGGCCCACCGCGCTCCGGATCGCGACCAGAACCGACGATCGAGTGCTGGCCGTGGACAGTTTCGAGCGGCGAGAGTGGGTCGAAGAGGTCGGCTCGACAAGCGCCGTCCCCATCGGCTGGATGGACGAGCGCCTCGCCGCGGCCCGCGAGGCCCACGACGTGCACAACCTCTCGTTCGTCCAGGGCGATCTGGTCGAGAAGGACTTCGTCGACGAGCTACTCACCGTCCACGAACCTGACGTGATCGTCCACACCGCGGCCCAGCCCTCCGCTCCCTATTCACAGATCAACGGCGAGCGGGCCAACTACACCCAGCACAACAATATGCAGGCCACCCGGAACCTCGTCTGGGGGCTGGAGGAACACGACCTCACGGACACCCACTTCATCGAGACCACGACGACGGGCGTCTACGGCGCGCCGGAGTTCCCCATCCCGGAGGGTGGCGCGGTCATGGAGAACCAGGGCGAGCGCGACGAGGTCCCCTTCCCGGCGGAGGCGGGGAGCTGGTATCACCTCACCAAGAGCCACGACGCCGCCAACCTCCGGCTGGCCCAGAGCCAGTTCTCGATTCCGATCTCGGACGTGCGGACGGCCATCGTCTACGGCACCGAGACCGACGAGACCCGCGCCGACGATGCCCTCAAAACGCGCTTCGACTTCGACTACTACTTCGGGACCGTCGGGCACCGCTTCGCCGCGCAGGCCGTGGCCGGCTACCCCGTGACGGTCTACGGGAAGGGCGAACAGCGCAAACCGTTCATCAGCCTCGAAGACGCCGTCGAGGGACTCGCCCGCATCGCGCTCGTGGATCCCGACGAGCGTCCCGACGACCTGACCGTGTACAACCAGGTCACGCGGGCCATCAGCATCGTCGAGATCGCCGAGACCATCGCCGACGTGGGCGACGAGTTCGACCTCGACGTGGCCGTCGAGCACTTCGAGAACCCGCGCGACGAGGACGAGACCCACAAGATGGAGATCGAGAACGACCGATACATGGAGGTCATCGGCGAGCAGGCCCAGGACTTCGAGGGCGGCGTCCGGGACATCTTCGAGACGCTGACCCGCTACACCGAGACCATCGAGGCCCACGAGGACCGGTTCCTCCCCGGCGTGCTGGAAGAGTCGGAGGACTGAGCCGTGGACGTGCTGGTCACCGGCGGCTGTGGCTATATCGGCAGCGCGCTGATTCCGATGCTCCGGGCCGACGACGCCGTCGATCGCGTGGTCGTCCTCGATTCGCTCTCCAGCGGCTCGCCCCGCGCGCTCCTGGGGACGCTCGCGACCGACCCCGACGACGGCGTCGACTTCCGCCGGGGCGACGTGCGCGAGTACGGCGACGTGGAGAACGCCATGCGGGAGGTGGACACCGTGATCCACCTCGCGGCGATCACCGGCGCGGCCAGCACCCACGACCGCCGCGACGAGACGATGGCGGTCAACTACGACGGCACCGAGAACGTCCTGAAGGCGGCGGGGAAACTCGGCGTCGAGAACGTCGTCTCGGCGTCCTCGTGTAACATCTACGGCCGGGCGATGAGCCGGGACATCGACGAGTCGGTCGACCCCGACCCGATCAACCCCTACGCCGAGGCCAAGTACGAGGCCGAGTCCCTCCTCGCGGACTACTGCGAGGACCACGACATGGACGGCACCGCCCTGCGGATGAGTACGAACTTCGGCTACTCGCCCGGCGTGCGCTTCAACCTCGTCGTCAACCACTTCGTCTTCCGCGCGCTGACCGGTCGCTCCCTGACGGTCTACGGCGACGGGTCGAACTGGCGACCGTTCATCCACGTCGAGGACGCCGCCGCGGCGTACAAACACGCTGCCTGCAATCCCGACGAGTGGGGCCACGACGTGTACAACGTCGGCACCAACGACGGGAACTTCCGGATCAGCGAGATCGCCGATCTGGTCCGGGACGAGGTCGGCCCCGTCGACGTGACCTACCTCGAAGACGAACATCCCGGGCCGTCGTATCACGTCAACTTCGATCGCCTGGGCGAGACCGGGTTCGAGCCCGAGTGGTCCCTGCGGGAGGGCGTGCGGGACCTGGCCGACCGGTTCACGGGCGCGGAGTAATCTTCGATCTGCTTCTCTCAGTATTCCGTCCAGTCGACGACCTGCACGTCGTCGATGCGCTCGAAGTGATCGACGTTCGCAGTCAAAACCGGGAGTTGTTCCGTCCGTCCAGTCGCGGCGATGTAGACGTCGTGGAGGTCGTTTAACGGCTCACCACGCGTTTGCAGGTCCGCGATTATGTCGGCCGCCGCGACAGCTACGGGTCTGTTCGCCGGGAGTACCTCGAACCGGGAACACAGTCGCTCGAGGTCCTCGATGGCCTCTCGGTGTGTCTCTGTGCCCGTTTCGTACTGCTTGTTCACGCCCAACCGGAGTTCGGTCAGTGTGACAGCGCTGATCGCGTGACGGCCTTCGTCGTCGAGTTTCTCGACCTTCCGGTCGACGCTCCCGCGGTCGATGTCGACGACTGTGGACGTATCAACGAGTTTCATCGTCCAGGCGCTCCAGCGTCCCTCCGCTCAGCCGACCGATATCGTCTTTGACATCCTCGTGTGTGCCTTCCTCGAAGATCCCCTGGCCAGTCACGTCCGCGAGCTTTCCGCCGGCCTCGAGTCGATCTTCGATGACCTCGCTGAAACTCCGATCCCCTTTCTCCCGCTTCAGTTTCCGGTACACGTCGTCGGAGATGGAGATGTTCTTGCTCATGGTTTGCGTATGGGTGTTTGTACGCAAAACTGTTCCGCCGACTCAGTCGTCGCCCTCGACCTGCGCGTGTTTCGTGCTGTCGACGCTGACAGTCTCCCACTCCTGGTCGGTGTGGGCACCCTCGCGCTCGCGGGCACTGGCCGCGACCCGGATGAACTCGGCTTTCTCGCGGGCGTCGGGGACGGTGTGCCCGCCGCAGTAGGAGAGTCCGGACTTGATACCGGCGCAGAACTCCTCGGCCACGTCGGCGACCGGTCCCTTGTAGGGAGTCAGCCCCTCGACGCCCTCGTCTTGAGTTACGTTCTCGTCCTTGTCAGAGCGGTCCTCGGCGGCAGCGGTCGTCGCCATCCCCCGGGAGCGCTTGTACCGGACGCCGTCGACCTCGACGGTATCGCCCGGTGCCTCGGCCGTCCCGGCGAAGAGACTGCCCAGCATGACCGTGTCCGCGCCAGCCATCAGCGCCTTCACGGCGTCCCCTGAGGTCCGGATGCCGCCGTCGGCACAGATGGTCACGTCCAGGTCTGCGGCGGCCTCGGCGCAGTCGTCGACCGCCGTCAGCTGGGGCACGCCCGCGCCCGCGACTTTCCGGGTCGTGCAGTGCGAGCCCGGGCCGATGCCGACTTTCACGCAGTCCGCGCCGGCGGCGTAGAGGTCCTCGACACCTGCGGGCGTGGCGACGTTGCCCGCGACGAGTTCGAGGTCGGGGAACGCGTCTCGGATGTCGGCGACGGCGTCGAGGGTGCGTTCCATGTGGCCGTGGGCCACGTCGACGACGACGGCGTCGACGCCGGCGGTGACGAGGGCTTCGGCCCGGGCGACGTGGTCCTCGTCGATGCCCACGGCGGCCGCGACCGGCTGGCCGGCGTCGGCGACCGTCGCGACCTCGCTGGCCTGCTCGTCGACGGTCAGGAAGCGATGGATCGTCCCGATCCCGCCGGCCTCGCCGAGTGTGATTGCCAGCTCGGCCTCCGTCACCGTGTCCATCGCCGCCGAGACCAGCGGCGTCTCCAGTTCGATGCCCGGCGTCAGGTTGGTCGTGAGGTCCACGTCGCTCCGGCTGTCGACCGGCGAGCGCTGTGGCAGCAACAACACGTCCCCGTAGCTCAGTCCCGTCCGCAGTTCGTCCATACCGCACCGAAACAGTAGCTTCGGCCGGATAAATCCGCCGGTCCCGGCGGACCTGTCAGTCCGGTCGGATCACGAAGGTTTGTAACCCCTCGCGTGGACAACGGGTCCATGAGCGATTCCGCCGAGTCCGTCCACGTCGCCGTCACCGGCGCGGCGGGCTACATCGGCAGCCGCGTCGTCGCACAGCTCCAGCGGGACCATCCCGACTGGACCGTCACCGCGCTGGACAACTTCTATCTGGGCGATCTCCGCGAAGTCGGCGACGTGCCCGTCGAGCACGTCGACATCCGCAACCGCGACCGACTGGAGGCCGCCCTCGACGGCGCGGACGTGGTCCTCCATCTCGCCGCCATCTCCGGCGTCGACGACTGCGACGACAAGCCCGACCTGGCCTACGAGGTCAACGTCACCGGGACCAACAACGTCGCGTGGTTCTGCAAGAAGACCGGAACTGCCCTGTGTTTCCCCTTCTCGATGGCCGTCATCGGCGACCCCGAAACCTTTCCCATCACCGTCGACCTCCCGCGGGACCCGCTGAACTGGTACGGTCGGACGAAGGTGCTGGGCGAGCGGGCCATCGACACGCTGGCCGACGGGGCCTTCCCAGCCCACCAGTTCATGATCTCGAACCTGTACGGTCGTCACGAGGTCGGCGGCCGGGAAGTCTCGAAGGGGACCGTGATCAACTTCTTCGTCAACCGGGCGCTGGCCGGCGAGACGCTGACTGTCTACGAGCCCGGCAGCCAGTCCCGGAACTTCATTCACGTCAAGGACGTGGCCGACGCGTTCGTCAAGAGCGCCGAGCGACTGGTCGAGCAGTCCAGTACTGATGAGACCGGGGTCGAGAAGTACGAGATCGCCAGCGACGAAGATCCGGGCGTGATGGAAGTGGCCGAACTCGTGCAGTCGATCGCTCGGGAGGAACGCGGCATCGAGGCCGACGTGGAACTGGTCGAGAACCCCCGGAGCGGGGAGACGCTGGTCGACGAGTTCGGGGTGGATACGGCTGCGGCGCAGGATCGGCTGGGCTGGGAACCGGCCGAGAGCGTCGAGGACTCGATTCGTGGGTTGCTCGCCGAATCAGACTAACTCTTCAGCGCTTCGACGACATCTTCGACCGTGAACAGTCGCAGGTCGTCCCGTTCGGTCGCGGCTTCTTCGACCGAGGGCTTGAATCCGCTGCGTGAGAAGAGCGCGTACTCTTCTCGTCGTTCGCTACCCGTCTCGGGCGTCCACCTGAGTTCGTCGACGTGTGTCTGTAGTTTCGAGAACGCGTCGTAGCCGAGTGGCGACTGCTGGAATTTACACTCGCCGGCGATCAGTGTTTCACCCTGAGTCAGTCCGACGGCGTCCACCTCGTGGTCCTCGTACCACCACTGGCCGGTCTCCGTGATCGTGTGTTCGGGGTAGAGCGTCCGGAGTGCCGAACAACACAACGCCTCGAACGAGTGGCTCACGAAATCCGCCAGTTCGGGTTCGACGAGGATCTCGTAGGCGTCGGTCCCGAGTTCGTCGTACCGGTCGCTCGATCCGTAGACGAAGCGAAACCAGAAGCGAAAGAAGGGATCACGGATCCGGTAGTGGCTTCGTTTGCTCCGCTCTTTCTGCTCGGTGATCGGAACGTGTCGATCGACGAGCCGTAACCGGGACAGTCGATCGAGATACTTCGAGAGCTGGTTGTAGTCGATCCCCGTCGTCCCCGCGATTTCGTTTCGGCTCGTACTGCCACCCGCGATCGCTTCGAGAATCGAGAAGTACCGTGTCGGTTCCGTGAGTTCCATCCGGAGGACGTAGTCCGGTTCGTCGTGGAGCGTCCCGTGTCGCGAGAGGATCGTTCGCTGCACGTTCTCGGCGAGCGTCGCGTCCGGCGACACCTCCTCGAGATAGTACGGGACGCCACCGAACACTCCCCACGTACTCACCTGCTCGGCGGCGGTATACGACTCGTCGAAAAACGCCATCGCGGCGTCGAAGGGGAGCTGTCTGATATCGAGCTTCAGCGACGACCGGCCGTACAGCGGGCTGTTACCCAGTAGCGCCGCCTCCTCCATCATGCTGATCGACGATCCGACCAGCACGATCGTCGCAGCCGAATCGTCGAGTTCGTGGTCGAACAGCGCCTGTAGTACGGACGGCAGGCTGTCATCCTGTTCGACGAGATACGGGAACTCGTCGAGGACGACGATCGCGTCCCGCTCGGCGAGATATCGAAGTACCTCCTCCCACTCCTCCCGGATCCGTTCGAGATCCGGGTAGGATTCCGCTGCAGTCTCGACGAACTGTTGCAGCTGTAACGTACTCGTTTTCTGTCTCGCCTGGTATATCACGGCATCGTCGTACCCGTCGAGCGACTGTTTCAGGAGTTCCGTCTTGCCGAGTCGCCGCCGCCCGAATACCACTGCGAGTTCGGCGTCGTCCGACTCGTAGAGCGAACGGAGTCGTTCGAGTTCCGCCGTCCGGTTCACGAACTCGACCATAGGGATGCTTCGGGGCCCGGGAGTATACTACTTTCCATAATCATACTCTGGAGTATGATACTCTCAAGTACAATACTCTGAATAATTTTATGACGTGCTGGGCACCATTGCCTGTGATCAGATCTGAGGTGTCGAAATAGATCGGCTTCAGGAGAGGTGTTTCCAGATCTCCGTCGGGTCGGCATCGTTCAGTTCGGCGTTGGTCTCCATCTTCCGGAGTTCGGTGATGCAGCGCTTAGCGACCAGCGGATAGACGTCGACCGGCGTGAACGCCACGTCCATATCCATCAGATCGTGCCAGTGTTCAGCCCAGATGTCCTCGACGACGCGCGGGTAGAGGTCGTCGTTCAGGTGGGGACCGAACTCCCGGCCCTCTTCGACGACCATCTTTCGCACCTGTTTCCGGATGCGGGCGGGAGTACAGTACGTCGCGACGACATATTCCGCGCCGGATTCGGCCTCGTCCGGTTGTCGCCCGAACTGTTCCGGTTCAGTTCCTCGAACTCGTCCCGGACGAGTTTCACCCGTCGACCGGACTCGTCACTCCGCACCACGACACCCTCGACGCGAACATCGTCAGCCAGCGACGACTGTGGGAAGGTGTGCGACTCGAGATCGAATCCTTCATCGGGACTGCCCAGAACCGTCGCCGGAGTGAATGATCGGTTCGTTGGTACGTCAGGGACGCGAATCCGATCGAATACAGCCCGGGCTGTCACCAGATCGAGAAATCCATCGAACGTCTCCTCGTAGGGATTGCCCGGGGCCGTCATGGTCTCGATGGCCGAGTACGGCAGGACGTCGAACCCGACTAGGGCGGGGAGGGACCGGTCCGTGTATCCGTAGTCGAGCGTCGAGTAAACGAAGTTCTCAGCGTAGACGATCACTGGCTCGTCGTATTCCGTGTGGAGCTCCTGGAGTGCTGCGGTGTCGATTCCCTCCCGGAGACAGCGGACGGCCCGGTGCAATCCGCCGTCGATATCGTCGAGCGAATCCCGGTGGCTCCCCCGGATCGTTTTGCGCGTTCCAAACACGAGACTTCCGTCACCGTCGGCAGCCTTGACGACTGGATCCGGATACTGGGCCGCGTAGCGGTCGTCGTATAGCGTGAACCGGAACGAACTCCCGTCGAACTTCTCCAGTAGCGTCAGATCCTGCTGGTCGAAGAAATTCGCTGGGACGACCGGGTGATCGTAGCGCGGAATCTTCGGATATACCTTCATGCGTCGGTGCCTCCCTGATCGCGCTCGAACTCGTCGAGGAACGCTCGCGTCCGCGCGGCCACCTCGGATCGGAACTCGCTCATATCGACCGACTGCTCGCCGTGGTAGAGCTGTTTGTGCTCTTCCCGAACAATGTCTTCGAGGACCTGCTCGTAGAGTGTCTGAAACGTCACTGTCTGCTCGCTGTCCTCGAACTTGGTCGCGAGCTTCTCGACCCGTCGTCTGGTCGCGTATCGCTCGGCCAGTTCCGACGCCGACCCGTCGACGGGGACCGTGTCGTCGACCTCCCGGAAGTTCGGGTGCAGGAGCTTCGCGCGCTGGCCCTGCTTGTTCCGGACGACGACGCCTTCGGCCGGCCCGTCGTACCACGCCGATTGCGGGATAGTGTACGATTCGGGGTGGAAATCCCGCGCGTTGCGTTCGCGCTCGACGGCGTTCACCGGCTGGAGGCCCAGCCGCTCGAAGATCTGCTCGACGGTGTCCGGTGGGAGAAACCCCTCCTCGGTCGCCGACCAGACGTCGAACCCGAGAACGGACGGCGTCCGCTCCCAGTCGTAGTCGATCGCGTGCTGGTGCATCGCTTCGCCGAAGAACACGACAGTTTCGACGTCCTCGACTGCCTCCCGGAGCGCGTGTCGGTCCAGTTCCGCCCGGACGTGCCGGACGGCGTGCTGGTACGGGTCGGGAACGGCGTCCGCCGTCTCGTAGATACGACTCCGATCGCCGAACCGCAACTGACCGGACTGGCGGAGCTGGAACCGGAAATTCGCCCCGTCGACTTTTTCGAGCAGCCAGAGGTGGCCGCTGTCGAAGAGGCCGTCCGGCGCGTTCGCGGCTCGTGGAATCGACGGGAACTGTTTCATGTTACTCCGGGTGGTCGAAACCGTCTCGCAGGTCTTCGAGGTCTCGTTCAAGTCGCTCGACGTGCGTTTCGAGTTCCTCGACGGACATCAACGCCAGCCGGAGGAACTGCTCGTCCCGGTCGGGCATCAGCGGCAGCTGACTCTCGGAGGCGTCCGGATCGGCGGGACCCTGGGACTGTTTGCGGACCAGTTCCTCGCGCGCTGCGCGAAGCTCCCGTCGAAGGCGATCTTCCTCGTTCATAGTGATCCACGCGTCCGGGGACGCAGCCCGCTACGGCCTGGGGAGGCGGTCGCGCGAACCGCTCACCGGACGCGTGGGTGTCCGACCAGCGGCCGAGACATACTCCCCGGTTTCTGTCACGGTGGTAAGTACTTTCTGTCGGTGTGGTCCCGGATCACAAAAGGGCCATCCCGTGACGATGGCGTTTTACTCGTCGAGTCGCGCCGCGACATCCTGAACCATCTGCGTGAGGGGCGAGTCGAGGCTGGCGTTTGCGGTCCGCTTGGCTTCTTCGAGGTGCTCCCCTCGTTTGCCGTCGTAGCGCGAGGCCATCTCGTCTAGCTCTGCCCGAACCGCTTCGATCGTGTCGCGCTCCTCCAGCGTGTCGTAGGTCCGGAAGACGTCTTGCAGTCCCTGCTTGGCTGACTGTCGGACACGGCCGTCTTCGTCGGTCATCGCTTCGAGGAAGAACCCACACAGCGCATCCGTCTGGTCGACGACGGTCTCCCGGTCCGGACTCGATGCCTGCTCGTCTTGCAGGTTGACCGCGGCCGCGAGTCCGGGGGCGAGTTCGTCCGTGACGCGGACACAGGACTGTCGCACGTAGCCGTCGTCGCTCGCCCCGTACAGCGTCGTCAGACCGTCGAAGCAGTCCTCGAACGATCGAACGCGCTCGTCGATGTCCCACGCGCCGACCTCTTCGACGACGGGGTTGACGCGCTCTGCATCAGCGGATGCGATGTCGTCGCGAAATTCGTCCCAAGGCTGGGGCATACGCTTGTGTCTCTCACGTCGTTCCTTAATCAGACGTGATTCAGCAGGGTGGCGTTGCAGATGTACGCCCCTATGCTGGCGATAAAACTCCGCTACCGGCACCGGTTCATAACCAGTTCCAGCCACTGAGTGACGTGTATAGGCGATTTCGGGGCAGTTAGGACAATCGTTGAGACTCATAAACAGGCTCCACAGCCCGCAAGATAAGAGAATGAGAACTGGAAAACGAACTAGGACTGGGCGGACTGTCGAATCAATGGGCCGATTCGGCCGGTAGCGGCCCTGTATACCCGAATGTTGCCCCGACAACAGATATTAATAACGAGTTTTTGAGGTATACTAACAAGCTGGATTTTCATAATCGGCTCACGTATGGTGGTTTAGACCGATTATGACTCTGGTATGGCTGTCGATATATCGGCACCCCACGGTTCGGATTCGGTCGTGCTCTGACTGCTCTACTTGCTTTGGCAACGTGGGGCCAGTCGTGGTCTCGTCTGTCGGGACGGTGTTCAGATAAGGATGAAAAGTGAGGCGATGTGTTTTCTGAGTGTCCATGCCCGAAAACACACGCCTCGGCGGGAGTACCGACCAGATCGACTTAGAGTTTGTTGAACGAGAAGCGACACCGCGACTGCTGATGAAGCTCGGTATTCAGTTGCATCTCGCCGGACTCTCGCTTTCGAATACCGTTTCGGTTCTTGATATATTCGGTGTCGAGCGAGCGCGATCCACCGTGCATAATTGGGTTCACAAGGCAGATCTACAGCCCGAAACTGGATGCAGTCCGGATCACGTTGCGGTTGACGAGACCGTGATCCGACTCAACGACGAGCAATACTGGCTGTACGCTGCGGTCGATCCCGACACGAACGAATTACTCCATACAAAGCTTGAGCCCGTGAGAACGAACGCTCTCGCTCACGCGTTCTTCGCTGAACTCCGCGAGAAACACGACGTGGACGACGTCCTCAGAACGCAAAGCGTTCTGATGGGCTGCACGAGAACTTCGTTCTCGTGAACGCCGTGTTTCTCGTCGATGGTGCAGCACCACTGAAAGACGCTTGCCAGCGACACGGCCTCGATTTCAGATACAAACGCCACGGAAATCGGAACAGTGTCGAACGTGTCTTTCGTGAGGTAAAACGCCGTACCTCTTCGTTCTCAAACTGTTTCAGCAACGCCCAGCGAGACACAGCTGACAACTGGCTCCAATCGTTCGCCTTCGCATGGAATCAGCTAATCTGAACACTACCCAATATTTAGGGCCAAACTCAATCAACCGCCAACGCATATACTCTTGTGTACTCCTGGATACAAAATCAGCGTAGAATCTGTGTTAGGTGTCTTCTGGAGCCTTCTGGACAAATTACCACTGTATCTGGTTAATTTCCTGCATATATCTTGTTCGTTTGTCTGACTCAAGATGTTCAATCGCCTGTTCACGGTATTTTGTGTACGCATCATCGTTGTAATTCAGCTTCGCCTGCGCACTTTGTTGTAAATTATTTGAAATTTTATATAAAGTATTTGCAAGATCAAAACCAGGGGCAGTCGCATCGTATAAGATTCCATCTGATCGGATACTTTTGATATCATCTCGTCCCTTTTGTAAGGAAAATGCAGCTGAATCCAATCGAAATTCAGAACCATCATATTCTCTATCTGCATACATACTTACACCTCTTTCCAACTCTGCAAGACCATCGCTTATATCTTCGACTGCATTCGATAGAGATCTGAATGAGTCAATTAATGTCTCTAGCTGTGTGATTTTACCCTCGTACATATCTTGTACGTTTGGATGAATAATCTGCATAGATGTACCATCAGTTTCAGACTGAATTATATCGACTGCTTCATTCGCATCTGAAACTTTTTTATCTTGCCGTGTTATCGGTGAATCTACAGTTGTTGTATTTCCATCTTCGAGATATCCTATTGCAGTGTGATATTCAGACAGTGCGTTTTGAAGTGCAGCGTCCGCTTGTGCAGCGTGCTTGAGGAAAATTCCGACTTGCTCAAGGGCAAGTATCCAGACTTTTTGTCCCTCTGTTGCTGACTTTGAGGCTTCAACTAGAGGCTTCCGTGTCCGTTGGATTTCATTCTGAATTTGACTGAGCGAAAAGGACTCGGTAGTCGGGGAAACAGAAGTTATGTCGGCTTCTGCCCCACCAAAGCTTGCATAGATATCGATTGCTTCAACCAGATTCTGACGTGCTTTTTGCAGATGCTTTGCTGCCTGTTTGTTGCTTTTGGCTGGTGTGGGTAGTTGTTCCCGATCATCTCGATTACCATCTTCCCCAAAATCAAATGTTACATCTGACCCAAGCTGGCTACTATTAAAATCAAAGTCTCGCTCAATTTGACCAATATCAAAATCGTGCCTGTCGGCAATATTGCTAAAGTTGAACTCTGGTTCATTTAGGCTCCCGACGCCCCTTCCTCCCTGATAGACGCCTTGTCCATTGCCATGGCTTGGGTTACCCGAGCATCCTGCTAGAAAAATCGAGCCCGCAGTTAATAACATGGTTCGTCGTTTCATACCTTACTACTGTGTCTCTCTGCTTTCCATCTAAAACATCTGCCGGCTAAAACCGGGCGTATAAGTAAGGTGATCCACTGACTGTGGTCAGCAGCCTATAGGAGAATCTGGAAGTCTTTGCAGGGGTATCTGCCGAAGACAGCGTGTCTCGTTGGTTCTCCGAGATCTGCTGAGAGATGTGAGTAGATCCTTCTGGAAATTACTATAGCCCTCGGGGAGTGCAGGAGTAGTGTTCAGATTAGCTGATTCCAAGCAAAGGCGAACGATGGCGGCCAGTCGTCAGTGTCTCGCTTGGCTTGCTGAAACAGTTTGAGAATCAAAAAGCACGGTGGTTTCCCTCACGAAAGACACGTTCGACACTGATCCGATTTCTGTGGCGTTCGTATCTGAAATCAAGGTCATGTCGTTGGCGGGCTTTTTTACTGGGGTGTATGCTTGACGAAAAACACGGCTTCGTAAACACAGTGCGATAGTATAGATGGGCGTGTCAGGCACCACATAAAGAAATTGTTAGATATACGCTGCCACGATCAGTGATTACAACACCAATTCCAGCTTGCTCTGCATTCTTGTATAATAACTTCCGACGATCCTGGTTTGAACTAGTCCACGTATTTAATGCACTTTCTGCCACTGTAGACGGATCTCCATTATAGCCTCCTTCAACGTTCTCATATGGTGGTGCTCTAACTGGGTTGGCCACCAGTTCCAACTTCCCGACAGAGGGATCAATAGTCGAATAACCACTGTTGGATGGAAATGAACACCTCTTATTTAGCCCAGCCTCACTATAGCGATCAGAACTGGTACTTCCGCGCAAAGAGATTCTAGCAACACCGACTGTAGCCATATCTTGGCTATGGTTTGTCGCTATTTGTCTGAGCCGATCTGTAGGTGGTCCTGTATTATCTAACGGGCTACGACCGTGCTGAATCCGGTAACTGTTAATCGTACTTAGTAGGACATCCTGTAATTGACGGTTGGGTGATTGTGGTGATGTAGTCCGCATATTTTCATATGGTGTCTGGTTTGGACCTGAAATGGGGGTCGGTGTTGGATTGTCTGGTGGACTTTCTGTTGTCTGATTGGAAACTGGAGAATCAGTTCCGCTACTGAGCTGAATCCCAATTAGAATTCCAACGCTCATTGAAACTAAAATGAGCATTCCCAGAACAAGTAAGACACTCCTTGTCATATTGTAACATCGATATTGGATCCGTATCAAGCTTTCTTCCAACCATCTCTACAGGCGGGACGAGCCGAGCGGATCACGGGTAGTGGCCATACCCTCTGATTAAACGTGTTTCGTGCGCTCTGTATGGTGTCGGTTGAAATAGCGTCTGACGTTTCCACACAGTCTGATTTCTCCTAAAATTCAGGACACATTAGATATCCGCTGTCCTGGACATCCACTTGTCGGTACATGGGCCCCATGCATAAGTCGGTCACCGAGTGGCCGGCTGTGATCACATACTGCTGCATCTGTGAGTAGTAATAAGCCGCGGTATGACATAGCAAACTTGAGCACTCTCTTAACCCGCCACACAAGGCTTATTACAGTAAACAAGTAACGAATCGGTGCATGAAACGCTACGCTCAGCGAATTTTTTGGTTCACTCTTGCTATACTTTTGTTAACTACGTTAGTGTGGACCGGCACAGCTGTTGCCGAGACTAACTCCGATGGCAGAAGTGATAAACTTCAGGCCTGTGATTATAATAATTCTAATATTAGGCTCGGAAGGGCACCAGCACAATTCTCAAATCCGGCAAAACTGGTAAACAAAACACAATATAGTGATTTCAACCACGTCGCGAGTGAAGACTGGTTGGCTATTCAATTTCCAAAATCAAATGACACAAGCTGCTCGTATAACAGATCTGTTGGTAGTAACATAGCATATGCCTCCCCAGCAACCCCTAGCGCAAATACGACTCACACTGTCGTCCCTGTGGTGAATGAACCTATTAGTGAATTAGAACAAATATCGATTGAATATGAAATTCGACCTCATTTAAATAACAATTTATATAAAAATAACATAACACTGTTCGGTGTTGATGAAAATCAGGATGGATTCATTGAGAAATCATTGAATAATTCTATTGAATATGTATCTGCTCCTGATTCAAACACTATCCAATTCTCACTAGACGGAAACGCAACTATTCCCTCTGATAGCTATCTTGTTGTTCGGTATGAGGGTATATCTAATCCCGAATATACTGATACTCATACGGTAAACACGACAATAGTAGGGAACCGAACAGAAACTGATCGTGGGGAAATAAAATATAGTACAAATCTAACTGGACTACTCGGCCATGGTACTGAACTATCGATTAGTAGAGATGCCTCTCGGTTAGTTACTTTGCGCCCCTCTAAGACTGCAATCACTAACGACTCCGTGTATCTCTTCCTTCCCACCCAACCCAATATTGACCGAAGGAATACATATTCTCTAACTGTCGGTGATGGACAACTATCTAACGTGTCTACCCTCAGCCACTCCCAGGCTGTTGTGGCGAACTATACCGTATTTGGAAGGTTTGCTTATGTATTCTCAAACCCAAAAATAAAAAATGATACAATTAGTATACAAGGGTATACAAATGTTGCACCTGGCTCCATAATCGCTGTGCAGGTATATGATATGGGTAGGCTTCGAGAAAAAACAGTAACTGTGGACGGATCACAGTCTCTATCAGTCAACATAACGCTGCCAAATGAATTACTGAAATCAGATGTATTGTTTATAAATGTCCTTGATTACAACCGGAGCCGGTTGGGTCAGGGTGTATACACCAGACGTCGATTACCTACAGACTTCTCTCGTGAAAATCCATAGCATACCTGATTTGGTGGGCCATTGGGGTTATCAGGGGGTATCAATCTCTGAACCTCTTCGTGAGAAGTGCGGTCATCTAACGCTTGATCCGGTCGGTTTCGGTTGTAGTCGTGTTTGAACCCTCTAGCCCATATTTTGTACTTGACACAATGCCACGTCAGAACGAGTGGAAGCGGTCGACCCCCTTGGTGACGGTCTAGAATCACTTTCTGCTGTGGTTCTGGTCGGTATCGTTAAGCTTGACCACTCAATTCGTGACGAGTGAGGGCAGCCAAGTACCCGTCAGCAAGTTCTATTGTTAGAGTATTTATAATTCCTCGTTTCCTCTCTCTCTCTCAACTGTTCAGTATCGTTGATTCCGATATTGTATATTAGTACACTACTGTACTGTTGGGTATATACATAACTATTTTTTGACCATTGGTTGATAATACATCCTACGAAAAGTAATGTATAGTCTTTGATTACTGTATTATTCATCATCTACTATGATCAGACACATTTATTCACTTGTGCACAATATTGTGGGTTATATGCAAGATAGCTTCCGTGGACAAATCGTAGCGGGTGCACTGGTGTTGCTTCTGGTTGGGGCGTCCTTGACACTGGGCCCAGCGTCAGCGGCAGCAACCAGATATAGCGACTTCTCAGAACCGGAATTGGAACCAACGGTGCAGTCAGGAAACACGCTGTCACCGGGCGAGACAGCTACTTTAACTGTGGTAGTTCAGAACCACAAGAGGGAAATCTAAATTTTGACCGATCGATCGGTGAGCTGTCTCAAGTGGTCCGGACACACCAAATTAAGCTTGGCTCAGCAGGTACAACGGCGGCAACGGTCAAAACTGGGAACGCCCCACTTGACGTAAAATCAGGCAAACAAGGTCTCGGGACAATTCCCGCAGGCGGAAGTAGTCAGGCGGCGATTCCTGTCGAAGTTGCCGAAGATGCTGCGCCTGGAACGTATCACCTGCCGGTGACGATGACGTACACGTACGTCGACCAGATTATTGTTAATGACGATGGGTACTACGTACTCCGTGACACGGAGACGATTACAGGCCATGTGACTGTCCAGATCGAAGAGTCGGTTCGTCTCGACATCATCGAAGCGACCGGTGAGGAACTTTACGATAGTGCCGATGGCCGTATCGCGGTAACAGTCAAAAACGGTGGGACGGAAGTCGCCCGGAACACCGAACTCAGTATGGTTGAGTCCCCCCACTTTAGACCCTTAAGCAACGGGGTCGCACTGGGTCGTCTCGCTCCAGGCGAGACGGCGACGGCGACCTTCCAGACCACGGTGACTGGTGCCGAAGAAGCAGGGTTGTACGGCGTTGATTTCCGATTACGCTACGAAGACGAGAACGACAATCCGCGGCAGTCGGCAGTTCGGACGGCCAACGTTTCGGTCACTGCCGGTCCCCAATTTGATCTTACGACATCGACATCGGCGCTGTATGTCGACTCGACTGGCATCGTTGAACTGTCAGTAACGAACACAGGCAGTCAACCAGCGACAGATGCTCGGGCCCATTTACACTCAATGGAATCATTTGCGTTACTTTCGAGTGGTTCGAGCCTCGGAACGCTTGAACCGGGCGAGTCTTCGACGGCGCGATTCAAACTCGAAGTACCTGATCGGGGCCTTGATGGAACGTACCCGCTGTCGGTAACCGTTGCCCATGATGATCTGTACGGTAACACTGTTGAGAGCGAAACGATGTCGACTGATGTGTCAGTCGGTCCTGAGCGATCATTCGAGGTGGTGAATACGGCACAGCTCCCAGCAGGCTCGACTCAGACTATTGAGCTTACCGTGCGAAATACTGGTGAGACATCGCTGAACGATAGCGAAGTCCGCATCAACACGAACTCGCCATTTGAGACAGACGACGACACAGCCTACGTTGGGGCACTCGCGCCAGGTGAGACGGCGACTGTCTCATTTACTGTTAGTGTCGACAGTGCTGCAACGCCGAAAACGTACACACTCGATACGACCATCAAGCACGATAACGCGTTCGGTGAGAATGCCGTCGCCGACGTAGAGACCGCGCCTGTGCGTGTTACTGAGTCTACTGGAGGGCCGCTGAGTATCGGTATGACTGGGCTGGCAGCTCTCGTACTCCTCCCACTGTTGGTACTCACCGGCATTGTGTTTAGAACTGACCTCGGTGACCGCATTCTGCCCTGACCCATGACAACAACGCTCGGACGCGCCGTCCGCGACGGCCTCGAAGCAACTGGCCGGTACGCTGCAGTCCACCAGCGACAGGTGTTTGCTGTCGTACTTGTGACGGCGCTTGTTTCGCTGGGCGTCGGCCTAAGCGGCGTCCAGATGAGCATGGGAATGACTCTGTATATTGACGACGACTCACAAACAGCCGACAACTGGGAAACCGTCAAAGAGGACTTCGGCGTCGGCAACAACGTATTCGTCGTTGTCAAGTCGGACCGGCTTTACGATCCCGAAACGATCCGAGCTATCGACCGCCTCGACTATCGCTACCGCACAAACGTCGACGGTATCACGCAGGTCACCTCGATTGCTGATATTATCAGATCGGGTAACGACGGCGAAATTCCGGAGACTGAAGCCGGCGTACGTCGAGCCATCGATCAAGTGCGAGAGCAGAGCGAAGCAGGTGCAGCGATGGTTGCGCGTATGGTGCCCGAGCACGGAACGACGATCGTTCTTGCGACGTACGGAAGCGTCGATCGGTTCGAGCGGGGAAACTTTCTCCCACAACGCGGCTCTGATATTGTCTATAGCGAAGTGCGCGACGAGACGGCACTGGCGTCGCTTCCACCAGGGATGTCGACGACTATTACTGGCCAACCGGTGTTTGAGAATGCCGCGTTCGGGTTGATGCTCCCAGAGATGATCGCGCTGTTCGCTGGCGCATTTGCGCTTATTTTCGGCGTGATCTACGTCGTCATGCGCGACAAAGTTGAGCAGGGTTGGCACGTTCTGTTACCGCTTGGAACCGCGCTGACAGCCCTCGTCTATATGATGGGCGCGATGGGGCTGTTGGGGTACGATTTCAACGCCATCATGCTCGGTGTCATGCCCATCGCGCTCGGCCTCGGCATCGACTACGGTCTCCAGATCCACTCGCGGTACGTTGAGGAACGCCGCGCTGGTGTTCCCCCTCTGGATGCGGCGGGCGTGGCTGCACAGACTACCGGGCGTGCATTACTCATCGCCATGGGAACGACCGTCGTCGGCCTCGGTTCACTGCTCGTGTCCGCGGTACCTCCGGTCAGGCAGTTTGGTGTTACGAGTGCTATTGCCGTCTTCGCGGCGATGGTGCTGTCAGTAACTCTTCTGCCCGCTCTCCTCGTCCGCTATGATCAGGGAAGTCATGAGTCGCTTGAAGCTACCGGCGAAACGGCCCGCAGCGATGATTGGTTAGAAGCCGGTGTCTATCGCCTTACGCAAGTCGTGACCGGAGGCAAGCCCCTGTTGACACTCCTGATCGCATTGTTACTCGTCACTGGCGGTGCATATGCCTACCCGCAGGTTGAGCCACGGCAGGAGATGATGGACTTCTGGCCGCAGAATCTCGATGCGAAAAACGATATGGACCGCTTATCTGACACTGTCGACAGTCCCAAGGTCGTGTATGTAATGGTCAAGACTGACCAACCGTACACTTCCGAGACGTTCCGCGATATCGCGGCCTATCAGCGCCTGATGCTGGCGAACGACCAGGTCAACGCAGTCCAAAGTCCCGTATCCGCAATACGGGTTCGAAACGATGGGCGAATACCGAACGACAACGCAAAATTGGACCGACTCATCTCAAGACAGAGTACCGAGGCTGGAGTAACGAGCATCCAACCACCTGCCGAGAATCCGAGTACGATGCTCTTGACATTTTACGTTGACGACATCGAAGGAGAATCCGTCCGGACGCTCATCTCGGAGTTTAATTCCAACGCTGACGCGACGCTTACTACCGCCGAGGAATTGAGTGTAACGGGTAAACCGGTCCTCAACCGGAACGTTATTGAAAACGTCACTGCCGGCTTGACACCCATGACGCTACTATCGTTTTCACTGGGGCTTATATTGCTGTCACTGGTGTTTCTATCTTGGCGTATCGCCGCTGCACTTATTACGAGCGTGGCCGGGAGCGCTGCCCTGTTGGTGACTGGATGGATGCATCTCCTCGGTATCCCGTGGAATCCACTGACCATCACAATGTCATCGCTCACGCTCGGTATCGGTGTCGACTACGGTATCCATGTGTTCGAACGCTATGAGTACGAGATTGAGACAAACGGTCAAACAGCGGTTGGTGCGGCCGCGACAGCCGTCTCGAAACTCTCTCGTCCGATTGTCGGGTCGAGTTTCACTACTATCTTCGGCTTTGGTGTTCTAATACTGTCGCGATTCCCCGTTCTCGCGAATTTCGGCACGACAACTGTTCTCGCTATTGGTATGTCGCTCGCAACGGCTTTCACCATCTTACCGGCGGTACTCAGCCTCGGACCATCGCTTGGTATTTCAGCTACTGAGGCTACTGCCAACAGGCCGGATGCCACAAGAGGTGATTAACTATGTATGACACAATCCTTGTCCCAACCGACGGTAGTGAGAGCGCACAGGTTGCCGGCACCCATGCGGGACGCATCGCAAGTGCGTTCAACGCGACCGTCCATGTTCTGTCGGTCGTCGATCCACAGCAATCCCCAATCACATCCGTTGGTGATATTTCCGATTTGGCTGATCATCAACGGACGGTACTACAAGAGCAGGCAAAAGACGCGACAGAACAAATCAATCCTGAGTATGATATTACTGTCGAACGGCACGTTCAGATGGGGACTCCATATGAGGTTATCGCAACTGCAGTTACCGAGAAAGAAATAGATTTGGTTGCAATGGGGACCCACGGCCGCACTGGTCTTCAGCGACACTTGCTAGGCAGCGTCGCTGAACGGACAATCCGGACTGTCTCTGTACCGGTCCTTACGGCACACGCATCTGCATCACACAATGTTGGGTGCGAAAATATACTCGTACCAACTGATGGCAGCGACTATGCTGACGCAGCGGTGAATCATGCGACCGCACTTGCAGAGGCCTGTAACTCACAACTTCATCTTTTGTACGTCGGCGACGAAAGCGAGGGCCAATCGATCGTCAACAACGCCACTGTTCAGGTCCGTGACGCTACTGGCCAACCGCCGACGACTGTCATCGTGGGCGGTCGCCTCCACGAGGAAATCGACACATACGCAGCTGAAACCGGTGCCGATCTAATAGTAATGGGGACCCACGGCCGTACTGGTCTTCAGCGACACCTCCTTGGGAGCGTCACAGAACGGACACTACGAACAACTGATATCCCAGTGCTGGCTATTCATGGTTCTGATTGACACAAACGGCGATCAGATACGCTGAATAATCTTCCTGCTATCGGGTCGTTGTTCGTGACGGCGATCTCCTGTAAGAGTTAAACAGAAGGGAGCAATGATTCAGCACTGATGGTTGAATGTTCGGACTGGCGGACACCGTATATTGCTGGGCTTGTTGATAATCACGCTGGTATTGTGATTACGGTAGCGAAGAGGTCAGACAGTCGCATCGGCTTTGGGATCCAAACACAATGTCGAATCAAGCTTTCTGCAAAAAAGAGTCTCGATTTATTAACTAGCTTTTGTGAGGCTCACGAAATCGCATATCGTGTTGACTCTGATCGGGAGACAACCTATGATTCGTATCAGCTTATTGTTAGCCGCAGAGATAGTCTCCAGACCTTTCTTCAACTTGTCGTTCCGTATCTCGTTGTTCGGGATGATGCGGTTGATCTCCTCTGTGAAACTATTATCCCCCGTCTCAACGACGGGGATCATCGTGAAAAACAATCGTTCCTCTCTTTGATGGAAGACATTGAGACATTCCGGGAACGGGTTGGGCGCGCTAATCGGGCAAAATACGATCTAGAATTCTTCCAAAACGAATGGGGGGACATTTCCTAATATTCTTATCTGGCTATTTTTAAGATGGAATGCACTCAGGGCGACCACAAATGACTGGTAAAATAGAGTTTTATGACTGATAATAATAGTGGGTTTAGCGACACTAAACAGGAGATCATGCAGGCAACGTATGATGCAATCCAGCAGCATGGATATGCAGGACTCACGATACAATCAATAGCTGATAACTTTGGTAAATCAAAGGCGGCATTGCATTACCATTATGACACGAAGGAAGATATTCTCGCAGCATTTTTGAATTATCTTCTCTCTGAATTTAGAGAGACGATTCAGATCGACGAAGATTCATCTCCAGAGCAACAATTGTTGGATCTTGTAGATGTTCTATTATATGGGCCCGATAATTCTTCTAGCGAAGAGATTTTCCAGATGCAGACCGCTCTGCTGGAGATTCAGTCTCAATCTCCACACAAGCAATTATACCGCGATCAGTTCACTCAAATCTATCACTGGTTGGGGAATCTGTTTGTCGAGATTATCAATAATGGGATAGCAGAGAATGTATTCCGAGACGTAAATGCTCATCTGACAGCACAACACCTCCTGTTGATAATTGTTGGTGGAATACTGAATAGACACACTACAAACTCAGAGATGAGCCCCGACCAGATTCGAGAAATCGTGACAGCCCAGTTCCTACCCTATCTCAAAAAATGACTTCGAGTCTGCAGATATACGGTATCACTGGTAGTTCTCTTCAACTCCTAAGCAACCGTGATCGAATATACTCCTTTATTTCGTGTTCAATACTGGCAGCGTCCCCACTCTCGTGAGTTGTGACTGATAACACGATCTGTCCAAGAATTGTCGAATAGAGGTACGATGCGACTGTCTCTGGATCAACCGTACGGTATCGATCGTTTTCGATTCCCAATTCAATGAGTGTCGAAAAGTGGTTTTTATACACCGTATCTATCCGCTCAAACTCCTCCTGAAAGCGAACGTTCTGCTGTGTATTCGCCCGGAGTACAGCAATGGTAACCAGTCCATTTCTATCCACTCTTTCATTTGTAAGATTCAACAAAACACCAATCTGTGAGAGTAATTGCTCATGTGGGTCTGCATCTGTAACAGGTTCTTCTGGCTCAAGCCATTGCAGCAGATGTCGGAGCAGATCGAAGAGAAGATCCTCTTTCCCGTCATAATATGTGTATATAATGGATGTGCTTCTCGGCAATTTTTCGCCAATTTGTTGCATGGTGAGATCAGCATAGCCATGCTCTAACAATGCTCGATAGGCCGATTCTATAATGAGTCCTTTTGTCCCGGTCGATTTGATCTCGAATGGGATGTCGTCATTCATATCGGACTCACCTCTCGTGCCTCATCCCACACCACTAATGTTGTGGGCAGAATGACGACTGAAGCGACAAACGAGTACAGGACACTCAAGGCAATGAGAAGGCCGAATTGCCCGAGAATTGGTGTAATTGCGAGTACGAGTACACCAGTACCCGTAGTTGTTGTGAGCATACTTCCAGCTAGCGCCCCCCCAGTCCCGCTTACTGCAATTGAGAGGGCCTCAAAGAGAGTTGTCGAATCTCGGAACTCCTCAGAGAATCGATGGACGAGGTGTGCTGAGTAGTCAATACCCAGTCCGATACCGATTGACAGTGTCGTCCCAGTTAGCACGTTGAACGGAATATCGAGGTACCGCATTGTAGCTGCCAGTGCTGCAATAGTGACAAGAATCGGCACTAGATTTGCAATCCCGAGGCTAGGCCGCTGCTCTATGATCCAATAGGCGATTACGAGGAAGACAGCCGAAGCGAGTATCGCCAACGCCAAGCTAATATACGCAGATTCAGCAATGACATCTGAGACTGCCTTTAGAACCACCACGCTGCCAGTCGCTGTTGCTTCAAACCGCATATCGTTTGCTAGCTCTCGTGTATCCGCAGTGACTTCTGCCTGTGACGCATCGGATTTGACTGAATACACGATTCGGGCTTTCGAGTAGTCATCTGTTAGATACGAACGAGCTTCGTCTCCATACGGTGATGCATAGAGTTCGTCGTAGATCGCTGGCAAATTCTTGTCCGGGATTCCATTGTTATCAATGTCGTTTGCCTGAATGAGCTGTCGGAATTCCGGTGACTGTCGTTCGTACTGGTTGATGACACCAAGAATACTCGTGGCACTGGCACGTCGGCCATTACTCACGAAGGAATCCGGTGGGTTTTGATTTGCTTTATAGATGGATTCCAATGCGTAGTCTTGCTGCATCGGACCTTCCATATATATTGTGACAGAATCAGATTCACTGCTCTCGAAGTTCTCTTCTAAGAAGTTTATTGTATCTGTCACAGTGTACTCGCTGGGTGCGAGTGATGCTGGTAACTCCTCGAAGTATTCGGGATTCTCTTCTGGTGGTAGGAAGTCTTCCGTGGTGAAGCGGGTATCGACGCCTGTTCCGTAGGCACCCATCACAGCTGTCGAGAGCAACACAACGACGAAGAACGTATGTGGGGTTCGCCGAGCAATACCCACACCAACAGTCAAGACACGACCGACGGCCGAATCTTCAGACCCGATCGGTGCGATACTGAATGTCGGTAGGTTGTATTTTTCGCGTTTGCGGTCGATAAAGTGTTTCAGCGACGGGAGGAAAATACCAAAGATCAAGAATGTAAAGACGATCCCAACCGCAGCGACCAGTCCAAAATCACGGATCGGGGCGAGATCGCTCGCACCATTGGCAGCGAATCCGAGAACTGTCGTCCCGGTTACGATGAAGAAAGCCGGGAGAAGCTGGTCAGTCGTTAAGCGCATGGATGTCGAGACTTCTGTTCCCTGAACGCGTTCTTCGCGGTAGCGATTGACGGCATGGATTCCAAAGTCAATACCTACTGCAAGCAAAAGCGGTGGAACGGCGATCAACATCTGAGTAAATGGGATTCCTGCCCAGCCCATGAACCCAAATGTCCACAGTATCGCCATTCCAAGACAGATCAATCCGATCAACAGATCAAATGGGTCGCGATAGGAGACGATCAGGAAAAACAGAATGAGAATTACAGCGGCGGGAATTACGAGAATCAGTGAGTCACTGATGACACTCTGTAGTTCGGCAGAAATCAACCCACTGCCAAAGACCGTAATATCAGCGCCTGTTGATCCAACAATGAATACAGCCTCTTGCTGAATCGGTGTTAGTGGTGAGGTTCCCTGCGTACCTGCAGAATCAGAAGTCCCTTCAACACGGTGAGTAACGGTCGCAATAGTTGCTGATGCGGAGGGTTCTCGTCGATTGAGATCCTTACTAAGCAATCCAGCGATACTCGGCCGTTCGTCGAGTGTCTGCTGGGCTGCTTGTTTCACCACTGATGCCGGAGCAGATTCAACTGCGTCGATTTGAGCAGATAACGTTGTGGCGTTTGGATCAACGGTTAGCGCAACTGACTGTGCAACACTGTTCGTTCCGACAACGTCCTGAGAGTCATCTTCTTTGAGCCGGTGCTGGGCCCGTAGCATTTCGAGAATAGAGGACTTCGAGAGGACATTGTTACTCTTATGTATGAGGGTTGTACTCCCAGTCCCACGTTCGAAAGGTTGTCGCTCGAAATTATCATTCACCTCATCGAATGCTTCTTGTGCTGGAACATTCTCCGTGAATTGTGACGTTCCCGAATCAGTAGCCGTCATTCCGAGACCTCCCGAGAGCAGCAGCGTCACAATTAGGAAGATACCAACGACTGTGGTATCGCGATTGACGATCCAGTCGTCGATTATTTCAATATATTTTTGATAATCAATCATGTATTATGTGGCGGAATTTATTTGATTCTACTCCCGCCGCGTATACCAGACAATACCAGCACCGAAGACAAGAACAGCAACGCCGCCAATCAGTGGGAGTGGAAGCCCTCCGTCCTCTTCGATTTGCTCAACCTGGATCGGGACGTTGTACGTTTTCGAGACTTCGGTATCGCCATCTGGCATTTCATACTGGAAGTCAATCGAGAACGGATAGGTTTTTTCGAGAGCTCCGCTACCAACACTGAGCGCAACTGAAACATTCGTGGTTTCTCCAGGCCCTAATCGATCAATGAACACTTCATCATCACTACTGCTCAGTGGATCATCAAGGAACGCTTTCCCTTCGATACTACGCAGAGGCTTCTCGCCATTGTTGGTCACCCTGAGTTCCAGAGTGGTTTCTTCTCCAGCTATTGCTGTCTGGTTGACGGGTTCGACAATGAATTGGTCTTGCTGTTGCTTGATACGGGCGTTTGCTGGGATTAGGTCACTCGTCCGCCGCTCACCGTTTTGGTTGTCGTATGCAATCTCGAAATTGAATTGCTGGACAGCAGCATCTGCTGCACTGCTCACATCAACCGTATAATTCACGTGTGCCTGTTCCCCAGGCGCAAGATCGGGGAGTGCAAACTCTGGATTATTGATATTGAGGTTCTGATTGTTCGATCGAAGAGTAGCAATAGGAGCACTGATAGTCTGGGGTCCTTGGTTTACGATCGTCGCTTCTAACCCCCCTTCTCTGGCAACACGGAGTGTAGATTCGACATTTTCGACGTCGAATTCCTGTGCCGAGACTGTCGGCACTCCCGCTTTCAATGTGCGGGAGGTCTGATCAATTCCATCCGTATCAGTGTAATCGACGTTCAGATTGAGTGTATAGGCTCGTTGTGTTGCGTCATCAGCGAGCGCAACACTGTAATTCACGGTTTTGCGTTCGTTCGGTTCCCATGTACTGCCGGCGTATGCAGTTGAACTTCCCGAACCAGTCCCAAAGGTGAGTTCATCGCTCCGAGAAGAGGCACTCACACTCGCATCACTGGCAGGTCGGGTTCCCGTGTTTTCTAAGGTGAGACTGATATCGCTCGTGTCGCCAATCTGTGCTGTCGTCTCCTGTTCTACGACCTCGAACTGTGCTTGGTTGCGGACACGAATGGTGATTGAACCACTGACGCTCTCTGTGAAGTCATTGTATTCCGCGCCGGTGCTATCGTACGAGACGATTCGTGTATAGTCGTACTCGTATTCGACTGGAATTGTATACGTTCCAGGATCTACTTTTTCAGGTACAGTTATCGAGATCGGATCTGTCTGGACCGTTCCTGTCGGAACGTTCCCTGCTGTAACTGTTCCAGTTGAAACATCAAACAGTGTGTTACCATCTTTAATTTCGATAGTGACACCGCGAGCAGTAGTGACGCGGCTTTGATATCGTGAGGGGCCAGCACGCTTGATTTTACCCCGGTTAGTCAACGATAGTCGGAATTGTGATGATGTCCCTGGACTAAATTCTTCGACTGTTGAACTAATCGAAATATCGGGCTCACCGATCACTTGTCCGGAAGATTGACTAATCTGAGCTACACTGGCTCCTTGTGGACCCGGGTTGGTATCAGCACTGGCTGTGGGCGCAATTCCGACGGTCGATATGAGTACAGAAAACGTTACAAGTGAAATTATAATCTTTCTCATTGGCTGTTAAACACTGTAGATGGGCGCACTCTGTTATAGAATGCATTGTCTGCGGCATTTTGTTTGCAGACTGATTTTGCTCTCACAGGATTGTGACTAACCATTTATTCAGTTTCTTCTCTGTATCTCGAAGTCATATACTTTTGGTTATCTTGATGCACTTCCATTGGTTCTGTGGTAACATACTAAATTTATTTCTTTTGTCATTGAATAGTTTGACGTCGAAGCCACCGGCGAAATCGGGCCAAGACGGAACACTGAATAGGGGGTTATGGTTGATATCAAAATTCTTGAAAAGCATTACGCCTGTTACTATGACTTCGGGTGATGGACCTGCAGTGGGTGCAACACTGCTACGTGCTGGCTGCTCAAGTGCACTCTCAACCAGAGCGGCGGCTGATTGTGGATTCCGGCAGATCACCCGTTTTCATCGGCTAGCCCATTCGGCTGATATCGACCGAGCGTACGACACTGTTTTCCCCACGGTAATACTCGCACAAAATACCTGGCTTGAAACTTCGGGAGATCGCTTAGTCCACAATCACCAATGGAGAGTCTGAGGGCAGTAACGTATGGTTGCTGAACATCAAGAGAATTGGATGCCACGGCGGACTCGACACCAGAGTCATCATCAACGAGCATGATGGTGCTACGCGGTGAACCTGCTCCTCCCTTGGCGACGACTCATCTAATCTCCGCCCAAATCGGTCCCAGGACGACAATGATACCAGCAACCACCATAATGGCACCCAACCATGCTCCGGGGCCGGTATAGATGAGTCCGACGACAACCCCAATCACTGCCAATCCGCTTCCTAACACTAGATCTCCCCACATCTACTCGTTCGTTCATTTCGGATATCCTAATAACTGTGCCAAAGACGATGTGGGAAATCGCTCTGCTACCCCGCTGCTACGACGGTCAAATCGCACCGAATGTACCCTCTGATTGAGGTACTGTCCATGATAGACGAACTGGACTTTCTCGGTGAGCGGATCAAAGAGGTTCCACACGGGATCCGAGCAATCAGTACTGTCTCCGTTGAGAACCACGTGGCCGGTATCCTAATGCTCGTCCTCGGGGCAGGGCCCGCCATGCGATGGCTACCAGTACTGCTCGGGATTTGTGTGCTGATAGAGATAGTAGCGCATACCCCCGCCTTCCCGTGAGTGACGGGTGTTCCGACGCTCTGTGGGAACCGAGAAGCGAACAGGCGGGGTCGAGCGGACAGCAGGGGTGACAATACACCGTTCTATTGCAGTGCCGGATTTCCCACCGTTTCACTTTCACCCTGGATGGCCCAGGTATATGTCTCTCACAACTCACAGATGGAGTACGGCGACGATGGGCGAGGTCACGAAAACGCTCGAACTGAAGCTTGTGGACCCGACCGTCCACAAGCGACAGAAGCTTCGCGAGACACGGGACGCGTACCAGCAGGCGCTTCAGGCCGCCTTCGCCGCTGGCTGTGACACACAGTCAGCGGCCAACGACGTGGTTGTCAAGTACGACCTGAGCGGCTACGCGAAAAACGCCCTCAAGCAGTACGTCCCACAACTCCACAACAGCTACGACGCCGACGAGCTTCACGACAACCACCCGGTACGGTTCACCAACGAAGGCCTGCAACTCGACCATCAGCCACAGAACGCGATCGAGTGGTACGCCAAAATCCCGCACCACGAGGATTCCCACCTCTGGATTCCGGCACGCGCCAATCCCGACCAGCGGAAGTGGCTTGAAGCGTTGTACGCAGAGGATGCCGAGATGGGTGAGAGTCGGTTGTTCGAGCGGGACGGAATGTGGCATCTTCACATCACCGCTACCCGCGACGTGGAGGACAAATCTGAGGCGTCCGCCGACGAGCAAACGCCCATCGGTGTAGACATTGGAGAAGCGAGTCTCGTCACGGTGTGTCACCGCGACAAGAGCGGGTCTCCTGTTTGCCCCAGACTGTGGGCCGACGACGCCAAAGCCGTTCGTCGGCTCCGCAAAACGCACTTTACCGCCAAGAGACGCCTGCAGCAGCGCGGCAGTGAGCGAATCGCAGACTCATTCGGTGACGCACTGTGGGACCAGATTGACGACGTGTTCCACCGTGTGGCCCGCGAGGTCGCTGAGTACGCCGATCCGTCGAGAACCTAGTGCTGGTGCTGGAAGACCTGACGTACATCCGCGAGAACATGGACTACGGCGAGTACATGAACCGTCGGTTGCACGGGTGGGGCTTTGCGAAGCCCCACACACAGATTCGCTACAAAGCCGCCGAGAAAGGGATTCCCGTCGCAACGGTGAATTCCCGGAACACGTCGACGGCGTGCTACGCCTGCGGTGAACATGGCTCCCGGCCACGACAGGCGACGTTCAGATGCTCGAACGACGACTGTTGGGTCAGTGAGTACCAAGCCGACGTGAACGGGGCGATAAACATTGCAGACCGCTACCGTAGTGGAGAGAGTCACCGCCAAAGCGACCGGGCTTTCCGGCAGAAGGTCGGTGACGATGACTCGGCTACGGATGGGGTCGTCCGAGAATCGAAGATTCTCGTGATCACAGAAATCTTCGATTTCCGAACGACCTCTTTGACCGGGCCACAAGACAGCCACGCCGTTAACGAATCGCGCAGCGATTCGTTCGCACACCAGAAATCCCGGATTTCTGGGGACGATGCTGAAACCCAGCAAGAGACGTGTGGAACGTATGCGTCTTGAAACCAACAGGCCGCTACACTCGGCCTGAAATCCCGTGGTGGGATTCCTCCGCGTTCACGCGGAGGAGGAGGTCAAGACTGGCTGTGCGGACCGCGACTTAACAACTAATTCGACCACCGAAGATTCGACAGCCACAGAAAATTTGTGTACGCACTTTCTCCCTCTTCGCAAATTTTGTTAGGTTCCTTGTGACTGGTTTTGGACCCAGCCGGGCTGTTGGACCCGAACATCTCCATACTTGAGTGTCTGATACTCCTGAAACATTGCTTCTACTGTCCCATTCCGGACGCCTAATGTTGTAAGTGAGATATCTCGAATGAGGCCGCGATCGTCAATGGTCATTGATCCATTGAACCGTTCGATTACCGGCGGAAAACGACTAGAGTTAGACCCAGAGACATCTGTTATATTATACACGATTGCATCGTGGCCATCAATTGCTGTCGTATCAACAGCAGTAAACTCCGCTGTAGTCAGAAGCGTCGTCAGTAGATCACCCGGTCGTGCTTTGCGTTTATGAATCCCCTCAAACGAATCGACCTCACTTTCGCGAACAGAAGTTTCGTTTCCAATCTCAGTCCGAGAAAGTGATCGATTTGCTGTATAGTACTCTTCCAGCGTTCGACCGGGTAAATTACTCTGGAGATATAACTGTTGATGACTTCTGTTACTGGCGATGATGGTAGTCGTATTAGCCACCCCTCTAGCTGCAGCATGTGTCAGATTTATCCCAACACGGTAGTCCTGACTCGCTAACAGAGATTGCTGCGCGGTGAGGACCTGCGTTTCGTTAATGTGGGTGGCTGTTGTTCCATCCGGCAACTGGACGCCATTATAGACTACTTCCGGTTGGTCTGTCTCGTTTTGTCCGGGCTCAGTGGTTGTACTCGATGGAGACTGTGGACCCGTTGCGCCATTACAGCCAGCAAGAACAACAAGGACGGACAGTCCAATGAGGGCGGCTAGACGTTTGTCCATAACTACGCTATAACCGAAGTACCGGATTAGTGTTGTGACTTGCTCTGTAGTCACGTAGCCGAGAGATGCCACAACGAATCTCGTCCACAGATGAACTGAAACATGGATTTATATTCCCAAGTCGACTATCGGTGGTAGATGTGGCTGATGCTGACTCGTCACTGAATGGTGAAAACAACTGTCGAAGACAGATTACGGGTATTCTGAGCGGTATAACTCTGACTACTATTCTCCTCTGTTTCGTTCTAAGCTGTATGGGAAGTGCCGGTGGCACACCAATGCTCGTCGAAAACAACTCGACGATATCGAATGACACCACTCAATCGGCGATTCCTTCTAACACAGATATTACTGTGACTGTGAATGGTCGAGTGCTACAAAATGGATCACGAATCACCACTGGTGAAGATCCCCGCCTTGGGATATCAATTCGATCAACAACTGCTCTCGAATCGGTTCTTATCCGTATCGATGGCCGGACTCAACAAACGTACTCTCCAAACGATACAAAATTCTCGACAACAACTACACTGGATCTTCGCGATGGTGGCCATCGTGTGTCCGTGATTGCAATCGGAAATACAACTACAGTTCACTCGACAACCATCGTTGAAGACGCGATTGCACCTCGGATCAATTTTGAGGAACCATTCGTTACAACAGGCCTGAAACCACCGGAGCAAAACTACACTCTCAATACCTCAAATATTACGCTCAGTGGAGAATTGACCGACCGAAGTTCTGTTCAACGAGTTGTAATTAAACACCGCTATGAGTACACATTCAACGGGGAACAGACAGAACGAACGCGATATGTTATCGACGATCCTGGCAACTCATTCACACAGCAACTAACGCTTGGTCCAAATCGAAAAAACCAGACGAATGGCACGAATTATATCACAGTCGAAACAACTGACGCAAAAGATAACCACCGCAAGTATACGTTTGTCCTGAATATTTCCGATCAAGAGTCCCCGGATATAGAGATTCTGAAAACAACTCCACTGCATAAACAATCAGCGGTTGCACTCAAAATCCAGGTGACAGATAATGTTGGGATTTCATCGTTCGGTCGGCAGTTGGGGTCCGGCAATAACACGGGCCTTCATTCATATTATTCTGAGAACAATATCTATAAACAACAGAGAAAGTACACCACTACCGTTGAGATTCCTGCTTCACTAGCCGGAGATGGTATTTCATTGTGGGCAACCGACCTTGTTGGAAATAATGTAACGCTAAATTATTCCCTTTCCTATTCGGATTTTGTCTCCCCTAACATCGTTATCGACACGCAGGCTACCCAACGACTCGGGAACCAGACTGCAAGAGTTGTGGGTACGATTGACCAGGGGCGGTTTTCCAATGCCGAGATCGAAGCACGATTGGATGATGGAACGCTCTCGGATATCGTTGTTTTGCAGGCTGATGAAACGACTAGTCGTTTAGAATTTAAGGAATCTCTCGACGTTGATTCGTATCCAGTTACTGTCCAAGTGCGAGTTCAGGATGTGGCTGGTACGGAACATATTCAAAGATACCAAATTACCCGTCCGGATCCACAGCAGACCTCACAACCGACACCAAATGTCCCAACAGAGACAGTGATGACACCGCCCCAGTCGCGATCTACGACGACTGAGAATAAAGGCAGTACACCAACGTTAACCACCACACATCAGCAGAGGACAACACAGGTGTCCACTAGAACAGCAACAGCTACACAGAATCTCTCTATTTTTGAGTCGTTGATCTCGTATTTCGTATCTATCCTGCCGTATACTCTTGGTAGTGCCTTCTGCACCGTGGTACTCTATGTTATTGCACGGCGGACGCTCGCCAACTGATGGGAGAAGAGTTTGGCTCCTCGATTGCACCTGCAAAAAGTGATTAATTTTTTATACTATCTATCCGTAGTTCGACTCTCTTCGGATCTGATTGGTCCGTCGGTGTCCGTATTGAGGGGCTTGATGCGCTGAAGTCCCACTGTTCGTTGGCATCTAACCGATTGGATGTCGTCGTGACTGTTCCTCTAAATCGGTCCTCTGCATCATAGACCAAGCCGATCAGTTGGAGCTGACCACTGTAGTCTCCTGTTGATATTGTGCCAGTAACGGTAACACCTGTTCCGGAATCGGCTGTTAGCGCAGATTGTTCAACCTGGATAGCGTCTGGAGTATTGACATTTAAATCGGTTTCAGCTTGTTTGATACGAGCCTCAACGGATGCTACGGTGTCTCTATTGGTGGTTGTAACTGGGTCGTATATTGTCCAAGTTGTTGTTGTTGGAAATATGGCGATCGAATGCGAGCGCTGTTGAAGCAGTGAGTTGTTGCTATCGTAGAAGCTTATGCTAAGTTCTAGTTGTCCTTGGTCAAAATCGGTATTATTTGAGACTGTTATGTATGCCCACGGTACTTCACCAATGAGTGATCCAGCAATAATCAGACGTTCAGTTCCGAGGCTTGCATATGTCGGCCCAGCACCGGTATTTGACTGGGGATGAAGGGTTGCAACAGGATCGTGTTCCATACAGCCACCGGCACCGATAGCTATACTAGCGGTGAGCAGATATTCGCGCCGCTTCATTGTTTATTTATCATGTATGTTTCAGGACACGGGAACAATCCGTGAGGTTCCAATTAATCCGTTGGAAGACACTTACTGATGCGTGATCAAATCCTTTACTACTGAATATTGTCCTCCTTTGAATAGCTTGAACCGCGATATCGAACACTCCTTCGATAGGAGAGTGTTGTGCTTTCCTCAAAGCCCCTTACAGTCAAACCCCTCAAGTTGACAATTCCGTTGGTCTGGTAAGTTTGTTGGATACATCTCAATAGTCGCTGGTGGTGCATAATCAAGGTCAAGTCGCTGACTCGTAGCTGATCGGGGAACTGCAAACGTCATACTACGAATTACCGACTGATCTGGGTATATCGCGTCTGAGGTAGTATACGATCTTCGACCAAGAAACGTATACGGTACCGGTCCCGTTGGTGTATCAACGGTTTCATTATCTCCTACCCAGTGAAAGTCTGCTGGTGCGAGTGAAACGCCACTACTGCCGAAATTATACGCTTTGTATCGTATAATCAGCCATTGCTTTCCTGATGGTGCTGCCTCACCACCGAAATGATCACGAAAATGAGCCTCGTAACCGATTCTGAGATTGACCAGGTCTGAGTGAGGCGTCCGTGTCCTTGTCACGGTCTCAGTTGGTGTGCTAGTGTTCGTTGTTGGTGTCTTAGAGGTGCGCATTTGCGTTGGTGACTCGCTGGGTGTATCCGTGTTCGATGTTTGATGAGGGCTTGAGTTCGACTCTTCCGGTACAGTTTGGCGGCGAGTTTGTTGACCTTCGGTGGATCGTCCCGAGCAGCCAGCCAAGCCGAGGGCAGCTCCGAGAGCTCCGAGGAGGGCACGTCGCTGCATACGATTATCCCTCCGATGATAGCGATAAAAAAATTGCGGCGCTAACATCGATGTTTGTGATCTGTCGCCAGCAGAGTGTGCAGGAATTCATACGCTCTTGTGGCGTAGATTGTTGGTGACGATCTCGTGGATTGGGTGAGTTCTCTGAGATCTCTCGTTCAACCGATCTCGCCCGGTTCTGGATTGAGTGATCACGTAGTCACGTTCTTACAAAACCACCAGATGGCTCTCCACCAACAATCCTGTACCTAAGAGTGTATATCTACAGCCATCTCTGGTTGTGCGCAGCGAAGTGATAAAGACAGCGAGCGCATACCCCTGCCTTCAGGCGGGGGTTAAGCGGACACCATAGTGTGCCAATCCACCGTTCTGTTTCAGCCCCGGATTTCCCACCGTCTACCCAAGATATTTGTCCACCGAGATACATAGTGTACAATACAGATGAAGACCACACGGCACGCGACCTACAACCTCAATTACCACATAGTGTGGATACCGAAGTACCGGCAATCGGTACTCACGGGAGAGGTCGCAGACCGTGTGGAATCCATCATCCACGAGATAGCCGACGACAAAGGACTTGACATCCAAGACCTCGCCATCCAGCCGGACCACGTTCACCTGTTCGTGAGCAGCCCGCCAAAGCACAGCCCTGCCCTGCTCGCCAACTGGTTCAAGGGCATCAGTTCGCGGAAATACAACCACCGTCACGCCGACCACGACGGCGAGAAAATCCAGTGGGCACGCGGCTACTACGCGAGCACGGCGGGACACGTCTCGCAAGAAACCGTCGAACAGTACATTCAGAACCATGAGGAATCTGCTTGAAGTCACCAAAACGCTGGAGCTGCACCTCGTCAACCCCAATACGCACAAAGAGCGCAAGCTCCGCGAGACGAGAGACGCCTACCAGCAGGCGCTTCAGGCCGCCTTCGACGCGGACTGCACCACGCAGTCCGCCGCCAACGAAGTGGTGGTCGAGTACGAACTCTCCGGGTACGCGAAAAACGCCCTCAAGCAGTATGTTCCACAGCTCTGTGGCGGCAGCTACAACGCCGACGAACTCCACGACGACCACCCAGTGAAGTTCACCAACGAGGGCGTCCAACTCGACCACCAACCGCAGAACCACTACGAGTGGTACGTCAAAATCCCGCACCACGACGACTACCACCTCTGGATCCCCACCGCCGCAAACCCCGAGCAACGCCCGTGGCTGGAAGCGTTGCACGCGGGTGACGCCGAGATGGGTGAGTGTCGGCTACTGGAACGCGACGGCAAGTGGTATCTGCACGTCACCGCGACCCGCGATCTCGAGAAGCGGTCGGCGTCCGACCCTACAGACCGGACGCCGGTCGGGGTGGACATCGGGGATGCTGCCTTGGCTACGGTGTGTCACCGTGACGAGCGCGGCACCCCGACCGCTCCCGACATCTACAG
>NZ_FOCX01000012.1 GCF_900110215.1 Halorientalis persicus | reverse complement strand
AGTATTGCTCGTCGTTGAGTCGGATCACGGTCTCGTCAACCGCAACGTGATCCGGACTGCATCCAGCTTCGGGCTGTAGATCTGCCTTGTGAACCCAATTATGCACGGTGGATCGCGCTCGCTCGACACCGAATATATCAAGAACCGAAACGGTATTCGAAAGAGAGAGTCCAGCAAGATGCAACTGAATACCGAGCTTCATCAGCAGTCGCGGTGTCGCCTCGCGTTCAACAAACTCTAAGTCGATCTGGTCGATACTTCCGCCGAGGCGTGTGTTTTCGGGCATAGGCACTCAGAAAACACATCGCCTCACTCTTCATCCTTATCTGAACACCGCCGTTGCGGGCACGGGAGGCGGATCGGCGACGGGAAAAGGCCATTACCGGCGGCGGTCAACCATGCCGGTATGAAGAACATCGACGACCTGATGACCAGCGCGGCGGAGCTGGCCGAGCGGGGCCTCTCGAAAGGCGAGATCGCCGACGAGTTGAACGTCTCCCGCGAGACCGCGAGCTGGCTGGTCGAACGCAGCGACGGCCCACAGACCAAGAGTACCCAGGAGGCCGCACCGGGGGGCCCCGAGGACATCCACGTCGACTGGAACGCCATCGGGCGGGACTCGAACCGACTGGGCCACGTCGGCTCGGCGATGGCCGACCTGCTCTCGAAACAGGGCGAAGAAGTCGACCTGACAATCGGGATCGAGAAGGCCGGCGCGCCGCTGGCCACGACGGTCGCCCGCGAACTCGACACCGATCTTGGGACCTACGCGCCCCGGAAACACCAGTGGGACGACGACGACATGGACGATCTGGGCGGCACGTTCTCCCGGAACTTCGCCCAGATCCGCGACCGGGACTGCTACGTCGTCGACGACACCATCACCAGCGGCACGACCATGACCGAAACCGTGCAGGCCATCCGCGAGCAGGGCGGCGAACCGGTCGCGTGCGTCGTCCTCGTCGACAAGCAGGGCGTCTCGGACATCGAGGGCGTCCCGGTGTACTCGCTGGTGCAGGTCATCCGGGTCGGCAACGACGACTGAAGGGACACACTGATTTGAGTCGTCGGCCTGAGAGTGCACAATGAGCGAGGAGGATCTGCACGCGACGCTTTCGCGGGTCGCCCAGCGGTTCGATTTCGGCGAGTACGAGTCGGCGGCGTACCTCACGATCCTGGAACACGGCCAGTTAACGGCCTCGGAGATCGCCGACCGGACGGACATCCCCCAGCCCCGCGTGTACGACACCGTGCGCGACCTGGCCGATCTGGGCCTGGTGGAACTCCAGGAGTCCCGCCCGATGCGCGTCCTCGCGATCGACCCGGAGGAGGCGTTCGCGGACTTCCAGTCCTCGCTCGACGACCTCGTCGACGGCCTCTCCCGGCGGTACACGGCCCCCGCCCGGGACACCGAGGCCGTCTCGCTGATCAAGTCCCGGTCGACGATCCTGCGCTATCTCGAAGAGATCATCGACGCCGCCGAGTACGAACTCATCCTCTCGCTCGATCCGGAACTGCTGGACCGGTTCGCCGACGACCTGCGCGCCCAGCACGAGGCCGGCGTCGCCATCGAACTCCTGCTGTCGCCGGCCGCCGACGTGCCCGACGCCGAGGCGTTCGACTACCTCGAGGTGGCGACGACGGTGCGAACCCGACGCGGTATCACGACCCCGGTCGTCGCGGTCGCAGACGGCGACTACTCAATCTACGCCACACAGGACGCCCTGCAGGGAGGCCGGGACCGCTACGGCGTGATCTTCAACCGCTCGGAGCTGGGCTTTCTGGTCTCTGGCTTTCTCAACACCGTCCTCTGGACGACCGCCGAGACCGTCGCCGAGGGCGTCGACGACCGTCCCTTCCCGCGCCGGTACGCGACGATCCGACGGTGTATCTCCGACCTCCGACACGCCGAGGGAGACTTCTACGCCTCCATCGAGGGCCGGGACGTGCTGACCGGCGACCACCGGGAGATCGAGGGCTCGGTCGATCAGGCGGCGTTCGGTGCCGGCCGCCAGACCGCGACGCTGGTCGTCGAGACCGACGACGGCCCCGTCGAGGTCGGCGGCCAGGTCGCCGCCGTCGAGGACGTGGAGGCCCACGAGATCCGGATCGGCGAAGGGAGTCCGCCCGGCGTCTGACTGTCGAGTGGTTGCGGGCTACCCACGGAAAGAGCGGCGTTTTTTCGGCCGGCGAGTTACGGCCCCAGGTGACCGAGCGTTCGGGAACGGACCCGCGACCCGTCACTCGATCCCGATCCGTCGATCGCGATGCCGTAGAGCGTCCCGTCGCCGGACCCGACGTACACCGTTCCGTCGGCGGCCGTGGGCGAGGAGAACACGTTTCCACCCGTCGAGTAGGACCAGTCCCCCGTCCCCGTCTCCCGGTCGATGGCGTAGAGGGTGTCGTCCTGGGAACCGACGTACACCGTGTCGTCGGCGACGGTCGGCGAGGAGAAAACGAGGTCGCCAGTTTCGAACGCCCAGGTTTCGGTCCCCGTCGCCGCGTCGACGGCGTATACGTTCCCGTCGTACGCGCCCACGAAGACGGTCCCGTCCGCGACCGTCGGAGACGACTGGACCCCGAATTCGGCCCCACCCGTCGCGAACTGCCATCGCTCCTGGCCCGTGGCGCCGTCCAGGGCGTACAGGGTAGCGTCGGACGAGCCGACGTAGACCGTCCCGTCGACCACGGTCGGTGACGAGCGAACGAGATCACCGGTCTCGAACCGCCACCGCCTGCGACCCGTCTCCGCGGCGACCGCGTACACCGCGTCGTCGAACGATCCCACGTAGACGGTGCCGTCGGCGACCGTCGGCGATGACTCCGCACTGTAGCCGACGCCGGTACGCCACCGCTCGTCACCCGTCTCGGCGTCGATCGCGTACAGATTCCCGTCCCGGGAGGGGACGTAGACCGTCCCGTTCCGGACCGTCGGTGACGCCTTCACCTTGTCGCCGGTCTCGAAGCGCCATCGCTCGTCCCCAGTCTCGGCGTCGACGGCGTAGAGACTGTGACCCGACCCGTCTTCGAGTCCGGTGCCGACGTAGACCGCCCCGTCGACGACCTGTGGCGAGGCGTATACCGCTCCGTCCGCCCCGAGCCGCCACCGTTCGGTCCCGCTCGCCGCGTCGACGGCGTAGAGGTGGCCGTCGGTCGAGCCCACGTAGACGGTCCCGTCGGCCACCGTCGGCGAGGAGAGGATGTCGTCGCCAGTGTCGAAGGTCATCGCCACGTCGCCGGCCGAGGCGTCCGATCCCTCGTCGTCGGTGTCGGTCGGCGACCGTGACTCGGTCGGAGTTCGGTCCGTGTCGTCTCGCTGGGCCGTACAGCCGGCGGTCAGGGTGAGGGAGAGTCCGCCGAGTCCGGCGAGCAACTCCCGGCGCTCCACCGGGTCGGTCGGCCCCGTCATCGTCGTCGTCCCCTCCGGCCGGTAGCGCTGACGCCGCCGTCACTGCCTGCCGCGTGCCAGGTCCTCGAACGCATCCTGTCCGTGTGCGCTCGCGGCTCCCACATTGGTGTTTGCATCGAGAGGCCGCGAGCGGACTAGAGCGAGTCGCCGGTGTCGGTGCCGTCCGAACCGGCCACGGAGTCGATATCGCCACTCCCGTCGGTCGGCCGGTCCTGGGCCTGTCCACCACCGGTCGGATCGTCGGCGGACGGGGACTCGTCCGCCTCGGGAGCAACCCCGGGTACGTCGACGGCGTCCATCGCGTCGCGGACGATATGGCGGGCGTCGACCCCCTCGACGCCGGCGTCGGTCGTCAGGACGATCCGGTGAGCCATCGCGGGTTCGGCGATCCGTTTCACGTCGTCGGGCGTGACGTACTCGCGCCCGGAGAGGACGGCCCGGGCGCGGGCCGCCTCGAAGGTGCGCTGGATGCCACGGGGCGAGACACCGACCGCGGCGCGGTCGTCGTCGCGGGTCGCCCGCGCCAGGTGGACGATGTACCGGCGCACGTCCTCGTCGACGCGGACGTCCTCGGCGGCCTCGCGCATCGCCCGAACGGTCGCGGCGTCGGCCGCCGGGTCGACGCTCGGGGCCAGCGTCCGCCGGTCGGCCCGACGGGCGAGCAACTCCATCTCGCCCTCGATATCGTTGTAGCCGATCGAGGTTTTGACGCTGAAGCGGTCGCGCTGGGCCTCGGGCAGGCGGAAGGTCCCCTCCTGTTCGATCGGATTCTGCGTGGCGACGACGACGAAGGGATCGGGAAGCTGGTGGGTCTCGCCGTCGACGCTGACCTGGCGCTCCTCCATGGTCTCGAGCAGCGCGGCCTGGGTCTTTGGCGGCGCGCGGTTGATCTCGTCGGCCAGCACCACGTTGGTGAAGACCGGGCCCGCCGCGAACTCGAAGCGGCCCTCGTGTTCGTTGTAGACGTTCGAGCCGGTGATGTCGGAGGGCAACAGGTCGGGCGTGAACTGGATGCGGGCGAACTCCAGCCCGAGCGCCTCCGCGAGCACGCGAGCGGTCACGGTCTTGCCGGTGCCGGGTACGTCCTCGAGCAGGACGTGGCCCCGCGCGAGCACGGCGGTGAGGATCGTCTCCAGCACCTCCCGGTCGACGACGGCCGCCGACCCGATGCGGTCGAGGACGGCCTCGCTCCGCTCGGCGGCGTCCCGAATCCCCAGTGCGTCGGTCATACCCACCACGTCACAGTCCACCGACATGAACGCCCGGGGTTCACCCGCGGATGGGACCGAGCAGGGCGAGGACGCCCGCGACGGCCAGCACCACCGCCGAGAGGACGGGCCCCTGCGGACCGAGACGGCCGAACAGGATCGACAGCCCGGTCGCGAGGACCACAGCACCCACGGCGAGGCCGACGGCGGCGACGCCGTGGAGCAGTTCCAGTCGGCGCGTGTCCGGCCGGTGGCCGAGTTCGACCGTCAGTCCGAGGCCGAACTCGCCGGCGTCCCAGACGACCATCGACCCCGCGACGCAGGCGAACACGACGGGAGCAGGGGTCCGGAGCGCGGCCGCGCCGATACCCGCGACCAGCAGGCCGGCGCTGGCGAGCGAGAGCGACCCCGCCCGGTCGGGGAGGACGCCGAGTTCGACCGCGAGCGGCCCCACCGAGTAACACAGCATGAACAGCAGGCCGCCGATCAGGAGCAAGGCGGCCAGAAACGCCGCGCCGGACAGGCCGGCCGCCCCGCCGCGACCGGCGAGCAGGAGTCCCAGAACCGGGAAGGGGACCGCGAACAGCGCGAGCATTCCGAACGTCGGGCCGACGAGCCAGTCGGCGTTCCCGGCGGTCGCACGCCGGGCGAGGGCGGCGAGCAGTGCGACCAGCAACGCGCCGACCCCGACGAGAAACACCGGCAGGCGCACCCAGACCGTCGACAGCGCGCCGAGAAGCAGTGCCAGTCCCGGCGTCCGGTAGAGCCCCGTCATCGCGCCGACCATCTCCAGCACGCCGAGCAGGAACCAGCCGGAGACACAGGCGGCGACGACCCACTTCGTCACCTCGCGCCAGCGGTCGCGCCGTCGGTCCACCTCCTCGCGAGAGAGTGCGAGCAGGTGCGCGAGCGGGAGTCGCGTCGCCGCCAGCCAGACCGCACTGGCGGTGAACGCGAGCAAGAAGAGCAGGGTCGCCAGCGACGGCACGTCCGGCGCGACGCCGAACTCCCAGAGCAGGAGTGCGACGGCCGCGACGATGGACAGGACGACGCCAGCGACGAACGGGAGGAGGACGCCGGCCCAGCCCTGCTTCATGGCACGGACGGTCGTGTCGTGGGTGACGTTCGCCCAGGCGCTTGCCAGCCCCATCGCGGCGAGGCCACACCCGAGCGCGAGCAAGAATCCGCCGGGCCCGCCAACGAGCGTCGCGGCGGCCACGCCACCGAGCCAGAGCAATCCGCCCGGCATGAAACAGAAGTGACCGACCGCCAGCCCGTCGAGACTCTCCCGGTCCAGCAACGCCGTCCCGACGGCGATCAGTCCGCCGCCGAGCACCGCGAGTTGCACCGCGTCGAGCAGGCCGCTCGTGAGCCCGGCCGCGACCGTGACGACGACGGTCACGACCGCCGCGACGCCGAGACTCGCGGCCCGTGCCCGCCCCTCGTCCCCGATCGCCGACGGCCGATCCAGCCGTGGCCCGAACAGCAGGATCACGGCGACCCCCCCGTGAGCGCCCCTCGGGCCTCGGCGGCGAAGGCCGCGTCGAGGACGGCATACAGCGGCGTGGCTCGACTCCAGTCGACAGCTCGTGCGCCCGCCGCCTGACAGTTCGCCAGCCGGGTGTGTCGCCGGACCGTCTCGAACTGCCCGGTGACCGTGTTGTGTGTCAGCACGTCCGGCGAGAGGACGACCCGCGAGTAATCCCGGACGCCCCACGCCTCGACCGTCTCGACCGGCCAGTCGTCGAGCAACGGCGAAAAGAGGACGAGTTGCGCGCGGGGCGGCGCGAGCGTGGCGATCCGACTGGCCTGGGCGTCGGGGTCGACCGCGCTCCCGTCGGCGGTCGCCTCTGTCGCCGTCGCCAGCAGGTCCCGCGCCCGCGCTCTGCGGTCGCGGCCCGACCCGGGCGCGAGCCAGTGGAGGCCGGCGGCGTCCGGGCCGTCCGCACCGACGACGGCGACGCCCACCTCGTGGCCGGCCCCGAGCAAATCCTCCAGCGCGTGGGTCGCCGCGTAGGCGGCCAGCTCGACCGCGGTCGGGCGGGCTGGCCCGGCGACGACGCGGCTGATCGGGCGCGCGTCGACGACGAGCACGACGCTCGAGGCGCGCCGTTCCCGGTAGTTCACCGTCGTCAACGCCTCGCGTTTGGCGTAGTGTCGCCAGTCGATCCGTGAGGCCGGATCGTCGCGTCGATAGGGCCGCGTCGAGTGGAACTCCAGGCCCTGGCCGGGCGAGTCGGTGGGCATCCCGCCGGCGAAGCGGTCACCCTCCTGTTCGATCGGGGGCGCGCTGGCGTCGAGCCGGCAGTGCAGTCGACCCTCACCGCTGGCCGCGACCGACCGGTCGGCGGCCGCACCCGCGCCGAAGCTCCGGACGCGAGCGCGTGGCTCGCCGAACTCGTGGTCGCCGCGTTTGGCCACGACGCTGTACTCGGCCCGGAGGGTCTCGCCGGGTTCCAGCGCCGTCCCGCCCCGGGGCGACCCGTCGATCACGCCCAGTGCCTCGGGGACGGCGTCGGCGACGCGCACGTCCGGTAGCGGGTCCGGACCGGCGTTTTCGACGGTCAGTGTGACGGCAACCTCCTGTCCCGGCGGGGCGGTCGCCGGCTCGATCTCGCGATGGGCCCGCAGTGCCACGTCGGCGTCGGCCGTCGAGAGGACGCCGTAGGCCAGGTACAGGAGGGGGACGACGGCCGCGAGCAGGAGGCTGGCGTAGCCCGCCGCCGCGCCGACCGTCGCTAGGACGGCCGCCGCGGCCAGCCCGGCCGTCCAGCGCGCGGTCGGGTTCATCGCTCGTCCTCCCCCGTCGGTGCCGGGCTGTCGGCAGCGGGCTGGAGACTGCCATCCACGTCCCGCTGGAGCGTCTCCAGTCGCGGCCGGACGATGCGAACGCGACGCGGAGCGTCCTGTCCGGGGACCTGCGGGAGCGTCTCGGTGGCCGCTTCGTCGATGGCCGCGACCGCGCGCCGGACGCGCCGCCTGAGTTCGCGTTCGGGGTAGAGCCAGCCCGCGAGTCGCGCACGGACCGACCGCTCGGGCATCGAGACCGTCGAGGAGCAGACCGCCCTCGCGACGGGATCGTCGGTCCAGGTCCCACGCCGGATCGACTCGCGAGCCGCCGCCCGGTCGGTACCGCCCGCGACCAGCGCGTCTTCGAGCGCCCGCGACACGAGCGGCCGGACCGTGTCGACGCCGGCCGCGACCGACCGCTCCGCCCGGGCTCGGTCGCCGGCCTCTGTCATGGCGTCGGCGAGTGCCCGCCCGGACAGTGCGGTGTCCGCGGGCGTCCGCTCGGGTGCCGGCGACACGAGCGGGCCCGCGGCGGACTCGACGGACTCGGACGTGCCGACCCGCCACAGCGCCCACCCGATGGCGACCAGTACGAGCAAGATCGCCACCCCCCGCACCGCCGGATCCGACTCGGGTACGGCACCGGAGACGGCCGCCCGAACGGCGATCCCGAGACTCGTCAGGATCGCGACCACGCCGACGGCGATCCGGAGCCGCGACAGCCACTTACCCACGGTCGGTCACCTCCGGCTCCTCGTCCGGTCGGTCGTCGTCCGCGTCGGCGGCCTCGCGGTGGTCGCGCAGGGCGTCGAACGCCGTCCGGGCGCGCTCCTCGCGCTCGGGTGTCTCCGACCGCCCGCCGTACTCCACGTCCCGGAAGACCCGCGTGAGGTCCCGCACCGACTCGCGGGGAAAGCCCGTCTCGGCGGCTTCCCGCGCGACCTCGCCGGGCGTCCGCTGGGGCCAGCGCTCCGGCGCGATCCACCGGGCGAACGCCCGCCAGCGTTCGCGCAGTCCCGAGGGGTCGGTGCCCCGATCGCTGGCGGGCGTTGCCACCGTCTCGCCGTCCGCCGTCCTGGCGTCGTCGGCCCCGCGCTTGCGGAGTCGGCCGGGCAGTCCACGGAGCCACGTCAGCGCCGCCGCGAGTGCGGCCCGGAGTCGACCCGGCAGGGACAGCAGCCACGTGAGCGCGCCCGTTACCGACTCACGAACGGCCCCGAGGATTCCCAGCCCCCACAGTGACGCGAGCGCGGCGCGGAGGGCGCGCACCCGGGCGGCCAGCCAGTCGAGCAGTCCTTCGAGCGCGGCGGTGACCCGGAAGGCGAGCCCGACGAGCCAGCGCGCGACCCGACGGCACCGGTCGGTCAGCGACGTGGCTGTCCGTCGGACGTTGGCGGTCCGTCCGCGCAGTTTCGCGACCGCGAGCGCGAGGGCGAGAACGACCAGCACGGTGACGAGCGCCGTCAGCGCGTACAGCCCCAACAGTGACTGGCGCGCGGTCAACTCGCCCGACCGGAGCGCGATCGACGCGGTCGGATCGGTCGGGAGCGAGAACGCAAGTCGGCCCTGGGCGTCGGTCGTCCCCAGTCGCTCGCCGCCCAGCGTCACCGTGGCGTTCGGGACCGTCCGGTTGCCCAGGCGCGCGACTACCACCGCGTCGCCGCCGGGGATCGCCAGAATCGCAGTCGGTCGCACGACCGCCCGGAGGTCGATCACGTCGACGGTTTTCCGCCCGGCGAACTCGCCGCGCTCGACGCGGACCGTCAGCGAGTCGCGGCCGTCGGTCGGAATCTCCAGCCCATAGTGCCCCTCGTCGTCGGTCGTCCCGACACGCTCGCCGTCGACTGTAACCGTCGCCTCCCGCATCGGTTCGCCGTCGATCCTGGCCGCGAGACTCACTCGCTCGCCCGGGATCGGTTCCCCCTCGACCCGAATCTCCACTTCGCCGTCGAGGGTGACCGCGCGTGTGACACGCGGCCCGTCGGTGTCGTCGCCGTCGTCCTCGCCGGGCCAGTCCTGCCCCGCGTCGGCCCTGCGAAGCGGTTCAGGGGACCTGGGACCGGTACCCACGCCCGGCGCGACCGCGGCGCTCGCGGCGGCCGCCTCGACGCCGGCGGTCTCCCGGGAGTTCGAACACGTCGAGCCGGCGGGCAGCGTGGCGTCGAGCGTGAGTTCGCGTTCGTAGGGCACCTCGACCGGGACCGTGCCCCGCTCGTCGGTCGTGCCGACGACCTCGCCGTCGAGCGAGACGCGCGCGCCGTCGACCCGCCCGCCGTCGTCGAGGACGACGACCGGAACGGTGGCTCCGGGCGTCGGCTCCGCGGCGAACCGCACGGTACAGGGAGTGGCTCCGCCACCGTCGCGGTCGTCGGGATCGTCACTAGCCAGCCATGCCAGCAGTTCCTCGATGGCGTCGCCGAACCCACCGCCTCCACCGGAGCCGCCGCCACCGCCCGACGGAGCCTCCGGACTCCCGCCGGGACCACCTGGGCCGAGACCCGGCCCCGCGGTAACCTGTGGCGCGGCGAAGGCGGCCACGAGCAGGCCAAGCGCACACAGCGCGAGCAGAGCCAGCTGTCGCTGGCGAGCGGGCCGTCCCCCCTCAGCCATCGGTCACCCCACACACGCAACCGAACGCAGACACTGTCAGTGCGCTGTCGATTCAGCCGCCACGAACTATAGTGTTACTGAAAAAGGGAGACGGTTACAGGAGGTCGTCGTACTCGTAGGTGTCGATTTCGACACCCTCGCCGGTGACTTCGGCGACGACGAGCCCGTTCCCGGAGCCGGTGTCACGTTCGGCCGCGGAGCTGACCGCGTCGGCGGCGACCGTCTTCGCCTCTTCCATCGAGAGGTCGTCCTCGTACTGGCTCTCGAGGGTCCCGTAGGCGACCATGAGCCCAGACCCGGTGACCGTGTAGTCGTCCTCCATCACGCCCCCGGCCGGGTCGATGCTGAACACGTGGCTCCCCTCGTCGTCGACGCCCCCGAGGATCGGGTTGATCGCGAAGAAGGGGCCGCCACGGGCGAAGTTACCCGCGAGCGTCGCCAGCGCGGACATACTGATGTCCTCGCCGCGACGGGTCTCGTAGAGGTTGACCTCGGCGCGCAGCGAGCGGATAAAGGACTGGGCACCGCCCACCGACCCCACCAGCGTCAGCGCTGCAGTGGGGTGGATCTGCTCGACCTTCTGTACGTTCTTGTTCGAGACGAACCGGCCACCCAGCGACGCGCGGCGGTCGGTCGCCACGATGACGCCGTTCTCGGTCGCGATGCCGATGGTGGTCGTCCCCGTCTCGTTTACCTTCTCGTTGTCCTGTTCGGTCGTGTTGGGCAGCTGACCGAGTTCCGGCTCGTAGGGGTTCTGCAGTCCCTCCTCCAGACTCGGTGGGCCGCCCGCTGGGTTCATGTCGTTCATTCCTCGTCACCTCCGATGTCGGCTTCCTCGACGTACTGTTTGATCTCCTCGGTCTCGTGGCGGCGGTACTGCTCGGTCTCGACGTCGATGGTCCCGAGAGCGACGCCTTCGGGGTCGATCCCCTCGTCGCCGACCGTGTCGAGGCCGCGCAGCGCGAGGTCGATCCCGCCGTCGAGATCGAGGTCGTCGCGGTACTCCGCCTCGAAGAAGTCGATGAGGTCCTCGCGGTTCCCGCCCACGGCGAGTGCCTGCCACTCGTATGGCGTGCCGGAGGGATCGGTCTCGAACAGGCGCGGCTCGCCGTTCTCGATCCCGCCGACGATCAGCGCCACGCCGAACGGACGTGCGCCGCCCGTCTGCGTGTACTGCTGGATCTGGTCGGTGATTCCCTTGGTCAGCGACTCCACGCCGATGGGCTCGCCGTACCGGAGCTGGTTGACCTGCGCCTGCCGTCGCGCGAAATCGATCAGCTGGCGGGCGTCGGCGACGTGACCGGCGCTGGCGATGCCGATGTGATCGTCGATCTTGTGCAACTTCTCGACGCTCTCACGCTCTAAGAGCGGAGAACGTACCCGCGTGTCGGCTGCGAGGACGACGCCGTCCTCGGTGCGAACACCGACGCTTGCGGTGCCGCGCTTGACGGCCTCACGGGCGTACTCGACCTGATAGAGGCGTCCGTCCGGGGAGAAGATCGTGATGCCCCGGTCGTAGGCCTGCTGTTGTGCGTTTCCCTGCATAGTTTGCATCGAAAGCCGGGGGTGGCCTTCACCTTGGGTTAGTGCCTCCCGTATTTAAACCCATTTATGGTAGCAAGTGACACCGTCACCGAAGGGAGCCACAGTCGGAAGGTCGATTTGGGCGCGAGGTGAAGTCCCGGCGTGGTCGGAGGAACGTACACTATCGTGGTCAACCTTCCGGAACCGGAGACGCTTACGGTCGGGTCGCTCGGCCGACAGGAACTACCCGCCGGCTACTACGCCTACACCGGCAGCGCGTTCGGTCCCGGCGGCTTCGCCCGAGTCGACCGCCACCACGAAATGGCCGCCGGCAAGCGCGACACCAGACACTGGCACGTCGACTACCTGCTGGGCGACACCGCCGCGCGGATCGAAACGGTGGCCCGCTCGCCCGAGGCCGAAATCGAGTGTGCCGTCGCCCGCGAGGTCGCCGAGACGGCCTCGGTCGTAATCGACGGCTTCGGCGCGTCGGACTGTGACTGCCCCGCGCATCTGCATCACCACGCGGCTCGGGACGCACTCGTCGCGGCCGTCCGCGGTGCGCACGACCGACACGGGTGAGTCGGGGTTGCGGGCGAATCCCTCAGCGCCCCTCGAACTCGGGTTCGCGGCCCTCGAAGAACGCGCCGACGCCCTCGGCGAAGTCCTCGGTCTCGAAGATCCGGTCCTGCGCGCGGGCCTCCGCGCGGAGCGCCTCCTCCATCGAGCGGTGGGTGGCGCGCTGGACCAGGCGCTTGGTCTCGCCGACCGCCAGCGTCGGGCGCGAGGCCAGCGTGGCGATGCGTTCGGCCACCATGTCCTCGAACTCCTCTGTGTCGAAGGTCTCCGTGGCGATGCCCATGTCGACGGCCTCCTCGGCGTCGACGCGGCGCGCGGTGACGAGCAGGTCGAGCGCGCGGCGGACGCCGACCAGTCGCGGCAGGACGTAGGTCGCGCCGGTGTCGGGCGCGAGGCCGATGTCGGTAAAGCCCCAGCCAAAGACGGCGTCGTCGCGGGCGTAGACGAAATCACAGGCCGTCGCCAGGGACGCCCCTGCGCCCACGGCGACGCCGCGGACGACCGCGATGGTGGGTTTCTCCATCCGCAGGAGCGCGACCGCGATGGCGTTCAGCCCAGTCTCGAGTTCCTCGATCACGCTCTTCCCGTCCATGCCGCCCGAGAGATCGATCCCGGAACAGAAGGCGTCGCCGTCGCCCTGCACGACGACCGCGCGGACGCCCGCGTCGTGTTCGAGTGCGCGGAGTTCCTCGGCCATCTCCTCGCTGGCCTCGGCGCTGATGGCGTTTTTCCGGTCGGGGTTGCTGATCGTCACCGTCGCGTAGTCGTCGTCGCGCGTGACCTCGATATCGGTCATGGCCTGTGTGAGGAGGCCCGGGGTTAGAATGGTTGTGGGTCGGTTGTGAGGGTCAGGTCGGGAAGGTTCCGATCCCGAACAGTCCGGGCGGATCGCCGCCGCCGGTCCCCATCGTGTCCGGCCAGTCCAGGTCCGCGACCGACCCCACCGCCAGATCGGTCGCCGCACCGCTCCGATTCCCGAGGCCGTCGACCAGCCCGTTCTCGGGGACGGTCACGGTGTCGCCCGCGCTCACGCCCTCGACGGTGGTGACCCAGCCCTCGGTGTCGGGGTCCCACTGGGCGTCGTGCTCCGAGCCGCCGACCTCGACGGTCAGCGATCCGCCCTCGGGCTGGATCGGGCGCACGCGGAGATTTTCCTCGGGATCCGGCGGCGGGTTCTGTGCGACGAAGATGAGTCGCGTCGGCTGGTCGCCGGGGCCAGCGTTCTCGGCGCGGACGCCCCGGAGGCGCAGGTCGGTCGAGGGGACGACCTCGAACGTCTGGCTCGTGAGGTCGTACTTCGCGGCGTTCACCCGGAGCCGGTAGGTGCCGGTGGGCAGGTCCGGTGGCACGTCGTAGCGGACGGTGTAGTCGCCGAACCACTCGGTCCAGACGAAGCCGAGGCCGAGGTCGGTCGTGACCGTCTCCCACCCGCCCCTGGACTGGCGCTCCAGCAGGACGAACGGTTCGTCGACCGGCCGGTCTTTCCCGGCCCAGCCACCGTCCCAGTCCAGCGTGACCACGTCCATTCGCTCGACGGTGCGGGCGGGCTGGTCGGTGATCTCGCCATCGTCGTCGCCGCCGTCGGCCGGTGCATCAGGGATCGACGGTCGCGATCCCGATGGGTCGACGGGCTCGCCCAGCCCGTCGCCGAACGCGGCGGCGAGGTCGCGCTGGCGGTTCCGGATCAACAGCGAGGAGTACTGGCCGAAGGCGGTGTTACCGCCCTCGTAGTCCTGTTTGTTGTACTCCTCGGGCGTGGTGAAGTAGCCGTTGTAGCCGTTCGCGATGCCGACGACGGCCACGTCCGCGACGGCGTCGGGCGCGGCGTCGCTGGCGGCCGCTCGCATCCGCCGCCCCATCTCGACGGTCGGCTCGCCGGGGACCGTCACGAGCAACTGGTCGCCCACACGCATCGCCTGCACTTCCACGTCCGTCGAGTAGGGGGCCGGCGCGAGCGGTATCTTCCGGCCCAGCACGTCGTCGGCCAGCCACTCCGGTCGACGCTTGCCCTCCAGTTCCAGCCCCGAGAACGGTGTCGGCCCGTTCTCCCCACCGTCCAGCGTCGGGACGCCGACGATGGCGTCGTCGTCTACCGGCTTGCCGGATTCGACGTCCTGCCCCCGGTACTCGTCGTGGGTCGCGCGACCGCCGACCGGCAGGTCACGAACGAGGGTGTCGCCCGCCGACTGCCAGGCGTCCCACATCGCCCGCTCGACGCGGATGGCCGTCCGCTCGGCCACGGCGTACTGCGCGTAGTCGTCGTAGCGCGGGATCTGGTCGCCGACGCGTCCCGTGGTGTAGATGGCCATCGGCGCGTCGCCGTCGAACCGCCGGTCGAACCACCGCGTCGCCACGCCTGGGAAGTCCGCCGAGAAGGTCGTGTTGGCCGGCGTGAACGCAGTCGGATGATTGCCGAACAGCGTCCACGCGCAGATCGGCGTCCCGTCGGTCCCCTCGACGCGGAGCATCCGAACCGTGGTGTCCCGCGCCCGATCCGGATCGACCGGGTGGTCCTCGGGTGACCCCTCCCCGATGGGAATATCGAGCCCGAAGTTCGCGAGGTGGGCCTCGATGGAGCGGTTCCAGTTGCCTTCCTCGACCGTCCCAGTGGCCCAACCCGCCCGCGCCGGCCGGCGGTTCGCGTCGGCCGCGGCGATGGCGTCGCCGATCTGCCCGGCGATCCACGCACCGGGCGAGTTCGGGCCGGCGTGGGTGTGTGTCGCCGCGAACAGCACCGACCCGCGGTCGAACCCCAGCGGCCGGACGTGGTCGATCACCGCGTCCCGGACCGCCGGCTTCCCGAGGTCCGCCGACACCAGCGCGACCTTTCGCTCGCCGTCGCCGAGTACCAGCGCGTGTGCGAACAGCCGGATCGCCACGCCCTCCGCGCGGATGTCCGGCCGCACGTACCCGAAGAACGACCCCCCGTTCTCCGGCGTGATGTCCCGTTTCGCGACCCCCGCAGTCAGCGGTCCGCCCGCGTCCGCTGTGGTCTCGCCGGCGGCCGTTCCGCTGGCCAACCCGGCCGTGAGCCCGGACAGCGCCGCCGCCTGGACGAATCGCCGGCGGTTCAACACCCCTGTACGCTCCGCTCCCCGTCGGTCCGGGGCCCCCGACCCCGAACCACCCGAATCACGCATCGTGTCACCGTATACCGAACTCTACAGCAAGTAGATTCGGACGGATATGAAGGTCTATTTATAAGAGAGAGCGGATCCGCCGTTCAGAGTTCCACTTCGCTCATCGAGTCGACCTCGAACCGGAGGATCTCGGGATCCCCGGCGAGCCAGTCGCTCAGCGCCGTGAGGAACTCGGTGAAGTGGTCGGTCTGGGAGTGGGCCGCGAAGGCCTCTTCGTCCTCGTACCGTTCGACGAAGCGGACGACGTTCTCGTTTTCCACGTCGGTGGTCGCCCGGTAGTCGAGCAGCCCGTCCTCGGCGCGGGACTGCTCGGCCAGGTCCTCGATGTGTGTCAGTGCTTCCTCGCGCTTGTCGGGGTCGATGGGGAAACTCGCGTGTACGACGATCATCGCACTCGGTGGACGGGTGGCAGGCAGGAAAAGCTATCCGTCGGTTACGAAGGGCCAAACCGGATGTCGACTGTCGCGCCACTGGCTCACCCTGACGAGGTTGCTGCAGGATTGGGCGACTCGTCCGTGGACTCGTACGGAGCGAACCCGCTGCGTTCGCTGACGGCCCCGGACTTCAGGGCGTATCGACTGACACCCCTCCGCCGGGAAGACTGTTGCTCCCGACGGAGATACGCCGCAGCCACGTTCTTGGCTGCGTTGTAGTCGGCGTGATTCCGGTTTCCACACGCCTCGCACTCGAACGTCTCCCTGCTGGGACGGTTCGTCTCGGCGACGTGGCCACACTCGGCACACCGCCGCGAGGTGTTCCGGGGGTCAACCGTATCGACGAACAGCCCTACCGCTTCTGCCTTGTACTCGACGTACTCGTAGAGCCGTTCGAAGGCCCACTCGGCGTGCCAGGCCGCATTCGGGAGTCGAGTGCGAATACCGGACAGCTCCTCGAAAACGATTCCGTCACAGCCGAAGCGACGAGCCTCTGCAACGATTCCGTTCGCCACGCTGTGGAGGACGTGTTTCACGAACTCGTCTTCGCGGCCACCGACGGTTTCCAGAGTTCGATGCGCGCTCCGGGAGCCACACTTCTGGAGACCGCCACGGACGCGCTCGAACTCGCGCCGTCGGTGGTTCAATTCACCGGCCGAAAAGAACCGGGCAGTGCTGGTGACGGCGATCTGTTCGACACCGAGGTCGACGCCGAGAACCGTTCCGTTCTCGGTCGTCTCGCCTTCGGTCTCGGGTCGGCGTTTGCGAAATCCGAGGTGGAGGAACCAGTCGCCGTTTCGGTAGTGGAGTGTACTCTCGGTCGGTTCCCACTCGCCGTCGAGATACTGTCGCTGGTAGCCGTCTTCGTCTTCGGGCAGCACGAGGTCACACCGCACGCGAGAGTGGTCGCCGGCCACCGTGAGCGACACCTGTTCGTCTTCCTCGAAGACCGTCATCGTCCGCGAGTCGTACCTGACCGTCGGACTCGTGTAGGTGGGTTTGGACGCCTTCCGGCCGTTCTCGCGACGTGACCGACAGGATCGGATGTTTTCCGCAGCCTGATGCGTGGCGAGAATCGTGTGCTGACTTCCGAGGGTGGTCCGGTCGCGAATCTCGTCGTAGGCCAGCGATTGGACAGCGGATTTGTCGTGGCACCGATTCCAGGCCTTTTCGACAGCGATCTGGCAGCCACGCCGCCACGCGTCCACAGTATCGCGGAGCAAGCGCTCGTCCTCGGTGGTCACCGAGAGTCGGGTGATCGCTGTCCGACGGAGGTACTCGTCCGACGACACGAATTTCAGTTCGAGTGTCGTGAATATAAGACCAGCGACCGCTCTCGATTTCGTCCCACGCGGACGTAGATTCGACTACAGAAGCCTTGGTTCGATCGAAAAGTGGGCCAACACGGATTTGAACCGTGGACCTCCCGGTTATCAGCCGAGCGCTCAACCTGACTGAGCTATTGGCCCAGGTGAGCGCATCAGAGTGTTCCGCCCTGCCTATGTTAAGCGTTTCTTTTCATCGAGAGGGTGACGAGCGTTCACACCCGCTCGTTCGAGTCGTCGTCCGCGTCGTAGGACTCGCGGTCCACGTCGTAGGTGTCCTGTGAGTCCGGGCCGGGCCCGCCCTGTCCCGGTTGTTCCGGGCCGGGCTGGCCCTGGCCCTCGCCGCCGGGGAAGCCGCCGACGTAGACGTTGCCGCTGGCGAAGCCGCTGGTCTTGGCATCGACGTAGGGCGTGACGACCCACTTCTTGGCCGCCAGCCGCACGGGATAGCGGGTGAAGGGGATCACCAGCACCAGGCCGACGAGGTCGGTGACGAGGCCGGGTGTCAACAGCATCGCACCGGAGATCAACAGCAGGCCGCCGTCGATGAGTTCGTCGGTCGGGGGCTCGCCCTGGGCGAGTTTGCCCTGGATCTTCCGAAGGGTGTGTCGACCCTCTGCCCGGACCAGGAGCATCCCGATCAGCGCGGTGAGGACGACCAGCGCCACGGTGGGGACGAACCCGATCCAGCCCGCGATGGTCACCAGCAAGACGATGTCCAGAAGCGGGATGAGCAGGAGGAGCCCGATAATACGGAGCATGAGGGGCAGTAGCGGACCAGCACTCAAAATAGAACCGCTTCCGGCCGGATTTCGGGTCGTGCACCGAGCGCGGGACGCAGGATACTTGTTCGGCGACGGCTACCGCTCGGTATGGACGACTCCGCGGCGCGCACCAACGTCGAGTGGCGCGAGTGGGGCCAGGACGCCTTCGACGAGGCCGCGCGGGCCAAAAAGCCCGTCTTGCTCTCGCTGTCGGCCCCCTGGTGTGCCCACTGTCACCAGATGGACGCGACCACCTACACCGAGCCACGCATCGCGGCCAACATCAACGACGGCTTCGTGCCGGTTCGGGTCGACGTGGACCGATACCCGCGGGTCCGGGAACGCTACAACATGGGCGGGTTCCCCTCGACGGTCTTCTGTACCCCGTCGGGGGACATCCTGACCGGGGCGGGCTACCTCGGCGTCGACGGCTTCCGCGAGATTCTGGACTCGGTGCGACGCACCTGGGACGGCAAGGGCGAAGAAGCCGGCCGTGTGCCCCGCGCGCTCCGGGACGGCACGCCCCCGAGCGGCGAGGTCCGCGCCCGCATCGAGGAACACATGGTCGAGCAACTGCTCGGAGCCTTCGACGACGAGTTCGGCGGGTGGGGATCGGACACGAAGTTCCCCCTTCCTCGTACTGTGGAGTTCGCGCTGGTCCGGGACCGCGATCAGGCGACCCGCACCCTCGAAGCGATCCAGACCCACCTGCTGGACACCTACGACGGCGGGTTCTATCGGTTCGCGACGGGCCGGGACTGGAGCGACCCCCATCGAGAGAAACTGCTCGACGAGAACGCCGCGCTGGTCCGGGCGTTCGCCCGCGCGTACCGCTACACCGGCGAGGCGTCCTATCGGGAGACCGCCGAGACGACCGTGGAGTACCTCACCACGGACCTGTGGACGGGCGAGGCCTTCGCCGCGAGTCAGGCCAGCGACGACGAGTACTACCGGATGAGTCCGACCGACCGTGAGGACGCCGACCCACCGAGTATCGACGAGACGGTGCTGGCCGACCGCAACGGGATGGCCGCGGGCGCGTTGCTCGCGCTCCACGCGTACACGGACGACGAGTCGGCCCGCCGGTACGCCGAGCGGGCGCTCGATCACGTCCTCGACGAACTGGTCGACGACGGCGAAGTGACCCACTACCGCACCGACGAGGAAGTCGGCGAGTCGGGCCTGCTCGCCGACCAGACCGGACTCCTGCAGGGGCTGACCACGGCCTGGCAGGTCACCGGCGCGTACGGCGACGCGGCGACGGCGGTCGCCGACTACGCGCTCGCGGAACTCCAGGACGAGGACGGTGGCGCGTTCCGGGACGGTACTCCCGAGGGCCCGGGACTGCTGGACGAACCGCTGTATCCGCTGGACACTAACGTCGAACTCGCCGACGCGCTGGTCGATCTGGCCGCGCTCACGGGGGAGGATCGCTACCGCGAGCGGGCCCGCGAAGCCATCGCGGCCTTCGCCGGCGCGGCCGAGCGCATGGGCGTCGAAGTGGCCAGTTACGCCACGGTCGCCTCCCGGCTCCAGTCGCTCCGGGTCTTCCGGATCGGCGCGCCCGCCGGGAGCGACCTCCACCGGGCCGCGCTCCGGGTCGCGGACCACGAAGCCGTCGTCGTCCCGGCCGCCGAGGGCCTCGACGGCGAGGCGGAAGTCGTCGACGACGGCGAGGTTACTGGCACCGCGGAAACGCCGGACGGCCTCGCCGAACTCGCGACGGGTTCATAAAAACCACTGCGGTAAACCTGCGATGCGTTTATATCCCCGGCAGCCGACCGCACCACAATGGCAAGTCTGAGAGACCTCGGGTTGTCGGAGTACGAGGCCCGAGCCTACCGTGCGTTGCTGAAAACGGGGCCCACAACGGCCAAGGAGTTGTCCCGTGTCAGCGACGTGCCGATGGGCCGCATCTACGACGTTCTCAACAGCATCGAGACCTACAACCTCGTCCGGAGTCAGAGTGCGAGTCGGCCGAAAAAGTACGTCGCCGTCGAGCCCCAGACCGCGCTGGACCGACTGCTCGAGGACAAGAAACGCGAACTCGAGGAGAAGGCCCAGCAGTACGAGGGGATCGTCGACGAACTCGTCGGCGAACTCGAGAGCGCCGAACCCGTCGAGGAGACGTTCTGGACCGCCGCCGTCGGCCCCGACGAGACCGTCGACCTCCTCGTAGAGCGACTCGCGGCCGCCGACGAGCGCATCATCATGGTCGCCTCCTCCTCGTCCCAGCAGTTCGACATGGACACCGTGGGCGATCTGATCGTCGAGGAACTCGGGAACGCGCTGGATCGGGGCGTCGACGTGTCGCTGTTGATGCGCCCGGAACTGGTCGACGAGCTCCCCGAGAGCGTCGGCGAACGCTACCAATCTCACCTTGCCCGCCACGAACAGTTCTCGGTCCGTACCTCGTCGAACGTCTCGGGCACCTTCGAGCTCATCGACAACGCGGAGGTCTGTATCGAGGTGCCACACCCGCTCAACGCCGACGAGACCTTCGCCGTGATCGACCTGAAAGACCGAGAGTTCGCCGCCAACGTCCGCTCGGAGTTCGACCCACGGTGGGAGGACGCCACCCCGCTCTCCCTGTGACTCAGCGCCCCCGCCGCTGGACGGCGTAGATCACCGTCGCCGGAAACCCCCAGAAGTAACCGAGTCCCCGCCACGACGACCCAGTGCGTTTCGACCCCCGGGAGCGACGGGCGCGACATCAACAGCATGGTCAGGAAGACGATCAGTGGCACGTAGTACGCACGGCTCGGTCGCCACGCGTGTTCGCCCGCGGTCACCCGCTCGTGGTACACCTGCACCGCCAGGATCACGGTACTGAGCGGGACCACCACCACCGCGAGCAGGGCGTACGCCCACCAGGGCAGCAGTCGCCAGACCGGCACCAGCGCCGTGATCGCCGGTCCCGACGGAATCGACAGCGAGAGGGCCGATACGTCACCGACCGCTCGCGTCCCGCCGTCGGCTTCGGCCTCGATCGCGGCGTCACACTCGTGGTCGTCGGGCAGTCGACAGTCGACGCAGAACGACCCCCCACAGTCCCGACAGTCGTAGGTGTTCGACACGGCAGTCTCACACGACGGACAGACAACCCCCATACGTCAGCCAATTCAAAAGGACGGACAAGTAATTTGCCCCCCACCTTTTTACTTCGTCGGGTGCCGCGCAGAGCGCGGCACCGCTCCTCGCAAAAAGCTGGACCAAAAACGGGCGCGAGCGCCTCGCGGCGCTCGCGAAGAACCGCGCTCGCTCCGCTCGCGCGGACGCTTGCCTCAGTCCTCCCCGTTCACTTCCGCCTTCAGGTCCCCATACTCGGCCACCCGCTCGGCGTGGGCGAAAAACGGGACCTCGCTTCGCTCGGTCCCGTGAACCGGCGCGCAGAGCGCGCCGGATGCTAGTCCTCGCCGTTGACTTCCCCTTTCAGCGTCCCGTACTCGGCCACTCGTTCGGCGTGGGCGTTGTGCTGGTGGATGGACTCGTCGTTGGACTGTTTCATCGTCACGATGGCGTCGTCGGGTAGGTCGGGGAACTCCTCGACGACCCCTTCGGCCATCGCGCGCACGCAGTCCTCGACGAACTTGGCGTCCTTGTGGGACTCGTAGGTCATGTGATCCTCGTCGGGCCGCTTGGCCAGGTTGTAGATGCGAGCGCTCATCGAGTCGCGCGCGACGCGGATGATGTCGTTGAGGTCGGCCTCGGGCGCGCCCTCGCTCTCGACGGTCAGCGTCGCGTGGCCGCGCTGTGAGTGGCCCGGCTGGGGCACCTCTTCGAGGAACTCGTCGATGACCTCGTCTTCCACGTCCAGTCCGCGAAGGGTCTCGCGAGCACGAGAGGTACTCATCCCCTGTGAGCAGGGACAGACGGTCATGCCGGTGACGCGGGCACCGATCTCCTCGTGGGTGCCGTCCTCGGTGGCCGTGGCGGAGGCGATGATGTCAGCCGTCGACTGGGTGGGCCGGTCGGACTCGGGCGTCCGCTCGCGGGTGACGTACTCCGCCTCCATCTGGACCTCGGCCTTGGTGGTGTAGTCGTGTTTGTCGATCAGCCGCTCGGCGGCGTCGCCACACACGTCCTCGACGCGGTGGACCTCCTGGGCGACGGCCGCTTCGAGGGTCTCGTCGACGACCTCCATGTTCCGGGACATGTCAGCACCCTTCCGCCAGGACGGCAGGTCGACGAACACGTCGAATTCGGCCATGAGGACGATGGGTCGGTCGTCGGTCCGGCCGAGCTTCACGAGTTTCTCGACGCCGGTGACTCCAACGCGGTTCAGTCCGACGGACACGTCGGGACTGGTCGCCTGAACGTCCGGCAGTTGCTGACTCATTAGGACTTCCTTAGGACCGAACCTTCGTTAGGGCTTTCGAAAACGACCATTGGTGCGAGGCAAACCCCGAACCCGGCCAGCGGTGCCGACGAGCGGTGAGTGGGACCGACCTCGTCCCGTTTGTCCCGAACGGGTTCGGTCGGGTTCGCAGTTTCTTGGAGTGCCATTGACCCTTCATCCCTCCGCGGGGGAGACCACCGTCTGTATGCAAGTGACGCGAAAGCATCTCGCGATGGCACTGGTCGCCGCCTTCGTGTTCAACCTCGTCGTCATGGGCGCGGGCGCGTGGTACTCCACCACCAACGCGCCGCCCATCCCGCAGGAAGTCGTCGGTCCCGACGGCGAGGAGATCACGACGAAAGACCAGGTCCAGGCGGGCAAGACCGTCTTCCAGTCGGACGGGCTGATGAACCACGGGTCGATACTGGGCAACGGCGCGTACTACGGCCCCGACTACACCGCCGACGCGCTCGATCTAAAGGTCCGGCATATGCGCGAGTACTACGCCCGGGCGGAACACAACGCGTCCTACACGAACCTCTCGGCTGGCGACCGGGCAGCCGTCAACGCCACGGTGCAGTCGGAACTCGGCGGGAGCGAGGCCGGCGACGTGGTCCAGTACTCCGCGGCCGAACTGTACGCCCACCAGCAGGTCCGCGAGGAGTACGTCCGGCGGTACCACGAGGGTGAGAGCCACCGCGGTGTCCCCGCGGACATGATCGACTCCGAAGAACGCGCCAGACAGTTCGCCGACTTCGCCATGTGGACCGCCTGGGTCTCACACACCGACCGCCCGGGCGGTGAGAACTCCTTCACCAACGAGTGGCCGTTCGCCCCTGGTGCGGGCAACCAGCCACCCGCCAGCGCGATGACCTGGAGCGTCGTCGCCATGGTGTTGCTCGTCGCCGGTGCCGGCGCGGGCATCTGGCTCTACCGGGCTATCGAACTCGACGAACCCGACTCGGCGGGCGTCTCGATCCCCGACCCCGACGACGTGACGATCCTCCCCAGCCAGATCGCCGCGACCCGCTTCGTCGCCATCGGTGCCCTGCTGTTCCTGGCACAGGTGTTGCTTGGCGGGTTACTGGCCCACTTCTACATCGAGCGCGACGCCTTCTTCGGGCTGGGTGAGCGCTTCGGCTTCGAGATCCTCCAGTGGCTCCCCTTCGCCCTGGCCAAGACCTGGCACATCGACCTGGGGATCCTCTGGATCGCGACGCTGTGGCTCGGTGCCGGCGTCTTCCTGCCGGCCCTGCTGACCGGCTACGAACCGACGAACCAGGCCCGGTACGTCAACGGCCTGCTGGTCGCGCTCGTCGTGGTCGTCGTCGGCGGCCTCGTGGGCATCTGGCTCGGCGCACAGGGGTACATCGACGGCGCACTCTGGTGGATCCTCGGCAACGAGGGGCTCGAATACCTCGAAGTCGGGCGGCTCTGGCAGGTCGGTCTGCTGGCCGGCTTCCTGATCTGGGCCGTGCTGGTCTGGCGTGGCTTCCGCCCACTGTTGCAGCGCGAACAGCGGTTCGGGCTGGCGCACATGATCCTCTACGCCGGCGGCTCCATCGCCCTGCTGTTCTGTGCAGGGTTCCTGTACACCCCCCAGACCAACATCGTCGTCACGGAGTTCTGGCGCTGGTGGGTCGTCCATATGTGGGTCGAAGGGGCCTTCGAGTTCTTCATCGTCGCCATCGTCGGCCTCGTCCTGGTGAGCATGAACCTGTTGCAGAAGAAAAGCGCCGAGAAGGCGGTCATGCTCCAGGCGCTGTTCGTGATGGGAACGGGTGTCATCGGCGTCTCCCACCACTACTGGTGGGTCGGGCAGCCCGACATCTGGGTGCCCATCGGGAGTGCCTTCTCGACGCTGGAGCTCATCCCGCTCGTGCTCATCCTCTACGAGGCCCTGGGCCAGTACCGGGTGATGGTCCAGTCCGGCGAGGGCTTCCCCTACACGCTGCCGTTCATGTTCATCATCGCCAGCGGCGTGTGGAACTTCGTCGGGGCCGGCGTCCTCGGATTCTTCATCAACCTCCCGCTGATCAACTACTACGAGCACGGGACCTACCTCACCGTCGGCCACGCCCACGCCGCGATGTTCGGCGCGTTCGGCTTTCTCGCCATCGGCATGGCCGTCTATATGCTCCGGATCACCACCCGGTCCGGCGCGTGGTCCGAACGCCGCCTCCGCTGGTCGTTCTGGCTGTGGAACGTCGGGCTGGCGCTGATGGTGTTCGTCTCCGTTCTCCCCGTCGGCTTCCTTCAGCTGGAGACGGTCTTCACCGCGGGGTACGACGCCGGCCGGAGTCTGGCCTTCTACGAGCAACCCATCGTCCAGGCGCTGTTCTGGGCGCGGATGCCGGGTGACACGCTGATCATCCTCGGCACCGCCATCTTCGGCTACGACGTGGTGGCGAAACTCCGCAACCAGTCGGCCGCCGAGACGCCCACTGAAGGGAGCCAGCCCATCGCCGACCGCGTGCTGGGCGACGACTGACGGCTCCCACGCCGTCAGCTGTGTGCATCCTGGGCCCGCGACTCGACTGCGGGCTCGGCATCCTCGGCGTCGACGTCACTCTCCGCTACCTCGTTGGAAACGGCCTCGCCGGCTTCCTGTTCGTCCGGTTCGCCCTCGGCCATCGGCAACCGGATCGTCACGATAGAACCCCGCGGGTCGTTCTCCTGGAACTGGACGGTGCCGCCGGACTCGGTGACGATCCAGTTGATAATCCACAGCCCGAGGCCGCTAATGTGCTGGAGCTGGGTCTCCCGGCCGCGCAACAGGACGGCGCGTTCTTCTTCGTGGATGCCCGGTCCGTTGTCGAGGATCTCGATGGCCACTTCGTCGTCTTCGACCCAGGCGGAGACGGCGACCTCGATGAGCGGCTCCGGGTTGTCGTTGTGCTCGATGGCGTTCTCGACCGCGTTGCCAACGGCGTCGGCGAAGAACTCGATGGCCGAGACGTGGGCGGTCTCGGGCAGGTCGGTCTCGATACTCACGTCCGGCCGATCGGCCTCGTACTCGGCGACGACGGTCTCGATCACGTCGACGGCGTCGAGTCGGTGCGTGTCGACGTGGTCGCTGTCCAGCGCCTGTTCGAGCTGGCGGGCCTTCTCACTCAGGTCGATCAGCCCCGAGATGTGGCTCTCGATGGCATCGACCCACTCTGCCTCGGGGTTGTTCTGTTTGCCCAGTTCCGCGTAGCCCAGCACGACGTTGGCCTCGTTACGCAGGTCGTGCCGGAGCGCGCGGTTGAGGACGTTCAGCCGCTGTTCGCGCTGGCGCTGGTCGGTCACGTCCCGGAGGGAAACGAGGTGGCCCGTCAGCAGCCCGCCGGCCCGTCGCAGTGCCGTCACCTGCACGTCGTAGTACCGGAGCTTCCCGTCGCGTCGGAGCGCCAGTTCCGTGCTGACGGCCTGGGTCCCCGAATCTGCGTCGGCGGCCTCCGCGATCACCGCCTCTAGCTCCGGACACGCCTCCGCGACCGGCCGACCGACCAGCGACGCGTCGCCGTCGTCGACGATGCGGGCCGCACGCTGGTTGTAGTCGATGATCCGTCGGTCGTCGTCGAGGACGAACACAGCCTCGACGAGATTATCCATCAGTTCGTCCCGGGCGACCTCGCGGGCGACCGGCACCATCTCCAGCAGCCGATGCCGGTAGATGGCGAGCACGAACGCCGCCGCAGTGACCGAGAAAGCGGCCGGCGTCGGATCGAAAGGAAACGAGACGACGTTCCCGAGATAGAGCGCGTTGGCGACCCATGGGGTGAACGTCCCGACGAGGATGGCCACGGCCTGGCCCCGGTAGACGTTCTCCGAGACGACGAGCATCCGCACGAGGAGATACGATCCGACCACCAGCAGGGCGTAGGAGTAGAGCGTGTGGACGACGAACCACCCGCCGGTCAGCATCGACGGCGTCGGGACGGCACCGGCCTGAAACAGCTGTGACCGCTGCCACATGAGGTGGTGGAGCGGGTTGGTCCAGATGAACAGTTGCGTGATGGCAGGGACGATAAACAGCGGCCCCAGCCCGTACCGGGTCAGTGGCGTCTCGTGACCCGAGTACGACTCCGCGAAGTACAGAAAGACGACCGGAAGCGTCGCGATGGCGAGATACGTCGCGTTCCCGAACAGTCGCTGACCGAAGGCGTCGGTCCGAGCCAGTTCCAGTCCCGCACAGAGCGTCCAGAACGAGGTCGCGGCGAGCAGACCGGTCAGCGGTCCCGACCCGGCCGACATCCGGTTGTGGTACACCCACGCGCCCAGCCCGGCAACGACTACGGCGACACCTGTATAGAGGAGTGCGAAGGGTGTGTATTGCCAGGCCATGTGTGGGCCACGCTACGGCTGTGACGGCGAATCCATCGAGTCGAGATCGGGTTCCGGCATCCGGAACAGCGCGCCGAACTCGTCTTCTTCGAGATCACCGACTGCGTCGTCGAGGTTGGCTTCGAGTTCTTCGATCTCGTCGGTCAACTCCTGATACTCCTCGTTGGTTTCGAGTGCGGATCGGCTCTTCGAGGTTTCCAGCGCCGCCCGCTTCGAGACCAGCGAGAAGTACTCCTGGAACGTGTCGTCGTACGTCGAGTACGTCAGGAGCTGTTCGACCGTGTCGTAGAGGTCGTCCCGCGAGACGGGTTTGACGACGTACTCGTCGAAGCCCATATCGAGGATATCGAAGTCCGGGTCGACCGCCGTCACCATCGCGACACGGCAGTCGTACCCCTCCTCGCGGATGTGTTCGAGGACTTCGTCCCCCGACATCCCCGGCATTCTGCGGTCGAGCAACACGGCGTCGACATCGTCGTCGAGTTCCTCGAGCGCCTCCGATCCACTGTACGCCGTCCGGACGTCGTACTCATCCTGTAGGTGAGCCGCGTACACGTCCGTAACGGCGGACTCGTCGTCGACGATGAGGACTGTTGTTTCGCCCAAACCTATCCACTCACTGTAGGAAGTGGTGAACGGTAGCAAAAAAGTTTCCGCCCGGTGTTCAGAAGTGAAAACCAGACCCGAACCTGGAAACCAACCCGCAAACGAAAGGGAAGCACTGCGCCACAGCCGATTATCGAGTGCAGTAACGGACAAGATAGCCGAAAACGGCTGATTCGACCGTGTTACTCTTCGGTGACGGGTCGCGATCCGTCGTGGAGCTCGCGGAACACGGCGGCGAAGGCCTCGTCGTCGAAGCGGGCGACGGTGTCTTCGAGCTCGTCCCGGACACGATCGCGCTCGTCACGGAGATCGTGGAACTCGTCGCTGTTTTCCAGTTCCGTGTTGCTCTTGTTGGCCAGCAACGTCGCGTACTTCGAGGTCAGCGAGTAGTACCGCTGGAGTTTCTCCTCGTACTCGGCACAGACCAGCAGGCGCTCGATGGTGTCGAACAGGTCCTCCCGGGAGACCGGTTTGATCACGTAGTCGTCGAACGGCATCTCGATGATATCGAAGTCCGGGTCGACCGCCGTCACCATCGCGACGCGGCAGTCGAGCCCGCGGTCACGGATCTCTTCGAGGACGTCGTCGCCCGACACGTCCGGCATCCGCCGATCGAGCAGAACGATGTCGACGTCCGGGCCGAGCGCTGACAGTGCCTCCTCACCGCTGTAGGCCGTCCTGACGTGGTACTCCTGTTTCAGCTGGGCGGCGTAGGCATCGGCCACGTCCGGCTCGTCGTCCACCACCAGCACGGTGGGGAGGTCACCTGAACTCATCCAATCGCTAGCCAATACACGCTAACAGAAGGATAAGACTTCCGGGCGTTTCGGCCCGGAGGATAGTTCACTAGGTTGTCACTTATCGTGGCGTACCCATCGCTGACTCCCCAGTTTCCTACTCCCCGACGATGTCGTCGTACCGCGCGCCCGTCTGTTTCAGGGTCTCGGTGGAGTAGAGCCGTTCGTGCTCGACGGGGAGGTACTCGTCGGCGAGTTCGTCGATCTTGGCGTCGACGGCCTCGGCCTCGCGGCCGTGGATCATCGTGAAGAGGTTGTAGGGCCAGTCCTGCTCCGGCCGGCGCGGGCGGTGATAACAGAGCGTGACGTACGGGAGCGCGCCGACGGTCTCCCCCCAGGAATCGAGGTTCTCGTCCGGTACGTCCCAGACGACCATGCAGTTGTTGTCGAACCCCGTCGTGACGTGGTTGACGACACAGCCGATGCGTTTGATACAGCCGTCCTCGCGCAGTCCCTCGATGCTGGCCGTCACGTCGGCGACGTCCGCGTCGACGGCCGCCGCCACGTCCCGGTAGGGCGTCTCCGAGAGCGGGAACCCGTCCTGAATTTCCAGCAGGAGTCGCCGGTCCAGCGCCGAGAGGTTCGCCGCGGCGTCCTCACTGATCCGGGTCGCCGAGGCGTCGGTCTCGCTGATCGACTCACGAGCGAACCGATCGCCGTTCACCACGGGAAACTCCAGATCGATGTAGTAGTCGGTCAGCATCGGGAGGACGAGGACCTCCAGCCCGGTCCGGGCCTCGATGTCGTCGATGATGGCGTCGCGTTTGTCCCGGGACCCGGCGGTGACCACGAACCACATATTCCACTCGTGTTCCCGGCGGTAGTTGTGGTTGACCTGCCGATGGTCGTTGATCACCTCGGCCACCTCGTCGAAGCGGTCGGCGGGGGCCGAGACGGCCGCCAGCGTCGACGAGCCGATCACCGGCGGGTTGAGGACGGCCCCGAACCGGCGGAAGACGCCGGCCTCGCGGAGGTCCCGGACGCGGGCCAGCGCGTCGGCGGCATCGACACCGAGGTCGTCGCCGACGATCTCGAAGGGGCGTTCCGCCACCGGAAAGCCGCTCTGGTATCCGTCGACGAGGGCCGCGTCCACGTCGTCCAGTTCCGTCCGCCAGTCACTCGACTGGAGACTCATTGGCTCGTGTTAGGACCTGTACGGTGTAACGGTGTCGCTTCCCGGCGCGAAACCGCTAAGTCACCGGCACTACTGGCCTCGACAATGCCCACATACTACGAGGATATCGACGTCGGCGACACGGAGGCACACGGCAGCTACGAGGTCACCGAGGACGAGATCCTCGAATTCGCCGAGCAGTACGACCCCCAGGAGTTCCACACCGATCCCGAGGCCGCCGAAGACACGATGTTCGGCGGTCTCGCGGCCAGCGGCTGGCACACCGCCGCCATCTGTATGCGCCTGCTGGTCGAGACCATGGAGCAGGCCGGTTGGGCCTCACAGGGGGCCCGCGGCGTGGACGAACTCCGCTGGATCAAGCCGGTCCGGCCAGGCGACGAACTCTCCATCGAGTACGAGGTCGTCGAGAAACGCGAGGGCGACCGGCCTGGCGTCGGCGAGGTCGACAGCCGCCTGACCGGCTACAATCAGGACGACGAGCCCGTCATCACGTGGATCGGCCTCGGGATGATCGAGAAGCGCGCGGCCGGCGAGTAAGCGGGATCGGCACCCTGATCGCACAGTTCGGGACGGGATTCTCGAACGGATCGGCAGCGACGGCTTCGTGAACTATTTCGCCCTGGCGTGCCGAGTGTCGGCTATGGCACAAGCGAGCCAGCAGTTCGGCGAATGGCCGCTCAAACGGTTGATGACCGAGGTCGTCGGGTCCGGCCACAAGTCCGCCGAGGACATGGACCGCGACCAGGCCCGGGAGGCGTTCCAGCGGATCCTCGCCGGCGAGCCCGACCCCACGACGCTGGGTGCGTTCTGGCTGGCCAACCGCTGGAAGCGCAACAGCCCCGAGGAACTGGCCGCCTACACCGACGTGATGCGCGAGGAGTCCGTCGAAGTGGCCGCCCCCGACGCCGACCCCGTCGACTGCGGGGCCAACTACGACGGCAAACACTCCACGGCCATCCTCGGCGTCGCCGCGGGTGCCGTCGCCGCCGCGGCCGGGACCCCCGTCGTCGTCCACTCCGGCGACCGGGTGCCGACCCAGAAACTCGACGCGTACAAGCACGTCCTCGACGAACTGGGCGTCCGCACCGAACTCGATCCCGAGGAGAGCGCCGAGATGGTCGACGAGGTCGGCTTCGGCTACTACTACCAGCCCGCGTTCAATCCGGGGGTCGACGACCTCTGGGAACGTCGGGACATGATGGGCGTGCGGAGCTTCGTCAACACCATCGAGACGCTGGCCAACCCCGCCGACGCCGACGTGCATCTTGGCAGTTTCTACCACCTCGCCTTCGCCGAGAAGATCGTCGGCACGTTCCAGGAAGTCCAGGCCCAGGACGTGTCCCGCGTGCTCATGTTCCAGGGCCAGGAGGGGTACGACGACATCCGACCCGGCTCGACCGTCGTCGCCGAATGGTCCGATGGGGAGGAACTCGAGGACTTCGAGATCGAGACCGCGAACTACGGCATGGACTTCAGCGGCGAGGATCTGGAGGTCGATGACATCGCGAGCGAGTCGGCCGCGATCACCGAGGCGGTGCTCGCGGGCGACCGCGACGACCAGTTCGCCGACGCGGTGGCGGTCAACGCCGCCCTGCGGATGTACGCCCGCGAGGACGTGGACGACCTCGAAGAGGGACTCGAAATCGCCCGTGAGACCATCGAGAGCGGCGACGCCGCCGACGTACTGGACGACCTCCGGGCGTTCTGACCCGCGTCGTCAGCCCCCGATCACGAACCGGGCGACGGCGTAGTCGATGGGGACGACGACCCCGAAGGCCAGCAGGACGGCACCGTCGCCGCCCAGAGACGGTGCGGCGAGGAGGATGATGGCGAGAAACTGTGCGGCGACGGCGATGCCGGCGGCGAGGCCCCAGCCGGCGGCGCGAGCGAGGTCGTAGGTTCTCGGCCAGTAGGCCCGGTAGACGAAGGGGGGCATGAAGACGATGGCCAGCGTCGGGAAGATCGCGGGATAGGTCACCGTTCCCAGTCGCTCGGTCAGGAAATAGACGACTGGGAGTGCGATGGCGGCACAGACGGTGATGATGGCCTTCTCCGGCGTCAGCCAGCCCGTCGGTCCGGACGCGTCGGCCTCTCGGTTGCTCATATCGGGAGCGTTGCGGGCAGGCACGTAAAACAGGCACTGTCTGAGTCGAACGGGTTCGGAGGGAATGCAGTGCGGGTGCGGTAGCGGTGCGGGTGCGGTGGCGGTGGCGGCGGTCCGACGAGCATCCGCGGCGCGTTGCGCCGCGGTTCTTCGCGAGCGCGGCATCGTCGCGCTCGCGCCTTTTTCGCCACCGAAAGACGCGGAGCGTCTTTCGAGCCTCCGTTCGCATTCGGCTCACGGAGACCACGTTTTTCAAGGAGTGGTTGCGCGCCGTCGGCGCGCAACCCGACGCAGAAAAAAGGTGGGGCGGCAGGCTTATCGGTCCCAATCGCATGGGTCGGGCCATGAGTGACGATAGGACGCCGAGCGGGCGGCTCTCGACGGGCGTGGATCTGCTCGACAGCGGGCTCGGCGGGGGCGTGCCGGCGGGAAGTCTCGTCGCGGTATCGGCGCTGCCGCGGGCACAGAGCGAGCCGCTCCTGTACGCGATGGCGGCCGCGAACGCGACGCGCTATCTCTCGACGCTCCGGCCGGCCGAGGAGGTCGCCGACGCGCTGACGACGGCGGCCCCCGTCGGGAAGGCCGCGCTGGACGTGGACGTTCGCAGTGTCGACGGCGACGACGTGCTGGGCGCGCCCGAGGAGTTTCTCGGTGGGCTGGACGCGGGGTCGCTGGTCGTCCTCGATCCGACGACGGAACTCGAACAGGGCGACCGGACCCGGTATCGGGAGTTTCTGGACACCGCAAAGCGGGCGCTGCGGATGACCGACAGCGTCGGCCTCTTTCACTGCCACGAGAACACGCCCTCGGTCCTGCGGCGGGACATGACGCTCGCGCGGGCCGATCAGGTGTGGGACGTGCGGATGGACGTGGTCGACCGGTCGGTCAAGACCTGTCTGGCGGTCACGAAGGTCCGAGGTGGGACGCCGTTCGGGCTGGTCGAACTCACCTTCGACGAGGCGGGCGTGACCGCGACCGTCGGTCGGGACTAACACCAGACTTTTCTCCCGACCGCGCGGAGTGAGAGTCATGAGTGACCTTGCAGTGACGCTGTCCACGAACCACGGCGACATCGAGATCGATCTGTTCGACGAGCGCGCGCCCAAGACCGTCGAGAACTTCGTCACCCTCGCGGAACACGACCCAGCGGCCGACGACGAGCCCGCCGTCGAGACGACGACGTGGGAGGACCCCGAGACCGGCGAGATCCGCGGCGACTCGCTGTACGAGGGCGTCACCTTCCACCGGATCATCGAGGACTTCATGATCCAGGGCGGGGACCCGACGGGGACCGGCCGCGGCGGTCCCGGCTACCAGTTCGACGACGAGTTCCACGACGAACTGACACACGACGGCCCCGGTAAGCTCTCGATGGCCAACAGCGGCCCCGACACGAACGGCTCGCAGTTCTTCATCACACTGGACGCCCAGCCCCACCTGGACGGCAAACACGCCGTCTTCGGCGAGGTCACCGACGGGATGGACGTGGTCGAGGAGATCGGCAACGTGCCGACCGACGGCCAGGACAAGCCCCACGACCCCGTCGAGATCGAGGACGTCACGATCCACCGGTAACCCCGCCGTCCGTTCACGTCTGCCGAGTGTTTCTGCCGGACCGAAAGCGACAACGGAAAGACCGGCCGGGACCAAGCCGGTGATATGAGCGACGCGGACGGACCGGTGGACCCCAGCGAGATCGGCGAGCAGGACGCGCCGCCGGTCGAGGAAAAGCCGTACAAGATCATCTTCGAGGCGAACAAGTGCTTCGGCGCGGGCAAGTGCGCCGAGTACTCGGACAACTGGAATCTGGACATCTCGACGGGCATCGCGAACCCCGAGACCTACTTCTTCGGCGAGGCGGATCTCGAGCACAACATCGCGGCCGCGGAGGCCTGTCCGGCGAAAAAGGACGAGGGAATCATCCACGTCGTCGACCGCCGGACGAACGAGGAGATCGCGCCCGATCCCGAGGGCGACGGGACGCTCAGCGTCGACTGGTAGTCAGCGGTCTGGGTTTTCGCCCCCGAGCGGTTCCGAGAAGTCGGTCGTGTCCCGGCGTCCCGCTGCGTGCGAGCAGGGCTGTCACGGACCGAAACCGACAAACCCCTCACGGATGGAGGGGCGAGTGTGCGAGGGTAGCCAAGCCTGGAAACGGCGGCGGACTTAAGATCCGCTCCCGTAGGGGTCCAGGGGTTCAAATCCCCTCCCTCGCATGGAGCCGCGGCGCAATTCGCGCCGCGACGGAATCGTCGAGTGGATTTGAACGAGGCCAGTCGCACTCTCGACCGAGGGGAGCGACCGTCTGGACGTTGTTCAAGTCCCCTCCCTCGCATGAGGCCGCGCCACGGGGTGTGGCGCGGCGGACACACCGAACTTTTCCCGTCCGCTCACCTACGAGCCTGCAATGACCGACGCGATTCCGGAGCGGGCCGAGCGGGCGTTCGAGGGGCACGACGCTTTCGAGCGTGACGGCGACGGCTTCCGCGTGACGACGACGCGGTTCGATGGGCACGTAACGGCCGAGGAGACCGACGGCTGGGCGCTGTCCTACTGGCTCGTGGTCCGGACGCCGATGCTGTCTTCGGCCGTCGACGGCGACGTGGGCGAGGCCGTGGAGGACGGCTGGTTCGACACCTTCGAGCGTCGGCTGGAAGACGCGCCATCGGTGACGCGGGCTGACGTGGCTCTCGACGATGTAACGCTCGCCGAAGACGGCGACGAGGCGGTCGCGACGTTCGCGTTCGAGTTCGGGAACGCCGACCGCGCGCCGGACGTGGCGAAGGCCTTCGCCGAATACGTCGAAGGGACCTACGTCGAGGGCGTCGTCCCGGGCTACGAGTACGAGGGTGTCGTCGCGGACCTGCTGGGCAAGGCGGCGAGTCAGGGCGGTGACGGGACCCGCGGCGGCACACCACTGTGAGCGGGAGTCAGACGCCGCGTCCGTATTCGCGGACGATGGCGTAACCGACCACCAGCACACTCCACACCAGGATACCGACCAGCACGAGGTCGAACGGGACAGCGTGGCCGAGATTCCACGCGAGGACGAGTCCCTGAACCGCGGCAAGCAGGAGCATCGTCGCGACCGTGATTCCCGTCATCGTTCGGGGGTCCTCCGGCGGATCGATCCGGGCTGCCCCTCTTATCACGAAGTGGGTGAGGACCATCACGACCGGCACGGCCGCCACCGCGACGGGTTTCGGGGCGAAGTTGTCGGGCTGTCCCGACGCCGAGAAGTGGATCGCCATCTCGGCGGGGAGGTGGGGGTAGACGGCGAGACCGACCAGCGCAGTGAGCAGGGCCAGTCCACCGCTGATCGAATCGAGACGGGTCAGGGACCGGGCCATGGGAGAGGTGTCGGCTGGGAGGAACAAGTGCGTACCGGAGCGGTTGCGGTGCGGTCGCGGTAGCGGTGGCGGTGGCTGTGCGGCCGCGGTTGCACAAGCATGGCAACCGCGAGCGGGCCGCAGTTCCCACGAGCGTAGCGAGTGGGAGCACGAGAGACCGACGGTCTCTCGGAGGCGCGACTCGCGGCAGTTTTTCCCCACGTTTTTGCGATGGGGGGTTCGCCGCTGGCGAACCCCCCGACGTAAAAAGTGGGAGTTAGTCCATCGCGATATAGGTCTGCGTGGACTCGACGCCGTCGATCTCCTGGATGCCGGAGGCGGCCACGTCCTTGACGGCGGCAGGGGAATCGACCTCGACTTTGGCGATGAAGTCTACGTCGCCGGCGACGATGGAGGACTCGACGACGCCGTCGACGGCGTCGATGTCGCTTTTGATGCGGTCGGCGTCACCTGTGTGGGCCTTGGCCATGACGTAGGCGACCACCATGGTCAGACACCTCCGGCGGCCGCGGCGCGGCCCTGGTTGTCGCCGACGACGATGCGACGCACGTCGTCGAGGACGCCAAAGTCGGCGAGGACGACCAGGTGGTCACCGGCCTCCAGCGAGGCGTCGGCGTCGGGGAGGCCGTAGACTTCGTCCTGCTTGCCGAAGGCCAGGAGGCGGGATTTGGCGGGCAGTTCGAGTTCGCTGAGGGTGTAGCCGTGCATCGGCGAGTCGGCGGTGACGGTCAACTCCACCATCTGGAGGTTGCGGGCGATGTCGGCGACGGCCCGGATCGATCCACCCAGCAGGGCGTTCTTGGCGGCGATGGCACCCAGCCGTTCGGGGTAGATCACTTCGTCGACCTCGGAGGCGTACTTCCGGTAGATATCCTCGCGGTAGTCCTCGTCGATGCGCAAGACGGTGCGACAGCCGTGGTGTTTGGCGATCATGCAGGCGATGAAGTTGTCGTTCAGATCGCCCGAGAGCGCACCCAGCGCGTCCGCAGTCGCGAGGTCGGCCTTCGCGAGGACTTCCTCGGTCGAACCGTCCCCCTCGATCACGTCGAACCCTTCCTTGCGGGCGCGGTCGACCGAGGCCGGGTCGCGCTCGACGACGACGACCTCGTGGCCGCTCTCCTGCAAGACGCGAGCGGTCCGGAGCCCGACGCGACCGGCACCCACGATAACGAATCTCATGTGCTACATTCTGCCACGGGACGGCTTAAAGCTATCCCGGCGACCCGTCGATCCGAGGACGGGGCGGCGACGCGTCCGGATAAACACTTTTCATGTGTGGTAAAGTAGCAAGGACCATGGTCCGGGCCTACATCATGGTGAAGACGGCGGCGGGCAAATCGGAGGCACTCCTGGACGCGGCGCGGTCGCTCTCGGGAGTCACCGAGGCACACATCGTCGCCGGAAAGTACGACATCATCATCGAGGCCCAGGGCGAGGAGGTCTACGACGTGATGCACTCGGTCGCGACGGACGTACGCGACCTCGACGGGGTCGCGGACACGCGAACCTATATTTGCCTGGAGTAGTCGGCCTGCAGTGAACGCCGGGCGGCCCGTCATGCGCCGCCGTGTCGGCCGCGGACTGCCTCGCGCTGGGTCGCCAGCCACGGCGGGAGCGCCCCCTAGGCGGAATCGAACACGTCGGTTCCGACACCCCCAAGGCGTCCCGGTCCGTACGTGGGGTATGGTCTCGGCCGTCGACATCGCCGGGTTGCTGGTCATCGTGGGACTCAACACCGCCATCGCGGCGCTGGCGACCCGCTTTTTCCGCGTCCGGCTGAACACGCAATGGGGGAGTGCCCTCTACGCTGTCGTCCTCACGCCGGTCCCGCTGGTGGGGACGACGATCCTGCTCGGGACGGTGCTGGGGCCGAACCTCGGGAGCGCGACCACCGTGCTGGCGCTCACGGTGTTGGTCCCCCTCGCCGTCGGCATCGCCTTCGACTTCTTCTGGATGCCGGCCCCCGACGACGTGACCGTCCCGGACAACCGCCGCCAGCGGACCTAGCGCCGGCGCTCGATCTCCTCGACGGCGGTCGCGAGGACGGCCTCGGGTGCCCGGGTGGCATCGATCCGGACGAACCGGTCGGGGTCGGCCTCGATCAACCGTTCGTAGTTGTCCTGCACGCGGGCCAGATAGTCGGCGGCCTCGAACTTGTTGGTCGCGCCGCTGCGCTCGGCACCCGTCTCGGGGTCCACGTTGAAGTAGAGCGTCAGATCGGGCGCGCGCGTGAAGGGGTCGTGAACGCGCTGGACGTAGGCCATCGGGTCGTCGATGGTCCCGTCGAGGGTCGCACCCTGATAGGCGTACCGCGAATCCGAGTAGCGGTCGGAGATTACCAGATCGCCGCCCGCCAGCGCGGGCCGGACGACCCGCGAGAGGTGGTCGGCGTGGTCGGCGGTGTAGAGGAACAGTTCCGCGAGCGGGTCGGCATCGTCGTCCCCGATGGATCGGGCGACGGCCTCGCCGTACCAGGAATCGGTCGGCTCGCGCGTGAAGGTGACCGGCCCGTCGAGTTCCTCGTGCAGGCCTTCCCAGACGGTGGTCTTGCCGCTGCCGTCGATCCCCTCCAGCGTGACGAGCATACCAGCCCTGGACGGGCGGGCCTTGTAAATCGGCCGTTCCCGGTCAATCGGGCAGATAGAAATCGGACTTGCCCTTGCGGTGTGGAGAGGCGTCTTTCAGCTTCGCGATCTTGGCGGGACTGCGATCCCTGACGATCACCACGTCGTAGGACTCCTCGGCGGCGACGCTACTGCCGACGCTGGAGAGCGAGGTGACCAGATGGCCCGCGTTCTCGCTGCCGATGAACACCATCGAGGCGTCCTCGTGTTCGGCCACCTTTCGAAGACGTTTGGCGATCTCGCCCGACGGGGCGCGTTTGTCGACGACGCGGTGGCGGAAGTTGGCCGTCGGGCACAGGTCGGTCACCTGTCGATGGAGTCGCGAGACGATGGCCTTTAGCTCCGGATCCTCGTTGGCCTCGATCCAGTCGTGTTCGCGCGCGTACTCGGCGTTCCCCTTCGGGATTACGCTGACCGCCAGCACGTCCTCCTCGAAGACGATTCCGAACTCCGTCGCCCGGACCAGCGCGGCCTCGGCCAGCGGCGACCCGTCGAACGGAACGACCAGTGTCATACCCGAAATCTGTCGGCAAACCGCATATACCTGCGGACGGTTCTCGTCCCCTGAAAACGCCGAGGCGACCGACCGACGGCCGATACCTGACTAGTCGCACGGTAGTTTTAACCATTTATAAAACGAAGAGTAACTCGTATGAACGTTCTCGTCGTCGGCGGCAGTGGTTTCATCGGGACGAACCTGAGCGGGGAGTTAAACGACCGCGGCCACGACGTGACGGTCCTGTCGCGCGCCCCGGAGAGTGAACCGCTCCCGGCCGGCGTCGATACGGTCTCGGGCGACGTGACGGCCTACGACTCCATCGAAGGGGCTTTCGAGGGCATGGACGCGGTGGTGTACCTGGTCGCGCTCTCCCCGCTGTTCAAGCCCAAGGGTGGCAACGAGAAACACTTCGAGATTCACACGGAGGGCACACGCCACGTCGTCCAGGCGGCCGAGGAACACGGCGTGGACCGGCTCGTTCACATGAGCGCGCTGGGTGCCGATCCGGACGGGCCGACGGCCTATATCCAGGCGAAAGGACAGGCCGAGGATATCGTCACCGCCTCGGCACTCGACTGGGTGATCTTCCGTCCCTCCGTGGTGTTCGGCGAGGGCGGGGAGTTCGTCTCGTTCACCAAGAAGCTCACGCCGCCCGGCCTCGCGCCGCTCCCCGGGGGCGGCAAGAAGACCAACTTCCAGCCGATCTGGGTTGGAGATCTCGTGCCGATGCTCGCCGATGCGGTCGAAGCGGACGATCACGTGGGCGAGACCTACGAGGTCGGCGGCCCCGAAGTTCTCTCGCTCCGGGAGATCGCGAAGATGGTCCGGGGCAGCGTGATCCTCCCTGTCCCGATGGGGCTGGCCGGCGTCGGCCTCAAGGTCGCGGGGTCGATCCCCGGGTTCCCGATGGGGGGCGATCAGTACCGGTCGCTGAAGTTCGACAACACGACCAGCGACAACGACGTCGGGGCCTTCGGTGTCGACCCCGCAGAGATGACGACCCTCTCGGAATACCTCGGCACGAGGGCGTAAGCACCCATTTTTCGGGGCGCTAAGCCCCGATTAACCGGACTGCTTTCAGGCGGTTGTCTGTTGAACTCGGCATTCTATTTGCTGATATTTGGGGGTAAAACTTATAGCCATAATGTGACTGTTTCCTTCCACACGGAGACGAGTCATGAAACTCGCGATGATCGGTTTCGGCCAGGCGGGCGGGAAAATCGTCGACAAGTTCCTGGAGTACGACGAGCGAACCGGGAGCGGGATCGTCCGCTCCGCGGTCGCCGTCAATACCGCTAAAGCCGACCTACTTGGACTGGAGCGCGTACCGGAAGACAACCGGGTGTTGATCGGGCAGGCCCGGGTGAAAGGACACGGTGTCGGCGCCGACAACGAACTCGGCGCCGAGATCGCGGAGGAAGACATCGACGAGGTCCAGGGTGCCATCGACAACATCCCGGTTCACGAAGTCGACGCCTTCCTCATCGTCGCCGGGCTCGGCGGCGGGACCGGGTCGGGGGGCTCCCCCGTCCTGGCGAAACATCTCAAACGCATCTACACCGAGCCGGTGTACGGCATGGGCGTCCTGCCCGGCGGCGACGAGGGTGGGATCTACACGCTCAACGCCGCCCGATCCTTCCAGACGTTCGTCCGGGAGGTCGACAACCTGCTGGTGTTCGACAACGACGCCTGGCGGAAATCCGGGGAGTCCGTCCAGGGTGGCTACGACGAGATCAACGACGAGATCGTCAAGCGCTTCGGCATCCTCTTCGGTGCCGGCGAGGTCGAACAGGGCGGTGCGGTCGCAGAGAGCGTCGTCGACTCCAGCGAGATCATCAACACACTCGCGGGCGGTGGTGTCTCGACGGTCGGCTACGCCGCCGAGGAAGTCGAACCCGAGAAGGGCGGCGGCGGGTTGCTCTCGCGGTTCAAGGGCGACGACTCCGACGACGGCATGGACACCGCAAACACCACCAACCGCATCACCAGCCTCGTCCGCAAGGCGGCGCTGGGACGGTTGACCCTCCCCTGTGAGATCGACGGGGCCGAGCGGGCACTGCTCGTGTTGAGCGGCCCGCCGAAACACCTCAACCGGAAAGGCATCGAGCGCGGCCGGAAGTGGCTCGAAGAGCAGACCGGGAGCATGGAGGTCCGCGGTGGCGACTACCCGGTCCCCGACTCGGGCTACGTCGCGAGCGTCATCCTGCTGTCGGGCGTCCACAACGTGCCCCGGATCAAGGAGCTCCAGCAGGTGGCCATCGAAGCACAGGACAACATCGACGAGATCCGGCAGGAAAGCAAAGCGAATTTAGACGAGTTGGTCGAGGATGACGATGATGAACTGGATCCGCTCTTCTAGGGGTACGATCGCAGTCGCACTGTTCGTGGTCCTCCTCGGGGCCATCGGGACAGCCACAGCGCTGACCGTGACCGCCGACGACCCGGCCCGTGAGGCACAGGCAGGGACCGAGATCAACACCACGATCACGGTTGACGATGCGTTTACGGAGAACAGCCAGTGGACCGTCGGTGCGGAGACTGAGTTGCGAAACGTCAGCTGGCAGCTCGAGGAGTACGATCAGGGCTCGCGCGTCGAGCAGTGGAGCGACCTCGGCGGCCAGTCGATCAGTCAGGACGTCTCCAGCGACCCCTCGGGCGACGAACTTCGGATTCAGATCCGCGGTGAAGTTCCCGCGGTCCCCGAGTACAACTACAGCAACCCGTCGGCCGAGAACGTGACCTTCGTCGAGGTCACGAGCACGTCCGGCGACAACACCCAGACCCTGGAGACCTACTCCGTCCACGTCTACACCAACCAGAGCAAGAGCGCCCGGGAGGCCATCGACGCCGCCGTCGCGGCCAGTGACTCCGCCGGCAACCCGGACGGCGTGGAGAGCACCATCGACAACGCGATCTCCTCGTACAACAGCGGGAACTTCGAGAACGCGATCGATCTGGCCAACGAGGCCGAACAGAAAGCCACCTCGTCCCAGCAGACGAGTCAGCTCATGCTCTTCGGTGCGGTCGCCATCGTCGCCATCGCGCTGATCGGCGGCGGCGTCTGGTACTGGCGTAACCAGCAGGACGACTACGACAAGCTGCGCTGATGGACGTTCTCGTCCCCCTGGCTATCGACGAGCCGAAAACCCGGCTCGCGGGGACACTCACTTCTGCCGAACGGGCGGCGTTTGCTCGCACGGCGTGTGCGGACGTACTCGACTCGATTCGCGAGAGTGGCCACGATCCCACGGTCCTCGCGACGGGCGCCGTCGAGGTGGACGCGCCCGTCCGGGTCGACGACCGACCGCTGACCGAGGCCGTGAACGCCGCGCTGGAAGCGGCGTTCGACAGCGACGCCGAGCGCGTGGGGATCGTCATGGCCGATCTCGCGCTGGCGACGCCGGCCGCGCTCGGGCGACTGTTCGACGCCGACGGCGACGTGGTGCTGGCCCCCGGCCGTGGCGGCGGGACCAACGCCGTCGTGGCCGGCCACCCGCAGTTCCGGACGGACTACCACGGCGCGTCGATCCGCGACCACCGCGAGGCGGCCCGCGCCGTCGGCGCGGACGTGACCGAAATCGACAGCTTCCGTCTCGCGACCGACGTGGACGAACCGGCCGATCTGGTGGAGGTACTGCTCCACGGCGAGGGACGGGCCCGCGAGTGGCTGGTCGAGGCCGGCTTCGAGGTCACGACCGCGGACGGGCGCGCGACCGTGACGCGCGCACAAGAGTGAAGGGCGGCGCGCTCGGACCGAAGCCTGTGATTCCGGGGACCGACGAGTACGGCATCGACATGACCGTCGCCGACGAGGACATCGAGCGACTGCTCGACGTGAGGCCCGCAGACGTGAACCCGGCCGCGGAACTCTCCTTCTGTCGGAACGTGTTCGTCCCGCTGACGACGGCCTGCCGGTACACCTGCACGTACTGCACCTACTACGATCCGCCGGGGCAGGCCACTCTCATGAGCCCCAGCGAGATCCGGGAGACGGTCCGGCGCGGGGCCGACGCCGGCTGTACGGAGGCGCTCTTTACCTTCGGTGACGACCCCGACGACCGGTACGACGAGATTCACGACCAGCTGGCGGAGTGGGGCCACGACTCGATCCACACGTACCTGCGGGAGGCCTGCGAGATCGCCCTCGAGGAAGGCTTGCTCCCCCACGCCAATCCCGGCGACCAGACCCGCGAGCAGATGGCCGAGGTCGCAGACCTGAACGCCTCGATGGGAGTCATGCTGGAGACCACCGCGGAGGTACAGGCCCACGGCGGACCGCGCGCGAAGAACCCGGGCCAGCGGCTCCACACCATCGAGACGGCGGGCGAACTCGACGTGCCCTTCACGACGGGCATCCTCGTCGGGATCGGCGAGGACTGGGCGGACCGGGCCGAGTCACTGCTGGCGATCCGCGAACTCGACGAGCGCCACGGCCATATTCAGGAGGTGATCGTCCAGCCAGTCGTCGACAACGAGCGGTGGCGCGGCGGCTCACCGACCGTCGACACGCTCCGCCGTGCGGTCGCCATGGCCCGGCACTGCCTGCCCGAGTCCGTGAGCGTCCAGGTGCCGCCGAACCTCGCGCCCGCCCGCGAGGTGGTCGACTGCGGGATCGACGACCTCGGCGGGGTGTCACCGGTCACGGTCGATCACGTCAACCCCGACTACGAGTGGCCCGGGCTGGACGAACTCGAAGCGGTCGCCGACCACGCAGGCGTCCCCCTGCGGGAGCGCCTACCCGTGTACGACCGCTACGCGACCGACGAGTGGCTCTCGGATCGGATCGCCGACGCCATCGACGCCGCCGACGCGGCCGGCGACCGGTTCCGGGCCGTCCGCGACCACGGCACGAACCCGACGAGTGTCTCGTCCGATTGATACTGGTTCGAGTTTTCCGGCCCCCGTCACCGACATCCCTGATTATCAGGTTCGGAAACGGAACACGAAGTTGATGCTTGCGCAGGCGAAAGTGAGGGTATTCAGCGGCGGTCGCTGGCACCGAAGATGGTCTGGGAATTCACGCCGTACACGATCCCGTTCGCAGTGACGGTACTGTGCAGTCTCGTGTTCGGCGGGTACCTGCTGTTCGACGCGCGCCGCCGGGGCTGGGACACGGGCGTGGGCTCGCTCGCCGTCGTCAGTCTCGGGACGCTCGTGTGGGCGGGTGCCGCCCTGGTGCAGGTGTCGGCCACCTCGTTTTCGGTGATGGTCGTCGCCGAGCAGTGGACCTACGTCGGGACCCCCATCGTCGTGATCGGCTGGTTCGTGTTCACCGCCAGTTACACCGACCACGACGACCTGCTGTCGGTGCCCGTGGTCGGGTCCATCACCCTCGTCCTCGGCGTCGGGACGATCCTCGCGCTCACCAACGACATCCACCAACTCATGTGGGCGACACCGACCGTCGTCGATCACGGCTCGTTCAGTTCGCTGACCTACGAGAAGACGGTCGCGTACTACCTGTTCGTGAGCGTCGCGTTCGGCGTCGCACTGCTCGGCGTCGCCTTGCTCGGCCGTTTTATGCGCACGTCGCCGACGCTCTACCGGAGCCAGATGGCGGCGTTGATCGTCGCGGCCGCCGCACCCATCGTCGTGAGCCTGTGGGTCGTCCTCGGGCTGGGGCCCCACGCCTCGGTCGAGCTCTCGCCCATCGGCTTTACGTTCTCCGTCGCCGCGTTCATCTACGCGATCAAACGCTACCAGTTGCTCGACCTGGAGCCCATCGCCCGGACGCGCGTCGTCGAGAGTATGCGCGAGGGGTACGTCGTCCTCGGCGACGACGAGCGGATCGTGGACCTGAACCCATCTGCCCAGTGGCTGCTGGAAGCCGACGAGACCGTGATCGGGGCCGACGTGCGGACCGTCCTCCCCGAGATCGAACCGTTACTCGACGGCGACGACCCGACCGGGCTGGAACTGTCGGTCGAGGTGGCCGGCGAGCGCCGCTACCTGGCGGCCAACCGCTCGGCGCTGTCGAAGACCGGCGAGGGACTGGGCAGTCTGGTCCTCCTGCGGGACGTGACCGAGCGCCGGCAGGTCGAGAAACGCTATCAGGAACTCATCGAGCACTCGACGGACGTGATCGCCGTCCTCGACGAGGACTGGACGGTCACCTACGCCAGCCCGTCCCACGAGACGGTACTGGGGATCGACCCGGATGCCATCGCCGGCCGTCGTGTCGCCGAGTACATCCACCCCGACGACCGACAACAGATTCGCGAGCGGTTCTCGTCGCTGGTCGACGAGCCCGGGGCGACCGTCCGCTTCGAGTTCCGGATCGCCGACGCCGACGGCGAGTGGCGCGTCCTCGAGGGGATCGCGCGGAATCTGCTCGAGAACGCCGTCGTCAGGGGCGTCGTCATCAACTCCCGGGACATCACGGACCGGAAGCGCCGCGAACGGGAGCTCGAACGGCAGAACGAGCGACTCGACGACTTCGCGAACGTCGTCTCCCACGACCTCCGGAACCCCCTCCAGATCGCCGAGGGCTACCTGGACGAGGCCCGCCGGACCGGCGACGAGGACGCCTTCGACCGGGTCGAGACCGCCCACGATCGCATGGAAACGATCATCGACGACGTGCTGGAGCTCGCCCGACAGGGTCGGACCGTCGGGGAGACCGAACCCGTCTCGCTGGCGACCGTCGCCGACGAGGCCTGGGCGACGGTCCGGACCGGCCCGGCGACGCTCACGGTCGCCGACGACGCCGCCGTCGAGGCCGACCCCGACCGCCTGCGCCGACTGTTGGAGAACCTCTTTCGCAACGCTGTCGAGCACGGCTCGACAGGCAACCAGAACTCGGAGCGTTCTGGTGACGCCGTAGAGCATGGCTCTACGAGCCCTCCTTCACAGGCTCAGGAGGACGCCGTCGAGCACGGCGGCCCAGACGTGTCCGTCACCGTCGGCCCGCTCTCGGCGGGAAGCTCCGGGAGCGACGCGGGCGGGACCCAGCGAGCGGACGGCGGTACCGGCTTCTACGTCGAAGACGACGGGCCGGGCATCCCCGAGTCCGATCGCGAGGCCGTGTTCGAGTCCGGGTTCACGACGGAGACGGACGGAACGGGGTTCGGTCTCACCATCGTCAGAGAGATCGCCGAGGCCCACGGCTGGGCGGTGTCACTGGTCGACAGCGAGGTCGGGAGCACGACCGCGGTAACCGACGGCACAGCCACGTCGACCGGGGGCACCGAGAGACACGGTGCCAGCGCGGGCACGCGGTTCGAGTTCCGTCCACAGGCGGAAACGACGACCGACGTGTCGTAGTTCGGCTCGTCCAGAAGTCACTCCACAGCGTTCGTCGCACCGTCCTCGTCTGGGTCCGCGGCCCCGTCCAGCGCGCGGAGTTCGCGGAACACCGTCGCCTCGATCTTCCGGAGGTGTTCGCCGACGTTGGCGGCCGAACAGCCCAGTTCGTCGGCCAGTTCCTGGTGCGTTACCCGGCGCGGATCCGCGTAGTAGCCCTGTTCGACGGCGACGGTGAAGATCTCCCGTTGCCGCTCGGTCAACTTCTCCAGCAGTTGCGCGGCGTCGGGATAGGAGGTCCCGGTCCGGACGATCTCCACGTCGATGGCCTCGGGAAGTTCGGCGAGTTTCTCGCGGAAACCGCTGTCGTGTCCGACGTAGGTCACCTCCACGGTCTTTTGATCGACGACGCTGATCGGCCACTTGACGAACACGTCGGAGGAGCGGCGAGTCTGTAACAGCGTCCGCGCGAACTCCGTCGGCTCGATGGAGAGATATGCGTACCACGTGCGCTCCCCCGAGAGACTGCACTCCCGAACCGGATCCGCAGCCTCGACGATGGACTCGAACCGGTCCCGATCACCGCGCCCCTCCGCGAGGACGACGAGAGTCCCGTCGTCGAGGAGGTCGGCCCGATGGATCCGCTGGACGGACACCTCAGGGTCGGCGAGCAGGTCACCCACGAACGGATGGAACTGCGGCGCGTCCAGCGAGAGCCGAACCGTCACGTGTCGCATGATCGGATCGTTATACCAACTGTGAGATATGTCTTTTGCCGGTGCGAAGTGGAGAAGGGGGGATGGGGAATCGATCGGCGGCGACAGACCACCGAATCAGGGATTCCTGGGCCGTTCACTCCAATTGGCCCGTCCGCACCTGCCCGCTAGACAGGGGCCGGTATTGGATTTTGACCCGCCTATTCAAAGTGGATTTATATGCATTCGTTCCTGAAGGAATGTATTTATAAATGGAGCCCGAGTGACCGAGCGACCCCCGATTCGCGACCGGAACGTGATAACCAGTCATTTTTCCGATATGAGTGGCGTGCCGTCGGCCTGCGGGCCGAGTTCGGGGCCGAGGGTGTCGGCACCGGGATCGACGCGGCGGCGGTGTTCGTAGTCCGTCGAGCGTTCGACCGGGATGCGGCCGATGGCCGCGATCATGTCGGCGTACTCCCGGACCGAGCGACACTCGCCGAAGCCGCCGCCGGCGCGTTTGGTGATCTCCTCGGAGAGGATCGTCCCCATGAAGTCGTCGGCCCCGCAGGTGAGCATCTTCAGTCCCTGAGCGTCGCCGTACTTCACCCACGAGGACTGGACGTGCTCGATATTGTCCAGGTAGAGCCGCGAGACGGCGATCATCAGCTCGTCCTCGTGTCTGGTCGCGCCGCCGGACACCATTCCACGCTCGGCCAGCGGCGTCTCCTCGTGGACGAAGGATAGGGGGACGAACTCCGTGATCGCCCCGGTTCGATCCTGCAGATCCCGGATGCGGTCCAGATGCAGGGCGCGGTGGGCCTCGTTCTCGACGTGGCCGTACATGATGGTCGCCGTCGTGTCGAGGCCGACCGTGGCGGCCGCCTCCATCGCTTCGAGCCACTCGTCGGTGCCGATCTTGCCCGGACAGATGACCTCCCGCACCTCGTCGACGAGGATCTCCGCGGCGGTCCCCGGGACCGAGTCCAGTCCGGCCGCTTTCAGCCGGCGGAACACCTCCTCGTAGGACCAGTCGGTCCCCCGCCGGGCGTGGTAGGCCTCTTCGGGCGTCATCGAGTGGACGTGGACGCCGCCCACGTTCATCGCCTCGATCTGGTCGACGTAGTTCCCGGGGTCTGTCTCGTACTCGGCGGGCGGGCGGTAGTTCAGGTCGCCCCGGTCGCTGGATTCGAGAATCTCGCGGTGTTCCTCGTCCAGCGCGAAGGCAGGGTGGAGTCCGGAGACAGAGGTCACCTCGTAGATGCCCCGTTCGACGGCGTCGGCGACGATCTCGCGGGATTCGGTGGGCGTCTTGGTGAACCCGCCGTGATCCTCCTCGTAATCCGTCCGGAACTGCTCGGAGCGGTCCTTGAAGTTACAGAACAGACAGCCGGTGTTGCAGGCGGTAGTGACGTTGTTGTTCAGGTTGGCGACGAAGGTGACTTCCTCGCCGACGACCTCGGCTCGGCGGCGGTCGGCGGCTTCGAGGACGCGCTCTTTGCGTGCCCGGTCGATGCCCGGCCGGTCGGTGCCGGTGGTGAGGAGTTCGATCCCGTCCGCGACGGTGAGTCGGTCCCCGGCCCGGGCCTTTTCGAGCGCGTTCTCGAAGGACTGGTCGGTCTCGGGGCGGTGCCGGAAGTCGAACTCGCCCCGCGGAACCGACGGCGTGACCGCATCAGACATTGCTACATGGCATGGGCGGGACTGCCATATACGTGGCGCCATCCTTCCACCTTTTTCCCGCTCGGGTTCGCGCTTCGCGCGAACCACTCGCGGCAAAAACGTGGGCGAAAAAGGCCGAACCCTCGCTTCGCTCGGGTTCGGTGAACCGCGCTCCCTTCGGTCGCGCGGATGTTAGTGTTCGGTACAGATAGGTGTACTGATCAGTCGGGCACGATAGATATAGAGGATCCATGCAGCACGGCGGCTTCTTTTCTTTCTTGTCGGAGACGTTGAACCAAGTGCAGTGGGACGTATCCGCCGGTTTTGCTTCTGTTACATACACTCGTGCCATCCGCTTTCTACCTAGTAGGTTGTATAACTACCTGCAACACGTTTTTCCCTGTTTCTAGTTCATCGTCTGTCCAGTTGGTCGAATCATGAGTTCGTTGACGTCGACGTGTTTGGGTTGGTTCGTTGCGTACACGATTCCTCGGGCGATGTCTTCGGGGGCCAGCGTTGGGACATCCATATCGGCGAGTTGTTCGAGGAGTTGCTCGTCAGGGATGTGAGTCGGGAGTTCAGTATCGACTGCACCCGGTTCGATGACCGTGGTTCGGATGTCCTGTGGTGAGAGTTCCTGTCGAATAGCATCAGTGAAGGCAGTGACACCGAACTTCGTGGCGTTGTAGCCACTTCCGTTGGCCATCGTTTCACGTCCTGCGACTGACGAGACGTTGACGACGTGGCCACTGTCTTGCTGTTGCATGATTGGGAGGACAGCGTGCGTGAGATTCATCAGTCCCATCAGATTCACTTCGACCATCTGCCGGAGATTCGATCGGTCTGCTCGTTCCAGTGGCTCGAGAAGCATCACGCCGGCGTTGTTCACGAGGACATCGATTCTGCCGTACTCGTCCATCGTCGTCTCGACCAGATTGTCGATATCATCTTCCTCTGTGACATCAGTCTCGACGACGAATGCGTCTCCACCTTCCGTGGTGATTCGGTCCGCGAGCGTCTTGAGTTCCTCGACACGCCGTGCTGCGAGCACGACGCTTGCGCCTTCTTTGGCTAGTGCTTCGGCAGTCGCCTCGCCGATTCCTGACGATGCGCCGGTTACAATCGCAACACTGTCAGACAGAAACTCGCTGTCGGTCGATGGGTTATCAGACATCAACAGACTGTATGTGATACCAGAAGGAGCGTGTTGTGCTTACCAATAAACCCATTTATAAACATATCAGAGAGATATCCGGCGACGTAACCGTACAGGTGTCTGTTTCACAGACGATATCAGGCTGAGACAGTTGATGCAATCCCGAAAGAGTCCGTAGCTACTCTGGCAAGACACTCATCAATTGCTGTGTGCCAACGGTTTCGCTTATCAGTTGCTTTTCAGCTCTGCGGAGAAGATCAGACGCTGCGGCGGCCGAGGTGTCAAGTTCGGCCGCAAGATCGTCCGTCGAGAATTTGCGTGGCGAGTCGTAGTACCCCTCGGCGAAGGCAATCGAGATGGCCCGGTACTGCTTGTCGGTCAACCCAAACTGGTCGCGTTCGCCGTCGTTTTCGGGGTCTGACGCAATGCGCAACAACTCGAATGGAATGTCGTGGACTTTGCACCGATCTCGGAGTGTGACCAACGACTCGTAATCCGAGAATACCTTCTGCTCGCGAATCCCTTCGCTGGTCACCGTTGCATCCATGACAACTCCCTCAATCTCTTCTGGGTCGTGAGACCGGGCGAGATTCGAGTCGTCTTTCACGATGAGTTGATAGAACCAGCCGTCTGCAGTCTGTCCAATTTTCATTGCATCGATAATTTCCGTGGCCGAATCCAGCTCTTGATCGAACACGTCGCGTGAATCGGTATCGACAGTTACCGTCATCATTATTTTATTATCGTTGAGAATAAACGGGTTCGAGATTGACAGCTCACCACTTGGTACCGCTTCTGCAAGTCCAACGAGCGGGAGCGTGCGGTCAGCCAGAAGAATCTCTGCGACGAGTACCATGCTGTATCGTTGGTCTGGGTGTATTTAATTTCGAGTTTCCACGCTGGGGGAGACTCACTGTGGTGCTTTCACCGTCTGAGTTGTTTCGAAGTCGTACTCGACAGCAGTTAGCTGCTCGCTCACTTCCCAGAGTCGCGCTGCGTCGGCTTCGTCGTGGGACGCCTCGTTCGATTCCTGTCGTTCGGGCGACCCTCGTATGTTCATGAAGCCACTGGGGCCGTAGTACGCGCCACCTTCGACGTCGGTGGCTGTCGCGGCGTACAACAGGGGGAGCGCTCCCTGCTCAGCGGACTGTGCGATGACAGCGTTTGCGACTCGCGCCAATCCATAGCGGAGTGTCAAGCCCATTTCCTCGGGGCCACGGAACTGCAGGTTGGTATTGGCGTAGCCTGGATGACAGGCGACACTCAGCGTGTCCGTGTGTCCGGCCTCCTCAAGACGACGCTGGAGTTCGTAGGCAAACAGCAGGTTCGCCAGTTTGCTCTGGCCGTAGGCTTCCCACTTGCTGTACGAGTCTTCTCTGTGCAGGTCCTCAAAGTCGACTGAACCAGATGTGTGGGCGGTACTGGAATGGGTAACAATCCGTGTTTCTCCCGGCGTCTCCACGAGCAGATCCAGCAGATGCCCGGTCAGCGCGAAATGACCAAGATGATTCACGCCGAGTTGCATCTCGAAGCCGTCCTCGGTTTCGGCTCGTGGAATGGCCATCACACCAGCGTTGTTACACAGGAGATGAAGTTCGTGGTAGTCTTCACGAACCCCTGCGGCGAACTCGGCAACTGACGAGAGGGAGGCAAGATCACAATGACGGACGTCGAGTGTCGCCCCCGTCGAATCGATGGTCTCGCGTATCTCCTGTGCTGCCTGCTCACCCCTGTCAATACTTCGGCAAGCCATCACGACCGTCGCACCTCTGCGGGCAAATACCTCCGTTGCCTCGTACCCAAGACCGCTGTTCGCTCCTGTTACGAGCACTACCTGTTCGGAGCGGTCTGGCAGATCCTCAGTCGTCCAAGCGTTTGCCATTGCTCTAGTGTTTTGCCGCGATAACGTCGATTTCCTCGATTTCTGGCTCTGCTGCGAGCAGTTCGTCTGCGTTTGTCATCAACTCAGCTGCGATCTCTCCCTCCAAATGAGCTTGGCGGCTGTCTTCATCTGGGAACGTGTCGAAAATGCCGAAAGTTGTCTCGTCTATCTGGTAGGAAAACCACGTCGTGGTGCCTTCTTCTTCTTCGGCCATCGAGAGTGCAGCCTCCAGAAACTCACGGAGTTCAGGAACCTTGTCTGGTTTCGCCTCAATACGAGCTTGAAGTGCATATTCCGACTCAGTCGATGCTTCCTGTGACATCACTACTTCGTACGATGAACGTGCATGAACGGTTTTTGTTTATCAGTAAACCCATTTATAAGTTTGCCAGCACTGGTATGTGAGACCATCTCGACGGGAACAGCTACCGATGATTGTGATTAGTTTTTGTGTGACAAAATCGATCCAGAGTGGCAGTTCAGTTCGGCATAAGCATCTCAAAGCTTCTTGTCCGAAGTGTCTGCTTGCTGGAAATATGGCGTCGAAACGCGGACCACGGGTAGCCTGCAGTGAGCCCGCAAACTGGTGTCCTGTATCGCGCTGGTTCAGTCGTGATCGCACGAGCAGACTCGCTGCTGCATTCGCACGCTCACTGTATCGGCTATTTCACTCGAATTTACCCGGAACTAGCATCCGCCGCGCCGGAGGCGCGGCGATCACCGTCAGAGCTACGCTCTGACGAGCCCCCACTCGTTCCCTGCGGTCACTCGCGGGAATCCCGGAACTCGCGCCAGCGGCGCGAGTTCCGTAGTTTTTCCCCAAGTTTTTGCAACGGGGGGTTCGCGACGCGAACCCCCCGCAGTAAAAAGTGGGTGCCGTTAGTCGTCATCGGCCCCGATCCCCAGGTTCAGGTCGGTCGCCTCCTCGTCTTCCACGTCGGCGTCGGGGATCGCAGCCTCCAGTTCGATCGTGACGGTACAGCCCCGGTCGGTGTTCTCGAACTCGATGTCGCCCTGCGAGAGGTCGACGATCCAGTCGATCAGCCAGAGGCCCACACTCGACCCGTGTTCGAGGGCGGTCTCCTCGCGCCGTTCGAGGACTTCGATCTCCTTGTAGGGGATACCAGGGCCGTTGTCGGCCACCCGGAGGGTCGCGTGGTCGTCGCCGCAGTCGGCGGTGACGACGACCTGCGGGTCGTCGGAATCGTTGTGCATCGCGGCGTTCTCGATCACGTTCTCAACGGCGTGGGAGACTGCCCAGTGGGCGTGGACCGGGCAGGTGTCGGGGAGGTCGGTCTCGAAGAAGACACCGGGGAACTCCCGGCGGGTGGTCTCGATGGCCTCGGTGGCTAGCTCGGCCACGTCGAACTCGCTCCGGGTGCGCTCGCCCGAGAGGAGTTTCTCGACGGTACGGGCCTTCTCGCTGGCGTCGAGCAGGTTGTCGCTCTTGTCCATGATGGTCTGGAGCCGTTCGGCCTGCAGGCCCGAGGTCTCCTCGGCGAGCATCTGGGCGTTGGCCTTGACCACCGAGAGGTCGTTGCGGACGTTGTGCCGGAGGACGCGGGAGAGGACCTGCTTGAGCAGGTCGAGTTCCTGCTGTTTCTGCCGGAGGTCGGTCACGTCGTAACACAGCACCGTCCAGCCCAGGTGCTCGCCGTCGTCGTCGAGGCGGGACACCCGGACCACGAAGGTGCGGGAGACGCCGTTGATGGCGGTCGTGAACTCGTGGCCGTCGAGCAGGTCGGCGACCCCAGCGGGGGACGCGGCGGTGCCGGCGCTCCCACCACGGACGGCGGGCAGCGACTCTGCGAGTTCGACCACGCCGACGATACCGCGGCCCACAGCCTCGTCGGTCAGGCCGAGGACGAGTTTCGCCGCCTCGTTCAACTCGATGACGGTGCCGTCGACGCTGTAGACGAGTATCGCCCCGTCGATGGCCTCGATGAGACTGTTCTCGGGCAGGGACACCACATCGTAATCCCCGAAGCGGACGACGCCGAGGACGACGAAACTGTTGGCCAGGACGTACACCAGGGGATGTGGCTCGTATGGTAACCCGAGGAAGGCGAAGCCGACGGCGAAGCAGAGACCGGCCGCGCCGCCCAGTACCAGCATCGTGTTGCGCCAGCGGTAGAGTCGCTGGTCCGACCGGAGTGTGAAGGCGACGAGCAGGCCGACGCTTGCGATCAGCAGGCCCAGCGAGTAGAGCTGCTGGGCGAGTGCGGCCGGCCCTATACTAAAGGCGATAGGCGAGACGAACGCGTCCGGGGCCGTGACCGACGCCGACGACCAGTACAGCGAGTGCAGTCCCGGGACCGCCGGCGCGGTGTTGGTCACGAGCAGGGCGACGCAGACCGCAAGCGGACCACCGGCCAGCGCGAGCGTCGAGCGACGGGCCAGCACGGCCCGCTCGGTCCAGGCGACCACGAACAGGTACCAGAGGAAGACGACCACCGCCGCGAGGACGCCGAACAGCTTCCAGAAGATCACCTTCGTCGTCACGGTCGGCGCGACCAAAGAGAGCAGGTACAAAAGCGACTGCAGACTCCCAAGCACCGCGGCGGCGAGCAGGTACTCCAGCCCCCTGACGTTCCGGTTCGTCCAGTAGACGTACGCGAAAGCCGCCATCACCACCGTACTGAACAGGTACCAACCCGCCCACAGCGCGTTCGCCAGCATCCGTGCTATCGACCATCGGCCACAAACCACCTTGTAGGTTCGCCCCACATTTTCAGATTTGATTCCACTCGCGATCCGCGTGCAAACACGTCGGCCACCGGGTGGGACGCCGTCGGCGGGAACCCCGACGCGGACGATAGTAATCCCTTAGTGACGCCGCCGGGACCATCGGACAATGACTGCTGTACCAGCTACGCCCGCGGTCGGCCGCGGACCGACGGGGTGGGACCGATGACGAGCGTCAAGGACTTTCGCGTCGACCGGGCGGCCACGGCCACCGACCTGGGCCGGGGCGCGTTCGTGTTCACCGACGACTACTCGGTGTTCGACTGGGGGAAGATGCCCGACGCCATCCCGAACAAGGGAGCCAGCCTCTGTGCGATGGGCGCGTACAACTTCGAGTTGCTCGAAGACACGGGCATTCCGACCCACTACGAGGGCGTCGTCAGCGGCGGCGAGGCAGTCGGGCTCGCCGAGGTCGCCGAGCCGCCCCGCGAGATGGCCATCGAACTCACGCAGGTCCCGGCCCTGCCCCACGACGGCCGCGAGTACGATTACGACGCCTACTACGCCGAGGCGGGGGAGAACCACCTGATCCCCTTAGAGATCGTCTTCCGCAACACCGTCCCCGTCGGGTCGAGCCTGCGGTCCCGCGCCGACCCCGGCGACTTCGGCCTCGACCACGACGAGTGGCCCGACGAACTCGTCGACCTCCCCGAACCGGTCGTGGAGTTCTCGACGAAACTCGAAGAGTCGGACCGCTACCTCGACCGGAGCGAGGCCGACCGGATCGCCGGCCCCGTCGACATCGACGAGCTGGAGGCGCTCGCGCGCTCGGTCAACGACGTCGTCACCGAGCGTGCCGACGAGGTGGGCCTGGTCCACGAGGACGGCAAGATCGAGTGTTTCCACTACGACGGCGAGATCCGGGTCGCCGACGTAGTCGGCACCTTCGACGAGAACCGCTTCTCGTTCGACGGCCAGGAAGTCTCAAAGGAGGTCATCCGGCAGTACCACAAGCGGACCCAGCCCGAGTGGGTCGAGGCCGTCGCCGAAGCCAAAGACCAGGCCAAAGCCGAGGGCGTGGCCGACTGGAAGGCACTCTGTGAGCGCGACCCCGAGCCGCTCCCGGACCACGTCGTCGACGCCGCCAGAGACCTCTACACGGCCGGGACCAACGCCTACATCGGGCGAGAACTGTTCGACGCACCGCCGCTGTCCGAGGCGGTCGAGACCGTCCAGAACCTCTAGGAGCCCGAACCCGATGGCCGGGGCCGGAAGAATCGCGCGGAGAGCGGTCCGACGATACAGAGGATCCCACCGATCACCGTCGGGAGGATCCACAGCGGTGCGTCCCAGATCACGTAGAACGTCGTGACCGACAGCGCCATGGCGACGACGCCCCCGATCGGCGCGAGTTTCGGCTTCGAGAGCGCGAGCAGTCCCATCCCGGAAATGCCGACCGCGATGTTCATCACCAGCAGGAGCGGAACGATGAACCCGAACCTGTCGTCCTGTGTGAGATAGCCCACGGTCACCATCCCGGCGACGATGAGGACGACTCCCCCCAGTTCGGTCAGTTTGTTCGACACCATCGTTGGTGTACTTTACGCACCACACATAATAAATGCACCCGAAGAACTACGGTATTTAATTACGAGGCTCCTTTCAGTCGAGTCCCGCACTCCCCGTTCGCAATTCCGAGGCCTCCGCTTTCGCTACCGCTCAATCGTCGGCCTCGCTTTCCTCGCGGGTCGTGCCTCTCCGTTCGGTATTTCGACGCCGACTCCCGCGCTACGCTTGCTCGCGAGTCACTCCGTTCCCCGCTCACACATTCGTCGGCCTCCCTGCGGTCGGCCGACCGTCAGTCGTCGGCCTCGCTTTCCTCTCCACCCTGGTTCGCCACGATCTCGCCGAGCCCGTCGATGGGTCGGTCGGGATTGGCGTCGTCGAGTACCTCCGGCGACCCCAGTTGCACGTCCCCGGTATCCAGATCGTCCCGGAGTTTCGTCCGACCGCGGTGGACAGAGACGGCGTCGTTGAGGTGGAGCTTGATCGCCTCGATCAGCGCCTCGGCTTCCAGCGGCTGGCCGATGCGCTGGAGTTCCTCCTCGCTGGCGTCGTCGGGTACGTTGAACGCCCGCTGGGTGATGATCGGCCCCTGATCGAGATCGGTCGTGACGTAGTGCGCGGTGACACCCGCGATGCGAACGCCCTCCTCGATGGCCTGCATATACGCCGACGCGCCGGGGAAGGCCGGCAGCAGGGAGGGGTGGACGTTGATGATCCTGTTCTCGTAGCGAAAGACCACGTCCGGGCTGAGGATGCGCATATAGCGGGCCAACACGACGAGGTCGACCTCGTACTCCTGAAGGAGGTCCAGCATATGATCCTCGTCCGGCGTGCCCTTCTCGTCGCCGATGTCGTGGAAGGGCACGTCGTACTTCTCGGCCAGCGGCCGCAGGTCGGGGTGGTTGCCGATGACGACGCTCACGTCAGCGCCCAGATCACCGTTGGCCCAGGACTCGAAGATGGCTTCCAGACAGTGAGACTCCTTGGTCACGAGGACGGCCATGGTCTGGGTCTCGCGCTCGGCGGGGAACCGGACCTGGATGTCGACACCGAGGTCGTCGCTCAGTTCGTCGACGTCCTCTCGGAGTTTCTCCTCGGTGCAGACCATCTCGGAGGTGTCGACGTGCATGGTCATCCGGAAGACCCCCTCCCGGACGGCCTGGTCGAGATCCTCGATGTTGATGCCCCGCTCGAACAGGAGCGAGGTGACGTTCGCGATGAGGCCGGTGTCGTCGTCGCCGACGACGGTAATCTCGGTGAGTTTGTGTTTCTTCACGGTGACCACCTGCTGGCGCTGGCGACTACAGTCATGGTCTCTCTCGGCAACGGCCGGCGAAAAAAGTTGTTTTTCGCGGTACTGTCGTCGCGGGAACAGAACTCTCGTCTCGCGAGCGTAAGCACTGCCATAGAAATTTGTACGTGGGGTGGTTACTTGTGCGCAGTAGGGTATGCCGGTCACAGTGTTGTACGCCCACGGCGACGACCCGGGCCGGACGGCCACAGCGAAGGCGCTGTCCGATGCCGGGCTCGACGTTCGTGAAGCCGTGACCCTCGACGAGGCGGTCGAGACGCTCGCGGCGACCCCGGTCGACTGCGTCGCCACGGCGTACGACCTCCCCGACGGGAACGGGCTGGAGCTGTGTTCGACGCTCCGGGAGACGACGCCCGACACGCCCTGTATCCTCTTTACCGACGTGGCCGCGAGCGAGATCGACACGACGGCCTTCGAGGGACTGGTCGCGGAGTACCTGCCCAGTGGGACCGCGAACGCGGACGAACGGTTGCAGGAGTTGATCGACGAACTCGTCACGCGGCGGAGTCAGGTCGGCTACCCGCTCCCAGACGACGAGGACGCCCGACTGGCTGCGCTCGAACAGTACGAGGTCGCGGGCCAGTCTGCACAGGACACCCTCGACCGGCTGACCGAGTTGGCGTCCCGGCACTTCGATGTCCACCGGGCCTTCGTCGGTGTCGTCGGGGTACACGAAGAGCGGTTCCTCTCCTGCCAGGGACCGGATCTCGACCCGCTGGCGCGGGAGAAGACGATGTGTACACACGCCATCCTCGAACCCGACGTGCTGGTGGTCGAGGATACCCGCCAGGACGCCCGGTTCGAGCACAACGACGCGCTGGAGCGGCTGGACATCCGGGCCTACGCGGGTGCGCCGCTTCGCGGGTCCGACGGGGCGGCCATCGGCAGTTTCTGTCTCACCGACGACGAACCGCGTTCGTTCTCCGAGGCGGAGATCGCGTACCTGCGACTGCTGGCCGACGAGGCGGCCGAACAGCTCGATCTCAGACGACAGCTTCGAGCGGCCCAGACGGAGGGCGAGGACGGATGAGCCAGGACGCACAACGACGCTATCAGTTCGAGGGGGTGCCGATCGAGCCGGTCCAGCCGGGGACGAACCTGCTGGTTGCGGGCCCGCCGTTCGCCGGGACGAAAGCGGTCGCGTTGCGGATGCTGGCGGCCGGTGAGCTGGCCGACGAGGGACTCGTTCTGGTCGCCGCCGACGACACGGCCGAGGCGATTCTGGAAGACTACACCGGCGTCGGCGGTACGTTCAACCGGGGGCGGATGGCCGTCATCGAGTGCGCCGCGCCGAGCGCCAACAACGACGACGAGAACGTCCGGACCGTACGGTCGCCCAGCGATCTGACCGGCATCGGTATCGAGTTCTCCTCGCTGTACGAGGGGCTGTACACGGAGGGCGTCGAGCGGGTGCGGATCGGGCTGTTCTCGATCTCGACGCTCTTGATGTACGCCGAGGAACTCCAGCCCGTCTATCGCTTTCTCCACACGATCACCGGCCGCGTTCGGTCGGCCGAGGGGCTCTCGACCTGCGTGATCGACCCGACCGCACAGGACGAGCAGACGATCAGTTCGGTCGAGCAGACGTTCGACGGTCGCGTCGACGTTCGCCAGACCGACGACGGCGGCGACCAGCTTCGCGTCCGGGGCCTCCCCGACCAGCCCGACGGCTGGCAGCCGTTCTAGTCGGCGCTCGTCCCGTCGCGGTCCTCTTCGAGCGTCACCAGCTGTTCGACCGGCGGGAGTTCGGCGTCCTCCTCGGTCAGCACGTCGATGCGCCGGCGCACCTTGTCGGTCGCGTACTCGACCAGCGGCGTCGGGTCCACCTCCTCGGTGCGGGTCGCCTCGACGGCTTCGGAGACGAACGGCAAGAGGTCCATCAGCGTGTCCTGGACGACGGCCTCGTCGACGCCCTCCTCGTGGATGAGGTTCCGGACCTTGTGCATCCCGAAGCCGACGTGGCGGCCCTCGTCACTGCGGATGTAGTTGATCCCCTCGACCAGCCCCTCCAGTTCCGGCGTGTCGACGCCGTCGTCGTACACGTCCGGGCCGTCCTGGCTGAACCGCGCCGAGATCCCGTAGTAGCCGGTCTGGGCCAGCACGCTCTCGACGGTGAGGTGGTAGTGACAGTACGCTTTCGCCCGGTTCTCGGGCGTGTCGTCGGTCAGGAGCCGCTCCATCGCTTCTTCGGTCCGGTCGAACAGTTCGACGTAGCCCTCGGGGAAGTACCGCTGGTCGGTCGGCTGGGTGACCTCGGCGTCGTCTTCCTGCTCGGCGACGGGATTGATCACCTCGCGCCAGTACCGATCGAAAAACTGCGTGTGTTTGGCCTCCTCGTAGATCTGCGTGGAGAGAAACATCTGGTCGTCGATATCTTCGAGCACCATCCCCAGCGGCATCAGGTCCTCCGTGACTGCTTCCTCGCCTGCGCCGAACAGTGCCAGCGTCGTCCGCAGTGCCTCGAAGCCCTCCTCGTCGCCGTCGAACGCGAGCAGTCGCTCGCGGTCCTGTTCGAGCAGTTCCTGCGGGATGTCCTCGTGGGGGTCCCAGTGTCGGTAGACGGCGTTGCGGAAGTACCCCCCAGCGAACGACTCCGGATCGATGCGCATATCGCGACTGGTGTCCCTGATCTGTGTCATGGGATGGTACTTGCCCACACGACACTCGGGGTTAACCCTGGTGCCCCAATGGCGAGGATGTTTTAAACAGACCGACGCTCGGAGAGTTTTTATAGACGTTCGTGCGGAGAAACGAACGGCGTCGGCGGCCAGAGATAACAAGCGTTAACGTCGGTGGTCACGGCACTGCAGACAATGACTGCGTACACCGCGACCGTGACGGTCCGGCTGAAACGCGGGGTGCTCGATCCGGAGGCCGAGACGACACAGCGCCAGCTCGAACGGCTCGGGTTCGATCTGGCGGATCTCCGGTCGGCCGACCAGTTCGAGATCGACGTGGACGCGACCGACGCCGACGCGGCCGCCGAGCGCGCCGACGAGATGGCCGAGCGCCTGCTGGCCAACCCGACCATCCACGATTACACCGTGGAGGTCGCCGAACGGGACGCATGACCTCACTCACTCCCACTCGCGTCCGGTGGACGCTCGTCTCCCGTTCCCTGGTCACACTCGCCACCAGGAGGTGGCTCGCGTGACGGTCTCGGTGATCCAGTTCGGCGGATCGAACTGCGACCGGGACGCCGTCCGCGCGCTCGATGAAATCGGCGTCGACGCCGAGCTCGTCTGGCACGAGGACGGTCTCCCGGCGGCCACCAGCGGCGTCGTCTTCCCCGGCGGTTTCTCCTACGGCGACTACCTCCGGGCCGGCGCGATGGCCGCCCGCTCGCCCATCGTCGAGGAAGTCCGGGACGCCGCCGCGGACGGAACGCCGGTGCTGGGCGTCTGTAACGGCGCACAGATCGGCTCGGAGTCCGGACTCACACCAGGCGCGTTCACCACCAACCGGAGCGCCCGCTTCCAGTGTGAACACGTCCACCTCCGCGTCGAGAACGCCGACACGCCCTGGACCGCTGCCTACGACGAGGGCGAGGTCATCGAACTGCCCATCGCCCACGGCGAGGGTCGCTTCGAGATCGCGGACGACCGCCTCGAGGAACTCGAACGCGAGGATCGAATCCTCTTCCGGTACTGCGACGCGGACGGCGAAGTCACCGAGGACGCCAACCCCAACGGGTCGAAACACAACGTCGCGGGCGTGCTGGGCGACCGCGATTCCGTCGCCGTGCTGATGCCCCACCCCGAACGGGCCGCACTGCCCGACATCGGCCCGACCGACGGCCAGGGCGTGCTGGAGGGATTTGCCGAATGACATCCTCCGCGCCGTAAACGGAGAGGGAGCGAAGCTCCCTCAGGCAGTCGGGCTACGCCCGACGACGGCGCGGTTTCCCAAGCGTTGGGATATTATGATTTGCGGCGCACCTGTTCTTGTGGGGCAACTCGCCCCGTGGATTTGTCGAACAGGCGCACCGCTGGCTGTGCCATCCAGCCGTTATCCCTATCTCCCCCATCACAGGCGAGAGTCGGGAGTACCTTCTGTCGAATGTTTTCGGCCCCGTTTACGTCGGCATTGGCGACCAGTCCACACTCGTCACTCACGGGAAGGGCGGGATTCTCTCGCTGTATCAAGATAGGTGCTCCCGGCGTCCGAGAGTCCGTCGTTCGTTTTCTTTTCCCGGGAATCCGCGGAGGACTGAAATTTCGTCGGCCCCTAGTTCGAGTATGGCGACGACAGACGAGGCTGTCGAGACCGAGCGCGTCTGGCTGGTCGAACGTACCTACGGGGACGACGAGCAGAACATGATCATCCTGACCTACGCCACGCCGGACGGCCGGCGGGACTACCGGAAAGAGCGGGCGCTCCCCAGTTTCACCGGCCCCGGACGGTCGACGCAGGTGTCGCTCGAGGTCGAGCCGGGTAACCTCGGGACCGTCGGCGACCCCGACACCCGGGAGCGCTACGCCGGCGAGGTCGAGCGGATGCGCGAGCGCCACGACCCGGACGACACGCTGTAGGGTCGCCTCGCGGTTCACTCGTTCTGCCTCCGCCTCGCGGATCGTCCCTCCCCGCTCACCCTCCGCCCAGCACACTTATCCGTCGGCTAGCCGACACGCCGGTAGGTGACCACTCGTGTCGAACATCGTACTCACGGCCGTCCTGTTGCTCGTCGGCATCGCCCTGACCGTCGGCGGCGTCTTCTTCTACCGAACAGGGTTGAAACTGTTCGGATTCCTGGTCGGTGGCGGCGGGGGCTTTTTCGCGGCCAGTACCGCCAGCCTGGGACCGATCCCAACCATCGCCGTGATCCTCCTGTTGGGCTTCGTCGGCCTGGCCATCGCCAACAAGGTGTACCTCGTGATGCTCGTCGTCCCCGGCGCAGTGACGGGGTTCGGCGCGGCGCTCGCGTTGACGGGCACCTCGATGAACCCGCTGACGAACCTGCTGGACCCCGTGATCCTCGCCGGGCCGGTCATCGGCGCGGTCCTCGCAGTGATCCTCCAGAAGGTCGTCGTCGTGTTCGTGAGCGCGGCCTGGGGCGCGGTGCTGATCTGGGCCGGCCTCGACGCCAGTGCGATCGTCGATCCGCTGGCGAACCTCTCGGTGCCGACGCCACCGACCTGGACCGCCGCGCTGATCGCCGTCGGCGTCGTCGTCCAGATCGCCACCTGGGCACTGCTCCGGCACTACGACGACGACGAACTCAAAGCGAAGATCAAGGGCTTGCTCGGCCGTGGTTCCGGCGGCAACAGCCAGCCCGACGGCGGCATCTGACTGCGGGACGGTTCAATCCGTTTCGAAGCTTACGGAAGGGCTTTTATCACTCTCGGAGAACGTCCGTCGGGATGACTCGTCGCCCTGAACGACGCGTTCGGCGGGCCCGCGCCCGCATCGAGTACCGACAGTCGACCACCGCGATCCCAGAGGGGCAACGGTGACGGACCGCCGTCTCGTCGCCGCCGCCGTCGTGATCGTCGCCGTCGCGGCCGTCGCCACTGGCCTGGTCCTCGGCGTGTTCGACGGCGGCCCGTCGGACGACGCTACAGACGGACCCGGACCGAACGGATCGACGGCCAGCGACGACCCGACGGTCTCGTTCGTCACCGGCAACGACGACCGGCTCCAGGTCGTCGGGACCACGAAGCAGTGGATCCGGGGCGAGAGCGACCTCCCGCCAGGGACCGAAGTCGAGGTCCGCGTCACGTCGACTGGATCCGAGCCCTGGGCCCGCACCGAGACGGTCGAAGTGAACGGGAGCGGTACGTTCGGTGCACGTCTGAACCTGTCGCCAGCGGCGGCGACCGAGACGTTCCAGGTCGCGGTGGTCGACGCCGAGAACGGGACGCGACTGGCGAACGCGACCGGCGTCGCCGTCGCGAACGAGTACGCGTCGAAGAATCCGGCCGTCGCCCTCTGGCGGTCGAGCGGGAGCGTCATGCGCGTCGACGCGGCCCCGAATCGGACGATACTCGGCAAGACCGACCTGCCGCCGGGCACGGTGCTGGAAGTCGACCTCCGTTCGACCGGGTCCAGCCCGTTCCTGAAAGACTTCGAGGCGACCGTCGACGCGGAGGGGACCTTCGGCGGGACGCTGAACTTCAGCGACGTGCGCGCGAACTCCAGTTTCAACGCCATGGTCACCTACGCCGAGAACGGCACCGAGATCGTCGACCAGCCCGGCGTGGTGGTGCCGCCAGAATCGTAACTGCGAGGGTCGACTGGAGTACTGCTACCCGGTCGATGTCCCACACCCCAGCAGGGTCGAGGTATAACTGTCCCGAACACCACCCGTTTCGTCGATCCAGATCGCGTAGGCCCGATCGTTGCAGTCGAAATCGTCGCCGGTCAACACCATCGTTCCCGAGTCGTTCGCGCGTTCGATGGTAACCGCGTACTGGCCCGACTGGGACATCTCGAACGCGAGCACCCCGTCGGCCGGGAACTCGAGTCGGCGCTCGTAGATCGTGGTGTTGTCCCGGCCGTAGGCCATCGTGACGTTCAGCGTCCGGTTCGGGCCGGCGTTCAGGACGAACACACCAGTCACCCCATCGAACCGCCTGATCGGTGGATCACCGACTGTCAGCGAGCGGAACACATCGTGTGTTCCGTCAGGTGCACGGGACGGGAACGGCACGCGCGGCAGGACAGTTCCATTCGAGCCAGTCACGTCGGGCGGCGACCGGTGGGCGGTCGACGTATCAGACTGTGTCGGTGCCGGTGAAACCGAATCCGTGGGCGACGACTCCGAAGGACCGATTCCGGAACACCCACTCAGCAGCAGGAGAGCAGCGAGGACGAGTGCGGGGCGGCGCATATCGACCGTCCCGACGGTCGTGGCAAATGTCTTGTGTCACTCACCGAACGAGTGGCTGGTTGTAGCCCGCCTCCCGTTCCAGCACGAGTTCCCAGGTTCGCTCGCACGTACAGGAGACCTGTTCGAACACCGACGGGTCCTGCCGGAGGTCGAAGTCCTTGATCGCTTTCTGGACACGGTCGTCACACTCCCCGCAGTTGTGGGCACCGCGGTCGCTGCCGTGGCCGACCGGATCGGAGACGACGATCACGTCTTCCTCGGCCGTCGATTCCAGCACCTCGGCGACCGACCAGAGCCACGGCGGCCGATAGCCCCCGTCGTGATAGAGGTCCTCGACCATCGTGTGGCGCTGGACGTTCGTTGGGTTCATCGAGACAGTGTGACAGCCCTCGACGGCGGCGCACTTCCGGACGGACCGCTTCATGTCTTCGAGGGCATCCGGTTCCGAGAGGAAGGGCGGCTTCATCAGGAGGTACGCCTTGACGCCCGCGCCGGCCTCGCGAGCGTCGGCCGCGGCCCGCTCGAACTCCGAGAACTCGAAGTACTTGTTCACACAGTCCCGACGGACGCGGTCGGTCGCCGTTTCGAGGCCGACGGCGATGTCGGTCTCCAAGTCGTGGGCGGTGAAATCCTCGATCTTCCCCCGGTCGACGAAATCGGGCAAGGACTCGACGACGATGCGGTCGCGGTCGGCGAAGGTCTCGGCGATGGCCTGGCGGGTCTCGGCGGGGACCTCACGCTCGTCGAGGAACGAGCCGGAGGTGTAAATCTTGATGAGGCCGGATTCGTCCTCGGCGTTCTCGGCCTCGTGTTCCAGACACACGTCGATCTGGGCCATCAGGTCCTCGTGAGCGACCGAGCCGCCTTCGACGGATTCGGCGACGTAGCCACACATCGTACAGCCGCCGGCACGGGCCCACCGACAGCCGCCGGTGTTGAGGATGATCGTCAGCGACTGGTAGACGCCGTCGGGCGTGTTGTCCTCGTCGATCCAGACCCGCGTGGGCTCGCGGGGATCGTAGGTCTCGTCCTTCCGGGAGCGAATCTCCCGCATCGCCTTGTTGTGGGCGTCCATCCCCTTGCCCTGCTCGTAGACCTCGGGGCTCGGCTTGCTCATTGCCGCCGAGTAACCGGTCGACGGGTAAATGCCCACCGTCCTGCCGGTCGATCACGACCGGCGGCGTGAGCGACGGTAGAGCTACCACCGACGCCACCCGATACTAGATTCAGTTCAAATATATCCCAACCAGCGAAATTTTATACAATAAACTACCGCATTAGTAGACACGATGCAGAGCGTCGACCCAGCGACCGAGACACGGATCGACAGTTTCGACCGGCACGACGCGGCGGCGGTCGAAAAGCGACTCGACCGGGCCCAGCGCGGATTCGAGACCTGGCGGGAACGGTCCATCACGGACCGACAGGCGTTGCTCGCGGGTGTGAGCGACGTACTCGAAGCCAACGAGTCGGAGTACGCACGGACGATGACCGCGGAGATGGGCAAACCGATCGAGCAGGCACGGGCCGAGGTACAGAAGTGTGCGCGGGTCTGTGAGTACTACGCGGAGCAGGCCGGGACCTTTCTGCAGGACGACCGGGTGGCCGTCGAACCGGGCGCGAAGACATTCGTCGCCTACGAACCCCTCGGCCCAGTACTGGCCGTGATGCCATGGAACTACCCGTTCTGGCAGGTGTTCCGGTTCGCAGCGCCGGCACTCGCCGCCGGAAACGTCTGCCTGCTCAAACACGCGCCGAACGTCCAGGGCTGTGCCGAAGCCATCGCCGACGTGTTCGAGGCCGCGGGCTTCCCGGAGTACGCGCTCCAGACGCTCCGTGTGGCCGACGAGACCGTCGCCGATGTGATCGCCGACGACCGCGTTCGCGCCGTCACACTCACGGGAAGCGTGGCCGCCGGCCGCGCCGTCGCGAGTGAGGCCGGCGCACAGTTGAAAAAGACCGTGCTGGAACTGGGCGGGTCCGATCCGTTCGTCGTCCTCGACGACGCCGACCTCGAACGCGCAGCGACGGTCGGGTGTCAGTCCCGTACGTACAACACCGGCCAGTCCTGCATCGCCGCGAAACGCTTCGTGGTCCACACCGACGTGTACGACGAGTTCGTCGACCGACTCCGGACGGAGATGGCCGCCCTGACCGTGGGCGACCCCACCGACGAGGAGACCGATGTCGGACCGATGGCTCGCGCGGACCTCCGCGACGACCTCCACGACCAGGTCGAGCGCAGCGTCGCGGCCGGAGCAACGGTCGAACTCGGCGGGGAGCCCCTCGACAGGGACGGATACTTCTACCAGCCGACGATCCTGACCGACGTTCCGACCGACGCGCCCGCGGCGACGGAGGAACTGTTCGGCCCGGTCGCGGCCGTCTTCGAGGTCGAGTCCGAAGCGGCCGCGGTCGCCCTCGCCAACGACACGGAGTACGGGCTCGGAGCGACAGTCTGGACGAACGACCGGGGGCGCGGCGAGGCCGTGGCACGGGAGATCGAGGCCGGCTGTGTCTTCGTCAACGAGTTCGTCACCTCACACCTCGAACTTCCCTTCGGCGGGATCAAAAACTCCGGCTACGGGCGGGAACTCGCCGGGGAAGGCATCCGCGAATTCGTGAACCGGAAGTCCGTCTGGGTGTCCGACCCGTAACTGCCCGAGTCGCCGCCGAACGTCGGGTCCGTCCCGCTGTCGAGACGAACCAGGTGAGAGCCGCCACACCATAGCCGTACCGCCGGACTAGTTACAGTCGCCCGATACGGCTTCTTCTCGAATTCAATTCAACTTTGAATGGTTTTATCGTACACAAAAGAACTAAATGATATATTATTGAACTAGGTTGTGTCTGAGGAGTGGGCGACCACTCCGGACAGGTGATACGATGGCGAAGTCAGCACACGAGGAGACGACGACGGACAGAGATCCGGAAACGGCGCTGGAGACGGCTCGACACCAGCTCGAACGGGCGGCGGCACACGTCGACGTCGACGAGGGAGTCGTCGAGCGACTGAAACACCCCACGAAGGTACTCAGTGGGTCGATCCCGCTGGAGCGCGACGACGGCACCGTCGAGGTATTCACCGGCTATCGTGCACAGCACGACGACGTTCGGGGACCGTACAAGGGTGGGCTCCGGTACCACCCGGACGTGACCGAAGACGAGTGCGTGGGGCTGGCGATGTGGATGACCTGGAAGTGTGCGGTGATGGACCTCCCCTTCGGCGGTGCGAAAGGCGGTATCGTCGCCGATCCCAAGGAACTGAGCGAGGACGAGCGCGAGCGGCTGACCCGCCGGTTCGCCGAGGAGATGCGCGACTTCGTCGGCCCGACACGGGACATTCCAGCGCCGGATATGGGGACGGACGCCCAGACGATGGCCTGGTTCATGGACGCCTACAGTATGCAGGAGGGAGAGACGGTCCCGGGCGTCGTCACCGGCAAACCGCCGCTGATCGGCGGGAGCTACGGTCGCGAAGAGGCACCGGGGCGCAGCGTCGCGATCGTGACACGCGAGGCGGCCAACTACTACGACCTGTCCCTCGACGACGCGACGGTCGCCGTCCAGGGCTTTGGCAGCGTCGGCGCGAACGCCGCGCGACTGCTCGACGAGTGGGGCGCAACCGTCGTCGCGGTCAGCGACATAAACGGCGGCGTCTACGACCCCGACGGGCTGGCCACGCGGGAGATCAGTGCCCACGACGAGCAACCGGAAGCCGTGATGGGCACGGACGCGGGGTCGACGCTCACGAACGCCGAGTTGCTGGAACTCGACGTGGACATCCTCGTTCCGGCGGCCGTCGGGAACGTCCTCACCGAAGACAACGCGGCCGCCGTCCAGGCCGACATCGTCGTCGAAGGTGCGAACGGGCCGACGACGACGGCAGCCGACCGTATCTTCGCCGAGCGTGAGGTCGCCGTGATCCCGGACATCATCGCGAACGCCGGTGGCGTCACGGTGAGCTACTTCGAGTGGCTCCAGGACATCAACCGTCGCCAGTGGACGGTCGAGCGCGTCCGCGAAGAACTGGAATCGGAGATGCTCTCGGCGTGGGACGACGTTCGTCGCGAGTTCGAGGCCCGCGACGTGACCTGGCGTGACGCCGCGTACATCGTCGGCCTCTCACGGGTCGCCGAGGCGAAGAGTACGCGCGGTCTCTGGCCCTGACGGGCCGCGGTCACCGAGTCACCCGCTACCGATCCGTCGCGCGGTTCCACGCAGTCTGCCACGAGACCGCTTTTTGATTGTGGCCGGTCCGGTGACTCCTCGTCGCGACTGAACGAGAGGGTCGGCCGTCGGAGAAACGGAAACGGGTCGGCCGTTCAATCGCCGTCGAAGCCGTGCGCGTCGACGTGTGTCTGGTTGCCGGAGCGGCGCGACAGAACGGCCAGCCCGGCCCCCAGCAGGACCCACAGGACGACGATGCCCCACTCGAAGGGCCACTGGAGCGCGGAGGGCGCGCCCGGCAGGTACATGCCGGTGAACACGAGCGTGAGTGCGAGTCCGAGGACGCCGACGGCTTTTCCGGCCGGGAGCTTCAGCGGCCGATCCATCTCGGGTTCGCGGACGCGCAAGACGAGGAACGAGACGACGACCATCACCCACGCGACGACGATGCCGAAGCCGCCGGCGTTGACGATCCAGACGAGCATCTGTTCCCCGAACAGCGGTGCGAACACCGACAGGCCGCCGATGAGTGCGAGCGCTCGCGAGGGCGTGTCGGTCGTCTCGTTGACCGTCGCCAGCGTCTCGGGCAGCATCCCGGACTCGGCCAGCGCGTAGATCGCACGGCTCCCGCCGAGCAGGAAGGAGTTCCAGCTGGTGAGGATGCCGGCGATACCGGCCAGTGCCATGATCTTCCCGATCAGCGCGCTACTGAACAGCGCCTCCATGGCGGCGGCCGCGGGCAGCGAACTCTCGACGAGGACGGCCCCCGGCAGCGCTCGACCCGAAGCCCAGATGACGAGGATGTAAAACAGCGCCGCGACCGAGACCGAGACCACGATGAGCAGACCGAGAACCCGCTCGGACACGTCGGCCTCCCCGGCGGCCTGTGGGATCACGTCGAACCCGACGAACATGAACGGCGTCATGATCGCGACGGTGAGGACGCCGGCCAGCCCGGAGTCGGCGAAGGGGGGCGTCGACGTGGTGTGACCGTTGGCCACTGCGCCGATAGCCAGCGTGATACCCGCCAGCCCGATGACCAGCGTCAGGATGGTCTGGAACTGCGCCGCCGGTTGGACGCCCCGGTAGTTCAGGTACGTCATGACGACCGCACCGACGCTGCCGACGAGGACCCACGTGCCGTAGACGGTCTGGCCCGCGATCGACCAGAGCGGGAGGGCGTTGAACCCCGGCACGACGTACGCGAGCGCCGAGGGAAAGGCGACCACCTCGAAGACGACCACACCCACGTACCCCAGGATCAACGACCAGGTACAGACGAACGAGCCGATCGGTCCCAGCGCACGCATACTGTAGACGTGTTCACCGCCGACGAACGGCATCGCCGACGCGAGTTCGCCGTAGATCAGCCCCACGACGGCCACCATGAACGCGCCGAGGACGAACGCCACGACCGATCCCATGACGCCCCCCTCGTCGATCCAGTAGCCCGACTGGATGATCCACCCCCAGCCGACCATCGCACCGAACGCCAGTACGAACACGTCCCGCTTCGAGAGAACGCGTGAAAACTCACCATCCGTTTGTGTGTCATCCATACGCACTTGTTTGGAGTCACCCATATATATTTTACTGAGTTCGAGTATTAGCCGAAACTTCGGATTTCGTCCAACACATTTGGCACACACAGGCCAGGAGTTGCATCGAACGGCAGTTCGAGTGGGCGGATGGTCCCGACGGCGGTCGCGGTGACGACCGACGGCGGTCAGTCGCCGTGCACGACGTTTTCCAGGGTCGTCTCGTCCCCGTCGTCGAACAGGGCCTGGACGTTGCCGGCGAGAATCTCCGCCAGCCGGGGCCAGTGTTCCGGCGTGTGGCCGCCGGTGTGTGGCGTGAGGAGCGCGTTGTCCAGGCTCCAGAGTGGATGCTCGGCCGGGAGCGGTTCGGGGTCGGTCACGTCGAGTGCCGCGCCGCGGATACCGCTGGTCCGGAGGGCGGCGACCAGCGCGTCGGTGTCGACGACTGCACCGCGGGCGACGTTGACGACGACGCTCGACGGCTCCAGCGTGGCGAGGGCCTCGGCGTCGAGCAGGTGACGCGTCAAGTCCGTCAGCGGACAGGCGAGCACCAGATAGTCCGTTCGTGCGAGCGCCTCGTGGACCGCGTCGTACCCGAACACCTCGTCCGTGGGTCCCCCTTTCTCCGGGGAGTGACGGACGCCGATGGTGTCGACGTCGAAGCCGGCGAGTCGGTCGACGACGGCCGTCCCGACGGCACCGAGCCCGACGACCGTCACCGTCGACCCCTTCAGCTCCGTCGACTGGACGTGTCGCCAGACACTGCGCCGGTTTCGCTCCCAGCTCACGTGGAGCCGCCGGGCGAAGGTGAGCAGGGAGCCGAGCACCTGCTCGGCGATGCCCGGGGCGTGGATGCCGCTCGCGTTCGTCACCGTGACGCCGTGGTCCGCGAGCGCGTCGAGGGGGAGGTGGTCCGTCCCGGCGAAGGTACAGGCGAACAGTTCCAGCGCCTCGGCGCGGTCCAGCAGGTCCCGGTCGATGTCGTTCCCGGTGACGACCGGCGCGTGCCGAACCAGGTCGCGCTCGGCGTCGGGCGTTCGGGCGTGTGCGACGGTGTACTCGGGGAGGCGGTCGGTGAGTTCCGCGGCGTAGTCACGCATCGAGAGCCCCTCGGTGCCTTCCCGCAACACGACCACGTCGGGGGAGTCCTGAGACACGGCGCTACTCACCGGCGACGATGGGTTCGTCGGGAACCGTGCCGTCGGCACGCCAGCCACGGATCTCGTAGTACTCGTCGAGGGCGTCCTCGAATCCGGGCAGGTCGTAGGGCAAGCGGTCGTCGGCGCGGTCGAAGCCGCGCTGGTTGTTGAAGTGGCGTTCGAGCGCGATGACCTCGGCACCCACTGCCAGCAGGGCGTTGATGTCCCGGCCGAACAGCGCTTCGAGCCGGTCGTGGGTCAGGAAGTCACGCGAGAATCGGCAGATGATCCCGCAGTCTTCGAGTGCGCGCTGGTTCTCCTGACGGACGAGCAGTTCGGGTTTGCCGTCGAGTCCCTCGCGGTCGACGGCGTCGTCCTCGTCGACCAGCGGATACTCGTAGGAGTAAAACACCGCGAACATATGGTCGGCCCCGCGATTGGCCGTGGCGTAGCCGAGGCCCTGCCCGTTGAGCGTGCGGCCGTCGTGGGCGGGGAACTCCATGCCCTTGACCGACCAGTTCTCGACACCCAGTTCGTCGTGGATGCGGTCGATCCCCTCCGCGAGCAGGTCGCCCTCGCCCTCGCGGTGGGCGATCTTCTCGACCAGCTCCTCGATGAGATCGACGTTGCCGAACTCGTCTTCGGCCGCCAGATAGGCCGACACCACGTCGCCGGTACTGATCGTGTCGAGGCCGTAGCGGTCACACTGCTCGTTCGAGCGCATCACGTCCACCACGTCGTCGACACCCGCGTTCGACCCGAAGGCCATCACGGTCTCGTACTCCGGGCCTTCCGTCTCGATACCCGACTCCTCGTCTTTCGTGGGCAGTTTGCACGCGAACGCACAGGCCGAACAGGTCCCTTTCTCGAATTTCTTGCGCTCGACGGCGTCGCCGCCGATGTCTCCCGCACCCTCGAAGGACAGCTCCGAGAAGTACCGGGTCGGCAGCGCCTCGACCTCGTTGGCGTACTCGGTGACGCTCGTGGTCCCCTGTCGTTTCATGATGTGGTCGCTCGTCGCCGCCTCGCGGTGGACGTCCATCTGCATCTCGGGCACCTCGATGTCGGGCGCGGCGTCGCCGCTGAAGGTGATCGCCTTGACGTTTTTGGCCCCGAGTACCGCCCCGAGGCCGCCCCGGCCGAACGCACGCGTCTCGGAGGTCATGATTGAGGCAAAGCGGACCTCGTTCTCGCCCGCCGGCCCGATGACAGCCGTGTTGTCGACGTCCAGATCCGGCCGCTGGGTCAGCGCGGCGACGGTCTCGGGGACTTCCGCACCAGCCAGTTCCGGCACGGGTTCGAACTCGACGCCGTCGTCCGAGACGTGGACGGCCACGAGTTCGTCGCTCGCGCCGTGGAACTCGACCGCGCCGTAGCCCGTGGCCGCGAGATTGCGCGAGAGGAACCCGCCGGCGTTCGAGGAGAGCAGCCCATCGGTCAACGGTGAGACCGCGGTACAGTTGGTCCGGCCGGTGAAGCTCATGTTCGAGGCCTGCATCGGTCCCGTGGTGAAATACACGCGGTTGTCCGGGCCGAACGGATCCGCGTCGAACGGAATCCGATCGTGTGCCAGTCGCGTCGCCACGCCACGCCCGCCGATGAACGATTCGAGAACACCGTCGATCGACGCGGTTTCCGTGCGCTGGGCCGTCAGGTCGATCGACAGGAGGTCACCCTCTGTGTGCAGCATCACTCGTCCGATGTGGATACTCGATATTAAATCTACGCGGTTGGTAGAATTCGATCCAATATTTCTATAGATAGTAGAACTTCGTTCAATCAGATAGGGCCGGTGGAACGGTCCCACACCGGAGCGGTCACCACGACCCTGTAATAGATTCTGTCCAGTAATATAGAGCTATCTTGGACAGAATACAAAGTTTTAGTATCTAGTAGGATGTTGTGCCACTATGGCTGTAGAACAGGCGTTCGACGAGCTTCACTTCGCACAGGAGCCGACGGTCGAGACGGAAATTCCCGGGCCGAAGTCGAAGCGGCTCATCGAACGGCAGCGGGAGATCGACAGCAGCGCGGTCGCATATCCCAAGGTCGTTCCGATCGCCATCGACGAGGCCAAAGGCGCGACGATCCGTGACGCGGACGGGAACACGTTCCTCGACTTCTTCGCCGGCATCGGCGTGTTGAACGTCGGGCACTCGAACCCATATGTGCTGGAAGCGGTACAGGAACAGACCGAGAAGGTCGCCCACACCATCGACTTCCCGACGGAGGCTCGGCTGGACCTGATCGAGGCGCTGAACGACATCGCGCCGGGCGCGCTGCCGGACAACAACCGCGTCGTCTTCGGCGGGCCGACGGGCAGTGACGCCATCGAGGCGACGATCAAACTCGCCAAGTACAACACGGGCGGCGACGGCCTCATCGCGTTCCGCGGCGCGTATCACGGTGGGAGCGCCGGCGCACTCAGTCTGACTGCCGGCAAGAAGTACAAGGAAGACTACGCGCCGATGCTGCCGAACGTCCACCACGTGCCCTATCCCTACGCACACCAGCAGGGACTGGACCCACAGGAGGCCAGCGCTCGGGCACTGGAGAACGTCCGCGAACTGCTGGAAGACCCATACAGCGGGCTGGCGAACCCGGCAGGGATCTGGGTCGAGCCGATCCAGGGCGAGGGCGGGATCGTCACCCCGCCGGAAGGATTCCTCCCGGGACTCAAAGAGATCGCCGAGAACAACGACATCCCGCTCATCGTCGACGAGATCCAGACCGGCTTTGGCCGCACCGGCGAGTGGTTCGCCAGCGATCACTACGACGTGACGCCCGACGCGATGCCCATGGCCAAGGCCATCGGCGGAATCGGCCTGCCGCTATCGGGGACGATGTATCACGAGGATCTGGACACCTGGGAGGCCGGCGGCCACGTCGGCACCTACCGTGGCAACGCGCCCGCGATGGTCGGTGGCGTCCGCGCGATCGAGTACATCCGGGACAACGACCTGCTCGCCCACGCACGCGACGTCGGGAGCTACATCCGCGACCGCCTGCGCGAGTCCGCCGGCGAGAACGAGCGACTCGTCGACGTGCGCGGTCGCGGCCTGTTCGTCGGTGCCGAGTTCGCAGACGCCGACGAACAGACGGGCAAGGAGCTCGTCAAGGCGATTCAACAGGACTGCTACGAGCGCGGCGTGCTGGTGTGGTCGGCCGGCCGGCACGGGAACGTCCTGCGGCTGATCCCGCCGCTCGTACTCACACAGGAACAGGCCACCGCGGGCATGGACATCATCTGCGAGTCCATCGAGCGACGCGCGCCCTGACCGCCGCCGACGACCCCGGCCCGACCCCCTCGGACAGCAGCCCAATCAGTATACATTTGTATGTTCGCCCAATCATTGGATGGTATTCAGAAGTCGCCCATGGATGAGAAGGACATTCAGATTCTGACGACGATCGCCAAAGACGGAACAGCGAGCCCGGACGAGATCGAAGACGCGACCGGGATCCCGAAATCGACGGTCCACTACCGGCTGAACCAGCTTCGCGAGTCCGGCGTCATCACCAACGACCTCTACAACATCGACCTGAAGAAGGTCGGGCTCTCCATCACGCTCATCTCGGAGATCTGGGCGGAGTTCGAGGAGGGCTACCACGAGAGCGTCGGCGAAAAACTCGCCGCCGTCGAGGGTGTCAATCAGGTGTACTTCACGATGGGCGACACCGACTTCGTCGCCATCGCGCACGTCGCCAACCGCGAGATGGTCGAATCGCTCGTCGAGGACTACGAGGCGATCGAGGAGATCGAACGAACCTCCTCGAAGTTCGTCATCACGACGGTCAAAGACGAACAGAACCCACTCAACGACTTCGAGATCGAGACGCTGATCGAAGCCCTCGCCGACTAGAGCCGCGTCCGGTCGAACGACGCCGGAGACCCCGCTCAGACGATGTCTCGATCGGCGAGGTCAGCGATCGTCTCGTCGTCGTACCCGAACTCCCGGAGGACTTCTTCGGTGTGTTCCCCCAAAAGCGGCGGGTGTCGGTCGATCTCGGTCGGCGTCTGCGAGAAGTGCATCGGACTGCCGGCCATCTCCATGGACCCGATCGTGGGATGGTCGACGGTCCGGTGCATATTCCGGGCCTGGACCTGCGGGTTCTCGAACACGTCTTCCATGTCGCGGACGCGACTGGCCGGGACCCCGGCCTCCTCCATCCGCGCGACGGCCTCGGCGGTCGAATACTGTTCGAACTCTTCGTCGAGAATTCGATCGAGTTCCGACCGGTTCGCGACGCGGTCGGCGTTGACCGCGAAGCGTTCGTCGTCGATCAGGTCCTCGCGGTCGAGTGCCCGACAGAACTTCGGCCAGAGGTTCTCCGAGGCGGTCGCGACGACGACGTAGCCGTCACTGGTCTCGAACGCCTGGTAGGGCGCGATCGTCGGGTGTTTACTCCCCATGCGACCCGGCGGGTCGTCGGTCGCGAAGTAGTACGACGCCATGTAACTCATCCAGGCGACCTGGCCGTCGAGGAGGCTCACGTCGACTTTCTGCCCGGTGCCGTCGCCGAGTTCACGGTAGAGCAAGGCCGCGAGGATCGCCTGTGTGGCGTACATCCCGGCCCCGATATCGGCGATGGCGACGCCGACGCGTACCGGCGGCCCGTCCTCCTCGCCGGTGATACTCATCAGGCCGCCCTCGGCCTGCATCATGATGTCGTAGGCCGGCCGGTCTTTCTGTGGGCCCCACTCGCCGTAGCCCGAGAGCGAACAGTAGACGAGTTCGGGATTGGCCTCGCTGAGCGTCCCGTAGTCCAGCCCCCACTCCTCCATCTTTCCGACCCGGAAGTTCTCGACGAGGACGTCCGCCTCCGTCGCCAGGTCACGGAACACCTCGCGCCCCTCCTCGCTGGCGAGGTTCAGCGTCAGCGAGCGCTTGTTGCGGTTGATGCTGACGTAGTAGGCGCTCTCCTCGCCGTAGGTCGGCGGGTGCCAGCCGCGGGTCTGGTCGCCGCCGTCCGGGCGTTCGATTTTGATGACCTCCGCGCCGAGGTCACCCAGTTGCATCGTGCAGAACGGGCCCACGAGGACCCGCGAGGCGTCGAGGACGGTCAGTCCGTCGAGGGGCTGGTCGTCACCGTCGGGAGTGCGTGCTTCGCCAGTCATGACTCACTCGTAGGCTGCGAACCCGGTCAGATCCTCCCCGAGGATCAGGGTGTGGATGTCGTGGGTGCCCTCGTAGGTGTAGACGGTTTCGAGGTTGGCCATGTGGCGCATCGGCGAGTAGTCGGCGGTGATGCCGTTGCCGCCGAGCATCTCGCGGGCGATGCGGGACTGGTCACGGGCCATCCGGACGTTGTTGCGCTTGGCCATCGAGACGTGCTGGGGGCGCATGTCGCCGCGTTCCTTGAGGTCGGCGAGTCGGTGGGCGAGCAGTTGGGCGAGGGTGATCTGGGTGGCCATCTCCGCGAGTTTGTCCTGCTGGAGCTGGAACCGGGCGATCGGGCCGCCGAACTGCTCGCGGTCGGTGGCGTAGTCCCGCGCCGTCTCGAAGCCGTCACGCGCCGCCCCGATGGCGCCCCAGGCGATGCCGTAGCGCGCCTGCGTGAGACAACCGAGCGGGCCGCCCATGCCCTCGACGCCTGGCAGGATGTTCTCCTCGGGGACGTACACGTCGTTGAGGCCGATCTCGCCGGTGATGGACGCCCGCAGGGAGAGCTTCTCGTCGATCTTGTTCGTACTGACGCCGTCCCGATCCGTCTCGACGAGGAACCCGCGGACGGGCGTGTCGGGGTCGGTCTGGTCCCGCGCCCAGACGACGGCCACGTCCGCGATGGGGGAGTTCGTGATCCAGGTCTTCGAGCCGTTCAGGACGTAGCCCTCGTCGGCTTCCTCGGCGCGGGTCTCCATCGCGGTGGGGTTCGAGCCGTGTTCCGGCTCCGTGAGGCCGAAACAGCCGACCGCTTCGCCCGAACCGAGTTTGGGCAGCCAGTGTTCCTTCTGTTCCTCGCTGCCGTAGGCGTGGATCGGGTACATGACCAGCGCGCCCTGCACGGAGGCCATCGAGCGCAGCCCCGAGTCACACGCCTCCAGTTCCTGCATCAGGATGCCGTAGGCTTTCTCGCTGACGTTTGGTGAGCCGTACCCTTCGAGATTGGGCGCGTAAAAGCCCATCTCGCCCATCTCCGGGATCAGGTCTTTGGGGAAGGTGCCCTCGATCCAGTGTTCGCCGATGTCCGGTCGCACCTTCTCGTCGACGAACTCCCGCGCCGACTCCTGGATCATCCGCTCTTCTTCCGACAGGTCCGCTTCCACACCGTAGTAATCGAGCATAGGACGACCGTCACACGCTCAAACCAATAATTTTTCGGATTCAGTTCGCTTTTTAGCGCTAAACTCGTATTTGGTTCGAATTATTCTTCTCTCCCGAAATGGAGTTCTGTTTCTGACGATAGCGGGACCGTCGCGTCGTCGCGACGCGAAGTGACACGAATCCGCCGTCGCGAGAGGATACGGTCTATTGGTTTCAGTTCTATATTGCCGTGCAATGCTGAATAGAGTTCGAAACTGCAAAACTATTATATAGTATGGTGCAAAATGAGGAATCAGTATGCGAGATAACCTCAAGAATACGGTGAACAGGCGGCAATTCACGAAGGCGGCGGGACTGACGGGAGCACTCGGTGTCACGGGCGTGGCCGGCTGTCTCGGTGGCGGCTCGGACAGAGGCGGGGACAAGTTCAAGTTCGGCGTGGTGACGTCCCTGTCTGGGGACCTCCGCTTCGGTGGCGAGGTTACCCGGCGTGGGTACGACCTCTGGAAGAAGACGATCAACGAGAACGGCGGTATCGAGGTCGACGGCAGCAGCTACGAGGTCGAACTCACCTACGCGGACGCCAAGTCCGACCCGAGTACGGGTGCGGACGCGGCCTCACAGATGATCACCAGCGAGAAGGTCGACGCGGTTCTGGGACCGTACTCCAGTAACGTCACGCTGGCCGTGGCGCCCATCATGGAGAAAAACCAGACGCCACACATCTCCGGCAGTGCCGAGTCACCGCGCATCTGGGAGGAACAGTACAAGCACACGTTCGGGACCGTCCCGACGGTGACGCTGATCGCACGGCAGGCGGCCGAGGAGATCCTCTCGCTGGATCCAACTGCGGAGTCCGTGTACGTCAGCGGTGTCAACGGACCGTTCTCGAAGGCAACGGCGAGCGCGATGCGTGACGCGGCCGAAAACAAGGGCGTCGAGGTGCTGGCCTACGACCTGAACCCGTCCGACACCGACTGGACGAGCGTCGTCAGTAGCGCGAAAAGCGAGGATCCCGACCTCCACTTCCACGGCGGACACATCGGGAGCCACGTGAGCCTCCTGAAGGCAGCGGACCAGTTGAACTACGATCCGAACGGCTTTTTCTGTCACTACGGCGTGAACACGTCGGACTTCAAAGACGGGCTCGGCGGCGACGCCTCGGGGACGTTCGGGGCGACGGTGTGGCTCCCGAGCATCGAGCGGACCGGCGGCAAGCTGTTCGGCTCCGCCGCGGACTACGCCAAGGCCGCCCGGGACGAGTTCGACCAGTCGCCGGACTACACCCAGGCCGCCTCGAGCGCTGCGGGCATCGTCTACCAGCAGGCACTCGAAGAACTGGGCGCAGCCCCGCCGCTGTCGGACACCGAACAGAGCAAGCTCGTGAGTATCCTCGAGGACATCGAGGTCCAGACCTTCTACGGCGACGTGACCTTCGACAAGGAGGGGGACTTCTACCACAACAACACGACGACGAGTCCGCTCCCAGTCCAGTTGCAGGGTGACGACGACGAGGCCGTGGTCGTCGGTTCGTCCGCGTCCGCGTCCGAGGCCAACTACCCCGTCAGTGAGTGAGACGATGGTCTCCACAGAACTCCTCAGTCAGTCGATTATAAACGGCCTGCTACTTGGGGGCATTTACGTTACCGTCGGCGTGGGCTTCGCGCTCGTGTTCGGTGTCCTGGAGATCATCGACTTCGCCGTCGGTGAGTACGTGATGCTCGGGGCCTTTACCGGTGCCATCGTCGCCCCGATGGTCGGCGGCGAGGGGCTGTTGGTGGTGCCGCTGGCGTTCGTCGCCTTCTTCCTGGTGGGCGTCGTCATCCAGCCGTTCATCCACCACGTGACGACGGGCGACAGACCGATGCCGTTGCTGATGGGACTCGTGTTCACGTTCGGACTCGCGACCTTCATGCGCGGGTCGATCCTGACGATCTTCGGCCCGAACACGCGCAACGTGCCGACCAACGCCCTGAGTGGCGGCATCGAGATCGGCGGGCTCGGGACGTTCCCGGAAGTGCGCGTCGTCACCGCCGTCGTGGGCGTGCTCTCGCTCGTCGCGTTCATGTACTACCTCTACCGGACGACCGGCGGGACGGCCATCCGGGCCATCGCCGAGGACCGCGACATCGCCCGCCTGATGGGCGTCAACATCAACCGCTACCAGTCCATCGCCTACGGGGTCTACGCCGGCCTGACGGCGACGGGTGGCGTGTTCATCGGTCTCATCTACTCGGCCGGTCCCGGGATGGGCCTGCAGTACACCGCGTTCGCGTTCTTCATGATCGTGCTCGCGGGGCTTGGCTACCTGCCCGGCATCATCATCAGCGGGATCGTCCTCGGACTGGCCCAGTCGCTGACGGCGGTCTACCTCGGCGGCGAGCTGGTGTTTTTCGTCCTGTTCGGGATGATCTACGTGCTCCTGCTGGTCCGGCCCGAAGGACTGCTCGGCAAGGGGGAGGTGGCTTGACGTGGGAACCGAAAACGACCTGACGGTTCGTGACCGGTTCCAGGCGCTGCTCGGACGGGACGACGCGCACCTCTGGCTGTTCGGTATCGGCGCGGTCGTCCTGGCGGTGTTGCCGTTCGCGCTTAGCACGTTCTGGACGCGCATCGCGCTCGGCGCGCTGATGTGGATCGGCCTGGCCCAGTCCTGGAACATGATCGGCGGCTACGCCGGGTACCTCGACTTCGGCCACGGTGCGTACTTCGGCGTCGGCGCGTTCGTCACCGGGATCGTCATGGTCGAACTCGAACTGCCGTTCGTCGCCGGTCTCCTGATCGCGGGTGTGTTCTGTGCCGTGCTGGCCTACGTCGTCGGCGTCCCGACACTCCGACTCTCCGGGGCCTACTTCGCCATCGCGACCTGGGCGTTCGCGGAAGCGATCAAGGAACTCGCGCTCATCCTGGAGATCACCGGCGGCACCTACGGGATGACGTTCCCGACGGGCCCCGGCACGTCCGGCATCCCGCTGGTCGGCTGGCCCGACGAGATGTTCTTCTACTACCTGATGATGGTACTCACGCTGGGGACCATCGCGCTGGCCTACTTCCTCTTCGAGCACAGCGAGTTCGGCTTCCGGGTGAAGGCCATCCGGGACCACGAGGACGCCGCCCAGTCGCTTGGCATCGACGCCACGAAGATCAAGCGGCGGGTGTACGTCATCTCGTGTGTCATCGCCGCGCTGTTCGGCGGTGCGAACGCGTACTACATCACGTTCATCCACCCGAACGACGTGCTCGCGCCGATCATCACCGACCAGATGATCATCATGGCGCTTCTTGGCGGACTGGGCACCATCGGTGGCCCCATCATCGGCGGGGTGCTGATCTTCCTGCTCAACCGCCTGTCCTCGCTGTTCCTCGGGAACACGACGATCTACCTGCCACTGATCGGACTGCTCATCATGGTGACCGTGCTGTTCGCGCCCAGTGGCGTCATCGGGATCCTCCGCGGTGAGGTCGGCCGCGAGGACGTCAAGCAGAACCTGCGCGAACTCGCCGAGAAATTCGACATCCTGTAACCATGTCCGAGACACTACTCCAGACCGACGGCCTCACGAAACGGTTCGGCGCACTGACTGCGAACGACGAGATCACACTGGGCGTCGACCGCGGCGAGATCCGCGGCCTCATCGGCCCGAACGGGAGCGGGAAGACGACCTTCTTCAACTCCCTGACGGGCTTTTATACGCCCGACGAGGGGACAGTCACCTTCGACGGCACCGACATCACCGGCTGGGAGTCCCACCGCATCGCCCGCGAGGGAGTCGGGCGGACGTTCCAGATCGCCGCGCCGTTTGGCAACATGACCGTCCGGCAGAATATGCTGGCCGTCCAGACGCCGAAGTCCGTCGACGAGCACGAGCGGGCCCAGGAAATCCTCGAGTTTCTCGACATCGATCACATCGCCGACGACGACGCGAGCGGGATGAGCGGGGGCCAGAAGAAACTCCTCGGACTGGGTCGGGTACTGATGCTCGATCCGGAGTGTATCCTGCTGGACGAACCGACCGCGGGTGTCAATCCCGCACTGGCCGATCGTATCCTCGAACACCTGCGAGAACTCAACGATCGAGGGACGACGTTCATGATTATCGAACACGACATGGACGTCCTCAAACAGATCGTCGACACCGTCTCGGTGCTCGATCAGGGCCGACACATCGTCCAGGGCACCTTCGAGGAAGTCAGCACGGACGACCGCGTCCGCGAGGCCTACCTCGGATCGGCCGACGACGACGAGGTGCCAGTATGAGCGCCGACACACCACAGCAGACGAGTCGGAGCGAGGCGAGCCCGCCGGTCCTCCGCGCGGAGGGAATCGTCACGGGCTACGGCGATCACGAGGTCATCCACGACGTGGACATCCAGTCACACGAGGGGATCACCTGCCTGTTCGGGCCAAACGGCAGCGGGAAGTCGACGCTGCTGAAGACCCTCAACGGGATCGTCCCGATCTGGGAGGGGACGATCACGTACGGTGACGTGGACCTCTCGAACGCCACACCGGACGAGATCGTCCGCGAGGGAATCGCGACGGTCCCGCAGGGCGGGGGTGTCTTCGGAACGCTCACCGTCGAAGAGAACCTTCGGGTCGGCGGCTTCACCGTCTCCGAACAGGATGCCTATCGGCGTCGCCGCGAGGAGGTCCTCGACGCGTTCCCGGCACTCGAAGACAAACTGGGCGACAGGGCGTCCTCGCTGTCGGGCGGCCAGCAGATGATGGTGAGTCTCGGACGAGCGATGATGACCGGTGCGGACACGTTCCTGCTCGACGAACCGAGTGCGGGGCTCTCACCGGCGCTGGTCGAGGACGCCTTCGAACTCGTCGAACGGCTGGTCGACCGCGGCGCGCGCGTCATCCTCATCGAACAGAACGTGACGGCCGCGCTCCGCCTGGCCGATCACGTCAACATCCTCGTCGCGGGCGAACTCGCCTTCGACGGGTCGCCGGCGGAACTCTCCGACGAAGAGGAACTGATGGAAGTCTATCTCGGACTCTAGTCCGATCCCGACCGACCGCTTCTCACTCGTGTCACACACCGCGACACGAGGCCGACGATCACGACCAGCGACACACCGACGGCGTTGGCCAACGCGTCGGCGAGACTGAACGCCCGGAACGGGAGGAACGACTGTACGACCTCGATTCCGGCCCCGTACGCGATCGCGAGAGCGGCCACGACCACCAGCCGTCGCGTCGTCGTCGCCCGCAGCGCGTACGCCAGAAGCACAGCGAGGGTCGCGTACCCGACGGCGTGGACCCACTTGTCGACGCCGACCAGCCCGAGCGGACCGGTCGGTGTTAGCCCACCAGCCGGCGGCTCCACGACCGAGGCACCCAGCACGATCACGGCGTAGCAGACGGCAGGCACTGCGCGGACTGAGCTGGCCGTGTTGCGGCCGGGCGGCCACTGCATACGGATGGCTGATCGCCGGACAGCCAAATCCCCTCGGATCCCTCACCGCGGCGCGCCCGTGTCGAGCCGATTCGACGGTACCGACTGTCGGCGGCCCACCTGCCGTCGACGACTCGTCCGAGGACCCACGTAGCGCCGCCATACCGTTCTGCCGGATATGAATGGCCGTTTATCAGCCAGGACATAACCAGAACCAGTTACTGCCGCCTGGGAACGACTAACAGGCTTCAGCCCTTATGTTATCACGGTACGTTAACTTATGACAGACCTCGGAGGATTCCACGACACCGTCGCTCGCGTCGATTTGAGCGCGGGGGACGTACAGTACGAGGGCATCGACGACGAGGACGCGGAGAAGTACATCGGCGCGCGCGGGCTCGGCGTCAAGTACGTCTTCGACCAGGGCCCCGACGTGGATCCCCTGGGCGAGGACAACCTGCTCGCGTTCATGAACGGGCCGCTCACGGGCACACAGACGACGATGAGCGGTCGGATCGCTATCTGCACGAAGTCGCCCATCGCCGGGCAGGTGACCGACTCCCACCACGGTGGCTGGTCGGGTGCACGGCTCAAGTGGGCCGGCTTCGACGGCCTGCTGTTCGAGGGCAAGGCCGACGAGCCCGTCTACGCCGTCGTCGAGGACGGCGAGGTCGAACTCCGGGACGCCTCCCATCTCTGGGGCACGGGCGTCCACGAGACACGCGACCAGTTGGAGGAGGAAGTCGAGGGGTCCTACGGCAAGAACCTCTCGATGATGGCGATCGGACAGGCCGGGGAGAACGAGATCAAGTACGCCTGCATCATCAACGAGGACGACCGCGCCTCGGGCCGTGGCGGCACCGGCTGTGTGATGGGGTCGAAGAACCTGAAAGCCGTCGTGGTCAAGTCCTCGACGAAGATGCCCCAGCCCGAGGACCCGGAGACGTTCAAGAAAGGCCACAAACAGGCCATGCAGGTCATCCAGGAGTCGGACGTGACCGCACCCAACGAGGGCGGGCTCTCGCTGTACGGCACGAACGTCCTGATGAACGTCACCGAGGAGATGGACGGCCTCCCGACCAAGAACGGCCGGTACTCCTCGACGAAGTCCATGTCCGACGCCGAAGGCGACGGCGAGCGCATCATCGACTCCGAGAAAGTCTCCGGGGAGAACGTCCGGGAGAATATCCTCGTGGACGAGCCCACCTGTCACTCCTGTCCGGTCGCCTGCAAGAAGGAAGTCGAGGTCCAGGCGATGCACAAAGGCGAGGAGATGAACGTCCGGATGGAGTCCTACGAGTACGAGTCCGCCTGGGCGCTCGGGCCGAACTCGGGCCACCACGACCGCGACCGAATCGCGGTGATGCTCGATCTCTGTAACGACCTCGGGATGGACACCATCGACACCGGCAACACCATCGCGATGGCGATGGAGATGATCGAGGAGGGGAAACTCGACTTCGAGGACTCCATCGACTGGGGCGACGCGGACGAGATGATCGACCTCATCGAGCGGATCGGCCACCGCGAGACCGAGCTGGCCGACCACATGGCCGAGGGCCCGAACCACCTCGCCGAGGCGTTCGACGCCCACGAGAACTCCCTGGCCGTCAAGGGCCAGACCATGGCCGCCTACGACCCCCGGTGTATGAAGGGCATGGCCATCGGCTACGCCACCTCGAACCGCGGCGCCTGCCACCTGCGCGGGTACACCCCCGCCGCCGAGATCCTGGGCGTCCCCCAGAAGGTCGACCCCTACGACCCCGAGGGCAAGGGTGAGCTCTGTGCCACCTTCCAGGATATGCACGCCATCAGCGACTCCTTCGACATCTGCAAGTTCAACGCCTTCGCGGAGGGCATCGAGGAGTACGTCCTGCAGTACAGCGGGATGACCGGTCTCGACGTGAGCGAGGAGGACCTGATGACCGCCGGCGAACGCATCTACAACCTGGAACGGTACTACAACAACCTCGCCGGCTTCGACGGCGACGACGACGATCTGCCCGACCGCTTCGTGGAGGGCCACGAGAACGCCATCCCCGCACAGGGAGCCAGCGAGGGCGAGCTCGCGGAACTCGACCAGCTCAAAGAAGAGTACTACGAGGTCCGTGACTGGGTCGACGGCGTCGTCCCCGACGAGAAACTCGACGAACTCGACATCGACGTGGGCCCCGGCACCGGCGTCTCCATGGGCGACTCCGGCGCGGCCGCGCCCGGCGACGACTAACCACCTTTTTTTGCGTCGGGTGGCGCGCCCATGGCGCGCCACCGCTCCTTGAAAAACGTGGGCGAAAAAGCCGGTCGCTCGCTACCGCTCGCGACCGGTAGGACACGTCGACGACTGACCGCGAAAAAACCGACCGTCAGTACCGCCACCGCGACGGCACCGACCGCGAACCCCCACTATGCGGCCTATCCGAGGAACACCCGAAGCCACGGGTTCGACCGCACGAACGACTGCTCCTCGAGCCACGCGTCGACGCCGAGGATCCGGCCCGCGCCGATGGCACCGAGGCCGAACAGCAGGATGGCGTAGACGATGTGGCTACTGACGAAGAAGCCGTGTTCGATGGGGAACCCGGCCATCAGCCCGCCTTCAAGGTGGGCCGCCCAGAACATGATCATCTGGAGCGCCCCGAAGAAGGCGGCGAGCCTGACGAACGCACCGACGAGCAGGGTCAGCCCGATCAGGAGCTGGCCCCATACCACGAGCATATCGACCATGGGCGATCCGGCCAGCGATACCCACAGCCCGCCGAAGGGATTTCCGGCCGGGACGGCATTGGCGAGAAAGCCCGCCGCGGTCCAGTCGGGTTCGAGTAGCTTGGCGATGCCTGCCTGCAGGAACACCCAGGCCATCACGACCCGGAGCCCCAGCAGGGCGTAACCGATCCAGTGATCGGAGTACTCGAATCGCGTTTCACGGCCGAACAGTTCCGCTTCGAGGGTTCGTGTGGACATAGTTCTGTGTCGCTCCGACCGTACGTGTGTTAACGATTATTATATAAATGGTGGCTAATTCTCGGCAAATAGAAAAGAACCAGCAGTCGTGTCGGAGCGGCTTAGTGACTCGGCCGCGAGCGGGCGTGTGATGGTGGACTCACTCGCCGACATCGACCTCGAACACCACAATACAGTCGTCGACGACGTGCGCCTCCACTACGTCGCCGCCGGCCCAGAGGACGGCGACCTCGTGGTCCTGTTGCACGGCTTTCCGGAGTTCTGGTACTCCTGGCGCTACCAGCTCCCAGCGCTCGCCGAGGCGGGCTACCGCGTCGTCGCGCCCGACCTCCGGGGCTACAACCGCTCGGAGAAACCCCACGGCGTCGACAGCTACGCCATCGAGAACCTCGTCGGCGACGTGATCGGCCTGATTCGTGTCCAGGGCCGCGAGACCGCCCACCTCGTCGGCCACGACTGGGGCGGCGCCATCGCCTGGGCCGTCGGAATGGGCCGCCCCGACGCACTCGACAGCCTGACCGTCATGAACGCACCCCACCCGGCGGCGTTCGCCCGCGAGTTCGACCTCGCGCAGTTGAAACGGTCGTGGTACGTCCTGTTCTTCCAGGTGCCGTGGCTCCCCGAACGGTTGCTCTCGGCGGGCGGGGCCCGCGCCGTCGGCGAGGTGTTCCGCGACCAGCCCGCGAACCCCGACGCCTTCGACGAGGAGGACATCCGGCGCTACCGGGAGGCCTTCGCCCGCCCGGGTGCCGCCCGCGCCGCCGTCAACTACTACCGCGCGTACGTCGACGGCATCGGCGTCCCGATGGCCAAGGCCACCCTGCCCGGCCTCCGCCGCGTTTTCGATCCGCCGGGCGACACCGAGATTACGGTCCCCACGCTGGTGCTGTGGGGCGAACAGGACGCCGCCCTCGGCGTCGGCATCTCGGAGGGGCTGGACGAGTGGATTCCGGACCTCCGGGTCGAGCGCTTCCCCGAAGCCAGCCACTGGGTGCAGTGTGACGTGCCCGAGGCTGTCAGCGAAGAACTGTTGGCCTTTCTGGACTGACAGAAGACACTTACCCGGACCTGCGGAATGGCCGACATGGAGCCGATCACGCGCCGGCGACTGCTCCGAGGCTGTGGTGTCGGGGTCGCGGTCGGCGTCGCCGGCTGTTCGGGGCGGGGCGGCGATGGCACCGAACCCGACGCCCTCTCCGGAAACGTCCGCCCGAGCGGCGAACCAGCGAGCATCCCGGACCCACTTCACTGCGAGCGAGAGGGTGCCGAGCGGTTCGATAGCTGGTACGATTCGGTCGTGTGGGGTGGTCCCGCCGAGAACGGCGACCCGTTCGCGCTCCGGATCGAGAGACACGAATATCGGCGGGGCGACGAAGCGACGGTCACGCTGACGAACACCGGGAACGAGAAAGAGATGACCGGGAATAGACGAAAATTCGGCTTCGAGGTTCGCACCGACCCGGGATGGCAAGACGTGCGTGTCCACTCTGCCGAGGATCCAGTCGCGTACACCGACATCGGGATTCTCCACGAACCCGGTAAGGGATTCGAGTGGACGCTCCCACTCGACGCCACGGAATTTACCGGCGGGACCGACGACCGCTTCACCGTCTGCCCCGGGCTCCCTGCTGGCCGGTACCGATTCGTCTACTGGGGTGCGGACCCGGCGCTCGCGGTTGCGTTCGATCTGGTTGCGGGAGAGACCGACACCGCTACGCCTCGGTCCCGAGCACCACACACTCTCTGATCTCCAGGGCTGTCTCGAACTCCTCGATCCGGCCCAGTCGCCGGCCGTCACGAGTCAACTGTTCGTGGTGGGCCCGTCGCACGGCGTCTCCCTCGCGCTCGCCGAGATCGAGTCGGTCTCGAATCGCCTGCCAGTGGCCGTCCTCCACGAAGAAGGCCGTCCTGTCGTCGGTCTCGTAGGCGCGTTCGTACTCGCGGGTGTAAGTTTCGCGTTTGGGGCGCAGATCCGCGGCCACGCGGTCGACCAGGTCCGGGAGCCGCTGGGGGCCGACGCTCGCTTTCGCCGCCACGAGGACGAGCACTTCCCCCTCGATGGGGTCGCCAGCCATCAGCCACCCGCTCGCATCGCTTTCTGCGTGAACTGCTCGACGAGTTCGTCGAGGTCGTCCTCGCCCTCGAAGACGACCGACACCTCCGTCAGCTTCATCGAGCCGGCGACCGAGACCTTCTCGACCGACAGCGTGGCCGTCCAGTCCTCGCCGGCGACCTCGGCTTCCGCATTGTCCTCACGCTCGCCCGCGACGAGTTCGCCGCCGAGATTCTCGAGGTAGTGGACCGCGAGCCGCTTGGAGATCCCCCTGAAGGCCTCCTCGCGGCGCATCAGCTCACCCCACTCGCCCCGCCCGCGACCGGCGGGAACACCGACAGGGAGTCGCCGTCTTCGAGGAGCGTCTCACCGCCGTCCATGTGGGTCACGTCCCGGCCGTTCTTGAGGATCGACAGCTGGGGCCGGATCGTCCCGTCCTCGTCGAGCAACTGCGCTTCGAGGTCGGGGTACTCCGCCTCCAGCGTCGAGAGGACCTCGGCGACCGTCGCCCCGTCGGGGAACTCCCGGTCGAGGGACTTCTGCCCGACGATAGCCCGGTAGGTGGCGAAGAACCGGCATTCGAGGTGCATACCGCCCTACAGGGGCGGAGCCGGCATAAATCCCCGTCGCTTCAGAGATCCCGCAGGCGGATGCCGTCCTCGACGACGCGCTGGTTGCGCTCCCGATCCAGCCGGTCGGCCAGTTCCTCGTGTTCGTAGAGTTGCCCGATCAGGTCGGCCATGAGGTTGCGCCAGCAGATGGCGTAGATCGGCGACTGGCCCCAGGCCCGCAACTCCGGGACGAAGGCGTCGTAGGTGTCCATCCGCTCCTCGAACAGTTCGATGGCGTCGAGGACGTAGCCGGCGGCGTCCTCCTTGGACTCGTCGCGAATCGCGCGGTTGATCCGTCGCTCCCAGCCTTCGACGGCCCGTTTCATGTCCTGTTCGGCCGCACCGTCGTCGTCGGGGAGCGAGTCGAGAATGGGTTCGGGGACGGCGAGTGCGATCTCGTCCATACCCTCGCGAGGGGTGGCGCGAACTAAAACGTCCCGGCGGGGTGGTTACGCGCCAGCGCCGAGGCCGGTACTCGTGCCGGTTTCGGTCTCGACTTCGGGGCCGTACTGGAGCTGGACGCCGTCGAGGAACGCCGACACGGACGGGACCCGGCGGGAGAACGAGGCGGCGTTCTCGGGCACGTCGGGCTGGCTTCCAACGCTCGCGGTGACCTCCGAGTCACCGAACCGGCCGGTGGCGACGATGTAGAGCGTCTCACCGGACTCCAGGGACTCGCTGAGCGTCACGTTCCCGTAGCCAAACTGGGCTGGGCCGACCTGGATCCGCGTGTCGGCCGGGATCGCGTCGCCGCCTTCGTGAGTCAGCGCCAGCACCTGTCCCTCGCTGGTCGTCGAGACCGTGGCGTCGGGGTAGTCGCCGGCCCAGTCGGGCCTGGTGACGCTCGTCGAACCGACGCCCGAGACGGTCACGGTCATGCTCTCGGTCTGGCTCGTGTTCGTGTTCGTCGCTTCCCAGTGCAGTTCGCGGATGACACCCTCGGGCGTGGCGAGGAGGTAGCCGCTGGGGTCCTGGAGTCCCGACCTGAGGTTCCAGTTCGAGGCCGACCGGTTGAAGCCGTCCACGGCGAGGCGAACGACCTGCTGGCCGTCGACGGTCGTCGTCCCGTCGACCGACAGGGACATCGAGTTGAGCGTGGCGAACGGGATTACCCGGAAGAGACCGAGGACCTGATAACCCGTGTAGAGGTTCGTCTCACCGTTGGAGTAGGTGACCGGTGGCGACTGTGACGTGTTTCGCCGAACGACGGTCGACCCGGAGCGCCACCAGGTCCCCGCTCTGCCGGTCGTCTCGTTGACGTACCGGAGCCGTTCGCCGGCGGAGCCGTTCCGGTGGACGAGTCCGAGCGTCCCGCCGCTGGAGGTGAAAGCCATCCGCGTCTCGGCGTTGGCCCCAGCAGCCTCGAAGTGGCTGTTTACCAGTGCCGTCGCGTTGGTGACGCCGGAGCTATCGACCCCCGGCGGGTACAGGTCCGACGACAGTGCGTCCATGCCGCCACTACCCGGCCCGACCGGCGACACGTCGATGCCGAGCGAATCCGACACGTTCGGACTGCGCAACTCGGTCTCGGCCTGCGTTCCGGTCCCTGTTCCGTTCGTCGCGGTCTCGTTCGCGTTGGGGGACGCCGTCCCCTGGCCGCCGCCGTTACAGCCCGCCAGTACGAGCATCGCGGCGACCGCCACAGTCAGCAATATGCGCTTCATCTAGGGGGTTCTCCCGGAGAAGACAGCAATAAACTTCCGCTTCAGGGTGCTGGAATTACCGCTCCTCGACGTGTCGGACCTGGCTGGCGATGCCCCGCGTCGACTCGACCATCTCCGGCCCGCTCATGGCCGCGCGGCCGACGCCGAAGGCGGCCGGCCCTTCGATCACCACCTCGTCACCCGGCCGGATCGACTCGGTGGCGTCGACCACCCCCGGCGCGAGGACGCTCCCGTGGGGCACGAAGGCGTCGATCTCGACGCGTTTGACCGGCGCGTCGCTGTCGACCCACTGGCGTGCGCCGGCGAGCGTCAGCGAGAGGACGCCGTACTCGGGGACCATCGCCGCCAGTTGCTCGCCGTCGCCGTCGGTCACCCGCAGTTTCGGGTACCGTGACTCGGTGCGGAGGTCGTCGAACAGGTCGTCCCCGGCTCCAGCCCCGAACTGGTAGTCTGCGATCGCCCGGATCGTGTTGTGTTCGCGCTCGCGTTTCGGGTACGTCAGTTCCCCCTCCAGTTCGGCCGCGAGGTTCGACAGGGAGTCGCTGGTCGTCGGGTGATCGTCGACGGTGAAGACGGGGTCCACATCGAGGTCGGCCGTGGCGCGCTCGACGATCTCGCGGTAGCCCTCGGGCGGGACGTGGGCGATCACTTCGGGGTAGTCGTTGCGCCGGAGGTAGGCCTCCAGCACGTCGCTGACGAACTCGATCTCGGTGGCGGTCCACTCCCCCGTCACGACGGAGTCGTAGTGCTGGGCGGGGTAGGTGCATTCCAGTTCCTGTGGGACGACGCCGATGGGCGAGGTCATCGAGGCGACGTGGGCGCGCCACTGGATCACGTCGTGGTACTGGCCGTGGCTCTGTGACTCGCTGTAGGGTTTCTTCGCCGAGCAGGGCACCAGGACGAGGGGGCTGGAGAAGCGGTTGCGGTACCGCGTCGTCACGCGTTCGGCGAAGCGCTGGATCTCCACTCGCCCGAGAGTGTCGTCGGTCGCGGCCGTGATCTCCCCGCGGCGGACGACCGGCGTGCGCTGTTCGAGGTAGCCGTACTGCTGGTCCAGTCGGCGGAACGTAGCGGTGAGCCACTGGTCGTGGCGAGCCTGCCCCTCGATGTAGTCCCGGAGCGACCCGTCGCGGATCCGGCGGCGGACCCGCGCGAGTTCCGCGGCCAGGGCGCGCTGGTTGTGCTCGGCACAGTCCTCGCGGTCGAACGCCTCGCGGGACTGCTGGCAGGCCGGACAGGCACAGGGGAGTTCGTCCAGATCTTCGAGAAAGTACTCGCCGTCGGTCGCCTGGTAGAAGCCCTGGGTACCCCGCAGGACGGCGCGATCCGTGTCCACGAGGTCGACGCCGGCATAGATCAGCGTCGCGACGTTGGCGGGCGTGGCGACGCCCGGGAGATACAGCGCGGTGTCGGCAGGTGTGGCCTCCCGCACCGAGAGTATGGCGTCCACGAACGCGGCGGCGTGGCCGGCGTAACCGCTGGCGTTCGAGAGGACGTAGGCGTCGGTGCCGTGATCGGTCGCGGTCTCGGGCGAGACGACCGCGGCGCTGGGGTAGTCCACGTCCGGGTAGTCGACGGCGAATGCGTCCGCGACCTCGTCGGGTGTCCCGGCCGGCAGGCCCCGATGGGGGAGCACGGTGAGCGTCGATTCGTCGCCGTCGGGGACCTCGCGGTCCTCGGGCCAGAGACTGCCCGCGTCGGTGACGACCTCGTCGGCCAGCGCGGGCGTGGTGAGAGAGTCCGCGAGCCGGAGTTCCCCGATACGGGCCGCCCCGTCCCGCTCGTGGACCTCGAAGTAATCGGTCATGGCACCGTCTCGGGCGAGCGCGGCCGAGTATCTTTCCTTCCGGCACGCCGACGGCCCGTCCGGTGACGTCTACGGCAGAAGTGATTGGAAAACGTATATGTATGTCTCCCAATCATGACGGCGTATGCAGCGACGAGACGTACTGGCGACCGTCGGGGCTGCAGGACTCACGGCAGGCTGTTTCGGCGTGCTGGAACCGGAGTGTACGCCCGGGGACCGGGAACTGGGGGCGCTGTACGAGAGCGTGCTCGACATGGAGCACCCGGACCAGGTGTCGATCCGCGGGACGGTCACCCGGATGTCGGACTCGGAGATGATCGTGGCCGACGGGACCGGCTACGCCGAGGTGAGTACGCCGCTCCGGAAGGAGTTCAACACCGACTGGTTCGGGACCGGCGACTGCGTCGAGGTGTCCGGCACGGTCTCAGCCGATTACAGTCGCGACATGGGATACCTCATGCTCGAGATCGACGAGGGCGAAGACATCGACTCCACCGGCCAGACGAGCGACCCGCCGTCCGGACCACCCGAAGAGCCCGACGCCTTCTTCGAACTCGAGTACCAGGACGGCGGGTTCGACGAGCCGACCACCGGCGTGACGCTCACACACGACGGGTCGGACGCGGTCAAGGCCAAGCACCTTGAGGTCCGGCTCGATCCGGAGTCCGACCTCGAGATCGTCCCCTGGACGGAGTTTGCCGACGCCGACCCCGAGACCGAAGTCGGACCGGGCGACTCGGCCGTCTTCGAGCGCCGGGGGAACGGCCACCTGATCTGGCGACCCGAGAAACACTGGGGACAGGCGGTGAGTTCCGGCTGGGAACTCGAGTAAGGAGTCGATCAGTAGCGCCGCGGGTCAGGCGGTCTCGTCGGCGTCGTCCTCGGGGTCGCCGAACGCGTCGTCGACGCCGAGTTCGTAGGTGTCCACGTCCGCGGGCACTCGGTCGAGCGCACGCGCGGGCCAGCCGGTGTGGCCCAGCGTGAAGTCCACGTCGGGATTGGCTTCGGCCAGCCGCGCCACCCCGTCGGCCGCCCGGGCGTAGGCGCGTTCGTCCAGTCGCTCGGGCACCTCGGCGTTGAGCGGGTACACCTCCGAGAGGTCCCGCGGGAACGGGCCGAAGGGCGGGACGACCCGCCAGCTCTCGTCGTATGCCTCGTTCGTGTCGCCCTCGGTGAGCAGGATCTCGCCGTCGGCGTCCAGCCGTTCGAGTCGCTGGTGGTGACGCAGGACCTCGGGGCGGGCCGCGCTCTCCCCCGAGAGGTAGAAGAAGGCGTCTTTCGTGGCCGGATCGGTCGCCTCCAGTTGTTCGGCGTGATCGCCCAGCGCCCGATAGCCGTCGAGCATCGTGGGGTGGCCGCGGGCGCGGGCTTCGACGAGTTCCAGCAGGTTCCCCTGGCGGATCGCCTGTTTGATCCGCCGGATCTCCCCAAACGTAACGTGGAGGTTGTGCTCTGCGAGGAGGCGCTCGCGGTCGGCGTCGCCGCAGGACTCCAGTTCGTCTGGCGTGTGGCTCGCACAGATCGGGCACTCACAGGGGAAGTACTCCAGATCTTCGAGGTGTTCGGTGCCCCGGACGGTGAGGTAGCGGTCGTCGCGGGCGTACAGCGCGTAGGCCGCCGAGTCGAAGAGGTCACAGCCCATCGCGACCGCCAGCGCGAACATCATCGGGTGGCCCGCGCCGAACAGGTGGACCGGGGCGTCCGCACCCAGCCCGCGCTTGGCCGCCGCCACCATGTCCACCACGTCGGCAAAGCGGTAGTCGTTCAGCAGGGGCACCATCGCACCGACCGGAAACACGTCGAGATCCGTCCCGTAGGCATCGCGTGCGGCCCGCTCCCGAAGGTCGGGGTAGGTCGAGCCCTGCACCGGCGCGTTGACGAGCATCTCGCCGGTCTCGACCTCGGCGGCGAGTTCCAGTCGTTCCTGCGTGGTCGCGAGTTCGTCCGCCGCCTGCTCGCGGCTCACGTCCGGCGGCGTCGGGATGTCGACCGGCGTGCCGATGTCCGAGCCGATATCGCGCTGAAAGTCGAGGATCTCGCGGGTATCCACGTCGATCTCGCCGTACTCGGAGAGCTGAAAGGAGCCCGAATCGGTCATGATCGCGCCCGAGAAGTCATAGAGATCGTGGAGACCATCGGAGAGGGCACTCTCGCGGGCGTCCTCGGAGCCATAGAGGATGTAGCCGTTCGTGATGAGGATCTCCGCGCCGAACTCCGATTCCATGCGGGCCGGCTCGACCGTCCTGACGTGGGGATTCACTACGGGCAGGAGCGCCGGCGTCTCGACGGTCACGTCCGCCCGGGGAACCGTTAGCTCCCCGATCCGGCCGGCGGCGTCGTAGTCGCGTACCTCGAACCAGTCGCCCATTGGCGCGGGCTTTCGCGGGCGCGGGCCTAAGGGTTGTGTTCTGGCCGGCTCGTCCCTCAGCCGAACAGTTCGTAGTAACAGACGCCGAACGCGGTCCGGCCGTCCCGGCAGTCCCCGGACTCGACCGCGGCCAGCAGGTCGTCGAACGCGGCCGTCTCGACGTCGATCGACTCGTCGTGGTCCAGCGCCTGCTCGCCCGTCGGTGTACAGCCCGTGGCGACGAAGTAGTGAAACACGGCGTCGGAGAACCCGTTGGCCGGTTCCACCGTCGTCAGATGCTCGACCGCGTCGGCCTCGTAGCCGGTCTCCTCTTCGAGTTCCCGGTGAGCCGTCGCTTCGAGGTCGGCGTCCTCGCCCTCGACGCCGCCGGCGGGGAGGCCGCGAGTGACCCGCTTGACGGCCTGTCGCCACTCCTCGATGACGACGACCTCGTCGTCGGGCCTAAAGGGCAGGACGACGACGCTCTCGCTCTCGGAGAGATAGTCGAAGTCGGTTTCGGTCCCGTCGGGGAGGCGGACCTGTTCGCGCTGGATGTCGAACCCCGGGCAGATGTAGGCCGTCTCGCCGTACAGCGTCTCCCAGGCCAACTCGTGGGTGGCGTCGTCGGTCATACCGACCCCAGCGTCTCGGGGAGCAAAAGCCCCCGTAAAACACCGGACAATCGGCGTTCGGTTTGTACACCGGGAGAGTTTTCGGCTCGGCGGTCCCGCCCACTCACTCGCCGTCGGCGTCGGGCTCGTACGGCCGCCCGATGTCGAATTTCGGCGCGCCGACACCGAGCACCCGGACCGGCTCGTCGGCGTCGGCCGGATTGTACGGCCGGATCGGGCTCTCGGGCTCGACGAGGAACGTCTCGTCGGCCCCGATCACGAACTCCTCGTCGGGTGTCTCGACGTGGAGGTCGCCAGCGAGCACGTAGAACAGTTCCTCGCGCTGGTCGTGGTAGTGGTAGGTCGTTGCGAGGTCCTCGCCGGGCGCGAGGTCGTACATCGCCGCCGCGAGCTGGGCGAGTTCCGCCGCCTCGGCCAGCGACCGACGGTCACAGGGGTGGTCCGGCGACGGCGCGAGCTCGTCGGGATCGATGTGATGATAGCCCATCGAACGGGACGAGGGTCGGCGCGGTAAAGAATCGAGCGGCTCAGTCGGACTTGGTCTCGGTGCCGCCCGTCTTCGAGCCGGACTTGGCCTGGGAGTTGACCCGGGCGGTCGTCACGTAGATGCTCGGCCGCTCGAAGATGACCTCGTCGAGGAAGGATACGACGTAGACGATACTCTGGAGGGCCAGGTAGACCCACAGCGTGAACGAGGCGAACACTTCCAGACTGTCGTGACTGAAGCCGTCACGATAGTCCTGGACGAACACCATACACGCCGCGACAGCCGGTGAGACCGCGAGCAGGGTCCAGAGCGCGTTTCTGACGAACGGGGAGAAAAACGTCGCCGTCGGGACACCGTACTGGAGGGTCGTCTGCAGACCCATGTCAGTCAGGATCGAGGCGGTGTAGGGATTGGAGACTGCGAAGTCACGCACCATGTCGAACAGCAGGATCGGGAACGTGAACGCGACGAAGACCGGCATGAGCGCGTAGGCGAACGTGAACGCGGCGTCGAACCGCTCGCGCATCGACATGTTCTGGCTGCGCGGGAGTCGGAACAGATAGCGGAACGCGACCTGCATCCAGCCACGGGCCCAGCGTTTGCGCTGGCTCCACCACGACTGGAGCGTGGCCGGGTTCTCCTCGAACGTGACGATCGAGGGATCGACACGGAGCTGTTTGCCGAAGTCGTGGATCTTCGAGGACATATCGATGTCCTCGACGAGGACGCTCTCGTCGAAGTCGCCGAGTTCGTCGAACATCTCCGCGCGGAAGAAGGCCTGTCCGCCGCCGAAGATGGTGAACCCGCCGAAGACTTCCCGTGCGAACAGGTCGCCTTTCTCGGCGATGTGGCGCTCGACGGTGGCGTGCAGGGCCAACAGCGAGTCCCGGGGATTGTCGCCGTAGCAGCGACCCTTGACACACCAGATGTCCGTGTCGGACTCGAACCACGCCACCGCGCGACGGATGGCGTCGGACTTGAACCGATGGTCGGCGTCGATGCTGGCGATTATCTCGCCGGTCGCGTACTGGAGTGCGTAGTTCGTCGCTTTGGCCTTTCCGCCGCCGGGTTCGTCCCGCTCGACCGCTTTGAACCGCTCGTCGTCGGCGGCCGCTTCCTCACAGATCGCCGCCGTGTCGTCGACGGAATCGCGCTCGTAACAGAGGACGACCTCCAGCTTCTCGGCCGGGTAGTCGAGATTCCGACACGCCTCGATCGTATCGGGCAGCACCGCGGCCTCGTTGTACGCCGGAATGACCACGCTGACCTCTGGCAACTCGGAATCCGACAGCGTCAGCTCGGGCGTCTCCGGTCGCTTGAACGAAAACAGCGCCGACACGAGTGCCCGACCGGTCAGTCCGAGCAGGGCGACCAGCATGACGGTCGTGAGTGCCCGAAACCACGTATCGGGGAAGATGATCGCCGGGAGGTACAGTGCCCCCATTACGCCAGCGGCGACGGCGATATAGCGGAGAGCTCCCTTGTAGGAGAACGATTGACTCTCCGCAGTCTCTACTTTCATAGAGCCCTTTCGGTCGGTCATTAAGAAATAATTGATGATTTGTCTCGGAGAAAGCAGACGAGCGTCAGACACCCCGGATCCATCCCGATAGTGTCCGCCGGCAATCGTCATCCTGACCGCGATACAGGGACACGTTCTGGCCACATCTACGCACCGCTCACGACAGTCAGATATGCGCGGCTCACGAGTTTGTTCGGTGGAAAAGTGGGCCGGCGCGAATGTCGAACACGGGAAGACGGTCGCTCACTTCGTTCGCGCTGCGACTTCCCTGCTCGAATTCGCGCCAGTCACGTACGCGCCGCTCACGAGTTTGTTCGCGGCGCAAAAGTGGGCCGGCGCGAATTCGAATCGCGGTTACGGCCACCCGAAGGCCGAAGGATACCAAGCTACCCCACCGGCCCGTGCAGTAGCAATACGGAGATGGCACGCGCCAGTTTTAACGGTTGCGAAAGTCGTCACCGCCCGGCCTAGTCGAGTGTGTGCAGCCGAAATCGGCGGGTGACGGACCGGAACGCCCAGATTCCGAACAGACACAGGGCTGCGAGCGGAAGGACGTAGCCACCCCAGCGGACAGCCGACACGGGAACGGTCGCGATCTCGGCCCCGACCTGCCCGAGCCACCTCACGACGCCACGGGCGGGATCGAAGCCCTGCCCGGCGAGCAGGGCGAACGGAACCGACAGGAGACCGCCGACGAGCAGTGACAGGAACCGGCGCGTTCCCGCCGGTGCCAGGATCGCGGCCGCAGCGAGAGCCCCGGGGACACCGAGCGTCAGCGAGTACAGCACGACGGCGCTCAGACTCGGCGGCACGATTTCGCGGTCGCTCCCCACCTGAACCGGATCGTACCGGGGGAACGCCATCCCGACCGCCGGCGCGATCACGACCGCGGCCAGCGTCAGCACGAACGCGATCACCGCGAGCGCCACGGTTTCGAGGGGTGCGTACGGTCCGGCGAGCCCGGTCGCGACGGTCGCGAGGACGACCACGGGCAGGCCAAGCGTCAGCCCCGGTAACGCGAGCCCGACGGCGTAGTCCCGGCCCGAGGCGAGCGACGTGAGCGTGGCCGGCAACGCCGCGCCCTCGTCACCCAGGGGGTTGAGGCCGAACACCGCCCCGGCGAGCCAGGGAAGGGCGACGACCACCAGCGGCGGCAGCAACGCCAGGAGCGATCCGACGCCGGTCTGTGCGATGTTGACGAGGGTGACGCCGCCGAGGACGACGGGAAGCACGAGGAAGGAGAGTCGCTGTGGGTTGCGACGGGCGACGACGACGGAGCGCTGGGCGACCCGGCGAGCCGGCTGGCCGATCGTCGGCAAGGGGATAGGGCGGACTGCGGCGGCGAGCGGGTCGGCAGCGGTCCCGGTGTCGACCCGTGCCTGCTCGGCGGCCACCGCATCTTCGACGGTGTCGCCGAACCACAGCGCCACACCGAGCCGTTCGACGATCAGCACGCCGCCGAGGACCCAGACCAGCCCACCGACGAGGATCGCGGCCGCTCGGGGGAGCGACCCGGAGAATGGCGATCCGATCACCGCCAGATCGACGATCCACGAGAACGGGAGCCAGCCCAGCAGTGCAGTCAGGCCCTGGCCCCCGAGGTTCTGGAGGCCGACGTACCCGCCGACGAACACGATCACGGCCAGGAAGCTGAACGCGGACTTGTGCTCGGCGACGACGCGGTAGCGCGCCACGAGCAGTTTGGCGAGCAGTCCCAGCGCGAACCCGAGCACGAGCGCCGTCGCGAGGAACAACAGAACGGCAAGCGCCAGAAACGGTGCCATCACCGGCGATCCCGAGGCCACGACGAACGCCCCACCCAGCAACAGGACGGGCACGGCAAAGTAGGCGAGCGCCCGGAAACACTCGGCACTGAGAAGTCCCAGGGCGACAGCCCGGACCGGCACCGTCAACAGCATCAGCGACTCCTGGTCGATGCTGTGGTGGCGCGACCCCGCACGCTGTGCGGTGATGAACACCGCAAACAGCCACTGGATCGCGACGCTTCCTCGGATCACGTTGGACACGTCGCCCGCCGGTATCTGGTCGCCGAACTGTAGAATGAACCACGTGCCCGCGAGGACCATGAGGCCGAACAGCACGGCGACGACGCCGAGCAGGGCCAGCCGTGCCGAATCACCCCGAAGTGACCGCGTCGTCCGGCGAAACTCGGTCCGGCCGATCGAGAGTCCCTGCCGGACCCAGCCACTACTGGACATCCGTGGCACCCTCTAGCGTCGGCTCGTCGGCCGCCGGGTCCTCGCTGGTCACTTCGAGGAACACGTCTTCGAGCGTCCGCTCGCCCGCGCCGCCCGCGTCGCCCCCTGCACCGGCGTCGGCCTGCTGTTTCAGATCACCGGGCGGCCCCTCCGCGACCAGTCGCCCGTCGTAGAGGACACCTACCGTATCCGCGTGTTCGTCCACGACCGGCAGGATGTGCGTCGAGAGAAAGACGGTCGTTCCCTCGTTTGCGAGGTCGTCGATCATCTCCCGGATCGTCCGCGCGGCCCGTGGGTCCAGCCCGCTGGTCGGCTCGTCCAGAAAGAGCACGTCCGGGTCGTGCAGCAGCGACTGGACGAACGCCGTCTTCTGGCGCATCCCCTTCGAGTAGGCGTCGATACGTCGATCCGCGTCGTCGGCCAGGTCGAGTCGGTCGAGTAAGTCGTCGATGCGCCGACTCGTCTCGTCCTCCGGGAGGTCGCGCAACCCCGCGACGTAGGTCAGCTGTTCGCGGGCGGTGAGTTCAGTGTACAGCGGTGGCTCCTCGGGCAGGTAGCCGACCCGCTCGATGAGTCGTTCGCGCTCCTCGACGGGGACGCCGGCGACGCGTGCACTGCCGCTAGTGGGGCGGGTCAGCGACGTGAGCATCCGCATCGTCGTCGTCTTCCCCGCACCGTTCGGGCCGAGAAAGCCGTACACGACGCCTTCGGGAACCGCGAGGTCGAGGTCCGCGACCGCCGTGGTCGATCCGTACCGTTTCGTCAACCCTGTCGTCTCGATCGCTGTCATGGGGACCAGTCGTCCAGAACTCCCGGTGGCGAACCCATGAAGGTGGGGTCGCGTTTTCCGACCCAGAAAACCTTCATAATCCGGCCGGTCGTCGCCACGGATATGCAGGTGGGAATCGTCTCCGACACGCACGACAATTACAGCGCCGCCGAGACCATCGCCACCGTCTTCGCCGACCGCGGAATCGGCACCCTCGTCCACTGCGGTGATTTCATCGCCCCGCCGCTCCTCGCCGCTTTCGAGGGCCACGGCTTCGACATCCACGGCGTCCTCGGGAACAACGACGGCGAACGGGAGGGCCTGCAGGCCACCATCGACGGCTTCAGCGACGGGAGCCAGCTCCACGGTCGCGAGGCCGACCTCACCGTCGACGGCACGTCGGTCCACGTTCTCCACGGCGACCAGGGCATCGAGACCGTCAACGAACGCGCCGACTCCGGCGACTACGACTACGTACTCTACGGTCACTTCCACGTCGCCGAGAAACGAACCGAGGGCGACACGACCGTCGTCAACCCCGGCGCACACTTTCCGACCGTGCCCGCAGACCACCGTAGCGTCGCGATTCTCGACACCGACGCCGACGAGATCGAGTTCGTCGGGATCGACGCCTAACAGCGCCGTCGCTACGCGACTGGAGTACTGGAAAAACGAATCGCGCCGATCAGGAGAGATCGGGAACGAGCGGCGCGTCGGCCTCGTCTACAAGCTCGTTACCGGACGTTTTCGGTGCCGCGCGACCACCGTCGGTGCGGACGCGGTTCGTGGGCATCTCGGGAACGAGCGGAGCCGTCGTTTCGATCTGAGGCCGTTCGGTCATTTTGTCCTCATCACATCCTGCGAGGGGGACCTACATAACTATAACGGTCTATAATTATCACGGTCGTTCGTGTATCCGTTCGGACTCCACGGCCGGCGGATGGCAATCGACAAGAGACGGGGGTCGTCAGTGGGCATATGAGCGATGACAGCCCGGTTCCGGCGACGGAGTGGAAGACAGTGGTCAGCAACGTCCCGCTGGTCTCGGTCGATCTCGTCGTCGAGACCGACGACGGCGTCGTCCTCGGGAAACGCGAGAACGAACCCGCGAAAGGGGAGTGGTTCGTCCCCGGCGGTCGCGTCCGCAAGCACGAGCGGTTACAGAACGCCGTCGCCCGCGTCGCGGAATCCGAACTCGGTTGTGGCGTGGCGATCGAGCGCCAGCTGGGCGTCTACGAACACTTCTACGATACGTCGGAGTTCGACGACACCGACGGCAAGCACTACGTCCCCATCGGCTACCACGTTAAGCCCGAAGATGGCGCGGAATTCAAGCCGGACGACCAGCACAGCTCCCTGCGGACGTTCCAGCCCCCGTTCGAGTTCGATCTGCACCCGTACGTCGAGGCGTATCTGGACGACGCCGGAGTTCTGGAATAGGGCGTTTACTCGTCGGAATCAGGTTCGTCACGGAGTCTGTCTTTTTCGAGGAACCGGGAGAGTCGGAGCCGACCTGCTTCTTCTTCACGGGTCATCTCCCCCCGGACTCGTTCCTCAGCCCACCGGATCTGATACCGATACCACTCCAGCGTGTCGTTGCCGTTTCGGATCTCGATGTTGAGGACTCCCGCGTACCAGCCGTCCGTGCGATTGAGGCTACGTGGGAGTGTCAGGTTCTTGTAAACATCGACGACGTTGGCTACCTCGTCGAAATACTGGCTCGAATTCAATTCATGATCGGTTTCATAGGTGAGGAAGGCCTCCCCTCCGTGTTTATCGAGTGAAAGTACCCTAATATCAGTACGATTTTGAAGATCACTACCCAGATTGTCAATATACACATCACCATCGTGTGGCGGTTGTGCAGTTGAAATATTCCACAATTCTCCGGAGGCCACTATAGCATCAAGATAATTATTGAAACTCCAATCATCATTTATATATTTCATCGCCCACCAATCTTCAATTATTGAGTCCCAGACCACAGAATCGTTAGCACTCTTTCCAGTAATGTGTAGGCGTGATATCCCCCAACCCGGCTTAGAATTGTAGCTTTTATTGACTACTTCTGCGAAGGATGCCGCTATAAATGACAGTTCCCTAGTGGTTCGTGACTCATTACTAAAGTCCCCATAATAGGAGATATCTAAAGTAGTATTATTTTTCTTATAATTAAGACCTTTTATATTTGTTTTGTTCAGCCCAGACCTCAGCAGATCTCGGAACCGGTGTTCATTTTCTGGTTTTTCTACCGGTTTTTCAGTCTCTGTATTGTTATTATCAGTATAATTTACAGGTGAAGGTATGGTTGTTTCGTTTATATGTTGAGTTGTATTGTTTGTGTTTTCTTTTTTATCAGGGATTATACCGCTGCACCCTGCAGTGATCAGCATTACAGACACCATCAACACGACTGTCAGGTTTTTTAACATATTGGACATATACCCCCGAACCCACTATTGTCTGATGAACTTTTTTGTGAACTACTACCACCACTGTCAGAAGATGTATTTGGTATGCCTATTCCAGGGAACACGTCATTGACAATATTATTAATTGTATTATCTGATTTGTCATTAACACTGTCTTGATTCTGGTTTCCACTATTCCCATCTTCGTCATCAAATTTAGTCTGTACCTCTTCTCCCGGATCGGCTGTTGCAACAGCATTCAACTGCTCAAGGTTCGGACCCGACTGCTGGACGACCTCACCGGTACTCGTATCGATCGTCGGCGCCTCGAACGTAATCGTTCTACCACCCCATTCAGTCTGCATCACACCATCGTATCCGTCGTCCCCACCGTCAGAACCACGATCAACAGTCCGAACCTGCGGCGACACGTTCACCGAATCGGTCGCTTCGCGACCGGCTATGTCGACGACTCGAACGGTCAGCGTGTGATTCGCGGTCGATTCCATGCTGTGGACGTAGTTGATCGAGTTCACACCGGAGTCGTTGATCGACCGTTGCACGGTCTGTTCGCCGTCGACCTGCCACTCGACGTAATCGACCGGGTTCCCACCGCGAGAGAAGTTCGCGACGTAGGTCGCCTCTCCCGACGGATCACCGTAGCCCGCATCCTCCACGGTCGGTTCGGTCGGGCCGGACAGCGACACCGACGGTCCCGGTGCGGGATCGACCTCGACGTACAGCGTGTCCGTGCGCGTCGCACCGTCGTCGTCGGTCACGGTAATCGTCACGTTGTACTGCCCGGGCGTCTCCGGGCGGAAGGAGGTGGTGCCACAGGCCCCACAATCGGGCGTCGTCGTCCCGCCACCGGGCATCTCGATCGACCAGTCGTACCCGGTAACGTTACCGTCGGGGTCCCGCGAGCCGGTGGCGTCCAACCGGACGGTCTCGCCCGCCGTCGCCTGCTGGTCAAGCCCCGCATCCGCCAGCGGTGGCTCGTTGTCCCCACCGGCGGCGACACCCGACAGCGCGAGGAGTGCCACCACTACCAGGAGCGCGCACCCACCTCGTACACCCCGATCCATGTCCCGTATCCGGGCTTTGCCTCGGTCTGGTACTTAAACTTCCGGATGGCGAACAGGTTCTCAGTATCGCTTGAAGCCGCCGGTGTCGAGGTAGTTGTGCGCGACCGTGATGGCGTGATCTGCGTGGAGCGCCCGCGGCGAGAGGCTGACCCGATGGTCCGCGTATTCCGCGAGCAGGTCGGACTCGGCGTCGGTGAAGGACTCGTGGTCCGAGAGGACGAAGAGTGGGTCCTCGGGCGGGTCCACGTCGACGATGGGATCGCCGTCCTCGTGGAGGTGCACGACCGTGCTGTCGGCGGCGGCCGAAGAGAGTGTAGTCTCGAAACCCGTCCGGGAGATCGAGACGCCGGGGGAACTCTCGGCGGCCATGTGGCCGATGGCGTCCTCGCGGTGTTCGAGCGCGGTGCGGACGAGTGCGGCCGTACTGCGCTCGTCGGGGTTGAGGTTGCGTAGCTCGGAGCCCTCGAACTGGATCGTGAACTCATCTTGCAGGACCAGCGAGACGCGCACGTCCTCACGGATGTCGTGGGAGAGGACGAACGCAGCGCTGATCGCGCGACAGAGGATGTCGAGGCGGCCAGCCTCGCTCGGGAGCGCGTCGAGCGAGAAGTCGGGCGTCGTCGGCACGCGGTGGCCCAGCAGACAAAAGTGGCGCATAGGAGCGGTGTCGGCCCGCGCGGAAAAGAACGTGTCCGTCTCGACCTGTCCGTCGAGAGGTAACGGGACGGTATACCGAACCAAAGCGCGACCGAATGGCCCGACCTTATTACCGAGCCCGTGGTATGCACGCCTGATGTCCGAGTCCGGATTCACGGTGCGAGAGCCCGTCACAGCGTTACCCGACCCGGTCGAGGCCGAACACGTCGTCTACGATCCGTCGCTCGACCAGCTCCGGGAGTTCTCCCGCGAGATGGAGACGACCACGGAGTTCGGCTCGCCCGCCTACGTCAGCGACCAGCAGTCGCGTAACGCAGACAAGACGAGAAACGCGATCGACCACGAGTTCGACGCCGACGACTTCGAACACCTCGAGGACGCCATCGAGTTCGCCGAGGGCAACGAGATGCTCTGCCTCGACCGCCAGGTCGGTCGCCACCCCGACAACACCTACGTCTGTCGATACTACGTCCCGAAGGCGTACGGCCGCATCGCGCTCTCGGTGGCCAAACTCTTCGAACCGGTCGAGGATCCGGACGCCGAGCCCGACTTCGTCACGGTCCAGGTCCCCGACTGGGACGAGACCGCCATCCGCATCCTCCCCGAGGAAGGGTTCACCGCCGTCCTGGGCAGCGACTATACTGGTGAGGCCAAGAAGTCTTTCCTCCGGCTGTTCATGCTGCGCGCGAAGGAAGCGGGCGGCCTGGGCCTCCACGCGGGGAGCAAGCGCGTCTGTCTGGAGTCCGAAGACGGCGACGACCTCGAAACCGTCGGCCAGCTGTTCCTCGGCCTCTCGGGGACCGGCAAGTCCACCCTGACCGCACACGGACTGGGGCTGGAGGATCCGGAAGACGCGACGATGCTCCAGGACGACGTGTGTGCACTCCTCGCGGACGGCTCCGTCGCCGGCAGTGAGGGCCAGGGCCTCTACATCAAGACCATCGGCCTCGAACGCGAGGAACAGCCCGAACTCTACGACGCGGCGACCGACGAGTCCGCCGTGCTGGAGAACGTCGACGTGGCCGAGGACGGCACCGTCGACTTCGACAGCGACCACCACACCACCAACGGCCGCGCGGTGATCCAGCGCTCGGAACTCGATTCGGCGGGCGAGGAGATCGACCTTCCGGACCTGGACCAGATCTTCTTCATCACGCGCAACCCCGTGATGCCGCCGGTCGCCAAACTGGATCCGGACGAGGCCGCCGCGGCGTTCATGCTCGGCGAGTCCGTCCAGACCAGCGCCGGCGATCCCTCGAAGGCCGGCGAGTCGATCCGTGTCGTCGGAACCAACCCCTTCATCATGGGCTCGGAAGGCGAGGAGGGCAACCGGTTCCGCGACCTGATCGAGGACCTCGACGTGGACTGTTTCGTCCTGAACACCGGCTCCGTCGGCGGTCGCGACGTGGGCGTCGACGACACGGTTACCCTGCTCGAAGGGATCTCCCGGGATACTGTCGCGTGGCGCGACGACGAGACGACCGGGCTGACCGTCCCGAGCGAAGTGCCCGGGATGGACGTGTCGGCGTTCGACGTGGCGACGAATCTGGACGAGGCTGACGCGAAGGTCGCGGACCTCCGCGAGGAGCGCCGGGCGTATCTGGCGCAGTTCGCCGACCTCGACGACGACATCGAATCGGCCGTCTACTGATCGGCTGACGGTCGGTCGCTGCTTCTGTACGGGCCCGACGGAGCGCCTGTCGATGGGTTTATTCGCTCCACGGCGGATGCCCCGGTATGGCCGACGAGCGCGACGCCGCCGAGACGCTCACAGAGCGCCCCGAGCTGGCGTCCGCACTCGAATCCATTCGCCCGATCGACGACGACACCGAAACCTGGACTTTCGAGGACGTGCCGATCGACTCGGGAACCTTCGGCGAACTCGTTTCTGCGGATCTCGTGGAGAAAGTCGACGGGGAGTATCGCCTCCCCGACGCGACCCGGCGCGCACTCGACGGCAACACGGATGACGCGACCGACGAGCAGGACGGGACGGAACTTGACCTGTCGCTACCCGCCGTCGACGTGGACCGGCGGGCGGTCGGTGCACTCGCCGGCGCGCTCGCGGTGGTCGTCCTCTTCCGGACAGTGTTCTCCTACGGTTCGGTGTTCCGCGACGGCGCGGTCGTCCTGTCCGGGAACGATCCGTACTTCTATCGGTATCACGTCGAACAGCTACTGGCACAGGGCGGTGGGTTCGACGCCGCACTGCTGAGCGAGATCCCGATACCACACGGCGAGCCCCTCATGGTCGCGGCGCTGTACTGGCTCGCGGGGCTGTTCGGTGGAACAGCGGCCGCGGCCGGGACCGTGATGGCGTGGTACCCGGTCGCGTCCGCGCTGCTCACGGGACTCCTGCTGTACCTCCTGGCCGTTCGGCTCACGGACGACCGCCGGGTCGGGCTAGCCGCGGTCGTCCTCCTCGCGACGACGCCGGCCCACGCGATCCGGACGAGTCTCGGCTTCGCCGACCACCACGCCTTCGACTACCCGTGGCTCGTCCTGACTGCCCTGGCGCTGGTCGTCCTCGCCGACCGGGACGAAGACGCTTACCGCGACCCCCGTGCGTGGCTCGCGGGACTGGGACTCGGCGTCGGTGTCGCCGGCCAGATCCTGGCCTGGGACTACGGGACCGCGCTGGTGGTTCCGGTGGCACTGGTGGTGGCGCTGGCAGTCCTGCTCGACGTGACCGCGGACCGCTCACCACTCCTGACGAACGCGCCGCTGTTCGGTGGGCTCGCGGTCGCGACGCTGGCCGTCCAGTTCGTCCACGGCGAAGTGGGCTGGCACACGGACTTTATCGTCGCCGTCCCACTGTTGCTCGCCGTCGGAGCGGTGAGCGTACTGGTGGCCGGCGAAGTCGTCCACCGACTGGAGTTGCCACCCCTCACGATGGTCGGCGCGGAGGTCGTCGGAGCAGTCGCGGCAGTCTTTCTGGTCCCGATGCTGGTCACCGACTTCTGGGCGCGGGCGGGGGAGCGCGCGGACCGGTTCTTCGCGACCCGAAACATCGTCGAAACCCAGCCGCTGATCAGTGGCGATTTCACCTGGTTCCTGTTGCTCGGGTTCGTGCTCGTCCTCGCGCTCCCGCCACTGATCTGGGCGAGCCGGCGCGCCGCCGAGGGGTCGAAACCCTGGCTCGTCGCGGGCGTCTACACGTGGTACTTCCTCGCGCTCGCGGCGGTACAGGTCCGGTTCGTCGGCGAACTCGCCGCCTTCACCGCCCTGTTCGGTGGCCTTGGCTTCGTCTGGCTGGCCCACTGGGTCGACCTCGCGGCCGTCCCGCGCCCGTTCGCCGACGACACCGGGGCGTCGAGGACAGCCCCACCCGACGACGACGGACCGACTGACGGCTCGACGACGCTTCGACTCCCGACCGTCCGGGAAGCGGGGTTGCTCGTCGCCCTGTTCCTGCTGGTCGGGGGCATCGGTGTCCTCCAGACGCCGATCAAGACGAGTCAGATCACCATCGAAGACGGCGCGTACCAGTCGGCGGCGGCCGTCGACGACCACGCGACCGCCGCGAACCTGAGCTACCCCGAGAACTACGTCCTCAGCGAGTGGGGCCGCAACCGGATGTACAACTACTTCGTCAACGGGGAATCCCGGTCGTACGGGTACGCACGGGAGCAGTACCGGACGCTGTACACGTCGGGCAACGAGTCCCAGTGGTACCGGAGCCACCGCAACCGGGTGGGCTACGTCGTCACCGAATCAGCCCCGAACTCGAACGCGACCGCGCGGTCGCTGTTCGCCCGCCTTCACGACGGATTTGGCTCCCGCCAGTCACCCGTCTCCGGCCTGGCGCACTTCCGCGCCGTCTTCGCATCCGACGGGGGCGACTTCAAGGCCTTCTGGCTCGTCCCCGGCGCGACGATCACCGGCACCGGGCCGGCGAACACGACGACGACCATCTCCAAATCGGTCAACGTACCGGGCGCGTCGTTCACCTACGAGCGCCAGGTCCGGACGAACGCCGCGGGCGAGTACGCCGTCACCGTCCCCTACCCCGGCGAGTACGACCTCTGGACCGAGACGGTGTCGGTGAGCGAACGCAACGTCACGGTCGGGAATCGGGTCGGGTGAGAACGTTACCAGACAGTCTCGTAGTCCGAATCGGCAATGACGCCGTCGGACGTGATGATGGCGTCGGTGTCCCTGGCGCTGTGGCTCGCGACGACGAGACCGGCGTGGATGCTGAACGTCTCCGTCAATCCCGCATACTCCACGAGTTCAGCGTCGTCGATAGATGCGAGTGCGACTGGTCCGTCCCGGACGAGCGCACTCCGGGCCTGTTCCGGCGTCCCGGACAGTGTAATGCCACGAACGTTCTTGTCCCGCGAAACGGAGTACAGCACCTCCGCGAGTGCAGTCCCGGGCGCGTGAATCACCGTCTCCCCGGCTTCGGCTTCCGCGAAGAGTCGGTCGGCTTCGGGCGGGAGTGAATCGACCAAATAACAGAGGAGTGCGACCGCATCGGCCGTGTACATCTACGATTCCTCGTAGTTTCGGTCGCGGCGGTTACGCACTCGCTGTTCCAACTCCTCAGCTACTTCGGCTCGCTTCTCCTCGGCTGTCTCGTCGGGTACGAGGAGCCCCCGGCCTTCGGTCCGGGTCCGCTTTTTTACCACGATTCCCTCGTCGGTATCCAGCCAGACCACTTCGTCTCCCGGTTCGAGGTCGTACTTCTCGCGTAACCCCTTCGGGATCGTCGCCTGCCCCTTCTCCGTGATCCGAGTCGATTCGCTCATATCGAGTAATACTCCGTGTAATACTAAAAAAAAGTACGCCAGTTCGGGGGCTTCGATCCGAAGCCCGTATCACCGTCGCCGCCGTCCGTCCCAGTAATGTGGCCCTGGGGACACGCCGCCGTCGGCTACCTCCTGTACACCGCTTACCGCCGGTCCCGGTTCGACCTGCGACCGCACGGTGTCCCCGTCGTCGCGCTCGCAGCCGGCACACAGCTTCCGGACCTGATCGACAAGCCGCTGGCCTGGCAGTTCGCCGTCCTGCCGAACGGCCGGTCGTTCGGACACTCGCTTCTGGTCGCCGCCGCGCTCCTGGTGGTGCTGTGGGCCGTCGCGGAACGGCTCGACGCCCACGAGAGCGCGGTCGCGTTCGGCATCGGCTACGTCGGTCACCTGTTCGGTGACGCACTCTACCCCGCACTGGCCGGCGATTTCTACTACGTCGGCTTCCTGGGGTGGCCACTGATCCCCGCCATCGAGTACAACCTGGCGACCGGTGGCTTCCTCGACCACCTGTTCGCGCTCGATCTCGGCCCGCTCGCGGTCTTCGAGTTGGGACTCACCGTCGTCGCCGTCGGCCTCTGGTACCGCCACGGGATGCCTGGGTTGGGGGTTGTGGTGCCAGGATACGACGAATCTATCCCGGAGGAACAACCGAAATCGTGAGCGGTGTCCTCGGCCAAACTCGTGCCGACCTATGTTGTTCGGTCCATAGGCTTATCACGGTAGGCGGAGTAGTAGAGAACATCGGATGGCGTCCTACACGACGGTCGTCGAGTGGACGGATGTCGAAGATGACTACGTCGTCGATATCACTATCCGTCGAACGGAGGACGATACGTACCCGAGTGGCTGGAGTTACGCGCTCCATCTCGGGGAGGTCGGTGGTGACACCATCCTCCGCTACGACAACGCCCACGAACGAACCAAGGGGCACGAACGTCACACCCGGGGAACTGTCGAGACCATCGACTTCCCGGGGATGCTGGCCCTGTACGATCGGTTCAAGCGGGAAGCCGAAGAACGCTCCCCGGTTACGTGGGAGTGGGCGGAGTAAGACGCCATCAGGAGGTCCACACAATGCCAACGCTCAAAGTCACTGTCGGGGAACGCGACCGACTCGATCAGCGGGCACGTCGTCGTATCGAGGCCGCACAGGAAGGCGAGGATCTCGACGACGCACAACCGGTTCTAAACTTTGGGTCGTACGCGGAACTCAGTCGTCTCCTCAGCCCAAAGAATCTGGAGTTACTGGAACTGATCGCCCGGCGCGAACCCGAGAGTATCAGCGAGACAGCCGATCTGGTCGAACGTGATTACAAACAAGTACATCGAAATCTCTCCGAACTCGAAGATATCGGTGTGATCGAGTTCGATGACGACAGCAACGGGCGGCCAAAAAAGCCGCTCCTCGCTTACGACGGCCTCGAAATCGACATCCCGTTTGTTGATTCTGATGATGCGACTGGCGTCGCGGCACCGTGACCGACCGTCACCAGGTCAGTCCTTCGTAGGTGATCCCCTCGCGGCGCTCGACGATCCGCCGCCCGTCGACGACCACCGGGTCGGTCATCGCGTCGAACTCCTCGTCCAAGGTCCCGAACTCGTCCCAGTCGGTGACGGCGACGGCCCCGCTCGCGCCGTCGAGCGCCGCTGCCGCGGATTCGGCGTACTCGATCTCGGGGAACCGCTCGGCCATCTCCCCCGCCGCGACGGGGTCGTACGCGACGACCTCCGCCCCGCGCTCGCGGAGCCCCTCGATCACCGGAATCGCCCGCGAGTTGCGGATGTCGTCTGTGCCGGGCTTGAACGCCAGCCCCAGCACCGCGATCCGTTTCCCGTCGGCATCGACGTGCTCGTCGAGCAGGTCGAGGAGCCGCTCGGGCTGGCGGTCGTTGACCTCGACCGCGGCTTCCAGCATCCGTGGCTCGTAACCGGCGTCGCGGGCGTGTTGGATGATCGCTGCGGTGTCCTTCGGGAAGCAGTTGTGGACGACGAGTCCATCGGTCGTCACGAACGTATGGGTGTCCGCGACTTCCAGTGAGTACACGTCGACTTCGTCTTCTGTGACGGTGATCTCTCGCACGTCGACGGTTGTATCACGATCACCAACCGTGTGGCTTGACGGTTCCACGTCAACGACGTACTGATCTAACCGCTCCTGGATCCGTTTCTGGTCAGCAGAGAGGAACATATCCTTCAGGGCCGCAATCTGATGCTTGGAACTGATACGGAGGAAGTGTGCGGGCTGTGTCGACTTAGCCGATTCCGACGTTTTGTAACTAGGGACGATACCGAGACTATGTAACAGGAACTGCATCCCCTGGATGAGGTCCTCGCTGACTGACCCGTAATCGTAGACCACTGCATTGGAGTGGTTCTTATAGTCGATGTGGCCATCACCGCGGAACAGCCCCGCGAGGAGGGCTTTCCTGTTTTCACGATTCTCCTGATAGGCCAGATCCGGGATGGCCGCAGAATACGATCCAGTCCCGCAACCGAGCCACCGGAGGAAATACGCGAGGATCCGGCTCGATACCTCGATTTGTGTCGCCGTTTCCTGCGTTTCTGTGCGGTATCTGATACCGAGGCTATCCAGATACGATTCCACGTCTGTGACGTATTCTTCCTCGTCAGTCGGATGGAAGCTCAGGAAGATGCGTTTCCGCGTGTTCGAGCCATGTGCGGAGTCGTCGTCGTTGACGTGCCCCTCACTGAGATAGTAGCCGATGAAACGCCAGAAGTCCTCGTTGGCATTGAGAACCGCGGGGATATACGTCTGTCCACCGCCGACGGTCGTGTAAAGGCTGAGGTCGGTTCTGTCGAACGGCAGTTCGCCTTCGTACTCGAGGAACGCGTCGAGAATGAGGTAGTTGTTCCGTGTGAATTCGTGGACTTTGTCGTAGCTGAACTGCTCGTTGTACTCCGAGAGTCGATCCCGTAGCTGATCTTTGACTTCCGCAAGCTCGAACGAAGGTTTCAGATATACGTTCTCGTTCTCGAAGCGAGGAGACTCCGCAACGAGTTCGAGAACGTCGAACGAACCCACGGGATCCGAGGGGAGTGTCGTCTGAACCGGTACCGTATCACCCTCCGAGAGCGACTGGGCTTCACGAACGACGGACTCCCCATCTTCGGTGGTCACCATCGGGTGGTCGTGGGTCACCGTCACCTCCTTGTTCATCTTCGTCCGGATCGTGTGAAGTTCGCCGTCGTACGAGCGCCGCGTCGCTGCGAGTACCGATTTGAATTGGAACTCGCCTTCGTCGTAACTCAGCACCGAAACGTCGTCGATTTCCCCATCAGCTGCGAAGTGGTCGAAGAACTCAGCGAGTGTCAGAAGCTTCGTTCCCGTCTCGTCTTTCGCCAAAACGCGCTGATCGCCAGTGAGACACGAACCGCCCCACCCAACCCCGCTCCGGAGGAATCGCTCGCCGATGCGGTCGTCGAGACCGATGGCTTCGGTAACCTCGTAGGCGTCGACGCCGTACTCCTTGCAGATGTTCCCGATGTCGTTGATGAGGCTGACCTTGGCGGCGAGAAAGCCGTTGTTGGCGTACTTGATCATCTCGGCCTCGCGGGGGCCGGTCTCGAAGACGGGCACGTCCCACTGGAGGACCAGCGGTTCGTAGACCTCGGCCAGACGGTCGAGGGCGCGCGCGTCGCCGTCGGTCCCCACGACGATCTTGTCCGGTTCCATGAAGTCGTCCACTGCGGTCCCCTCCCGGAGGAACTCCGGATTGACCGCGACGCCGAAGTCCTCGCCGGCGGTCTTGCCCGACGCGTCCTCGATGAGCGGCGTCAGGGTGTCTTCGGTCGTGCCGGGGACGACCGTACTCTTGACGACGACGAGGTGATAGCCGTCCTTGTCGGCGATGGCCTCGCCGATCGATTCGGCTCCAGCCTCCATGATCGAGGTGTCGATACTCCCGTCGTCGTGTTTCGGCGTCGGGAGCGCCAGGAAGGTCACGTCGGTCTCGCGGATGGCGTCGTAGTCGGTCGTCGCCCGGAGTTGGTCACCGCCGTAGATCGAGACCAGCGGGTCCAGCCCGGGTTCGTGGATCGGGGCCTCGCCGTCGTTGACGGCCGCGACGATCTCCTCGTCGATGTCGACGCTCGTGACCTCGTGACCGAGGTCGGCGAAACAGGCCGCGATGGTCGTCCCGACGTAGCCGCTGCCGACGACGCTTACGTGCATACAGGGTTCGTCCACGTCACCGGCCTTGAGGGTTCGGTTGGCAATGCGATATCAGTTTGTAAGTTGTTCGTAGAAGGTCCGCGGGTCGACGATATCGATCCCACGGAAGGAGTCGAGGTCGAGGAGATGACTGTCACCGGAGACGACGTAGTCGACGTTTCCGGCGACGGCGGCTTCGAGGAACTTGTCATCGTCCGGATCGTCCTCGACCGTCTGAATAGATTCGTCCGGATCGACGAACTCGGCGAAGTATCGTATCATCTCGACTTCCTGCTGGACTTCCTCCTCGTTCATGTGAAACCGCTCGGGATATTTGAGCAGGGTCCGCCGGAATTCAGTGAGCGTTTCGACGGAGACGACGATATCGAATTCGCCTTCGAACCCCTTGACGACGACTGCGTGAGGAACGCCAGTCGAGATGACGCTGGAAATGAGTACGTTCGTGTCGAGAACTGCCTTCATTTCTCGTCGTCGCGTGCGTCGTGTACCAGCTGATCGACGTCATCCATGGTGAGGTCCACCTCGTCGGCGCGGTCCTCGACGCGCTGCTGGAACTCCGCAACCGACGGTAGCTCCAGTTTCTTCAGAACGAGGCCGTAGTCGGTCGGAACGACCATCAACTTCGTTCCCTTCTCGAGGCCGAACTGTTCGCGGAGCCGGCTCGGAATCGTGATTTGCCCTTTCGAGGTGACCGTCGTCAGTTCTGGTTCGTCAGTACTCATCGTTCTTGTGTAAGAGTTCCTTACGCAGATATTTAAAGAACCGGGTCAGCCGATGCATCCGTGATCCGCTCGACGAGGTAGTGTTCTGCGACCCGTGGCCACTGTTTCCGAGTCGGAAAACCACCGCGCGCTTTTATTTCGGCTCGGTTCGCCGATTGACATATGACCGCCATCGAAGCGACGGAGGTATCGAAACGGTACGGGACGGTGGTCGCCCTGGACAGGGTCGATCTCACCGTCCCCGAGGGGGAGATCTTCGGCTTTCTCGGGCCCAACGGCGCGGGGAAATCCACGTTCATCAACGTCCTGCTGGACTTCGTGTCGCCCAGCGACGGGTCGGTCGAGATCTTCGGCCACGACTGTCACGCGGAGGGGGTCACGGCCCGCGAGCGCATCGGCGTCCTCCCGGAGGGCTACTCCGTGTTCGAGCGCCGCACCGGCCGTCAGCACATCGAGTACGCTATCGAATCGAAAGACGCCGACGACGACCCTGCCAAGATCTTGGATCGGGTCGGGCTCGACCCCGCGGACGCAGAGCGGGAGGCCAGCGACTACTCGAAGGGGATGGCCCAGCGGCTGGTGCTGGGGATGGCACTGGTCGGCGAGCCGGACCTCCTCTTGCTCGACGAGCCGACCACGGGACTCGACCCCAACGGGGCCGCCGAGATGCGGGACATCATCCGCGAGGAGAACGAGCGCGGCGCGACGGTCTTCTTTTCCTCGCACATCCTCGAACAGGTCGAGGCGGTCTGTGACCGCGTGGGGATCCTCCAGGACGGCGAACTCGTCGCCGTCGACACGATCGAGGGGCTCCGTGAGTCGCTTGGCGGGGGGACCAAGCTCGTCATCACGGTCGACAACATGGAGAACGGCACGCTGGAGGCGGTCCGCGGGATCCGGGGCGTCGAGACCGCCGTCGAGCGCGAGGAGTCGACACTGGAGGTGACCTGTACGAACGACGCGAAGATGGACATCCTCGTCGAGTTGCACGACGCGGGCGTCGACGTGGTGAACTTCCGGACCGAGGAGGCCTCGCTGGAAGATATGTTCATCGAGTACACCGGGACGGACCGATGAGCTGGGCAGTGATCGCGCGCCAGGACTGGACGCTGACGGTCGGCGAGCGTTCCACGAAGTACCTGCTGGGCCTGCTCGGGTTCGTCGTCGTCGTCACGGCCTACGTCTACCCGATCGGCGGCCCGGGACCACACACCACGGGGCGGTTCGGCGGCGTCGTCCACGGGAGTCTGACGACGCTGGTCCCCATCGTCGGCGTCCTGCTAGGGTACAACGCAGTCGTGAGCGAGCGCGAGTCCGGAGCGCTCCGGCTCTCGCTGTCGCTGCCCCACAGCCGGGCCGATGTCGTGTTCGGGAAGTTCCTCGGCCGGACCGCCGTGGTCGCGGTCGCGCTGGTCGCGTCGCTGGCCGTCGCCGGCTTTCTCGTCGTCTACCCGTTCGGCGAACTCGAACCGCTCCGCTACCTCGCCTTCGTCGTTTTCGCCGTGTGGTTCGCCGGGATCTGGACGGGCATCGGGATCGCTGCCTCCATCGCCGCGGCCACGAAGCGACGCGCGCTCGTCCTCGCGCTGTTCGTCTTCTTCGTGTTCGTGATGCTGTGGGATACCGTCGATAGCGGCGTCACGCTGCTGCTGGACTTCGCCGGCCTGATCGACGGCGAGTTGCCCGGCCCGTTGCAGTTCTACTTCGGTCTCGAACCCGGCCGGGTCTTCGGCCGACTCACCGACGGCTTCGTGGATCCGAGCGCCACCGTCGAGGGAGCCTGGTATCTCGGCGAGTGGGTCGCACTCGTCCTGTTCGCGCTGTGGCTCGTGGTGCCGCTGGGACTGGCCTATCGGCGGTTCGCGCGGGGTGAGCTGGCGTGAGCTGGCGCGTGATCGCCCGGGCAGATATGCGCGACGCCGCCCGGTCGAAGACGACCTGGCTCACGGCCGTGCTCACCGCCGTTGCCGTCCTCGGCTACGTCGTCGCTCACGACTACATCGGCGAGCCAAACTTCCCGGCGTTCGTCGCGGGGCTGGCCGGCGTCGTGGGCGTTCTCCTCCCGGCGGTCGCCATTCTGCTCGGCTACAAGTCCATCGCCGACGACCGCACGAGTGGGCGACTCACCCTCACGCTCTCGCTGCCCCACTCCCGACGCGATCTGGCACTCGGCACGTTCCTCGGCCGCACGGTCGTGGTCCTCGTTCCGGCCCTGCTCGCGCTCGTCGTCGCCGGCGTGGTCGGTGCCGTCCGCTTCGGCACCGAGGGCGTGCTGTGGTACCCGTGGTTCCTCCTCGCGAGTGCGCTCTTCGGGACCGCGTTCGTCGGGTTCGCCGTCGGGCTCTCGATGTCGACGACCGCCGACCGCTGGATCACCCTCGGGGGTCTGGGCGGCTACCTGTTGCTGGTCACGTTCTGGGGCGGTCTCCAGTCGGCGGTGCTGGTCGTCCTCCACCGCTTCGACTTCGCGGTACTGCAGAATATGCCCAACTGGGCGCTGCTCTTCCGGCTGCTCGAACCCGGCGAGGCCTACGCCCGACTCGTCCGCGCCGGCTTCGACGTGGACCTGGCCGGGCTGTACGTGGCCGAGGGCGCGCCCCTCTACGTGAGCGCGCCGGCCGCGCTGGTGCTGTTGGTGGCGTGGGCGGTCGTTCCGCTGGCGGTCGGGTATCGTCGGTTCCGGGCGTCCGACCTCTGATCTTCTGATTTAACTTTCAGTTCTGCTGACGGTAATGGGGAAAAGAGCGGCGTTCTTGGACATCGCCAGACCGTTGGCCCCCTCGAACTAGTATGATATATTTCATTTTGTCTCAAATCGACCCAGAGGTATAAATACAGATCTGGGTATTATGAGACAACATGGCAGCTAGAGATAATTACAACTTCTCGCTGATGACGCTGTCTAGTTAGTGAGTTTGAGAAAGCGAGGAGTTCTCGGTGCGAGTGTCCATGTCACTCCAAGAACTCCTCAGCGAAAGCTTAGACGCTGAATCTAATTGATGTTTGGGCACGCGAGCGGACGGCGACGCCCGTCAGGGCGTTCGCTGTCCGCCTGCATTCGGCGGGGTTGTCGCTTCGAGAGACAGCGGCGATTTTAGACCTGCTGGGCGTAGATCGTTCGCACCAGGCGATCTGGCAGTGGACGCATCGGCTGGCCGACAGCAGGAATGACCCGACGACTGCACAGCCGTCGCGAGTCGCGGTCAACGAAACCCTTGTCCAGATCGACGGCGAGTGGTGCTAGGCGTACGCGACGATCGACCTCAACAATATGCTGGTACTAGATATCGAGGTTTTCAGCTGCTGTGGCACCGATCCGGCAGCTGCGTTTCTGCATCGACTCACCGAGAAACATGATCTCGAGGAAACAACGTTTCTCGTCGATGGCTACGGCTACTCGACTGCCCTCACTCGATTAGGTTTGAGCGGTCGGCGTGACTACACGGACCGAAACCACACCGAACGATGGGTCAGACCATCAAAGCCAGACTGACCGCTTCCATACGAGCTGGGTGGGCAGTCGGCAGGCCGTCAGAGAATGGTGCCGGCAATTTCGCCGCTATTACAACCAACACCGGCGGCATCAGGCGTTGAATGGGCGAACGCCAGCGGAGCTTATCTAGACAGTGCCTCGCTGATCTGAGTACGCCGAAAGATCGGAAGGGGCCCGCAACTGAATTGAATCAATCGTCGTCGGATTCGTCGGCCAGTACCTCGTACAAGTCCGCGTTTTCTTCGACATCGCGGTCCATCTTTCGTTGGGCCTCCCAGTTCACCGGCATACTACTACAAGAACAATGTCGCCAGATAGGCCTTTCGCGCCTCTCAAAGACGATATCGACAGTCAGGTCCGACTGAATACAGTTTTACAGGCAACCACAAGTCTTTCTACGTTCCAGAGATTATAGAATAGTGTAATGGCCGGCCGCACGACACACCCTGCGATGGGTGATACGACAGAACTCATGGCGACAGTCCTTCGGTTGCTTGACGAGGAGCGGTTGGCATATCTATACACAGAGTTACTGAAGCACGACGACTGGATGACGACACAGGACCTCGTCGAAACGTCTGGACTTCCAGAATCGACGGTCTACGATGCGCTCGGTGAACTCCGAGAAACCTCACTCGTCAGCACTGAGCAGGAGGGGCGAAAACGTCTCTATCGGGCGAACTCCTTCCAGCTGGGCGTCCTCTCGCAAGGAGAGATTACGACGATGACACCCACGACACTCGCAGCGGTTGGCCAACAGCTCGTCGACGAAGACGTCGAGGCGTTCGTCGAGGATTACGGTATCGACAAACTACTGCGGGTGGTGGAGTACGTCAAACCGTACGTTGACGGCCGGATGTCCGAGCGTCTCGCCGCCCGAGAACTCGGTCTGCCAGCGGTCGTCGGAATGACGGTCATGGTCGCACTCGAAGGGGTAATCGAGGAGATGCAAACGGTCGATCCGTACTTCGAGTCGATTCGAGACGCGAGCGAGGACGAGCCACATACACCTGATGACGGACCCGTCGAAGTGCAATACGACGAGACGACTCGCATCGTCATCGAACCGACCGACGACGAGCACTCGGGCGAAGATTCTGTAGAGAACCACCGGTAAGACGAATGGTCGAACTGTCGCTGCGGCGACCTACGAGGTTGAGCTGTGATCCGGGAATCGACTCTCGGGTTAATAGTGATTCGGGAGATGTTAGGCGAATATGTGTCCTTTCGTCAACTGCCCCGCGCACGGTGGCGCGGGGCTTGTCAGTGAACTCGGCCTCTGCCGACCGTGGTTAGTCGGACGGGACAAACCCCCGGTTCGGCGTCACCGTTCCTGACTTCAGGGCGAGTTGACTGTCGCCCGTCCGCCGCGACGACTGGAGGCCGCGACGGACGTACCGCCACCCAACGTTCTTCGCTCCAACGTAGTCCGCGTTCGCCGCCGCACCACACTTCCCGCACTCAAACTTCGCCTGCCTGACGCGGTTCCCTTCGCTCGTGTGCCCACACTCGGGACACCGCCGACTCGTGTTCTCCGGATCGACGTACTCCGTACAAATGCCCTCCTCTTCCGCCTTGTACTCCACGAGGTCAACGAGCTGGCGGTGCGCCCACTGGTGGAACTCCTTCACTGGGGGCGCACGTTCCCTGATGTGTTTCAGGTTCTCGAACGCGATGTACTCGCAGTCGTGTGCCACCGCTTCCTCGATGATGTCGTTGGCCACCCGATGTAGGACATCTCGAACGTATCGGGATTCCCTGCCACTCATCTGCTGGATGGTACGGTGGGCGGACTGCGTACCGGTCTGTTGGAGACTGCTGCGAATCCGCTCGAACTCCCGGTGTCGATGTCTGAGTTCTCTGCCGGACGCGAAGTACGCCGTTGAGGTGGTGGCGATGTTGACGATGCCGAGATCGACGCCGAGAACTGTCCTGTCCTCGTCGTCGCCCTGTTGTTCGACCTGTTTCTCGGGCTTCGGTTTGCGGAACCCAAGGTGCAGGTAGTACTCTCCATCGCGTCGGGTGAGCGTGGATTCAGTGAGTTCCCAGTCCTCATCGTTGAGGTACTGGTATTGATAGCCGTCTTTGTCGTCCGGTAACGCGAGGTCACACCGAATACGGTCATCGACTGTTGCGAGTGAGACCGTGCCGTCGTCGAATAGGGTCAGCGTCCGGGTGTCGTATTTCACCGTCTCGGCGGTGAACTCCGGCCGTGAAGTCTTGTACTCCTCGTCCAGTTCTTCGACGCCAGAGAGGGCGGCTGCGGCTTGGTGGGTGGCGAGGACCGCGTGCTGACTCCTGAGACGCGTCTCCTCCTGTATCTCGTCATAGGCGAGGTCTTGGAGGTACGTTTTCCGCGTTTCACCGTGTTCCCATCCGATCTGGCTGCTGATGTTGCAGGCAGTTTGCCACTCGTTGATGGTGGTATCGAGCAGTTGCTTCTGCTCGTCGGTGAGGGTAGGCCGGGTGATTGCGGTGCGCCTCAGGTAGTCGTCTGCCACGAGATTCAATAGGTGGGAGAGGTACTTAATAGCTCGTGGTTTGTGGCAGCGGGTGTCGGCTTCCTCCCCGCCCACGGTGGGGTGGGGAATCCGCCTTGCTACCTAGTTTGAAGCAGAAGTGAACTAGACCGTGTCGTTATCTCGTTCTACCCAGCTTTCGTTGAGTTCCTGTACTCGATCATCGTATCGGCCGAAGAATTCACCGAAAAACGCCTCAAAACGCGCCGTAACACCTGGCGCAAGTTCACGAGATCGCTCTGGTTCGATGATCATCGCCGCAAATGTATCGGCTGCTTTCTCAGTTGGGTGTCTCCGGTAGTCAGTTGCGCCAGGGATATCGCTCTGAACCATCGGTCCTCGAAGTCGCTCAGAGAGGGCCGTTGCCTCTGTAAGCTGTTCCTCGTCCTCGAAGACCTCACCTCGTGACGATGCATATCCAGTTTTCACATCGATATGATCGTCAATACCATGTCCAACTTCGTGTGCCAGGGTCACTCCTTTTTGCCATCCCGGGAAATCACTGTTTGAATCGCTTACTTCGATTGGGCCGCCACCTCTGAAATATCGTCCTCGGACTGCAGGATCTTCGAATTGAATACCTCGGTTGACAGTCCCGATACCGAATAATTCCTGTGCGATTTCAGCCGCAGCGCCTGCTCGTTGCAGTCGGACCACTTCTGGAATCGTATCGACGCCAGGAAAATCGAAAGTACTCATGTCTTCCCGCCAGGTATCGATATCCAGTGTTATCTGCTCGTGTCTGAGTTCATCACGGCGACGGCTTTCGCAGGGTCTTTCGTTGTGAAGTTCGAGAGCTTGCCGTTTTATCTCCGGTACAGGACCAGTCGGTGGGTCTCGTATCGTGAACGGTGTATTCCTTGCACCTACCCTTTCAAACCCACTATCAAGTGTCTCGATCGGCTTTGGCTCAAATCTATCAGTAGAGTATAATTGATCGCTTCTAGATGGCATCGTGTTTAGAGATTGGAGTGATTCAGGAAGTTGTCAATCCTTCACTAAATCTTCTAAATCGTGAAGCGCTTCAGTCAGGTTTCTCGCGGCTTCCACTTTCGGCGTTACAGATCGAAGGTGTGAATCGACAGTGCTAGGCGAGATTCCTAACACAGTAGCCGTTCGTTGCCGCTCGATATCGAACACTCTCCGAAGTAGATAGACCTTTGCTTGTTTCTCTGGAAGCCACTCACCTCTCGCTAGCAGATCTCCGTACAGGAGCCCAAGCGCCTGCTTTGAGAGCGCAAATTCGACGTTCTCCTCCTGTGCTGTATCGATAAGGTTTCGAATGTGGTCTTCGAGAGACTCCGCTTTGGGTGCCTCAAGGTATGCATCTTCAGTGAACGCAGCTCCGTGAACTTCGCCGAGCATGATTGACTGACGAAGCGGGTTGAAGTACGCGGCTTTACCGGCATACTCACCGATGTAGATGAATGTTGGCTCCGGTTCTTCGGAGTCCGCCAGATCACGACCATCCCGTGGATGAATAATCGGTGGATAGTCATTGCGGTCGGTAATATCGTATGTCGGAAGATCCTGAATAGCAGACATACCTTGCACCTCGTCGGTTGCTACTATACAATAGCAATATTTAAAATCTGGGTTGATCCACGATGATCAGATTTTCGATATATTTCAAATAAAGTTGTTCTCAGAGCCCAAGCCCCAGCATTCGATTCACGACAATCGCGACGACGGCCGCGCTCACCAGCACGGCCAGCAACCCGAACGCGACAGTCCAGCCGACAGTGTCCGAGAGGACGCCGACGACGACACTGCCCGATGCGCCGATCGTCATGTAGACACTTCGGACGAGCCCGAACCCGGCCCCGCGCTCGGCGTCGCTCAGGATGTCCATGAACCGCGACTGCAGCGGCGCGCCCCAGCTCATCCCGACGCCGACGAGGACGCACCCGGCGATCACGACGGCGAACTGTTCGGTCAGGACGAGCACCGCGTACCCGACGGCGGCCATCGCGAGCGCGCCCGCGACGACACCGTCCCGAGAGAGTCGGTCCGAGAGCGACCCGAGCAGCGGCTGTGTCAGGCCGTGGATCACGAAGTACACCGAGAACAGCGCCCCCGCCGTCGTCGTCGAGAGGTCGTGGTGGGCCGACAGAAAGGTCGGCAGAAACGAGGCCGTCGCCTGCCAGGAGAAGGCTCCGAGGACGGAGAGTGCGGTGGTGTATCGGATTTGGGGCCGGGAGAGCAGTTCCCGCACCGCGCCGATTTCGAACCGTTCCCGCATCGGCTGGTCCGGCCGGCGCGGTTCGGTGGACTCGACGGCGAGCGCAAACGCGACGAACACCGGAACCGCGACGGCCGCACCGATCCCGATGGCCGGTCGCCAGCCGTACTGCGTCGCGACGACGGCCGCTGCGATGGGCGCGAGCAAACCCGCGAGCGGTCCCCCGGCGACGTGGACGCCGATCGCCCACCCGATGTCGTCGAAGTAGCGGGCCAGCAACGTCGTCGCGACGCTGTAGTGGAGGCCGGCGACCGCGCCCAGAAGCACCGTTCCGAGAAAGAAGAGCGGGAAGTTCGGGGCGGTCGTCAACAGGAGGCTCGTGACGGCCGTTCCGCCGACGGCCGTCAGAATGATCTTGCGCTCGCCGAAGCGATCACCGAGGACGCCGCTGGGGAACTGCGTCGTCGCGTAGGCGACCCACATTCCCGACAGCGCCAATCCGATAGTGCCGTTGCTGACCCCGAACGCGAGCGTGAGGTTCGGGACGACCGGGCTGATCACCAGCCGCGCAACCATCGTGGCGAAAAACGCCAGCGTACACAGCGCGAGGACGACCGACGCGTACCGACGGCTCACTGACAAAGGTTCGAGAATGCCGGGAAAGATAGTTTTGAAGAGCGAGTCTCCCGTGAGTCATACTCAACGGAGGACAATTCTTTTGGAGAGATACGGTGTTGTGCTCCATATGACAGGGGGTAACGATCATTCGGCAGTGCTGACCGACCTCGCAGAGTCACTCCGCGCAGACGCCGACATCGTGTTTGCAGTGGCCTTCGGTCCCCATATCACGGACGGGACTCATGCTGCGTCCGGCCTGGACCTTGCCGTTAAGTTCACCGACGACCTCTCATCGCACGAACGGTTCCAGAAGCGGTGTTTCCTGTCCGGGGCACTCCAGCGTGAAAACGCTCCGTTCGTCGACGTTTCGGACATCGAGATGCTCCCTATCGAAGTCGCTCAAGACGCCGTCAACGGAGAATTCCTCTATGGTGATAAGCGAGCATTCGGGGAGTTCAAGAGGGAAATCACGGAGGCTTTCGAAGACGAGCGAGATGACATCCGCCGCCACCATCGAGACGTGATAGATCGTATCGCGGAGGAGGGGTTGCGTATCTGACAGCTAATCGTTCTTTTACATCACTGTTCGGTATCGAGACGATCACGCTGGTTGAGAAGGAATTCCTCGACAGCGTCGATATCTTGCTCGGGTACTGTCTGCTGTTCGAAGACACCTTTGAACGAATCCGCAAAACCGGGTGACGTTAGTCGATCCAAGACGACTCCGATACGACGTGCAAGTTTCTCTGCGTCTCCACGGTTGAGATGCACCGTGATTCGTTCGAGATCGGCGTCGCTTCCAAGTACCACGAGGTCGCGGGTATCGGCTTTTCGGCCACTGTGGAGTTTTATCGCAAACAGCAACTCCGGTTCCGGAATCCGGGCCGAAATTGGACGGGAAGTGCCTAATTCTTCGGTGACGGAGTGTTCGGAGAGGTAGCGATACGACCACTCGGCTTCTGTTTGTCGACACCCCAATGCATCGACCATCACATCGAACTGAACTGGGTTTCCGACGTCTTTCTCGAACCTGACAGTACGACCCTCGTACAATTCGTTTCGCTCGACATCAGCGGTTTTCTCGTAGCCACGACCAGTGAGGAGCGCAGTGTAGTCGTCAAGAGCCTGTCCCGGAATCACGACGTCAACATCTGTCGTAAATCGCTGGTTGAAGGCCGCAATCGCCCAGCCACCGACAAGCACGTACGGAAGATCGGCGTCGATCACCGTCTCCAGCGTATCTAGCAACTCGTCTTCGCGTTCGCCAAGACTCATGCGTTCAGGTGTGGATCTGCATGGGACGCGTCGATGTCACGGTCGTACTCGTCAGCGATCATCTCCAACGCCGGTTCGTAGTTCACGCGGTAGTCCAGCATGTGGTCGACCGTTTCGTCTAACGGAACGACCGGGTTGCCGTCGACCCACTCGCGAGTGATATCCTCACTCGTCGGGAATAACACGTACGAGACTGTCCCCTCATACTCGGTTGCATCCAGGCGCTCCTCGATCGTGTTCGGAATCCCGAACTCGTCGAAGAAGGCGGCCCATCGGTCGATATCCCGGTCAGCGACCTGAATAAAGATCGGATAGTCGTCGTGACCGCGAGCGATCTGATAGCCCCCGTGCGTCCAGACGTAGACTCCGTCGATTTTCGTGTACGCGAACGGCATACCTGCGAAATGCGGAATGACGTATCCCTCGTCGATCGAGAGTGGAGCTGATCTGGATATTGCTGCGACGATATCGTAGTAGCTGTCTCTGACATCGTAACTCTCGACGTAAAGGCCGTCATCCCGCCGGATGAAGCCCACCTCTTCCAACCGGTCGACCCAGTCGTAGACCCACGAGTAGGAGCCGTCGATCTTCTGGGCGATCCGCCGAATCGAATCACCAGGACGGATCGCCAACATGATCTTTGCCGCAGTCCCGTCGACGTACTCCATCATCGCTGGTTATCGCTATAGCATCTAAGAGTATTAGTCTTGTCCCGCAATTACTATGGAAAATTATCTTGCTACCGATACCAGATCTCGGGCAAACCCATCTCAGCGAACTTCCTGAGACGAGACCGTATCGAGGCGAAGGCGAGGACAAGAGTTTTGCAGTTGACCCGTCGAGTAAGCGGACATGAAAGCCGTCGTGTTGGCCGCCGGCGAGGGAACGCGGCTACGGCCCCTCACCGAGGACAAGCCCAAGGGAATGGTCGAGGTCGACGACAAACCGATCCTCACCCACTGTTTCGAGCAACTGGTCGATCTCGGCGCAGACGAACTGGTCGTCGTCGTCGGCTACATGAAAGAGGTGATCATCGACCACTACGGCGACGAGTTCGATGGCGTCCCGATCACGTACACCCACCAGCGCGAACAGCAGGGGCTGGCCCACGCCCTGCTGACGGTAGAAGAGCATATCGACGACGACTTCATGCTGATGCTGGGCGACAATGTCTTCCAGGCAAACCTCGCGGACGTGGTCAACCGCCAGCGCGAGAGTCGTGCCGATGCGGCGTTCCTCGTCGAGGAAGTGCCCTGGGAGGAGGCCAGCCGGTACGGCGTCTGTGACACCAACGATTACGGCGAGATCGTCGAAGTCGTCGAGAAGCCCGACGAGCCGCCGTCGAATCTGGTGATGACCGGTTTCTACACCTTCACGCCGGCCATCTTCCACGCCTGTCATCTCGTCCAGCCGTCGGATCGGGGCGAGTACGAGATCAGTGAGGCCATCGACCTGTTGCTCCAGTCAGGACGGACCATCGACGCCATCCGGATGGACGGCTGGCGGATCGACGTGGGGTATCCCGAGGACAGAGAGGAAGCCGAGCGGCGACTACAGGAGACGGGTGAGGCGAGCGCCGATGCTGCGTCCGAAGAGAGTGCGGAGACAGCTACGGAGTAGCTGCCGGCGATTTCTTTGTCCTACATCGTCCTCACTCTCACAGCGTTGATCTCCTCCCACGGCTGAACAGTAGTTGCGGATCCCCGTTACCGAACGATGTCGACGTCCATCAGCTGCTGGATCGGTTGCTTGTCGAAGTCGTTCTTGTTCCTGGTCGCGAGCGTCGCGTTCCGGGATCGAGCGATCGCCGCGATCAGCAGGTCACCAGGATCGAGTGAAGTTCCCGACGAACTGAGCAGATTCTCTATGTCCGAGGCTTCCAGGGCGGCGTCGGCGTCCAACGGGAGGACTGCGTCGACCCTACTTTCTACCTGTTTCCGCTCCGTCCGCCGCCGTGACTGCGACCCGTAGAACGAGAGATACTCGTACAGCCCCACGGATGGCACGATCCACTGCTCGTCTGTTCGCTGGGTGAGATACGAAGTCACTTGGGGGTCGCTGTTCGGCCGCGCGTACTCTACGAGAACGTCCGTGTCAAGAACGATCATCGACGCGTGCCTTTCGATCCTCGAACGACTCGTTCAACTCCTCACGTTTCTCCGCAACGTGGTCTTCAAGGCCTTCAGCCTCGTCCTCGTCTAGCCACCCACCCATCTTCTCGACATCCTTCTCGGTCCGTGCCAACCGGTCCAGCAAGTCATCAAACGACTCCCCCTCCCGTTTTCTCGCCTCGAGCTTTTGCTTCGTCTCGTCCGAGATCCGAATGGAACTGCTCATGTCGAATACAACGTATTCACAGAGTGTAGGTGTTACGCCGATACGCTTCGCTCAAATAGCGATCGGCAACAGCTCGACGAGCGTCTCCACGAGCGGCAGCGCGTAATCGGCGTACTGGAAGTAGACGAGGCCGGTAAACAGCAGGAACAGCGTCGACAGGGCCGCGGGGATCGCGAGCGCAACGACACCAACGCGCTCGTCGAAGTCGAATCCGAGGCCGGCGACGACAGCCCAGATCGCGAGCAAGCCGGCACCTGCCAGATTCACCAGCGCGTGCAGTTGCATTGCCTCCCCCAGCGCGAGGTCGAGCCACAAGTGGGCGAGTAGGAAAGCAATGGCACCGAGCAGGAACGTCCCGACGTACGCCCCGGTGAGCCAGCGCAGGTCGGCGCTGACGGCGCGCTGGACACAGCCCAGGCGAGCGACACCGTACAGTCCGAGGGGAACGATGGGGACGAGATACCGGACGGTGATCTGGGTGTGCAGGGGCAGCCGTTCGACGTTCATCAGCACGAGTGCGACCGTCATTGCGACCGCCAGCAGGTCGGTCTGGCGCGTCGGCCGGCCGAGTGCAGTTCGGAATGCGTGGAGCGAAGTGGTCCGAAGGCGTCGGAGGCCGGCACCGAGAACGCCGAGGAGGCCAGCCAGCAATGGCGCGACTTCGAGCAACGCGAGGTCGATCGCTTCCTGATCGGTCATCCGGTAGTTCACGTACTCGGGGATCCGGCCGCTCCTGAGGAAGGTGTGGTAGAGTCGCTCCGGTTCGTCCTGTGCGAGCGTGATTCCGGTGTCGACGTAGGACCAGCCCTTTCCGAATGCCCAGGTACTTCCCTCGATGGCAACGCCGAGTATGGCCATGAGTGCGGACAGGAGCGTCGCGATCGGGCCTGAGCTGGGGTCGGCCGGCGACTCGGAATCCGGTGATTCCGGTTCTCTCGGGCCGCTTGCCCCGCCCTCTGTCGTCGTGTCGTTGGTCGTCGGTTCGCTTTCGGCCGTCGTCGGTGGCCCGGTTCCGTCGGTTGTCCTCGACGTATCTGTCGTCGGTTGTGATTCGGTGGGTGTCGGCGTGGGCGTCGATCCCCCGCCACCGTTTTGACTGTCGCCACCGTCCTGACCGCCGGTCGCGAGCGGGTCGACCTGACCGGAGAACGAGTCCAGCGACCGGGGCGGCTGGAAGGGGTCGCCGTTGATCGCCGCGTTGGTCGCGAGGAACGGGGTGAGCGCGACCAGGAAGACGACGCCGACGACGGCGAGGTGTTTCGGGTGGTTCGAGCGCCCGGTCGCGAGGTCCAGCGGGACGAAGACGGCAAAGACCACGAGGGCTTCGAGTGCGTGCAGCCACGCCCAGAGGGCGATGACAGCGTACGCGAGTGCGCGGAGACCGAGGGCTCGTCGTCGGGAGTCTGCGGTGCGGCTGAAGTAGAACGCGCCGAGGACGGCGACGACGGCCAGCGTCGAGAGCGCGTGGCGTTTCGGGATCGACGCCCAGAAGCCGACGGGCGAGGCGATCGCGGCCGCTGCTCCGAAGAGCAGGCCGACCCGTCGGCTGTGGGCGTGGGCGAGGACGCGGTAGAGGACGACCCCAGCGAACGCGACGGCAAGCATGCCCGTTATCTGGAGTGCGAGGAAGGCGGTCCAGCGGTCGGGGAGGGGCGCGGCGATGAGTGCGCTCCCGAGGAACGTCAGCAGTCCGAGAGCCGCGCCCGTGGTAGCGACCGGGCGGTATCGACCGAGGAGGCGTCCGAGACGGTCGAACAGGAGCATGAGGAGGCCAGACCACGCCGCGGCGAGGACGAGTCGGAGGTCGAAGAGGACCGCGAGAGCGTCGAGGAGCCAGAGGGCTGGGAGCGAGAGGAAGATATGGGCGTAGTTGCGGGCGTAGACCGCTCCGTCGGCGTACCAGAGGCCGGGTTGGGAGCCCACCGTGAGCGAGTAGGTTATTTTCGTGATCGCGAGGTGGCCGTCGGCGACGTTGACGAGTCCGTTGGCGATGGCGTAGCTGTCGGTGAGGAACACGCCGACCCGCCAGTAGGTCGCGAGGACGGCGAGCGTACCGAGAAAGAGGACGGCGCCGTAGCGGTCGCCGAAGAGGGCGCGTCCGAGTCGTCGCCGCCATCGGTCGGCAATCTCGGTGAATTCCTGTGAGCCGATCTGCACGATTTCCGACAGCCGTGTCACGTACCTGTCTCTGCGGGGCGACAATAAGAGGTTGTCCCCGAGTCGACACGTCGAAACGGGCGTTCGACGGTGGTCAGACGCTCGCGTGACGGCTGTCGTAGGTCTTATGTCCGGCGGTCGAGTGAAAAGTTTCAATGGCAACGGGCTGGCGGTATCGGGTCGCGAGCGTTCTCGGGACTGCCAGTCTCACCGCGTTTGCCGTCTGGTTCGTCAACTACCCGTTGATTCAGGACACGTTCAGTCAGGTGCCGTTCGTCGGCCGGCCAGCGCCTGCCGTGCTGTCGAACGGCGCGCTTGTCTTCGTAATCTTGACGGCGCTCGTCGTGGTTCTCGGTGCGATGTGGCCGCTGTTCAAGCCTCGGCCGCGGCGTGTGCTTGATACGATCTTGCTCACGCAGAAACGGGTGTTTCTCGCAATGGTCGGCCTGGCTGCGCTGGGGTATTTCGACTATAACTATCGGATGCCGCGCGCGACGCTGATGCTCGGGACGGCTTTCCTGTTGCTCTGGTTGCCCGCCTGGATGGTCGCGATCCGACGGCGGCCGAGCGAGCAGTCCAGAGCGATCATCGTCGGTGACGATCCGACTGCGATGGAAGCTATCTTGGAGGAAACCGATCTTCCCGTGATCGGGTACGTCTCGCCGCCATCGTCCTACGAGGCCACGGAAGAAGCCGTGGTCGGAAAGCCGGAGGTCTCAGATGGTGGTGCTGTCACGACGCGGCTGGACGAACTCTCGAATCTCGGTGGGTTGTCGCGGCTGGATGAGGTGTTGGTGAAATACGAGATCGATACGGCGCTGCTGGCGTTTGCGGATACCGATCGTGCGGAGTTCTTCGGCACGCTGGACACCTGTTTCGACCACGGCGTGACAGCGATGGTTCACCGCGACCACGCCGAGGACGTGTTGACAGCTGGTGTGGCCGGTGGTGAGTTGGTCGAGGTAGATCTCGATCCCTGGGACTGGCAGGATTACGTGGTCAAGCGGGTGTTCGACGTGTGTTTCGCTGCCTGTGGGTTGGTCGTATTGTCGCCGGTGATTCTGGTCATCGCCGTGGCGATCAAACTGGATAGTTCCGGTCCCGTGTTGTACAGTCAAGAGCGGACCGCCGAGTTCGGTGATACGTTTACAGTGTACAAGTTTCGGAGTATGGTTACTGATGCCGAGGCCGGAACTGGTGCGAAGCTATCGGAGGAAGACAGAGGCGATGTCGATCCGCGTGTGACACCGGTCGGGCGTGTCCTTCGGAAGACGCATCTGGATGAGATTCCACAACTGTGGTCGATTCTTGTGGGCGATATGAGTGTCGTGGGTCCGCGGCCCGAGCGGCCAGAGTTGGATACGGACATGGAGTCTGGGGTCGAAGACTGGCGACGGCGCTGGTTTGTGAAACCCGGGTTGACCGGACTCGCACAGATTAACGATATGACCGGGCACGAACCACAAGAGAAACTCCGGTACGACATCGAGTACATCCGCCGACAGTCGTTCTGGATGGATCTAAAGATTGTCGTCCGGCAGGTGTGGGCCGTTTTGATGGACCTCAAACAAATATGATGTTTTGTACTGTTTAGTTTTTTCAACAGAGGAGTCTCGTAGATGGGGTTGCCACCGTGTCGAATGTCACAATCTCGATAGTAAGAAGATAGTTGAGATCCAAACTGATGTCATAATACGGTTGTATCTCCCGTGAGATCGCGCTTGCAATGGTTACGGGGACGGTGAGGGGGATGAATTTATGCTGGTATACTAATGATGGGCGTATATCTGAAAACCGCTAGCCGGCAGCCGGTGAGGGGGATAGTTAGCGACTAATAATAAGAAGAAGCAGAACCGAGAGCAGAAATAATGCGGAAACCACGACACACCAGTAAACAATCGTACATAGACAGCAGGAAGAAGCCACAGGAAAGCCACTGTGGGTGACCAGCAAACGCCGACAGGGCTTGGCCACCGCACGTACCTACCAGGGATGGAGACAATACGTAAGACACCTGCGGGAGCCACCAGACACCACGCCACGAACACAGGATAGTCACACACGTAACTAATCTACTGGACCAGCGATCGCTGCAGACACCCAACCGGCACCGATCGACCGTCCATGTGGGCTGTCGACTGAGCACCAGCAGACGGCGCTACAGGCGATTTCACACTGAACAGGCAGTACCACATTCAAAGCAGCACGCCGGCCAGGAACAGCCTGTGAGCGGCACGCTCCCGGTAGCTGCTGCAGACGCCAGCAACCGACGACTGAACCCGAATCGCGTGCGCGGCCCCGTGACCCACAGTGTGGCGACTGTCGGCCAGCACACACCGATCCACCGTGTCCCGAGGCGACGGGCGCGACAGCAGTCCGGTCGGAGCCGACCAACTGACCTGTCCGACCGGCCGTCGCTGCCCTCGAAGGGCCACACCCGGTGAGTGCTACCTGACTACGATCATGATTGACCCGTGCCACGCAGAGCATACGCAGATCCACCAAGCCAAGAAATGGCTGAAGCACACCGACTCCCGGGATACCGACACGGTCGCTCAAGGGGCTGACAGCTGTTCACTTAATGGACGAGGGTGTCGTAGACCACCTCCGACGGTATTAGTTACCTGTATGCGGTGACCTGACTGATAGGTAACTGTGGCTGCCATTCAAGGAACCACGCGTCGAGTGTGTTTCTGGATACGGGGAGAGCGTCTCTACCGTCCCGAAACGCCCGTGTTTCATTCGACAGCTGGGGTGGTAAGGGTACGTTGTTCTCCCCCTGCTCTGGCTGCTATCGGCTAGTCCCAGCGACAGGTCTGCGACCGGGTCTATGACACCCCCATAACCAACAGTTGAATTATATATTTGGGCCGCCGTGGCTCTCCACCGTCACCGTCGACAGCACCAGGCAGTGGTCACCGCGGCCTAGAGTTGCTTCCTGCCTCTATTTTTCGGCCACCGGCACACCCGGCGGGCTGTGGGTTCCCTGGCACCCACGCCCAGCCACCCCGGCCTACTGGCCACGACCTAGACTGGCCTCCGCCCCACATCGTGTCACTGCGACCGTGCCACCACACCGCACAGTTTTCCCCACTTGTTCTTCTAATTAGTCGGTGTGTGTCCCCCTCACCGCCTGCCGGCTAGCGGTTTTTGCGCGTGCCCGCCTCACCGGAATACGGGGACAACGTGGCCGTATTACTGTCCCCCTCACCGCCCCCCTCACCCGGCTGTCGGGGCCGTGACTGGGGCGTGTCCGGGCCGATACAGCCATGTCTGGCCAACATCACGAACGTACTCCATCGTCCCACCGACGGCCCCTGCAAGTGAGCGGTCGCAGGTTGCGTGTAATGGTCTGACTGCCACCGAGACAAGTCACCCCACAGTCCCTGGTGACACCGTGGTATCGGGGACACGCTCACCATCCGGCGAGTGTGCCGAGACTGAGTGGGTGTCCACCGACAAGCCCCAGTCTCCAGAACGAGGGGCTAGTAACCAACTGACTGGATTACCCACGGAGGAATCCTCGCGCTTCAGCGCGGGGAAGAAGTCAAGCCCAGTCGTGGTTTTCCCAGCCCTCGTAGTGCTTCAGTCGGCTCTTGATCTCAAACGGGTCCCAGTCGCACTCGTGGTAGAGGACATCGGCCATCTGACTGAACTCGCTGTTGTCGAGTTCAATCCCTCGGGTCCCTCGGTTCGTGATGTAGGGTTTGGACCGCAGATCGTCGAAGATGTCGCTAGCAGTGGGGTAGTCACTTGGCTCGATAGCAGCAATCGAGAGAAGATTCTCTTCAACGATGGGTGACCCCCACCGATGCTCAGCTATCATCGCGGCGAGGAGAGCACATTTCACCGACGGCTTACGCATATCCCTCGGTTCCTACCCCTTCCTGATAAGAGTACGTTAACGCGCAGTTACGTCCGTGAGAATAGTTATATGCTTCCACCGGTAAACCAAAAGTATGAGCGAGTCATCGCAGACACACCCGGCAGCGGAGACGGATACTAAGGCGGCCCGCTTAGAGAACCCGAGCGGCGTCCTCCATCTTTTGCAGCACGAGAGCGTCCCGATCCTCATCGATGCCATCCTCACCCTTCCGCCGGGGCGGGAGTTCACCAAGACAGAACTGGCGGATCACGCTGGTGTGACCCGGCAGACAGTGAGCAAATACATCGATCTCCTGGTAGAAACCGAGATCGTTGAGGAAGTAGCGAACTCATCACCGCGCCGGTATCGAGTCGCCAAGAGCGATGTTGTGCAGGAGCTGTTCGAGCTGAACAGTGCGCTGAACGCGGCCGGTGAGTGACATCCTCCACACGGCTAAACAGTAGTTGCTGAAGTAGGGTTATTGATATTTTCTGCTCCGGCTCTTACTGGTTCTGAGTGCCGTGCACCGAGTGCACGGAAATCTCGGGTTCTCAGAGGTCGCTCGTCAAAAGCGATAGCTGCCGAATCAGCAACTACTGTAAAGCCGATGGCTTTCGCCTCGCTACCGCTGTAACTCCAAGTCTCAATTTGTGTGCCCATCAGATTCGGTCGATGCATCGTCTGTACTGATCGAACCAATGGAGCGAAGCGCCGGTATGAACTATTCTATGACACCCGCTAGTCAGTCTCGGTCGTCATCGGTTGACTCGGCAGTTGCGTCGGTTTCCGTTGTGTCGGCGGTCTCGTTGGCTGTCGTTTCGTCCTCGGCGGTCGTGGCAGTCTCGTCGGTCGCATCCTCGTCAGCATCACTCTCGTCGGTGGTCGTGTCGGTTTCATCCGTACTCGTCTCGCTGTCCGGGTCAGCAGCCTGCTCGTCGTCTGGCGTCGATTCGTCGGCGCTGCCCGTGGCAGCCAGTGGATCCGTACTCGCTATGATATCGTGTTCATCCCGCGGGAGATCATGCGTCATCTCCTCGGCTAACTCCTCAGGAAGAGCGGGACACTCGCCAAATTCGGGGAGATCCGGCGACGTAAGCTTGCGCGGGTACCGCCAGGTGCGGTTTTGATACCGGCGATTCCGACCCGACTCGTCCGGGTCCGGATTGCCAGCCTTTTCGAAGTGTTCGGTCACTGTGCCAAAGGGGCCGTCCGCCGGTTCTTTGCGGTCGGTGAGCTGTCGATACCACTGCCGGGCATGGGGCCGGATGACATCGAACAAAATGTGTTCATCCTCCTGTTTGACGGTGAAGGCGCCGAAGTATTCCCTCAGAGCACCTTTGTACCGATTCATGTGGCCTTCTCGGTCCCAGTCGCCCTGTGGGACGTATGGTTTGAGTTCCATGTCTTCGAGATAGCGGAAGGTCGGATACGGGAGATACGTCAATCGCGTCGGCACGAAGGGCGGGTAAATCTTGCTCCATCCCTCCGGCAGTTCCGCACACTCTTTGACGGCGTTGCCGTCGGCGTTTTCAATGATGTAGCCGTCACCGTCTGTCCGGTAGGCCGGCAGGTCATACTCGAAGGTGGCGATCGAGTCGGTCGCCGGCCCCGAGGCGACAACTGTGCCGTCGGCGACGAGTTCAAGCTCGCCCTCGGGTGTCAGCCACCACTCACACTCCGGAATGTTCGGGGGCAACAGTGGTGTCGGTTCGTCAGTCCGTGTCAGTTCGTCATTGAGATTGTAGAGGCGAGTCCGGTCGTCGTCGATCGCCCGGAACGGCTTGTCAACGGTATCGATCGAGCGATCCGCGTTCGCATAGGCTGTATCATCGGCAGTGGGTGCCCAGACGATGAGGACATCGATGTTCCAGTGGACAGCTCGAGCGATATTCGTGAGGAGCCCTGCGGGCCCGTTCTGACACTCGACTTCGACGATTACCAGTTCACCATCCGGCGTGAGCGCCCAGATATCGGGAACTGAGTCATTCTCCTGCTCGACTTTGACGGCCATCCAGCCACGTTCGCGAAGAATCTGGATGATATCGAGGATTGCCTGAAGATGCTCGTCACTCCCATCCTGGACGGTACGGGTATCGACAGCCTCGGCGATGTTTGCTCGTTGTGAGCGTGCCGTGGCTGCCATGGGTTTCGAGAATTCATCAGGTGAGATTAGCTCCAGTTCCGGTGGGTCCCGACCGGGCACCACATCCCACGGGCTGTCATGGGCCAGGGACGGCAGCCCGATCAGTTGCGTGAGATCGCGTTCTGAGACGATGAATTTCGGGAAATAATCGAGTTTCGAGTAGATCGGACTGGCCCCGATACGTCCGCGCAACAGGTCCTGATACTCCAGGTGGCCAATGAACAACTCTAGCAGTGTCTGTTGCTCGTCGACCTTGATATCGTGATAGCCAGGAACCGCCGGTTTCGAGCCATCAGCTGCATACAGATATTCTCGAAGGGCGACGAGATTCGAGCTTAGATCCAAGTTTGCAACACCGGAACTGGGTGTCCGAGAGTGTCCTTCATTGACCAGCCGAGAGATTTCGGTGTCAGTTGTGGCCTGGTGTCTGGGGCCAAACAGGGCGATGCGGCTGCTGACAGTGAAGCTGGTCGCATCCTGATTCTGGATTAGCACCTGGTAGAGATGGGGTTCGTCACGGAGTTCTGTGAGGATCTGTTCGAAGCCATTTGCCGCCTGGTGGATATTCGAGGCCGCGGTGACACGCCGGTTGCGGCGGTTCACCAGTCGTGCAGTTGTGACGGCAGAGGCACCCAGTGGTGCAAACGAAACGCGGACCGGGTTCAGTGTAGTCCCCTCCGGGAGTTGTGTCTTGAGTTTCCGTTGTGCGATCGTGAGGGCATACCCCAGCGTCCCCTTATCAGGTGTGGCACCGTTGCTGATCGAATCGGTCAGATTGAGTTGTGATGAATCGGTGACGTGGCTGGGCTGTTTGGGCAGGGTTGGCAGCTCGAAAGACAGAACGTAGGTCTGCTCGCCGTGGATATCCGGGAAGGAGAGAAACTCGACGACATCGAAATCGACCCTCGAGTTGTAGAGTGCCACGATCGCCGCGACCAGGCCCTGTCGGAGGGCCCGGTTGGTGGCTATATCGTCATCCGGTGGGACGATCCAAAGTCCTACTTTCCGGATATAGGGATTGGTTCTGGGCTGGAGGGTTCGATCGGTATCGGTACCAGACGTTGTGGAGTCGGTTGGTTCGTCTGTATTTGACTTATTTGTTGCCATACGTTGAGATTGAGGGGTCTGAGACGACGGTTGGCGTTGGGACTGCGTTCTGCTTGGAGCGGCAGGAGGACCGATCAGACGAGATCGTCTGTGCCAGCAAACACGGCTGTTGTTGGCTCCGTCTCGTCGCCGGTCCCCACGCTAGCAGAGTCTCGACAGCGCTATCTCTGCGCCCATGAGAGTTGGCACTGCTGACCAACTCCGTCGATTTGGGGGCTATCAGGACCCTTGAGAGCGGGACCAGTTGGACGACACCTTGTTGCGATGTGGCCATCGTGGATCGTCGCTCTTCATTTGTCGAAATCTCTTTGCGGGTGCTCGCTAGAACGCAGCGTACCGATGCAACGAGGGTCGCTCCGGATGTTTGGTTTGACTGACTCGATTAGCTACACTGTGTATTATAACCCCATGCCACTTAAAGGCATAGGGATATGATTAGAATTGGATTAATATACTGTCGTATGCCCCTGCAACCAAAATTACCATGATCAGACACAACAATGATCGATAGCGACAGCCTAGTCTCGCGGGCCGAGCGTCGGGGGCCAGACTGGATGGTCCACGAGACAGACGATGAAATTCTGGAAATGCTTGGAAGGGGGCTTTCAATAACCCCGCGTGTGATTGAGCTAAACGGTGATTTTGTCACTGCAGGCCGGGTATCACAACGGCTTGGCGTCCTATTGGACCATGGTCTTGTAACCCGTGTCGAGGATGGCTATTACCGAATTACCGATTTGGGGAGGCAGTATCTGCGTGGTAAGCGAATCGTCAACGAAACCGAGACCGGCAATACGTATGCTGGCGCGTATGGATCAGGGACGAACGAATATCTACTGTATAAAAACGGCGAGGAGTGGTCGCCACCAGATACGTCCTCGGGACGGCTGTCGTGGGGTGACCAGGGTGGCAATTCAGGGCCACCGATGGTGATTCGGGCAATCCTTCGTGATGTCACTGACGAGGAAGAGTTCGATCTCACCTTCCTGCAGGCTGCCGCTCGCCAGTTTCAGTTGTATTCTAGACGCGAGTGGACCATCAGCCAGACGCTGCTCATCGCCTATCTGAAACAGTCCAGTCCTGAAGAGTGGTGATACGTTTGGTAGAGCGCTTCAGAGGTTGTATCACAGCAGGGGCTCCCACAGCCGACGCGCCCGCTCAATAGAGCGGTTCGAAGAGGATGTGGTCGTACTTGAGCTGGGGCCGTTTGGCCTTCCCCGACTGTGTGAGATCGATCACATCGTACTCGAGCAGCGTCTCCAGGTACCGGCTCATGTTTCCGCGGTTGACATCGAGATCGTCGGCCAGCTGGGACACGGATTGGACCTCATGTGTCCGAAGATGCGTGATGATCTCGTGAAGGTGGTCTTTCGTCAGCTCCTGGGCGGCCTCGAGTGGCAAGATCACCGCATCGCCGAACTCGCTGTCGGTCAGACTCTCCGAAAGCTCGTTTCGCAAGCGCAGCTGTGGCGCAATATCAGCAGCTTCTGGGTCGAGGGTAACACCTGAGGGCAGATCATCCGGTGTGCCGACTGCAGGTGGCGTTTCGGACTCGTCGTCAGTGTGGTGTGATTCGTTGTGCATAGATCTCCCGGGCCCGGTGTGGACCCATTCCGTGTATAGTTGTATGGCCATACAAAGGTATAAGTCTTGGTATCAGCAGCGCTATAGAGCGTTGTATGATCAAACAATAAAGTAGTTATAGCCACAGAAGCCTGTCTCTGCGAGACGAGTTGTCAGCACCAAAAACTTTAAGTTCTATCAGACACAAAACACAGACAGGAAGTATCTGCTGGCGATCTGGCTCGTCTCTTTCCTCCGAGTCGCTCCGTTGCTCGCAGGCCACACCGAGCCCCAGCAGAGGAACCGACGGACAACTACAACGATGACACGAAACACACACTCAGCAGGTGAGACCGCGTGACTGCCGGCGAGTTCGATGACCACCTGGCGGCACTCGCCGCGGTTCACGACCCCGACGAGTCCAACACAGCGCCAGGTCTCTTTCTCGGCACCATCGAGGGGAAGTCCTACTACCTGTTCAAGGACCCCGAAGGCTGGGCTACGGGCATCTACGAACCGGGAGCCATCGACGACCCGACAAATACCGATATCGTCCACATCGACGATGTCGAGTACCACGACGGTCCACATCTGGACCGGGAGTACACACCGCCGAGCGTGCCGAAAAAGATCTATCTCCCGAGTCTCGATACGTTCGATGATGCCGTGGCCCACCTTCTGGCAAACTGGGAGGCCTATGTCCGAGAATACCACCACTATCAGTGCCAGCAGGAGGGGTAGCCAGGTTGCAATTCGGTCCCTGAAAAGCGATTAAACTCTGATTCGGTCACTGACCTTGCGTCTCGGTCGTCTCGACCAAATCGACTGCATTCTCGATCGCTTGGGTCGACAGGTCTGCAGACTCTAGATCGGCGTCTGTGGCGTCGGTGGTCTCGGGGTGTTCGTCGGTTCTGAACAGACGGTCAAGACCGTCAAGTGCGGCAGTGTATCGGAACAGCGCCGTACGGTCGGGATGAGCCCGGTAGGTCCCGTCAGGCGTCGTCTGGATGTGGTCGGTAGTGTGGAGTCGGTCTATCGCGGCCAGCGCTGTCGTGGCTGAGATTTCGAGTTCGGTTCGGATCTCCTGGCGGCTGTACTGGTGTTCAGGATGGCGATACAGCAACGCAATGATCGCCGATGTCGTCGTGCCCGGCGTCAGCACCGCTGTTTCGAGCGGATCCGGGTCGGTGGGCATGTACGTGGTGTCTGTGTGTGGACGCTATAATCTTGTGGGGGTCGGTGGATCGCATCAAAGGCGGTCCAACGGATGGAGTGCTGGTGTGGGCATGCTTGGTGGGATAGTCGGTGGGCTGTGCTGGAGTTGGGGTACTGCGAGGAGAGTGGACTATGTCAGAACGTCCAGCAGCGAACTGTTGTGAACGGTCAGTCGAACAGGTATTGACGGGGCTCTTGCCCGGTAGCACGACAGCGCCGGTGCAGTGTACCGTCTGTGAGAGGCAGTTTCAGGATGGCGCGGATCTCGTGGTGTATGCACAGCGGTGTGTGGATGGTGGCGTCTGGGAACTGCCTCGGGTGTACTGTCGCAGTTGTTTCGCCGGGGTCGAGCCGACGCTTGGCGTGTGGGAGGCGGTCGTGACCGCGCGGCTGGGGTCGATGCTGATCCCGACGGGGCGGACCCATCGGCCCTGTCTGACTGAGGTCGGGGTTCGGACGCTCAGTGGGCCGAGTGAGGGGTAGGATTCTGGTTATCTTGTTTTGACCTCACCGTCTCGGAAGTCTACCACGCAATGGCGTACTAACACGACCCCCCGAAGAGATGCGGGCGGTCGAAGAACACCGTCGAGAGCTTCACGCAAACGACGACCCGAAAATCATCACCGGCCCCGAAAACCTGCCAGAATCGTAGCCAGGCAGGTGTCATTTCTGCTCGCTCTTCTGTAGCGTAGCGGAACTGAGCCACGGTTCGTAAGATTATGATATCTCGCCGAAAGAGGGACGGTTGTGACTAACAATCGCGCCGCTCTCGGCGAGATGCTTATGGATCTTGTGGAACTGGGACAATAGAGTTTCGGCCCAAGGCGCTCGACGGCATCGTCGAGCGGCGACTCAAGGCCATATAGGCGGCGCGATCGTGCCCGAACTGCGGTGAGAACGCCTCCAAGCACTCGAGGACTCCGAGCGGATCTGGTGCGGACGATGTGACTGGAAAACGACGTACACACGCGGGACACCGTTCTACGATTCGGAACTCGCTCCCGGGGAGTTCCTCATCGCGTTCATTCTTACGCTGATACCCACCTCAGCATCAACCAGATCGCTTTCCTCCTCTCACCGACCTACAAGACTCTCCACGGCTGTATCAAAGAGACCGAATCGGCGTTCGTTCGTGGCTTTCCGACCGTCTGGGACCGTATCTCCCAGACGGTCGGTGGCCCGACACAAGTCGATGAAACCCAGCAGGTGTGTTCTGGGTACAAGGGGTAAGATCCACTGCGGGAAGGGCTAGATCGTGGCGGTTCACCAGACGGAGGGAGAACACGATGGACTGGAGAGCAGAGAGATGAACTGACACTCGTCGCGGGGTGCCGCGACGATCTCCGAGTGGTATCAGCAGAGGAAGGAACGCGTTACGACGGCACTGTCTAGTTGAGGGAGTTTGAGAAGTGAGCAGGTCGTAGTGAGTGGTGCCTATGACACTCAAAGACCTGCTCAGTGAGAATTTGGGAGTG
>NZ_FOCX01000022.1 GCF_900110215.1 Halorientalis persicus | reverse complement strand
TGCCCGAATCACGTTGCGCTCGACGAGACCGTGATTCGGATCAACGACGAACAGTTCTGGCTGTACACCGCCGTCGAGCCGGAAACAAACAGAATCCTCCATTCACGGCTGCTACCGGCCCGAACAACCGCCCTGACAGAACGGTTCTTGCGCGAACTGAAGCAAAAACACGACGTGGCTGAGTCGCTCTTTTTGGTCGATGGCGCGCCATGGCTCCAAACCGCACTCAGCCGACACAGCCTCCGATTTCAGCATTTGACCCATGGAAATCGGAATGCCGTCGAGCGTGTTTACCGCGAGGTAAAACGACGAACCTCTTCGTTTTCGAACTGCTTCAGTCACGTCGAACCGAAGACAGCCGAAAATTGGTTACTCGCTCATGCGAGGTGGCACAATTCGATTAACTAAACACGACCCGGTGATCGGTCCGAATATTTAAGCGGCGGGCAGCCGTACGAGTGGCTGCCGGTACGGCGCTTTTCACGTCACACCGGCACCTAACAGGCGCCCGCCTCGCTGCTCGGCCACCGCCACTCGGTCCGTCCGGCGGCGTCGAAAGACGCCAGCCGACTCGTCCCGTCGGCGAGACCGACTCCGGCCGGGATGCCGGCCGGCCGGGCCGGTTTCGACGCGTTCACTCCTCGGTCCTGATATCCGCCGACAGCCCCTGGGCCATCTCGATGTCTTTCGAGTTGTTGAGCGTCCACGCCGTCCGCTCGGTGACCGCCTCGATCACCTCGCGGGCGCTCGGTGCGCCCTTCCCCGACTTCTTGACGCCGCCGAAGGGCAACTGGACCTCCGCGCCGATACAGGGGAGATTGGCGTAGGCGAGCCCCACCTCGGCGTAGTCGCGGTAGTAGTTGAGTTGTCGGTAGTCCTCCGAGACGATGGCTCCCGCTAGCCCGTAGGGCACGTCGTTGTGGATCTCGACGGCGCGCTCGATGTCCCCACTGTACGGGATCAGGGCGACGTGGGGCCCGAACACCTCCACCTGCAGGACGCGCATCTCGGGGTCGTACTCGGTCTCGTAGACGAACGGGCCGACCCAGAAGCCGTCCTGGCCGTCCGCGGGGATCTCGGAGGCATCGAGGTCGGCGCGATCGACCAGCACGTCCACGCCCTCATCGCGCGCGAGGGCGTTGTACTCGTGGAACTTCTCGACCTGGCTCCCGTCGACGACCGGCCCCATGAACGTCGACTCGTCGAGGGGGTCCCCGACCGACACGTCCTCGGCGAGGCTCACAAACCTGGATTTGAACTCGTCGTAGACGGCCTCGTGGACGATCAGGCGCTCGGCCGAGACACAGCGCTGGCCGGTGGTCTTGAACGCCGACATCACCGCGGAGTGGACGGCCACGTCCAGATCCGCGTCCTCGGTGACCACGATGGCGTTTTTCCCACCCATCTCCAGGGCGACCTCGCGACCGGGTTCGCCGCCGAGTTTGTCCGCGATGGCGTGGCCGACCTCGGCTGACCCGGTGAACAGGAGGGTGTCGACGCGGTCGTCCTCGACGATGGCGTTGCCGGCCTCGCCGAGGCCCTGGACCATGTTGAACACGCCCGGTGGGACGCCGGCATCGTCGAGTATCTCCGCGACGACCTGGCCACACCACGGCGTCTGTTCGGCGGGTTTCCAGACGACGGTGTTGCCCTCGACGAGGGCGACGGCCATGTGCCAGAACGGGATGGCGACGGGGAAGTTCCAGGGCGTGATACAGCCGACGACGCCGCGCGGACTGCGCCGCATATACGAGTCCTTGCTGGCGATCTCGCTGGGGACCACGTCGCCGTGGGGGTGCCGGGCGTTGCCCGCGGCCCACTCGACCATGTGCCAGGCCTCGGTCACGTCCGCCTTGCCCTCACTGATCTCTTTGCCACACTCGCGGGTGACGATCTCGCCCAGTTCCTCGTGACGATCCCTGAGTTCGTGAAACACCTCCCAGAGGTGTTCCGCCCGGTCGACGTACGAGAGGGCGCGCCAGTCCGCGAACGCCGCTTTGGCTGCCGTCACGGCGCGCTCGACCTCGGCCGGTGTCCCGCGGTGGAACTCGCCGAGTGTCTCGCCGGTCGCTGGATCGACGCTCTCGAAGGTCTCACTGCCGCTCTCGATCCACTCGCCGTCGACGTAGTGGCCCGCCGGACCCGTGACTTGCTGGCTCATATACTCCGGCAAAAATTGCACCGGCGAGGGTAAAAGTCCATCCCTGGTCGGCGGTTCGGTGGCCGAGAGTCAGGTCAGAGGAACCCACCGTCTTCCGTCGTGGTGGTCTCGTTTTCGGGCATCGATGGGGTTCCCTCAGTAGTCTCTTCGCCCGGCAGCATCGGTCCGTCTGTGGTCGTCTCCTCACCCGGTATCGTCGGCGTCTCCTCCTCGGGTGTACCGCTATCCGCCGTTGGCGTCTCCATCCCCTCGTCGGTCGGTGTCTCCATGCCATCCTCCGTGGGCGTCTCCATCCCCTCTTCGGGCGTTCCACCGAGTCCCCCACCGTCCGGCGTACCGCCCGCCTCCCCCTCGGGACTGGTCTCGTTACCGCCGTCTTCCGGGCCGGCACAGCCCGCCAGCGCGGCGGCGGCCGCGGCTGTCGCACCGAGCAGTCGTCGGCGTGTGAGTCGAGTCATCGGCACGCGGCGGTTCCGAACCCAGCGTGATAGCTATCCACCGCTTACTCCCGAAGTACGCCAACCGTTAGGAGTGAAACGGTCGAGGGGCCGTCAGGTCGCCTCTCGCTCGATCTCACCTTTGACCGCGGCCGCGTCGAAACTGTGATCCGGGCGAATGTTGACGAAATCGAGGAACGCTCGCGCGTCGAGCAGGTCGGCGGGCGAGTACGCGGTCAACGCTGCCCCGACGGCCGCTCGCGCCCCGATCTCGGGTGCTAGTGCCCCCAGCGCACAGGCCACGTCGTAGGCCTGTGCGTCGTCGAGGGCGTCCCCGCGGACGTTCGTCGCGTCGATGAAGTAGAGGTCACCGTCGGCGACCAGCACGTTCTCCGCCCGGAGGTCGCCGTGGACCAGGCCGTCGGCGTGCATCGTCGAGAGCGCCGCGAACAGGTCCTGGGCGTGACCCTCGACGGTCGCCGCGTCCAGCTGGTCGAGCGTCCGGAACTCGGGGAGATACTCCAGCACGAGGACACCGAAGCCGTCGACCTCGAAAGCCTCCAGCGGTTCGGGAACGTTGAGGCCGAGTTCGCGCATCCGCCGGGTCGCGGCAAGTTCGTGTTCGGCCATCTCGACCGGCGAGTCGAAGTGCTCGAAGAATCCCTCGGTGCCGCTTGAGAACGCGCCGAGGTTCCGGCCCGCGGTCAGGAGCGCGTGAACGAGCGTGTGCCGGTCGGTGATGACCTTCACGAACACCTCCTCGTCGATCACCAGCGGTGTCGACAGCCAGTTGTCCGCCTCCAGAAAGGTCACGCGGTTGGCCGACAGGTCGTACCGCTGGGCGACCGCCTCGACGATCGGTTCGACCGCCGCTGCCGATAGCTGGCCCCTGAGCAGTCGACGGATCGCCATCGGTTCGAGGGAGACGGGCCACGGACAAAGCCTTTCGGCCCTGCAACCGGGTCGACGGCCGAGAGCTTTTGTCGGCGCCGTGCTATGGAGCGCCATGGACTTCGACCTCCCCGACGAACACCGGATGATCCGGGAGACGGTTCGCGAGTTCTGTGCCGAAGAGATCGAGCCCATCGCACAGGACATCGAGGACGACCACCGGTTCCCCGCGGAGATATTCGACGAACTGGCCGACCTGGACGTGATGGGCGTCCCCGTCGCCGAGGAGTACGGCGGGCTGGGCGGCGACTACCTCATGTACGCGCTGGTCGCCGAGGAACTCGGCCGCGTCTCGGGCAGCGTCGGCCTCTCCTTCGTCGCCCACACGTCGCTGGGCGCGAAACCCATCGAGGCCTTCGGGAGCGAAAAACAGAAAGAGGAGTGGCTCCGGCCGCTCGCGGAAGGCGAGGGAATGGGCGCGTGGGCCCTGACCGAACCCAGTTCGGGGAGCGACGCCTCGAATATGCAGACGACCGCCGAGCGGGACGGCGACGGCTACGTCCTGAACGGGACCAAGCAGTTCATCACCAACGCCAGCGTCGCCGATTCCATCCTCGTGAAAGCCGTCACGGACCCCGAGGCCGGATACGACGGCATCTCCACGTTCATCGTCGACCCCGAGGCCGACGACGGCTTCTCGGTCTCGACCGTCTGGGACAAGATGGGGCTGAACGCCTCGCCGACCTGTGAGATCCAGTTCGAGGACTGCTGGATCCCCGAGGAGCGCCTGCTCGGCGGCGAAGGCGAGGGCTGGACACAGACGATGAAGACACTCGACGGCGGCCGCATCTCGATCGCGGCACTCTCGGTCGGGCTGGCCCAGGGAGCGTTCGACGCCGCAGGAGAGTACGCGCGCGAGCGCGAGCAGTTCGGGCAGTCGATCTCGAAGTTCGACGCCATCCGGGACAAACTCGTCTCGATGGACCGCAAGATCGAACGCGCTCGCCTGCTGACCCACAAGGCCGCGACGACCTACGACGACGGCGGCGACGCCACTCGGCTCTCCTCGCTGGCCAAACTCGACGCCAGCGAAATTGCCCGGGAGGTCGCCGAGGACGCCGTGCAGGTGCTCGGTGGCTACGGCTACACCGAGGACTTCTCCCCCCAGCGGTTCTATCGGGACGCCAAGCTGATGGAGATCGGTGAAGGGACCAGCGAGATTCAACACGCCATCCTCGGTGACGAACTCGGACTGTAGGTGTCACCCCGGGCGCAGTTCGGCGGTTCGAGGCGGGCCGCCCGTGTGGCAACGGTGCGGACCGCGGCGTAACTATAAGTACGACGAATCCTGGATTAGGTACGTGAGTGACTCTGACACAGACCCGGACGAGACGATCGAGGAAACGACCAATTGGCCGGAGCTCGCGATCGGTCTCTACGACCGACTGACCGGTCGGGGTGCCGAGATCGTCTACGAGTTCGAGGACATGGAGGTAGCCGTCCCGAGCAAGGTGGGCGAGGACGCGGAGCACGCCCACTGGCAGGTCGACGGCACAGTTCGTATCACGACCGAAGAGCGTGACTGAGCGTGGCGACGGGCAGTGATCTCGCCACCACCGTCGGGCGGGTAGCGCGTGCGAACGACCGGCTCGACATCACCGCGAACCTCTCCGTGACGATCGACGGGATCGATCTCGCGATCAGCACGGTCGACGACCGCGTCCGCGTGCAGGTTCCCTCCGTGTGGGACGGCGTCCGGCTCGGTCGTACCGAGCGCGGTCGGCTCGGGCGACTCGCCCGGATCCTCGACGAAGCGGGTGAAACGGCAGAGATCCGCGTCGGGGACGCAGTGATCGCAGTCGTCGGTGCGGATGCGACGCCGAGCCGTCTCGACTGGGCGCTGTCGATGGGACCGGTCGAGATCCGGCCCCGAGCGGTGGTTCCGGCCGTGTTGCGCCTGCGCTGAACGACGCGAACGGGTCGCGGCGCGGTCGCACGCTCGAACCCGATAGTGCCAAGTTCACCGCGAACCGCCACTCGGGCATGGGTACGCCGCTTTCCTCGCGCGAGGACCAGACGCAGGAAGTCATCGACCGACTCCACGCCGAGTATCCCGACACCACGATCTCCCTGAACTTCTCCAACCGGCTGGAACTGCTGATCGCCGTGATCCTCTCGGCCCAGTGTACCGACGAGCGGGTCAACACGGAGACCGAACACCTCTTCGAAAAGTACGAGTCGGCCGAGGACTACGCCGAGGTCGACGAGGAGGAACTCGCAGAGGACCTGAACTCCATCACCTACTACAACAACAAGGCGGGGTACATCAAAAACGCCTGCCGGACCATCGTCGAGGAACACGACGGCGAAGTCCCGGACACGATGGCCGAGTTGACCGACCTCCAGGGCGTCGGCCGGAAGACGGCCAACGTGGTCCTCCAGCACGGTCACGAGGTCGTCGAGGGGATCGTCGTCGACACGCACGTCCAGCGGCTGACACGCCGACTCGGCATCACCGAGGCCGAACGCCCGGAAGCCATCGAGCAGGACCTCATGCCGATCGTCCCCGAGTCGGAGTGGCAGGACTTCACCCACCTGCTGATCAGCCACGGCCGGGCGACCTGTACGGCACGCAATCCCGACTGTGCGGACTGTGTCCTCGAGGACATCTGTCCCTCATCGAAAGTGGACGGCGACGTGGACCTCGCCAGCGGCGAGGCCTGGTAGGGAGCCCCTTACTCTCGGTATCCCGGTCGATCGTCGCTCGCAGTCATCGCCAGCAGATCGATGACCGTGTTCAGGGCGGCTTACCGCGGACGCGACGCGTCGGCGCTCGCGGGGGAGAAGCTGGCCGCCAGCCCTCTACCGAGTCGTGTACGGGTCGCAACCATCCACAGCCAAGCGGTAGCGATAACTGAAGAGCCGGCCTACAAGCCCGATCAGCCCGAAAAAACGGTTATACGGCTATCATGCGCTTACTGAATCGTAGGGTCGATAGGAAGGCCCTACGGAGACGAGACGTGGCCGACGCACGCTGGGACGCCGCACTCTCGGGCAGATTCGGTGTCACTGACGATCAGTCGCACGGTGCGATCCGCGTCGGCCCGTCGGACGGCGACGACACGTCGTCTTCGCGCGATACTCTCCCCCTACCCACTAGCACCCACCACACGGGGTCGATCGGCCAGCACCGACCCGGATCGACACCTGTCGTCCGGTTCCCTCCGCGATCGGTCCCTCGGGCATCATCCTGTCATTCCTGGCCGGCGCTCTCCGGCCGCTCGTTTCTAGAAGTACTTGACGACGTACCGAGAGATGCCGACGACGTAGGCGAGGATCCAGAAGAAGGTGTAGCCGAACACGCCGATGCGGATGCGGCGCCGCCAGAACTGCATCCGGTCGGTACCGATCTCGTCGAGCAACACGTCCTCGTCGTAGTCGTGATAGAGGTCGTACTCCATCTTGGCACGGAAGACGCGGACGATGCCGGTAAAGCCGAACGCGAGCATCGCGTAGGCCTGCAGGCCGAGGAACGCGTGGATCGCGGCCGCACCCGCCATCTGTTCGAACAACCGCGGGACCATCCACAGGAGCATCGGGATCGTCGTCAGCGCCAGCCCGGTTCCGATGAACTTGAGGTGGTGAGTCAGCACGCCCCACGTCACCTGTTCGGCGTCGATCATGATCCAGGCCCCGTACAGGAAGCAGGGGAAGCTGAACGAGACCGCGACGAGGACGAGCGTCGCGATCGACGCGTCCGACAGGGCGACCATGGTCGGGTCTAGGGACAGGGGCCGCTAAAACGTGCCGAAACCGGGGGAACGCGGGTCGGAAAGCGTATACGGCTTCCCCCCGTATCGCCGGCAAATGGCCGATCCAGAGTCGACGTCCGCCGGCGACGAGGACGGTCCAGCCGACACCGAGGCGGGTGCGCCAGCGGGCGAGCACCCCGAGGAGGCCGAGGCGGTGTCGACCGAAGAACTACGCGAGCAGGTCGAGTCCCAGTACGACTTCGACAACTTCGGCCCGGAGCAGATGGCCGAAATGAGCGCCGAGGAGTGGGACGCCGCTTTCGATCCCGACACGTGGATCACCGGCGAGGAGTTGCTCGACCGGGTCGAGGCGGACCTCAAGAATCGAGTGGTCGTCCGCGACGTGTTCGCACGCGTGGAGCGTCTCAAGGACGGCCGGGTGGTCGCCTACTCGGACGAGGGGTACGCCGCCGTCTATCCGGACGGGACAGTCGAGGGATTCGGCACCGTCCTGCGGGACGTAAAGCCAGTGGTCGCGCTCTGTTCGATGGACGAGTACGACGTGCCCGATATGCCCGAGGGCGCGGTCCTCCCCGAGCCGACGGAGGTGCCGGAGGGGAGCGGCGAACTCGGGAACCTGATGCTCCAGCTCGTCGGCGGGATGCAGGTGCTGGCCGGGATCGGCTTGCTCGGGGCCTGGATCGTCTTCAGTCTGAACGTCGTCGCGATCGTCGCCGGGTTCGCGTTCCTGGTGATCGGGGTCGCCCTGTTTTTCACCGTCGCGAACGCCCGGCTCTCCGATCGGTTTCGTGCCGAGGAGTACCGCAACCGGTTGCGCGCCATCGGGATCGAAGACGGCGAGCGGCCGGACTTCCTCCCCGTCGAGGACGACGAGTGGCGCGAGGCGACCGACGGGCTCGGCGGAGCGCCGTCGACGGAGATAGAGGGATCGTCAGCGCCCGACGAGGAGGACGCTGAAGAGCGCGATTCCGGACCGATCTCCTGAGTGTCAACCCCGGTCTCGGGGCCGTATTCGGTGGGTTTATACAAACCCAGTCCTGAGTCTGATGTGTATATGAATAGGCGGGACTTTATCCGGACAGCCGGCGGGGCTGCCGGCGCGACCGCTGCCGTGTCTGCGAGTGCAGGCACAGCCGCCGCATCCTCCGAGGGCGGCGGTGGTGGCGGTGGAACCAAGCCGGACTTCGGTGGCTGGCTCGGCGATGCGAACGGATACGACGGGTCTGTCACCGACAAAACGGGTAACGACGAGGTGACGGTCCGAGTCGGTACCGGAAGCCAGGGATACGGCTTTACCCCACCGGCCGTGCACGTCGACACGGGAACGACCGTGAAGTTCGAGTGGACCGGCGAGGGCGGTTCGCACAACGTCGTCTCACAGAGCGACAGTGGCCCACTCGATTCGGGCACGGCCGTCGGCGGGTCCGGCGTCCAGTACGAGTACACCTTCGAGGAGAGCGGGATTTACAACTACAAGTGTGTCCCCCACGAGAGCCTCGGGATGAAAGCCTCGATCGTCGTCGGGTCGGACTACCCGACGGTCCAGGCCGGCGGCGGTGGCGAGAAAGAGCCCCACGAGATGGGTGTGCCCTTCCAGGCCCACTACGTCGGGCTGGCCACCATCCTGATGGTCCTCGTGTCACTGATTTTCACCTTCTTCCTGCTGAAGTACGGTGAATCGCCACACACCAAAGGAGGGAACGACTAACGATGTCCTCGGAAGGAAGCAGTTACGGAGACATCCACCGGTACGAACCACCCAGGGAGAGTACGGCCGCGGCGCTGGCGATCGTCCTGTTGACGGTCGTCGAGATCATCTTCGTCGGGCTGTTCACGTACGGCCTGATCGGCGGCTGGGGCCTGTCCGAGGTCGGCAATATGTTCCTCGGCGGGATCCTGGCGGTGATCTTCATCGACCTGGCGTTCATCCTCCTGTTGTACCGCAAGGAGTTCCTGCCCGACGTGATGATCGTCAAGAAGCGTCGGCGCAAGTGGGAAGACCTCTACGTCCGTGAGGACGACGTCGACGGCACGCCGTTCTCCGAGGAGAGCCCCTGGGAAGGAGTCAAACGGGCGCTGTACCCCTACTACAAGAGATAAATTATGCCACTTGACGAAGACAAATATCCGAGCGAGACGGGTCGGCGACGCTTCGTGAAAGGCGTCGTCGGCAGTGCTGCGTTGTCCAGCGTCGGTGTCGGCGGTGCGGTCGCCCTGGACACGGCGACATCGCCGACCGGCGTCGGCGGTGGGATCACGCAGTTCATCGGCATCGAGAACACGGCTGGACCGGCACCGCGCGGGATGCCGCTGATCCCGCTAACCATCGACTCCGATGGCGCACTGAAGGGTCGCTGGCCGGAAGTGAAGACCGAAGAAGTACAGGGTCGCGAGGTCACCGTCGCGGAGACGAGCATCAACGGCACGACCTACTCCTCGGCCTGGTTCCAGTACTGCGGCATCCAGACTGCCGAGGGACTGAACCCGGAAGCCGATCAGGACAACTTCTTCCGCTCCGTTCCCGGATCGAGCCTGGAGTGGCAGTCCGAGTCCAAGGAAGCCGGCGAAAAACTGTTCGTCGACGACTTCTCGGACTACGAGAGCTGGGGCAACGGCATCGGCGAGAGCGGTCTGGGCAAGCCCGCCAAAGCGCAGTGGCGCTCCGATGGAGAGGTCCAGACGATTCCGGTGCAGGTCGTGCGGAGTCCCGAGGTCTCGAAAGTCGCCAACGGCGAAGGCAGATACAGCGATATTTCCGGCGACGTCCGAAACTTCTTCGACGCGGCCACCGAGAACGACTTCATGGCCTGGCTGAACAAGTGCACCCACTTCTGCTGTGTGCCGGGGTTCAAGACCTACGAGGGCAGCGCGAAGTTCGGCGCGGAGAACAAGGTGTACTGCCAGTGTCACCAGTCGGTGTACGATCCATTCAATCCGGTCAGCAAGTCATTCGTGGCCCTTCCGCGGCCGGGTGAATAACGATGAGTCTCGAGAAAAAAGACGAACACGATCACAAAGGCTGGATGGAGGAGCGCGACCTCACGGCGCTGGAGGAGCGTTACCTCACCCTGTTGATGTGGCTCGACAAGCGGCTCCGGCTGGTCGACTATCTGGAGCTGCTGGAAGACCTTTATTACAAGGTCAATATGCAGATGCCCAAGAGCCACACGGAGCAGTACGGGCTCGACAACAAGTTCTGGTACTGGTACCCGCTGTACGCGCTCGGGTCGTTCTCGACCATCGCGTACCTGGTCGCGGCGATATCCGGGGCCTTACTCGGGTTCTACTACGCGCCAGCCGCGGCGGGTGCGACGGGCGATCCGACGGTCGCGTTCAATTCGGTGACCGCGATCATGCAGGATCTGAACTTCGGGTATATGCTCCGGTCGATCCACCGCTGGAGCGCCCAAGTCATGACCGCGGCCGTCTTCCTGCATATGCTCCGTGTGTACTTCACGGGTGCGTACAAGGAACCCCGCGAGCTCAACTGGATCATCGGGATCGTGCTGATCTCGCTGACGATGGTCTTCGGGTACAGCGGCTACCTGCTCCCGTGGAACCAGCTGAGCTACTGGGCGGGACAGATCGGCGTCGAGATGGCGCTGTCGATCCCGCTCGCGGGTGAGTGGACGGCCCAGCTCCTGTTCGGCGGCTTCACGTTGACGCAGGCCACGTTGCAACGGATGTACATCCTGCACGTGTTCTTCCTGCCCTTCATCGTGACAGGGCTGATCGCGGTCCACATCGGCATCGTCTGGATGCAGGGCATCGCGGAACCACACTAATACAATGAGCGGAAACGACACTCCCGAAACGGAGACCGACGGCGGCACCGGTATCGTCCCGCCGGACGACGAGACCCCGACCTGGAGCGAGCGTAAGGAGCGCACACAGGGGCTCTCCCGGCTGACCTACGAGTACTTCGAGCGCGCACGCCGCGAGGACCAGGACCTGCGCCAGGAGTCCAGTTACGTCGAGCGTGACGTGCTGGGCTTCCCGGCCTGGCCCCACGAGATGATCCGGAACCTCGCGCTGACGAGTTTCTTCGTCGGCATGATCGTCTTCCTCTCGGCGACGCTGCCCCCGGAGATGATGCCGCCGGCGAACTCCTCGAGTACGCCCGCGGTCATCCTGCCGGACTGGTATCTGTACTGGTCCTTTGGCCTGCTCAAACTGGGCCCGCTCAACCCAGAGCTGGCGCTACTGGGCGGGCAGAAACTGATGGCCGACCGGACCTACGGCGTCCTGGCGAACCTGGTCATCGTCGGCGCGATTACCATCGTGCCGTTCCTGAACAAGGGCGCGGCCCGGCGGCCGGTCGAACAGCCCTTCTGGGCGTCCGTCGGCGTGTTTGGCGTCATCTTCGCGTTCACGATCGCCGTGCTGTCAGTCAAGAACCTGGTGCCGATGGGTTCGCACCTCCTGTTCGACCTGACGTTCCTGCTCCCGTTCGTGGGCGGGTTCATCAGCTACGCGATCCTCAAGTCGATGCGCGAGGGGTATATGTTCACCCTCAACCGTCGGTACTACCGACTTCGGCCGCCGAAGTGACGGCCCGACCCGCCTGATTTCGACCGCCTATTTCACCGCATCCTTTTCCCATGACACCCGCCGACCAGCCCGATCCGTCCGAGGAGCCGACAGCGACCACCCCCGACGATCCGTCGACGAGCGGATCGGCCGTGACCGGGGCCGACGGCGACGGAAGTGCCGACCGTGACATCGAGGTCCCGATGCGGGTTTACAAGGCGGTTACGGTGTTCACGACGCTGTTTGCGATCGTGACCGTCGTCGGCGGGTTCGTGTTGCTGGACTCGGCGACCAACCGGGCGACGGCCTCGCTCGACGAGATCCAGCCGGTCGCGGCGCTGGTGGCCATCGGGCTCATCCTGGCCGGAGCCGCGGCTTACGCGTTCTCGACCCGGTTCCGTGCGGAGGGAATGGGAAAGTCTAAAGACGACACCGACGAAAATACAGATAATGGCTGACGAATTCGCCAAGGGTCTCGGAATCCTGACATCCGCGGGGCTGGCCTGGATGGTGCTCGCAGGCTGGTACACCACCAAAAGCTTCGAGGAAGGACAGTTGCTCGCGCCGCCGCCGACGAACCCCGACGTCTACGGCAGCGTCGGCCTGTTCCTGAAGGACGCGCTGTTCTGGTTCGCGATCCTGGGCGCGCTGACGTTCTGGGTCGTCATCCCGCTGCTCGACCAGGCGCGCGAGGCGCTGGCCGAACGCGGTAGCTGATCGGAGTTCGAGACACTTTTCGACCGTCGCCCACCGTCGCGTGGGACGGCACGATCACCGTCGACTTCTCGCCACTGTTGCGCTCAGGTATTCCTGTCCCGTCGAGACTGACCTCGGACGGGTTCCGTTCAGTCACAGAAGGACGTGTCCCGTCCGGATAGCAACCTCGCGGGTGCGCTGCCCGAGCAGTACGGACGGGATATCTCGACGTGCGGGGGAGCGATCAGGACGGACACCGATCGCTGACATGGGCAGTTAGTAGACAGACACTCGAGGCGCCGTATCGAATCGACGGACGCTGGACGGCGGGCTGGGGGGAGAACGGCGCGGTCGAGAACGGGTCGCGATCAGATGATCCGACCGACGAGGCCCTCGACCAGGAAAAAGAGGCTGAGGTATGCGATGTACGCCAGCGCGAGCAGGGACGCGCCGATAGCACCCTTGGGTCGTTCGATGTCGATGCCGCGGCGAGCCTCGACCTTGCGGGCCTCGAACTCGAAGAAGTCAGCGATGAACACGCCGACGACGAGGACGGAGGCGACGATCCCCGAGTGCTGGTGCAAGGTCGTGTAGTAGAACGCCGCGAGCACGAACACGACGTTGCTCGCAGCGTGGATCGGGTTTCGCGAGATCGCGTCCGCACCGTCCTCCTCGGCCTGCTTGACGTGTTGGCGGTAGGTGAACGCGCGAGTCCCGATGTTGATCACGGCGAGCGCCAACAGCACGTACTCCATCTGGCCACCCAGGATCGCATCCAGCGGGCCAAACAGCGTTACCGAAGGTTGCATATCCGAAACTCCGTCCGTGACGCTTTAGTGTTTTTCCAATCCGTCCGCGCGAGCGGGTCAGCCTGGGCCCGTGTCGGGGTGAGTACTTTCCGGGACTGTGAGCACGGAGAGCGTGTCGACGACCGAGAGTGAGACCGGCACGCCGGGATCGATCCCGTCGACGCGACGGTCGTCGGCCAGTAACTCGACGGGCACTTCGTCACGTTCGACGCGCAGGGTAACACTGTCGAGGTCGAGAATCCAGTGATCAGCGTCTGTCGCGAACGGTGCGATGGGGACGACGGCCGCGACACCGGTGCCGTGGGCGACCACGGGCGCATCGACGCGGCGCGCGTACCCGTGCGAACCTGCAGGGGTGGCGACGACCACGCCGTCGGCCCGGAACTGGGCGACGGTGGTCCCGTCGGTCGCGACCGCGTACTCGGAGATGCGCGCCGGCTCGGCAGTGAGAAGGGTCACGTCCGCGAGCGCGCGAGCCTGGCGGCGGTCGCCGACGTGGACGCCGAGAACGGGATAGGGCGTGAGCTCGCCCGCACCGGCGACGAGAGCGTCCACCGCATCGTCGACGGCCGACCGCGGAACCGACCGGACGCCACGGTCCGCACCGACTGGGAGCACCGGCGTCTCGGGCAGCTCCGACCGTGCGGCCAGGGTCGACAGTGCGTTCTCGCCGGCGATGACGAGGGCGTCGGGTGCGGATGCGAGCACGGAGTCGAGATCGCCGGTCTCGGGTGTCCCGCCGGCGTCCGCGACGGCGGTGGCGACGCGCTCGGCCGCTCGCTCCCCGACGACGCCGACGGTCGCCCGCTCGGCTGGATCACTCATCGGTGTCCCGTGGGGCCCCGGCAGGCAAAAGCGTGCGGTCTCGACGGAGGTGGCGACGAGCGGGGCGCGTGCGTTTCTGAATGCTTTTGAGGGACGGGCGCGACCACTCGGTTATGCGAGACGTGCTCAGGGAGTGGCGTCCGGTGGTCGACGAGGCCATCGAGGAGTTGCTCCCGCGAGTCGTCGACGAGGAGTATCTCGCGGCGTTTTTCGGCCCACCGACCTACGCGTACGACCCCGAGGCGATCCAGGTCGCGCTGGCCGACCCGATCTGGGAACTGCTGGACAGAGGGGGTAAACGGTGGCGAGCAGTCGTGTTCTTGCTTTTGGTCGATGCCTTCGGCGAGGACCCGGAGGAGTACCTGCCCTACGCCTGTATCCCCGAAATCCTCCACAATGGGACGATCATCGTCGACGACGTGGAAGACGGGGCCGAGATGCGGCGTGGCGAGGCGGCGATCCACCACGAGTTCGGGACTGACATCGCGCTGAACGCCGGCAACGCGATGTATTTCCTCCCGCTGAAAGTCATCACCCACGATCCGGGCGATCTCGACGCCGAGACGCGACTCGCGGCCTACGAGATGCTGATGCACGAGCTCAACCGCACGCATCTCGGACAGGGGATGGACATCACCTGGCACAACGAGCGGGAAGTCGACATCACCGAGGCGGAGTATCTCGAGATGTGTGCCTGCAAGACCGGCTGTCTCGGGCGGATCGTGGCGCGACTGGCGGCCATCGTCACCGGGCAGTCCGATGCGGTCGAGGATGCCGTCGCCAACTACGCCCAGCAGATGTCCATCGCCTTCCAGATCGGCGACGACATCCTCGACGTCGAGCACTCGCTGGACCAGGCCGGCGAGTTCGGGAAGGCCTTCGGGAACGACATCCGGGAGGGTAAAAAGACCCTCATGGCCATCCACGCCGTCGAGAACGCGACGCCGGAGGAGGCCGCCCGCCTCGAAGAGATCCTCTGGGCCGAGGACAACACCGACGATGAGATCGAGTGGGCCCTCGACCTCTACCAATCGACGGGAGCCGTCGAGTACGCCCGGGAGCGGGCCCAGGCGCTCGCCGAGCGGGCGCGGACCCACCTCGACGGACTGGATCTGGAACCCGAACCGAAAGACAAGCTCGCGGCGTTCACCCGTTTCGTGATCGAACGGGACGTCTAAGCGAACACGGAGTAGGTCATCAACAGGCCGAAATACAGGAGGACCAGCGCACCGAGCGCTTTCAGCCGAAACAGCCGCAGGCGCTCTTCCTCGCTCTCGTAGGCCTCGTCGAACGCCTCCCGTTCGGCCGCGTCGAGGGCGGTGGCGTGGTCGATACCGCGGTGGAGCGCCAGCAGTTCCTCGTCGGCGAACGGCGCACCACAGTAGCCACAGACCGCCGGGTCGGCGTCGGGCGGGAGGTCGTACTCCTCGGGAACCGGATTCCGGTCGTTTCCAGCAGTGGTACCGCTTCGGTCGGTCGGGTTGTCGGTGCCGGTCATAGGAACGGTGGGGTGACGGTCGGTTGCGAGACGATCCAGAGGCTGGCCATGGTGTAACAGATCATCACCAGCGTGAACGTGTACTGGCTCCGGATGGCCTGGAGTCGACCGGGAAACCGGTCGAACGCGGCGGCGTGGGCGACCCAGATCGCCAGCAGGTGCCCCAGCAGGACGAACGTGAGGTTGAGCGCCCCGAACCAGCCGGGAACCACGCCGATGGGGACTTCCCCGGTGGCGGGCCCGGCCAGCGGCGTCGGCGCGACCGCGAGTGCGGCCGGAGCGAGCGAGAGGAAATACTCCAGATAGTGGGCCAGGTGGTAGCCGGCGGCGATGGCCAAAAGCGGCGGCGCGAACCGCTGGGCCAGGACCCGCGTCGAGACGTACGAGTCGGCCAGGCGGCGCGCGCCGCGGGCCGCCAGCCAGTACGCGCCGAGAAAGACGACGTAGCCGGCGACCAGCACGGCCGGGTACAGGATCGCGGGCGGGACGCCGACGCCGACGATCCAGGTGGCGAATCCGCGCCACAGCGGGGTCGCGACCAGTCCGTCGTAGGTGGTGACCCAGACGAGCGCGACGACGAAGGCGACCTCGTCGAGGCCGTCGACGAGGCGGGCGTCCGTGAGCGCGCTCCCGGGCAACCGGAGTCGGATTCGGACGCCGTCGTCGTCACGAGTCAGGGGTGCGACCCGGCCGTAGTACCGGAAGACACGGGCAACGGGATCGGCGTCCGCGAACCACCGGTCGGGACCGAAGAGGAACGCGCCCGCGAGGGTCACGGCTGCGTAGCCGAGGATCGTGGTCGCGAGCAATCTGGGATCGTCGGCCAGCGGGCTGACGACTTCGAGCCAGATCAGCGCGAGCAGGCCGACGACGCTGGGCCAGGCTCCGAGGCGGTCGGGGTACGGCCAGTCGAGCGTCGGGAGGACGCGCGCGACCGTCCGGAAGGGGTTGAGGACCGGCCAGGTATTCCCGACGAGATAGGCCGTCATGGTGAATCCGGCCCACCAGCCGACCCAGACGAGCAACAGGCCCAGATTGGCCAGCGCGGCATCCGGGCCGAGAAAGCCGATCACGAGGACGGCCGCGAGCCCGGCCAGACCGGCGAGCTGGCCGAGGACGACGAGGAGGCGACGGGCGGGGACGATGGCGTCGCGACCCCAGCCGTGGAACGTCCGGACGAACAGCCGATCGGTGACGAACGACGAGAGCAGGAACGAGGCTCCGACCGCGCCGCCGCCGGTGAGGAGGAACAGCCAGGTCGGAATCTGTATGGACTCCCGGCCGCCAGCGCCGAGACTGCCGCCGTGTGCCGCTGCCGTCCCCACGAACAGGGTGCCGGCGAGTACCGGAACGAGGAGGCAGCCACAGTAGCGACGGAGCGAGGTACCCACCATCTGTCCGCGCTTGGGATGGACCGGTGGAGTAGCTTCCGGAATGGGACGGGACCGGTCACCCCGAGGGCGTCGGGCAACGGCCGGGAGTGGGGCCCAGCGGCGACGACTTGGGCAGGTTTTTACCGGTCGACTCGTAAGCCTCATTCACATATGGGCGTCGCAGACGAAACTTCGGACGACCACGGTGGCCACGGCGGTCACCACCTGCCCGCGGTCGAGGACTGGCCGCGCGGGTTCGGTGAAGCCAGCTGGTGGCCGTTCATCACGGCTCTCGGTGCGAGCGGCTTCTACATCGGCGCAGCACTGTACGTGCTGGGTCGAGGTGACAGCGCCATCGTCGGCCCGATGGTCGGGCCGGGGGCCTTCATCGCGAGCGCGGTGTTGTTCCTCGGCGGCCTGTACGGCTGGCTCTATCACGCCTTCGTGGTCAACTTCTGGGAGCACGGCACCGGTGAACACGACGACTCGACGTTGCGGCTGGCGATGATACTGTTCCTCGGGACGGAGATCGCCACCTTCGGAGCCGGGTTCGTCTACTACTTCTTCATCCGGGCGGGCACGTGGCCCCCGGGTGAACTGCCCGAACTGTTCGGGACACTGGTGATCGTGAACACGCTGATCCTGATCGCCAGCAGTTTCACGCTACACTTCGCACACACCGGCCTCCTGAAGAACAATCGCAAACAGTTCCTCGGACTGCTGGGCACGACGTTACTGCTCGGGATCATCTTCATCGCCGGCCAGGTCTACGAGTACTACGAGTTTATCGTCCACCGTGGACTGGAGTTTCAGGGCGCGGTGTTCGGCAGTGCCTTCTTCGGCCTGACCGGCCTGCACGGCCTCCACGTGACGCTGGGTGCGATCCTCCTGTCGATCGTGTTCATCCGCGGCCTGCTGGGCCAGTACTCCGCGGAGCGTCACACCTCGGTCAGCACGGTCTCGATGTACTGGCACTTCGTCGACGTCGTGTGGATCTTCCTCGTCGTCGTGCTCTACGTCGGCGCGGAGTTCGGCATCTAAGATAGCGATTCTCCGTTTTCCGTTCAACGCAGGTCCGGCACCAGCGGCGCGTCCACCTCGGACGCCGGATCGGCGGCGCGTCGACAACGCCTCTGACCGTGACCCGGCGGCACGCGTACCGCCATCGGGTTGGGTGACGGCCCGGGGCATCTCGGGTACGAGCGGTGCAAAATCGGTGCTTGCGTCTGTCGTGTCGTGTGGCATGGTCGTCGGTTCGTGACGGTCGAACGGCCGTACGCTTCCGACCGTCAGGCAGTGGAACGCGCGAATGCCACGATCGTGTGTTCAGGGTTCACTGCGACGATCGAGATAAGAAACGATCCTGTCAACGTGAAATTAAACGTAGAGAACGGACCGGATGGTTTAAACTGCGAGCTGGATTCGATGTGTTGCCAACACTTATCACGAAACGCACGCAGTTGATGATCAATGGTACAGGTCGGTCGAGGTCCGCTCAGAGTGTGTTACGTCGGCGGTGGCGAGGAGGTGGCTGACTGGATTCGAGCGGGGTTCGAGCGCGTCGATCCGGCGGTCACGGTGGTCGTGGAGGAGACCTTCGAGGGTGGACTGGAGCGGATCGCCGAAGCCCAACAGCGGATCGACCCACAGATGCGGAGTCCGCTGGCCGACACGGAGGAGCCGTTCGACTGCCTCGTCTGTACGGACGATGCCGAGTACGACCCAGTGGCGTTCGTCGACGCGGTGCGCAAGAAACAGGACGAACTGCCCATCGTCCTCTTTGCCGCGGACGGCGACGAAGTACTCGCCAGTGACGCCATCTCCGCGGGCGTCGACGACTACGTGACGACCGACACGGAAGATCCGACCGGGGTACTCGCCGAACACGTCGTGGACCTCTGTTCGGCGTATCGAGAGGAACTGAGCGAAACGCGCCGCGGCAAGCGGGCCCAGCGCCTGCTGGCGGCCAACCCAGATATGATCAGCGTCGTCCGCCCAGGGGCGGCGATCACGTATCAAAACGAGACGATCACGGAGGTTCTCGGCCACTCCGTCGATGACCTGAAAGGCACCGTCCCGTACGACCGGATCCACCCCGACGACTGGCGACGCCTGCGCGAGGAGTTCTACGACGGCGTCATCGACAAAGAGCGCGCGCCCAGCGCCGAGTTCCGCATCGAAGACGCCGACGGCGACTGGCGCTGGGTCGAGGCCCGCGGGCGGAACCTGCTCGACGAGCCGCTGGTCAACGGCTTCGTCGTCACGACCCGGGCCATCGACGAGCGCAAGCGTCGCGAGCAGGATCTGGAGGGGTACCAGCGCGTCGTCGAGAACGTCGGCGACCCCGTGTACCTGCTCGACCCCGACGAGCGACTCACGTGGGTCAATCGAGCCTTCCTCGAACACATCGGGTACGACCGCGAGTTCGTCGAGGGCGCACACGTCTCTCGATTCATGCGTGAAGAAGACCTGGAACGGGGACGGGAACTGATCGCCGACCTGCTCGCGGACCGCGACCGCCGCTGGGGAGTCTTCGAGTTCGCGACCCAGACTGTCGACGACGAAGTGCGGTGTTACGAGGCCAACGTCGCCGTCATCACCGACGAGGACGACCAGTTTCAGGGCTCGGTCGGCGTGCTTCGCGACGTGACCGAACGGGAGTGATTACTCGGCCCCGACGCCGGTGATCTCGATGCGCGTCCCGCCGTCGGTGCTGTCTACGATTCGGAGCGACCAGCCGTGTGCCTCGGCGATCCGCCGGGTCAGCGCCAGTCCCAGCCCGGAGGCCTCGTGATCGGTCGTCTCCCCGTATTCGAGCAGACGGTCCCGATCCTGTTCGGGGATGCCTGGCCCGTCGTCGGCGACGTAGAAGCCGTCGGCCACGTCGGCGACGGTCACGGTCACGTCTGGCCCGGCGTGTGTGACCGCGTTGTCCAGCACCTGTTCGAGCAATCGCCGGAGGCGGTCGCGGTCGGCCAGGAGTCGACGGTCAGTCTCGACGTGGATCGACGCCTCGGGTGCCTCACAGTCATCCCACACGGTCTCGACCAGCGATGCGAGAGCCACCGATTCGGTGTCCTCGACCGGCTTGCCTTTCCGAGCCAGCGTGACGAGGTCGTCGATCAGCGTCTCCATCCGTTCGGTCGAGCGCTTGACCGCGTCGAAGTGTTCCTCGGCGTCGTCCAGTTCGCGGGCCAGCTGGAGCCGGCCCGAAATGACGTTCAGCGGGTTTCGGAGGTCGTGTGAAACCGCGCCGATCAGCTCTTCGAGGCGTTCGTTCTGCCGTTCGAGTTCACGTTCGTAGGCGATCCGGTCGGAGATGTCACGGGCGACCCCGGCGACGCCGACGGTCTCGCCGGCCTCATCCGTCAGTCGGGAGCCACGGAACTCGACCGGAACCTCGCCGCCGTCGCGACGCTGGACGGCGGCCTCGACGGTGGCTTGCCCGGTCTCGAAGGCCTCCTCGATAGCGTCGGTGACCCGCTCGCGATCGCCGGGCGCGAAGAACGTGGTCGGATCCATACCGTCGAGTTCTCCGTTCTCGTACCCGGTCACACCGGGAATCGATTCGTTCCAGTAGACGACGGTCCGCTCGCGGTCGAGGACGAAAAAGCCGTCCTGGACGGTGTCGAGTGCGTTCGCGAGGACTGCCTCCTGCCCGCCCAGATCGAGATCGGCCAGTTCGGGTCGCGCCGAGGGTTCTGATCCTCCGTCGGTGTCGACGCGTTCGCTCTGGCCGACGGCCGCGAGGATCTCCGCGGCCAGCGTCGCGTACCGTTCCGTGCCCGACCCCTTCTGGAGGTAGCCGGTGATAGCAGACTCGATGTCGGCGTCGATGCGCGCGCGATCGCGGCCGGTAAACAGAATAAACGGGAGGTCCGGTTCGATGTCGTGGACGGCCGCCACGAACTCGGCACAGTCCATATCCGGAAGGTGGTAGTCGCTGACGAGACAGTGAACGTCACCCGCGCGGACGCTGTCGAGTGCCTCCTCGGCGGTCTCCGCGGAGGTCACTTCGAGGCGGTCGTCCTCGCGGCGGAGAAAGGTCGCGGCCAGGTCGACGATTTCGGGATCGTCGTCGACGTGTAGCACCCGAACCCGATCGACGTCGGCGTCACTCATGTCGGCCCTTTCGGTGAGTGTACTGTTAAGGGTTGAGGGCGTTTCGGCGCACAACGTCGGTGTCCGTCCGGTAGTCACGGAGCTAGAAACTCCATTACAATGACGGTTGGCGTCGACGGGCCGGTCGATGCAACGTAGTCTGACGAGCGGCTTCCTCTCGATCGTCAACGCGAAGCTCCTGATGTCGCTGATCGGCGTCGCCACACTCCCGCTCATCGTCAGAGTACTCGGCCCGACCGGCTACGGCGACTACGCCTTCCTGCTATCCACGTTCTCGCTGTTGATGATCCTCGTGAGTTCCGGCGTCACCGAGGGCGTCCAGAAGTTCGTCGCCGAGGACCGGACCGACGCCTGGCGCGAGCGGATCGTCGGCTTTTACCTCCGGCTCGCCCTCCTCCTCGCCGTCCTCGGTAGTCTCGCCGTCGCGGGCGTCACCTGGTCGGGCCTCGTCTCTCGCCTGCTCGCCCCGCGATTCGAGACGTACTTCTACCTGCTCGCTGGACTCGTGCTTACCGCACAACTACGGTCGTTCACCCGGCGAGCCCTGCTGGGGCTGGGACTGGAACCGTACTCGGAGTCGCTATCGGTCGTCGGCAAGCTCGTGTTCGTCGGCATCGGCCTCGGGCTGGCGACGGCCGGGTTCGGCGTCGCGGGCTTTCTCGCCGCCAAGGCCATCGCCGCCACCCTGTTCACCGTCGTCGGCTTCGCTCTGCTGGCTCGTCGCGTGTCCATCCGGAGCGCCCTCTCGGCCCGGGACGGCTCACTCCCCCACCAGGAGTTGCTCTCGTTCAACGGCCTCAACGTCGTCCTGGTCTTGCTCCTGATGTCGCTGTTCCACGTCGACGTGTTGATGCTCGGGGTGTTGACCGACAGCGCCAGGACCGGCTTTTACAAAGCGGCGCTCGCGCTCGCCCAGTATATGTGGCTCGTCCCCACCGCGATCCAGACGCTCCTCTTACACTCGACGGCGGATCTGTGGACCGAGGGTCGCCACGAACGGGTCGAACGACTCGCCGGCACCGTCACCCGGTACGTGTTCCTGTTCACCGCCTTGCTGGCGATCGGCGTATTCGCGCTGGCCGACCGGTTCGTCCCGCTGTACTACGGCCAGGAGTTCGCGGTCGTCCTCGGCCCCCTGCTGGTCCTGTTGCCCGGTGCCGTCGGGTTCTCGCTGGCCCGCCCGCTGTACGGCATCAACAAGGCCAGCGGCCGGCTGGTGCCACTGATCCTCGCGACGACGGTCGCGGCGGGCGGAAACGCCGCACTCAACTGGCTGCTAATCCCGAGGTACGGGATGATCGGCGCGGGGATGGCGACCAGCGCGAGCTACGGGTCGATGTTCGCCCTGCAGGTGGTCTGTGCCCGCTATCTGGGGTACGATCCGCTGGCTGGCGTGCGCCCCGTCCGCGCACTGGCGACCGTCGCCGTCGCCGCGCCGTCGATAGTCGGCCTGGATCTGCTGGTGGGCTCGACCGTCGTCGCACTGGCCGTCGTCCCGCTGGTCGGCTTCTGCCTGTTCTGGGCCGTGGCACTCGCCACCGGGGCCGTCGACACCGTCGAGCTCCGGGCGGTCGCGGCGACGGTCCCTTCCCCCGTCGGTCGTGTCCTCCGATCGCTGGTCTCCTGACACCCGATCGCCACAATCAGTTCCTACGGTTACGGTAAGCCACGGCTGTCGGCACGCGCTCCCGACCGTCCGAGCGGGACTGACGCCGGCAGATCTCGGTACGGTCGAGCTACGACCCCCCACCCGTCGCCCGGAAGCGAACGCATAACCAAACGCCACCATCCAGACCCGGGGACATGGACAACGTCGCCGTCGTCGTCCTCGACACGCTACGGTACGACGAGTTCACCAGGGCCTTCGACTGGCTCCCCGGCCGACGGTTCACCAGCGCGTTCTCGCCCTCTCACTGGACCGTTCCGGTCCACGCCGCCCTGTTCACCGGCCGCTACGCCAGCGAAGTCGGCGTCCACAGCCGGGCCCCTGCCCTCGACTGTATGGAGCCGACCCTGGCCGAACGGCTCTCGGCCGCGGGCTACCGGACGCGGGCGTTCACCGCGAACCCGCAACTCCGCCGCTACGACGGCTGGGAGCGTGGGTTCGACGAGGTCGTCGGATACGCCAGCCTCGATGCCTACCACCCCGATTCCTTCGACTGGGGCACCTGCTTCGAGGAGAGCACCGCGACCGGCTACCGCCGCTACCTCGATGCCCTCTGGCAGTGCCTGCGCGCCGACTGTGACACCGCCCGCTCGCTCCGTGAAGGGTACGACCTCTTCACCCGCTCGCCGGCCGACGGTGGTGCCCCTGCCGTCCGCGACCGCCTGCGAGCGACCGACTTCGGCGACCGCGAGTTCTGCTTTCTCAACCTCATGGAGGCCCACACCCCATACTACCCGCCGAACCCCAGCGACGAGCCCGTCGTGGTCGTCGCCGCCGACGCCTTCACCGAGAGCCCGATCGACCTGGACCGGGCCCGCAACGCCTATCGCCGCTCGGTCACCGCCCTCTCGGAGACGTACCGCGAGATATTCACCGAACTCCGGGACTCCTTCGACTACGTCATCACCTGCTCCGACCACGGCGAACTGTTCGGCGAACACGGCATGGTCAACCACTCCTTCGGCCTCTACCCCGAGTTGACCCGGGTCCCCCTGGTCGTCAGCGGTCCCGGTCTGGAGGGCCGGGAGAACCGGGTCGTCAGCCTCCTCGACGTCCACCGGACCGTCGCGGACCTCGCCGGGATCGAGGGAGCGGGTCGCGGTCAGAACCTGCTCGACGATCCCCAGCCCGTGGACCGCCTCGTCGAGTACCACGGCCCCCTCCCGTTCCACGACGCGCAGTTCGAGCGTCGGGACGCCCCGCTCGACGAACTCGACCGTCGCCGGTCACCGCTCTGGGGCTTCGTCGCCGCCGACGGCTCCTACGCCTACGAGACCCACACCGACGGCTTCGGGACCGTCGGCGAGTTCGACGGCGACCCCCGGTCGCGACTGCGTGCCCTCCGAAGCGATCTGGAGCCCCGTCCCGTCGGCGACGGTGAGGAGTCCCTCTCCGACCCCGTCCGCGAACGACTGGAGGACCTTGGCTACGCGTGAGACTGGAAGAGAGAGTCTGACGGAGCGTTCGCTACTCCGAATCACTCGCAACAGAAAGCCGGTGGAGGGATTTGAACCCTCGGCCTATTCCTTACGAAGGAATCGCTCTGCCAGTCTGAGCTACACCGGCACGCTCACTTCGTGTACATCCCGAGCCCTGCATCGCGTCGCTCTGCAGGACGCCGGCACGCGTCTGCGTGCATCAAATTGTGAGCGTATAACCGCAATAAGGGTTGCGAATCGGATCGTCCCACAGGGACGCCACCGCGACTCACACCCGCGTCAGCCGCACGTCCAGCACCACGTTGAGTTCGTGGGGGGCGTAGGACCGCACGGTGTGGCGCGTCTCGACAGTCACGTCGTACTCCGGTTGGGCCGCCGCCCTAATCGCCCGCTCACCCGGGCCGTACGGATCGTCCTCGTGCTGGATGTCGTAGTAGTGCAGGACTGCCTCGTCGCCCGCCAGCGACACCGCGGTGTCGAGAAAGTCGTCGGCACTGTGGGGCAGGTTCATCACGATCCGGTCGGCCCAGTCCTCGTACTTGCCGGCCACGTCACGCACGTCCCCCTCGATGGCGGTCACGCGATCCGCGACGCCGTTGCGACGGGCGTTCTCCCGGAGGTACTCGATCGCCGTCCCGTTCAGATCGACGCCGACGGTCTCGGCACCGCGCTTCGCGAACGGAATCACGAACGGGCCGACGCCCGCGAACATATCGAACGCTCGCTCACCGTCTCGAACCTGCTCGGCGACGCGGTGGCGCTCGGTCGCCAGCCGCGGGGAGAAGTAGACCTCGGCCAGATCGACCGCGAACTCACAGCCGTACTCGCGGTGGACCGTCTCCGTCGCGTTCCCGTCACCGGCCAGCACCTCCCAGTCACGGACCCGGAGGTCGCCTTTGACCTTCGAGGCGCGGTTCAGGACGGTGTGGACGGGCAGCGCCGACTCGACGATGGCGTCGGCCAGGGCGCGTGCGCGCTCGTCGTCGTCCTCGTCGACGATCGCTACGTCACCGATCCGTTCGTAGGAGACATCGAAGTCGACCAGATCCGCCGGCATCGTCTGGGTCTCGCGGGCCGGTGCGTCGTGCTCGACCACGGTGAGTCCCTCGGGCACGGCGGCCGGGTCGACGACGGGGATGTACAGCCATCCCTCGTCGTGTTCGATCTGGTGGGTGTCGTCGATCAGCTCGGCGGCCGCGAGGTCCTGGCGGGCGCGCTCGCCGTCCTCGCGGGCGACACGCACGCATGGCACCGACATATTGCTCCGTGGGCCACCGCGGGCGGTAAGCCTTCGGTTCCGTGTCGGGCCGTTTAACCGCCCCGCCACCCCAGCAGGGGTATGCTCACGTTCGTCGGTCTCGGACTGTACGACGAGCGCTCGATCACCGTCGCGGGCCGGGAGCACCTCCGCGCCGCAGACCGAGCGTTCGCCGAGTTCTACACCTCGAAACTCGTCGGCACCTCCGTCCCCGATCTCGAAGCCCACCACGGCGTCGACATCGAGGTCCGCGACCGGGCCGGCGTCGAACAGGATCCCGACCCGATCCTCGACGCCGCGGTCGACGGAGACGCCGTCTTCCTGACCGCCGGCGACCCGATGATCTCGACCACCCACGTCGACCTCCGCCTGCGTGCCCACGATCGAGGCATCGACACCCGCGTCGTCCACGGCACGACCGCTCAGACCGCCGCGAGTTCGCTCACCGGCCTCCAGAACTACCGCTTCGGGAAGGCCACGACGCTGCCATTCGAGCGCGCCCACGGCGGCTCCGGCGTCCCCGACAGCGTCGTCGAGACCGTCGACGACAACGCCGATCGAGGGCTCCACACCCTCGTCTACCTCGACATCAAGGCCGCCGACGACGACTACATGACCGCCGACACCGCCGCCGACTTGCTGGCGGCCGAGTACGACGACCGTCTCGCCGTCGCTGTCTGCCAGGCCGGTAGTGCAGACCCGACCGTCGTCGCCGACGCTCTCGACGCGCTGACCGACCGGGAGTTCGGCCCACCGCTACACCTGCTGGTCCTCCCCGGCGACCTCCACTTGCTCGAACGCGACGCGCTGGTCGAACTCGCAGGTGCACCGGAGACACTCGTCGCGGATCGAACGCTCTAGCTCACTCGCCGTCGGCGCGCACGGGCGCGGCCCCGAGCGCCCCGCGGAGGTCGTACTCGCTTCCAGTCGCCATGTACAGCAGATCCTCGATGACAATCAGGACCTCGGGGAGTTCCCGCACGACCAGCCACGTAATCGCGACCAGCGCGAGGACGGACCCGGTCTGGGCGAGGATCCGATCGGCCCAGTAGTACGACACCAGTCCAGGGTCCGTCGCGAGATCGAACGCGAACACGGTCGCGGTGGCCTCCGGAACCAACTGCATCTTCATGGTGCCAAAGGAGAGCCCGATGAACACGTTCCGGACCAGATTCAGCGCGTAGATCACGGGAATCGAGATCGCCAGCGCGCGGAGTTTCCGCTGGAGGGGGGCACGCACGGCCGCGATCAGCCCCACGAAGATCGCCATGCTCCCGATCCCGGTACACGCGATGATGATCGTGTACGTGATCCGGTAGCCCGGTTCGGGGTGGAAGACGAACGTGTTCCGGAACGGCTCGTGGCTCGAATCGATCGTGCTCCCGAGAACGACCTCCGGCTGGTACCCCAGCAGACTCATCAGGAACTCGGTCTGCCGGGTGACCAGCTCGATGAGGACTTCCTGCAGGACGAGGATCGCCTCGAAAGGCAGAAAGACGGCCCCCATCACCGCGACGGCTCGCGAGAGGACGAACAGCGAGTCACGCCCCCGCCGGATCAGGAGTGCGACGTACAGACTGCCGGGGACCGCGATCAGCGTCCCGATCCCCTCGACGATGCTCTTGTGGACGAACGCGAAGCTGTAGATCTGGGTGAACCAGAAGAACGCGAACAGCACCCACGCGGCGACGGTGACGGTCCGGGCGGCGTCGCGGGACAGGTCGTACCAGTCGAGGACCGCGCCGACGACGAACGTCGCGACCACCAGCCACGCCAGCGGATCCGACCACTGTGAGAACCACGCCAGGACGCCCAGCACCGTCTCGATCATTCAGGAATTCGTAGGGCGAAGTCGCTCATATGTCTTGTCGTTACTGGAGCGTGTCGGACACGATCGCGCGTCCCGCGCGATACCGCCGTGGACACGGCGCTGTCGCTACCCGGGTAGCGTCGAAAGAAAAGCGTCAGTTAGGGCCGGAAGGGATTCCGGTAGTTAGTCGCGGCGGCGGACTGCGAGGAGCGCAGCGGCGACCAGTGCGACGAGAGCGAGCACGGCGGTGAAGCCGGGCCCAGTCTCGGTGGTCGTGGCTGCGTCGGTCCCACCGTCGCCACCGGTGTCAGGCGTGGACGTGTCCGTGTCCGGCGTGTCCGTGTCCGGCGTGTCCGTGTCCGGCGTTTCCGTGCTGGCCGGCGAGACCGTGGCGTCGTCGCTCACGGCCGAACCGTTCAACATGTACGGACCGTCCGGACTGTCGGGACCGGTGAAGTCCAGCGCCTCGTTGTCGTTCGTGTCCATGTGAGCCACCGCGTAGAGGGTGGACTCGTTGGACAGCGGCGTCACTTCGATCTGCTCGGTGAAGTCGCCTTCGCTGAGGTATTCGGTCGCACCGATGACCTCACCGTCGGCGGAGCCGGAGCGGATCGAGACGAAGCCACCCTCGGAGAGGGTACCGGAGACTTCGACGGTACCCTGCTGGGAGACTTCCTGGTCGTCGAAGGTGACGTCCGCGGTCGGCGCGTCACCGATGACGCCGGGCGTGTCGTAGTCCTCGTCGAAGCCCTGCGCGTTGGCGGAGAACGACGCGTTCTACGCGCGGTCGGAGAGATCGACCGTCGTGCTGAACGTGCGGTTCTCGCTAACGATCGCTTCGGGGTCCTCGAGGAACGGCGTGTCGCCCGTGGAGCGAAGTCGGAGGTTCAGCTCCGTACCGGGGGCGACGCTCGTGGAGCCAGAGACCGTCTGGCCTTCTGCGGCGGCGACGCGGATGACGTCACCCGCGTCGACGTCGAACTCGATGGACTTCTCGGTGATGGACGCACGGTCGGTGACCGTCTGCGTGTCGTCACCGATGTCGGAGTCCTCGAACGTGGTCCAGTTGGCGACGTAGCTCTCGCCGTCGTCCATGCCGAGGTTGGCTTCTCCACCGAAGGTACCACCGGCAACAGTGTCTTCCAGGTCCTCACGAACGAGCTGCAGGTTATCTTCCTTCATCACGACGAAGAGGGAAGAGTTGCGCTCGTCCGGAACGACCTTGATACCGTTGTTGTTGCTGTTGGAGAGAACCAGCTCTTTCTCCTGCTGGTTCGCTGAGGTAGTATCCTCGGTCTGCTCAACCGAGAACTTGAAGCTGTCAGTGTTGTCGTAGCTGGCGATCTTGTTCAGCGCCTTCGCGTAGTCGTTCGTGCCTTCTTCCACGAACTTCAGCGCGCCGAACATACTGGTCGACTGGATCTGGTAGACCAGCACGTCTTCTTCCGCGACGTTGTTGGTCTGGGTCAGTTCGCCAGCGTTGACGTACTCGTAGATCTCCGCGGTCTCGTCTTCCTCCACGTCGGAGAAGACATCGCCGGGCATCGTCCAGCTCTTGATGTCCGAGACCTGCGGCTCGACGACCTGGACCGTACCGACGTCGAGTTCGTTACCCTGGTAGGTGACGTTGACGTCGTACTGGTCGGGTTCCATCGGACCTTCGATACCGACTCCAGCAGTCGGCGGACTGGCGCCTAGGTCGTCCGCCTTACGGGCGACCATACCGAGTTCATCGGTCGAGATGTCGTCGGAGCCAGACGTCGTAGTGACCGAGTCCTCGTTGTCGCTAGCCGAGAGAGCGAGGTCTAGCGTTTCGTTCGCGATGTCGTTGCTCTCAGACACCGTCCGGGAATCGTCGTCGTCCGTCCAATCAGTACCGATTTCGTTGATCACGTAGCCCGGGAGATCGCCGTCTTCCCGACCCGCGATGAACGTGTTCATTTCGACTGTAACGACACCGTCGTCGTTACCGTCTTCGACCCGGAAGCTCGCGTTGAAGTTGACGTCGTTGAAGCCGACGTTGACCTTGGCTTCGTCCGTCTCTTCGAGCTGGATCGGGATGACAGCGAAGTCACCCTGTGCGGCCGTGGCGACGCCGCCACGAAGGATCTCCGCGTTGACGTCGTCCTCTTCAGTCACGGAGACAGACGAGGTGTCCGAGACACCGGTGTCGGTGACCTCGAACGAGAACTCGTAGTCGCCGATGTCGACGGTCGAGAAGTTGGCCGTGATGTTGGCGTCACTGTTGACGTTCTCGAAGACAACACCGTCGTCGTAGCTGTCACTCGAGAGGTCAGCACCGAAGTCACCATCGTCGGCACTGCCTTCACTTGCGTCGAAGACGTCACCGAGCGAGTTGTCGCTGTCACCGTCCTCGAACTCGTCGTCGAAGACGTTGACGATCTCGTCGTCGTCGAGGCCGTCAGCTTCGACCAGCAGGTTGTAGCCGGTCCGAGCTGAGTCAGCCTCAAGGTAGATCTCGTCCTGCGCCGATTCATCGGACTGGAAGCCGATGTTCACGTTCTGGGACGTGACGGCGAAGGATGCAGCCTGAACGACATCGTTGATCGTGTCGCTGTCACCGTTGTTGACATAGTCCGTGTCAACTTCACCGTTGTCGTCGAACTCGCCGTTATTTGCACCGTCGTCATCGGCGAAGTCCTTAGGTCCAGCGACACCGTCGTTGAAGTTGAGGACTGCGTTGTTACCCTGACCGTTGGTGATCGCATAGGTCCCTTCGAGGTTCTCGGTGTTGATGACCGCTTCACCGTTGCTGTCGAGGGAGACCTCACGGACGAGCGAACCGGACGGGATGCGTTCGCCGCCACCGTCGGCGCTCTCAGTCTCACGGATATCGAGCTGCTGGTCGGCCAAGTCAGGCTTCTTGATGACGAGGCGCTGACCCTGCCAGTAGGTGTCACCGGAAGCGAGTCTCGCGTCGAACCGGTTGCTCTGGCGTTCGGTGGGATCGTCGTCGCTCTGAGAAGCGATGACACCCTGACCGTGCGAGAGGGTGCTCAGTTCAACGTCTGCCCAGTCACTGAGCGAATCGCCGTCGCTCAGGTCCGGGGAGCCGCTACTGGCGGCTCCAAGGTAAACGTTGTAAGCACCGGGAGCGGCACCAGTGAAATCGAGCGAAACCGTTCCCGCTCCGGAGCTAGTTCCGGACTCCACGTCGTTGGACGAGTACGAAGTGTCCTTTGACGCGACTGCGATGATATCGTCACTGTTCGTTGCCGTGTCGATACTAACCGTAGCCGATCCATCTTCAGGGATCGAGACGGTGTCAGTACCGGAATAGGTAGTAACACCGCTATATGATGCGGAGTTAGCCGCACCAGCAGCTGCTCCCGAGAACGCGATGAAGCCGGCGAATACCGACGTAACCATCAGCGTCGCGAGGAACAGACTGCGAATCTTGTCGTGTGTTCCTGTCATAGTTTGTGTTTGTGCTTTTCGGGCGGTGCCAGCACCTTTCCCGCAGGACAGCCGCGGCCTGCACAACCGCCGCGGGGAGACTGTCGAACCGTACTCGATACTGTCACCATGGTTAGGGGTACGGTCAGAACAACTGGTGCTCATTATAAATGCTTTGTGGTCAAATCCGCGGGTTGACACCATCCCACACACCCCGATATCGCGGGTTCGAGGCTCTGAGTCCGGAATTTCGCCTCAGATGTGAGGGCGTCAGCCCAGCGGCTAACAGTCGTCTGACACGAGCAGGCGGGAAACAGCGGTCAGAATCTGGCACGCAGTCGGAACGGTAGACGAAGGCTTCCAGACCGGGAGCGAGTGCCAGTCAGGGAGTAGACGAGCGTGGAGACTGGATGATCTAGAACCAAAAACGAGTCCGAGGTGTGACCTGTCGGCCGGTCGGGATCAGTTCGTGACGACTTCGACTTCGTGGCCGTCCATCGTCTTCGTGAACGCGTAGCGATCCCCACAGCTCTCGGGATCGCGGTAGTCCGCGGCGTGGCGAGTCATGAGCGTGCCCCAGAACTCGTGCAGGTCGTCGGCCTGCACCGCGACGTGACCCCAGGCGTCGCCCACGTCGTACGTGCGCCCGTCGTAGTTGTACGTGAGTTCGACGGACATCTCCTCGGGGGCGGCCCCGGCGGGCTTGAGGAAGTACAGCGCGAAGTCGTCGAACTCCTCGCGGCGGAAGAGGTCGTACTCCAGCTTTCGGGTGAACCAGCCGATGGCTTCGTCGGCGTCCTCGACACGGAGCATCGTGTGGTCGAGACTCCACTTCGCGCCGTGGTCGCGCTCGACGATCTCGATCTCGTGGCCGTCCGGATCGGTGACGAACGCGTACTGCCCGCCACAGGAGTCGGGGTCGCGGTAGTCCTCGACGCCCTCGTCCATCAGTTCGTCGTAGGCCTCGTACACGTCGTCACAGCGGACCGCAACGTGCCCCCACGCGTCGCCGAAGTCGTAGGTTCGGTCGTCGTGGTTGTAGGTGAGTTCCAGTAGCGCTCCGTCCTCGTGTTTGTCCGCGGGGCCGAGGAAGACGTTGGTGAAGGTGTCGGCCTCCCAGCGGCCGTACTCCTCGTAGTCGAAGTGGGTCTGGTACCAGTCCAGGGACTCCTCTAAGTCCTCGACGCGCATCATCGTGTGGTCGAGCGTCGCGTGCATACCCAGTGGCTGGGGTGGAACGCCGAAAAGGATATCGACGGGGGAATCGCGTGTCAGCCGCGGTACTCGAACACTGCGGCCAGGTCCCGCCGGTAGTACCGCCAGACCAGTCCCCAGAGGAGGACCGTCCCGAACGGAACGGCGACGTACCCGGCGGGTCGCCGGAGGAACCCGACAGCGAACACGAGTTGCCCGAGTCCGGCGAAGACGTACATCGCCGCCGTGACCCGCGGGTCTTCCCGCAGGGAGAGCCCGAGCCGCTCGCTCATCAGTCCGAACAGCGCGTTCGCCAGCCCGACCGCGAACAGCAACGCGCCCAGTCCCCAGGCGTTCAGGTACCCAGGTAGTCCGGCCGTGTGCCGGAAGTAGAAGTCGGTGATCGGCGTCAGCCCTGACGGACCCAGCGGGACGAGCCCGAACGAAAAGAACAGGTCGACGTACTGCCGGGTGAACACGACGGTCCAGGGAAGGAGGGCGACGGCGACGGCCACGAGAACGCGATGGAGTCGCTGTCGCGTGTCCGATTCGTCAGGTCCGGATCGCCCTACCATCACTTGCGAGTCACGAGCCGCAACACATCCTCGTCCGCGAGTTCGTGGTCCTGTCCGACCTGTTGTTCGTCGTGTTTGGCGCTCGACCCGGAGACACGGGCGAAGCGGAACCGTTCCTCGAACTCGCCGCCGAGTTTCTCACAGGCGTCCTCGACGGTCGCACCCGAACGCAGGATGAGGGGTTCCTCGTAGTCGACGCCCCGACCCGGCTTGTCCATGTAGATGCGGATCAGTCCGAGCGCGTCCCAGATACGCTCTTTCAGCGCGTCCAGCCCTTTCCCCTCCTCGGCGCTGATGAACACCGCCTCGTCGGGGTCGATGTCGTGGTCCCGGAGGTTCTCCTCCACGGTCGGGAGGTAGTCGGGTTCGATCAGGTCGGCCTTGTTGACGACCTCGATGGAGGGGAGATAGACCCGGTTGTCCATCACGCCGTCGATGAGGCGGTCGATGTCGACCTGTTCGCCGACGGTCACGTTGGCGTTGACGAACCCCTGGTCGCGGAGGACCTGCTTGATCGTCTCCTCGTCCAGATCGAGGTCCGCGCTGGCGTTCACGTCGATGCCGCCTTTCCCTTTCCGGCGGATGGTCACCCGCGGGGGCTCGGTGTCGACCCGGACGTCGTTCTTGTATAGTTCTTCGCGCAGGCGCGCGTACTGGTCGATCTCGAACACGTCCATGACGAAGACCACGAGATCGGCCGTCCGGACGACCGAGAGGACCGCCTGCCCGTCACCGCGGCCCTCGGCGGCCCCCTCGATGAGACCGGGCACGTCCAGCATCTGGATGTTCGCGCCGTTGTACTGCAACATTCCGGGGTTGACGTCGAGCGTGGTGAACTCGTACTCGCCGACCTCGCTGTCGGCGTTGGTCAGGGCGTTCAGAAGGGTCGACTTGCCGACGCTGGGAAACCCCACGAGCGCGACGGTGGCGTCGCCGTGTTTCTCGACGGCGTAGCCGCCGCCACCGCCCGACCCGGACTGCTGTTTCTCGAGTTCCTCTTTTTTCTGTGCGAGTTTGGACTTCAGCCGGCCGATGTGGGCCTCAGTCGACTTGTTGTACGGAGTCTCGGCTATCTCCTCTTCGATCTCCTCGATCTCCTCCTCCAGGCCCATTAGGGGACAGTCGGCAACCGCGATGCAAAAGCGCTTTCGTTGGGTCTCGTCGCTGGGCCGTCGACCCCACAGACTGGGAATCGCGCCGAGGAATTATGAGCGACGGGCGAGAGGGCACGGATGGATGCACACCGGAACCGGCCGGCCCGTCGCTACGAGACGAGATCACTGGTACCAGGAGGGAACCGATGAGTAGCGGCAGTCACGGCGAGCGCAAACCCGAAGCCGAACTTGGCCTGCTCGACGCCACCATGATCGGCATGGGCGCGATGATCGGCGCGGGCATCTTCGTGTTGACCGGCCTGGCCGCCGAGATCGCCGGCCCGGCCGCGATCGCCGTGTTCGCGTTGAACGGCGTCGTCACGGCCTTCACCGGCCTCTCGTACGCCGAACTCGCCTCCGCGATCCCCAAGAGTGGCGGGGGGTACGCCTTCGTCCGGGAGGTGTTCGACGACCTGAGCTCGTTCCTGATGGGCTGGATGCTCTGGTTCGCGTACATGATCGCCGGCGCGCTGTACGCGCTGGGTTTCGCCCCGAACTTCCTCGAACTGCTCCACGTCTACGGGTTCGCGCCGGCCCCTGATCAGGTGGGCGCGGTCGCGCTCCCGCTGCTCGACGCTGCCGTCCCAGTCAGCGTCGGCCTGGCGTTCACCGCGGTCCTGTTGCTGGTCGCGCTGAACGCCGCCTCGACCGCCGCCAGCGGGAGCGTCGAGACCATCTTCACCCTCGTGAAGGTCGGCATTCTGGTGGTGTTCGTCGCCTTCGGCGCGCTCTCGCCGATGTTCTCGACCGCGGAGTTCCAGCCGCTCTTTCCGGCCGACGGTGGTGCCTTCGCCATCCTCCCCGCGATGGGGCTGACCTTCATCGCGTTCGAGGGGTACGACCTCATCACGACGGTGACGGAAGAAGTGGAGAATCCCCGTGAGAACATCCCCAAGGCGATCTTTTTGAGCCTCGCGGTGACCGTCGTGGTCTACCTGGCGGTCGTCACGGTCGCCGTCGGGACCCTCGGGGCCCAGGGCCTGGCCGAGGCCGGGGAGGCAGGCATCGCACAGGCGGCGACCGAGTTCATGCCGACGGGGCTACCGGTGATTCAAAACGGCGGCGCGATCATCGTCTTCGGCGCGGTGTTCTCGACGCTGACCGCGCTGAACGCCGTCGTCATCGCCTCGTCTCGGGTCGCGTTCTCGATGGGGCGTGAGGGCCAGTTGTTGCCCTCTATCGGCCAGCTCCACCACCGGTTCGGGACGCCCTTCGTGGCGATTCTCGCGAGTGCGGTCGTCATGCTTGGCTCGGTGGCCCTGCCGACAAAGAGCGCGGGCAATATGTCCAGCCTGTTTTTCCTGCTCTCGTTTATCGTCGTCAACGGCGCAGTCATCCGGTTGCGCCGCGAGCGACCCGACATGAAACGACCCTACGAGATGCCTTACTACCCGGTACCGCCGATACTGGGGATCGTGCTGAACCTCGTTCTGACAGGTGTACTCGTCTGGTATCTGGTGCGAACGGATCCGCTGGCGCTGGCGCTCAGCGTCGGTTGGATACTGCTTGGCGGCCTGGCCTATCTCGGCCTGAACCGGTGGCGGTCACGCGGGGAGACCAGCGATTCGGGCCCGCCCGAGACGACGGCGGACGCGGTGCCACAGGAGGACGACTGAACATGACTCAGGATCTGAACGTTATCATCGTTGGCGGTGGACGCGTCGGTTTCCAGACAACGGACATCCTCGCGGACAGAGGCCACGACATCACCGTCGTGGAGCGTGACCCGGAGGTGTGTGACGCCATCGCCGACGAGTACGTCGCGACGATCATCCAGGGTGATGCGACCGACCCGGCGATTCTGGAACAGGCCGACGTGGAACGCGCCGACGTGATCGCGGGCCTGACTGCCTCGACCGGCGTGAACCTCGCCGTCTGTCTCGAAGCCAAGGAGATGAACGGCGACGACCTCCGGACCATCGCCCGTGTCGAACGGCTGGGTGGGGAGGAGTACACGCGGTTCGTCGACGGCGTGGTGTTTCCCGAACGCGCGGGCGCGCGGATGGCCGCGAACGAGATTATCGGTGGCGACGTGGTGAGCATCAGCGACGTGACCGAGACGCTGGACATCATGCAGGTCCGGGTCGCCGAGGGTGCGCCGGCAGCGAACAAGCGGCTGTCGAACGTCAACTTCCCCACCGGAGCGATCGTCATCTCCGACGACGACGGAGAGCGCATCGCCGGGCCGGAGACGACGCTGGATCCCGGGAAACGCTACGTGGTCGCTGTCGAACCCGACGTGGCCGAGGAAGTCATGAATCTACTACGTGGGTAACCGACGGTGGCCGGCGACGCCGAGCGTCCTGCGGGAACCGTTTCGATACACCTATACGGCGAGATGGCCTTTTTTCGGATGATGCCCGACGCGGCCCTGCTGCGCGACAGTACGCAAATCCTGCTCCCGGAGGAAGCGCTCGACGGCCTCCGGGAGGAACTGGAGCACCGGTTTACGCTAACGATCCGTTCCGAAGAGCAGGGGGTGCGCATCGTCGGCAGTCCCGTCGAGATCAAGGAAGCGAGCGCGTACCTCTCTCGGAACGGCATCTCGGTCCAGTAGTCGGGCGACACCGCCCATCGTCCCCGTTCTGTCACTCTCGACCCGGAGCGTGTGCCCCGTCGACACGCCGGCCGCGGAAAGCAACCGTTAAAAGCGCGCCTCCACGATAGGTTCGATATGGCTGGAACCATCGAAGTACTCGTCCCTGGCGGGCAGGCCAACCCCGGACCGCCGCTCGGCCCGGAACTCGGCCCGACGCCCGTCGACGTGCAGGCAGTCGTCCAGGAGATCAACGACCAGACCGAAGCCTTCGACGGCACCGAAGTCCCCGTCACCGTCGAGTACGACGACGAGGGCGACTTCGACATCGAGGTCGGCGTCCCGCCGACGGCCGAACTCGTCAAAGACGAGGCCGGCTTCGAGACCGGCAGCGGCGAACCCCAGGAGAACTTCGTCGCGGATCTGTCGGTCGATCAGGTCAAACAGATCGCCGAGCAGAAACACCCGGACCTGCTGGCCTACGACCTGAAAAACGCCGCCAAGGAAGTCGTCGGGACCTGCACCTCGCTGGGCGTCACCATCGAGGGCAACGACCCCCGCGAGTTCAAGGAACGCATCGACGAGGGCGAGTACGACGACGAGTTCGCCGAAGAAGCCTCGGCGTAAGTCGCCGCGAGCACTCGCAAATCGACTCTCTTCCTGCGGTCTACGACCCCGACACCGGTCGGTCGACCGCACCACAGTTCGAGCGTCGAAGCGACCCGTACTTTGAAGAATTTATCAGCTGAAGCATATGTATGGAGCGACGAACCGTCCTCACGGCGGCTGGCGCATCACTGCCGGTGGGGCTGGCGGGGTGTGTGACCGTCAACTTCGGTGACGATGGGGGCGGGGACGACGGTGGGAGTGACGACGACGGACCTGCCGAGACAGCGGCGACGGACGATGCGGACGATGCGGATGCGGGAGGGGACTCGCTACAGCGCGCGGTCGCGGCGCTGGCGGACAACAACGAGCAGTTCGAGAGCTACGCCGAGACCGTCGCCAGTTCGGTCGAAGACGCACCGACGACGTTCGACGACGGGGCGGTGACCGACCGGGTCGAACGGGCACGCCGCAACCTGTCGGCGGCCGACGCCCCCGACGGTGTCGTCACTGCGCTGTCGGGACTGGCCGACGCCCACGAGCGGGCTGGCCCGATGTTCGTCGACTACGCCACGGGTGCCGAAAGCTACAGCGAAATGCAACGGCGCAGCGACCGGAACCGGTACGAGACGGCGACGACGGCGCTGTTCGAGAGTCACCGGGCGATCGGGGACGTGCGGCCGGTTGCCGACGAGGTGCTAGACACGCTCGGCGGGATCGACACGGGCGCACTCTCGGAGCTGTCGGTGTCGGTCGCACCGTTCCGGGACGCGGTGGTGGAGTTGCGCCGCCGCGCGGACTTCCTGGACGTGTACCTCGACGGGATGGAGCCGTTTCTGGCGGGGATGGCGGACCTGCAAACGGCCGAGACCGCGATGGACCGCGGATCGTTCGCCCGGGCCGAACGACGGTACGAGGCCGCGGGGACACACTACCGGGACGCCGTCGCCGGGTTCGACGATTCGCGTCTCGACGGCGGGGTCGTGATCCCGCAGGCGGCCCTCGATCAGGTGCGGTGTCGAATCGAAGCGCTCGCCGACGCGTCGCCGACCCTGGCCGAGGCGGCACGCGCCTACGAGCGGGGCGATAGAACCGAGGGCGACCGTCTCAGCCGGCAGGCGCGCGAGACGGTCAGTCGGTGCCAGCAGGGATCGAGTACGGGCGGCGGGAACTCGTTCAGCCTGCGGACCGGGGCGTTCTAGCGGATTCGGGCGGTCGCGGGACCGGTTCGACGGGTTTAAGTTTCGCATCGGCCACCTTCCGGGTGAGACAGGCTTCGCCTGTTTCACTGACCCGTAGGAGCGTTACGCGTACTACGGAGGTGAACGATGGCAGATCAGGACATAGAGCAAGCAGTATCTAGCGCACTCGAGGACGCACCGCCGCGGAATTTCCGCGAGACGGTCGACCTCGCGATCAATCTGCGCGACCTAGACCTCGACGACCCGTCGAACCGCGTCGACACTGGCGTCGTCCTCCCCGAGGGGACGGGCCAGGAAACGAGTATCGTCGTCTTCGCGGAGGGCGAGACCGCCCTGCGTGCGGAGGACGCCGCCGACGACGTGCTGGACGGCGACGACCTCGAAGAACTGGGCGACGACGACGACGCGGCCAAGGACCTCGCCGACGAGACCGACTTCTTCATCGCCGAGCAGGACATGATGCAGGACATCGGTCGCTATCTCGGTACGGTGCTTGGCCCGCGCGGGAAGATGCCCGAACCGCTCGACCCCGACGACGACGTCGTCGAGGTCGTCAACCGAATGAAAAACACGGTGCAGCTCCGGAGCCGCGACCGGCGGACCTTCCACACGCGCGTCGGCGCGGAGGACATGGACGCCGAGAACATCGCGGACAACATCGACGTCATCCTCCGGCGCCTGCACGCCGAGCTCGAGAAGGGCCCGCTGAACATCGACTCGGTGTTCGTCAAGACCACGATGGGCCCGGCCGTCGAGGTGGCCTAATATGAGCGCAGAACGCAAGACAGAGACCATTCCGCAGTGGAAAAAAGAGGAGGTCGACGACCTCGTCGCCACACTGGAGAGCTACGACTCGGTCGGCATCGTCAACATCGCCGGCATTCCGAGCCGTCAGCTCCAGGATATGCGGGCCAACCTGCACGGCACCGCCGAGCTCCGCGTCAGCCGGAACACGCTGATGGAGCGCGCCCTCGACGAAGTCGACGCCGGCCTCGAAGACCTCACCGAGTACATCGGTGGCCAGGTCGGCCTCATCGGCACGAACGACAACCCGTTCACGCTGTACCAGCAGCTGGAGGCCTCCAAGACCTCCGCGCCGATCAACGACGGCGAGGTCGCCCCCAACGACATCGTGATTCCGGAGGGCGACACCGGGATGGACCCGGGTCAGTTCGTCGGTGAACTCCAGGCTGTCGGTGCCGAAGCCCGGATCCAGGAAGGCTCGATCCAGGTCATGGCCGACTCGACGGTGCTGGAGGCGGGCGAGACCGTCGACAGCCAGCTCGCCAACGTACTGAGCGAACTCGGCATCGAGCCCAAGGAAGTCGGGCTCGACCTGCAGGCGGTGTTCGCCGACGGCGTCCTCTTCGAGCCCGACGAGCTCGAACTGGACGTCGAGGAGTACCAGGCGGACATCGAGGCCGCCGCCGCGGGCGCACGCAACCTCTCGATCAACGCCGTCTACCCGACCGCACAGACCGTGGGGTCGCTGCTCGGCAAGGCGTCCGGCGAGGCCAAATCGGTCGGCCTCCAGGCGGCCATCGAGGACGAGGACCTCATGCCCGACCTCCTGAGCAAGGCGGACGGACAGGTCCGGGCGCTGGCGGCCCAGATCGACGACCCCGAGGCGCTCCCCGAGGAGCTCCAGGGCGTCGAGACGGCCGAACCCGAGACCGAAGCGGAGCCCGACGAGGGTGACGACGAGGACAGCGAGGAAGACCAGGCGGACGCCGACGCTGAACCCGACGACACCGACGATGACGACGACGACGGTGACACGGGCGATGCGATGGGCGCGATGTTCGGCTAACAACTAAATACCACCAACAAGACTACCAACCATGGAATACGTTTACGCAGCACTCATCCTGAACGAGACTGGCGAAGAGATCAACGAAGACAACATCACGGGCGTCCTCGAAGCGGCGGGCGTCGACGTCGAGGAGTCCCGCGTCAAGGCCCTCGTCGCGGCCCTGGAGGACATCGACATCGAGGAAGCCGTCGAGCAGGCCGCAGCGGTCCCGGCCGGCGGTGCGGCCGCCCCCGCGGGCGGTAGCGCCGACGGTGAACTCGAAGAGGGCGGCGACGACGAAGGCGGCGACGAGGCCGAGGAAGCCGAAGCCGAAGACGAAGGCGACGACGACGAAGACGAAGGCGACGGCGGCGAAGGCCTCGGCGAGCTGTTCGGCTGATCGCGGCCCGACAATCCTCTCGATTTATTTTTCGTTCGGTAGTGGCGTCGCTCCGCGTCCCCACTCACGGACGGCGGAGTGATCCCGACGGTTACCCAGTACGTAGCTTTACATAGCTGTCCGTTCGAGACCGAATCAAGGTCGGTTCTCGAACACGATGGAGTGGCAAACAACGCCGTACACGCTACCGCTGGCGCTTGCGGTCCTGATCGCGACCGTCGGTGCGGTGATCGCCTGGCGTCAGCGGAAGGGCCGCGTCGAGATCTGGGCGATGGGCGTCCAGATCTCGCTGGCGCTGTGGTCGCTGTTCACGCTGTTGACCGTCTCGACGGTGTCGCTGTTCTGGAAGCGGCTGTGGTTCGCGCTCTTTCTCCCGACGATCCCGTTGCTCGTCGTCACCACCTGCCTGTTCACCGCTCACTTCGTGGGCCGCCGAGACTGGCTCACCCGGCCGCGAGTGATCGCCCTCCTGGCGTTCCCCGTGGTCACGCTCGCGCTGACCCTGACCGACGGGATTCACGGGCTCTTTCTGGTCGACGCCGGCGTCGACCGGAGCGGGTCGTTCGCCGAACTCACCTACGAGTTCGGGATCGGCGTGTACGCGATGGCCGTCATCTCCTACGCCGTTGCCGTCGGCTACAACGCGTTGCTGGCCAGGCGGATGCTCCGCTCCCGGAACGTCTATCGGCAGATCAGCGCGGTCATCTCCGTGTCGACGCTCGCTATCGGCGTCGTGACGGTCCTCTCGGTGACCAAACTCAGTCCGTTTCCGCACTTCATGCTCGTCCCGTTCGTCTACCTCGTGGTCGGCGTCGTCCTCTTGCTGGGGACGGGGAGCGTGACGTTCGTCCGGATGGTCCCCATCGACCGCGTCCTCGCGGTGGTCGGGTCGCGGTTCGACAGCACCGTCCCGCTGGCCCGTGACTTCGTTCTCGAAGCCGTCGACAACGGCATCATCGTCGTCGACGACGAGGATCGGATCGTCGACGTCAACTCGACGGCAAAGCGGATGCTCGGACTGGATCAACCGGTCGGGCAGCACCTGGCCGCCGTCGTCCGGCCGGAGTGGGTGCTAGAGTGTGGTGAGGTGGGGCCGGTACTCGACGGGGACGAACCGGTCCACGAACTCGACGACGAGGCGTGGGTCGAGACGCCAGACGGCGAGCGGTGCTATCAGGTGACGATCTCCGCACTGAGTGAGGAGGAGAAAGCACGTGCACACGTCATCCTCCTCCACGACATCACCGACCGGAAGCGTCGGGCGGAGCAGTTACAGGAACAAAAGGAGACGTTGCGGTCACAGAAACAGCAACTCGAACACCAGAACGAACGACTGGACCAGTTCGCGGGAATCGTCTCCCACGACCTGCGCAACCCGCTCAACGTCACGTCGGGCTATCTGGAACTGTTCGACGCACGGATCGAGGGCGACGACGATACCGTCGAGGTCGACGCCGAAACGGTCCGCGAACTGGAACGGGCCACCGACCGGATGGAAGACATCATCGACGACGCGCTGACGCTTGCCCGGGAGGGAAAAGCGGTCACCGAAACCGAGACCGTCCACCTGGCCGACACCGCCGAGATCGCCTGGGAGACCGTCGACACCGCCGATGCCGTGTTGCGGGTCGACACCGACACAGTGATCGAGGCGGACCGCGGCCGGGTGCGAACCATCTTCGAGAACCTCTTTCGCAACGCCGTGGAACACGGTTCCACGAGCCCTAACTCGCAAACTCGTCAGGACGCTGTCGAGCACGGCTCGACAGGCAACCAGAACTCGGAGCGGTCTGGTGACGCCGTAGAGCATGGCTCTACGAGCCCTGACTCGCAAGTTCGTCAGGACGCCGTAGAACACGGTCGCGAGGACGTGACCGTCACCGTCGGCGCGCTGGATCGCGACGGGACGACCGGCTTCTTCGTGGCCGACGACGGCCTCGGGATCCCCGACGAACGGAAAGACGAGGTCCTCGATCACGGGTTCACCACCAGCGACGACGGAACCGGATTCGGCCTCGCCATCGTCGAGGACGCCGCCAACGCCCACGGCTGGGCGGTGAGCGTCACCGACAGCGAGCCGGGTGGTGCACGCTTCGAGTTTTCCGGAGTCGACCATCCCGACGACGGTTCGTCGATCGGTAACACACTCGACAGCGAGCACGAGTCGTCGCCCCGACTCCAGGCCGACAACCGACCCGCAAACGAGGACTGACACCGCCGTCCTGCGGACGATCGTTTAAGTAAGAGGGCGGGACCACCCGGTCTCGATGGGAGTCACGACCTGGCTTGGCGTCAGAATCGCGGTCGCGCCGTCGGCAGCAGCCCTGGCGCTCACCTTCGTCGCCGGGGGTGCCACACTCGGCGTCGTGAGCGGGTTGATCCCGGGATTGCACGCCAACAACATGGCACTGTTGCTGGCCGCGGGGGCGTCCGCGGTGCCCGGACCGCCGCGGCTGGTCGGGGCGGCGATGCTGGCCGCCGGGACGATGCACACCTTCCTCGACGTGGTCCCGGCGCTGTCGCTCGGCGTTCCGGACCCGGCGATGGCCGCGAGCGCACTCCCTGGCCACGAGTTAGTGTTGGCCGGCAGAGGCCGGGAAGCCCTGCGGCTGTCGGCACTGGGGAGTGGATTAGCGGTCGCGCTCGCCGTGCCGCTGGCGATCCCGGTCACGGAGGCCGTGACGGCACTGTATCCGACGATCCGGGCCAACCTGTCGGCAGTGCTTGCAGCCGTGGCGGTCGGGCTGGTGACGACCGAGGGGAGCTATCGCGCGAAGGTGGGTGCCGGACTCGCACTGGCGGCGAGCGGTGCTCTCGGCCTCCTGACGCTGGATCTCCCGACGAACGGCCTGGTGAGCGCGGGCGGGACGCTGGCACCGCTGTTTGCAGGACTGTTCGGCGCGCCAGTCCTGATCGACGCACTTGGCGGGGGCGGCGTCCCGCCACAGGACGACGCGACGCTCGCGCTCTCGAAACCGGCAGTCGGTGGGCTCTCGGTCGCGGGCACGCTCTCGGGTGCAGTCGTGGGGTTTCTCCCGGGCGTCTCCAGCGCCGTGGCGGCGACGGGTGCACTGCTTGCCGTCCCGTACCGCTTCGGTGCGCGGGGCTTCGTGGTGATAACCAGCGGTGTGAACACCGCTAATACCATATTCGCACTCCTGGCCTTGCGCGCTCTGGGTTCGCCGCGGACGGGGGTCCTGGTCGCGCTCGAATCGAGCGGTGCGCCGCTGGCCTTCCCGCTCTTGCTGGCCAGCGTCGCGCTGGCGGCCGCCCTCGGGTTCGTCCTGGTCCCGACGCTCGGGGACCGCTACCTGTCGCTGGTCGGCGCGCTGGACTACCGAATGCTGTCGGTTGCCGTGCTCGCGCTGTTACTCGCCCTCTCGTTCGTCTTCGCCGGCCCGGTCGGGATCGGCATCTTCGCGGTCGCGACGGTGATCGGACTGGTCCCGCCGCGGTTCGGGTCGCGGCGAGCGACGCTGATGGGCGTGTTGCTCGTCCCGTTGGCGCTTGGCTAGCAGTACGCCGCTGCCGGTCCGGTCGCTCGCCGTTCGATCTCGATCTCCTGGACGATGTGTGAGGTTTCCGGATCGGGCCGGTAGATCAACTGGTAGGTTTCACCCTCACAGGCGGCGTTGAGGGCGCTGTCGCTCCCGTGGCCGTCGATGTGGACGTACTCGGTCGCCTCGATATCCTGGCTGCCGGTCCACACGTCGGCCCAGGCCACGTCGTTCCCGTCGCTGTCGACGACGAACAGGTTCGTCCCGTCGACGGTGTCGCCGCCGGTGTGAGTGACGTTGAGGTACGGCCGGCCGGCGTCGTTGCCCGCCCCGTCTGCCTGGTAGTGCGTTTCGACAGTGAACTGCGGCGCTGGCGTCCCCATGGAACCCCCAAAGCCCAGTACCAGGTTCCCGACGACCGCGGCCAGGATCACGACGATCGCGACGACCAGCACGACGCCGACGACGTTCGAGACGGCGCGGTCCTGGCCCGCAGGCCGAAACCAGCGACGAGAGTCGCTCATTATCCTGGATAACCCAGCGTGGCACTTAACCGCACGAACGGTGTCGACGGCCGAAAGCTACAGGTATTCCTTTCGTTTGAAGTACACGAGCATCCCCCCGGCGATGGCACCCATCGCGACGAGAGCGGCCGGGTAGCCGTACCGCCAGGTCAACTCGGGCATATTGTACGGGCTCCCGGCGAAGTTCATGCCGTAGACGCCGGCGACGAACGTCAGCGGGAGGAAGATGGTCGCGATGACCGTCAACACCTTCATCACCTCGTTGGTCGATTGCGAGAGCGTGTTGAGGTAGATGTCGCGGGTGCCGGTGGTCAGGTCCCGGTAGGTCTCGGTGAGGTCGACGACCTGGACGAGGTGGTCGTACACGTCCCGGTAGTACTTCTCGGTCTCGTCGCGGACCTGCGTGGGACCCCCGCGAGCGAGGACACCGACTGCTTCCCGACAGGGCCAGGCGACTTTCCGGAAGGCCAGCAGGTCCCGGCGGAGCGCGTTGATGTCTTCGAGCGTCCCGATATCGGTCGACTCCGTGACCGCTTCCTCGATGGCCTCGATGTCCGTCTCCAGATCGTCGAGGACGGTGAAGTACTCGTCGACGATCATGTCGACGATTCGGTAGGCGGTGAAATCAGGACCGCGGTCGAGGATACGACTGTCCCCCCGACGGACCGCGTCCCACACCCGGTCGACGGGGTCGTCGGGAGGAACCGACAGCGAGACCACCCAGTCCTCACCCACGCAGATGCCGACGGCCTCGGCGAGGATTTCCTCTTCGAAGGACTGGTCGCCCCGGGCCAGCTCGACGGTCTTGACCAGCGTGAAGGCGTAGTCGTCGTAGGGCTGGGTCTTGGCTCGGACCTCGTTGCGAACGTCCTCGACGACCAGCGAGTGGATCCCGAAGGTCTCGGCGACGGTGTCGAGTTCGCCCGGGTCCGCGTCGCTGACACGGACCCACGTCGTGCCGGTCGCGTCCCTGGCGGTGGCGAGGTCGTCGTACTCGGTCACGCCGTCGGGTCCGTAGACGACCGCCGCGATCACGGCCGTCCCCTCCCGCGTGCCGAGACGGGTGGGGGCTCGGCCCCCGGATTCGGATCGCCGTGCATACCGACCCGTCGCCCGGGCGGATCAAAAACGTTCGCGCGCCCACAGACTCTTTTCTCTGGTCGCGGTACGAGCGCTATGCTGATCCGCGAGATCATGACGACGGACCTGGTGACCGTCGAAGCGGGGGCGACGCTCCGGGAGGTTACCGGGGCGTTGCTCGACAACGGCATCGGGAGTGTCGTGGTCGTCGACGACGGTATCCCCACGGGCCTGATCACGGAGTCGGACGTTCTCCGTGCCGCCCACGAGCGCGACACGCCGCTGTCGGAGCTTTCGACCGGCCCGCTCACCCAGGAGCCACTCGTCACCGTCGAACCCGACGCGTCGGTCGGGCTGGCGTCGCGACGAATGCTCGACGAAGGCATCAAGAAACTCCCCGTCGTCGACGATCTGGACCTGGTCGGCATCGTGACGCTGACCGACGTGGTGTACCACCTGTCGGACCTCCGAACGGAAGCCGAAGGGCTCGCCAGACGCCACTACGACTGGACGCGCTGACCGCTGTGGCTGTCGCCCGTCAGTCGCGCGTCGGACGCGTGACAGACAGTGCGTGATTTCCGGCGGAGAGAACCCACAGAGGGCGCTCGGGCGGGTGTAAGGTTTAACATACTGGGGGCGGAATATCTACGCAACAGAACACATGACGATCAACCCACGCGATTACGACCTCGACGAACTCCGGAAGATGGCCCGGGAGCGGGGTGACAGACCCCGGTCGGGTGGCGACGGTGGCGACGCACCCAGACCGCCGACCGGCGACGGCGAGGAGAGCGCACGCCCGGAGACGAACGGCTGGGACAACCTCGATTCGGAGGGGCCGTCGCGCGACCAGTTCCAGAACGGCCTCTACCGGGAACTCCTGCCCCTGGAAGCCGGGGTCGACGACCTTGAGAAGCCGTATCTCGACGGCCTGCCGGAGAGCTACGCCGCCGAGTACGTCATCTTCGAGTGGCTGGAGTTCCTGCTCTCGAACTTCGGCTATCAGGGGACCAACGAGGCCCTGCAGTACTACGAGTCGGTCGGCTGGCTCACCGAGGACGTGGAGGCGGCCCTGAACGACTACCTGCTCGGGCTGGAGAGTCCCAGCGAGGAACCACGCGGCGGGACCGTCGACGACCACAAACTCAGTCTCGTCTACATCGCGCGGCTCGTTTCGATGCGGTAGACGGCCGATTCTATCGTGCCGACGTGTTTCGATTCCGAGTATAGGGAGAGAATATATACCAGAGCCGTGAGTAGCGGCTGGCGATTATGAGCGATGACGAAGATACGGACGGACCAGTGCCGGTCGGGGTCAAACTGGGGAGTACCCGGACCGTGATTGCCCTCCCGGATGGCGAGGGTGACCTGGAGACGATCCGGACGCTGACCTGTCTGGCGACCTACGAGGATCAACTCACCGGCGAGGAACGGGTGCTGTACGGCGACGAGGCCGCCACGGAGTACCCCGACCGCGCGCAGTTCATGTTGCGCTCGGGCCTGCCCGAGGACGACGACCGGGCCGAGCTGACCAAGAAGTTCTTCGACGCCCTCATCGAGGAACACGACGTGCCCGAAGACAGCGTCGTCGTCTACGCCATCCCGACCCTCGACAACGAGAAGGGGCTGGCCAACCTCGAATCCGTGATCGAGGAGAGCACCATCGGCGAGGCGGGCGTCCAGAGCTACCCCGAGTCGCTGTGTGGCTCGATCCCCGCTATCGGGGACGATCTGGAGGCGATCAGCGAGATCTTCACCGCGGTCAACATGGGCTCGACGAATCTGGAGGCCTCCGCGTACCGCCGGGGTGAGCAACTCACTCCCTTCGCGACCGGCGCGGTGACTGGCAACGAGATCGACCGGATGATCGCCAACAACGTCGAGGAGGAGACCCAGGGTCGGGTCAACATCGACAAGACGACCGCCCGCGAGTACAAGGAGGAACACGCCGACTTCGTCGACTTCGAGCCCTTTACCGACGTGATCCAGCAACCCGGCGGCGGCTCACACGAGTTCACCATCGAACGGAGCGTGATGGACGCGTGTAACGACTACCTCGACGAAGTGGTCGACGAGATCGCCAACAGCTTCCTGCCGGATCTGGCCAACGACTACATGAAGGTGTACCAGCTGGCGCTGGACCAGCCGGTCGTCCTGACTGGCGGGATGGCCTGCGTCCCGGGCATCGTCGAGGAGTTCGAGGAGCGCCTGAGCGAGGAACTAAAGCGTGAGGTGACGGCCACCGCGCCCGACCGCCCCGACCTCTCGGCGACCGTCGGCGCACAGCGCATCGCCGCCCACCTGATCGAGAGCGACAGTTACTGATCCCCGGACCCGGCCCAGCACCGGTGCCACCGGGTAACTTTCGGGTCGTCGATTCCCGTCCCGGTCGCGGTCGCCGTCCGGTTCCGGACCGACGCGTCCTCGGCCCGGCTCTCGCCGTTCTCGGGACTGTTCTCGACTCGTCTGAGGTCGTCGGGCAGCTCCAGCGCCAACCGTGGCATAGCACAGAGGGAGGCGACGGGACCACCTAAACCCCAGTCAGACACGCGTCGGCGCTGTGGCACACGCGAGGATCGCTCGACAGCAGCGAGCCTTTATTTAATTATTTTTCCTATAAATATAACGTCTGACGCACCCTTGATCGAGCGTATGACTCATTATCAACGAGAATCATTGTAACGGTGCGAACCCATGTTGGCTTCCCAGGACGAGAACGCGATTTCCGACGAGGAGTTGCTCACAGGGACGGGTAGCGGGGGCGTATTCGCGAGTGGCTATCTCCACGACAAGCCGCTCATCGAGTACCTGGGAGCCGCCGAACGCGTGGCGTTTCTATTATCGAATAAGAAAAAGGGCGTCCGGCGGGAGACTGACGCGGACGCGACGGTGTTCACGCCCGGCGACGGGTATCAGGCCATCGCGGCCATCACCGACACCCGTGTCCTCTTCGTCGTCGGCGACAGCAACGGGACGGGCGATACCTCCTTTGCAGTTCCCTACACGGAAATCGAGGACGTGAAGACCCGGAGCGGGATGCTCACGAAAGGCATCGACATCTGGACGACCGAGGGTGTCAAGTGGCGCTTCGCGGTGCGGAGTACCGTCGACATCGAGCCCGCGGTGGAGTACCTGGAGCGGGCCGCAGTCGTCTGGTCTCGCGTCGAGAGTCAGCTCAGACACGCCCGGAAACACCTCGTGGAGGTCGACGAGTGTCTCTCGGACGACGACCACGACTCGGCCCGCGCGGCCGCCAGCACAGCCAGGGACCACGTCGAGGAGGCCCAGCGGAAAGCGCCGGAGCTGACGACCAACCGGGACGACGCCGTCTGGGAGCGCGTCCACGAAGTCGAACAGCGCCTCGACGCCAGCGTCATGACCATCCACGTCTCGCGAGCGGAGCAACACGCGACGGAAGCCAACGCCGAGTGGCGACAGGAGCAGTACAACAACGCCTACGACGCCTTCCTGCAGGCGCGGGCACAGTACGAGCGGGCGCTCGACATCGCTCGCGAACACGACTTCCCCGACGAGAGCGACATCCGCGAGAGCGCCGACACAGTGACCCAGAGTCTCGATCACCTCTCGAAATCGCCGCTTCGGCGGGCCGAGACGGCGTTCGAGCGTGCCAGGGACGCGGACGCACCGGCCGTCGCCGCCGAGCAGTTCGAGGTGGCGCTGGAACGGTACCAGACCGCGCTCGTCCTCGACTGGGGGAGCGACGAACAGCGATTCGCCGGCGATAGCGACGAGTTGCGCGAGACCATCGAACGGGTCGTCGACGAACTCGTCCACGCGCGTCGCCTGCTGGCCGCCTACCACCTGGCGGCGGGGACCCGTCTCCTGGCGTCCGGTCACCCGGACGCGGCCCAGGGCGCCTGTACGAACGCACACACCGAGATCGAACACGCGCTCACGGTCGCGAAAGAACTGAAGCCCGGGCTGCGGCCGATGCTCGAAGCGTCCGCCGACACGCTCGCCAGGTGTATCGACGCCGCCGCCACGACCGACGACGACGGCTTCGAGTTCGTCGGCGACATGGCCGACGGCGATCCACGGACGCGCCGGCTCTCGGACGACTGACGCCGCTCTGGTTTTCCGGCACTCCCGAACCGTGACCCGCGGGTCCCGACCGCGGACGGGAGTTATTTGACAGGCCCGCTCGAACCGGCGAGCGAATGGCCCCGTTCCCGGAGTTCGACGCCGACGCCGAGCGCAGAGCCTACTGCAACGCCGCCCGGGAGCGACTCGACGAGGGCGGCCCGCTCGCGGCTACTCGGGACCGCTGGGCGTCGTACGTCAGAGCTACCCACGGCGACGTGTTCGCCGACCTCGGCGCCGACGACCCCGTCGACCGGGCGTTCGTCGAAACCTGTTACGTCGACTTCCTGCTGGATTCGCTCCTCGATGCCGTCGAGGGAAATTCGGGAGTGACGATCACGAACCGGGAGCCGGGAACGAACTCGGGCGCGACCGGTGTCGCGCTCGGCGACCACCACGATCGCGTGCTGTCCCCGGACCGGGGGCGAGCGCGGATCGTCTCGGCGGTCGACGGCGCCGATCTGCGCCGGTTGACGCCGGATCGGCTCCGGGACCTCTACACGGAGGTGATCTCCCGGGACGTGCGCCTCGCCCTCGGTGAATACTACACGCCCCGTGGCGTGGCGGACCTCGCCCTCGACGCGCTCCCGGCGTCGGTGGCCGACGCGACCGTCCTCGATCCGGGCTGTGGCTCGGGCGTCTTCCTGACCGCCGCACTGGATCGGAAGCGCACGGCCTGGAGCGGGGCCCCAGAGGCGTTTCTCGACGCCGCCGTCACCTCGGTCGTCGGGATCGACGTGAACCCGGTCGCCGTCAAATCGGCCACCCTCGCGTACTGTACTGCGGTGTTCGACGAACTCGACGCGAGCGAGCGCGAGCAGTTTGCGGTGCCAGTCTTCCTGACAGATGCACTCGGACTGACTCGCGACGACGAGGTCGAGTTTCGCGGAGAGCCGCTCGACACGACGTTCGATACCCTCGTAGGAAATCCGCCGTGGATCCCCTGGGAACGGCTCTCCGAGCGGCTCAAGGACCGCTGGCGGGAGCGGTACGTCGAGCCCCTCGACCTCCAGCCCCACGGGGGTGTCGCCGCTCGGCTGGGCCACAGCAACGACGACGTGTCGGTGCCGTTCGCCTGGACCTGCGTCCACCGCTACCTCCGGCCGGGCGGGACGGCGGCGTTCGTCCTCAAACGCGATCTGATGCGGGGACCGGCCGGGGCGGTCCTGCGGCGACTGCGCGTCGGCGACCGATCGCTCGCACTCGCGGACGTACAGGACCTCTCGGCGCTCGAACCGTTTCCGGAAGTGGGTGCCAACGCCGCCGTCTACGCGTTCGAGGCCGACACCGAGCCGTCGTTCCCAGTGCCGGCGACGGTCTGGACGCCGGGTGACGGCCAGCCCGACTTCGGTTCGGGTCCCGCGTTTCGGGAAAGTGCCACGTCGACGGGGACCGAACTCGTCCCGCTCGACCCCGACGACACGACGAGTGCGTGGCTCCGGGCCGACGCCGAACGGGCAGCGCTGGGTAGCTGTGCCCACGAGATCAGACACGGGCTGAAAGACGACGCCAACGCCGTGTTCGGACTCGAACGGGACGACCTGGACCGGATCGAACACGGGCTGGTGTATCCGTATCTCAAGTCGCGACACGTCCGGAAGTGGGGGTTGACGGGCCACGACCTGCGGTTGGTTCCCCAGGCGCAGGCTGGCGAGGACAACGAGGCGTGGCTCCGCGAGCAGTACCCGGAGACCTACGACTACCTGGCGGCCAACCGCGAGCCGTTGACCGACCGGTCCTCGTCGTGGCTCGACCGTGGCCCCTTCTACTCGGTATTCGGGCTCGGCGAGTACACGTGGGCCGACTACAAGGTGGCGTGGTGTCGGCTCGGGTTCAAGCCCCACTTCACCGTCGTCTCGACCCGATCGGACCCGGACCTGGGCGAGAAGCAGGTGATTCCCGGGGACCACTATATGTTCCTCGCGACCGACGACCGCCGGACCGCGCACTTCCTCTGTGCCCTGCTCAACGCCGCGCCCTACCAGCGGACCCTCCGGGACCTGTCCTCGAACGGGAAGGCCAGCCTCTCGAAATCGGTCGTCTCCGAACTCGACCTCCCCGCGCCGGCCGAGTGTCCACACAGCGACCGACTGGCGGACCTGTCCGTCGACGCACACGATCGGGTCGCCGCGGCCGGTGAGGCGGCGGACGAGGACCCGGCGCTGTCGGCCATCGAGACCGAGATCGACCGGCTCGTAGAGGAGTGGCTGGCTGGCGGCAGGGATGTCGTCTCAGCGGAGGTACCGGGCGAGTGATTGATTAGGGAGGAGTATCAATAGTGGATAGTTACGGGATCACAATGGGGGGCAGCACGAACGTAGAGCACGCGGTGTCCAGCGACGGCGGTGGGAACGGCTACCTCGCGGGGGTGACGCTCGAAGACTTCTTCGAGGGCACCGAGGAGCCGGCGTACGTCCTGACAAACGAGAAACGAGGGATCGAACACGAGGACAGCGACGGCGAACGCGTCGTCAAGCCCGGGTCGGACTACAACGCCGTAGCGGCGGTGACCGACGAGCGCGTCCTGTTGCTCGTCGGCGGCAACGATGACGGCAACGGGCAGAACCGGAGCGTCTCACTGCCCTACACGGAGATTCGATCGGTCGAGACCAAGAGTGGGATGCTCAAAAGTCGCCTGACGCTGACCGCGCGGACCAGCGATCGGTACACGTTCTGGCTCGGCGGCCGCGAGGACTACGGGCACGTCGAAGAGTACGTCGAGCAGGCCATCTCCTACTGGGTCACCGTGGACCGCCGACTGGAGAAGGCCAGAGAGCATCTCTCGACGGTCGAAGACAAACTCGAAGACGGCGATCCGGCGCGGGCCCGGACCGCGATCAACCGGACCGAGGAGTTGCTCGAAGAGGCCGAGCAGGTAGCCAGGGACTTCCGCGACGGCGACCACGCGATGCACCGGCGGATCGCCCAGCTGGAGACGCGGCTGTCACTGGCGCGGATCCGGACCCACTGGACCCGGGCGCGCCAGCTCGCCGGCGACGCCGAATCCGCCCGGAGTGAGGGCGAGTACGTCGAAGCCTACGAGACCTACCGTCGCTCGCTGGCGGAGTACGAACGCGCCATGGACCGCTCGGAGGGCGTCGAGTACCACGCCGCCGACGACATGGACGCGGAAGTGGCCGGCGTCGAGAAGGCCATCGACGAGGTGACCGGGGCCCCACTCAGAGCGGCCACCGAGGCCTGTGAGGCCGCACTCGATGCCGACGACCCCGAGACCGCTGTCGACCGCTGGGAGACGGCACTGGACGCCTGTCACGAGGCGCTCACGCTCTGTCTCCGTCGCGAGGACGTGTTCGACGGCGACCCCGACTCCCTGCGCTTCCAGGTCGAGTGGACCGCCCAGAAACTGGTCGAAGCTCACCGGACCGTCGCGGACGAAGCCCGTGACCGCGGCGACGCCGCACGCGAGACCGGTGACGCCGCGGCGGCCCCCGAGGCCTACGACCGCGCCCGCGAGCACTACGAATCCGCCCGCCAGGTCGCCGCCGAATTCCGGTCGTGTGATCCCGAGCGGTTCGAGCGAGCCCTCGCCGACCTCCCCGAAGAGATCGACACCGAGAGGGTCGACACACTCGCCTGAAAGCCCGTTCTCATCCCCTGAGAACCCCCGTCTCGTTCTTCACCCCCCGTCTGCAACTCCCGAGTGCCCATGAGCGAGGACACCGAGCGACGCTGTACCGGGTTCGAGGTCGGGAACGGCGACTACATCGTCTGTAATCCGGACAACGCACACGCCTGGATCCGGTCGGACACCGTCGTCACGCTGGACGGAGCGGTCCACCGGGCGCGCGACAGTTCGACCAGGCCGCGCTGAGACCGGCGGGCCGACGGCAGTCCAGACCGCCCACCTAAATACGTCCGGGCGACAAGCACCCACTATGACTACCTATCACGTGCGGCGGGCGTTCGAGACGGTCGCGACCGAGAGCGCCGGGACCACCGGTACGGCCAAAAGCGACGCCGCCGAGTCGATTCGCGAGTCAGTCCGCGAGGCCAGCGGCGAGACGTTCGAGTCGGTCACCGCCGAGGCCACCGACGTGTTCGAGTTCCCGGCTGGCCCCTTCGACCCCTACCGGATCACGGTCCAGGGAACGGTGACGGTGACCGTCGAGGCCGACGACGAGACGAGCGCGACCGAGACCGGCGACCAGTTGATCGAGGACCTCCTGACGGCCGCACGGCTGGACGGCTGGGAGTATCTGGACGAGGCGACGGTCGCGAACTCGGAGTAAAAAACGCGAGGCGAAGTCGGAGCCCGTCGGGTCAGAGGTAGTCGTCGTCGGGACCGCTGGCGGCCGGATCCTCGGCGGTGTCCCACATATCGTCTGCGTACTCGTCCGCTACGTCGGTCGGACCCCGGTCGTCGCCGGACACGTCGCGCGTGTACGCGTCCAGCCCCGCCGAGAGCAACTCCTCGACGGCTTCTTCCTCCGTGACGAACTCCTCGTCGACGAGCCGTTCGAACTGCGCGTGGACGTCCTGTGGAAGCGAGACTTCGACGGTCGGCACGTGCGTCACTATCCGGTCGTTCGATTTCAATCTTTGGGCTGCGGTGACAGGTTCGAGGCGACACGCCTTTGCTCGGGAGACGGCTACGTCCCGCCAATGGGTCGACTGGGACTGCGAGCGCTCATGGCCGGTGTCGGTCTCTCCTTGCTGGCCGGATACGGACTGGCCGCCTGGGCCGTCTACTCGGTGCTCGTGTGGGTCTGGGCGAGTCGACCGCCGCTGGGGACGACGGTGGCTATCGTCGCGGCCACGACGCTCGTCCTGGGCTATCTCAGCTACCAGTACGGCACCAGTCAGTTGCTCGCGAGCGTCGACGCCGCCGACCTGCCGCGGGAGCGCGCGCCGGAACTGTACCGCCGCGCCGACCGCCTGGCCGCGGAGATGCGGATCGAAACGCCGCGCCTCCTCGTCGCCGACATGGCGGTACCCAACGCGCTGGCGCTGGGCAGTCCCGCTGACGGCACGGTGGTCCTCGACCGTGCGCTGTTTCGCCTGCTCTCGACCGCCGAACTGGAGGGTATCCTCGCCCACGAGTTCGCCCACCTGGAGAGCCGGGACAGCCTGATCCAGACGCTGGCCTACAGCGGCCTGCGCACGCTGGTCGGCATCGTCACGGTCCTGCTGTCGCCCGCCCTGCTCTTTCTGACCGGACTGGCCCGGGGTGTGGCCTGGATCCGCGGTCGGCCGACCCGGTGGGCCGAGGGGACCATCGGACAGTTTCGCCTGCTGATCGGCAACGGCGTCGTCGTCCTCCTGTTCGTGTTCACACTCGCGATCCGTGCGCACTCGCGTCGGCGGGAACTGGCCGCCGACGACCGCGCGGTCTCCGTGACCGGCGACCCGATGGCACTGGCCCGCGCGCTGGCGAAGATCGACCGCGTGCGCGACCCGAACTGGAGCCTGCTCTCGCCGCTGTACACCCGCGGCGACGAGGACGGTACGCTCGGCCAGGTGCTCTCGACGCACCCGGCCATCGACGAACGCATCGAGCGCCTCCGGGAGCGCGCCCGAGCGAGCGACCCGCGGCAGGGTCTGTAGTTTCGACCGCCGAGCCGAACGATAGGGCTAAACCGGCGTAGCCCAACCCCGAGACGATGTGTCTTCCCACCCTGCAGACCTGCGCCGAGGACGGCTGTGAACGCGTCGCGATGACCGGCAGCCGCGTCTGTTTCGGCCACGCCGGGATCGAGGAGATCGTCGGGTGAGGACGAACCTTCATATCGACCGCCCGTGTTCTGTCGGGCGATGACCGACGAGACGGGGGAGTCGTGGCTGGCCGACGACCGGCGGCGGGTGGCACTGGGAGTCGTTCTCGCGGTCGTCGTCCTGCTGGCGGTCGTGATCGGCGCAGTGTGGCTCTACAGCGGGCACCTCTACCGCACCAGCTACGAGAGCGAGTACACCTACGAGGTGACGCTCGCGACCAATGGAACCCTCACGAACGCGACGATCTATCTGCCAGTTCCGGAGGCGACCGACACCGCCGACCTCGGCGCGGCCGCCGTCGAACGCGGGACCAACCAGTCCGGACCGCTGGCCTACGAGGCCGTCGAGACCGAGCGCGGGCCGATGCTCGCCGTCTCGGCCGCCGAGTGGACCGTGACGCCGGAGTACTACCAGTTCGTCGAGCGGAACGGGCGCGGCGAGCGGGTCGAGATCCCAGAGTCCGAGTACGATCCCGACGATCCCTCGATGGTGGTCAACGACACGCGGAGCGTCAGCGTCGCGGTGACCGTGCCCGTCGACCGCAGCGTGGACACCGGGACGCCGTGGGCTGGCGAGCCCCTGCTCCGGCCCCGGATCGACCGCCGACCGAGCGACTGTGGTTCCCCCGGCCCCGAGTGGCGCGAGTGCTACGCGTTCGACGCCGCGGTGTACGCGAGCTACGACACGACCAGTGACACCGAGGTCTACGCGTCGACGACGCTGTACGGCACGAACGCGTGGTGGGTGTTCGGCTGGAGTTACGACGAGTACCGCGACGACGTGACGGTGACGCTGGAGGGCCCAAAGGACGGCTGGACGGACGCCACCGGCACCCTCGAAACCGACACGGACCAGCGCGAGCCACCCTGACTCACAGCGCCGGGAAGTATCGACCGTGGAAGCCGAAGGGAACCGCGTGGGGCAGGCGGGCCCGCGCCCGTAGCGTCAGCGTTTCGGCGTCGAACACGAGCAGGTACGTCCGTTCGGCGTCGGTGTCCAGTGCCGTCGCGAGGACGACCCCCTCGTCCTCGCGGTCGCCGTCGGGACGCTGGACCATGCGAGGTTCTTCGACGTATGTTCCGGCTTCCCACCACTCCGTAGCGGTACCCGCCTCCACGTCGACTTTCACCAGCCCGTTGGCCCCCGCGCGGTCGGTCGCCTGGCCGTAGGCGTACCGGTACGGCTTCGTCCGGACGGCGGGTGGCACCGTCGGGAGTTCGATCCCACCAGGGTGGCGGCGCTCGGTGGCGACCTCGCCCGTCCGTGGATCGACCCGGTATCGGTAGAGGTGGCCGTCCGGCGCGCCCGCGAACCCGCCGGATCGGAGTTCCGCCAGCGACAGCGCGTCCACGATGTCGGCGTCCTCGAAGGCCACGAGGTCGAGGACGACCGTGCCGTCGCGCTCGAAGGCGTTCACGTGGTGGAAGACGAAGCAGGGATCGACGGTGGGATCGGCGACGATCTCACCCGTCGCCCGGTCCAGCACGACGATCCGCGTCTCCGCGTCGGCGTCGTAGGAGAGCATCCCGGCGAACCCCTCGGTCCATGGGGCCAGGCCGCGGAGCACGTCGATGTGCAGGGGCGGTTCGAGCAGGACGACGTAGTTGGGCGTGACGGAGAGGCTGTGGACGTAGCCCGGCCCCTCGGCCGTGACCCGCCCGATCACCTCGCGCTCGTCGCTCCCGTGGGGCACCCGATAGACGACGTACTCCGTCCGTCGGCCGAAGGAGAGTCCGTAGCCGATTGACTCCTCGCAGTGGTCGTCGACGACGAAGTGCGCCGTCGCCATCTGGGTCGAGACGCCGTCCTCGAAGGTGAACTCGCCGACGGTCTCCAGCGTGTGGGGATCGAACTCGATCCAGCGGGGGACTTCGGTCTGGGCGACGAAGCGGTCGCCGATGCGGGCGAGGTGGACGTTGGCGTTGTCGGTCGGTTCCGGCGGCCCGAGCGCCCTGATCCACCGCCGGAGTTCGGCCAGCCCGCTCGCGCCGGTGGCAAACTGGCGAGTGGGTTCGCCCGCCTCGGCGCGGTCGTAGGCCTCTGTCCGGAGAAAGCGGTTCGTGTACTCGACCTCGCCGTCCGTGAAGCTGTACCGGCGGAGCATGGCGAGCCCGTCGAACCAGTGGTTGACGCCGCCGCCGGCGTCGAATCGCCCCGGCCCGTTCCGGAGCAGCGTCCCCGAGAGCCACGTCGGCACGGTTCCGGCGACCGGCAGAGACTCCCCCGTTCGTTCGTCGCGCAGCGTGCGAAACCCCAGCTCCGCCGCCGTACGTCGTGACATAGGTGCGACAGGTGGCCGACAGTAATCAAGGTGCGGGCGGTCCTACGCCCGGTCCTCGCGTGGCACCACTTCCATCGACATCTCCTGGCGTGGGTGGGCGGTCAGCGTCGGGAGCAGTTCCAGCGGGGACTCGCCCTGAAAGTCGAGCCGGTACTGGTCCGCGACGGTGGCGACGATCAGCCGGGCCTCCAGCATCGCCAGGTGTTTGCCGATGCAGTGGCGCGGCCCGCCGCCGAACGGGAAGTAGGCGAATCGCGGTCGGTCCTTGCGGCGCTCGGGACTGAACCGTTCGGGGTCGAAAGTTTCGGGGTCCTCCCAGTACTCCTCGGAGCGGTGGACGGCCCACTGGGGAAGCATGATGCTCGCGCCCTCGGGCACGGTGTAGCCGTCGATCTCGACGGACCGTTTCGGCGAGCGGAAGATGGTGTACACCGGCGGGTAGAGCCGCATCGCCTCCTCGATAGCCCAGGTGGTGTATTCGAGGGCGCGGGCGTCGGCCATCGTCGGCTGGCCGCCGTCGAGTACCTCGTCGAGTTCGGCGTGGACGCGGCGCTCGACCTCGGGGTGTTCCGAGAGCAGGTACCAGGTGTAGGTCAGCGTCAGCGCGGTCGTGTCGTGGCCCGCCAAAAGCATCGTCATCATCTCGTCGCGCAACTGCTCGTCGGTCTGCTCGCCGCGGCCCCGCGCTCGCAACAGGATCGACAGGAAGTCCATCGGGGCGTCGTCGTCGCCCTCGTCGCCGATATCGTCGCGCCGCTGGGCGACGATCCCGTCGATCACGGTCTCCAGTTCCGCGACCGCCGACTCGAACTCGGCGTCGTCGGGCATGGGCACCCAGTCCGGGAGGGCGAATCGGATCGGATCGGGCTCGAACCGTTTGCCCAGCGGCTCCAGTTGCTCGCGGACGTGTTCGACCCGCTCCGCGTCGAGTTCGACGCCCATCATCAGGTCGAGGATGACGTTCAGCGTGACGCCGGTCATCGCCTCCTCGGCGTCGATCACGTCGCCGGCCGCCCAGCCGTCGACCATCGACTCGGCGTGGCCGACGATGCGGTCGGCCATCCCCGACAGCCGGGACATATCGAACGCCGGATTCGCCAGGTCACGCTGTTTCTGCCAGGTCTCGCCCTCGCTGAGGAGGAGGCCGTCACCGAGCAGGTCGCCGAGAGCGTCGTCCTGAAACGCGGGTTTCTGGAAGTTCGCCGCGTCGGAGACGAGGATACGCTGGATCGCCTCGGGGTCTGTCACCATGTACGTCTCCAGCGGCCCCATGTCGAACTGTGAGACGCCGCCGTAGGCCCGCTCCAGCGTCGTCACGAACGTGAAGGGATCGCGGGCGTACTGGCGACTGCTTCCGAAGACCGGTTGCCCTTTGGGACCAGGTGGGGTTTGGGACATCGAGTTTGCTAGGGACTGTACCACTAAATATCTGGGTCCGCCGGCGAGCTCGAAAAAATCGGTCGCGCCGCGGCCTCAGAGGAAGTCGTCGACGCCGATCCCGTCGTCGTCACCGCCGCCACCGTCGCCACCGCCGCCGGGAATCTCCTCGGCGACCTTCTCGGCGAGACTCTCGAAGTCGCGGTTCTGGATCCAGATCGTTCCCGGCCCCGAGAACTTCGCGACTTTTCCCTCGTCGCCGAACGCCCGGCTCTTGACGCCGCCGGGCCGGAACGTCGAGTACTGGACCGACGCGTCGAAGGCGACGATGTGATCGGTGTCGACGTTGAACTGCTCGCCCTGCGCCAGTTCGATCGTCTCCATCGCCCCGTAGCTGTCGACGAAGACCGTGCCCGTCCCCGTGAGCTTCAACAGGAACACGTCGCCGCTCGTGAAGAATTTCGACGCCCCCTGAAACTCGGTGCTGACCTCGACGTTGGGCTCGGAAGCCAGGTACGACCCGGAGTCGGCATAGACCGTCTCGTTTTCGAGGAACCGGGCGCGCACGTCGCCCGGTGCCGGCGGCGCGAGATAGACGCTGCCGGGCTGTTGGGCCGTAAACGTGTTCATGAACACCGACTCGCCACCCAGCATCGACCGCTTGGCCGAGTCAAGCAGGCCACCGCTGCCGGTGTCGGTCGTCATCTCGATTCCGGGGTCGTAGCTGACCATCGCCCCCGGTTCCGCGAGGATCTGCTCGTTGGAATCCAGGGCGACCTCTACGTCGGCGAATCCGTTCTTGCCGCGAATTTCGTACTCCATTGTGTGCTCGGGGCGCTGATACCCCTACGATCAGTGGTTCTGTCATCGCACATAAACGTACACACTAGCATTCTTGAGTCGTCGTCATTGCCGACGCCGAACCGACGGACGGGAGAGGTAGCCGGTCAGCACCGCCGGAGGCCAAACGGACTTCCGTCCGCTGGTCGTGTACGGGCGTATGGCCAACGCAGCCATCGTCGGCGGCGGCCCCGCCGGCCTGAGTGCCGCACTGTTCCTCCAGAAAAACGGCGTCGACGCGACGGTGTTCGACACCGACGGGACCTGGATGCACAAGGCCCACCTGTTCAACTACCCCGGCGTCGGCTCCCAGGACGGCTCCGCGTACATGGAGACGTTGCGCACGCAGGTCGACAGTTTCGGCGTCGAGCGCCACCAGGGTACCGAAGTCACCGGCGTCGACGCCGACAGCGGCTTCACCGTGACGACCGACGACAGCGACCACGACGCCGACTACCTCGTGCTCGCGACCGGCGCGAACCGCGACCTCGCCGAGGATCTGGGCTGTGAATTCACCGACGAGGACGTGGTGGACGTGGACGTGGACATGGAGACGAGCGTCGAGGACGCCTACGCCACCGGCGCGATGGTCCGGGCCGAGGAGTGGCAGGCCGTCATCTCCGCTGGCGACGGCGCGGCCGCCGCCCTGAACATCCTCACGAAGGAGAAAGGCGAGAACTTCCACGACTTCGATACGCCCGGCGACGCCGACACGACGTTCGGCGAGATGAGCGAGGAGTGACCCCGGCGTAGAGTGGGCGACCCTGCCCGCTAGCCCACCTGCGCCGCGATCACCGCCGCTTCCGCTTTTCGCAGGAGTTCGCCCGCCGTGCTGGGCGCGCAGTCGAGTTCGGCCGCCACGTCCTCGACCGTTCCGTCCCGCGGGACCTCGTAGTAGCCCACCGCCAGCCCCGCTTCGAGGGCGGCCCGCTGTCGGTCGGTCAGCGTGGAGGGCGAGCGCTGGCGCTCGAACTCGCGGACGCGCTCGATCGTCACGTCGCCCAGCGTCGCGAGGTCGTCGTGGAACGCGCTGAGCGCGGTCGCCTCCCCGACCGCCTCGAACTGCACCACACCGGTGTCCAGAAAGACGACCGGCGGGAGAAAGATCACCCCGGCCTCGGCGACCGCCTCCAGGATCGCCCCCGCGAACTCGTACTCACGCTGTCGGAGCACGACGTAGGTGCCGTCCGCGTCCCCGACGAGCGTCCGGTCGTGGACCGATTCGACGGCGTCGAAGAGTGCCGCGGTCGCCGCCCGGTCGCCGTCACACCAGCACAGCGCGGTCGCGTCGGCGGTCGGACTCCACATCAGCAACTCCACTCGCGTGACGGTCGAGTCGTCGACGAGGCGGCGGTGTAACGGATGCACGAACCGCTCGGGGTAGATCACCGAGAACCGTATGCGTTTCATCCCGCGTTCGGTCCCGAGTTCCCCCGCCGCCGTCTTAACCGGCGGGATCGGCTCGCCGACCGTCACGGTCCCGGTGCCGTCCCACCGCAGTGCCGATCCAGAACGTCGGCCCTGCACCGGAGCAGCGTCCGGAGGTGGTCGGCGTCGGCGATCGGCTCGAGTCGCGCGTCGGGGAGCCACTCGGCGAGTCGGTACACGCCCGCGATCGGCACGTTCGCGTCGGCGTCCCCGTGCCAGAAGCGGACCGGGACGTCGACCGCGTCGAACTCGATGTCCCACGCCGAAGCCGCGTGCCGGAACTCGGTGACCGCACCCGATCGGTGTGTGGCGAACGCCTCGACGAAGTCCGCACGGACCAGTTCGGCGGTCTCGGCCGGGATCGCCTCGGCGGCGTCGGTGTACTGAGAGACCACGACGGACGGATCGAGACGCCGGGCCAGCCACGCCTGCCCGCGAAAGAGTCCACCCAGCACCGTTGGCGTCCGTGTCGCCAGCCCACCCAGCACGCGCTGTATCGCAGGATCGTCCCCGGCGTCGGGTGGCGTCGCTCCCGAGATCACGTCGACTCGGTCGACGCGCTCCGGGCTGGTAGCGGCCGTCGCGAGCGCGTACGGACACCCGCCCGAGAACGCGACCACGCCGGCACGCTCGACGCCCACGTCTTCCAGCACCGCGGTCACGACCCGTGCCGTATCCGAAATCGACCGCGCCGGCCACGGCGACGACGTTCCGAACCCCGGTCTGTCGGGCGCGAGAATCCGAATCCCCCGCGCCCGGGCCGCCGTGTCGAACAGTTCGCCCAGTCGCCGCGATCCGGGTGTGCCGTGCAGAAAGACGACCGGCGTCCCCTCCGGCGCACCGTGCTCGGCGTAGGCGAGCCGTCGGCCGCCGTCGAGTGAGACGGTCGTCGGACTGCCATCACCGTCACGATTCCCGTCTCGGGTCCCGGGTGGACCGGTCTCGCGCGTCTGCGTTGCCATACCCCTCGATACCGGGCTGGCGGGTGAGAGACTGGTGGCGGATGCATACGGTGGTTTAAGAGTACGAGGGGCGACCCTGTACTGTAACTGTATCGAGGTCGTAGCGACGGCGGGATGAGCCAGTCACAACAGCTCCACGAACTTCTCGGGGAGGGCAGCGAGATCAATATCGTCTGCCACAACAACCCGGATCCGGACTGTCTGGCGAGCGCGCTCGCGCTGGGTCGGATCGCGGCCGCGGCTGGCATCGACGAACAGCAGATTCTCTACAGCGGCGATATCTCCCACCAGCAAAACCGGGCGTTCGTCAACCTCCTCGATATCGACCTCGAACCGTTCGAACCCGCGACCCTCCAGAACCGCCAGCCCGACTCGTTGCTGGCGTTCGTCGATCACTCGATTCCGGGTCAGAACAACGCGGTTCCCCCGGAGACGGACGTCGACATCGTGATCGACCATCACCCCGCCGAGGATATCGACGCCCGGTTCGTCGACCATCGTGCCGAACTGGGAGCCGCGGCGACGATCCTGACGGAGTACGTGCGCACCCTCGACATCGATCTGGATGCGGACCTGGCGACGGCACTCCTGTTTGCAATCCGGTCGGACACTCTGGACTTTCTCCGGGGTGCGACCGCCACGGACTACGACGCGGCGGGGTATCTACACGAGTCCGCCGATCAGGAGATGATCCGACAGCTATCGACGCCGTCGATCTCCGGGGGCACCCTCGACGCGATCTCGACCGCCATCGACAACCGAATCATAAACGGCGCGGTCCTCATCTCCCACGTCGGCCGGACGACCGAACGGGATGCACTCCCCCAGGCCGTCGACTATCTCGTGCGACTGGAAGGCGTGCAAACCGCCATCGTGTTCGGACTCGTCGACGACACCATTCAGATCAGCGCCCGATCACCGGATGCACGCGTCAACGTCGGCAACGTACTGAACGAGACCTTCGACGACGTCGGGAGCGGGGGCGGCCACCACGACGTCGCCGGCGGTGAAATCCCGCTCGGCATCTTCGCCGATTACACGTCCGACGACACACAGTTGCTCGAGATGGTCGAACAGATCATTACCGCACGCCTGTTCGCGGAACTCAATCTGTCCGAAGAGACAGGAGAGTGATACGAACAGATACCGTCAAATCACGGGCGCAATTGTCCCAGTCTGTGAAGTCCATCCGTCGAACCTGGTAGTACAATGGTTTTTGTGGATTTTTAACCCTCTGTCGTTCAAATCAATCGAAAGACCATACTAGTCAGGTGTTCGTTTTATATTTCTCCCAACACCTCACAGAAACATGAGTTCGGGCGAGTTCGGCGCGTCGGATTTCGGGCAGGGAGGCTTAAACGAGCAACTCGATGCGGATGCACTGCTGGATGATATCGGACTGGATCGCAGTGAGATCCAGTGGCGCAAGGAGTTCGTCGGCTTCGACCGGGCGGACGCCGAGCGGTTGGAGCGCTATCAGGACGCCTTCGCCGAACACGCCGAGGCTGTCGCGGACGATTTCTACGACAACCTGACCGATTACGACGAGACGGTCGAAGTTATCGGTCGCTCGTCGAAAGCCGTCGAGCAACTCAAGCGCACCCAATCGGCGTATCTGGTCACGCTAGCACAGGGCGACTACGGCAGTGAGTACTTCCGCAACCGCGCCCGCATCGGCAAGATTCACGACCTGCTCGATATGCCGATGAAACACTACCTCGGCCAGTACGGCGTCTACTACGACCTCATTCTCCCGCTTGTGGGCGACAAACTGACCGAGTCGCTCACCGAACGGCTCACCGGCGCGATCGCCGACGGTGGCACCGAAACCGTGGCCCGGTCGGACGGCGAGAGTGGCCTCACGCCGGCTACCGTCGAAGCCGCGATCGAAGACGAAGTCGACGAGGCCATCGAGGAACTGCTCTCGATCCTGCGTCTCATCAACCTCGATATGCAGGTCGTGACCGACACGTACATCCACTCCTACAGCCAGGACCTGGAGACGGAACTCGACCGCCAGCGGGAGGTCGCCACCGAGGTCGAGGCGGCAGTCGCGGAGACGGAAGCGACGGCCCAGGATACGGCCGAGACGACCGAACGCATCAGCGATCTGGCCCGATCACAGGCCGAGTCGATGCAGGACGTCTCCGCGGAGGTGGCGGATATGTCCGCGACGGTCGAGGAGATCGCCTCCACGGCCGAGGAGGTCGCGGCGACCAGCGACCAGGCCGAACAGCTGGCCAACGAGGGGCGGGAAGCCGCCGACGAGGCCATCGAGGTGATGGAGGCGGTCAACGCCTCGTCCAAGGAGGTCGCCACGGACGTCGATCAACTGCAGGAACGCGTCGACGAGATCGACGAGGTCGTCGACGTGATCGACGACATCGCCGAGCAGACGAACATCCTCGCGCTGAACGCCTCGATCGAGGCCGCACGGGCCGGCGAAGCCGGCGACGGGTTCGCCGTCGTCGCCGACGAAGTCAAACAGCTGGCCGAGGAGTCCCAGGAACACGCAAGCGAGATCGAGGGTATGGTCGACGATATCAAGGCGGACACCGACGAGACGGTACAGAACCTCGAGACGACCACCGAGGAGATCGACCGCGGCGTCGACCAGGTCAGAGAGACCGTCGAGTCGCTCAAAGAGATCGCGACCGCCGTCGAAGAGACGTCCCAGGGCATTCAGGAAGTGTCCGACGCGACGGACGACCAGGCCGCCTCCACCGAAGAGGTCGCAAGTATGGTCGACGAACTCGTCGAGCAGGCAGAACAGGCCGCGACGGAGATCGAAGACGTCGCCGCCGCGAACGAAGAGCAGGCCTCGAAAGTCCGGGAGATCAACGAGAGCGTCCAGCGCCTGACTGGCAACTGACGATGAGTGACTCTGACCCAGGCACCCTGCCGTCCCAACAGCTCTGTCTCAAAGCCGTCGAACACACCACCGACGCCGTCTACATAACCGACACCGACGGCACCATCGAGTACGTCAACTCGGCCTTCGAGGAACTGACCGGTTACGAGGCGGACGAGGCGCTGGGCAAGACGCCACGGATACTCAAATCCGGCGAACACGACGACTCGTTCTACGACGAGTTGTGGGAGACCATCACGTCCGGCGACCGATGGGAGATGGAGGTCGTCGACGAAACGAAACGCGGCGACACCGTCGTCTTCGAGCAGACGATCTCCCCCATCACGAAACCCGACGGTGATATCGAGAAGTTCGTCGCGATCGCTCGCGATATCACGGAGCGCAGGCAGCGCAAGCGTGACCTCGAACGCTTCAAGCAGATCCAGGCACGCGTGCTCAGACACAACCTCCGCAACCGACTGAATATCGTCAAATTCCACGCCGAATACTGTGCCCGGCATCTCGATGGCGAATACGCCGAAAACGCCGAGCGGGTCATCTCGGTCACGAACGAACTCGAATCCCTCACCGAGAAGACCCGGACCGTCGAGCGCTTCCTCGACCAGGAACTGGTGCCGACGACGGTCACCCTCGACGAGGAACTTCGGACACTCGTCGAAACGTACCGCGACCAGTTTCCGGCGGTCTCGTTCACGTTCGACTGTCCGACGGCGTGCACCATCGAGGAAGTGCCCGAAATAACGCTGGTGTTCCGGAACCTGATCGACAACGCCGCCAGACACAACCACTCGAACGACCCGTCCGTGGACGTCGTGGTCGACACCGACGAGAGCGCCACCACGGTGACGATCCGGGACAACGGACCCGGGATCGCCGAACAGGAACGGGTCGCGATCGAACGCGGGACCGAAACCGCTCTCAGCCACGGAACCGGACTCGGACTCTGGCTCGTGAGCTGGATTCTCGGGAAAACGACGGCGTCGCTCACGTTCGAGACGGGCGAGACCGGCACCGAATTCGTGCTGCGGTTCCCGCAGACGGACGGCTCGTGACGGCGGGGGTCGGCCCTGGAACGGAGCGCCGCCGTCTGTGCAGACGAGGCGGTCATCATCGGGCTTCGGTTCCGCTCTCGATGAAGGCGCCGAACGGTCTCAGTCGCTTTCCGGTGGCCAGGCCGGGAGGAAGACGTGGATCGTGGTCCCGTCGGCATCGACGTCGGCCGTCACCGTCCCACCACAGTAGGTCGCGATCCAGGTCACCATCCAGAGGCCGAGCCCGCTGCTGTGGCTGAGTTGCGTTTCCTCGGCCTCCCGCAGGATGCGCTGTTCCTGCGCGGACAGCCCGGGACCGCTATCGCTCACCGAGACCCGGATCTCGCTGTCGTCGCTGCGGGTCACGGCGACGCGCACCGTCGGATCGGACCCCGGGTCGTGCTCGACGGCGTTCGCGATCAGTTCGTCCAGGATCGTCAGAATCTCGCGGTCGACCTCGTACTCGGCCAGCCCCTCGTCGACGTCGAGCGTCGTCGTCGCCGCCACGTCGTCGAGCATCTCCCGGACGGACGTCGCGACGGACGCCAGTGACACGCGATCCGCCGTCGTGTCGAGCCGGTCGAAGATCCGCTCGATCTCGTGGGCTTTCTCGGACCGGGCCGTGATCTTCTCGGTCACGCGCTGGACGGTCTGGACGACCTCGCGGGCCTGGGCTTCCGTTTCGCGGTCGTCGGCCGACGACTCGTAGAGGGTTTCCAGCGTCTCCATCTGGAGCGAGATCACGTTCAGTTCGTTCCGAAGGTTGTGTCTGAGGAGTCGGTTCAGGACGGACAGCCGCTGCTTTCGGACGAGGTCTTCGGTCAGTTCCACCTGAATGGCGACGAACGCGACCGGCTCGCCGGTCTCGTCGGTGACCGGTGCGATCGTCTGGCGGGCGAGGTACCGGTCCCCGGTTTTGGTCTTGTTGACGATCTCGTCGGAGAACACCTCGCCGTCGAGGATCGTGTCCCAGAGTCGTTCGTAGTACTCTTCGTCCATCTCACCGGACTTGAGGATGCGTGGCGTCGCCGCGGTGGCTTCGTCGGCGGTGTACCCGGTGATCTCCTCGAACGCCGGGTTGACGTGGCGGATCACGCCGTCGACGTCGGTGATGAAGATCGCGTAGCCGGCGTGTTCGACCGCTTTCTGGTACTCCGTCGCTTCCTGGTGGGCCTCGATCGCCGCCACCGTGTTCGGGATCGCTTCGGCGATGTCCCGGAACAACTCGACTTCGGCTTCACTGAACCCGTCCGGCACCGTCGTGTAGACGCCGAGGACGTACGCGTCGCCGCTCGTGAAGTGCAACGGGACTGCCAGGCACGCAGTGATACCGCGCTCGGCAGCGGCGGCTTCCCACGCCGTCTCGCCATCCGAACCGACGTCGGCGACCTGGATGTCGTCGGTGTCGGCCGCCCTGCACACCGGGTCGGACGTATCGACGTTACTGCGTTGGCGGTGGACGTACCCGTCGGGCTGACCGGCGACGTAGCCGGTCTCGTCGTCTCTCGGATCGTACAGCCAGACCATCCGGTACGCGTCGACGGTCGCCAGCTTCTCCGGGACGAGCGACGTAAACTCGTCCGGATCGCCGTCCTGGATCAACAGCTTGTTGAGTTCGCGAAAGAGGCGGGCAACGTCTTCGAGGTGGGCGATCTGGGTGACGTCGGTGAGCGTGATCGCCTCCGAGGCAGTCTCGGCCTCGATGTCCGTCCGGTGGCCCTCGAATTTGACACGGTGGTCGCCGACGGACCGGGAGACGATGGTCTTTTCGCCGGGCTCTAAGTTCGCCAGTTCCGCGTCGGCGGTGTCGAGGGACTGGCCCTGGACGGGATCGTTTTCGAGGACCGAGGCCGCGCTGTCGTTGTAGTTGAGAACAGTTCCTTGCTCGTCCAGGATGAGTGCCCCCTCCGAGATACTTTCCGCGATGGACGACTGATCGGGGTTACTGAGTCGGGTGAACTCACCCCGTGCGTACCAGAGGATGCCGAGTGCGAAGATGGCGACACCGATCGGTTCGTAGTTCAACACGAGTAACGCACCCTCGTCGTAGTAGGCGGCGACGTAGGGGACGAGCGGCAGTGCAGTGACCGACACGAGCAGGTACAGCGTGGTGGGACGGGTATCGGCCTCGGCGAACGAATCGAAGAGAAACCAGAACCCGATTCCGGAGGCGGTGTACGAGAACCCGGTCACCATCCAGTGCGGGGCGAAGTGCGTGACACGAGCGTGTCGGAACGGTTCCGCGACGATTTGCACGTCCATGTATGCCCCGTGGATCGGATTGGTAAGCTTGACCAGCACGATCGCGGCGAACACGGCGACGGCGACGAGCCGCAGGGATCGGGACCGGTGGTACTGGCGGCCACTGTAAGCCGACGCGAAGTAGAGCCACGCGAAGACGGTCGCGATGCCGGCGATCAACCCGACGAGATATACGACACGTTTGCTCGACAGCGACGGCAACAGAAGCCGCACCGCCATCAAAAGTGCCCAGAGCCCGTTCAACAGAAACAACCCACCGAGCCCACGGCGGATGTCGGAGTGAGACAGCGTTCGAACCCCGAGCAACGCACCGAGACAGATGGTCCCAGCGAGGCTGAACACCGCCACGTAGAGTCCTTGCAGCGTCCCGAGCATATGCCCTGTAGATCTCGTCGTGTAACTATAGTCTCGGCTTTCCCGCCCGCATACTCGGGAAAACCACAGCAGTCACGTCCACAATCGGACCCAGGGGAGCGAGGATTAAGTGGTGCCAGAGTATTCTCACGGCATGGGAACCCGAGAAGTGATCCAGGCCTGCGCCGTCGCGTCCGTTCGATTCACGTCTCTTCGTGACGCCGCGGCTCTCCGCTCGCGGTGTAGCGTCAGGGAACATGGGTTGGGGCGGATTTGAACCGCCGGCTTTCGCCCGCTCACGGGCCATACTGCCGGAATATGGCCGTTCGCGGGATTTGCCAATGGAGGTCTGTGAACCCGGATTTGTGAATCGGTTCGGAATCACCATGTCCGAAAAGCGAACTCAGATGAAGCCGGAACGCGCCGTGAACCGATACCTCTCTGACAAGAAGGCGGAGTGGGCAGATTCAACCTACTACAACAACAGTTCCGCACTTAACCGATTCTTAGACTTCTGTCAGGATGGCAATCTCGATAACATCTGCGAAATAGACGGTTTCCATATCTCAGACTTCAAGAAAATCCGTCGCGAGGTCGATGGGATCAACGAAATGACCCTCTATAATGACCTCTGCTCAGTCCGGAGTTTCCTCAAGTGGTGTAGCTCGATGGGGTTAGTCGAATCGTGGGTCGTGGAAGATATGGTTCTCAACGATCCCGACGAGAAGGTGCGTTCCGATAAGATCGACCCCGAGGAAGCCGAGATGATCCGCAACTACCTGAAGAAATACGAGCATGGGACACTACGCCACGCGCTCTTCGCTCTCCTATGGGACACCGGAATCCGACTCGGTACTGCCCGAGCTATCGACGTGGACGACTACTATCCCGATGAGAAATACATCGAGGTCCGGCATCGCCCGGAAGAAGACACCTCGCTGAAAAACAAGGAACCAGCCGAACGGGAAGTCAATCTGCATACGTGGGCGTGCGAGATCATCGACGACTACCTGCTGATGAATCACACGGACGTAGAAGACGACTACGGACGCACACCGCTGTTTTCGTCTAAACAAGGCCGGATGGTTCGGTCGAACCTTCGGATGCACATACGGCGACTCACGCGCCCGTGTCACTACACTGGAGAATGTCCCCACGGTCGGGAGATCGAGGAATGTGAAGCGGCCCAAGAGTACACCAAAGCGGCTCAATGTCCCGGCTCAGTCAGCCCTCATCCCATCCGACGTGGGGCTATCACTCACTGGCTGAATGAAGGACACCGGAAGGAACTCATCAGCGAACGAATGAACGTCGGAATCGACACCCTCGATGAACACTACGACGCACGAACGGAATCAGAGAAGCGGAATCTCCGTCGGGATCTCTTTGACATAGAGTAAAACGGAAGCCTCCTCTACCGTATTGGGGTGCATCGAGGCGGAGTTAGAGAGGGAATCGGAGCAACATGAAGACGCCAACGGGGATCTCGATACTCCAGATTAGTCCTGCTAAATCGACAAACCCTCTACCGGGCAGAGAGAATATATTACCAATAGTTATGTCCATACACTCGGCTTTACCGATCTCGCTACGGCCAGTTTTCGAGCGTTTCGGCTACCCGATTTCCTGACCTCAGAGGGAAAATTTCGCAGAGGACGTTACCTATGCGTGCATCGATCGGCCCAGTCAATGTTCTAACTGGCCCATTTATTATAATATAACTGGTAGCTTATTGATTTTATAATATATATTATGTTTACTACAGTCAAATCCATAGATTGGCTCACGTCTTTCCTGTGAGGTTTTCCAGCAGATTATGTCCCAACCTACTCGATGTATTGGAAAAACCACTCAGCGGCTTATCAGGTGCGTTAGATTTGAATCGTATGGTCATTCTTCTCCCACATTCTCACACCTCTCTCGCCGGTCGGCCGTTATGGCGGTATGTATGAGTATCTATTGGGGGAGTATCTATCTACAGAGTGTATCTACTGAATTGTAACCCATCGAGGCGGGGTAATTATGCAGTGTAGTATACCACTCTAATTAGTGAACTCTAATATACTCTATATTCTCACTACTATTACTACTATATTATACTACTACAACTATACTACTATAATAGAACCACAGCTACAACCACTACCTGTCAATAGAAAATAATACTATCGGCAAGACAGAGCAGCAGGTTAGTTGTATATCCAACATAAGAATATTGTCTATTAATTTAATCTGGTAGTTATGCGATATTGGCCGACAGAAGCTCAGATGCTCTCCGGATAGATGTAGACCACGGCCCTTGCGCCAACCTTCTTTTTCCGAAGCTTGTTCTGCTCTACCAACGCTTCCAGCTTGTTGTAGGCAGTAGGTCGGGCACAGTCCAATGCCTCTGCGACTTCGTTTGCGGTTAATACGGGAAGATCGGCGGCCTCGAAAACGTCGATCACTGCATCAAGGGTTACCTCCTCAACATACTGACCACTCTCAGTTCGCTCTCGGTCCATAGAGTACACCACGCACGGGATGCTCATAGACCCTTTGACTTCGAGGTTAAAGGCGAAGACTTATAACCAATAACCACGTAGTTATTGGTAGAAGGTCGCCGCCCCTCAGGGCTTGTGTTCGCAGAAAGCCCGAGTGCTGTAACACTCGGACGGTGGCCTTCTCAGCAGGAGAAAGCCAATGGAAGCTAACACCACTGCGGCAGATAAACGCATCGTCAATGAACTGAACTTCGGCGCGAAGACCTCGAAGCGTGTCGGGTGGGAAGCATGGGAGTTCGCCATCGAAGCCCCACACCTGGTTCGTGTGACGAACGCCTCATACGGGTTCGAGAAAGAAGACCACAGTTACCTCGTCGGCATCGAGGATCGCGACGGCGTCTTGGTTCCGGCAGAATGCGAGTGCCCGGCGGACAAGTACAACGAGGAGTACGATTGCAAGCACAAGGTCGCACTGGCAACAGTCGGTGGCCCGGTTGTTCTGCAGGCCGCTGTTGACTGTCCAACCCCCACGGTGGACACCGAAGAAACCACCACGCAAACGATGAAAGAGCGACTACGTGCAGATGGTGGGACTACCACCAAGCAAACTGACAACAGCTCTCCCCCGCTCGATGCACAGGAACCTGAAGCGTGTGCCAACGGGAACGAATGGTGCGACGGGCCGGACAGGGATTCACTCCCTTGCTTTGACTGCTACGAACTCATGGAGGAGGGAGAGTAATGGCGCTTCAACACTCCCCGCCGCATCTCGGTGAGATAGGCGATGAAGAACCGGAATCCGAGCTGGAACCAGATCGAGTGTACGAACGCCAGATGGAGAAACGCATAGAGGCCGACGAGTAGAACCGACCATCAATCAATCCAAGGGATGCAACCTTTTTGATGCCTGACTGTATCGGAGAAGATATGGCTGATGCCTCTACTATTCTCGACGCCCTCCGCGGGATAGTGTGTGGTGATACACGGAGTCCTCAGAGTCACAACTAATTGGTGAATATCCACATGGACATATCAGCGATAAAAGATACCCACGTAATCACGAAATATGGCAACTAACGCATCTCTCACACCATACGAAAACAAAGGACTGTTCAACAAACACTATCTCAACACCCATCTCGAAGAAACAGAACCGTGGCAGACGGTCGATGACGATCACGTGGAAGAGGCATACGAGGAAGTTGACGAACTCCACGACCAGAACGTCAGCACACTGGAAAGCGCGAACGAAGACCAAGTGCAGGATATGTTCATCAACCCTGTATTAGATGCTCTCGGGGTTGTGTACGCACGCGAGGGTACGATAGATGGCACCTCTGGCGATCAGCCTGATTACGCCTTCTTCAAAAATGAGAGTGTGAAGCGGGAAGCAATCCGGATGCAGGATGAGTCCGATGTTTACGATGCCGCTATCGCTGTCGCAGAAGCGAAGGACTGGGGACATCCTCTTGACGGGCCAAGCAACAACGGTGAGCCTGACCCAGACCCCGATTTAGACAATAAAGAGCGAGACAATCCTAGCGCCCAAATCAACCGATATCTCCGAGACACTGAGGTAAAATGGGGCGTCCTGACGAACGGTATCGAATGGCGTCTCTACTACGCTGGCGACGGCGTGAAAGTTGACCGCTGGTATCAAATCAACCTGCAGACAATCCTATCAGATACGAGGTTCGGCGTCAAGGAGTTCAAACAATTCTATATGCTCTTTCGCGGCCAATCTTTCGACCCGTCAACCGGCGTCTCTGGATGCTACCTAACCCGAATCTACGATGGGAGCAACGCGATCTCTAGGGAACTCGGGGACGATCTAGAAGACAATATCTACGAGGCAATCCAAATCCTTGCCGATGGATTCCTCAATACACCCGGGGCTACCGACTTCGATACCGATAATCTCACCGACGAACAACGGGAATTGGTATTCGAGAGTTCACTCACCTACCTGTACCGACTCATATTCGTCTTATATGCGGAAAGTGACGAGAGACACCTTTTACCCCGCGAAAATACCATATACCGCAACGAGTATGGGTTAGTTGACCTCAAGCAAGAAGTTAAGAACAATATCCAGGACACTAACCATGACTACGACGACAAGAATCCGCGCCTTTGGAACCGGCTCGAACTCCTCTTTCAACTGATTGACCGTGGGAGCGAACACCTCGGGTACGACGAGGATGAGCTCTACATACCAGCTTACGACGGAGGGTTGTTCAACACTGACCCAGACCCGGAAGACTCCGAAACCGACCACTTCCTAGCCAACGCCCGTCTTGGTAACGAGTACGTAGCCAAAGCGATCTACCGAGTCTCATACCAGCAAGACACTGACCGGGAGAACTCGTTCTTCGACTACTCACGACTCTCTATCCGGAATATCGGCTCCATCTACGAAGGACTGCTCGAACACCACTTAGAGGTGGCCAACGAACCGCTCACGACTGTCAATGATGATGGATCTGAGGTGTGGGCGACTGAAGAGGAATACTTCGAGGAGTACGATGAGGACCCACCGTTCGAAGCAGAAGTAGCGGAAGGAGAAGTCTATCTCCGGACTGACGATAACGAGCGGCGTGCGACAGGCTCCTATTACACCCCAAAAAAGGTAGTCAACTACATCGTCTCGAACTCTCTCGACCCCCTGATTAACGAAATCAAATCTGATCTCGGCCTAATCGAGGAATTCGACTACTCAGACGATGAAACGTACACGGAGCGGTTTATGGACCGCATCCTCGAACTCCGGATCATCGATCCAGCGATGGGGAGCGGTCACTTCCTCCGGGACGTTGTAGAGTACCTTGTAACCGAGATCGAGACGGTTGCAGACGAGGAGCGAAGGATACTGGAAGAACAAGATGACCCACCTATTGACCCACCGGAATCACTGGGACTGAACTATGCACGACGGCGGGTGACGCAGGAATGTATCTATGGGGTAGACGTGAACGAGATGGCCGTCGAGTTGGCCAAGATGTCGCTCTGGCTCCACACACTAGCCAACGATCAACCACTAGCATTCCTTGACCACCACTTCAAGCACGGGAACTCGATAATCGGTTCTGAGATTGGCGACGTGAAGAATGCCTACATCGACCAGAGCAGTGAGCAAGATGGCCACGTCAACACCCGATTCACGTATTATGATTCGACGCTGATCGAAATCGTCGGGAAGTTGCTTGAACGGTATTCCGACTTTATCGGCATCGACCTGGAAACACGTGAAGCAGCAGAGGAAATCAAAAGGAAGTACCGGGACTTCCAGAACCTCCCGCAACGCCGCCACTTCCAAGAACTCCTGAACGTCTTCACAGCAGATCGTCTCGATGAAATTTCGGTTGATCCGTCGGAATACGAGGAGATGGCCGATGTTCTCGGTGACCCTGCACAGGGGGACGAGGAGTGGGAGGAGTTCCGGGACAAGGACTGGTTCCAACGCGCCCAAAATGTAGCCGAAGAAGAATCATTCTTCCACTGGGAGTTGGAATTTCCCGAAATCTATTACGACCCCGAACTGGTGGCTGATGGCGACGATATTGATTACTCCGACGTGGAGAAGGACAACCCCGGGTTCGACGTAGTCATCGGAAATCCGCCCTACGTCTCAATCCAAAATATAGACGAATACTACCGAAATTACTACGAGACGCTCTTGCGAAGGAGATTGTTGATAGCGAGAGCTGCGGCTGAATGTCGAAGAGGGCAAGGGCACCGCGCCAGCGGTGCCCGATATGTTCCCAATAAGCCGGTTCGTGTCGGAATCGGCTGCAGCGGACCTGTTGCAGCAGGTTCGCTGGTGTGATGGCGTTGAGTGCCCCCGCTGCCGTTCTGACCTGACGGTCAGAAACGGCAGCTATCGGGAGTATCAGCGGTATCTGTGTAAGAATTGCGGCCGGACGTTCAACGACAAGACCGGCACGATATTTGCTCATTCGAAGCTCTCGCTGAAAGAATGGTACTTCACGATCTACGTCT
>NZ_FOCX01000004.1 GCF_900110215.1 Halorientalis persicus | reverse complement strand
TCGGCCGGTAAGCTGTTACGCTTTTCTTAGAGGGTAGCTGCTTCTAAGCTCACCTCCCGGCTGTTTAGGGCTTGAGACCACCTTCGATCGCACTTAATCCACACTTTGGGACCTTAACCCAGCTCTGGGTTGTCTCCCTCACGGTACACAGGCTTACCCCGCATACCGGACTCCCCGCGTCGACAGCGTCCGTAGGTTTGGAGTTTGACAGTGGAGCCGACTCCTCTCGGAGGCGGACACCACAATCGGTAGCTCTACCCCACGGACTACCTCGGCGGAGGTCATGCTTCGACATGTTTCGGTCGGAACCAGCTGTTTCCGGATTCGATGGGCCTTTCACCCCTACACGTAGGTCACGGGAGGGTATTGTAGGACACCATCCCTAACAGACTTCCACGTGCCTTTCGGCACGCTTCATCTTGCCCACGCGTAGATCATCCGGTTTCGGGTCGTACCCGTTTGGCTCCCCGCGCTTGAACACGGCGGCCCTGGCGCAAAGCGCTGCGGCCATGTCGGTTTCCCTGTGCCTTCCCCGATGACCGGGTTAGACTCGCCAAACAAGTACACTCCCTGGCTCGTTTTTCAAAACGTACGACGGAACACCGGCTTCCTGTGGGTCCTACTGGAAGATCGCTCTTCGGTCGTTTGCCACAGGACCTTTCGTGCCCCGTCGCTCCATCGCCAACTGATTTCAAGCCCTATTGCACCTCCCTTCTGAGGGTGCTTTGCAGCGTTCGCTCACGCTACTTGTTCACTATCGGTCTCAGGTAGTATTTAGCCTTGGCAGTCGATGCCTGCCGTGTTCACGAGGGATTTCCAACCCCCGATACTCTGGAACTGACGCACACCGTACTGGTCTTCACTACGGGGTTGTCACCCTGTTTCACGCTCCGTTCCAGGAGACTTCGTGAAGACGATCCGGTGATGAGAGTCAGCCCTAACACCACATTGCCCGAAGGCTTCGGTTTGGGCTAGGTCGCGTTCACTCGCGGTTACTAACGACATCACATTCGTTTTCTCTTCCTGCCGGTACTGAGATGTTTCAATTCCCGGCGTTCCCCATTGCGCGAAGCAATTGCTGTGAGGATTCCTATTCGGAAATCTCCAGTTCTTCCCCTCCGTGCGGGTCCCTGGAGCTTATCGCAGCTTGGCACGTCCTTCGTCGGCACCTGAGCCGAGCTATCCACCAGCTGGCATAGTAGCCAATCGCTGATGATGACCTGGAATGACTCCAGGTCAGTTGGTGACCCGGACTAGGTCCGGGTCGTGTAGTGACTCGGAATAATTCCGAGTCGCGTCCGCCAGACACGCTGTCTGGCTGGCTGTCAGACTCAGAGAGTCTGACAACGTCGCTGAAGACTCGATAAACTGCACACGAGTCCAGTGGACGCCTGGATCGCACGTACACACAGTCTCATCTGCAACGCCCGGTGGTTGCCGGTGCGTGCATCAACCCTTCCCACTCGCGTTCACACGGAGTGGTGCATCGGTCTTCCGTACCCGGGTCGAGTGGAGTGCCCCACTTAAGGGACACGGTTCGACTCGGGGACGGGATATGGACCCACTGGGATTTGAACCCAGGGCCTCCGCCTTGCAAAGGCGGCGCTCTGCCGCTGAGCTATGGGCCCTTCCCTGCGGACAAATGTTAGCCCTGGCAGTTCATAGGTGCTCGGTCGGAACGTGGCTCGAACGTGATCCTCCAAAGGTGGGCTGGGGCGTCGCCCCAGTCCCGGTCTGTAGGAGGTGATCCAGGCCCAGATTCCCCTAGGCCTACCTTGTTACGACTTAAGCCCCCTTGCGAAGCCCAGATTCGACCACCGCATGGTGGCCTCATCCGGACCTCACTCGGGTGCTTTGACGGGCGGTGTGTGCAAGGAGCAGGGACGTATTCGCCGCGCGCTAATGACACGCGACTACTACCGAATCCAGCTTCATGCGGGCGGGTTTCAGCCCGCAATCCGAACTACGACCGGGTTTAGGAGATTAGCTCTCCCTCTCGGGGTCGCGTCCCACTGTCCCGGCCATTGTAGCCCGCGTGTTGCCCAGCACATTCGGGGCATACTGACCTACCGTTGCCCGTTCCTTCCTCCGCTTTGGCCGTGGCGGTCTTCCTAGTGTACCCAGCCAACACAAGGTTGCTGCTGGCAATTAGGGATGCGGGTCTCGCTCGTTGCCTGACTTAACAGGACGCCTCACGGTACGAGCTGACGGCGGCCATGCACCTCCTCTCAGTGGCTCCAGTAAGGTCATCAACCTGATCTTCACTGCACACTGTCGGTGCTGGTGAGATGTCCGGCGTTGAGTCCAATTAAACCGCAGGCTCCTCCGGTTGTAGTGCTCCCCCGCCAATTCCTTTAAGTTTCATCCTTGCAGACGTACTTCCCAGGCGGCTCGCTTCACGGCTTCCCTACGGCACAGCGCAGGCTCGTAGCCTGCGCCACACCTAGCGAGCATCGTTTACGGCTAGGACTACCCGGGTATCTAATCCGGTTCGAGACCCTAGCTTTCGTCCCTCACCGTCGGGTCCGTTTTTCTGAGGCGCTTTCGCCACCGGTGGTCCGTCCAGGATTACGGGATTTCACTCCTACCCCGGACGTACCCCTCAGATCTCCCGGCCCCAAGCCGAACAGTTTTCGCCGGACGCCTGCCCGTTAAGCGGGCAGATTTCCCAACGAACTTGCTCGGCCGGCTACGGACGCTTTAGGCCCAATAATAGCGGCCATCACTCGTGCTGCCGGTATTACCGCGGCGGCTGGCACCGGTCTTGCCCAGCACTTGTTCCTGTACCACCTTACGGTACAGAAAAGCGAGGACTGTATGCCCTCGCACTCGGAGTCCCCTTATCGCACTGTCGTGCAGTGTAAAGGTTTCGCGCCTGCTGCGCCCCGTAGGGCCCGGAATCTTGTCTCAGATTCCGTCTCCGGGCTCTTGCTCTCACAACCCGTACCGATTATCGGCACGGTGGGCCGTTACCCCACCGTCTACCTAATCGGCCGCAGCCACATCCTATGGCGCCGGAGCATTTCCAGCTCTCTGCAACTCCAACGTGAGAGCTGTATTGGAGATTAGCCTCAGTTTCCCGAGGTTGTCTCCATCCATAGGGCAGTTTGGCCACGTGTTACTGAGCTATCTGCCACGGGTCTAAACCCGTGCGACTAGCATGGCTAAATCGGACTCCGATAGCAATGGCCTCCGGCAGGATCAACCGGAATGTCTCCTGGCCGAAGCCAGGAGGGTTAGGCGGGACACACTCTCGAAAGAGTGTGACTATCGAAGGTATAACACGTTCGACGACACACGGACCGACCGAGTGTCACCGAACTGCCAGGGCTAACATCAGATCCCATCTATACGGCGGACCGCAGGGGTGGAATCCTCATTCATTGCGGACCTAACTGTACATCGGGACACCGTATAAGGGTGTCGATGTCCAATCGGACCACTGCCGGGCGATGTCGGCCCCGGACCGGCCGTGTCTGCATTCCATCCGAACGCCCTGTTACACTTAAGGGCATCGGATCGATCTTGCCCGGAATCCGCATCCGGGAAGACCGTGTGTGTTTGCGAAGACCCCCTCGTAGACTTAAGGGGATCGATGCAGACTGCCGGGCAGTGGGTTCCGTCCCACCGCCCCGCCTTCGTATTTCATCCGATGGGGGTGATTTACTTAAGCCCGTCGAACCGGAGCCAATACGGCAGTCGATTCCATGGGAACTGCTCGCGCGCGCTCGACGCTCTAACAGTTCGCATATGTGTATACAATCTGGTATATATCGTCGTCGCTCGGCGAGAACTGTCGCGTGGGCGGAGGCCGGCCGGTCATCCCGCGCGTGGTGCGTTCGGTCTGGCCGGGTGTTTCCACGCAGTCAGAGGTTGGTGCGAGAACGGGTTATGTTTGTGGATACGTGCCCGTGTGCGTGCGGAGGATAATCCAAAGAAACCACCGTCGAAGCCGCGTACTCAGATCTCCTCGAGGTGTTCGACGCCTTGTTTCTCGACGTTGCCTTTCGTGATCTCGTTGGGCATCCAGTCCGGTTTGTCGTCGGGAGCCTCCTCCTCCCAGGCCCACCCTTCGTAGATGTGGACCTTGTGCGTCCCTTTCTCGCGGAGCCGGAGCTCCGTTCGGTCGGCGGCAGACTCGCTGCTCGCCGGGTCGAGCCGCCGGGCCGCCTTCAGTGCTGCCTGCCGAGGTGTGCCACCGGAGAAGACGCTAGACTCGTCTCCACTCGTTTCTCGAAGCGCGAAGTTGCGCTTATCTTGGTCACGTGCCATGGTTTTGGCCTCTCCGTGTCAATTCAGCACATGACCCACCATAAATATACCCCCGGATCCTCCGCCGTCGGGCAGTGAATTTATATACGATCCGATAAACCACTCGGCAGTTTGGGTGAGAATCAACCGGTATCTGGCGGATTTCACCCGTGCTGGCGCGCGGGCGCGGTCGAAGATCGTCCCCTCCCGGCGGTTCCACACCGGCAATCCCCCGTGAGAGACAGGCCTCGCACGGTAAGCTTAAGTAACTCCTACGGCGAACCACGACGTACGATAGCGCGATGGTGCGAAAAAAGAAGCTGAGTCCGAGTGGCGCCAAGGACGAGGATGGCGAGTACCACAACGTCCACATCAACCTGCACGAGGACGAGTTGGCAGTCGCCGGGATGGAGATCGGCGACGAGGTGTTCGTCCGGGTACGGGACAACAAGATCATCATCCAGAAGGCCGACCCGGAGGACGTCGAACACGAGTTCTGACGACGGGAGCGTACTGAGCCATCGCCGACCAACTACCCACGAGGAGAGAGTGTGATCTACGAACTCGCGAAACCACTGTTGTTCAGACTCCCGGCCGAAACCGCTCACCGGAGCGTCCACAGCCTGCTCGGTGCCGTCGACGGCACCCCCGTTGCCGACGCGATGTCCCGGTACTACACCGTCGAGGACGACCGCCTGACCGTCGAGGCGTTCGACCAGACGTTCCCCAACCCCGTCGGGGTCGCGGCCGGCTTCGACAAGAACGCCGAGATCCCCGGCGCACTCGCGGCCCTGGGCTTTGGCTTCGTCGAGGTCGGCGGCGTCACGGCCGTTCCCCAGGACGGCAACCCTCGCCCGCGGATGTTCCGCCTCCGCGAGGACGAGGCCCTGATCAACCGCATGGGACTCAACAACCACGGGGCGGCCGCCGTCGGCGACCGACTGGCGGCCACCGATGCGCCCGTCCCCGTCGGCGTCAACGTCGCCAAGTCCGAACACGTCGCCCCCGAGGACGCCCCGGCCGACTACCGCGAGACCTACGAGCAGGTGGCAGCGGGAGGCGATTTCTTCGTCGTCAACGTCTCCTGTCCCAACTCCCAGGGCTTCGCCGAACTCCAGAACCGCGATTCGATGGCAGCCATCCTCGGCGAGTTACAGGACGCGGGTGCCGCACCGCTTCTGGTCAAACTCTCGCCGGACCTGCCCGATCCGGCCGTCGAGGACGCCCTCGATCTGATCGACGAACTCGATCTCGACGGCGTCGTCGCGACGAACACGACGACGGACAGGCCGGCCTCGTTGCGCAGCCCCAACCGGGCCGAGACGGGCGGGCTCTCGGGGAAACCCATCGAGCGCCGGGCGACGGAGATGGTCCGGTTCGTCGCCGAACGCACCGACGTGCCGGTCGTCGGCGTCGGTGGCGTGGCGACTGCCGAGGACGCCTACCGGAAGATCCGCGCGGGCGCGAGCGTCGTCCAGTTGTACACCGGCCTGATCTACCGCGGGCCGGGGATCGCTCGCGACATCAACCGCGGCCTTCTCGACCTGCTCGAACGTGACGGGTTCGACAGCGTCGAAGCCGCGGTCGGTGCTGATCTGGACTGAAACAGGTCACGCTTCGTGGAAAAAGCTGGACGACGAACCGCTCGCGGCGCTACTGTAGGGCCGCGAGATCGAACTCGAACGCCGCGACTGGGAGTTCGATGTCGTGTTCGACGATCACTTCTGGATGGACCTCGCCGATGACGCCGACTTCTTCACCGTCGACGACGACGCTTGCGGTTCGGCCGGAAATGAAGGTCGGGTGCTCCGTGGCGGGCGTCTCCAGGTCCTTATCGAACGCGTCCACCAGCGCCCGGAGCGCGGCCTTGGCGTCCTCGTAGGACGCGCCGGCGTGACACAGCGCCGCGGCGACGGTCCGGCGTTCCGCGACGTTGGTGTTCTCGGACTCGTCGACGTGGGCCGAGAAGCCAACCTCCGCGAGGTCCTGGGGGTACGCGCGGTGCGTGTTGTTCTCCAGAACCATCATGATCGAGGGGAGCGCCCACGAGCGCACCATCGTGAAGTCCTCGCTGTAGGGCTGTTCGATGGTGACGGCCTCGCCGCCGCCGAGAGCGTCACTACCCTGCTCACGGTTGTCACCGTTCGCTCGTTCGCCGGAGCTGGGTTCCGGCTGCGGAACGTTCAGCCGCTCGTAGTTCTGTTCCTCGTCGATCAGGTGGAAATTGAGCAGGTCCTCGAAGCCCTGCCCGACCAGTCGGTCCCGGACGGCGTCTTCCAGACGGGAGCGTTCGTGTCGGCCGCCGACCGTCGATACGTCCGGATAACGCGGTTCGAGTTCGTTGAACCCGTAGGCCCGCCCCACGTCGTCGATCAGGTCGACCGGGTGGAGTACGTCGACCCGGTAGGGCGGTACCTCGACCCGGTAGGCCGCCGTGCCGTCGTCGGTCTCGGTAGGTTCGGCGTCCATCCCCGCGCGCTCGATCAGGTCGACCACGTCGTGCTCGTCCAGATCGACGCCGAGCATCGTCTCGATGTCGCCGTGAGCGACGGTCTTCGTCTTGGAAACCAGGTCCGGCCGAACGAGGTCGCTCCCGGCGTCGGGCGTCACTGGTGCGTCGTCGGTGTACTCGACGTCGACTTCCTCGACTTTCCCGCCGCGGGCGTCCAGGGCGTAACAGACGATGTTCAGCATCTTGTCGACCGTCCACTGGTCGGTGCCGGTCATCTCGATAAAGAGGTCACGCGAGTCGGCCGTGACCTCCGTCCGGCGGCCGTTGACTACCGGCGGGAACGAGAACAGCCCGATCTCGTCGTAGATCGCGGGCATCGACTCGTAGTCGGCCACGAGGTCGGCATAGTCCTGCCCGATATGGTGGACCTCGAGCACTTCCCGCAACGTCAACTCCTGGTCACCCTCCAGGGGTACCATCGTCTCGTCGTCGGCGTCGACGCCGGTGTAGGTGATCGACTTCGCGCTGTCGTCGTCTTGCTTCAGCGTCTCGCCTTTCAGCATCGTCAGGTCGTGGACGCCGATCGCCCCCTTCGCGCGCTGGCGGCCCATCGTCGCGTGGAGTTTCTCCTGAACCTGGATCAGCGATTCGAGGGCCGCGTCGTCCATGTCCAGCCCGCGGACGATCGCGCCCGTCACGTAGGGCCGGTCCTCGGGCACGTCCTCGACGCGGATCGTCCACTCGGCGTCGTTCGTGCTGGGGACGTACACCCCGCGGTCGTCGCCGTACTGGTAGCGCAGCGAACGGGCGACGCCCTCGACGGAGAGGCGATCCAGTCGATCGGGGGCGAATTCGAGTTCGAAGTCGCCGTCGTCGGTCTCACCCTCGAATTCGAGACCGAGACCGAACAGATCGTCCTTGAGTTCCGCGTCGTCTTTCTCGTCGTAGCCGGTCAGGTAGCGGAGTTCGTCCGGGTCGATTTCGACGGTTGGCATCAGTAGGTCACCTCCTCTTCGCGCAGGAATTCGAGATCGACCAGCGTGCCGTGCACGTCGCGGATATCCTCGGCTCCGGTCGCGAGCATGAACAGCCGTTCCAGCGCCAGTCCCCAGGCCATCACGTCGCAGTCGACGCCGAGGGGCTCCAGCATCTCGGGGCGGAAGATACCCGAGTTGCCGATCTCGATCATCTCGCCCGTCTCGGGGTGACGGCCGAACAGTTCGAAGCTTGGCTCGGTATAGGGGTTGTAGTGGGGCTTGAACTCGATGTCCGTGATCCCGAACTGCTCGTAGAATTCGGTGAAGGTTCCCATCAGGTCACGCACCGAGAGGTCCTCGGCCATCACCCAGCCCTCGATCTGGAAGAACTCCAGCAGGTGGGTCGCGTCCAGCGTGTCGTTGCGGTAGGCCTTCTCGATGGAGAAGAATCGCTGGGGTGGCTCCAGATCGCCCATCGCCTCGCCCGAGAGGTGCCGGGCGGTGAGCGACGTGGTGTGGCCCCGCAGGGCCAGCGCCTTCGCGAAGTCCAGATCCCACGGCGAGTGGTAGCCCTCACCGTCCGGCCCGACGCCTTCGCGGTGGGCGCTCTCGACGGCGTCGACGAGGTCCGCGGGGAGTTCGTCGATGGCTTCCGGCGTATCGAGGGCGAACCGATCCCAGTGGTTGCGCGCCGGGTGGTCCTGGGGCATGAACAGGCAGTCGTTGATCCAGAAGTCGGCGTCGACGTGGGGCCCCTGCATCTCCTGGAAGCCCATCCCCACCAGCACGTCTGTGACGCGTTCGGCCATCTCCCGGAGCGCGTGCTTGCGACCGGGGACGACCCGCTCGGCGTCGGCCTCGACGTTGTACTCGGCGAACTCCACGTCTTGCCACTCCCCGCTGGTGAGCATCTCGGAGGTGACCTGGCCGACGGTCTCGGCCGTCTCGATGCCAGCCATCAACTCGGTGACGCCGTCGTCGGTCAGGGTCACCGAGCGGATCACCGTCTCGGTCTGCTCGATCAGTCCGCGGTTGTCCAGATCCTCCAGTGCCGTCTCGCGGGCGTACGCGCCGGCCCCTTCCGCGAGGGCGTCCAGTGCGGTCGCCTCGTCGTCGGCGTCGGGATCGGCCTCGGGATCCGCGGTGAGTTCGCCGCTGTCGATCTCGCCGTACCCCTTCCGGGCGTAGTTCGACAGCGCGATGTCGACGGCGTCGCCCTCCAGTCCGGACGCGCCGATGACCTGCCCCATCTGGACGGGTTCTTCGTCGGCCCCAGCTTCGACGGCGGCCTCGTAGAGACGGAGTTCCGGCAGGCCCGCCTCGACGTAGCGCTCGGCCTCCTCGGTCAGCTCCACGTCGCTCGTGGTGCGTTCGGTCACCTCCAGCAGGCCCGCGTCGTCGAGTTCGAAGGCCGCGCGCGTGGCGGTCTCCGGTTTGAGGTCGGCGGCCTCGGCGATGCGGTCGATGGTTCGTTGCTCGTCTGCGCTCGCGGCCTCCAACACCGCGACCTGTGCCTGTGGCAGTTTCATGCGTGGATAGTCGTTGTTACGTACCGCGCGGGTCGGTCAGTTAACGGTTCTCACTCGCGGCTCGCACCTCGCGTGCGGCCGGTTTCGTTCGCCCGACGAGTCCCCCGCCGCCCGAACTCCGCCGGCCCTCACGCGGCGAAAAAGAAGCCGAACCCCGCTCTCGGGACTCCCTGGCGCACGACCGACCGGCAGTAGGGTTCGGATGCCATATGGGATCGATTGTGATGGCCCGGCAAAAGCGTACCGTTGTCGCCGGCGAGCGCAAGAGCTATGTGACAATCCGTAGCCAGATTCAGACATGACCGATCGTGACTCGCGAGACCGGAATCGAGACACTGTCGTCGACCTCTTGTCGGAGGCGGTTCCCGTCGCCGACCCGACGCCGCTGACCGACGTGGCCATGGAGTTGGAGGACGGACTGAATGACTTCGGGCTGGGCCCGTCGGCCATCGAGCGCGTCCTCGACGGCACCAGCCTCCCCGAGGCCGGGGAACTCGACGTGACGAGAGTCGCCGCCCCGGACGCGCGGGTCGCCGAGGAACAGGCCGACGCCGTCGTCGACGCCGGCGGCCAGGCCGTCGACGTGATGGTCGAGGGCAGCGGCGAGGCCGCTACGGTGCTGGTCGACACCGGCGGCGACGTGGTCGAGATCACGACCGAGGGCGGCGAAATGGCCGCCGAGGCGACCGCGGAGTTGCTCGTCGCCGCGCTGGAGGGCGTGTGAGCGGCGACGGCGGCCCGTCCGATCAGTCGCCGCTCGCTCGCTTCCGATCCGAGTCGAACTCGAAGTCCAGTTCGTCCAGTTTCGCTTCCCACTCCTCGCGTTTTGCCTGGTGGTCCTCGAGGAACTGCTCCATCAGCTCGGCGGCCTGTTCCTTGCACCCGCCACAGAGGCGGTCGCCGCCGACACACTCCTCGTAGACCTCCTTGGCGAACTCGTCGTCGTCGCCCGACAGGAGGTAGGCGTACAGTTCGTAGACCGGACACTCGTCGGCCTTCCCGCCTTTCTCGCGCTGTTCCTCGGCGGTCTCGCGCCCGCCCGTCGTCGCCGCCTTCACCTTGTCGTACCCCTCCTCGGGGTCGTCGAGCAGGCTGATGTGACTCGCCGGGATCGACGAGGACATCTTCCCGCCCGTGAGGCCGGTCATGAACCGGTGGTAGATCGAGGACGGCGGGATGAACCCGTAGCCGCCGTGGTCGACCTCGACCTGCCGGGCGAGTTCCTCGGCCGCGGCGTGGTCCAGATCGAACGCGTCGACGTGGGCTTCGTAGCGGCGTTTCTCCCCGTCGATTTCTTCGACCAGTGCGTCGAAGGCCTCGTCGGTGGCGTTGCGGTCGAGGAAGCGGGTCCGGGGCCGGAGCGGTTCTTTGCCGGCGTTGTCGAGTTTCTCGACCGCCCCATTGCGGGCCTCGGTGGCGCTGGTCTCGTAGTCGGCCAGCCACTCGCCGGCCTCGCCACACCGGGGCTGGTCGGGATCCTCGGCGTACTCCTCGCGGTGGTCGTAGGCGATGGCGACCAGTTCCCGCTCGGTGTCGGTCAACTCGAAACTGGCGAAGGCGTCGGTCACCTTGAAGAATCGCATTCGGGTCGACAGGTCCCGCGCGAACCGCATATGCGGGTCCTGATCCGGCCCGACCGGGATCACGGTGGGTTTGGGCTCGTCCAGTTGAGGATAGAGGATGTCGGCCATCTGGGTGACGACCGACTCCATGTGGGACACGTCGGTCTCGCCGTCGAAGCCGTAGATGGCCTGGAACTCCGAGAAGTTCGCCTCGATCCCCAGTTCGAAGGCCAGGTTCTGGACCTCCCGGTTGGTGGACTGGCGGTAGAGATCGCCCGCCTCGGGGTCGAACCCCAGCGCGAGCAGGCTCAGGATGTAGTCGCGGGTGTGCTCGTCGATCTCGTCCCACGTGAGCCCGCGGGCGCTGTGGGCCTCCAGGTCCGCGATCAGGGCGTAGGCGTCCCCGCCCTGCTGTTGATGCCAGATGATCTCGTCGAAGACCATCTTGTGGCCGATGTGGGGGTCACCGGTCGGCATGAACCCCGAGAGCGCGGCCCAGGGCTCGTCGTTGCGCATCGCCTCGGCGACGGCGCGGTAGTCGCGGTGGCCGAAGATCACGCCCCGGCGCATCAGGTAGTGTGGGTCGGGCACCTCGTCGAGCACCTCGTCGAACTGCTCGATGCCGAACTCCTCGAACAGCTTGCGGTAGTCCGAAACCGTCGAGGAGCCCCACGGGTCCAGCGCCACGTCGTCGGCTCCGGCCGCGCCGCCATCTGGTAGCGCCTGTTCGACTGCCGGCGCGTCGTCTCCGGTCGGTTCGTTCGTGTCGGTATCGGGTTCGTGTGTCATCTGTGTCGTCTCCGGTGTCTGTCTGTCGGGCACTCGAAAAGCGAAGGGAGCAACGCCACCACGGCCGTCCTCATTGGAGAGCCGGGGTCGCGAGACTGTCCGCTTCCGGGGAGTTCTGCCAGCGCCAGCGCCATCCGACGGAAGCGGCCATCTTGGCTGAACGTAACCGCGAGCAGGTGTTTAACCGTTTCCAATCTCGGTGCTTGCAATGGTCTCCGACCGGGAGCGTTCAGACCTGATACCCGAACCCACCGAGGCGTTCGATCCGTTTCGGCACCCGCAACAACGTGGCCGCGACGTGCGTTGGCTCGTCGCGCTGGCACGCCCCTTCCCGGTCGACATCCTCGTACCGCAACTGGATTTCCGTCAGTGGTACCCGGTCCCCGTACTGGCCCCACTTGAGCCGTTGCAGATCCCACGTCTCGCACGCATTCACGTCGTACTGGTGGACGACGAGCGTCTCGCTGCCGAGGTCAGTCTCGTCGACGAACGCCCTGGCCGCGTCGCGACCGACCGTCGCCGACGGAAAGTCGAGCGCCGCCCGCTCGGTCTCGGCGGTCACGATCCAGTGGGTCGATCGGTGCTCGATCCGGTGATCGGCGACCGACGACCGAACCGCCGGCCCACCCGCCGGATTCCGGACCGTCCGCGCCGCCGGCGAGTCCGTGCTGTTCGCCCAGGACCGTTCGGTGACTGTCGGTGTCGGCGTCCCGCCGCTATCCGACCCGAGACAGCCGCTCGCTCCGGTGAGTAGTGCTGTGACACTACCCAGAACCTGCCGACGCGACGGAGATCCCATACCGGAGGCAGACGTATCGGTCGAATGAACGTTGTGGTTGCGGAATCGGGTCACGGCGTCAGCCGCTCGGCCGAGAGCCAGTCGATGGTGCCGTCCGCCCCAGCCAGCGCGAACACCATCCGCTTGCGGACGCCACCGGCCAGCCGCACGTCCAGCGCCAGATCCCGGGGCGCGAACTCGTGGTCGTCGGGCACCACCCGCACCAGCAACTCCGAGTGGCTGAGTTCGGAGACCGACTCTACGTCGGCGTAGGTCCGGAAGTCCGCGCCGAACTTGTAGCCGGTCTTGGGCACCACGCCGGCCTCCCGGAGCGCGGTGTAGACCCGGAGCCGGCGGTCGAACCGGTCGCCCTCCACAGTGCGGCCACGTTCGAGGACGGCCGATTCGTCGTCCCCGTCGGTCCCCAGCGCGAGCGCGCCGTGCCGGACGAGGAAGGCGGCCTCTACCAGCGAGAGCTGGAGGGCTTCGACGGTCTCGCCGTCCCGGTCCAGCGGCTGGCCGTAGAAGCCGTGTTCGTAGAGGGCGGCGGGCGGGTCCCAGAGCAGCACACGGTCGTCTAGCAGGGAACCGGGCACGTCGTCGGGAGCGTCGTAGTCAGTCGATCCCGACACGTCGGGCCGGTCGGTCTCCAGATAGGTGATCTCGCTCTCCTCGTCGACGACGGCCAGCACCACGTCACCCAGGTCGCTCGCGGGCACCGTCGCGCGCTCGCTGACGACCCGCACGCGGTAGGCCACCTCGTCGTCCCAGGGTCCCTTCCCGCGAGGGTAGACCACCAGATCGGCGATCCCGTGGTCGGCCACCCAGTCGGCCCCGGTCGGCGAGAGGTAGAACCCCCGATCCCGGAGGTCCTTGTACACCAGAAAGTGCAGGTCCGGGCAGGTCGCCGAGGCGAGAAATTCCCGGAAGCCCATCCCGTCGACGGCGTCGAGATCGCCCCGGTAGAGCAGGTGGGCGGCCTCGACCGGCGCGAGTCGTACCCCGTCGCCGTCGGGATCGCCGTAGCCGCGAGCGTCGTGAAACTGCTCGCGGGCCTGGCGACCGGCGCGAACCACGCCCGAAGACAGCGTCGCGTCCATACCGCCACTCGCCCGCGCGTGGACAAAGCCCCCACGGTCTCGACGGCCCGGTCACGCCGTGGTCGCCTCCGCCCGGCCCGTCTCCGCGCAACCGCTGTCCAGACACCGTTTCCCGCCCGCCGTCTCGAACACAGGGAGGCCACAATCACACTCGTCGACGACTGTCCCGGCCGGGATGCCCCACCCCGTCTCGCAGTCGGGGTAGTGCTCACAGCCGGCCAGCAAGCCACCCCGTCGGAGGATCCGGAGGTCACCGTCACAGTTCGGACAGGCCCACTCGCGGTCGAAGGCCCGCTGTACCGCCTCGTCCAGCGACTCGCACTCCCTGTCGATGCAGACTTCGAACGCGCGCCCGCGTCGGACGCGCATCCGCGGGCACCCGCAGTCACAGTCTTCGGTCTCGGTCATGATCGTCGCGTCCCGCGGAAATCCGTACGCGGCCCGGCAGTCGAGGCAGGTCACCGTCCCGTCGTCCCGGACCAGGCGGCCGTCACAGTCCGGGCAGTCGCCCACCGGGATGCCGACCTCGGCGAGGGGATAGCTGTCGTCGGCGTACGTCTCGTGGACCTCGACGCGGAGAAACTGGTCGCCGTCGGTCGCGGTGAGGACGCCGTCGGCGACGGTCACGGTCTCGGCGCGGGTGAGCCACGCGACGGGCTGGTAGCCCTCGGCCTCGTGGACCAGCACGGTGTCGTCGGGCTTGCGGACGACGATCACGTCGCCCTGGCGGTCGTTCGGGTCGGTCTCGTCGCGGATCGTACACTCGCCGGCCAGCACGCGGGTCTGTTCGGGCATACCCCGGGCTGGTCGGGGTCTGGTACATAAATATCCGGAAGCGTCGGTGGGAGAGACGGGTCGGGCGGGACGCCCGATCCGGCGGTGGGGTGTGGGGGTGGTCCCGTCGGCGTCGGCGTCGGCGGAGACGGGTGGAGGGCGGTGGAGACGGGTGCGGGGACCGTGGGGCAGGCGAGCCCACGCGTCCACGGCGTCAGTCGCGGTTGTAGTCCCGACCCAGGACCGCGCCGGCGAGGTTCGCGACGACCAGCGCCGCGAACAGCGGGAGGAACTCGCCGGCCAGTCCCGAGACCATCATCGGGAACAACACGAGCGGGAGGACGACCGCGCTCCAGAAGCCAAGACACCGCACCGGGGCCAGGAGCTTGCGGCCGGCGTCTTTGCGGGCGGTCCAGTCGGCGACGCCGTCGAACGTGGAAGGTGATTGCGTGGACATCGTGGGTCACCCTGCATTCACTCCTTGGACGGACACCCCCATATAAGGGGCCGACGCTTGCCGAGAATTCGCCTCGTTTTTGCGAGTTTGCCCCCCTTCAGTCACGTTTTACCGCTCGACTGTCTCCGTTCGTACGGCTCTCTAACGTTTTAGGACGTGTCGAGAGATCTTTAGAAGTTTTATCGGCATTTCTGCGCCAGTTTCGGCGATCCGGCTATTCGATGCGGACCGTGCGGGAGTCAGAGACCGGCGTGAGCGGCAGGTCCGGGAAGTGAACCTCGGCAGTGTACGTCAGCGCCTCGGCGTCGCCGCCGAACACGCCGACCGGGAGCGTCGTCGTGCCGAGGTAGCCGTCGGTCGCGGTCATCTCGTGGCCGTTGACCGTGACGCGGACGCCCGCCCGCGCGCCGTCGCCCGCGTTGGTGACCGTCACCTCACACATCTCGTTGCCGCCGCTCACGATCGCGTCGGGGAACTCGCCCCAGTCGAACCGGAGGTTCGGCATGGACTTGGCGCTCGCGTGGACCTGTTTCGCGACGCCCTCGGCGAGGCCCGCGTCCACGAGACCGGACACGCCCGCCTCGCGCACGTCGGCCGGTGAGGCCAGCCCCTTCGTCGCCAGCCGGGACGCCCGGCCGGACCCGACGCCGTCGAGCGCGGTCAGTCCCACGGCGTCCGCGCTGACACCGTGTTCGATGCGAGCCTCGACGCGAGCCGCGAGGTTGGCCGCCGCGGCGGTGCCGAGGTGATCGAGGAACGCCCGAAGCGCGGCGAGCAGGCGGAGCGCGTTCTGGCGGATCACCCACGCGTCGCTTCGGAGTTCCGCTGGCGTCGCCGAGTCCATGCTCGAATCCAGGATCGCGAGGACCTTCCGCGGGCCGGGGTCGAGATCGCGCTCACGGTCGCCCAGCACGGCACGCACGGCGTCGCGCTCGTCCTTGCGCGCGCTCGCGCTATCGAACTCGGCCGCGGTCGCGACCGCCCGCAGTACGTCGTCGGTCGTGAGTTCCGTCGCGGTCCCGTCGCCGCCCTCGGCCCGACGGGCCAGGTCGGCGAACTCCCGGGCCGTGTCCAGCCGGAGGTAAAACTTCGAGGCCAGTCGCCCCAGTCGCGTCGGCGAGAGCGAGAGGCCGTCGCGCTCGACGAAGCCGCGGTCGACCAGCGATTCGAGGGTGTCGCTGACGCGGTCGCGCAACTGGCCGTCCGAGTCGTAGCGGTCGGGGGCCGACCGCGCCCGCACCGCGTAGAACGTCGTCTCGATCCAGTCGAGCACGTCGTCGATGTCCTGGACCGTGCCGAGGACGATCTCGGCGTTGAGGTGGGCGCCCAGATCCGTCGCCAGCCGCGACTCGATCTCCTTGCCGTCCCGGAGCAACTGGCGGTACTTGTCGGCGTCCGAGTGGTCACAGACGACCCAGGCGTAGCCCTGGTCGTCGTAGCCCGGCCGGCCCGCCCGCCCGAGCATCTGGAGCACGTCCAGCGGACTCATATCGACCTCCCCCTCCAGCGGGTCGTGGAGCTTCGTGTCCCGGATCACGACACAGCGCGCCGGGAGGTTGACCCCCCACGCCAGCGTCGAGGTCGAAAAGAGCAGTCCCAGAGTTCCCTCGCGGAACCAGCGCTCCACGAGGGTCTTGTCGTCCTTCGAGAGCCCGGCGTGGTGAAAACCAACGCCGTCCAGCACGGACTTCCGGAGCGTCTCGTTCTGGAGCTGTTCGGCCTCCTGATGAAAGTCGTAGTCGCCGCGGGCACCCATCGGCACGTCCCGCTCGGCGAGTTCGTCGCGGGTCTTCTTGGCGGCCTGCACGGTGTCCTGTCGGGAGGAGACGAACACGAGCCCCTGCCCGTCCTCGCGGAGGTGCGGTTCCACCAGATCCAGTGCCCGGTAGAGCCGTCGGTACTTGTCGGCGAAGGCGTTCTCGCCGTGAGTGTAGGTCTTGACGCCGGCCTCCAGCGGGACGGGGCGGTACTTCTCGCCGAAGGCGAAGGTGGTCTCGGCGGGGGCGTCCAGCCACTCGGCCACGTCGTCCACGTTGGGCATCGTCGCCGAGAGCGCGACGATCCGAGGGTCACAGAGCCGCCGGAGCCGCGAGATCGTCACTTCCAGCACCGACCCGCGGCGGTCCGAATCCAGCAGGTGAACCTCGTCGATGATACAGCAGTCCACGTCGGTGACGAAGCCGTAGCGAGGCGAGTCGTGTTTGCGCGTGGCCGAATCGGCCTTCTCGGGAGTCATCACGAGGATGTCGGCCCGCTCCGCTCGTCTGGGGTTCAGGTCGCGCTCGCCGGTGACGACGTACACCGAGTAGCCCAGGTCCTCGAAGCGCTCCCACTCGCTTTCCTTCTCGTTGGTGAGCGCGCGAAGTGGAGCGAGAAAGAGGGCGGTCCCGCCCGCATCGAGGGCCCGGCAGATGGCGACCTCGGCGAGCGCGGTCTTGCCGCTGGCGGTCGGCGCGCTGACGACGACGTTGTCCTCGCGCTCCAAGAGTGCCGGCAGGGCCTCCGACTGCATCCGGTTGAACGACTCGAACGGGAAGGCGTCGGCGAACTCGGGGAGGACCTCGTCGATGGCCACCTGCGGCTCGTGATCTACGCTCCCTGGCACGACAGCAATCGGGAGTGCCGAGAGTATAGGCGTTTCCGTCGCGGTCGGTCCCGCGTCGCGACGCGTGAGCGACGGGCAGTCGACCGCACACACTTATGTTAGATCGAATACGTGTCTACAGTATGCGACGACGGACGTACGTAGCGGCGGTGGGGGCATCGCTGTCCGGCGGTTGTCTAGGTCTCGGTCGGCGCGAAGAGCAGGAAACGGGACCCGGGACGGAGACGGCGACCGGTACGGGGACGCCCTCGTCCGGCGGTTCCGAGCGGGTCGGGTTCGAGCGCCAGTGGACGACAGAACTGGGTATCGACGCCCTGGACGGGGCGCACGTCTCGACCGTCGCGTGGAACGACACGGTGTACACCACACACGACCGGGGGATGACGGCATTGTCACTCGCGGACGGTGACGAGCGCTGGGCGAACCCGTCGACGAGGACGTTCGACGCGCTGGCGGCCGACGACGACGGGCTGTACGCGGTCTGGACGACGGGCGAGGTGCTGGCTGTCGACCCCGATACCGGCGAGGCGCGCTGGGAACGCGGCGATGTCGGGGACGAGAACACCGTCTACGGCCCGGTCGTCACGACCGCCGACCACGTGGCCGCCAACGGGTCCGCCGGTGTCGTCGTTCACGAGAAGTCCGGGGGCGAGCGGATCGCGACGCTCGGCGAGTCGGCGAGGCTTCTGGCCGCACACGACGGCGGGTTTCTGGTCGATTCGCGGGCCGGACTCGCGCGATACGAGCCGGACGGAACGGTCGGCTGGCGACTCGAGGACACGCCGTCCGGCTTCACCGTCGGCGCGGCGGTCGGGGAGGGGACACCAGTCGTGGCCGGGGAGCGCTCGGTAGCCGCCGTCGACCCCGCGGACGGGACGAAGCGCTGGGAGCGACGCGTCGAGACAGACTTCAACGCGAGCGTGACCACGGCGGGGGGCGTCGCGCTGGTCAGCGAACGGTTCGACCCCACCACCGTGTCGGCCTTCGAGATCGATTCGGGGGCCAGACTCTGGACCGAGAACCGAGATGGAGAGGTACCGTTTCCGACGGTCGGACTCGACTCGGCGGTCGTCGTCGAGGACGACGAGCAGGCACAGGCCCGAGATCTCCGGACCGGCGAGGTCATCGACTCGTTCGAGACTGGGTTCAAGAGATTCATCATGGGGACCGCCGGACGCGGCCGAACGTTCGTCGGCGTCGGCAGGACGGTCTACTGCTACCAGGTGTGATCGCCGGCCGGAACCCCAGGTTTTTCTCCCGACGGCCCCTGCTGTTCGACAATGAGTCGCGCCCGCAAGCCCGACTGGCTCAAGATGGCTCCCCCGTCGGGCGAGCGCTTCACCGACATCAAAGAGACCCTGCGGGAGCACGACCTCCACACCGTCTGTGAGGAGGCCAACTGCCCGAACCTCGGGGAGTGCTGGAGCGGCGAGGAGGGGCCCGGCACGGCGACGTTCATGCTCATGGGCGAGCGGTGTTCCCGCGGATGCAATTTCTGTGACGTGGAGACCGGCGGGATGGAGCCGCTGGACCCCGAGGAACCGGGGCAGGTCGCCGACGCCGTCGCCGAGATCGGGCTGGACTACGTCGTCCTCACCAGCGTCGACCGCGACGACCTGCCCGACCAGGGCGCGGGCCACTTCGCCGAGACGATCCGCGCGATCAAGGAGCGCCACCCCGGTATTCTGGTGGAGTGTCTGATCCCCGATTTCCAGGGCGAACCCGATCTCGTCCGGAAGATCGTCGACGCCGACCCCGACGTGATCGCCCACAACATCGAGACCGTCGACCGCCTGCAGTGGCCCGTCCGGGACCGCCGGGCCGGCTACGAACAGTCCCTCTCCGTACTCCGGCAGGTGGATCGGGAATCGGACATCTACACCAAGACCAGCCTCATGCTCGGCGTCGGCGAGTACGACCACGAGATCTACCAGACCCTGCGGGATCTCAAGACGGTGGGCGTCGACGTGGTGACGCTGGGCCAGTACCTCCAGCCCTCCCGCTCGCACCTGGAGGTCAGCGACTACGTCCACCCCGACGCCTTCGAGACGTGGCGCAGAGTGGCCGAAGAGGAACTGGAATTCCTCTACTGTGCCTCCGGCCCGATGGTCCGGTCTTCCTACCGGGCCGGCGAGTTGTTCGTCGAGGCCGTGCTGGCGGGCGAGGACCCGGCCGAGGCCCGCGAACGGGCGCGAGCGAGCGAGTAGCGAGAGCGGGTCCGGTACCGGATTGAGCGGACGACAGATCGAACCCCACAGCCCCAGCCACCGCTCGCTCGCGGCCAGTAGTTAATTTAAATTATCTTTAAGTAAAATTATTACTCGCTATCGGCTTGGTAGCGTAAGGGCAAAGAATGATCGCAGCTAGCAGGCGGGCATTGGTCGTCGGGGTCGTGATCGCCCTCGTTGCGGGGACGGGGACAGTCGCGGCCACGACGCCGGCAGCCACACAGTCCGACGACACCCAGAAATTCGAATTCGACCTCGACGGCAACGAGAGCGACGGCAGATTCCAGTTCAGTGGGAACAGCAACGGCTCGGTCTTCGACTTCAGCGAGACCAGGGACTCGCCGGACTTCAGCTTCGGCGAGACAAGTGAACCGCCGGACTTCTCGGGCATCGGTGACGACGACGGGTCACCGTTCGATTTCTCGGGCATCGGTGACGACGGCGAGGCCCCCGACTTCTCCGGCATCGGTGACGACGGCGAGGCTCCCGACTTCTCCGGCATCGGTGACGACGGCGAGGCCCCCGACTTCTCCGGCATCGGTGACGACGGCGAGGCACCCGACTTCTCCGGCATCGGTGACAGTGACGACGACGGCGACGACGGGCAAGAGCCCGGTGACGGTGACAGTACCGAACCGAACGCGCCTGCTACCTTCCAGATCTCGAACATCGGCACGAACTCGCCGGTGACGGAAGGCGAGACGCTTACCGTCGACGCGACGGTCGAGAACGTCGGCGACCGTGAAGGAACCCAGTCGGTCACGCTGTCGGTGCTCGACCAGAGCAGCAGTTCCGACGTGACGCTGGCCGGCGGCGCGACGGAGGAGATCGCGCTGTCGGTGCCTACACAGCCCGGTGACGCCGGCTCCGTCACCGCGATGGTCCAGACGGTGAATGACTCCCTGAGTACGAGCGTGCAGATCAACGAGGCCGACTCGGCGGCGAACTTCCAGCTGTCGAACCTGCAGGCCCCCGAGACCGTCCAGGCGGGTGAGACGATCGAGGGGTCGATCGACATCGAGAATATCGGCGGCCGCGAGGGGACCCAGACCGGCGGGTTCGGGGTCGACGTCGACGGCGACGGCGACATCGAGACGCTGGAGGAGCGCACCGTCACGCTCGCTCCCGGCGAGCGAACGACCGAGACTCTGACGCTCCCGCTGGCGGAGTCGTTGCCCGGCGGAACCGTCACGTTCGGCGTACACACCGAGAACGAGACGGTCACTCGACAGGTCTCGGTCGTGGCGGCGGACGGGTCGACAGCCGACGACCTGCCCGAGTACCGGTCGTTCACGGCCTACGTCGAGGAGGGGTACATCGAGGTCGGCGAGAAGGACCGCCGGGGCGACCTCCCGGACTGTCCGAGCGGGATCCCCGAAAACGAGACGAAAGGCTGTGCGCAGTTCACCGCGAGTTTCGACCAGACCACCGGGGAGTACACCGTCACGCCCGAGAACTTCCGGTTCCCGGTGATCCGTTTCGAGTCGGACACGCTCGACGATATGCCGACCAACATCTCGGCCACGACGACGGTCGAGGGCTCGCTCGACACCGCAACCGGCTACAGCACGTTCGAAGCATCCACCTTCGCCAACCTCCTGATCCCAGAGATCGAAGGCTGTGGGATGCCCGTAGTCGTGAACGGCACGACCGGTGACAGCGGCAGCCTGTCCGGGAGCAACGGGAGCACCAGGTCGGTCATCACGACCGGAACGTCGAACGCCACGCTGGTCGACAACGAGTTCACCGTCCCGGGCGCACGGAGCTGTGACGGTCTCGAAACCGCAATCGGCAACGACGTCGGCCTGCCCGCCGGTGCCGGCGAGAACGAGTTCGTGATGGAACTGTACATCGAGTTCCACGCGGAACCGGTCGCCTGACCGGTCGGCTCCGGCGGTCGGCGACGCGATTTTGCGTCACCAACGCGGCGGCGACGGAGACCCGGAACTCGAACGGGAGCGTGTGGCGCGGGCGAGCGTGTGAGCAAACGCAAGCGGACCGGTGGGGGACAGGCGGTCACGAGGCGACGGCTCGGCGGCGTCAGCAACACCGTTTAGTATGAATCTCTCGAAGTAATGGGTAGAGAAAGTATGAGTGGAACAGAATCAGAGAAAGTGGTCTCGGTGTCGTCGCGGGGGCAGGCGACGATTCCCAAGGAGTTCCGGGAGGAGTTGGGAATCGACACGCCGGGGCGTGTGAAGTTCGTCCGGACAGACGAGGGCGAAATCGTCGTACGGCCGATCCGCTCGGCGACCGATCTCCGGGGCATACTGGCAGGCAAAACCGACGACGAGGGACGGACGGCGACGGAACGGCTCCAGGAGAGTCGAGAGCGTGACGCCGCCAGGGAGACGAAATTGCGCGACCGCGACCGCGACGAAACCGAGGGAACGGACGAATGACAGACGAGTTGCCTGAGACGGTCGTCTTCGACGCCGAACCGCTCATCGCGTACTTCCGCGACGAACCCGGAAGTGACGTCGTCGAGAGATACATCGGCGGCGTGGAGGGATCTGTGGCGGGATACATCTCGGCAGTCAACCTCGCTGAAGTCCACTACGTCGTTCGAGGCCTCGACAGCGAAGAACGCGCAGAGATGATCGTCGACGTGCTCAAAGAGAGCGGGATCGAACGGATCGACACGGCAGAGACCTGGCGACTCGCCTCGGAGTTCAAGTCTCACCACGCACCCGCACTCGGAGACGCGTTCGCACTCGCGACGGCGACCCACGTCGACGGCACGCTGCTCGTCGGTGCCGACGACGATTACGACAGCATCACGGACGTTCCGATCACGCAGTTCCGAGACGAACCGGCATGACCGTGACTGTCCGTTCCAGTGAGTGACGATTATCGTCGGCCACGTTCGCCGTCGGGAACCAGCACCAGCGCCGGGCCGTCGGTGGTCCCGGGACAGCTATCGGCCCGGCGGACCGGGACGGTTCCGAGGTCGCGGATTTCCGCCAGCGACCGTCCCTCGACGCTGTCGAGGAGGACGACGACGCCGTACTGGTGGTGCTCTCCGCCAGCGAGTCGTACCTGGTCGACGGGACTGGCATACTCGTCGTTGCCGACGACCAGAACCGGACCGTGGCCAGCGGTCGTCTGTATTCGCTTGCCGCCGGTGTCGTACAGACAGGCCGTGTACGCCGGAACGTCGGCGGTCCGTTCGAACCCGAACGCGTTGTCGACCGAGACTGTCCCGATGGGTACGGATAGCGACCGAAACCCGTAGTCCGTGATGGAGTACGTGCGGTTCTCGGCGGCCGAGAGGTTCGCCGTCGCTTCGGTGTCGAGATCCGTCGCCGGACGAGGGCCGGACAGGTCGTAGGCCATCACGCCGCCGGCGACGAGCGCGAAGACCACCGCGAGCGAGACCGAGACGCAGCGGTCGATGGGCGAGTTGGTCCCCAGCCAGCCTCGGACGACCAGGAGTGCGATGATTGCGACGGGGACGGCCAACACCAGACCGATGCCGCCGACGAGCAACGACAGCGCCACCGGCACCACAAACAGGTGGGTCGTCGCCGCGGCACTCAAGAAGGCCGTATCGAGACCCTGAACCGACACCGCGTCGCCGAGTAAAACGAATGTGACGACGGCCGCCGACAGCGCCACCAGCGGGAGCGTCGTCGAGAGCCAGTCCGGGACACCGAATACCAGTCCGCCACCGGCGAGGGCCCCGGCGACCGTGGCGACCAGGCTGACGCCGGTCACCTCTTCCCACACCGACGCCGCCGACCCACCCGAAGGATCGGTCGTTATCACGACGATCTGTGAGAGCGGCGCGAGGATCAGCAGGTACAGAACCGCCATCACCGGAATGACGAGGGGCTGACCCCACCCGTCGAGGTGAAGCAACGGAGCGAGCGTCCCGCTGAGAATCCCGAAATGGAACGCCAGCCAGAGCGCGGTCACGGCGGTGACGTACTGCACACACAACCGGACCGGCCCACTCAGTGACACGTTTCGTCCGACCCCGGCCCCCAGAATAAGTTTTGTGTCACTGGCCACATTGTATGACACGCGGACGCGAGCGCGCACGCTCCGCCACGGGCATCGCCGACGAGCGCCACGAAACGTTCGTCCACTTTTCTGCCCGACTCCGCCCGAGAAGTGCGAAGAACAACAGTCCAGAACGACCGTCCGCGAAGCCGCGCGCGCAAGATTGCGTGGTAACGAAAGCTATTTGCCAAAAACATATTAGCGAGCGCCGCGAGGTGTCTGGTATGTGTTGTCGGAGGGCAGTATGAGTACCCTACAGCGTGGCCCGGGCGAACGGGTCGAAATTCTCGACGAGGATGGCCAGGTCCGGGATGGCGCGACGGTACCGGACCTGGGCGACGAGGCGTTGGTCGGGATGTACAGACAGATCACGTTAGCCAGACACTTCGACCAGCGGGCGGTGTCCCTCCAGCGCCAGGGCCGGATGGGCACCTATCCCCCACTCTCCGGCCAGGAGGCCTCCCAGATCGGGAGCGCCCACGCACTGGACGAGGACGACTGGCTGTTCCCGAGCTACCGGGAGGCCGGCGCGGCGGTCGTTCGCGGGGTGCCCCTGGAGAAGATCCTCCTGTTCTGGATGGGCCACGAGGATGGCAACGCCGTCCCCGAGGACGTGAATATGTTCACGATGGCGGTCCCCATCGCCACGCAGGTCCCCCACGCGACCGGGGCGGCCTGGGCCTCGAAACTCGAGGGCGAGCGAAAGGCCTTCCTCTGTTACTTCGGGGACGGCGCGACCAGCGAGGGCGACTTCCACGAGGGCATGAACTTCGCCGGCGTGTTCGACACGCCCACCGTCTTCTTCTGTAACAACAACCAGTGGGCAATCTCGGTGCCCCGCGAGCGCCAGACGGCGAGCGCGACGCTGGCCCAGAAGGCCCACGCCTACGGGTTCGAGGGTGTGCAGGTCGACGGGATGGACCCCCTCGCCGTCTACCAGGTGACCCGCGATGCCGTCGAGAAGGCCAAAGACCCCGACGAGGGCGAGTTGCGGCCGACGATGATCGAGGCCGTCCAGTACCGCTTCGGGGCCCACACCACCGCCGACGACCCCTCGGTCTACCGGGACGACGACGAGGTCGAGGAGTGGAAGCGCAAAGACCCCATCCCACGGCTGGAGACGTTCCTGCGCGAGCGTGGCCTGCTGGACGACGAGACCGTCGCCGCCATCGAGCAGGAGAATTCGGATCGAGTGGCCGAGGCGATCGACGCGGCGGAGTCGGTCGAGCGCCCCGCACCCGACGAAATGTTCGCTCACGTCTACGCGGAGATGCCCCAACGCTTACAGCAACAGCTTGAGTACTTCGAGCGCATCAGGGACCGACACGGCGACGACGCCCTCCTCGAATAACATGAGTCAGGCAACCGATACCGAGACCGAGGCACAGGACCTCACGCTCGTACAGGCCGTCCGCGATGGATTGTACGGCGAGATGCAACGGGACGACGACGTCCTCGTGATGGGCGAGGACGTGGGCGAGAACGGCGGCGTCTTCCGGGCCACCCAGGGGCTCATCGAAGAGTTCGGTGACGACCGGGTGATCGACACGCCCCTCGCGGAGTCGGGCATCGTCGGCACCGCCATCGGCATGGCCGCCTACGGCCTCCGCCCGGTGACTGAGATCCAGTTCATGGGGTTCATCTACCCCGCGTTCGATCAGATCGTCTCCCACGCCGCCCGCCTGCGCACCCGAAGCCGGGGCCGGTTCACCTGCCCGCTCGTGGTGCGGGCCCCCTACGGCGGCGGCATCCGGGCACCGGAACACCACTCCGAGTCCAAGGAAGCGTTCTTCGTCCACGAGGCCGGTCTCAAGGTCGTCATCCCCTCGACGCCGTACGACACCAAGGGGCTACTCGCGAGTGCCATCCGCGATCCGGACCCGGTGATCTTCCTCGAACCCAAACTCATCTACCGGGCGTTCCGCGAGGAAGTGCCCGACGAGCCCTACACCGTGCCGCTGGGCGAGGCCGCGGTCCGCCGGGAGGGCAGTGACGTATCCGTGTTCACCTGGGGTGCGATGACCCGCCCGACGATGGAGGCCGCCGAGACCCTCGCCGAGGAGGGGATCGACTGCGAGGTGGTGGACCTCCGGACGCTCTCGCCGATGGACGAGGACGCCATCAAAGAGTCGTTCAAGAAGACCGGCCGGGCGGTCGTCGTCCACGAGGCCCCCAAGACGGGCGGCCTCGCGGGGGAGATCATCGCCACCATCCAGGAGGACGTCCTCCTCTACCAGGAGGCCCCGATCAACCGGGTGACGGGCTTCGATACGCCCTATCCGCTGTACGCCCTGGAGGACTACTACCTGCCGGAGGCCGCCCGCATCGAGGACGGCATCCGCGAGACCGTGGAGTTCTGAGATGGTCCGTGAGTTCAAACTCCCCGACGTGGGCGAGGGCGTCGCCGAGGGCGAGATCGTTCAGTGGCTCGTCGGCCCGGGCGACCCCGTCTCGGAGGACCAGCCAGTCGCAGAGGTCGAGACCGACAAGGCCGTCGTCGAGGTTCCCTCGCCGGTGAACGGCACGGTCAAAGAACTGCGCGCCGAGGCCGGCGAGGTGGTCCCCGTCGGCGAGGTCATCATCGTCTTCGAGGTCGAGGGCGAAACGGACGAGACTGGAAGCGAACCGGCCGGTGGGGAGGAACCCGCGGACGCCGAACCGACCGACGCCGAAGCGGCGGAGCCGACCGAGGACTCCGCGAGCCCAAGCACGAACGGCGAGTCGGGCGGTCGGGTGTTCGCCGCACCAAGCGCTCGCCGACTGGCCCGCGAACTCGGGGTCGACCTCGCCGCCGTCGACGGTTCCGGTCCCGGCGGTCGCATCACGGAGATGGACGTTCACACCGCGGCCGAGGGCGATGCGACCGAACCCGAACCGACGGCCGAGACGGGGGCGGCCGAGGCTGACGCGACGACTGCCGGCGACGAGGCCGAGACCGCCATCGCCGAGGCCGAGGAACCGCTGGGCGGCGCCCAGCCCACCGTCGTCGAGGGGAGCCAGCCCACGACGGAGGACGCGGGGGCCCCCACAGCGGCCGAACCGGCCGACCGCGACCGCACGCTGGCGACCCCGGCGACCCGCGGCGTCGCGAAGGAACTCGACGTGGACATCGACGCGGTGCCCGCGACCGAGGAACGCGACGGCGAGGCCGTCGTCACGACCGCGGCCGTCCGGGAGTACGCCGAGGCCCAGCGCGAAGCGCAGGCGGCCGACGCCGAGGCGATTTCGGCTGGCGGCGAGCGCGAAGGAGCCCCAGCGGCCGAGTCCGACCGGGCCGAGGTCGCCGCCGGCTCCGAGGAACGGATCCCCTACCGCGGCGTGCGAAGGACGATCGGCCAGCAGATGGAACAGTCGAAGTTCACTGCGCCCCACGTCACTCACCACGACCGGGTCGACGTGACGGAACTGGTCGCGGCCCGCGACGACCTCGCGGAACGCGCCCAGCAACGGGACATCAAGCTCACCTACCTGCCCTTCGTCGTGAAGGCAGTCGTCGCCGCGCTCCGGGAGTACCCGATCCTCAACTCCCAGCTCGACGAGGAGGCAGAAGAGATCGTCACGCGAGGCGACTACAACGTCGGGGTCGCCACCGCCACCGACGCCGGGCTGATGGTGCCCGTCGTCGAGGACGCCGGGCGGAAATCCCTGCTCGACATCGCCAGCGAGGCCAACGAACTGGTCGCGAAGGCCCGCGAGCGGTCGATCAGCCGCGAGGAGATGCAGGGCGGCACCTTCACCATCACCAACTTCGGAGCCATCGGCGGGGAGTACGCCACGCCGATCATCAACTACCCCGAGACCGCGATTCTCGGCCTCGGGGCGATCAAAAAGCGGCCGTGGGTGGTCGAGAACGACGACGAGGACGAGGGGATGTTCCCGAGCGAACAGTCGGTCGGCGGCGAGGTCGTCCCGCGCCACGTCATGACCCTCTCGCTGTCCATCGACCACCGCGTGATCGACGGCGCGGAGGCCGCCCGGTTCACGAACACGCTGAAGGAGTACCTGCGGGACCCGACGCTGCTGTTACTGGAGTAGACCGCGGGCGGACCGCTACTTTTTCGTTGCCTCCATGACACGACTCGGCGTGTCCTCCACCATCGATCCGAAACGGCTGTTCGTCGAAACCGTCGCAGTGGCCGAGATCCTGTTACTCTGGGGTCTCGTTGCCGTTCTCGCGGAGACCCTGGTGCGCGGTTACCGAGCGGCCGGGACCGCGGCGCTCGGTCTTCGGGTGGCCGGAATCGTGATGGCGTTCGTATACGTCGCCGCACGTGCGGACGCGCTCGCGGGGTCCCGGCCGTGGACCGACTGGCCGGGAACGGGCAGCGGACAGATCCGCGAGAACTGGCGGGTCCTGCTGGCGGCCGCACCCTAGGTCCTGGCCGCGGTGGCGACGCGGTTTCTCCCACCGCTGACCCAGTTCGGCGTCCCACCGCTGTATCGAACGATTCTCGACCCGGTGGCGTTCGCGCTCACGGGGGCCGCGGCCGCGCCCGCGGTGCTGTACGCCGTCGCGTTCGGCCTCGCGTGGGTTCGACAGGAGTGGCGACCGCGGGACGACACCGGCGACGCCGACCGTTCGTCCGACGGAAGCGGCGCGACGGCCGACGACTAATCCTCTAGCTCTACGTCCGCACCGGGCGCGTTGCGCTGGACGCTTTCCAGCCCGTTAATCGCGCCACGCTTGCGGTTGTACCCTTCACCGCTGTCGGCCACGATGTTGCCGTTGCGGTGGCGGAGCCGCCAGCGCCACTCGTCGGCCCTGTCCCGGTACACCTCGAAGGCGGCCTGCGAGTCGGGCGTGGCGTTGCCCGGGGCGTTCGTGGGGCCGGTCGTCGTGTCGGCAGCGTCCGTCGTCGGTGGCCCGTCGGTCCCCGCCGACTCGGTCTCCTCGGCCGCTCGCTCGTCGTCGGGGTCCCACGTCAGTTCGACCGCCAGATCGCGTGTCTCACCGTCGTCGGTCGTCACCCGGTCGACCTCGAACTCGATGTCCATCTCGGTCGGGACGCCGACGTCGACGTCTTCCCCGGCCAGGGCGTCGAAACCGATGCCGGACTCCAGATCGTCCGCGAGCGAGCGCAGCAGCGCCGCGGTCGCCGCGGCGTCACGGCGGTCGGTCCGCGAGAACAGTTGCTCTTCCATGCACGGGAACTCGGGGCGACGAGGCATAAAGCCAACCCGCACACTCAAAGTCCGGGGGTGCGTTGCCGTGGTATGGTCGTCGGCGACATCGCGACTGGCACCGACGTACTGGTAATCGGCGCGGGCCCCGGCGGGTACGTGGCGGCGATCCGGGCCGCCCAGCTCGATCTGGACGTGACCCTCGTCGAAAAGGACGCCTACGGCGGGACCTGTCTCAATCACGGCTGTATTCCCTCGAAGGCACTCGTCTCGGCGACGGACGTGGCCCACGAAGCACGCGAGGCCGAACACATGGGCGTCCACGCCGATCCCGCCATCGACATGGCCGGCATGGTCGGCTGGAAAGACGAGGTGGTCGATCAGCTCACCACCGGCGTCGAACGGCTCTGCAAGGGCAACGGCATCAACCTCGTGGAAGGGACGGCCGAATTCGCCGACGAGAACACGGCGCGGGTCGCCCACGGCGGCGAGGGGCAGGGCTCGGAATCGATCGAGTTCGAACACGCGATCGTCGCGACGGGGAGTCGGCCGATCGAACTCCCCTCGCTGCCGTTCGACGGCGACCGGATTCTCTCCTCTCGGCACGCGCTGGCCCTCGACTCGGTGCCCGACGAGTTGCTCGTCGTCGGGGCCGGCTACATCGGGATGGAACTGGCGACGGTGTTCGCCAAGGCCGGCAGCGACGTGCGAGTCGTCGAAGCGCTCGATCAGGCGCTCCCGATGTACGAGGCCGACGTGACCCGCGTGGTCACCCAGCGCGCGAAATCCCTGGGCGTCGACTTTCACTTCGAGGAGGCCGCCGCCGACTGGGAGGCACGGGACGAGGGCCTGACCGTCGTCACCGAGGGTGAGGACGGGACGGTCTCGGAGTACGACGCCACGAAGGCGCTGGTCGCCGTGGGCCGCGAACCCGTGACCGACACCGTCGCCCTGGACGCGGCGGGCGTCGAGACCGACGACGACGGGTTCGTACCGACGGACGACCGCGCGCGCACGAACGTGGATCACGTCTTCGCCGTCGGCGACGTGGCCGGCGAGCCGATGCTCGCCCACCAGGGGATGAAAGCCGGCGAGGTCGCGGCGGAGGTGATCGCGGGCGAACCGGCCGCGCTGGACCAGCAGGCCATCCCCGCGGCGGTGTTCACCGACCCGGAGATCGGGACCGTGGGACTGACCGAACGCGAGGCCGAGGAGGCGGGTTTCGAGCCCGTCGTGGGGGAGTTGCCGCTCCGCGCGTCCGGGCGGGCGCTCACCCACGACGACACCGACGGGTTCGTCCGCATCGTCGCCGACGAGGCCGACGGATTCGTCCTCGGGGCCCAGATCGTGAGCCCGGACGCCTCGGAGTTGATCGCGGAGGTCGGCCTGGCCATCGAGATGGGAGCCACGCTGGAGGACCTGGTCGCGACCGTCCACACCCACCCGACGCTCTCCGAAGCCGTGATGGAGGCGGCCGCGAACGCGATGGGGCAGGCGATCCACACCCTGAACCGCTGAACCGGACCCGTCCGCAGTCGGGCGAAAATCGTTCACATTTTCCGACAGTCGTGGCCCCCTCGGTGGGTTGGTTCGGTGCCGGACACGACCAAAAGAGATATACTTTCGATTTCGAAAGTCGGCACCACGAGCCGATCGGATAGCCATGACAGACGAGACGGACGACCACGACGATATCACGAGCGCGATTCTCTCGGGCTCGATGTACGATCAGTTGCGCCTCCGGCGACGGACCTACTTCTCCCAGCCGACGGTCACGAAACTGACCTGGCAGAGCCTGCTTCTGGGCGGACTCACCCTGCTCTTGCCGATCTATCTCCTCTTTCCCACGACAGTGAGCGAATACGTCCCGTCGGCCGACCCGGCGCTCGCCTCACCGAAGGTCCTCATCCTGGGGCTCGTGGGTGCGAGTATCGTGACGTGTACCGCCCTCCTGTTGATCGGCGGGGCGGTGTACCGCATCCGGAATCACCCGCTCGACGAGTCACAGGCCCGGGCCGTCCTCAACGTCGAGGATTTCGCCTCCTACCTGGCGTTCGGGACCGGCGGGCTGGCCATCGGACTGACCGTCGTCTACTTCCTGCTGGGGTTGGGTGGCGGCGCGGCCGTCGAGAGCTACGTCCAGACGATGGACGGCGTCAATCCCTTCGCGGCCTCCGGCACCGGGCTGTCGGTCGTCGAACTGGCCGTCGCCTCCTTTCTCGGCTGTATCGTCTTGCTCATGATCCGACTGTATCTCAAACTCCGACTGCTCGAACTCGACGGCGTGTGAGCCGATGGCCGCCGAACGCGGCGGTTCAGTGATCGCTGCCGAACCCATACCATCGATCATCTTTTATGTTATTACATACAGGAATGGGGCATGGAGCAGACACGTCGGCGGTTTCTGGCCGCCAGTGCGGCGCTCGGGTCAGGTGCGCTCGCGGGCTGTAGCGCGGTTTCGGACGCGATTCCGTTCATCGGCGGAGGTGGGCTGGGTGACTACGAACAGTGGGTCTACGAGCCGGATCGGTTCGCCAGTGCCGACGAGAGCGGGGAGTTCGGCGACGACAGTGTCGCGTTGAGTATCTTCGCGATCAACCAGCAGTCGATCTACGAGAACCGCGAGGAACTGTACCCCAGCACGTACAGCTCCCTGTCGCGGAACTTCGTGTCGAACACGGGGATTCTCCCGCGGAACGTCTCCATGGTGCTCAACCTCCCGGAGGGAGTGGTCCTCTCGGGGTCGTTCGAGCGGGGCGAGGTCACCGCCGAACTCGAAGCCGACACCAGCACCGAGTACGAGAGCGACGGCAGTCACGAGGGGTACGACCTGTACGTCCGGGCCGAGCGCGAGGAATCGCCCGACGCGTTCGGCGTCGCCGATGGCACCGTCGTGCAGGGCCAGCGGGTCGACAACTTCGGCTCCGACGCCGACTCGGTCCCGGCCACGGACGTGGTCGAAGGGATCATCGACACCAACAGCGGCGGTGCCACCCGGTACGTGAACGCCAACGACGCGTTCGGGACGCTGGTCAGTTCGCTCAGCGGCAGCAGTTTCCTCACCGCCACGGTCCGGAGCGACCCCATCGGCTCCGACGAGGCCGACGAAAACAGCGGTGAGTTCGAGGGACTGGTCGCCAGCGGACAGGCCTCCACGATCAACGGCGCGACGACCGACTCACAGTCGGTGTTCGTCTTCGACTCCCAGAGTGACGCCGACACGGGCGCCGTCACCGACTACGTCGAGTACAACGACAACGAGGGGCAGTTCGCCCGCGCCCGCAACGTCGAGGTCAGCCAGAGCGGCCGGACCATCACCGTCACCGCCACGGCCGACACCTACACCGCCCCCAATCTCGGCAGTGGAACCGAGTAACGGGCCGATCCGGTGGTTACTATCGAATATATTTTATGTGATAACATACACAAATTGCACATGGAGCAGACACGCCGGCGGTTTCTGACCGCCAGTGCTGTGATGGGTACAGGTGCGCTCGCTGGCTGTAACGCGGTCACGGACGCGATCCCGTTCATCGGCGGTGGTGGCCTGGGGGGGTACCAGCAGTGGGTCTATCCGGCCGATCAGTTCAATCAGGACGCGGATAGTCTGAACTTCGACGGGACGAACCAGAAGGGAGTCTACGACAGCCGCAAAGCGTTCTATCCGAGTACCTACAGTTCGCTCGCGGCCAACTACGGCGCGGTCGGGCTCACGGGCCGGTCCGTGAAGATGGACCTCAGCCTGCCCGAGGGGCGCGTGCTGAAAGGGTCCTACGACACGGCCGAGGTCGTCGCCGAACTCGAAGACGATGCCAGCACCGAGTACGAGAGCGACGGCAGTTACAGCGGCTACGAACTGTACGTCCCGTCGGACAGGGACGAGCCCAACCGGGCGGTGGGCGTCTCCGACAGCGCCATCGTGTTCGGCCGGCGCGTCGAGCCGGGGTTCGGTGCCGACTGGGACGCGGCCGCCGCGACGGACGTGGTCGAGGGCATCATCGACACCAAGGGCGGGAGCGCCACTCGCGCTGTCAGCGAGAACGACGATCTGGCGACGCTGGTGAACGCGCTGAACAGCGGGACCAGCGTCAGCGGCGGGACCCGGAGCGACGAGGTCGATTCCGACCGGGCCGACGCCGAGTCGGGCGTCTTCGACGGGCAGGTCGCCAGCGGCCAGTCCTGGTCGGTCAACGGCGACACGACGAGCCGTCAGTGGGTGTTCGTCTTCGACTCCGAGGGCGACGTGAGTACCAGCGACCTCAACGACTGGGTCGAAGCCAACGACAACGGCGGTGCGTTCACCCGCGCCCGCAACGTCAAGGTGAACCAGAACGGACGGGCAGGCGTCGTCACCGCCAAGATCGACACCTACGACCTCTTCCGTTAGACCGGGCGATTACACCGAGCCGCGGCCGCCGCTGGCGATATTTCCGGGCCGACACCACGACGCTTTTCACCGCCAGGAGCGAACACGCCGGCGATGAAGGCACTCACGCTCGGTCCGGCGGGGACCTACTCACACCGGGCCGCGACGGCCGTCGCCGACGAGGTGGCCTTTACCGAATCGGTGACGGCCATCGTCGAGGCCGTGGCGGGGGGCGAGTACGACCGCGGCGTCGTCCCGGTCGAGAACAGCATCGAGGGCAGCGTCACCGAGTCGCTGGACGCCTTCGCCGAACACGACGTGGCGGTCGTCAGGGAACTGATCACGCCCATCCGCCACGCCCTGCTCGCCCAGGGCCCCGACTTCGAGTTGATCGCCAGCCACGCCCAAGCGCTGGCCCAGTGCCGCGAGTATCTGGACGCTGAATACCCCGACGCCGACCTGGAAGCGGTCGCCTCGACCGCTCGCGGCGTCGAGCGCGCCCGCGACGACCCGTCGGTCGCGGCCATCGGCCACCCCGAGAACGCGACCAACGGAACGGACCTCGAGGTGCTCGCGAAAGACATTCAAGATCAGTCCTCGAACGCGACGCGGTTCCTGGTGGTCGCACCGGAAAGCGAGCGCTCCGAGGGCGGCGGCAAGACCTCGCTGATCGTCTACCCCAACGTCGACTACCCCGGCCTCCTGCTGGAGATGCTGGAGCCGTTCGCCGACCGGGACATCAACATGACCCGCGTGGAGTCCCGTCCCAGCGGCGAGCGGCTGGGCGATTACGTCTTCCACATCGACATCGCGGCCGGCCTCTACGAGGAACGGACCCAGGACGCCCTCGACGAGATCGAAGCCATCGCCGAGGACGGGTGGGTCCGCCGGCTGGGGTCGTACGACACCGAACACGTCGTGGAGTGAGACTCGTTATCGCGTTCGATAACCTCGCCGAAACGTTGACGCGGGGGGTCCGAGAACGCTCATGAAGAGATGTCAGAGCACGAGCGGCGCGGGGAAGCGGCGGGCGTCTACGCCGACTTCGACGACGCCGAGCTGATGTGGGTGCAGGCGTTGCAGGATCTGCCCGTCCCCATCGTCGTCACCGACGCGGAGTCGAACATTCTGCTGTTCAACCCGTCGATGCAGGAGTTGACGGCGCTCGATCCCAGGGAAGTGCCGGAGATGGAGGGCCACGAGGTGTTCCGGACCGAGGAGACCCACGGGACGAAGACGACGACGGCCCAGCGGACGATGGCCAACGAGACCCAGATCAGGGGCGTCGAGTCGACACTGCTGAACCACGACGACGAGGAGCGAACGGTCAAGATTACGAGTACGCCGATGTACGACGCAGCGGGCGAACTCACGGGCTCGGTGACGGCGCTCCAGGACGTGACCGAGTTGCGCGAGAAGGAGCGCCGCCTCCAGGAGAGCCAGGAACAGGTCGCCGAGCGGCTGACGGGCGTGATCGCGCGCCTGGAGACGGTCGCGGGGGACGTGGCCGACAACGCGGCCGACATCGAGGACCGGGCGGTCGCACAGGACGACCGGCTCGACGAGATCAGTTCGGAGATGGAGTCGCTCAGCGCCAACATGGAGGAGATCGCGGCGACGACCGACGAGGTGGCCGAGACGGCGGCCAACGCCCGCGAGGCCGCCCGCCGCGGGCAGGACGCGGGGGCGGAGGCCGAGTCGGCGGCCGACGACATCCTCGCGACCAGCGAGGACCTGGAGGCGACGGTCGACCGACTGGCCGACCGGATGGACGACATCGAGGCGGTCGCCGAGATCATCGCCGACATCGCCGAACAGACGAACATCCTGGCGCTCAACGCCAACATCGAGGCGGCGCGGGCGGGCGAATCCGGCGAAGGGTTCGCCGTCGTCGCCGACGAAGTGAAAGACCTCGCGGACCAGACCCGCGAGTACACCGACGAGATCGGCGAGGAGATCGCGGCGATCACCGGCGAGACCGACCGGACGGTCGAGGCGGTCGAGCGGGCGAACGAACGCGCCGTCGAGGTCAGCGACCGCGTCGACGAGACCCTCGATTCCCTAGAAGAGATCGTCGAGCACGTCGAAGACGCCGCCGAGGGGGCAGAAGAGATCGCGACGGCCAACGACGACCAGGCGGCTCACATCGAGGAAGTGACCGCGTCGGTCGAACAGAGCGCCACCGAGGCGACCGAGATCCACGAGACCGCCACCGAGACCGCCGACCTGACCGAGCGCCAGCACGACATCGTCGAGGAGGTACGGGAGGCCGTCGAGGAACTCTCCGAGGACCTCGCCGAAGGGGACGACTGACGCGGGGCCGTCGCCGACAGACAGTTTTAGCAGGCCGTCGTAGTCCCGGTGGGGTGAGCTCATGGATCGACAGAACCCATTCGAGGAGATCGACCGTCTGTTCGACCGGATCAGCAGCGAATTTTCGGAGCTCCCGGCGGCCGGACCGGGTGGCAGCGTCGCCGTCGACGTGGCCGATACGGGCGAGGCCTTCGAGGTCACGGCCGACGTGCCCGGCTACACCAGCGACGACATCGACGTGACGCTACCCGACCCGCGGACGGTGCGGATCGCCGCCAGCCAGGAGACGACCAGCGAAACCGAAGACGAGGACCACCAGTACCTCCGGCAGGAACGGACCCGTCGCTCGATGAGTCGGACGGTGCCACTGCCCGATCGCGTCGAGAAGGAGTCCGCGGAAGCGAGCTACGACAACGGTGTGTTGACGATCACGCTCCCGAAACAGGAGGCCAACGAGGGAACGGACATCCCGGTGAACTAGCACAACGGCCTTCCCGTCGGCCGTCGAACTGCTGGGTATGCTCGAACCGGGCGACCCGGCACCCGACGTGACGGCACGGAACCAGCACGGCGAGTCCATCTCGCCGACGTTTACCGACCCGACGGTGGTCTACTTCTATCCCGAGGACGGGACGCCGGGCTGTACGACCGAGGCCGAACAGTTCGCACGCGAACGCGAGACGTACGACGACGCCGGCGTCACGGTATACGGCGTGTCGACCGACGACGCCGAGTCCCACCGCGAGTTCGCCACGGAGACCGGCGTCGAGTTCGACCTGCTGGCAGACCCCGACGGCGAGGTGGCGGCGGCCTTCGGCGTCCCCCTGGACGCGCCCGGCGACGCGACGCCCCGGACGACGTTCGTCCTCACCGACGGGACCGTCGAGCGCGTCCACACCGGCGTGAACCCGGACGGCCACGCCCGCGACCTCCTGCTCGAACTGCTGGACGACGGCGTCGTCGCGCTGGAGTGACGGGGCCCAGTACGGTACGAGTGGTGATAAAATTTCCACGCTGGTAGTTTTTTTAGTAGTGGATATCGAAACGGTATGTCATGGTCGACGAGAGGTCGCCGGCGGACACTGCTGGGCACGACGGGGGCGGGCGGGGCGGGGCACCCGCGGCGACGAACGGGCAGGCCGGACGATATCAGCTGGCCGCCGACGGGACGGTCGTCGAAGTCGACGACGGGCTCTGCCGGCTCACGGGGTACGACCACGCCGAGGTCGTCGACGAACACGTCTCGACGTTGCTGGGTGCGGACGGGAGCGAGCGGTACGGTGTCGCGCTCGGGAAGGCCCGCCAGCGCGGCGAGTTGTGCCGGACCGACATCGCCGTCACGCTCGACACCGCCGGCGGCGACCGGATCCCCTGCACCGTCCGCCTGCAGGCACTCGGTGGCGGGTCCGGGACGTGGGCGAGTCTCGGCGAACTCCACCCACAGCAGGTCGAGAAGCCAGACGGAGCCACTGATCGACGGGACGAACCGACCGCTGGCCGATCCGCCCAGCCACCGCTGACCGACCGCATCCGCGGCCTCGGCCGCGAACTGGGGACGGCCCCGACGCGCGTCGAACTGGCCGAGCGTGTCTGTGAGCGGCTGGCGGCCGTTCCACAGTACCGGGCCGTCTGGTTCGGCCGGAGCCACTGCAGTGACGCGGTCCTCGAGCCGGACGCGACCGCCGGGGTCGACGACGTGACGCTCCCGACGGACGGGGACGGACCGATCGGACGCGCCGTCGACACCGCGGCGGTGCAGGTAGCCGGGACCGACGCCGCCCGGGACCTCCCGCCCGCGCTGGCGGAGACCGGGACGACAGTGGCGGCCGTCCCGCTCGCTCACGGGGAGACGGTGTACGGCGTGCTCGTCGTGACGGCGACGGGAGCCGACGCTCTCGGCCCGGCCGAACAGACGGCGTTCGCGGACATCGGAACCGCCATCGGGAACGCGCTCTGCTGTCGCCGGGCTCGGCGGACGCTGATGACCGGCCGCGTGACCGAGGTGACGCTCCGGGTCCGTGACGGCGGCTCGGTCCTGTCGGCGCTGTCCGAACGGCTCGACTGTCGCGTCACGGTCGAGGGCGTCGTGGCCACGTCGGACGGGCGGCCCCAGCACTACGTCACCGTTCACAGTGCGGCGACCGACCGGATCCGTGCGATCGAGGGCGACTGGCCCGGCGTCGAGCGGTTCGAGATCGTCAGCGAACACGACGACGCGTGCGTGGTCAGAGTCGAGCCACCCGAACCGACGCTCCACCGGGTGACCGCCGAACACGGGGGGTCGGTCCGGGAGCTCGACTTCGAGTGTGGTGACGCGACGGTCACGGTCGAGTTGCCCGACGCGGACGGCACGCGGGAGTTGCTGGCGGCCCTGCGAGCGAAGTTCGAGACGGTGACGCTGGCGGCCCGGCGGGAGGCCGACCGGTCGATCCAGACCGAACGGCAGTTCCGGTCGTCGCTGCTCGACCGACTCTCGGATCGGCAGCGGACGGCGCTCCGACTGGCCTATCGGGCCGGCTACTTCAACTGGCCACGCGAGAGTACCGGCGAGGACATCGCGGCGTCGATGGGCGTCTCGGCACCGACCTTCCACAAGCATCTCAGACACGCCGAGGCGAAACTCGCCGGTGCGGTGGTCGCGCCCGAGGAGGGGTGCTAATTCTTTACCCGTCTCACTCATAGGCCAGGAGCAGAGACGTATACACAATGGGTAAGAACGGACCCTTCGGCGAGCGTAGCGGCGGTCCGGTCGGGTCGCCGGTCGAGGGGAACACCACCCGGGACGAGTTGTTCAGAGCGCTCGCCCACGCCCGTCGTCGCCGCGTCCTCGCGTACCTCCGCAGCGAGGGGCGCGCGGTCCCGGTCGAGCACGTCGCGACGTACGTCGCCACGACCGAGACGGCCGGCGACGACGACGCGGCCTACACCGAGGTCGAAACCTCGCTGTATCACGTCCACCTGCCGAAACTGATCGACGTGGGGCTGGTCAGGTGGGCCGACCCCGACCACCGGGACGCCGTCCGGTTGACGACGCTGGGTGCGGAGTTGCCGACGACCCTCGGGTGGGTGCCCACCGATCTGACGAGCGGCGAGTGAACGGGCCAGGAGTCGGATAGGGAGTTCTTTTAGGCTTGCCGAGGGAACCGTAGGATATGGATTACGAGCCCCAGGAACTCGAAACGAGGTGGCGTGATCGCTGGGCCGAGGCGGGACGGTACGAGGCCGATCCCGACGGCGAGGCCGAGCCGACGTTCATCACCGTTCCCTACCCCTATCCGAGCGGCGGGATGCACATCGGACACTGCCGGACCTACACCGTCCCCGACGTGTACGCCCGCTACCGCCGGCTCCAGGGCGACGACGTCCTCTTTCCCATCGCCTGGCACGTCACCGGCACGCCGATCATCGGTGCCGTCGAGCGCCTGAAGAAAGGCGAGGAAGACCAGCTGTCGGTCCTGCGAGATACCTACAACGTTCCCGAGGACACGCTCGAAGACCTCGAGACCCCGATGGGCTACGCCCGCTACTTCATCGAGAACCACTACAAGTCGGGGATGAAGCAACTCGGGCTCTCCATCGACTGGCGGCGGGAGTTCACGACCAACGACGAGCGCTACTCGAAGTTCATCACCTGGCAGTACGAACGGCTCAAGGAACGGGGCCTGCTGGAGAAGGGGCTCCACCCCGTGAAGTTCTGCACCGACGAAGAGAACCCGGTCACCACCCACGACCTGCTCGAAGGCGAGGAGGCCGAGTTCCAGGAGTACACGCTCGTGAAGTTCGAGGGCGAGATCGGCAGTGACGACGTGATCGCCCCGATGGCCACACTCCGGCCCGAGACCGTCCGGGGCGTCACGAACGCCTACGCCCATCCGGACGGCGAGTACGTGCGAGCCACGGTGGATTCGGAGACGTGGGTGGTCTCCAGCGCGGCCGTCGAGAAACTGCGTCTGCAGGAACGCGACATCGAGATCCACGAGGAACTGTCGGGCGCGGACCTGATCGGCGAGACGGTCACCAATCCGATCACCGGCGACGAGGTGCTGATCCTGCCGGCGACGTTCGTCGACACCGACAACGCCACCGGCGTCGTCATGTCCGTCCCGGCCCACTCGCCGGACGACTACCTCGCCCTCCAGGAGGCCAAAGAAGACGAGGAGCGCCTGCGCGAGTACGGGATCGACCCCGCCGACGTGGCCGATATCGAGCCGATCCCGATCCTCGACATCGAGGAGTACGGCGACGTTCCCGCCAAGACCGCCGTCGAAGCGGCCGGCATCGAATCCTCGGACGACCCCGAGCTGGCGGACGTGACGGCCGACCTCTACCAGGCCGAGTTCCACCAGGGAGTCATGCACGACGACTACGGCGAGTTCGCGGGCATGACCGTCGAGAACGTCCGCGAACAGTTCCGCGCCCACTACGCCGCGGAAGGCGCGTTCGACGAGATGTACGAGTTCACCGAGGAGGTCGTCTGTCGCTGTGGCGGCGACGTGGAGGTCGCCAAACAGGACACCTGGTTTTTGCGCTACAACGACGCCGAATGGAAGCAGAAGGCCCACCAGGTGCTTTCCGGGATCGACACGATCCCGGAGAACACCCGCGACCAGTACGACCACACCATCGACTGGCTCAACGAATGGCCCTGCATCCGTAACTACGGGCTGGGCACCCGCCTGCCGTGGGACGAGGACTTCGTGATCGAGCCCCTGTCGGACTCGACCATCTACATGTCCTACTACACCATCGCCCACCGGATCGAGGACGTTCCGCCCGAGGACCTCGACACCGACTTCTTCGACGCCCTCTTCTACGGCGAGGACGCCGTCGAGAATCCCGACGAGCGTGCCCTCGACCTCCACGAGGAGTTCGACCACTGGTACCCCGTCGACTGGCGCTGTTCGGGCAACGACCTCATCAACAACCACCTCACCTTCTTCCAGTTCCACCACGGCGAACTGTTCGACGAGAGCAAGTGGCCCGAGGGCATCACGATCATGGGCATGGGCCTGCTCGAAGGGGAAGCGATGTCTTCCTCGAAGGGCCACGTAGTTCTACCTTCGAAGGCAATCGACGAGTACGGGGCCGACACGGTTCGGTTCTTCCTCTTGAACTCCGCGGAGCCGTGGCAGGACTACGACTGGCGCGACGACCTCGTGGGCAGTACGCGCGACCAGCTCGAGCGGTTCTGGAGCCGGGCCCAGGAAGTGCTCGATTTCGACGTACCCGACGAACAGCCCGACCTCGAACACGTCGACCGCTGGCTCCTCTCGAAGCTCCAGGGGACGGTTCGAGAAGCGACCGAGGCCATGGACGGTTTCGAGACCCGGACGGCGAGCCAGGCGGTCTTCTACAGCTTCGAGGAACACCTGAAGTGGTACCGGCGGCGGGCCGACCTCGACCGCGAGGGCGCACAGTGGACGCTCCGTGAGGTCCTGCGGACGCGCCTGCGCCTGCTCGCGCCCTTCGTCCCGTTCATGACGAACGAACTCCACGAGCAGTTGACCGGCGAGCCGGCCGAAGACGCCGACTGGCCTGAACCCGACCCCGCGTTCGAGGACGAACGCGTCGAGCGCCGGGAGCGACTGGTCGAGAGCGTCACCGACGACATCCACGACATCGTGGACGTGACCGGCACCGACCCCGACACGGTGCGGGTCTACGTCGCGGCCGACTGGAAACGCGACGTGTTCGAGACGGTCCGGGAGACCGGCACGAACGTCGGCGCGGTCATGGGCCAGGTCATGGAGGACCCGGACCTCCGCGAGAAAGGCGACGCGGTCAACGACCTCGTGCAGGACCTCGTGGAACTGGTTCGGGAACGCGACGACGACGAGCTCGCCGCGCTGGCGGGCGTCGACGAACAGGCCGTCTACGAGGACGCGGAGGCCTTCCTCGAGACCGAGTTCGACGCCACCGTCGAGGTCTACGCCGAGGACGACCCCGACGCCGACGACCCCGACGGCAAGGCCGACAGCGCGGTCCCGTTCCGACCGGCGATCCACCTGGCGTAGGTCACTCCAGCGAGAGTCGACCGTCCTCGAGACGCCCCTCGGTTCCCGTGTAGTACCAGCCGTCGCGGAGCGCGTGGGCCGTGTTTTGCTCGTCGAGACAGCCGTCCATCACGGTCGGGCCGCCCAGCAGGACGGTCCCGTCCTCGGCCAGCGCCAGTTCGGTGCCAGCCATCGGCGTTCCGTCGGTGCCGGGTCGGAACGACGCGGCGCGGTTCAGGGTCCCGACACCGGCCGTCTCGACGGGGCCGTACAGTTCCGTCAGGGACACACCGACCCCGCGGAAGAACTCTATCAGGTGGTCGTCGAGCCGTTCCAGCCCCGAGAGGGCGTACTCCAGATCACCCAGGCCGAACGCCTCGCGGAGCGGGCGGAAGACCAGCCGTTTCGCGGCGCGGTACTTCAGCGGCGTCCCCTCGCCCGCGAGGATGCCCCGGCCGTAGGCGGTCGCGCGCCCGGCGAGTTTTCGCTTCATCCAGCCCATATCGCCGATCCGGTCCTGCAGGGTCCCGTAGAGTTGCTGGTAGAGTTTTGGCACGCCGACGAGGACGTCGGGGTCGATCTCCCCGAGTCGGTCGATGGCGTCCTCGAACGGCGCGTACGCGACCGCGCCGCCGGACGACCAGAGGTGGTAGGTGAGGACGCGCTGGTAGGCGTGTGCCAGCGGCAGGAAACAGGTACCGGTCGCGCCGGGATCGAGCGGTAACTCGGCGTCCAGCGCGGCGACGGCCGCCCGCAGGTTCCGCCCGGTCAGCACACAGCCCCGGTCGGTCGGCGTGCCCACGTCGAAGACCACCGTCGCCGGGTCGTCGGGATCGGCCTCGAGTCCGGGGAGTGCCCGCGGATCGGCGGTCGGGAGGTCGTCGACGTGGACGACCGTATCCGCGGCTTCCTGGACCGCGACGGGCGTGTCCACGTCCGCGACCAGGCCGTCGACGCCTGCCCGCTCGGCACGCTCACACATTCGGTCGTCGGCCGCGGAGGGGTACAGCGGCACCGACACCAGCCCGGCCAGGTGACAGGCCAGGTCGACGACCGACCACTCGTAGCCCGAGGGGAGCGGGACGGCGACCCGGTCGCCCGGCGTGAGGTCGGTCGTGAGGAGACCGCCGGCGACGGCCCGTGCCCGGTCGTAGAGGTCGTCGAAGGTCCGCTCGGCGTACCCGTCGCCCGTGGGGACGAGCGCGGCCGTCCGGTCGCCGTGGGCCTCCGCGATGTCCGTGAACCAGGTCGCCATCGACTCCGCGGGGACCGCGAGCGACCCGCCGTCTTCGACTTCGCTCCCGAGTGTGACCGACTGGTCCTCGACGACGTCGGCCTCCTCGGCGTCGCCAGCGGTCTCGGGCGTGTCGTCCGTGGAACCGGCGTCGTCGGTCGCGCGGTCGCGTTTCAGCGTCCCCGGACTGTACTCGTAGTCCGCGTCGACCTCGGACTCGTAGTAGTCGCTGTATCGCTGGTCCTCGTCGGCCGCGGCGATGTGTGAGTCCAGCCAGTCCCGGGCGAACACCAGCACGTCCATCGTGACGTACTCGCCGTTCTCGTGTCGCTCGCGGAGTTCGCGGACCTTCTCCTCGAACTGCTCGTGCATCTCCCGGTGGTCGAAAAAGCAGTCCGCACAGTCCATCGCGTACCCACAGTCCTGCATGAACTCCTCTTCGTCGCCGAAGTGATACTCCGTGTACCGCTCCAGTTCCCGCAGAATGTCCCCCACCCGCTCCTCCGAGTGCCCCTCGTCCATCGCAGTGTGCAGATCGTTCAACAGTCCGAACAGTCGTCGATGCTGTTCGTCGAACCGCTCGATACCAGTACTGTACCGGTCGTCGTCCCACTCGGCGAAGGTCTCGCCGGAACGAGAGGTCATAGTCGAGATAGACCGCGGTGGCTGAAAAAGGAGACAACGGGTTCCCGGCGTGTGAAAATACGCCCGACAGTCATTAGGTCGGCGTGTGTGGTATCGGGGGAATGCGACAGCTCAGCGACGCGGAGATCGTCGAGGTCCTCACCGGGAACCGTGTCGGCGTCCTCGCCCTGGACGGGGGACAACACCCCTACCCACTCCCGGTGTCGTTCGGGTACGACCCCGACGCGGACCTGTTCGTCCTCCAGCTCGAAGGCGACGACGAGACCCGCAAGCGGCGCTGTCTGGACCGCGACGACGCGGTCGGATTCACCGTCTACGAGGAGACCGAGCCGGGACGGCGGTGGCGCAGCGTCGTCGTCAGCGGCCGGTTGGTCGAGACGAGCTACCAGGCGGCCGAATCCGCGCTCGCCACGCTCGCCCGGAGCGCACAGTCGGTCCCCAACCCGGTCACCTGGAGCGACGCGTCGGCGGTGACGCCCTTCGAGTTACAGATCGAAGACTGGAGCGGGCGAGCGTTCGACGTGGGCGGCCCCTGAACGACGCCACACCGGGAGACCGCGACGATGCAGCCGAAACGGCCCCCGGATCGAGCCGCCGCCGTCCGCTACACCTCCGTGAGCGAGTCGTACTCGTTCCAGCAGTCACAGTCGAGGTCGTCCAGCGAATTCACCTCGTCCGGCAGGTCCGACAGCGGCATCCACCCCGACTCCTGTTTGGCGCAGTCGTCGGCGTGAACGCTGAAATCGTCACCCGACATATATGGCATATCGAGCCCAACGGCCACAAGATTGAAAACAGTACCGTCGGCTTTGGGGTGAGAAACCGACACCCGACCGATGGCGGCCCCGGCGTAGACGGAGCTTACCGAGACGGCGACAGCTGCGATCGGCGAACGATCACGGTGTTTTATCGGTCCGTTCCTGGAGCAGGCGGCGTGACCGAGCGAGACACCGAGTCACCGCTATCGGAGCCGCTTCGGACCGTGACACCGCCGTACGCCGGGCGACCCGACGCGGAGATGGACGTGATCGGCTGGGCGATCGTCCTCGTGATGGTCGTGGCCGTCCTGCCGCTGGCTATCCTCGGCGGGTTCGGCTGGCTCGTCTGGAAACTTATCACTAGTTTATTCGATAGCGAAGACGAGTAGAGAAACAGTGAGAAATCCCACAGAACTTGTTTTTCCGCCATCGTTCTCCGAAACCCTCCGATAGGTTATTGTGTGGGTCTCAGAAACCCCTCGGCGAGAACCATGGCGTCACAGGACGGAACTGCGGACGGAGTGACGGCGAGCGACAGAACGGGTGCGGACGATCTCCGGTTCCCGCTCTCCTTTGGCCCGATACTCGATCACGTGGACGCGGCGATCTTCGTGCTGGACGCCGACCACGAGGTCGTCACGTGGAACGACGAGCTACGGCGGCTGACGGGCCACGACGAGGCCGAGGCAAAGTCCATGGAGATGGCGAGTCAGGCGTTCTACCACGACGGCCGTCGGTCGAAGACGCTGGCCGACAAGGTACTGGACGCCCCGGAATCGGCCGACGAGGAGTTCGGCGTCCCGCGGGTCGAGGACGTCGACTACACGCTGTACCGGGACACGAGCACGATGCTCGCGGCCGACGGCACCGAGCGCGACATCGAGTTCAGCGCCGCCCCGATGTACGACGACGGGGAGCTGGTCGGTGTCGTCGAGAAAGTCCGGGACCGAACCGAGGAAGTCCAGCGCGAGCGGGAGTTGCAGGGACTGATCGACGAAGTGATCCGGACGCTCGGGGCGATGGCGGACGGGGACCTGCGCGCCCGGGCCAGCTACGAGTCCGAGCGGATCGACGAGGACCTGCTGGCGGTCGTGGACGCAGTCAACGAGATGGGCGAGCGACTGGCGGAGGTGGTCGACGACATCGGTACCCGGACCGACGAACTGGAGCGGTCGGCGGCCGACGTGGCCGAGAGCGCCAGTCAGATCAGTGACCTGGCCGACGGACAGTCCGACGAGATCGAGGCGGTGGCCGACGAGATATCCGATCTCAGCGCGACCGTCGAGGAGATCGCCTCCACGTCCGACGAGGTGGCTTCGACCAGCCGGGAGGCCGCGAACCTCGCCGAGGAGGGGCGCGAGGCCGGTGAGCAGGCCATCGACGTGATGAACGACGTGGGCGACTCGACGGCGTCGGTCACCGACGAGGTCGAGGACCTCCGGAACCGCATCGAGGAGATCGACGCGGTCGTCGAGATCATCAACGACATCGCCGATCAGACGAACATCCTCGCGCTGAACGCCTCGATCGAGGCCGCACGCGCCGGCGAGGCCGGGGAGGGCTTCGCCGTCGTCGCCGACGAGGTCAAGGAGCTGGCCGGCGAGTCTCAGGCAAACGCGAGCGAGATCGAGTCGATGGTCCGGGCGATCCAGGCCGACGCCGCGGAGACCGTCGAGAGCCTCGACGCGATGGCCCGGGAGGTCCAGGCGGGGATCGACGGGGTCGAGCGGGCCGTGGATCGCCTCGACGAGATCACCGAGGTCGCGAAGGAGGCAGCGGACGGCGTCGAGCAGGTGTCGAACGCGACCGACGACCAGGCCGCGAGTACCGAGGAGATCGCGAGCATGATCGACGGGATCGTCGAGCGCGCCGAGGACGTCTCCGCCGAGATCGAGGACGTCGCCGCCGCCAACCAGGAACAGACCGCGTCGATCGGCGAAGTCAACGAGTCACTTACTCGGCTGACCGAGGCCGAGTGACCGCGAGGCCGCTCACAGATCGGTCCCGACGAGTGCCATCGACTCGCCCACGTCGTGGTCGCGGGCGTACTCGTAGACGACGTGGGCGCTGGCCACGTCCTGGATAGCCAGTCCCGTGGAGTCGAAGACGGTGATGCCGTCCTCGTCGGTTCTGCCACTGGCTTCGCCGACCACGACGTCGCCCAGTTCGGCGTGGATATCGTCGTCGGTCAGCGTCCCGGCGGCGTAGGGGACGTTGATCTCCCCGGAGTGGGTACACTGACCGTGGTCGTCGATGACGAGTTTCGCGTCGAGCAAAATTTCGTCGGCGAGTTCGTGTTTCCCCTCGGCGTCGGCCCCCATCGCGTTGATATGGGTGTGCTCGCCGACGGCCTCGCGGGGGACGATGGGCTCGCGGACCGGCGTCGTCGTGGAGACCACGTCACAGCCGACAGCGTCGGCGATGGAGCCTTCCCGAACGTCGAACTCGTCTGCGGCGTCCGCACGGAACGCCTCGACGGCGTCGGAGTCCTTGTCGGCGACGACGACGGTCTCGATGTCCCGGACGGTGGCGATGGCGTCGAGTTGGGCGTGGGCCTGGACGCCCGCGCCGACGAGGCCGAGCGTGGTGGCATCCTCGACCGCGAGGTGGTCGGTGGCGACAGCGGCGGCCGCGCCGGTCCGTTTCATCGTGAGCGTCGTCCCGTCCATGATCGCCAGCGGGACGGCCGTCTCGGGGTCGGAGTAGATCATCGTCCCCATCACGGTCGGCAGGCCGTGGTCGTCGGGATTCGACGGGTGGGAGTTGACCCACTTGACGCCCGCGCCGTCCCACTCGCCGGTGTCCATGAACGCCGGCATCGACCGGAAGTCCCCGTCGTACTGCGGGAGGTCGATGTAGGACTTGGCGGGCATCGTCGCGTCACCGCGGGCGTAGGCGGCGAAGGCCGCCTCCACGGCGTCGACGACCGCCGGTAACTGGGCGCTCTCCTCGACGGCGGCCGGGTTCAACAGCAACGTCTCCATACCCGCATCTGGTCGGCCGGGCGACTTAGTTCCAACCCCGCACCCTGCCGAGCCCGCCCCGAGGTTTATCCCAGCACAGTCCTACCAGTGGTCATGTCCCGCCTCGCGCCGGTCTTGCTGTGCTGTGCCGTCCTCGCGGCCGGCTGTGCCGGGTTCGCCGCCGACGACCCCGAGACCCCCGGGCCCGTCTCCGTGCCAGAGGTCACGGTCCCGACGCCCGAGGCGACGCCGACCGCGACCGCACGCTCGCGGATCGCTCCGGGCGCGACTCGTGCTGGGGTCGTCGACCCCGACGCACTCGTGACCGGGCACGTCGAGCGACTCCGGAACGCCTCGGCCCTGTTCACCTACGAGCGGACGGTCACCGCCGCGAACGGGACGGTCCGGCGCCGGGTGATCGACGGTCGTGTCGACCGCGGCGCGAACACCACGACGACCTGGACCGTGACGACGGCGAGCGACGACGGCACCAGAACCGAAGCACGGTCGGGGGACAACCGGTCGTTCTCACCGTCGTTCCGGGATCGACTGGGGCCGGTTCTCTCGGCGGTCGAACTGGTTCGGGCCGACAATCCCAGCGGGGTCCCACTGCGGACGACGACGTACTACTACCGGGCCAACGCGACGACGGCAACGGTGTTCGGGGAGCGAGCGCGGAACGTCTCGGTCCTGCTGGAAGTCGAGCCCAGCGGCGTCGTGATGTCCTACCGACTGCGCTACGAGCGGGTCGGGACCGGCGAACGAGTGGTCGAGCGCCTGAACTACGGGGCGGTCTGGTTCGGGAACGACTGAGCCGTCGCTGGTCGAGCGGTACCGAAAGAAAGCGTACGTTGCGTTCGACGGAGCGATGCGGGTGCGGTGCGGCGGACACTTGGGTATCGTACCGCACGCGAGGGCCGTCAGGCCCGAGCGCGCGGAACCTCGGCGTCCGACGAACGGGAGGACGCCGAGATTTTCCCCAAGTTTTTGCCGCGAGTCGCGCCTCTGGCGCGACGAGCGTGCAAAAAGTGGGCTTACATCATGCCGCCCATGCCGCCGCCCATGCCGCCCATGCCGCCGCCCATACCGCCGGGCGCGCCGCCGGGTCCGCCGGCAGGTGGTCCTTCGTCACCGTCGTCGTCGCTCTGGCCACCCTTGAGGTCGCCGGCCGCGATGACGTCGTCGATGCGCAGGATCATGACTGCGGCTTCGGTCGCGCTCTCGACGGCCTGGGTCTTGACGCGGAGGGGTTCGACGACACCGTCTTCCTCCATGTCGACGACCTCACCGGTGTAGGCGTCCAGCCCGGACGTGGTGGAGCCGCCGTCGTGCTGACTGCGGAGCTCGACCAGCGAGTCGATGGGGTCGAGCCCGGCGTTCTCTGCGAGCGTGCGCGGGACGACGTCGATGGCGTCCGCGAAGGCCTCGACGGCGAGCTGTTCGCGGCCACCCACGGAGTCGGCGTAGTCACGCAGACCGAGGGCGAGCTGGGTCTCGGGGGCACCGCCGCCGGGCAGGACCTGCCCGTCTTCGAGGGTGACGGACACGACGCCCAGCGAGTCCTCGATTGCGCGTTCGACCTCGTCGACGACGTGGTCGGTACCGCCGCGCAGGATCATCGTGACGGCCTTGGCGTCCTCGACGTCCTCGACGAAGATGCGCTGGTCGCCGCCGATGTCTTTCTCGGCGACGGAGCCGGCGAAGCCGAGGTCGTCCTCGGTGACGTCGTCGATGTTGGAGACGACGCGAGCGCCGGTCGAGCGCGAGAGGGCCTTGATGTCGGACTTCTTGGCCCGACGGACTGCGAGAATACCCTCCTGAGCGAGGTAGTGCTGGGCCATGTCGTCGATGCCTTTCTGGCAGAAGACGACGTCAGCACCGGCTTCCTTCAGGTTGTCGACCATCTCCTTGAGCTGTTTCTCCTCCTGGTCGAGGAACTGCTGGAGCTGGTCGGGGTCGGTGACGTTGACCTCGGTGTCGAGTTCGGTCTCGGGGACCTCGATGGCCGTGTCGAGCAGGGCCACGTTGGCGTCCTCGACGGCGTAGGGCATATTGTCGTGGACGCGTTCCTTGTCGACGATGACGCCCTCGACGAGTTCGGACTCGTCGATGGAGCCGCCGACGACCTTTTCGACTTTGATGTTGTCCGTGTCGATGCCCTCGTCGTCGGCGACGGCGCGAACCGAATCGACGACGAGCGAGGCCAGCGTGTCCTTGGCGTTCTCCGCGCCCTTGCCGGTCATGGCGGTGGCGGCGATCTGCTCGAGGATGTCGGTGTCGTCCTCGTCGACCTCGATGGCCATGTCCTCGAGGATCTCCTTTGCCTTCTCGGCGGCCTGGCGGTACCCCTGAGCCAGGATGGTGGCGTGGATGTCCTGGTCCAGCAGGTCTTCTGCCTTCGCGAGGAGTTCACCGGAGATGACGACCGCAGTCGTCGTGCCGTCGCCCACCTCGTCCTCCTGGGTCTGGGCGACCTCGACGATCATGTTGGCCGCGGGGTGCTCGATGTCCATCTCGTCAAGGATGGTGACACCGTCGTTCGTGACGACGACACTACCCGTGTCGCCCACGAGCATCTTGTCCATCCCCTTCGGACCGAGGGTGGTCCGAACGGACTCGGCGACGGCCTTCCCGGCCGTGATGTTCATCGACTGTGCGTCCTTCCCGGATGTCCGCTGACTCTCCTCGGAGAGTACGATGAGGGGCTGGTTACCCATCTGCTGAGCCATAGTCAAGCAAAAGATTGTATTGCCATTCTATATAACTGTTGTGGTACCCCACAGTCGAAACCGCCAACGGGCGGCCCGTCCGTCTGGCGTGTCACCGGATACCACGACAGGGTTTAAACAGCCCGAAGGCGACCGTTCCAGTCCCCAGGGGTCGGCAGGCACCGGGATTTACGTGACCCGTTGACATACGTTCGACCGATGGAGATTCGCCTACGTCTGGACGACGATCTGGTCGCCGAGTTGGACGAGGAGGCACAGCTCCAGGGGTTCGACGACCGGGGTGCGTACCTCCGATGGATCGTCGCCAACCGCCCGATGTCGGATCTGGCGACGACACAGGCCCCGGCGGTCGCGAGCCGCGTCTCGGAACTGGAAGAGCGCGTGAAACTGCTCGAACGACAGCTCGACCTGGACGAACCGACGAACCCCGACACCGACCTCGGGCAATCCGGCGGCACGGGGACGGCGTCGACGGGTGCCGATACCGGCGGCGCGGAACTGGAGCCGAGTACCACGAGCGAGCCGGACGACACCGCCGGCGGCGAGCCCGCGAGCCTGGACGAGGACATCGAGCCCGAGCAAGAGGCGATGGACCTCGACGAGGACGAGGAGAGCGAGGAGGAGGCCGCGGCCGACGACGACATCGCCGAGGCCATCGGGGACGTATCACTGGAAGACGACGACGAGGAGTGAGCGTCGGCCGAGACCGACGGGGTTTTGCCCGCCAGGCCACAGCCCCGACCGATGGGTACTGAGGCCGAGGCCGACGAGAGTTCGGAAGCGTCGTTCGTCGAGTACGGGGTCGACGACTGGCCGGGAACCTGGCCGTCGATACTGCTCGGCCTCCAGCACTACCTGACGATGGTCGGGGCCAACGTCGCCGTCCCGCTGATCCTCGCGGGCGCGATGGGGATGCCGACCGACGTGACCGCGCGGTTCGTCGGCACCTTCTTCGTCGTCTCCGGCGTGGCGACGCTGGCCCAGACCACCCTGGGGAACCGCTATCCGATCGTGCAGGGCGCGCCCTTCTCGATGCTCGCACCGGCGATCGCCATCGTCACCACCGCGACCGCCACGGCCGGGCTCCCGGGCTGGCAGGCCAAACTCCAGGTCCTCCAGGGCGCGATCATCGTCGCCGCGCTGGCGGAGGTCGCTATCGGCTACCTGGGAATCGTCGGAAAACTCAGAGCCTTCCTCTCGCCGGTCGTCGTCGCCCCCACGATCACCCTCATCGGCCTGGCGCTGTTCGACACCCCCCAGGTCACCGCCGCCACCACGAACTGGTGGTTGCTCGGCCTGACCCTGGGCCTGATCGTGCTGTTCTCCCAGTACCTCGACCGCAGTCACCGCGTGTTCAGCCTGTTCCCCGTCCTGCTGGGCGTGGTGATCGCCTGGGTCGTCGCAGCCGCCCTCTCCGTGACCGGCGTCATCGCCCCGAATGCGCCGGGCTTCGTGGACCTCGGCGCGGTCACCGACGGCCGGCCGCTGTTCCCCATCTACCCGCTCCAGTGGGGGCTGCCCCGCTTCGAGCTGGCCTTCGCCATCGGGATGTTCGCCGGCGTCCTCGCCTCCATCGTCGAGAGCTTCGGCGACTACCACGCCGTCGCGCGCCTGACCGGGAGCGGGATGCCCAGCGAGCGCCGCATCAACCACGGCATCGGCATGGAGGGACTCACCAACGTCTTCTCCGGAATCATGGGGACCGGGGGCGCGACCTCCTATTCGGAGAACATCGGCGCGATCGGCCTGACGGGCGTGGCCTCGCGCGCAGTCGTCCAGATCGGCGCGATCGTGATGCTGGTGGTCGGGTTCGTCGGCTACTTCGGCCGGCTGGTCGCGACCGTGCCCGACCCCATCGTCGGCGGCCTGTTCGTCGCCATGTTCGGCCAGATCGTCGCCGTCGGCCTCTCGAACCTGAAGTACGTCGATCTGGACTCCTCGCGGAACGTGTTCGTCCTCGGCATCTCGCTTTTCGTCGGCCTCGCCATCCCCGAGTACATGGCCAACGTCGGCGACGTGGCCACGTTCCAGGCGGGACTGGCCGGGATCCCCCTCGCCGGCTCGGTCCTGGGCACGGAGGCGGTCGCCAACACGGCCTACGTGATCGGCACGACCGGCATGGCCGTCGGCGGCCTCACGGCGCTGGTGTTCGACAACACGATCCCCGGGAGCGACGAGGAGCGCGGGCTCAGCGACTGGGACCGCATCTCCGAGGCCGAGGACGCCTTCCAGCCGCTGTGGGCGAACTGGTTCGGACGAGGAGCGGCGGATTCGGCGGAGACGACGAACGAAGAGTAACCGGCGTCAGCCCGTGAACTGGTGGTACTCCATACCCTTCTGTTTCATCTCGTTGTGGCGGCGCTCCAGGAACGAGTAGACCGAGCCGTGGGGCGCGCCGTCGAGGATCATCTCGGCGGCCTCCCGGACGGTGTCGACCTGTTCTGGCTCGCCGATGATCGACAGCGTCGAGCCGTAGATGACGACGGCCGCGCCGGACAACTCCTCCATCAGCTCCCGCGTCCGGCCGTCTTCACCGATGAGCCGCCCTTTCTTCCGTCGCATATCTTTCTTGTTCCGGGCGGCGGCCTTCAGGTCGACCACGTCGAACATCATCAGGTCGTCTTCGAGCAGTTCCAGTGCGTCCTCGGGAGCGAACCCGCGGCCGATGGCCTTCACGATGTCCGGGCCGTTCAGCCCCACGATGGGGTCACCGACCGTCTCGACCTTTACCGAGCCGCTCTCGGAGTCGATGTCGAGGCGAACCTCCGCGCGCTCTTCGATCTCGCGCATCGTCTCCCCACCTTCGCCGATGAGCACGCCGATGCGGTCCTGCGGTATCTTCACGTGCTGCATAATATGCTCGTCACTACGATACCACGCGTTTTCAAGCCTTCGCACGGTGGCCGCCACTGAACCGTCGCGGTCCGTGGCCGCCAATCAGTCCGCACCGCCGGTCACGAACGCCAGCAGGTCGTCGTCCTCGACCGCCAGTCCCTGCCGGCGGAAAAACGAGGCGACGTTGTGACAGTCCCGTTCGAGGAAGTCGCGGCTGTTGGGGTGGTGGACAGTGACCGCCTGCCCCAGGTCGATGACGACCAGTTCCTCGCCGTGGAGGATAATGTTGTACTCGGAGAGGTCGCCGTGGACCAGCCCGGCGCTGTGGAGGCGGCGCATATACTCCCGGACCACCTCGAATGCGGTCTCGGGGTTCTCGACGTGGACCTCCGCCAGTCGCTTGGCCCGACCCTCGTCGATCCCCAGCAGTTCCATCACGAGGACGTTGCGCTCGACGGCGATGGGTTCGGGGACGCGGACGCCGGCCGCCTGCGCGCGCCTGAGGTTGGCGAACTCCTTGCGGACCCACGCCTTGACGACATCGCTCTTGTTCGAGCCGATGCCGTCGAACCGGGGGTCGCCGTCGAGGTACCCGCGCATATCCCGAAAATCGGAAGCGTTGATCCGGTAGACCTTGACGGCGACTTCGGGCGAGTCCGCGGCGTCCAGCGCGTCGGCGGCCGCCGACCCGCCCAGCGCGGAGTAGACGTTGGCTTCCTTGCCCGTCGAGATCGGCCCGCCGAACGCGTCGATGTGGCCGTCCTGGACGAGTTTGTAGAGGGCACCGAACGTCGCGTCGTCGAAAACGGATGCTTCGACCTTGAACTGGTCTGCATCTTTGATCCGTTCGCGGAACTGGCTGAACTCCCGGTCGCGGCTCCGGGCGATACGGTCGGCCTCGGTGTCGGCGACGTCGATCTCTTCCCACTCGTCGCCCGGTGAGTCGATATCGTCGGTGTCGACGAGATCGAACTCGGTGGTCATCGTGCCCTCTCTCGGCGTGCCCGCGAGTCAGTCCCGTCGGCACACCCCGCGATGGAACACATCACTCTTGGATGTGACCCTCCTGCCGAAGCTGGTCCGCCTCCTGTTTCTCGTAGCGCCAGGTGATGTCCGCCTTCTCGTCTTGCCAGTCCCACGGTTCGACCAGTACCACGTCGTCTTCGCGGATCCAGATGCGTTTCTGCATCTTCCCGGGGATGCGTGCTGTGCGTTCGACACCGTCCATACACCGGACACGTACCCGGTTCGCACCGAGCATATTCGTGACGACCGCAAAGACCTCGTCGTCGTCGGGCATCCGAAGGTCTTTGCGTCCCTCGTTGTCACTCATAGTCGCCCCTTCGGCGGGCAGACGGTTTAAGTTTTTCAACACCAGGAGACGGACGAACAGCCCCCGAAGCGTCCGATACCGCCCGCACACGCATGATAGCACGCCCCATGAAATACGGCCCCATATAACCGGATAGACCTCAAAAATTGGGGGTATGAAAAGGCCTACCAATGTTTTATTACGGTGTCTCTATTGATAGGGGCTGTATGAAAGCAGCAGTCTTTCAGGGGGTAGAAGAGCCCCTTGAGATTCAGGATGTCGAAGAGCCGACGGCCGACGAAGACCAGGTGGTCGTCGAGACAGAAGCCTGCGGGATCTGCCGGAGCGACTGGCACGCCTGGAAGGGGGACTGGGGACACATCGGCGTGGTCCCGACGGAAGGACTGATCTTCGGCCACGAACCGGCCGGCCGCGTCGTCGAGGTGGGGGACAACGTCGAGCGGTTCCGCGAGGGCGACATGGTGACCGTCCCGTTCAACCTCTCGGACGGTACCTGTCAGCACTGCCGTGACGGCCGCGGGAACATCTGTGACCGCATGGTCCCGCTCGGCTTCCTGGGGATGGCCCCCGGGGCTTTCGCCGAGCGGTTCCCCGTCCGGGAGGCCGACCACAACGTCGTGAAACTACCCGACGACGTGGATCCGGTCAACGTCGCCGGTCTGGGCTGTCGGTTCGCCACCGCGTTCCACGGCCTGGTCAGCCGCGTCGACGTCACGCCCGGCGACTGGGTCGCCGTCCACGGCTGTGGCGGGGTCGGGCTCTCGGCGGTCCACATCGCCGACGCGCTCGGGGCAAACGTGATCGCCGTCGACATCAAGGACGAACAGCTCTGGGCCGCCGAGGAACTCGGTGCCGACGAGATCATCAACGCGACCGATGTAAAGGACGCCGCCCAGGCGGTCAAGGCCCACACCGATTCCTCCCAGGGCGTCGACGTGGCCGTGGACGCGCTGGGCGTCGCCGAAACCTGCAAGGCCGCCATCAACTCCCTCGGGAAGGCTGGCCAGCACCTCCAGATCGGGCTCACAACCGGCGAGAACGACGGGAACGTCGAACTGCCGGTCGACAACATGGTCATGGACGAGCGCGAGTTCTACGGCTCCTTCGGGATGCCACCCAACGAGTACGACCAGATCTTCCGCATGATGTCCCGCGGCAAGATCGACCCCGGCCAGATCGTCACCGAGACCGTCTCGCTCGAAGAAGTGCCGGACGTGATCGGCAACATGGGGAACTACGAAACCGTCGGCATCCCCGTCTGCAACGAGTTCTAGCGGCTTTTCCGACCACTTTCTCGCAAAAACGGGAGTCCGGCTAGTCCGACGGGAACTCGAACGCCGGCGCGTCCGATCCGGCCTCGAAGTCGAAATCCGGCCCCCCGCTGTCGGTGCCGAAGTCGAACGTCGGCGCGTCCGATCCGGTCTCGAAGTCGAAATCCGGGCCATCGGAGCCGGTGTCGAACTCGAACGTCGGCGCGTCCGAATCGCTCGTGTTGACGCCATCGAACGTCGGGTCAGTGTCGTTCCCGATCCCCTCGAACGACAGGTTTGCGTCGGCCGAGTCCTTCCCGATCCCCTCGAACAGGTCGCCACTGGAGTCGTTGCCAGTCCCGAACGTCGGGTCGGCACCGCCGGTGTCGTCGGTGCCGCCGTTGGTGGCCCCGTCGTCGGTCCCGCTACCGTCGGACGTGTTCAGCGACGGATCGACGGTGAGGACGGTCGACGCGGCCGCGTCGCCGCTTTGCACCGTCGCCGTGTAACTCCCGTCGGCGTCGGCGCTCGCCGTCCAGACGAGCGTGACCGACTCGCTCGCACCGGCGGCCACCGAGGCGAACGTGTCGTCGACGGTCTCGCCGTCGACGACGAGCGCCACGGTCTGGCTGACCGTCTCGTCGCGCCGGTTGGTCAGCGACGCGTCGACGGCGACCGTCCCGCCCGGCGCGACCGGATCGGACGTGTCGGCGATTGCAACCCCGAGTGGCGACGCCGAGGCGTTCCGTGCGGTGAGCGAGAGGTCGGTCTCCGTGGTCTGGCCCGCCTGCACGGCGACCTCGCTGGTGGTCGGCTGGTAGCCGTCGGCGTCGGCGACCACCGTGTACGAGCCTTCGGCGATCGTGAGATCGAAGGCACCGTCGGTATCGGTCGCGGCCGACGCCGTGCCGTTCAGCGTCGTCACGGTCGCGTTCGGGATCGGCGTCCCGCTCTCGTCGGTGACCGTCCCGGCGATTCCCCCGTCAGCCCGTTCGATCGTGAAGTTCCGGGTCAGCGTCGCACCCGGCGAGAGCGAGACGGACGTTACCTCGATCTCGTACTCGACGCTCCCGGCACCGAGGTCGTATTCGCCCGGGTCGGCGGCGAGCTGATAGTACCCGTCGGTGTCCGGTTGCGTCCGCGCCACGTACTCGGTCGGGAACTGGGCCATGTCCTCGAACCTGCCGGGTTCGCGCAGTTCGACGAGCACCGGACTGATCGGCTGGCCGTCGCTGTCGGTCACCCGCCCCTTGATCGTCGCGGTCACCGCGACGGTCAGGTCGACGGCCGTCGTCGCGTTCGCCGTCACGTTCACCGACCGCGTGGCGACCTGCTCGCCGGCGACCGACACCGCGAGCGTGTCCGTCCCGGTCGGTACCGTGACCGCGTACTCCCCGGTCGCGTTGGTCGTCGTCGCCGATCCGACCGTGACGGTCGCGTCCGCCACCGCCGAGCCACCCTCGTCGGTCACCGTCCCCGCGACAGTCCCCGTCGCAGTCTCGTTCGTCGTGTCCGTCGAGTCCGTGCCGTTCGTCGTATCGGTGGTGTTCGTCGTCCCATCGGTCGTGTTCGTCTGTACCGTCCCGAGCGACGCGTCAACCGCGCCGGCTGCTGTCACGGTGTCGCCACCGACTGCACCCGCAACCCCCACAGCTGCGATACCGAGTGCAAGGGTGGCGACTACTGCTGCGATTCGTATCTCCCCCATAGTGTTCACTTAATTTCTATATTTTTTGCTTAAAATTTTTCTGTCTGATTTAATTATAAACCTGTGTCGTGTTCCCGTCGCTGAGATCTCCGTTACAGCCGACGGTACCGGCCCTCTCGTGTCGAGTCACCGTTTTTAAGCTATCCGAGACGGGAGGGGAGTGTATGCTGGACAAGATTGGGACGGCAGGAGTTCTGGGGCTGGTCCTCCTGCTCGGTGGGATCGGCGTCGTTGCGATAGAGAACCCCCTCATCGCGGCTGGCATCTGTTTCGTGATCGCCGGACTGTTGCTGGTCGCCTACGGGTTCGTGACGACGATACTGGGCACGCTCGGGATGGGAATGGGTGACGTGACCTAGCTCTCCGGGCGGTCGGCCCGGTGTTCGCTGATCAGTCGATCCACCATCTGCTCGTTGTTCTGTTTCTCGCGTTCCTCGGCCCGGTCCTCCCAGTCGTCGATCACGGTCTCGACCTCGCTTTCGCGAGCCACCGCGAGTTCGTCGACCTCCTGAATCCGCACGTCCTCTGCGGGGCCGACCGGCACGTCGTGTTCGAAGAGCAGGTCGTCGGCGGCCTCGGAGAGCTGGCCGCCGTCCCGCAGGACCACACGCGGGTTCACGTCCGTGAGTCGCTGAGCGGTCGACCGCCCGGCACCGCTCCCGTCTCGCAGGTAGAGCACGTCACCCTCGGCGAGTCCGAAGGCCTCGTCGGCGTGCTCGATGGCGTCTCTGGTGAACTCCTCGATGACCTTCACCGGGACGAGATCGGCCTGTTTCTCCGAGACATCCGCGAAGTTCGAGTGGTCGAGTTTCCACAGCGACTTCAGCCGTTCGAGTTTGGTCTCCAGGTCGTCGACCCGCTCGCGCTCCGCGTCGAGTTCCCGTTCGAGCCGTTCGTTCTCCCGTTCGAGGCGGGTGATCTCCCGCCGCTCGCGAGCCTCGCGGCGTTCCTCGCGGCGGGCCTCCGAGAGCTCCTGCTCGTACTCCTCGATCCGCTCGTCCTTGCGCGCGATGGTGTCTTTCAGGTCCTCGTTGTGGTCCTCTAGCCTGTCGACCCGCGCTTCGAGTCGCTTGATCTTTTTCTCCTCGGCGGTGAGTTCCCGGGGCGTGTGCTCGGTCGTCTCCTCGTCCTCTTCGGGATCGCGTTCCAGCTCCGAGATCACGGCCTCGACGGATTCCTCGCCGGCGACGACGCGGGCCAGCACCTCCCCGAGGTCGAACTGGGGCGGCACCTTCTCGGCGATCCGCTCGAACTGGCCCTCGTGAGCGTCGAACGCCGACAGCGCCGCCGCCAGGGCGTCGCGCTGGTGGTCGTCGTCGTACCCCTCCTCGCGGGTGCGGTGTTTCTTCTCGTCGACCGGGAGGTCGCTGGCGGGCACCCACGCGGCCGCCTCGAAGCTCCGCCGGATCTTCTCGACGGTCTCGGGCATCGGCTCCACGTCGGCGGCGACGACGATGGGCCGGCCGCGCTCGATGATCCACTCGATCACGTCCGCGGTGTCGGCAGTCCGGGTGCTGAACACGTCCAGTACGTCGCCGTGCACGTCGACGACGGCCGCCGCGGTCGTCGTCCCGGGATCGATGCCGACGATGACGTGATCCCGTCGCTTGACCAGCGGCTGGAACTCGATGCCGTCGCGGCGCTCGCGCTCGATTTCGACCCGCACGTCGCCCGAGCGGTGTGCCGAGACGGGAATGTCGGTCGGCCGCCCCTCGACCTCGAAGACCGCGTTCGAGAACCCGCCGTACTTCTCGGTCGCGTCCCGGTCGTAGTCGAGCCCGGCCTCGTCGAGTTCGGACTCGACCTCGCGGGTCCGTTTCTTGACTGCGCCGTGGATGCGGCGGGTGTAGCGGTCCTCCGACCAGCCGCCCTTGCCGGTCGAGCGCCCGCGAGCGACCTTCACACGGGTGGTGTTCGTGAAGGCCGAGACTTCCTGCCCGACGTTCATCGCGGCGAGTCGTGCCGCGGCTTCGGCTTCCTTCATCGGATCCTTGCCGTATGGGACGTTGTGCCGGCCGGCGACCCGCGAGAGCGGTTCCGGGCGCTCCGCCCCCGTGACCTGGACGAGTGTCGTCTCGTCGGGAAGTTCGCCCAGAAAGTGGATCAGGGCGTCCTTGTCCTCTGCGAGTTCGTACGTGTTGTCCGTCGCGACGATGGCCGGCTCCCGGTCGTCGATCAGCCGGCGGAGTTTCCGGCGGGAGACCACGTCTCGGCTCACGGACTCGCCGTCGAAGACGACCAGTGCGTACGACGGTGCCGACCCGCGTACGTCACCGCTCTGAATGTCCACCCCGAAGACGACTGCATCGAGCGCGCTCGTACGGGCGTTCACGACTACCACGGGCTAGGGACCTGCGCGGCATAAACTTCGTGCCGGGTCGCTCTCGCTCGCTCCGGCGATCTACAGTTCCGCGGCGACAGCGTCGGCGAGGGCGTCCAGCCGTTCGCGTCCGGGCTCGGACCGCTCGAATCCGAGCGTCACGTCGTCGTCGGCCGTCCGGGGAATGACGTGCAGGTGGACGTGAAAGACCTCCTGGCCCGCGACTGCGCCGTCCGCCAGGAAGAGGTTGATCCCCTCGGTCGGCACGTCCGACGCCCGCAGCGCCGCCGCGATCTCCTGGCCCACCCGAAACAGTCGGCCGCCGGTGTCGTGGTCCAGTCCGTCGAGCCCCGCCGAGTGGATCTTCGGAATCACCAGCGCGTGCCCCACCGTGACGGGCGCGATGTCCATGAACGCGAGCGTGTCGTCAGTCTCGTGGACGACGCTGGCCGGCGCGTCGCCGCTGACGATGGCACAGAACGGGCAGTCGTCGGGCATACCGGCGATGGGGCGGGCGAGGTGAAAAGTTCAGTCCCCGGCAGTGTCCGGGAAGGGCACGTCGAGTTCGTCGCCGTCGTCGGGGAGGAAGGCCTCGCCGTCGAACACCTCGCAGGCCTCCTTCTCCAGTCGGCCGGACTGGCCGGCGTAGCGCGTCGAGACGTGGGTCAGCGCCAGCCGTTTGGCTCCCGCGCGGTTGGCGATCTCGGCGGCCTGTTTCGCCGTCGCGTGGCCGGTCTGGCCCGCCCGTTCCCGGCGGTCCTCGGCGAAGGTCGCGTCGTGGATCAACAGGTCCGCGTCCTCGGCGGCTTCGACGACGCCCTCGGTGGGACAGGTGTCGCCGGTGTAGACGACCCGCCGGCCCGGCCGTGGCGGGCCGACGACCTGTTCGGGCTGGACGACGGTGCCGTCGTCGAGTTCCACCGACTCGCCGTTGTGGAGCTTGCTGTACTTCGGGCCGGGTTCGATACCGAGTTCCTGCTGGGCTTTCTCGCGGTCGAACCGGCCCTTCCGGTCGTCCTCGACGATGGCGTAGCCGACCGACGTGGTCCGGTGGTCGGTCTCGAACGCCCGGACCTCGAACTCCCCGCCGTCCAGTGCCACGTCGCCGGGCGAGACTTCGTTGACGCGGACGGGAAAGGACGGTTCGTTGCCGGTCACGGTGATCAGGTCCCGGATCCGGCGACGGGTGCCCGCCGGCGTGTGGATTGCCACGGGCTCTTCCCGGTCGTTGAAGTCCCAGGTCTGGATCAGGCCGGGGAGGCCGAGGACGTGGTCGCCGTGGAGGTGGGAGACGAAGACGTGGGAGACGGCGAAGCCGGTGGAAAAGCGCATCATCTGGCGCTGGGTCCCCTCGCCGGCGTCGAAGAGGAAGCGCTCCCCTTCCCGTCGAACCATCACCGCGCTCGGGTTGCGCATCGTCGTCGGAACGGCCCCGCTGGTCCCGAGAAAGGTCACGTGCATATCCGTCGGGAAGTCCGTCGGCGGTAAACCCGCTTCGAAACGGCCCCATGCTGGCGGACTGCGGGCCGTTTCCGACCGTTGCGCGGCTCGAAATTCCAGATTTCTCGCTCGAAAGGTAGCCCTATTCGGTTTCGCGGTCCACGGGACGGAACAATCCCGTCTTAGACACGTTGGGGTCAGCGTACGTCCATAATTCTACGGTGAAATATCTTGAAGTAACTGTCCAGTTTATCCTCCTAAATCCCCACTCGTTCCGTCGCAGGACGATGAATACACGACAGTACGCAGTCTTGATCGCCGGCTTCGTCGCGCTCTCGGCAGGGGCAGCGGCAATCCTCCCCGCGGGGGCACTCGGCAGTCAGGCTCAGGAGACAGCGAGCGTATCGTTCACAGATCAAACCGTCGACGACGACACCGTCACGGTCGAGTCGGCCACCCTCCCCGAGGGCGGGTTCGTGGTGATTCACGAATCCGACGACGGCGATGCGGGTGACGTCGTCGGCGTCTCCGAGTACCTCGAATCCGGCGAGTCGGCGGACATCGCGGTGGAACTCGACGACGACGTCGAGGACGAGGAGGACCTCGTCGCGATGGCCCACCTCGACTCCGACGGCGACGAGGCCTTCGACTTCGTCGAGACCGACGGCGAGGAAGACGGCCCGTACACGACCGACGGTGAGGCCGTGGTCGACAGCGCGACCGTCACCGCCGAAGACCAAGAGGACGAGGGCGGTCCGCCCGAGGAGGCCGGACCGGCGGAGGACGCCGACCCGCCTGACGAAGAGGCGGACGACGATGAAACCGACGAGGCAGCGGTCGACGGGCTCGCAGTGACCGAACTCGACGCGCCCGCGGACGCGGTCGTCGGTGAGACGCTGACCGTCACCGCCACGGTCGAGAACCAGGGCGACTCGGAGACGACCGAGCGGGTGGAGTTCCGCCTCGACGGGCAACTGGTCGCGAATCAGGACGTGACCGCCGAGGCTGACGAGGAAGCGACCGTCAGCTTCGCGGTCGACAGCGGCCTCCGGAACCGCAGCGAGGGCGAGTTCCGCCACGGCGTGTTCACCGAGAGCGACTGGCAACTGGCCTCGATCGACATCGAAGAGTCGTTCGAGCTGGTGGACCTGGACGCGCCCGCGAACGCGACCGTCGGTGAGACCGTGACGGCCGACGCGACCGTCCGGAACCCCAACGAGGCGGAGACGACCCAGACCGTCGCGTTCCGCTTCGACGGCGCGGTCGCGGATAGCACCGACGTCGATCTCGACGGGGGCGAGGAAGAGACCGTCTCGCTGGACGTGAACTCTAGCGGGGTCGATCCCGGGAACTACACCCACGGCGTCTTCACGGTGACCGAGGGTGCCTTCGCCGACATCGAGCTCGTGCCGGCACCGCCCGAGGCCTCGATCGACTTCGACGACCAGCCCGTCGACAACGACACCGTCACGATCGATTCGGTGTCCGTCGAGGAGGGCGGGTTCGTCGCGATCCACGACGACTCGCTGCTCGACGGGGACGCGGTCGGAAGCGTGATCGGCGTCTCCGAATACCTCGACCCCGGCGAGTACGAGGACCTGGAGGTCGAACTCTTCGACGTGCCAGGGGCCGACTTCGAGAACGAGACGCTCGACGGGAACGGGACACTGATCGCGATGCCACACCTCGACACGAACGACAACGAGACCTACGACTTCGTCGCCACGGACGGGGCGGCGGACGGCCCCTACACCGACGAAGACGGTAACGCGACGCTCGACGACGCGGCCGTGACCGTCGAGGAAGCAACCGCAGAGGAAACCGAGGAAGCAACCGAGGAAGCAACCGCAGAGGAAACCGAGGAAGCAACCGAGGAAGCAACCGCAGAGGAAACCGAGGAAGCAACCGCAGAGGAAACTGAAGAGCCGGCACCCGTAGCGCCGGACACTGAAACGGAAGAAGAGACTGAAGAACCGGCTACCGAGGAGAACGAGACCGCGGACGATGAGACCGAGACGCCACAGGACGAGGAGTCCAACGCGACCGCGACCGTCGACCTCGGAGATCAGGCGAGCAACGGGACGACCGTCACGGTCGATAGCGTCGACATCTCCGAGGGCGGCTACGTGGCCGTCCACAACGTGTCACTGCTCGACGGGGACGCGGTCGGGAGCGTGATCGGCGTCTCCGAATACCTCGATCCCGGCGAGTACGAGGACGTGGAGATCGAACTCTTCGACGTGCCTGGCGTCGAGTACGAGCGGGATCGGCTGGCGGTCGGTCAGACGCTCTACGCGATGCCGCACCGCGACACCGACGACGACGAAGCGTACGACTTCGTCGCGACCAACGGATCCACCGACGGCCCCTACGCCGACGAAGACGGTAACGCCATCGTCGACGACGGCAATCTCGTAGTCGAAAGCGAGGAGTGACGCCGCCGCGGCCGTCTCGGTCGTCGACCAGCCCCGTCGACTCCGGACAGCGCGGCCGTCGATGTCCGGGACTCGTCGGCGCGAACGCGGTTTGTGGCTCGGATCGGTGCCGCCAGCGGAGCAGTCGGCCCCGCAGTTTCGTGGGTCACGCTCGGGGGAAACGCGGTCTTACCGTCCGGTAAGACCGGGTTCCAGTTGTTGACGGGCAGAGACTCACGTGCAACGGTTGGGCCGATTTAATCACGCCTTCGTTGACCTGCCGACGGACATGAGACAGACAACGGAGCGCACAGTGGCGACAGCCGTCGCGGTCGTCGTCGTGCTGGGCCTCGGCGTGGCCGGTGCGATGGCGGTCAACGCCGGCACGAGCGGTCCCACGGCGGCCCAGAACGCGCAGGTCGCACAGCAGACACCCCCGGAGGATCCGGGCGTCACCGTGGAGAATCAGGAGACCGAGGGCGACACGGTCACGGTCGATCAGGTTCGCCTCCCCGACGGTGGCTACGTGGTGATCCACGACGGGAGCCTGCTCGACGGGGAGGCCGTCGGGAGCACTATCGGCGTCTCCGAGTACCTCGACCCCGGCACGCACGAGAACGTGACGGTGGACCTGTACGACGTCGAGGGCGCGGAGTTCGACGACGACGAACTGGCGAGCGACTCACTGTTGATCGCGATGGCCCACGAGGACTCGAACGGCAACGAGACGTTCGACTTCGTGACCAGCGACGGCGAGGTCGACCCGCCCTACGCCACCGACGCCGGATGGCCGATCATGGACGGCGCACTCGTCTCCGTCGACGAACCCGACGACGATGGGGACGGCGGGGACGACAGGGACGTGCTTGACATCGTCATCCAGCCACCCGACGACGATGACGACGATGACGGCGATGACGAGGACGAGGACGAGGACGACGATACCCCGACGACCAACACCACGACCCCGAACAACACGACCACGACGGACGACAACACGACGACGGCCCCCAACAACGAGACCACGACGGACGACAACGAGACCACGACGCTACCGATCGGGGACGACATCGATACGACGACGACGCCCGAACCCGCGGAACCGGATACCCCCGAGCCGGACACGCCCGAGGACGACACTGAGACGCCCGATGTCGACATCGGAACGCCGGACGACGAAGCCGACGAAGACGAGGACGCCGACGGTGAGGACCAGGAGGGCGCTGAAGAGGACGACGGGGAAGCCAACGGTGACGAGAACGGTGTCGACGAAGACGAGAGCGACGAGACCGGCGCGGACGAGGACGATGAAAACGGTGCCGACGAAGAAGACGGCGACGAAGAGAACGGCGACGAAGAAGACGGCGGTGAGGGCGAGGAAAATGGCGGTGACGGAGAAGAGGATGGGAACGGTGCCGACGAAGAAGATGGCAGTGACGAGGAAGACGGCGGTGGAGGCGACGAGAACGGCGAAAACGGCGACGAAGAGAACGGCGACGAATCCTGAGCGGCCCGGGCGGTGAAGCGCGGTCGCGGTCGGTCCGCGACCGACCGATTCTTACCGCGGGTCCCCGTAGCCGACCCCAATGGACGCCCCACTGTGGACCGAGGCGCACGCGCCGGAGATCGACGATCTCCCACAGTCCGGGGTCCGCGAGTCGCTGTGGCGAGCGGTCGACGAACCCCTCAATCTCGTCGTCCACGGCCCGCGCGGGAGCGGCAAGACCGCCGCCGTGCGCGCACTGGCCCGCGAGACCCACGCCGACCCCGACAACGACTTCGTGGAGATCAACGTCGACGACTTCTTCGGGATGACCAAAAAGGAGGTGAGCGAGGACCCACGGTTCAGTTCGTTCATCACACCCAAACGTCGCCGCGAGTCCTCGAAGGCCGACCTCATCAACCACGTGCTCAAGGAGTCGGCCAGCTACTCCCCGGTCTCGGGCGAGTACAAGACGATCCTGCTCGACAACGCCGAGTCGATCCGCGAGGACTTCCAGCAGGCGCTGCGCCGCGTGATGGAGAAGTACTACGAGACCACACAGTTCGTCATCGCGACCCGCCAGCCGTCGGCGCTGATCCCGCCGATCCGCTCGCGGTGTTTCCCCGTCCCCGTGCGCGCGCCGACCCACGACGAGACCGTCTCTGTCCTCCAATCGGTCGTCGAGGACGAGGGTGTCGAGTACGACGCCGACGGCCTGGAGTACGTCGCCGGCTACGCCGACGGCGACCTCCGGAAGGCCCTGCTTTCGGCCCAGACCACCGCCGAGACCGAGGGCGAGATCACGATGGACACCGCCTACGCGGCGCTCGGAGAGGTCGGCACCGACGACCGCATCAAAGAGATGCTCGACGACGCCGAAGCCGGCGAATTCACCGATGCCCGGAAGACGCTGGACGACCTGCTGGTCGACGAGGGCTACAGCGGCGAGGAAGTCATGGAAGACCTGTTACGGGTCGCTCGCTCGCGCTACGAGGCCGACCGGCTGGCCCGACTCTACCAACTGGCCGGCGAGATCGACGTGGACCTGAAAGACGGGACCAACGAGCGCCTCCACGTCTCCCACCTCCTCTCGAAACTGGCCCAGACAGCCTGATCGACCTGTGGCCATTCGTCAACGCGGCACCGTCAAATCCTCCAGATACCCACCACAGTCGGGGCAGAGCCGGTCGTCGACCGCCTCGGTGATGCGCCGATCACAGTCCAGACACTCGTAGTAGGGGTCCGTGTCCGGCGTCGGTTCGCTCAGTGGCATTCCTCAGTGCAAGCAACGTCACCGACCCTTGTTAATCCCTTGCACAGTTCAGCTGTCAGCCCGAACCAGTACGAGGACGTGCCGGGTCAGCGACCGGTGGACGCGGCGCTCGAACCGGTCGGTCACCCGCCAGTCGGCCTCGCGGGCGGCGTCGTCCCAGGCCCGGTCGGCGACGACGACGGCCCGCGGTGCGACCCGGCGGGCCTCGGCGAGCGCGCCGGCCACGAGGTCCGCGAGTGGCTGATTGGCGATCTTGGACTGGCGGCCGTAGGGCGCATCGAAGACCACGCCGTCGACCGCGTCGTCGGGGAGGGCAAGCGCGGTCGCGTCCCCGCGGAGCGTGTGCCAGGCACCCGGCTCGGGTAGACCGGCGGGCGACCGTGCGGCCGTGAGGCAGTGTTCGAGGTTCTCGGCCGCACCGCTGACCATCTTCGACTGGGCGTCGACTCCGATGACATCGGCCCCGACCAGCCCGGCCTCGATCAGGCCCCCGCCGGTGCCACACATCGGGTCCAGGATTGTCGCTTCGGGGCCCGCCCCCGCGATGTTCGCCAGCGCACGGGCCAGGAGCGGGTCCATGCTCCCGGGCTGGAAGAAGGGGCGGTCGGTGGGCTGGCGGTCGCCGAAGTCCCGGATACTCTCCTCGGCGAGCCACCCGATCACACAGGCGTCCGACGAGAACACCGCGCGGAGTTCGTGGTCCGGGTCGTCGAGGTCGACGGCGAATCCGCGGTCCACGAGGACCGCGCCGAGTTCCCGCTCGGCGTGCTGGGTGTCGATACCGGCGAGACTCCGAACGTCCCGGGCCCGAACCGCGACCGTCCCCGACCGCTCGATAGCGACGGCCTCCAGCAACGCCCGAGCGCTCGCCACGTCCGGGTCGGTCCGGCCGACGTACTCGCTGGCGCGGTGGGTGTACGCGAGCCCCCGTGTCCGCGCATCGATGCCACGAGCGGTCGCCAGCCCCGGTGCGAGCCGGCTCACGTCCGTCGCGACGGCCGCAGCCTCCCGGGCGGCGAAGGCGTCGTCCTCGCCGGCCAGTTCCAGCAGGTACACGCCCGCAGATGGCGTCCTGTGGCCTATACGCCTTCCGGTCGGGCGTGCCGGGCCCGCCGGTCGGCCGACAGCGACGACCCCGGCGGGACCCCTAAGCACAGCGACCTATCATCGACAGGTACCAAACTTTATAACCCTTAAATACGTGTTTTAAGTCGAGACATGGTTGACCCCAAGGAAACAATCAATATTGAGAACGTCGTCGCCTCGACCGGCATCGGGCAGGAGCTGGACCTCCAGAGCGTCGCGATGGACCTCGAGGGAGCGGATTACGACCCCGAGCAGTTCCCCGGCCTCGTCTACCGGACCCAAGAGCCCAAGTCGGCGGCACTCATCTTCCGGTCGGGCAAGATCGTCTGTACTGGCGCGAAAAGCACGGACGACGTGCACGAGAGCCTGCGGATCGTCTTCGACAAGCTGCGTGACCTGAACATTCAGGTCGACGAGGACCCCGAGATCGTCGTCCAGAACATCGTCACCTCGGCCGACCTGGGCCGGAACCTCAACCTCAACGCCATCGCCATCGGGCTGGGGCTGGAGAACATCGAGTACGAGCCCGAGCAGTTCCCCGGCCTCGTCTACCGACTGGACGACCCCGACGTGGTCGCGCTCCTCTTTGGCTCGGGCAAGCTCGTCATCACGGGCGGCAAACAGCCCGAAGACGCCGAGGAAGCCGTCGACCGGATCGTCTCCCGGCTCGAAGAACTGGGCCTGCTCGACGGATAGCACAGGCTACATACCCACGCCACACCAAGCGCGGGTATGCTACCGCTACAGGTCGACGCGACGGCGACGGGTGGTGGGCCGCTGGCGATCGTCGTCACCTTCCTGCTCGTCGCCGCCTTCTACGCCGTCACCCTCCACCTGGCGGCGACGTTTTTCATCGGTGACGTGCCCAGCCAGCGCGCCGCCTACGTCGCCCCAGCCCCGGCACTGGCCTCCCTGTTGCTCCAGCAGTGGGGCCTGCGTGGGTTCGGTCCCCTGTCACCGAGTCTCGCCGCCGGCATCGCCATCCTGGCGATCCTGGCCGCCGACGCCATCGCTATCAGCTACGTCTACCGGCTCAAGTGGTCGTCGGCGCTCCCGCTCACCCTGTTGCACTTCGGGTTCGCCGCGATTCTCGGCTTCGCCCTGAACAATATCTTCGGCCTGCTCTAGGCCTCCTCGAAAGCCACGTCGTCGAGCAAGCGGTGGAACCGGTCGTCCTCGACGGTGTAGCGGGCTCGCCCGTCGTCCGGATCGTACGTGATCACGTCCGCAGCGTCGAGTTTCGGCAGGTGGGTGTGGTGGAGTTGGATGCGGATCGCCGCCAGCGGGGGTCGGTCGTCACCGGTCGCGGGCACGTCACGCCGGGCCAGGACCCCCCGTGCGAGAACGTCGAGCGAGAGCCACCCGGCGTCCTGGAGGACTCTGAGCGCCGCACGGCGATGGGGATGTGCCAGTGCGTCGAGCATCCACGTGATGTCGTCGGCGTTCAGGGGGGTAGCTGTCCGACGCCGCCCGTCCAGCGTGGTCCGGGTCGCCGTCCACTCGGTCGCCGGGGAGTCCTGGCCCATACGCCCGATAGCGGTCGACTGCCCAATCAGGGTATCCCGTGCACAGTGTGCAGGGGTTGCACGTGCCGCGACGGCAGCACCGCGTCGCGGTCACCACTGCCCGAACGCCGTCGCTTCGGTGCGGTACTCCTCGACGGTGCGTTCGGCCCACCGGCGGGCACGCGCGTCCTCGGTCGCCACCAGTGCGGCGGGTTGCCCGTCGTCGACCAGGCCGAGTTCGACGGTGTCGGCGTACCGACCGAGGTAGTAGGGGAACTGCCCCTCGTAGACCCACAGCGAGGCCGTCTCGGCCGCCTGCAGGTCCGCGACCTGTTCGCGGTAGTCCGGTTCGCTCCGGACGTTCTCCGCGACGGCAGGCGTGACCACCAGTTCGAGATCCGCCCCGGCTTCGGTGACCTGCTGGTGGAGTGCGTCCAGTGCCTGCGCGCAGGTCAGCGGGAACAGCATCCGGAGGTACTCGGCCCCCTCGATGTGTTTGACCTGCTCGTGGATCATCTTCAGCGGGTCGGCCGGATCCGGCGTCGTCACCGACACGTCCATGTGTCGGAGGTCCAGGTCGACCGCGTCCGTATCGACGTGCTCGTAGACCGGCGCGAGTTCCGTCGCGGTGTCGACGGTCCGCACGAGGTGACCGAAGTCCTCGGCGACCCACTCACCGGCCTGTGTGGCGTCGTACTCACGGTTTCGTTCCCGGACCCAGCCCCGTTCGACCAGCGCGTCGAGGTTTCGCTGGACCGTCGTCCGGGCGGCGTCGAACCGTCGCTGGAGGTCGTCACGCGTCAGCGGCCCCGATTCGGCCAGCGCGTCCAGGATCCGGACTCGCGTCTCCGACCGCGCGAGGAACTCGACAGCCCCGATGGCGTCGCTCCGGTCGCCCGCCGTCGTCGGCATCGGTCGCTCACCGCCGGCCCCCGGCGTCGCACCGCCAGCCGTCCCGCCGTCCGTCCGTTCGGTACCCGTCGCCCCGTCAGCCTCCGACGCCCGCTCCTCGGTCCACTCGTCCGGCCGCCCACCGTCTGTCGGCTCGTCCATGTCGCCGTTCTATTCAAACCAGCGACACATAAAACCACACACGCCGTGACGGTCACTCGACCAGCCGCTCGATCTCGGTCACCAGCACGTCCGTCGCCCCCTCTGCCTTGAGATCGGTGATCGTCTCGAACACCGACCGCTCGTCGACGACCGCGTGCACCGCGACCATGTCCTCGCCCGCGATGTCCATCACCGTCGGCCCGCCCATGCCCGGAATCACGTCTTTCACCGCCTCGACGTTCTCCTCGGGGACGTTCATCATCAGGTAGCGTTTCCCCTCGGCGGTCTTGACCGACGAGAGTGCGGTTCGTACCTGTTCGACCTTCGGGTCGTCGGTCACGTCCTCGCGGGCGAACAGTCGCACCGAACTCTCCAGCACGTCGTCGATCACCGCTAACCGGTTCATCCGAAGGGTCGTGCCCGTGCTCGTGATGTCGACGATAGCGTCGGCGATGTCGACGTGTGGCGTGAGTTCGGTCGCACCCGAGACCTCCGCGATGTCGGCGTCGACGCCCCGTTCGTCGAGGTACGCCCGGGTGACGTTGGGGAACTCGGTGGCGACGGTTCCACCGTCCAGATCGCGCACGGACTCGACGGGACCGTCCTCGGGCGCGGCCAGCACGAGCCGACAGGCCCCGAACTCCAGATCGAGCAGATCCACGAGGTCGCCCGTGTCGGCCTCCCGTACCTGGTCGAGACCGGTGATCCCCACGTCGGCGGCCCCGTCGCTGACGTACTCGGGGATGTCGGCGGCCCGGGCGTAGAGGATCGTCACCTCGGGGTCGACGGTGTCGGCGTAGAGTTTCCGGTCGGCCCCGTCGACGACGTGGAGGCCGGCCCGTTCGAGCAGATCGACCGACGGATCGTGTAAACGCCCCTTGTTGGGCACGGCGATGCGCATACCGACTCTTCCGGACCCGCGGGCAATTGCTTTTCGCACGCCGCCCCGAGCGCTCGACCGCCCGGAAAATCGTTATCAGCCGCGATACTGCCGGAGCAATCGACTTATACGGCGCTGGATCACGGGAGAACATGGCAAACGTACTGGATAGGCTCTTTCTCTCACTCCCCGATCCGGTTCGGGAGCGGCTCTGGGGAAAATTCGCGTTCGCACTCGGGACGGTCGCGGTCCTCTCGGTTCTTCTCACGGCGGGCCTCATCGTGGTTTTCGACCTGCCGTGGGTGCCCCTGCTGTTGCAGTGGGCGATCCTGATCGGGCTGGCGACCGGGACCAGTATCTACGTCGGCGCGGACTTCATCGGGCAGATGCAACGCGTCGAGCGCAAGGCCAAGGCCATCGGGCAGGGCGAGTTTGACACGCGGGTGACGACGCCCCGTGAGGACGAAGTGGGGGAGGTCTTCGACGCACTGGCGACGATGCGTGACAAGCTTCAGGAGCGCATCGAGGAGGCCGAGCAGGCCGAGGCGGCTGCCGAGCGTGAGCGGGAGAAAGCCGAGGCACTGAGCGCGGAGGCCGAGGAGTTAAACGACCACCTCGAACGGAAAGCAGGCGAGTTCGGCGAGACCATGGCGGCCTGTGCCGACGGCGACCTGACCCGCCGGCTCGACGCCGACGGCGAGAGCGAGGCGCTGGCCCGGATCGCCACGGAGTTCAACGAGATGATGGACGAGATCGAGGCGACCATCCTCGACCTACGAGCGTTCACGGACGACGTGGCGGCCGCGAGCGACGACGCCAGATCGGGCACCGACGCGGCCCGCGAGGTCGGCTCGGAAGTCCGGGAACACATCACAGATATCGCCGACGGGGCGAGCGAGCAGGATCGAAAACTCCAGTCCGCCTCCGACGAGATGAGCCAGCTCTCGGCGACGGTCGAGGAGATCGCGGCCACCGCCGACGAGGTGGCCGACGTGTCCGACCGCGCCGCGGAGGCGGGCGACCAGGCCAGAGAGGCCGCCGAGGCGGCCGTCGGCGAGATGGATCGGATCACCACCCAGACCACCGAGGCCGTCGAGGAGGTCGAGGAACTCGACGACGAGATGGCCGAGATCGACGAGGTGGTCGGCATCATCGAGGACATCGCCGAGCAGACCTCCGTGCTGGCGCTGAACGCTTCCATCGAGGCCGCTCGCGCGGGCGAGGCCGGCTCCGGGTTCGCCGTCGTCGCCGACGAAGTGAAAGACCTCGCGGAGGAGACCCAGGCGGCGACCACCAGAATCGCCGAGCGCGTCGAGCGCATCCAGCGGCGGACGGAATCGGCCGTCGACGGGATGCACGAGACCAGCGACCACGTCGAGGAGGGGGTAGAGACCATCGCGGCCGGCCTCGACTCGCTGGAGCAGATGGCGGAACTCGTCGGCGACGCCAATCAGGGGGTTCAGGAGATCGACGCGACGACCGACGAGCAGGCCGCCCGCACGCAGGAGATCGTCGCGACCGTCGAGGAAGTCGCCGACATCAGCGAGCGGACGCGCGAGGAGACCGACGCCGCGACCGAAGCCGTCGACCGCCAGCAGGAGACGCTGGAGGCGGCGACCGACACGGTGGACGGCGTCGCCGACCGGACCGACGAATTGCGCGACCTGGCCGACTACTTCGAGGTCGACGCCGACACCGAGCGCGCGACACTCGCGGCGGACGGTCGCGGCGACTGAGCCGGGAGACCCCGTCTTTATACCGTCCGGCCGCGGACGCCCGGACATGACGACACTGCGAATCGCGGACGGTCGCGTCCTCCGCCCCGACCACACCGTCGAGCGGGCGGACGTCCTCGTCGACCAGGCGAGCGGCGAGATTCTGGCGGTCGAACCCGAGGGCGAGGGGCGTGCCAGCGCCGACGACCGTCTCGACGCCGAGGGTAGCCTCGTGATCCCTGGGCTGGTCAACGCCCACACACACGTCGCGATGACGCTGTTGCGGGGCTACGCCGACGACAAACCGCTGGACGCCTGGCTCCAGGAGGACATCTGGCCGGTCGAGGCCGAACTCACCGCCGAGGACGTGCGAGCGGGGGCACGACTGGGTATCCTGGAGATGATCCGGTCGGGCACCACCGCCTTCGCGGATATGTACTTCTTCATGCCCGAGGTCGTCGCCGCCGTCGAGGAGTCGGGGATGCGCGCACTGCTCGGCTACGGCGCGATCACCGTCGGCAACGACGACGAGGCCGCCCACCAGGAGATGCGGGACGGCCTGGACTTCGCCGAGGGCTACGACGGCGCGGCCGACGGCCGCGTCTCGACGGCGTTCATGCCCCACAGCCTCACCACGGTCGGCGAGGACTACCTCCGGGAGTACGTGCCCGAGGCCCGCGAGGCCGGAATCCCGATCCACTTCCACGCCAACGAGACCGCCGGCGAGGTCGACCCACTGGTCGCGGACCACGACGAGCGGCCGCTGGAATACGCCGACGACATCGGGATGCTCGCCGACACCTCCTTCCTGGCCCACGGCGTCCACACCGATCGGACCGAACACGAGTTGCTGGCCGAGCGCGACACCGCCGTGATCCACTGCCCGGCCTCGAACATGAAACTCGCCAGCGGGATGGCCCCCGTGCAGGCGATGCGAGATCGGGGTGTGACGGTCGGCCTGGGCACAGACGGCGCGGCCTCCAACAACGACCTCTCGCTGTTCGACGAGATGCGCGACGCCGCCATGCTCGGCAAACTGGCGGCCGACGACGCCAGCGCGGTCGCCGCCGACGCGGTCGTCGAGATGGCCACACAGGGCGGCGCGGAGGCGCTCGGGCTGGCTTCGGGCCGACTCGAAGCCGGCGCGAACGCCGATCTGGCGGTGCTGGATCTGGACCAGCCACACCTGACGCCGGACCACGATCTCGTGAGCCACCTCACCTACGCCGCCAGCGGGTCGGACGTGCGCCACACCGTCTGTGACGGGCAGGTACTCATGCGTGATCGGACGGTGCAGACGCTGGACGAACAGGCGGTGCTGGCAGACGCTCGCGAGCGCGCACAGGCGCTGATCGACCGCGCCGAATCGTAGCTTGGCGTGTGAATTAAACGCCCAGAGGTGCTTTTGAACGTTCTTCGCCGTTCTAGCAACGTTTTGGACCGCAGTGAATTCACTGAACGGGAATCCGGGTTTATGCGGGTCTCTCGCCTGGATACAGGTGAGATGCAATCGAGAAGTACACTGTTCGCACTCGTGTCCGTGGCACTGCTCGTCGGCGCGGCGCTCGGGCCGGCCGTGGCCGCCGGCTCGCCGACCGCCGTGTCGAGCGGGGCCGCGCTCGCACAGGACGAGACCAACGAGACAGCCACGAACGGAAGCGAACTCAACGAAACTGCCGACGGCAACGAAACCGATCTCAACGAAACTGACGACGACAACGAGACTGAGTCCAACGAGACCCGGGTCCCGTTCGGTCAGCTCGTGTCTGCGTTCATCGAGAACACGCGTTCCCAGATGAACAGCACGAACAGCACGAACGGGTCCAGCACTCCGTTCGGGCTACTGGTCGCGGCGTTCGTCACGGAGAACAACCCCGGGAACGCACCCGACCACGCGGGACCGCCCGCACACGCCGGCCCCGGCGGCAACGAGACGAACGCGAGCGAGCGCGGCCCACCCGAGAACCGCGGCCCCAGCGAGGACAGGCGACAGGGCCCGCCGGAGGACCGCGGTCCCGACGGTGACGACGACCGTCGCGGCCCGCCCGCGGACCGCGGACCCGACCGTGACGACGACGCAGACACCGAGAGCGACGGCGACGACGGCGGCGACGGCGGCGGTCCGCCCGCGAACGCCGGCGGTAACGGTGGCGGTAACGGCGGCGGTAACGGTGGCGGCGGTCCGCCCGCGAACGCCGGCGGTAACGGTCGATAGGCCGACTCTTTTCTGACGCGCCGATTCGTCGCGCGCTCTGACGGCTCAGTCGGACTCGGAGACGGCGACGTTCCGGTACGCCGAATCGTGCGAGCCGCAACTGATCCCCTCGTTCCCATCGCAGTCGTTGACGATGAGCAGTGAGTCGGCGGCGCCGAGGTTGTTCCTGTCCCGGTACACTTCGCCGATGGGGACTTCGTAGCGGGTCCAGCCGTCGCCGGTCTTGTAGTACGATCCACCGTAATCGCTGACGTTGACACCCCATTTCTGGACGCCCGAGAGCTGGACGACCCGGCCGCTGTCCTGCCCACTCCCGGCGTTCTGGAACCCGATGCCGTGGATCGCGCCTTCCGTCGTACTCCTGAACTCGAAGGTCAACACCGTGTCCTCGGTGACCGTGTAGTTGTTCCCGATCAGTTGCCACTTGTTGCCGGTCACTTCGATGCGTCGCCCGCCGTCCGAGATCGTCGTCGTCGCCGACGGGTCGTTGACGTTCCCCTGGAAGTCACTGAGCGAGTCGGCGTCGGCGGTGATCAGTTCGCCGGCGATGCCGTCCGCGATCCAGAACTGCCGGGTGTGCAGGACCGCACCGCTTTCCTCGTGGACGACCGTAACCGCGAGTTCGCCCCGGATCACGTCGTGGGGGAGCCGGTACCGGTCACCGGCGGTGATCTGGTCGTCGTCACCGCCAGCGACTGGGGCGAGCGACGACAGCCTGACGCGCCGCGCGTCGTCGCTGTGACGCAGGACCGCGACCGTCTCGGCGGCCGACAGACCGTCCCCGGCGGTGTGGACGAGGGTGACGTTCCCCGCGGAGACAGACGACGAGAGCGACGCCGTCGTCGGGTCCCGGTTCGTGTCATCGGCGAGCGAGAATCCGAGGACGGCGACCGCACCGATCAGGACGACGCCGACCGCGACGAGCAGGAGGCTCCCGATGACCTCCGACTGCCCCCGACCCCGACCGAAGCCTCGCATATCTGAACGTGGGGTCGCACTGAGTAATCGTTTTCGACCGTCTCGATCCGTGAGCCGGGTCCTCGCCGACCCCGCTTCGGCAGCGTTTTCACGCTGCTGTCCAACTCTCGGACAATGACTGCGCCGATCAGCGAGCGGCTCGACGACCCCGAGACTGCACGGGAAGAGGGCCGCCGGAAGATGGACTGGGCGCGCGAACATATGCCGATCCTCGCCTCGCTCCGCGAGGAGTTCACCGAGAGCCAGCCCTTCGCGGGCGAGGTGATCGGGATGGCGATGCACGTCGAGGCCAAGACGGCCGTACTGGCCGAACTGCTCGCCGAAGGCGGTGCCGAGGTCGCCATCACTGGCTGTAACCCACTCTCGACCCACGACGACGTGTCCGCGGCGCTCGATTCCCACGAGAACGTCACCTCCTACGCCGAGCGCGGCGTCGACGACGACGCCTACTACGCCGCCATGGAGGCCGTCATCGAGCACGACCCGACCATCACCGTCGACGACGGGATGGACCTCATCGCCGCCATCCACGAGGACTACCCCGAACTCATCGACACCATCGTCGGCGGGTGTGAGGAGACCACCACCGGCGTCCACCGCCTGCGCGCGATGGACGACGACGGCGCGCTGGAGTACCCCGTCTTCGCCGTCAACGACACGCCGATGAAACGGCTGTTCGACAACGTCCACGGCACCGGCGAGTCCGCACTGGCGAGCATCGCCATGACGACGAACCTCTCCTACGCCGGCAAGACCGTCGTCGTCGGCGGCTACGGAGACTGCGGCCGCGGTGTCGCAAAGAAGGCCGCCGGCCAGAACGCCCGCGTGATCGTCACCGAGGTCGACGCCCGCCGCGCGCTGGAGGCCCACATGGAGGGCTACGAGGTCATGCCGATGCAGGAGGCCGCCACGGAGGGCGACGTGTTCATCACGACGACGGGCAATCGCGACGTGATTACCGCCGAGGACTTCGAGGTCATGCAGGACGGCGTCTTGCTGGCCAACGCCGGCCACTTCGACGTGGAGATCGACCTCGTCGCACTGGAGGAGATGGCCGCGGAGGTCACCGAACCCCGCGACGGTATCGAGGCCTACGTCATGCCCGACGGCCGCGAGTTGAACGTGCTGGCGGAGGGGCGCCTCGTCAACCTCGCGACGCCCGTGGCGCTGGGCCACCCCGTCGAGGTCATGGACCAGAGCTTCGGCGTGCAGGCGGTCTGCGTCCGCGAGCTCGTCGAGTCCGGCGAGGCGTACGACGCCGGCGTCCACGACGTACCCGACGATCTGGACCGGGAAGTCGCGGAGATCAAACTCGACGCGGAGGGCGTCGCCTTCGACGACCTGAGCGAGGCCCAGGCGGAGTACATGGGCTCGTGGCAACACGGGACCTAGGCCGGTCGATTTTTCCTGTCGCCCTGTGAATCGGCAAGTATGGACGACGGTGCCCGGAACCGCTGGAACCCGGACGACTACGACGGTGACCACGACTACGTCACCGAGTACGGTGAGGGGGTGGTCGACTTGCTCGACCCGAAACCGGGGGAGCGCATCCTCGATCTCGGCTGTGGGACCGGCCACCTGACCGCCGAGATCGCGGATGCGGTGGGCGAGTCGGGGACCGTCGTCGGCATCGACCGGTCGGCCGAGATGGTCCGGGAGGCCCGCGAGACCTATCCCGACCTCTCTTTCCAGCGGACCGACGCACGGTCGTTTCACGCACGCGAACCGTTCGACGCCGTCTTCTCCAACGCCGCGCTCCACTGGATCTCCGACGTAGACCAGAACCGGGTGCTGGCGGGCGTGGCCAACGCGCTCCGTCCGGGCGGCCGCTTCGTCGTCGAAATGGGCGGCGCGGGCAACGTCGACCGGATCGTCACCGCGACGCTCGCCGAACTCGACGCCCGGGGCTACGACGCGACACACCCGTGGTACTTCCCGACGGTCGGCGAGTACGCCCCGCGGCTGGAGACCCACGGCTTCGAGGTCCGCCACGTGCGACTGTTCGACCGGCCCACGGAACTCGACGGCGGCGCGGGCGGGCTCGCCAACTGGCTCTCCATGTTCGGCGACAGCATCTTCGCGGGCGTGCCCGACGACGAGCGCGCGGCCGTCGTCGAAGCCGTCGAAGACCGGCTCCGACCGGATCTGTTCGACGGCGAGACGTGGACGGCGGACTACCGGCGACTGCGCTTTCTCGCCGTCCGCTCAGAGTGAGAGCAGTGTCAGGGCGTTGAGCCCGACGGTGAGCACGGAGATGACGGCGAAGCCGGTCAGGACCAGTTCGGCCGGCCGGTCCGGGAGGAAATGCCAGGTGACCACGAGGACGACCAGCGCGGCGAACTTCAGCAGGCCGATCCCGGAACTGCCGTAGGTCGCCAGGAACGCGCGGGCGACACCGTTACCCTCTGCCAGTCCGGCCCCGAGACCGGTGAGCGTCGTCACCACGTCGAACGCCGCCGCGACGATGATGACCGTCCACAGCACGGCGTGGGACTCGGGCAACTCCCGCTCGAAGCGTTCGAGCGGGTCTGGCCCGTCCGGCGGCGACCCCGATTCCGACCCCATCCTATCGAGGGGGAGACTGGACAACCACATAACGGTCCCTGCGGTGTCGGGACGTGAGCCGTTCGGGACGCCGAGCCGGCAGGTAATTCTTGGTCGTGTGGCCCGTACACAGGGTGACAGCATCGACCATGCCGCTGATCCCACCGCAGACCGACGAGATCCGCGCCGAGATGTCGAAGGACCACCGCCGCTTGCTTCACTGTCTCGACTGTGGCGGGCAGGTCGTCGCGATCCGCCACGGCGGCTCTTGCATCCTCTGTAGCTCCGAGGCCGTCGTGGTCGAAGAGTGGGACTAAAGCGTGATCAGGACGGCCCCGACCACGACCAGCGCCGCGCCGAGGACGACGCCGCGGGTCACCCGCTCCACGTCCCGCAACAAGAGGGCGGCGAAGACGGTCGTGAACAGCGGGGCCGTCGCCGCCAGCGAGTCGACGACGGCGACCCGTCCGGCCTCCATCGAGAGCGCAGTGAAAAAGGACAGCAGGGCGACGGCCGTGACGAGCCCGCTCCCGCTGAAGTACGCGTAGGACGCACGGGGCGTGTCCAGAGCGTCGACCCCCTTCGTGGCGAGGGCGTAGGCCGCCAGCGCGACGAGGGCGGCGGTCTCGTTGATCGTGACGGCCTGCAGGGGCGTCGCGACGGTGTCCCCGAAGCCGTAGCGCCGGAGGACGTTCCCGGCCCCGAACACCGCCGCCGCGCCGACCGGGAACAGCAGGTCCCGGGGCTTCCACCCCGACACGTCCCCGCCCTTGGAGTAGGTCAGGACGACCAGTCCGCCGACGAGGACGACGATTCCGACCCCGGTGAGCGGACCGAGGGGTTCGCCGAGAAAGCCCAGCGCGAGCAGGGTGGCGAACAGCGGACGCGTACTGATGCCGGCGCTGTTGATGCTCGCCCCGACCCGCTCGACGCCGGCGAACACGAGGATGCGCCCCATCGCAGTACCGAAGAGGCCGGCGACGGCGAAAATCGCGACGAGATCGAGCGTTAGCCCCGAGAGCGGGTTCGGCCAGGAGGTCACCAGCAGGGCCAGCCAGTACAGGACGGCGTCGACGACTACGACGACGATGGCGGCCTGGGTCGCCGTCCCGCCGGCGTCCATCCCGCGCTTGTCGAAGATAGGCCCGAACCCCCAGAGAACGGCGGGCAACAGTGCCAGCGCGTACACGGCGAGTGGTGTCCCCGTCACCGACGGCTCACTCCGATCACGTCGGTCCTCGGGGTGGCCCGCTCAAGTGGTTTCCGTTCAGTTCCGCCCCGCTCCCGTGTCCCTTTTGCCCCCACCCGGCCAAGCCGTGGTATGTCCTCGAACCGGAAAGGCGACCGGCGCGAGCGGGAACTCGTCAACGCCCTCGACGAGTCCGGGTTCGCGGTGATGCGTGCCCCCGCCAGCGGGAGCGCCACCGAGCGGGAACTCCCGGACGTACTCGCTGGCGACGGCGAGGCCTTCTACGCCATCGAGGCGAAATCCTCCGCGGGCGATCCCATCTACCTCGACGGCGAGGAGATCGAAGCCCTGCTGTACTTCGCCCAGAACTTCGGCGCGAAACCCCGCGTCGGCGTCCGCTTCGACCGCGAGGACTGGTACTTCTTCCACCCCGGCGACCTCTACACGACCGACGGCGGCAACTACCGCGTCAAGAAAGCGACCGCACTCGCCGAGGGCACCGACTTTGCGGAGTTCGTCGGCGACACCCAGAAGGTCACGCTCGAAGAGGCCGCACAGGCGGCCGACAGCGAGGGCGACGACGCGGACGACGAGGCCGTCCGCGACGTACTCGAAGCGTTCGAGCGCGGCGACATCACGCTCGAAGATGCCGTCGAGATGCTCTAATCGACGAGTTCCGCATCCTCGACCTGCCGGAGTCGCGAGTAGGGGAACGCGTACACGCGAGGGTCGTCGTTGCGTAACTGATCGCCGAGATAGACAGCCTCGACCACCAGGTCGTCGGCCGGGTACGCCTCGTTCGTGTCGTGTTCGGCCACGCTCGCCCCCGTGGCCTCGATGACGTACTCGTCGGCGCGGTCGGGGTGCACCCGGCGGACGACGAGGGTATCGGCGGTCTCGCGGTCGACGGCCACGTCGCCGTCGGCGAGCCGGCAGTCCGCACACAGCGGAACCGCGTCGGTCTCGGGGACGAACGACTCGTGGCCGCAGACGGCGCAGTCGGCCCGCCGCTGGCCCGGGGCGGGGAGCCGACCCTGCGTGATCTCGATGGCGACCCGGCGTCGGTGTTTGCAGTTCGTGCCCCGGTAGCGGTAGTCGGGGCAGGTACAGCGGTGGCCGGGCACGTCGACGGTGTAGGTGTCGTCGTCGGTGTCGACGCGGTAACAGCCGCCGCCCAGCGGCGTGACGGCCATCGACTCGGTCCATGCGCGAACGGTCCGCTCGTCACAGTCCCGGAGGTCGGGTGCGAGCGGGGTCTTGGAAGCTCGTGACATCGGCGATCAGGACGCTGCTGGTTTCCGTCGCGTCCGTTCGAAGTGAGGTGCCCGAGCTACCTAAGTGATACGCCCGGCCTGGCCGAAATCAGCGGGGTAGACGGGCTGTAGAGGGTAATTCCCCGCGCCCAGAGAGTGTCGAAAACGGCCGCGTCCGGCGGCATCGAAGCCCTTTTGCACGGGCCGGTGAAAGCCGCGCATATGAACATCGAGCGGGAGACGGTCGTCGAAGCGGGCGTCTCGTTCGCGGCAGTACTCGTCTTCATCGCGGCCGTCGTGGGCGTCGGCACGGCGTTCGGGACCGACGGTGGCAACCTCTCGGGAACCGGCGGTCTCGCCGTCCTCGGCGCAGTCGTGCTGTTCATCGCCGTCATGACCGGCGTCGGCTACTGGCTCTCCTCTCAGGAGTGATCGGTCCGGGCCGGTGACCCACAGCCGTTACTCCGCGTCGTCGTCCTCGTCCTCGCCCTCTCGCCAGTCCACCAGTTCCTCCTCGTCGGCCTCCTCCAGCCGGTGTTCGTAGTAGTTCAGCGGGTGTGACTCGTTGATCACGTCCTCGCAGATGTCGTCTTTGTTCACGCAGTCGCCGTAGGACTGCATCGTCGCACACGCCGGCGCGGAGTACTCGGTCGGACTGGTCTCCCCGCGGATGTGATCGACCTGGTAGCGCGTGGCCTCCTCGCCGAAGCCGGGGTTGACCTGAAAGAGGTCGACGATCTCGTCGGTTGTCATCCCGATACTCGTCAGGAAGGCGGCGATGGCGAACCGGGAGTGGTGTTCGAGGTGTTCGCCCTTCTGGACCTTGTCGAGCAGGTGGCGCATACACGGCGGGAACAGGTCCGGGACCACCGTGTCGATATCGCGGGTCAGGTCCAGATCGGCCAGCACCTCCCGGACACGTTCGGCTTCGTCCTCGAGTTCAGCGGCGATGGCGTCGGGCACCGAGAGAGGGAGCCCGTCCTCGACGCGGCGACGGACGGCCTGGCGGACGAGCAGGAGGAGTTCGTCCTCGGCGACCGGGACCTGACCGTCGGACAGCGGGCGGTTGACCAGCCGCCACTCGTCGCCGAACTGCCCGGCCGTGTGTTCGAGGTAGGTTCCCACGTCCACCCGGTAGTCTCCGTCTTCACCCGCGACCGCGTGGACGTGCCCCGCCAGATCGAATTCGGCGAGCAGGTCCTGCAGGTCCAGCCGCTCGGTGCGAGTGCTCTGGAACTCCGCCGTCGCGGTCAGTTCCTCGGAGAAGCGATCGTAGGCCGTCGCCGCCTCCGCGCGGGCGTAGCGGCGCAACAGGATGTGTTCGTCGACCAGCGACACGAGGACTCTGGCGACGGGATAGGAGAGCAACTCGACGCGGGTGCGACGGTGTGGCTCGCCGACGGTGCCCTCGGTGACCGCCCACTCGACGCGCTCCAGGCCGCGCTCGACCGCCGCCGAGTCGCTGGCGACCAGCTCGGCCAGATCGACGCCGGCGGTCTCGACCGCCTCCCGGGCGGCCGACAGGAACGGGTAGCGGGCGTGAAGCGCCTTCATCGACGCCTTGGTTGCCGCCGGGTCCGAATAAACCCGACGGTCCGGGGAGTGAGTCGCCGCGTCACCGCTCGTGGCGGTGTTCGATCTCGGTGACGATCTCCTCGTTCTCAGGACCACCGTCGGCCAGTTTCGACCGGTACTCCTGCAGTTCGGCGGGCGTAACCTCCATGCGGCGTGTCTCGCCGCCCTTCTCGATCTCGAGGGTGACGGTGCCGTGAGGGTCGTTGCGCCGGCGGAAGTTCGCGACGGCGACGAAGACGTACCAGAGCGCGACGAACGCGCCGACGAAGTAGACGACAGCCGTCTCGAAGACGAGGGAGTCGGCCGCCCGGACCCAGCGTTGCGGGTAAGCGACGGAGAACAGAGAGACGCCGGCGACCGAGACGAGCGAGCCGGCGACGACCCCGAGTTGCTGGCGGCGCTTCGAGGGCAAGACGGCGACGACCCCGAGCAGGACGGCCGGGCCGCCCAGCCCCGCGAGGACGCCGCCCATGTGTTTGGCGGCGATGGCGTCGGTGGCCCCGAGGAGGTCCCCGAGCGGCGTCGTCACCACGAGCAGGGCGACGACGAGCGCGAGCGCGCCCGACAGCGACACGGCCGCGCCCAGCGCGACCCGGCGTGGGTCACGCTTCCCGCGGTCGCGTCGGTCGGTGTAGGCCTCCGAGAGGCTCGGCATACGTCCGTATGGTCGCTCCTCCTACAAAACGATGCGTCAGACGCGCGTGTGACGCTATCGGCGGCCGAACAGCCGCTCGAGGATCCCGCCACCCTTGCGCTCGGCCATGAGTACCGACACGTCGACGTCGTCGATCACGTCCATGTGCAGGGAGTCGGAGACGAGTCGCGAGAGGAGGCCGCGCTCGGTCGCGCCCATGATCACGAGCGACGCGTCCTCGGCCGCGTTCTCGATGGCCGTCTCCAGATCGCCGGAGTCGTCGACGGTCATCGTCGCCTCGGCGAGGTCCTGCTCGACGGCCCAGTCGGCGAGGAACTGCTCGCCGGCCTCGCGCTCCCCGGGCCCGTCGACGACGTGGAGTAACTCCACCGACGCCCCCGAGACGGCCTGGAGGGTCCGGGCCACCGACGCGCTCAACTCGCAGTTCGGCCCGCCGTCGGTCGGCAAGAGGACGTTCGAGGTGTCCAGCCCGCGGTCTTTGAGGATCAAGAAGTCGCTGGGGAGCCGGCGGGTGAGGTCGCTCAGCGACCGATCCGAGCGGGCCGCCGTCCAGAGACGGTCGTCGCTCCAGCCCATGACCACGGTGTCGGCGTCCTTGCGCCGGACGATGTCGAAGATTTCCTCGAACGAGCGGTGGGAGACGACCGTCGACGTCTCGAATCCCACGTCGTAGCCCGCGGCGGTCTCGTGGAGCGGTTCGAGGAGATTCTCGGACTCGTCGACGATCCGCCGACGGTTCGGGCCGCCGTACCCCCGCACGCCCCGGTCGGGTTTCTGGACGATGTGGACGGCGTGGACGGTCGCCTCGTCGTGACCGCGCGCGAGCATACAGGCCAGTTCGACGAGATGCGTCTCCGTCCGGGGGTTGGCGATGGGGACGATCACGCGGTGGTGATCGCCGTTCTCGGCGGCTGGCTCGACGGTGTCGATCAGGGGGACGTACGAGCGACCGACGAAGCCGCCGAACAGCCACTCACGGATCGAGAGCTGACGGGTCGCGCCCTCGAAGCGGGCCGACTCCAGCCGGGTCTCGGTCGTCTGGAAGTAGTTGACCAGCGTCACCAGCACGACGCCGCCGAGGGTGTTGCCCAGCAGTACCGGGAGGACGAACTCGACCATCCCGGTCACGAAGAGGAGGTCGCCGCGCAACACCAGGTACACCATCTCCGTGAAGGAGACCACGGAGTGATAGAGGCCGCCCAGCGGGATCGACAGGAAGGCCAGATAGATGACCACCAGCCGCGAGATGGTGTCGCGGGCGGCGTACTCCACCCAGACGACGCCGGCGACGATGAGGCCGGCGAACGCGGCCTTGGAGAACAGCGACCACCACTCCGTGGCGATCCCTTTCTCGGCCAGATAGGTCGCCGCCGTCGCGGCTTCCGGCGAGAGGACGCCGCCGAAGACGAGCGCCACTGCGCCGAGCGCGCCCCCGGCGAAGTTCCCCAGCAGCACCACGGTCCAGTTGCGCAGGAGTGCGGGGATCGACGCCAGTCGCTCCAGCGTCAGCGCCACCGGCGGCAACGTGTTCTCGGTGTACAGCTGGTACCCGCCGATGATGATGTAGATGAACCCCAGCGGGTAGAGCATCACGCTCAACACCGTGTCCCCGTCGGTCGAGGCCGTCAGGGAGGCGTACATGAGGAACGTAATGGTGATCGCAAAGCCCGCGGCGAGGCCGCTGAAGAACAGTTCCCGGCTGCCAGCGGTGATCTCCTCGTCGGCCGCCGCGATGATCCGCTGGAACACCTCGTCGGTCGAGAAGCGGTCACGGACGACCCGGCCGACCGCCGGCGCGCCGCTCCGGGAGCGTTCGACGGCCTCGCGAACGGATTCTTCGGGATCGGGCTCGCGGTCGGTCGGTCCGTCGTCGGGTCCAGCCATGACGGGTCAGTGCTCGGATAGAAGCGAGGGCAACGTGATGAAAAGGGCTGTGGTAGACAGCGGGGTCAGTCGCTCTGGATACGCGGCGCGAGCATATACGTTACCGTCCCGTCGCCCTCCGCGATGTCGAAGTGCATCTTGACGGGGAACTCCTCGCCGAGTTCCATCTCGATCTCGGCGTCTTTCGGGATGGCCTTGTTCATGTCCTTCAGATAGTCGAGCGAGAACAGCGAGTGGGCGTCACCAGCCACGAGGTCGATGAGGTCGTCCCGACCGAGCTCGAAGTGGACGTCGTCGGTGTCGCCCTCGGCGTCGACGTAGAACACCTCCTCGTCGGTCTCGACACCGAGCGCGATGTGATCGGAGACCATGTCGGCGGCCGTCACGGCGCGGTCGATATCCTTGCCTTCGAGGACGACCCTCGCGGGCAGGTCCAGGTCGGGCAGGTCGGGTTCCTGCCGGATCGAATCGGGGTCGATCAGCGCAAGGGTCCCCTCTAGCCCATCGATCTGGACGTGAAGCTTCCGGGTCTCTTCGTCGAGTTCCAGCTGGATGAGCTGGCCCGCGTCGGCCATGCCGGCGAACTCCTCCAGCCGCGAGAGGTTGACACCGATGATCCCGCCGTCGGTCTCGTAGGACTCGAAGGCCGCGGCGTCGAGCCGCAGGTCGACCATCCCGACGTTGGCCGGGTCGACCGCCCGGATCTCGATGCCCTCGTCCGTGAGGTGGATCTTGCACTCGTCCACCAGGACGCTCACGGAGTCGAGCGTCGCCCGGAGCGTGTCTGCACTCACGATGGCGTTGAACATCTTGACCCGGGCTACGCCCGCATCTGTTAAAAAGTCCCGTCTTTCCGTTCCCCGGCGGCGTCGCCACGGCGAGGTGAACGACGGCGGCCACAGCGGGGTCACGGGCGACCACCCCCGAAGTTTCGTGTCCGGCCACCGAAAGACGTGGTATGAGCGAACAGACCGCACACGAGTTGATGGAGTCCTACGCTGAACTGGCGGCCGAGGAGGCGAAGTACCGCCGGGAGAAAGGCGACGTACTCGGCACGGTGAGCCGGCAGCTGGCCGACAGCGTCGCCGACGCCGTCGAGGAGACCGGGCTCAACGTCGAGGTCGTCCACGCGTCCTCGGACGGGACCCACCAGACGCTCCGGCCCCGCTTCGATCGGGCCGCCCTCGTCGCGGCCCTGAACGACCACCTCCCCGACGGGTTCGTCGTCGAACACGTCAACGAGGACGGGACACTGACGGTGCAGTGGGACGAGCGCGAGACCGTCCGGGAGCGGCGTCACAACGGCGCGATCCTGAAGGCCATCGTCGCCGAGGAGACCGAAACCGACGGCGACGGCCTCATCGAGTCAGTGCCCACTCGCGAGCGGGTGATCGCCCGGGCCGTCGACCTCGACGTTCCCGAGGACGCCGCCGCGGACCGGCTGGCCCGACTCGCCGACCTGGACGTGGTCGACCTCGCGGACGGGAAGGTCTACCCCGACTCGAACTTCTCGAAGGTCTGAGGGCGCCAGCGAGCCTCGCCGGTACCGTCGAACCGTTCCGCAAGCGGCCGGCGTGGCCAGTGTTCGGTGAGCGCCACAGCAGAGATGAGTTAACGCCGCGGTGTCGTATCCCCCAAACCGTGGCAGACGCGAGCGAGAGGAGCCGGTCGGCTACCAGACCAACCGCTTCGTCTACGGACCCGGACAGTACGAGTTCCGGGATTTCGTCCGCGTCGGCGGCCCACTCCAGGTACTGCTGGCAGTCGTGACGACCGTCGGGATCGCCGCCTTCTGGGGGTTGTAGCGCCGAGTTCGTCAGCCTCGGCCGTCCGAGGACGTGACGAGAGCGGATCGCACGGGACGGACGCCACATCCGATGTCCCTTTCCGCTTCGACGGCGTCTGCCCTCGTATGAACGCAGCTTCGTCCGCAGTCGCCGCGGGCACCGCGCCACGTCATTCGGTGAGCGAACCATGACCGGGAAAGACGAATACTACAACCGTGCCAAACAGGAGGGGTACCGATCGCGGTCGGCCTACAAGCTCAAACAGCTGGATCGGACGGCGAACCTCCTCGACGAGGGCGCGACCGTCGTGGACCTCGGGGCCGCCCCCGGCGGCTGGCTCCAGGTCGCCCAGCAGGAGGTCGGCGAGACCGGCACCGTGGTCGGGGTCGACCGCCAGCGGATCGACGCCCTCGACGGCGTCGAGACGGTCCGTGGCGACATGACCGAGGAGTCGACCAAAGACGAGGTCCGCGAGATCGTTGGCGAAGCGGACGTGGTCCTCTCGGACATGGCCCCGAACATGACCGGCGAGTACGACCTCGACCACGCCCGGTCGGTCCACCTCGTCCGGCAGGCCCTCGAGGTCGCGCTCGACCTGCTCGGGCCGGGCGGGGACTTCGTCGCCAAGGTGTTCGACGGGCAGGACCTGGACGACCTGAAAGCGGACATCGAACCGGAGTTCGAGTACGTCCGCGAAGTCCGGCCCGACGCCTCCCGGGAGTCGTCTTCGGAACTGTTCCTGGTCGGGAAGGGGCGGTTGACCGCGCCCGTCGCCGAGGGCGACACGGTAACCGTCGAGATCGTCGACACGGGCCACGAGGGCGACGGCATCGCCAAGGTCGAGGGCTACACGCTGTTCGTCTCCGGAGCCGAGACGGGCGAGGAAGTCGAGGTGCGGATCGACGAAATCAAGCCGAAGTACGGGTTCGCACAGCCCGTCGAGTGATCACCGGGGCTCGCTCTCGGCCGAAACGACCGGCGAGTCACGTGACCGGACGAACCCGACGACGGCGTAGACGAAGGGGGTGTCGACCAGCGCGATCAGGAGTTTGAGGAGGTACTGGCCGACGATCAGACTGGCGATCACGGGAAGCGGCGGTGCGACGCCGACGCCCAGCAGTTCGGGGACGACCAGAAAGCCGAGCGTGACGAATATCACCGTATCGAGCAACTGGCTGGAGGCCGTCGAGGCGATGTTGCGGAGCCACAGTCGGTCGCCGTCGGTGGCTTCCCGGAGTCGGTGGAAGACGATCACGTCCCAGTTCTGGCTCACGAGGTAGGCCGCCAGACTCGCGATGACGATGTTCGTGCTCGCACCCAGCACCTGCCGGAACTGGGCCGGGTCGATGCTGGTCGGGGCCGCCGGTGCGAGGATCGTACTCCAGACCAGCGCCAGCAGGACGAAGTTCATCACGAAGGCGACGTTGACCATCACCTGCGCGGCCCGCTTGCCGTACAGTTCGGCGTAACAGTCCGAGGCGAAGAACGTCACGGCGTAAGCTAGCGCCGCCCCCGGCAGGGAGAGCGTCGCTCCCGTGACCGGCAGCGAGAACGGGAGCGAGAACGCCAGGATCTTCGCGGCGGTCACCTGCGCGGTCACCAGCGCGGTGACGAACAGCGCGATCAAAGCGACCTGCGGGACCGCGAGTGAGTCAGCCCGCTCACTCATCGTCGAGTCGGCCCTGCCGCTGGTCGATCTCGTCCAGCAGATCCAGCGTCTTGCGGATCGACGCCCGGATCGCCTCGCTCCGGTTGACGAACTTCCCGTCCTCGCCGACGTGATCGTCCAGATCCTGCAACAACTCCTCGGGCACCTCCACGCTTATCTTGGGCATACCGAGATAATACCGCAAGCGCGGCTTAACGGTTTTCGTCGGTCGCTGGACTGGGGATCACTCCGGCGGCAGGCCGTCGGCGATCTTGATGAGCGAGACCTTGCCGTCCTGATCGATGGTGATGCGGTAGCCGGCGTACGAGAAGGAGAGTTGCGCCTGCGCTTCGGGCGAAGGCGGGTTCTCGTACATCTTGGTCACGAGGTGATCGATCCGGTCGTAGATCGGCGGGAGTTCCGTCACGTCGATCCCCTCGACCTCGGCGATCAACCGCAGGAGTCGGTAGTCGGCGTCGCCGGCTTTGGGTTCGATCCGCCGGTGAACGATCTCGTCCTCGCGGTCGGCTCCCTCGCCGCGATCCACTCGGTCGTCACCGTCGGCCGGGCCGTCAGGTCCCATGCGAGGTGATTGTTCACGCCGGTAAAAGTGACAATTGTCGTGATAGTTCCGGAGTGGATACCCGAAGCCCCGGATCTACAGGCGGAGTAGGCCGAGTGCCTCGGGGTCGTTCGGAAATCGAAGATTTCCGTGATGACGAGAGACTCCGTCTCTCGAACCACTTGACCCCGAGGCGGTTCACTTGCGGGTCACTCCACGCTGGGTTCCTGGGGTTGTGGGCGACCCCGACGCCCGCCGAGGGTGATCAGCCACAGCAGGCCCAGGCCGGCGAGATACGCCAGCGCGGCGGGGATCGCCATCAACAGCATCGTGAACACGCCACGGGGCGAGATAAAGGCCGCGAGGCCGAAGATGGCGACGACGACCTCCCGCCAGTACTTGCGCTGGGTGTGGTAGGAGGCGACCCCGCCGACGTGGAACAGCGCCATCGAGACGGGGACCTCCAGCAGCAGACCGATCCCGACGGTCGTGTAGATGACCAGCCAGCCGAAGTTGTTGATCCGGTAGGCGATCACCATGTTGGCGGCGATGGCGTCGGCGGCCAGCCAGGAGATGACGGCGGGCGCGACGAACAGGAAGCCGACGATGCTCCCGACGATCAGCCCGAGGATCAGCGACCCGCCCCAGACGAGCATCACGCGGGCGTCGCCGCGGACCCAGCCCCGCGCTTTCATCGACGGCCAGGCGTAGTACAGCAAGAGCGGCAGCGTCGTCACGATGGCCAGCAGGGTCGAGAACTTGATCTGGAAGATGAGCGCCTCGACGGGGTGGAGCGTCACGATCTCGATGCTCCCGCCGACGCCCTCGGGGACCTGGCGGAAGAAGGTATCCTTCACCGTCCTGATCCCACCCTGGTAGAGCCAGATGAACGAGCCGGCCAGCACGGCCATGAACAGGCCGACCAGCCGGAAGGCCTTGGAGGTCAACGACTCGAGGATGAAGGCGATGTCGTAGTAGTAGCCGCCGATGTCCTCCTCGGTCGTCTCCTCTTCGGTGAAGGCGTCGACCATGCCCGCGGCGGTCGCGGTGGCCGTGCCGGCTTCGTCTTCGTCGTCTTCATCGTCGCCCTCGGCCGCTTGCTCGCGGGCTTCGAGCTGTTCTTGCACCTCGTCGTAGCGGTCGAGGATGGCCTCAGCCTTCTCGTGATCGTCCTCGTCCATGGCCGCCCGGGCCTTGGCGACGGCGTCGTCCTCCGAGAGGTCGGCGAAGGCCTCGGGCGGGGCGGCTCGCACGCCGCCGGCGTCGAGGGCGTCGAGGCTAATCTCGGAGGGCGCGCCGGCGCTGGCCGGAGCGGGACCGGTGACCCTGGCCCGGTCGGCCGCGCCGAGGGCCCGCGAGACGAAGACGAGAAGGGCGACACCGACCGCGACCAGCGCGACGACGAGGCCGAGCAACGCCGCCGCGATGGCGTCGGGCAGGCCGAGCAACTGGGAGGCCCGGGCCACGCGGAAGGACGTGTCGAACGGCAGGGACGCGATGGCCCGGTTGGCCGCGGCGACACCACCGCGAGTGAAGAAGCCGTAGACGGCGACGCCGGCGAGGAACGCCACGCCCGCCAAGACGTTCCAGTTGGCGCGAGCGACACCGGGCACGTCGATCTCGCTCCCGCTCCGTTTGGCGATGACGACGATCTTCGTCAACTGGAGCGAGAAGGCATAGAGGATCAACAGCGGGATCGCCCACATGATCTGGGTGAACGGTTCGGGCGGGGAGAACAGCGCACCGAAGACGAAGATCGCGACGACGGCGTGTCGCCACTTGTCCCGGAAGGTCTCGTAGGGGACGATGCCCGAGTACGCCAGCGCGCTCATCGCCAGGGGCAACTGGGCCGCCAGGCCAAACGAGATGGTCAGCAGGAAGACGAACTCGGCCCACTTGACGATGGAGTAGGTCGGCTGGAACCCGACGTTGTAGGCGTTCGCGGCCAGGAAGTCGAACATGATGGGGAAGAAGATGTAATAGCCATAGGAGACCCCGACGGCGAGCAGGAGAATCGACATACAAACGATCAGGGCGATCTTCCAGCGGGCGACGCGCTCGCCGGGCCAGAGACCGCGCTGGCGGAGGCCGTCCCGCGAGTACCACAGGAAAAGCGGGAGGCCGAGCAGGATCCCGACGGCGAGGCCAATCTTCACTTGCAACAGGATGACGTCGAAGGGCGTGCGGGCGACGATCTCGGTCGACTCGAAGGCTTCGGGATGTTTTGCGGCCAGCCGGGCGAACAGGTCCCGTTTCAGGATCGCCCAGCCGAACTCCCGGAGGGCGTAGATCGTCCCCATGAGACCGAGGACAGCGACGATGAACACCTTCTGGAGGTGCGATTGGGCGGCCGACAGCATCGCCCCGATGGTCTGCCGACCGCTAGTGACGGCTCGGCGGGTGTCATCGTCGATCGCCCCGGACATTATCGTGCGGTGATTGCCGACACCCGGTTATCAACCTTTTCGATGCGCGTGGCCGCGCCGGGGCCGGGAAAAGAAAGTTTACAACAGCCCACCAGCTACTGGTCCTCACATGAGCGACGGCGAACCGGGGCTCTACTCGGAGATGGATATCGAGGGCCCCGACCGCCCGGAGCCGGACCCGAACCCGCCCGGCGGTGATCCGCCGGGGGCAGGGACGGGCACCGGCACCCCGGGCGCGCCCGACGACGAGGAGATGCCCCTGACGGAACACATCGAGGAGATGGTCCGTCGACTGGGCGTCGTCGTCCTCGCCATGGCCGTCGTCGCCGGCGTCGCCTTTCCGTTCGCCGACCGCCTGATCACGTTCCTGTGGTTCTCCTTCCTGCCGGGCGTGGCCTCGCAGTGTCCCCCGCCGGCCGGCGCAACCGCCTCGTCCTGTCCGCGGGTGTACCACCCGCTCTCGCTGATGATCGCCCGCCTGAAGGTCTCGACGCTGGCCGGCTTCATCATCGCGCTCCCAGTGTTCGTCTACGAGACGTACCTGTTCATGCGCCCGGGGCTCTACCCCCGCGAACGGAAGTACTACCTCGCGGCGGTCCCGACCAGCCTGGTCCTCGCGGGCGTCGGCGTCGCCTTCGCTTTCTTTTTGGTCTTGCCGGCCATCTTCACCTACTTCCTCTACTACTCGGAAAGCGCCGCCGTCATCGCCTTCGGCCTGAGCGAGACGTTCAACCTGATGGTGATGATGCTCGGCCTGTTCGCCTTCATCTTCCAGATTCCGCTGTTCGTGATGCTGGCGATCATGATGGGGCTCGTGACCCGGCGCTGGCTCGAAGCCCGACGGCTCTACTTCTGGGGTGGTTTCCTCACCATCGCCTTCTTCTTCAGTCCCGACCCGACCGGGATGGCACCGATCCTCGTCGCGTCGACGATGATCGTCCTGTTCGAGGGGACGCTGGGCCTGCTCCGGTGGACGGGGACGGACGCACGGACCTCGGCCGTCGAGCAGGTGGCGTCGCTGCGCCCGCTCCTGTACACGGTCACCGCCGCCGTCGCCTACGTCGTCAGCCCGGCCCCGATGCCGGCGGGCTACTTCGGCCAGTTCCCGGCGGTCGTGATCGACGGGCTCGCCGCCCTCGGGCTGACCTCGGCCACGCCGATCATCGTCGGCCTCGCCATCATCGGTGCCTTCGAGGGGCTCAACCGCCTCGTCCGACGCGTCACCCGTGACTACCGGGTCCGGCGACTGCTGGCCCGCGCCCGGGTCCCGGTCTGGCTCGGCGCGGTCGTCCTCGGCTACCTCGCCAGTCCGGACCCGACACTGCTCCAGGATCTGGACGTAACCTACCTCTCGTCGGCGGAGACGGCCGTCGCCGTCGGGGCGGTCGTCGTGCTCTACGAGGGCGGCCTGGCGCTGTGGCGCTGGCGACGCAGTCGGTAGCAAACCTGCACACTCTTTTCGACCCCCGCCGAACCCCCACCCGATGACGACGGTCGTGGTGGTCCGACACGGTGAGACCGAGTGGAACCGCGAGGGGCGCATCCAGGGCTGGGCCGCCTCGCCGCTGAACGAGCGCGGCCGCCGGCAGGCACGCGCCGTCGGCCGCCACCTCGACGACACCTACGGCCTCGACCGTATCGTCGCCTCCGATCTCCGGCGTACCCGCGAGACCACAGCCATGGCTCGCGAGGGCGGCGAGCTCCCCGAGCCGGAGTTCACGAAAGGGTGGCGCGAACGCTCCTTCGGCGAGTTTCAGGGACTGACCTACGAACAGGTGTTCGGCGAGTTCCCGGAACACCGCGGGTCGACCGGGATGCTCGGCCTCGAAAGCGTCCCTGCGGGCGGTGAGAGCCTCTTGCAGGCCCGCGAGCGCGTCCTCGTGGCGTGGGAGGACCTGCTGGAGCAGGCCAGCCCGGACGAGGAGGTGCTGGTGGTGACCCACGGCGGCCCGATCTACGTGTTGCTCGCGCACGTCCGCGGGATGGACCTCCCGACGGCGATCACGACGCTCTCACAGCGCAACTGCGCGGTGAACGAACTCCGCTACGATCACGAGACCGGTGAGACCGACGTCGTCCGGGAGAACGAGACCGGGTATCGGGACATCGAGGCGACGGAGTGAGCGACGGTGTCCGTTCTGAGAGACAGATCGGCTGTCGAAGAGATGGTTTTCGGAGCGAAAGAAGTATTGACCCACTGACTGATTTGGCGACTACCGATGTCCAGTTACGACGAGGAATCGAACCCGTCCAGCGGAATCAGTTCGGAGTCGTTCGCGAGGCTGTTGCTCGCACTCTTGCTCGGTTCGGTCGTCGTCGGGACCGCGGTCGTGGCACCGATCGAGTACGCGGTCGCAGCCATCGTCGTCTCGCTTCTCGTCGTGATCGTCTTTCAGTTGTGGGCCCTGTCTCGTTCCGTGGCGGAGCTGAACCAACGGATAGAGGCCATCGAAGAGCGATCCGAGTAGTTCACGCGCCCGTGACTGCGCGACCGGCTCGTCGTTTTGGATCCAGTTTCGCGGACAGTCACTCCCCGGTCGGATAGTCGGCGTCGAACACGTCCTCGACCAGTGGTTCGTCGTCCTCGTCGTCGGGGCTGACGCTGCCAGTCTGGTAGCCGTGCAGGTCCAGCGTCACGTGATCGAAGCCGAGGTCGCCGATGTGGTCCCGTGCCGCTCGCACGAAGTCCGGGTCCAGTGCCACGTCCAGCTCGTCCTCGGCGACCTCGATCCGGGCGAGGTCGTCGTGGTCGCGCACGCGAAACTGCTCGAAGCCCCACGTCCGCAGGAGGCGTTCGGCCTTCTCGATCCGGGAGAGCCGTTCTTCGGTGACTTCTAGCCCCGTCGGGATGCGCGAGGAGAGACAGGCCATCGAGGGCTTGTCGGCGACCGAGAGGTCGTACCGGCGAGCGATCTCTCGAACCTCCGGCTTGGTGATACCGTGTTCCAGGAGCGGCGAGTAGGCGTCGAGTTCCTCGACGGCCCGGAGGCCGGGGCGGTGGCCCTCGCCGGTGTCGGAGGCGTTCGTGCCGTCACAGACGACGCCGATGTCGAGTTCGCGGGCGTGGTCGTACATCGCCGAGAGGCGCAGCGACCGGCAGTGATAACAGCGGTCCTCGCCGTTCTGGACGAACTCGTCGCTGGTGAGTTCCGAGAACTCGACGATCTCGTGCCGGATGCCGATCTCGTCGGTCACCCGGTTCGCGTCCTCCAGTTCCTCGGCGGGGAGGGTCTCGCTTTTGGCTGTGCAGGCGACGGCGTCGTCACCCAGTGCGTCGTGAGCGAGGGCGGCGACGACGCTCGAATCGACGCCACCGGAGAAGGCGATCAACACGCCGTCCATCTCGGCCAGGTCGTCGCGGACGGCCGCGATCTTGTCCGAAACCGCGTCCGCGTCGACACTGGTGTCCTCGGCTGCCATGACCCCGGCTTGGCCGTCGCGGCGCAAAAGCCCGTTGTCTCACGTCCGACAGCGGTGAAATCATTTAAACTGCCGGCAAGTAACGGCGCCGATTATATCAGTCGGTAGTGTCGTGAAACGAACGATGGGGGACGGTATTTACGCAATCGCCGGCGGCAAGGGAGGCGTCGGCAAGACGACGGCAGCGATCAACCTCGGCGTCGTGCTGGGACAGGCCGGCTACGAGGTGGTCGTCGTCGACGCGGATCTGGCGATGCCGGACGTGGGGCGACAGGTACACGTCGAGCACGAACCGGGGCTCCACAGCGTGCTGGCCGAGGAGGCGGCAGTGCGGGAGGCCGTCGTCGACGGCCCGGGCGGCCTCGCGGTGATTCCGGGCGACCGGGACCTCGCGTCGTTCGCCGACGCGAACCCGGACCGCCTCCGGAAGGTGTTCGATCTGCTCGGAATCGCCTACGATGTGGTCCTGGTCGATACAGCCCCGGGCCTGCAGAACGAGTCGGTCATCACCTACCAGGAGGTCGACGGGGTCGTGCTGGTGACGACGCCTGAATCGAACGCCGTCGAGGACATGGAGAGGGCGGGTCGACTCGCCGCCGACGTGGGTGCGGATTTGCTCGGCGCGGTCGTGACCCACGGCGGAGGACGGCGGGCCCGAGCGGCCGCCAGCGAACTCGACAGTGACCTGCTGGGGATCGTCCCACACCACACGACCGGCGGGCCGATCACGGCCGCCGCACCCGACGACGCGGCCGCCGACGCCTACCGGCAGATCGGCGCGGCCCTCCCCGCGGTCGACGCGGCGGCCGTCGTGCCCGACGGAGAGACTGCGAGCCCCGACGGCGTTCCGGACGTGGACCGACACGAACCCGATACTGACGAAGCGACCGCCGACACGGACAGCGGCGCGACCCCCAGCGCCGGGTCGGAACCAGGAGAGACCGGCGCGGAACCGGCGACGACCGGCCCGGAAGAGTCCGAGAATGCCAACTCCGACGACGCCGACCCCGACGACCCCGCCGGGACGGTGGATACCAGCGACGGGGCCGAATCCGGCGCAGACGAGCGGGTCGACTCGGTCGACGCCGGTGCCGACGACACCGAACCGGACGAGCGGGGCGGAGATACGGGCGAACCTGTCGACGCCGTGGCCGCGACGAGCGATGGCGACACCGAAACCGAGACGGGATCGGACGGGACGGCAGAGCCGCGGCTGACGGCCGAGATCCCGCGGGCGACAGCGATGGCCGGGGACGACACGGCGGAGACGGACGGGAGCGCGACCGAAGCCGACGAGGGCGACGTGCTCGAACTCGTCGACGACGCGGTCGAGAGGGCTCAGGACGCGGACGTAGATCACGTGGACGACGAGATCGAGTCGGCCGCGGACACGGCCGACGCGGACGAGCAGGGGGCGGCCGCGGCGTTCGAAGACGAGCCCGACGTGTTCGATCTCGGCTCGGACGGGTCCTGAACGCGGGCCCGTCGTGCCGACCCGGGAACGCTTTTGGCCTCGGGTTCGGTAGGAGGGGGCGATGGACCTGGAAGCGATTCCCGGGGTCGGCGCGAAGACGGCCGAGCGACTGGCCGAACTCGACGATCCCGAGCGTGCGCTCCGGGAGGGGGACGTGGCCGCCATCGCCCGCGCACCCGGCATCAGCGAGGGACGGGCGGCCCGGATCGCGCGCGGCGCGATCAGGCGCGACCACGACGATCCCGGCGGTTTCCTCGGGACCGACCGCGCGAACGAACTCTACCGCGAAGCGCTCGCCTTGCTCCAGGAACGGACGGTCACCGACTACGCCGCTCGGCGACTGGAGACGATCTATCCCAGTGCCACCGCATCCCGGATCGAGGAGGTCCGCGAGTTCGCGACGGCGGCAATGGACCGCGACCCCGACCCGGCGGTCCGGGACGCGCTCGCGGACGTGGAACCGCTCGACGCGCCCGGTGACGTGCGGATCCGCGACCGCTGTCTCGCGACCGGCGACGCCGAGACCTACGCTCGGGCCCAGGAGGCGATCCCGGAGGTCAGCGTCGAACTCGTCGACGACGCCCGGACGCTCTCGGAACTCGCGCGGGGGTACGCCACCGTGATCGCGCTCGACGAGAACTTCACGGGTGTCGAGGTCGACGGCGACGTGCGCGTCGAACCGGACGCGCTGGAGAACCCGGCCGAGGTCGTTCCCGAGCGCGTGCTGACTTTCTTCGCGCGCAACCGCGACAGCCTCCGGGCGGCCGCCGAAGTGGCTCGGCGGGCCGGTATCGACGTGGACTGTGACCTCGACGAACTGGCCGACGCCCTCGCCCAGCTCGACGACGACGGACAGGTCCGGGGCGACGAGGAACTCGACCGGCTGACGACGGCCGTCGACGACCTGGACGCCGCGGTCTCGACCGCCGAGTCCGTGGCCAACGACCGACTCCGCGAGGCCATCGAGGAGCGCGACGTGACCATCGAGGGCGCGGACCTGCTCACGCTGGTCGAGCGCGGCGCGGGCGTCGACTCGCTTTTGGGTCGGGAACTGGCCGACGAGTACGCCGAGGCCGTGGCGGCGGCCCGCGACCACCTCGTGGACGCACTGCAGTTGCGCGACACCGAGAGCATCGCCCGGCAGACGTTCCCGGACGAGCCCACCTTTCCGGTCGAGCGCGACGAGTCCGTCGTCTCCCGCCTCCGCGAGGAGTTGACGGCGGCCCGCGACCGGCGGGCGACCCGGCGCAAGCGAGAACTGGCGGGCGAGCTGGCCGACGCGCGCCCGGCCGCGGAGGAACTGGTCGACGCCGCGCTGGATCTGGACGTAGAGCTGGCAGTCGCACGCTTCGCCCGCGATTTCGACTGCACGATGCCGACGCTGACGAACGCCGACGGGGAACGCGGCTTCGAGATCGAGGGCGGGCGCTCGCCGCTGCTGGACGTGCCCTTCGAGGCCGTCGAGCCCGTGGACTACGGCGTCGACGGCGTGACGCTGTTGTCGGGCGTCAACAGCGGTGGGAAGACCTCGACGCTGGATCTGGTGGCGCTGATCGTCGTCCTCGCGCACATGGGGTTGCCGGTGCCGGCCCAGGCGGCCCGCGTCGAGCGACTCGCCGAACTGCACTACCACGCGAAGACCCAGGGTACCCTCGACGCGGGAGCCTTCGAATCCACGCTCCGGGAGTTCGGCGGGCTGGTGACCGGCGTGGGCGACGAGCGGGGGAATGGTGACGACGGCGAGACGCCCGCCTCGGCGCGGAAGCTCGTGCTGGTGGACGAACTGGAGTCCATCACCGAACCGGGTGCGAGCGCGAAGATCATGGCTGGGATTCTGGAGGCGCTCGACGAGCGGGGTGCGACGGCCGTGTTCGTCTCCCACCTCGCCCGGGAGATCCGGGCGGCCGCCGACTCCGACGTACAGGTCGACGGGATTCAGGCCGTCGGGCTCGAAGACGGGGAGCTTCGGGTGAATCGGTCGCCGGTCAAGGGCGAGTTGGCGCGCTCGACGCCGGAGTTGATCGTGGAGAAACTGGCCGAGGACGGGGACGAGCGGTCGAAGGCGTTCTATCGGAGATTGTTGGCGAAGTTCGAAGAGTAGGGAGGCTCGAACGGACGTAGTCCGTGAGAGGAACGACCCGCGAGTAGAGGGGTCGAGCGGGGCTCCCGTGAGCGGAGCGAGCGGGTGCTCGGAAGACGAGTAAAGCGAGTCTTCCGGTGCGAGACCCCGAGAACGCGAGCGGCGACCGCTGGAGCCGCGAGCAATGTGGTCGAGCGGAGCGAGGACGACCGCAGGGAGCGCCTCCAAAATGCGAGCGGGTCAGACGAGGTGGATACACGCGCCGAGTTCGAAGTCGAGGACGACGGTGAAGATCGCGCCGACGACGGCGGGGAAGAAGGCACCGGCGGTCACCTGGAGTGCGCCGATCATGGCGCGGCGGCCCCGGCGCTGGCGGTCGGCACGGGTCGAGCCGAGAGCGTTGAACGCTGTCGTCGCCTTGATCGCTCCCGCCACGACGTGGAAGACCGCGAGGGCCGCCAGCACGAAGGTGACGAGGTCGCCGATGCCGAGCTGGCACGCGACCGTTCCCACCTGATCGACCGCGCCGGCGCTCGCCGTCCCGACCAACAGCGGGACGGCGACGGTCGGCGCAGTCACTCGGGCGGTCGTGCCCGCTGAGTCACACCCGAGCACACGCAGTGTGACACCAGTACCGACGACGAGAGTCGAGGCGACGAGTACCCAGTGCATTGATCCCCACGTCCCCCGGACGTGTTGCCTGTCGCGATGGTTCTGGTGTCGTGCTGTTAACTCTTTACCACCGCCGGCACACCCGACGGCGACACTGTCTCCCGGCCAGTCGCGTGCGTCGGACGCCGATTCCGGGTCGTGGTGAATCGCGATGCAGCGTCCCACGGGGTTAGGGCCCGAGCTAACCGGGCGGTCGTCGCCGGTTGGCGACGGGCAACGTGTCGGTGGGCGGGAGCGGCAGGCCCCGGTACCGCGTCCGAGGCGGGCAAAAGCGTCATGTGCGGGATCGACATAGGTGCCAAGAATGACGGGTGAAGTAGATTACCGGGCACTCTTCGAGCACGCCGCCGACGCGCTCGTCGTCTTCGATCCCGACACTGGGGAGATTCTCGACGCCAACGAACGGTACTGCGAGTTGCTAGGCTACAGTGCGGACCAGGTCGACGGCGTGACGCTGTCGGACGTGACGGCCGACGGCTGGGAGTGGCCGGCGAGCCCCGACGAACTCGTCGATCGGGCGCGGGAACACGGACCGACGCGGATCGAGTGGTACCACCAGCACAGCGACGGCACGACGTTCTGGACGGAGGTGGCGCTCTCGGTCGTCGGATCGGGTGACGACGAAACCGTCTGTGCCAGAGTCAGGGATATTTCCGATCTAAAAGACTCCGAGCGGGAAGCCACCCTCTACGAGACGATCGTCGAGAACGTGAGCGACGGGGTGTACGTCTTCGACACCGACGGGACGATCGAGTACGTCAACCCGCGGATCGCCACGGTCACGGGAATCGAACGGGAGCGCTGGATCGGCAACACGGTGCGAGTCTTCGCCGAGGAGGGCGTAGCCAGCGAGGAGCCCGTCGAACAGTTCCAGCGGGCCTTCGAGGCGTTCGTCGAGAGCGGCGACGACCGGACACAGCTCGACATCGAGTCGCCGAGCGGTATCTTCGACGTGATCGACATCCGGCTGTCGGCGGTCCGGTTCGGTGGGGAGTTACGGAAGGTCGTCGCGACGGTCAGGGACATCTCCGAGCGGGTCGAACACCAGCGACGACTGGCCGAACGGACCGAACAACTGGCGGTCCTCAACCGGGTCGTGCGCCACGACATCCGCAACGACATGACCGTCGTGCTGGCGTGGCTGGAAGCGCTCGAAGCCCACGTCGACGAGGGGGGCAGGGACGCCCTCGACCGGATCGAGCGGGCCAGCGAACACGTCGTGGAACTCACCGAGATCGCCCGGGATCACGTCGACGTCGTGGTCGGCGACGGGGAGATCGAACCCGAACCGACCGACCTCACCGATGCCCTCGGGACCGAGATCGAGAAACACCGCGAGTCCTACCCGGACGCGACCTTCGAGGTCGACGGCGAGTTGCCCGACGCCCGGGTCGCGGCCGACGGGATGCTCCCGTCGGTGTTTCGGAACCTGCTGAACAACGCCGTCCAGCACAACGACGGGCCGTCGCCGACGGTGTCGGTCGGAGCCGAGCGCGACGGCGACGTGGTGCGTGTCCGCGTGACCGACGACGGACCCGGCGTCCCCGATTCACAGAAGGAGACGATCTTCGGGAAAGGCGAGAAGGGACTGGACAGTCCGGGCTCGGGGATCGGCCTCTATCTCGTGTACTGTCTCGTCGAGGGCTACGGCGGCGACGTGTGGGTCGAGGATCGGCCCGACGACACGTCCGGGGCCGTGTTCGTCGTCGAGTTGCCGGTGGCCTGAGCGAAGGCTGGCGAAACACTAAGTGCGACGGGGAGCCTGGTGAAAGTGATGACCGACGACCCCGAGGAGGGGATGCTCTCGTGGGACGAGTCGGTGTTCCGGGACGAACACGTCTTCGAAATCGACTACCTGCCCGAGACGTTCCACCACCGCGATTCGCAGATGGAGAGCCTGAAGTACGCGCTCCGGCCGGCGGTCCGGGGCTCGCGACCGCTGAACGTCGTCGCCCGCGGCCCGCCCGGAACGGGGAAGACGACGGCGATCCAGAAGCTGTTCACCGAGTTGCGGGCAGAAACCACGGACGTGCGGGCAGTCCGTGTCAACTGCCAGGTCAACGGCACCCGTTATTCGGTCTTTTCCAGACTCTTCGAGGGCATCTTCGACTACGAGCCGCCATCCTCGGGCATCTCCTTCAAGCGGCTGTTCGAGCAGGTGACCGACCGGCTGGTCGACGACGAGGAAGTCCTCGTGGTGGCCCTGGACGACGTGAACTACCTCTTCTACGAGAACGAGGCCTCGGACACGCTCTATTCCCTGCTTCGCGCCCACGAGGAACACGCCGGTGCGAAGATCGGCGTCATCTGTATCTCCTCGGACCTCGATCTGGACGTGATCGAGGAACTCGACGGCCGCGTCCAGTCGGTGTTCCGGCCCGAGGAGGTGTACTTCCCGAAGTACGGCGAGGCCGAGATCGTCGACATCCTGCGCGAGCGGGTCGACCGGGGCTTTCACGACGACATGATCTCGCCGACGGTGCTGGACCGGGTGGCCGAACTCACCGCCGAGTCCAACGGCGACCTGCGGGTCGGGATCGACCTGCTCCGGCGGGCCGGGCTCAACGCCGAGATGCGCGCCGCCAAGGAGGTCAGCGTCGCGGACGTCGAGGAGGCCTACGACAAGTCCAAGTTCGTCCACCTCTCGCGAGCGCTCCGTGGCCTCTCGGACAGCGAAGCGGCCCTCGTCGCCGTGATCGCCGAACACTCCGGCGAGCAGGCCGGCGAAGTCTACGAGACCTTCCACGAGCGGACCGACCTGGGCTACACCCGCTACTCCGAGATCATCAACAAACTCGACCAGCTCGGGATCATCGACGCCACCTACACCGACGTGGACGGCCGCGGCCGCTCGCGGGAGTTGACGCTGAACTACGACGCCGACGCCGTGCTCGATCGACTGGAGACCTGACGGTCGTGGCCCCAGGTAGACGTGTCTCGACTCGACGACACCGACCAGCGGCGGCACCGGACAGCTGAGAGGGGTCAAGCACGGCCGGATTTGTTCGGGCATTTTAATCCTAGATGCTATATCTTCGGCCATTCTTGAATGAGATGGAAAATTTTAATCTTGTTTTTCGGGAAGAAACAGATACAATGGTCGTCCCGAAGCCAGACAGCGGTATACTGAACAGGCTCTACGCGAACCTCGTCGGCGGGAGCGGCGTCGTCTCGCTCGACGTGCCCGAGAAGGTGCTGAAACGGCTCTACACGTACGGGAGTCTGACGAACACCGACGACGGCGTTCGCTTCGAGGTGAAAAACAGGTTGCAAGACGCCGAATTCGGCGGCCTCGAACGGCTGGAGATCAACGGCGACGAGGTCATGCCCAGCGACGTGACCCTCGAAACCTCGGAGGGAGAAACCTACGGGCTCACCGAGGTCGACGAGGACGACCCGCTGGGGTTCCCGGTGGGACGGACGGTGTACGTCACCGTCGCGGAGCTGGAACTCCCGACCGGCGACCACGACATCGAGATCGACTTCGTGGCCCATCCGTTCGGCTCACTGTCGCTGTCGGTCACCGACACCATTCGCGACGAGGAGACGGTGCCGAGCGTCCCCAGGGACGAAGCCGACAACTACAGCGAGGCCGCTATCGACGAGCGCCACGAGTATCTCGCCGAGCGGACCGACACCGACATCGAACACATCGCGGAGTACTCCGTCGATCCCCAGGAACTGGAAGGCAACATCGAGAACTTCGTCGGCGTCGCCCAGATGCCGATGGGGCTGGCTGGCCCGCTCAAGGTGAACGGCGAACACGCAGACGGCGAGTACCCGATCCCGCTGGCCACCACCGAAGGAACCCTCGTCGCCTCCTACAGCCGCGGGATGAAGGCGCTGAACCTCAGCGGCGGCGTCAAAGCCACCGTGGTCGACGACCGGATGAACCGCGCGCCCGTGTTCGTCTTCGAGGACGCCCGCACCGCCCGTGACTTCCGGGACTGGGTGTTCGACCACTACGACACCGTCAGGGAGAAAGCCGAAGAGACCTCCAGCGTCGCCGAACTGGTCGAGATCGAGGACTATCTCACCAACAACCTCGCGTTCCTCCGGTTCGACTTCAAGACCGGGGACGCCGCCGGCCAGAACATGGTCGGAAAGGCCACCTTCGCGGCCTGTAACTGGATCCTCAGCGAGTTCCCCGGCTACGTCGAGAACTTCTATCTGGAGGGAAACTTCGCGACGGACAAGAAACACTCCCAGGTCAACGACATGATGACCCGCGGCAAGCGGGTGACTGCGGAGGCCACCATCCCCGAAGAGGTGTTCACGCACCACCTCGGAGCCGATCCGGAGAGTCTGGTCCACCACGGCGAGGTCGCCAACCTCGGGTCGATGCTGGCGGGGGCCAACACCAACGGTGCGCACCCGGCCAACGGGCTGGCGGCGCTGTACATCGCCACCGGACAGGACGAGGCCAACGTCGCCGAGTCGTCGGCGGCGCTGGTCAACGCCACGTTGCTCGAAGACAACTCGGTCCACGTCTCGGTCACCATTCCCTCACTCATCGTCGCGACCTACGGCGGCGGGACGGGTCTGCCGACCCAGAACGAGGCCCTAGAAATGCTGGACTGTGACGGCGCGGGCAACGTCAACAAGTTCGCCGAGATCGCCGCCGGCGTGGTGCTGGCGGGCGAACTCTCGCTGGCCTCGGCCATCTCGGCCTCGGACTGGGTGACCAGCCACGAGGAACTCGGCCGGAATCGCTGACCCTCAGAAGTTCTCGGTGTGCGGTCGCAAATCGAGCTCCAGCGTCCACGCACCGCGGTCCTGCTCGATCAGGTGCCAGTAGCTGTCGGCGATGGCGTCGGGGTCGAGGTAGTCCGCGTCGTTCTCGACCTCGCCGTCGGGCGGTCGGATCATCCCGTCGAGGACGACGTGGGCGACGTGGACGCCCTCGGGGCCGAGTTCGCGGGCCATCGACTCGGCCATTCCGCGACAGGCGAACTTCGCGGCGGAGAACCCGACCGCGCCCTCCCGACCCCGGACGGAGGTGGTCGCGCCGGTGAAGATCACCGTACCGCCCTCACCGTCCAGCATATCCCCGACGGCTTCCTGCGAGCAGTGGAGCGCGGCTTTCGGTCCGACGGCGAGCGCGCGGTCGAACGACTCGGCGGCGATATCGGTGAGGCCATCCCACGAGGCGGCACTGGCGTGGTTGACGAGGATGTCGACGGGGCCGAAGGCATCGCGAACGGCCGCGAACCCGGCGGCGATGGCGTCCGGGTCGGTCAGATCGGTCGGGACCGCGAGCCCAGCGCCGGCGGTCTCGTCCAGCTCGGCCGCGAGATCGTCCAGATACGACTTCGAGCGGGCGAACAGGGCGACCTGACAGCCCTCGTCGGCGAATCGTCGGGCGATCGACTCGCCGAGTCCGGGCCCAACACCAGCGACGACGGCAGTACGTGCCATAGCCCGGCGTAGGGCCGCCACCGGCAAAAGGCTATGTCGGTGTCGCCCCCGGCGTTCCCGTGACAGCAGTGTGAGAAGACGCGCACGACGATCGGTGACTGCGATCCGGCACATCGCGGTGCCGACGTATCGGCAAGCCGTTCCGGTAGCGACCGGACTGGCGGTCCGTGGCGGTTTCCGAGGCGTTCGTCGGCGCGGGAGAGTGTCACAACCACCACCCAAAGTTAAGACAACACCCTCCTATGCATCGGATGTATGCCGGAATGTCAGAACTGCGGCGCTTTTGTCACTGCCGCGTATGCACGTGTCTTCACACCGAACGGCATCCAAGCACCACGGGTCTGCCCGCAGTGTGAGGACAAGATTCGCGACGGCGCTGACGTCCGACAAGCGCGGTCGACGCGGCGCGGATAGCCACCCCGGCGGGACGCCCGCCACCCGGAACCACCCCTTCACTTCCTCGCGGTTTCCAGCAGGTCCCGAGCGTCCGCGAAGATCGTCTCGGCCCACCCAGCCTCGCGAGCCTCGGCCGTGATCCGGACCAGCGGCTGGGTGCCGCTGGCTCGCAGGAGGAACCAGCCGTCGCCCAGATCGACGCGCACCCCGTCCAGCGTCTCGACGGCGTCGTAGCGCTCGGTGACGAGGTCCCGCACCTGCTCCATCACGGCGGCCTTGTCGTCGACGTCGACGCTGTCGCGGCGGATCGGGTAGGTGTCAACCTCGGCGGCCCGCTCCGCCAGCGGGCGTTCGGCGGCGAGTTCGACCAGCCGGCAGGCCGCCAGCGGCCCGTCGGGACACAGCGTCGCGTCGGGCCAGATCCAGGCCCCGCTGGGTTCGCCGCCGAAGGCCACGCCGTCCTCGGCGACCTGCTCGGCCACGTACACGTCGCCCACTTTCGTGCGCTCGACGGTCACGTCGATCTCGGCGAGGTGATCGGCGACAGCCAGACTCGTGTCGACGGGTGCGGCGACGCACTGGCCGGGCTCGGCGGCCGCCCGGGCGAACAGCGCGAGCGTCACGTCGCCCGAGAGATAGGTGCCGTCCCCCGCGACGGCGCGCATCCGATCCGCGTCCCCGTCGTGGGCGATCCCGAGGTCGGCGTCGGTCTCGGCCACGAGCGTCGCCAGCGACGCGCAGTTCTCGGCGGTCGGTTCGCTGGGACGGCCCGGGAACGAGCCGTCGGGCTGGGCGTTGAGCGTCTCGACGGTACACCCCAGTTCCTGCAGGGCGTCGACGGTGACGCCGCCGGCCCCGTTGCCCACGTCGACGATCACCGACGGCGGATCCGCGATCTCGACGGCGTCGACGAGCGCCCGGACGTGGCGCTCGCGGGCGTCGACCTCGCGGCGGTCCCCAAGGCCGTCCCAGTCCCGCAGGTCAGCTACCTCGTCGCGGACGCGCTGGCTGATGGTCTCGCGGCGGTCGGCGTCGAAGGCCTGGCCGCTGGCCTGCCAGAGCTTGATCCCGTTGTCCTGTGGGGGGTTGTGCGAGGCGGTGATGGAGACACCGGCGTCGGCCTCTTCCCACGCCACGGCGCGGGCGACGGTCGGCGTCGCCGCCAGGCCCAGATCCAGTACGTCGGTCCCGGACTCGCGCAGGCCGGCCGTCAGGGCATCGGTGAGCAGTTCGCCGCTCTCGCGGGGGTCTCGGCCGACGACGACCCGCGCCGTGTCGACCCCGAGGGCACGCCCGACCGAGAGCGCCAGATCCGCAGTCACCGTCTCACCCACCGGGCCCCTGATGCCGCTGGTTCCGAACATACGCGGGGCGACGGGTCTGACCCTCAAAAGTATCCACCTCATAGGAATCCGCGGCTTTTTGTCCGCGGACGCGGTGCCCCCGGACATGAAACGCGGCGGGAGCGACGAGGAGAAGCGACGCGCCGGCGAGGCCGCCGCCGAGGCCGTCGACGACGGGCAGGTCGTGGGGCTAGGCACCGGCAGCACCGCGGCCCACGCCATCCGGGCACTCGGCCGGGCGGTGGACTCGGGGCTGGACATCGAGGGCGTCCCCACGTCCTACCAGTCGCGGGCACTCGCCCGCGAGGTCGGGGTTCCCCTGACGACGCTGGACGACGCGACGCCGGACATCGCCATCGACGGGGCCGATCAGGTGGCCGACGGGAACCTGATCAAGGGCGGCGGGGCGGCCCACACCCGCGAGAAGCTCGTCGACGCCGCCGCCGACCGCCTGCTGATCGTCGCCGACGAGTCCAAACTCACAGACCGACTGTCGGCCCCAGTTCCAGTCGAAGTCCTCCCCGACGCCCGCGAACCGGTCGCCACCCACGTCCGCGATTTGGGCGGCGACCCCGAACTGCGCGACGCCGAACGGAAGGACGGCCCCGTCGTCACCGACAACGGGAACCTCGTGCTGGACTGTGCGTTCGGACAGATCGACGAGCCTGCGGGTCTGGCCGCCGACCTCTCGGCACTACCCGGCGTCCTCGAACACGGGCTGTTCGTGGACCTGGCCGACGCGATCTACGTCGGGACCGACGACGGCGCGACGGTTCGGGAACCGTAGGCGAGACCCGCGGCTGGTGGTCGTTGTACCCGGTGAAAAAACGAATGAACGTGCCAGCCTACAGGTCGCGCGGCTGGACGGTCTTGCGGTCGTTCTCCTCTGCACGACGCGCGGCGTCCTCGAGCAGTTCGTCGACTTCGTCGTCGAGTGCGTCGTAGAAGTCAGATGCGACGTTCATGTCATCGAGCGCTTCCTTCACGGCGGCTTTGACGATCAGGTCTGCCATACAGGCGGCCTTTCCAGAGGGTGGTTTAAATACTTTCCCGTTTGTGCAGTTTCTCGCCGGTACTAACGGGGGTCTGAGCCGATTTCGCGGGTTCCGCTTTTTAAACCCACTGGCCAGTATTTAACGGCCACCCTACATCGACCCTCGCGAACCGGCGAACTGGTCGTGTACACCCGTCAGCCGGTCGCTCGCGCGCGCTTTGGTCCGAAAGAATATATGTCGATTCGTTGTCTTTTTGTGGCCGAGTCGATGGGTAAGAGTGGGTCGAGCGTGGAGGGGGTGTATGCGCGAGTTGCTCGAAGCGGTCGCGGCGGGCGAACTGAGCCCCACCGAGGCCGAGGCAGAACTTGCGGGCTACGCCACCGGCGAGGCCGGACGCTTCGACGCCGCCCGGGTGACGCGATCGGGCGTCCCCGAAGCGATTCTGGCCGACGGGAAGACGCCGGCGGAGGTGGCCGATCTGGCGGCCACGGCCATCGAGACGACCGGCCGTGCCATCGTGACGCGACTGGACGCCGAGGCGCTGGCCACAGTGCGAGAGCGACTGGAGAGCCACGAGGCCGCGGACACGTACCACGAGCGCGCCCGCGTGCTGGTGGCCCACGCCGACGGATTCGAGCGCCCGGAGCTAGACGCCACCATCGGCGTCGTCACCGCCGGCACGTCCGACGCCGAACCCGCGGGCGAGGCGGCGGTACTCGCCCGTGAGATGGGCGCACAGGTCGACCGCGTCGACGACGTGGGCGTGGCCAGCATCGTCCGCCTGCTCGACCAGTTGCCCGCGCTCCGGGACCTCGACGTGTTGATCGTCGCCGCCGGCCGCGAGGGAGCGCTTCCCACAGTGGTCGCCGGTCTCGTCGACACGCCGGTCATCGGCCTCCCCGTCTCGACGGGCTACGGCCACGCCGGCGCGGGTGAAGCCGCACTCGACGGGATGCTCCAATCCTGTACCGCCCTGACCGTCGTCAACGTCGACGCAGGCTTCACCGCGGGCGCACAGGCCGCACTGATCGCCCGCACGATCGACGCCGCCCGCGAGGAGTGAGGACCGAAAACCGAGGGACTGCACGGCCCCGACAGGATACCTTACTGGTCCGGTATGGAGGATATGTACACGCGACCCCTACGTATAGTGTCGGCAGTCGGTCGCTGCCGGCAGTGACGAATGCCAGACTGTAATCACTGCGGCGCGCACGTGTCCGACCAGTTCGCTCGGGTCTTCGCGGACGAGTACGGCGAGGTCCACGCCTGCCCGAGTTGCTCGGCGAACGCTGGCATCGCCGAGGTGGCACGCGAGCGCGCTCACAAAGCGTGACGGCCACTGTGGCCACCCGAATCGTGGTCTAGACACCACGCGAAGCCCATCTCAGCGGCACTGCTCCGGCAGCGGGCCGGGCGACACTGCCCTTTCCCGTCGTAACACTCACCGCCGAGTACGTCCTCCGTCCGGCCGTGCCGGATCACTACGTCTACGTGCTGCGCTGTGCCGACGACACCCTCTATACGGGCTACACGACCGACGTAGAGCGTCGGGTCGCCGAACACGACGCCGGCGAGGGCGCGAAGTACACCCGCGGTCGCACTCCGGTCGAGTTCGTCCACGTCGAGGCTTTCGACTCGAAATCGGCCGCCATGTCCCGCGAGTACGAGATCAAACAGTACTCCCGGGCCAAGAAGGAGCGACTGATCGCGGAGTGAGCGTCGGTCGGCGTGGAACCCCCACAGGATTGTCAGCAACCGTGACTTTTTGCAGGGCCACGAGCGAGAGCACGTATGGACCAGATTTCGTTCGGGACCGACGGGTGGCGAGCCACCCTGGAGACGTTCACCGACCGGCGCGTCCGGATGGTGGGACAGGGTGTCGCCACGGTATTGCAGGCGGAACACGAGGGTGGGACGATGGCAGTGGGGTACGACGCCCGCGAACACTCGCGTGGCTTCGCGGAGGAACTCGCCCGCGTCCTCTGTGTCAACGGGTTCGACGTCTTGCTCCCCGAGCGGGACTGTCCGACCCCAGTCACAGCCTGGACCGTCCGGGACCGTGACCTCGCCGGCGCGCTCGTCGTGACCGCCTCGCACAACCCGCCGGAGTACAACGGCGTGAAGTTCGTCCCCGCCGACGGGTCGCCGGCCCCCGCGGACGTGACCGACCGCATCGAAGCCAACCTGGCCGAACCCGACCCGCGTCCCGAGAGCGACCACGGGACCGTCGAGGAAGTCGACTTCGTCGGCCCGTACGTCGACCACGCCCTGTCGTTCGTCGACGCCGAACTCGACGGGTTGACCGTGGCCTACGACGCGATGCACGGGAGCGGCCGCGACGTGACCGACCGCCTGCTGGAGGCCGCCGGTGCGGACGTGGTTCGCCTGCGCTGTGAGACCGACCCCGAGTTCGGCGGCGAGTCGCCCGAACCCAGCGCCGAGAAACTCGGCGGGCTGATCGAGCGGGTCGAGAGCGGCGACGCCGACCTCGGGATCGCCAACGACGGTGACGCCGACCGGATCGGCGTCGCCACGCCGGAGCGCGGCGTGCTGGACCCCTCCCTGTTTTTCGCCGCCGTGTACGACTACCTGCTCGAATCCGAATCGGGGTCGGCGGTCCGGACGGTCTCGACCAGCGCCATCGTCGACCGAGTGGCCGAGGCTCACGGCGAGACCGTCGCCGAGACGCCGGTCGGATTCAAACACGTCGCCGAGGCGATGCAAGAGACCGACGCCCTGATGGGCGGCGAAGAGAGCGGCGGCTTCGGGGTCCGGGGCCACCTCCGGAACAAGGACGGCGTCACGCTCGCCCTCCTGACCGCGGCCGCGGCCGTCGAGCGCCCGCTCGACGCGCGCGTCTCCGCACTGGAGGCCGACCACGGTGAAGTCCACCAGGACCGTGTCAGCGTCGACTGTCCCGACGAGCGCAAAGCCGAGGTTATCGCGGATCTGGACGGGGCACTGCCCGAGGAGATCGCCGGCACAGCCGTCGAGCGCGTCAACGACGTGGACGGGTTCAAGATCTTCCTGGCGGACGGGGCCTGGCTGCTGGTCCGCCCCAGCGGTACCGAACCCAAACTCCGGGTGTACGCGGAGGCCACCAGCGACGCGCGGGTCGCGGCGCTTCTGTCGGCCGGCCGTGACCTCGTCGAACCTCTCGTCTGAGTCAGGTATCGGAACCGGAAATACCGGGATTAAGAGGCCTCTAGAGGCGATTTTCCCCCAAAGAGCTAAGGAAACGACTGGGGAATACTACCCGCTATGGCGGCCCAACCCCGGGCAGCGCAGCACCTCGATCAGCTGTTCGACCTCGCGGAGATCGTGTTCGATCCGAACCAACCGTTCGAACAGCGGCTGGAGGCGGCGCTGGCGACCGAGAGTGACCACCTCGACGTGCCGTGTGGCTTTCTGACGAACATCGACGTCGAGGCCGACAGACAGGAGATCGCACTCACGTGGGGCATGGCGGGGAACCTCCGGGAAGCTGAGACGGCTCCGCTCTCCGAGTCGTACTGTCGGAAGACGATCGCGTCGGACTCGGGGACCCTCACCGTCGCCGACGCCAGGGCGGAAGGGTGGGACGACGATCCAGCCTACCGACGGTTCGAGCTGGAGACGTACGTCGGCTCGACGGTCGAGTTCGCGGGGCAACCACGGGGGACACTCTGTTTCGCCGACGACACCCCTCGCGACGAACCGTTCGGCGAGACGCCCGTCGCGTTCGTCGAGTTGCTCGCGCGGTGGGCGAGCTACGAACTGGCCCACCGAACGGGTCGTGAGCCGGCGGAGCCGCTCGGGGACCGGCTCGCGTCGTTCCGCGAGGGCGTCGAGCCGTCGGTCGTCGACACGGCGTTGGACCTGCTAGCCAACCGGACTCGTCGGGACCTGCTTTCGTACCTCGCAACGGCGGACGGGCCGATCACCGTCGAGGAGGCCGCCGCCCACCTCGCGAACACGGGCGGCGTGCACGGACAGTCGCCCGGACGGCTCGAAATCGCGCTCGTCCACTCACACGTCCCGAAGCTGGCGGACGCGGGCGTCGTCACCTACGACGCGCCGACAGGGGAACTCGACTATCGGCCGGACGACGCCATCGAGCGGGTCCGCAGACGCGTCCGTCCGCTGGAGGACTGACTCACTCGCGGACACCCCGATACCGCTCCGGTTCGTCCGCGGGTTCGATCTCGAACCCGAGCGACGCCCAGAACGGCCGCACCCGCGGGTCGAACTCGGCGACGAGCCGGCCCCGGCGGTCGGCGGCGGCCTCGACCAGCGCCGCCCCGATGCCCTGATCGCGGCGCGCGCGCCGGACCGCGACTGCATCGATCTCCTCGCCGGCCAGCAGACAGGCCCCGAGCACGCGGCCCTCGGTCGCGGCCACCAGCAGGTCACCCCGGTCGATGGCTTCCCTGACGGCGTCGACGTCGGTCGCCAGCATGGCTCCGTCGAAGACCGTCATCACGGCCGGGAGGTCCTCGACCGTCGCCTCGCGTATCTCCATCGGGTCGATCTTTCCGCCCGCGAGTAAAGAGCGCGTGGGAGCGGGCGCGCCTCGCCGGTGCTACCCGCCCTTGATCAGTCGCAGGATACGGACGTGGTCGGCGTCGACCGCCCGATCCTCGGGAACCGGCTGGTCGTCGACCAGCACGGACACCTCGTGGGGGCTGTAGTCGACGGCCCGCACCAGGTCCGCGTAGGTCGGATCGGACCCGAGTGTCTCGGGGTCGATCTCGCGGGTCTCCTCGCCGACGACTTCGACCGTGACCATGTGCGAACGAGCGGGCGACCGGATTTGAGCGTGTCGCTCACCGCCGGGTCCGTCGGTTCCGGAGGGCACTGGCCAGCACCCAGACCGACAGCCCGAACCCGATGGCGGTGACGAGGCGGAAATCCGTTTCGCGGTCCATACCGGCGGGCGGGCCCGGAGGGCAGTAGTTACTGAGGGCCTACCCGGGGTGGGACGGTCCGAGCAGACCGGTCCCGGGCAGTTTATGACGAGCCCACTCGTTGCCCGGACTATGAGCGAGGCCGACACCGAGTCGCGGGCCGGGCGGGACGAGATCTGGATCGAGAAGTACCGCCCGCAGACGCTCGACGAGATCGTCGGACAGGAGACCATCGTCGAACGCCTCGAAAGTTACGTCAGCAGGGACGACCTGCCCCACCTCATGTTCTCGGGAGAGGCCGGAATCGGGAAGAGCACCGCGGCACTCGCCATCGCCCGGGATCTGTACGGGGAGAACTGGCAGGAACACTTCCTCGAACTCAACGCCTCCGACCAGCGCGGGATCGACGTGGTCCGGGAACGGATCAAGAGCTTCGCCCGGTCCTCCTTCGGCGGGGCGAATTACCGCATTATATTCCTTGATGAGGCAGACTCCCTCACGGCAGATGCGCAATCAGCACTCCGCCGGACGATGGAGGAGTTCTCGAACAACGTCCGCTTCATCCTCTCGTGTAACTACTCCAGCCAGATCATCGACCCGATCCAGTCCCGCTGTGCCGTCTTCCGGTTCAACCCGCTCTCGGACGAGGCCGTCGCGGAGCAGATCCGGATCATCGCCGAGGAGGAGGACATCGAGGTGACCGACGACGGGGTCGAGGCGCTGATCTACGCCGCCGACGGGGATATGCGCCGGGCGATCAACGGCCTCCAGGCCGCCGCGGTCACCGGCGACGTGGTCGACGAGGAGGGCGTCTACGCCATCACTTCGACCGCACGCCCGGAGGAGATCCACGAGATGGTCACGCAGGCGCTGGACGGCGACTTCCTCGCCGCCCGGTCGACGCTCGACGACCTGCTCACAAACGAGGGGATCGCCGGCGGTGACGTGATCGATCAACTGCACCGTTCGGTCTGGGAGTTCGATCTGGACGACGAGGCCGCCGTCACCCTGCTTGACCGCATCGGCGAGGCCGACTACCGGATCACCGAGGGCGCCAACGAGCGCATCCAGCTGGAGGCGCTACTGGCCTCGCTCGCGCTGGACGACTAGTTGAGCCGCCAGAGTTCGTAGTTCAACACTGCCGCGAAACTCACCCACAGCAGATAGGGAACCAGCAACAGCGCCGCCCGTCGGTCCACGCGGGCGAAGGCCCGGATCGTCGCGACGATGGCGAGCCACAGCGCGACGATGACGACCAGCCCGAGCAACGGCGAGCGCAGGCCGAAGAAGGCGCCGGACCACGCGACGTTGCACGCGAACTGGATCCCGAAGAGCGCGAGCGCGAGCCTGACCGACCGGTCGTCGAGACCGCCCCGCCAGACGAGCCACGCGGCTGTGCCCATCAGGGCGAACAGGGTGATCCAGACAGGGCCGAACACCCAGCCCGGCGGGTTGAACGCCGGTGTCGTCAGCGTGGGGTACCACGTCGTGACGCCGGACAGGGAGAGGAGGTTGCCGAGGCTGCCGACCAGTTCGGACGCGAGGATCGCGAGGACGAGCGTGGCGATCGGGCGGCGTTCGGGGAGCCGTGACGCCGTGCTGAGTGCGGTGTCGGCCATGCCGATTACAGACCGGCGAGGGGCAAAAAGAACGCGGCGGCCCCCCGTGATCGGGGCGGCGCTGGATCTCGAAACGTCCAGACGGCGGCGAATCTCGCCGGCTGTTCGGAACTGTTTTACCGCCCGGTTGGCCACATTAGAGCAACGAATGAGTGAGCTCGAGGAGGAGTACAAACTCCAGTACTTCGAGGATAAGGGGTTTCACCGGCTGGAGTGTTCGGCCTGTGGGGACCACTTCTGGACGCTCGACGGGAGTCGGGCAACCTGTGGCGAGCCCCCGTGTGCGGAGTACAGTTTCATCGACAATCCGGGGTTCGACGACGAGCTGTCACTGTCGGAGATGCGCGAGACGTTTCTCTCCTTTTTCGAGGACCACGATCACGAGCGGGTCGATCCCTACCCCGTCGCCGCGAACCGCTGGCGTGACGACGTGCTCCTGACGCAGGCGTCGATCTACGACTTCCAGCCCCACGTCACCTCGGGGCAGTCGCCACCGCCGGCCAATCCCCTCGTGGTCTCCCAGCCCTGCATCCGGATGCAGGACATCGACAACGTGGGCAAGACCGGCCGCCACACCATGGCCTTCGAGATGGGCGGTCACCACGCGTTCAACGCCGCCGAGGATTCCGATTACGCCTACGAGGGCGAAGTCTACTGGAAGGACCAGTGTGTCGAGTACTGCGTCGACTTCTTCGAGTCACTGGGTGCGGACATGGGCGAGTTGACGTTCATCGAAGACCCGTGGGTCGGCGGCGGCAACGCCGGCCCGGCCTTCGAGGTCATCTACCGCGGGCTGGAACTCGCCACGCTCGTGTTCATGTGCTTCGAGCAGGACCCCGAGGGCGAGTACGAGCTCAAGGACGGCAACCGCTACTCCCGGATGGATCGGCGGGTCATCGACACCGGCTACGGCATCGAGCGCTGGACCTGGATGAGCCAGGGTACGCCGACCGTCTACGAGGCGATCTACCCCGACATGATCGCCTTCCTGAAGGACAACGCCGGGGTCGAGCTGACGAGCGAAGAGGAGTCCATCGTCCACGACGCCGCGCGCCTCGCCGGGGGGCTGGACATCGACGACGTGGACGACGTGGAGGCCGCACGCGCCGACATCGCCGCAGAGGTCGGCGTCTCGGCCGACGAACTCCGGGACCTGATGGCACCCCTCGAAGATATCTACGCCATCTCCGATCACGCCCGAACCCTGGCGTATATGCTGGGCGACGGCATCGTGCCCTCCAACGTCGGGACCGGCTATCTCGCGCGGATGGTCCTCCGACGGACCAAGCGCCTCTGTGACAACGTCGGCGTGGACGCGCCGCTGGACGAGCTCGTCGATATGCAGGCCGAACGGCTCGACTACCGCAACCGCGACACGATCCGCGACATCGTCCGCACCGAGGTCGAGAAGTACCGCGAGACGCTCGACCGGGGCGGCCGGAAGGTCCGCCAGCTGGCCGAGGAGTACGCCGCCTCGGGCGAGCCGATCCCGACCGAGGAACTGATCGAGCTGTACGACAGCCACGGCATCCAGCCGGACATGGTCGAGGAGATCGCCGCCGAGCGGGGCGTCGACGTCGCGGTCCCGGACGACTTCTACTCGCTGGTCGCGAACCGTCACGACGCCGAGACCGTCGAGGCCGAGAGCGAGGCGTCGACCCACGGCGAGCGCCTGGCCGACCTGCCCGAGACCGACCGCCTCTACTACGAGGACCAGGAGCGCATGGAGTTCGAGGCGATGGTGCTCGACGTGTTCGAGCGCGAGGACGACGGCTACGACGTGGTGCTGGATCAGACGATGTTCTACCCCGAAGGTGGGGGCCAGCCCGCCGACCACGGGACGATCACGACCGACGACGTGACCGCCGAGGTCGAGGACGTACAGATCGTCGACGGCGTCGTCCTCCACCGGGTCGACGAGGACCCGGGCAAAGGTGAGTTCGTCCGCGGGGGGATCGACGCCGACCGGCGACGGCGGCTCATGCGCCACCATACGGCGACCCACATCGTCGGCCACGCCGCCCGAAAAGTGCTGGGCGATCACATCCGACAGGCCGGGGCGCAGAAACACACCGACAGCGCCCGGCTGGACGTGCGCCACTACGAGCCGATCACGCGCGAGCAGGTCAAGGAGATCGAACGCCTCGCCAACGAGGTCGTGATGGACAACACGTCGGTCAGTCAGGAGTGGCCCGACCGCCACGAGGCCGAAGCCGAACACGGCTTCGACCTCTACCAGGGCGGGATTCCGGCCGGCGAGCAGATCCGGCTGATCCACGTCGACGAGGACGTCCAGGCCTGCGGTGGGACACACGTCGCCCGCACCGGCGACGTGGGTGCGATCAAGCTCCTCAACACCGAACGCATCCAGGACGGCGTGGAACGACTCACGTTCGCCGCCGGTGACGCCGCTGTCGAGGCGACCCAGGCGACCGAGGACGCCCTCTACGACGCCGCGGACACCCTCGACGTGAGTCCACAGGACGTGCCCGAGACCGCCGAACGGTTCTTCACGGAGTGGAAAGAGCGGGGCAAGACCATCGAACAGCTCAAAGAGGAACTGGCGGAAGTCCGGGCGGCCGGCGACGACGGCGAGGAAGTCGACGTGGGCGGGACGCCCGCGGTGATCCAGCGGCTCGACGCCGACATGGACGAACTCCGGGCGACCGCGAACGCCCTCGTCGAGGAGGGGAAGATCGCCGTCATCGGGAGCGGGCAAGACGGTGCGCAGTTCGTCGTGGCGGTGCCCGACGACGCCGGGATCGACGCCGGCGAGGTCGTCGGCGAACTCGCGAGCAAAGTCGGCGGTGGCGGCGGCGGCCCGCCGGACTTCGCCCAGGGCGGCGGCCCCGACGGCGACGCGCTGGACGACGCGCTGGACGACGCCCCGGACGTACTCGAACAGGTCCTGAGCGCCTGAGCGAGAGGCCGACTAGTCTGTTTCCGTGTCGTGCTCGGTGTCGCCAGCGGCGGCCCCGTCTCCCCCACCGGTGTCACGTGCCGGCGGCTGGACTCGCTCGAATCGGTCGGGGTCGAGCGCGAGCAGGTCGGTCGCGTCGAGGTTGACCCCGGCCCACGCGCGGCCGGCGGCGAGGACGAGCGCGAACGAGACGGGCCAGACAGTGACGTGGGCCTCGTTGAACAGCAGGGTAGCGAGGCCGACGAGGGCGGCGAATGCGGCCGCGAGTCGCGGAGCGCGGTCCAGCCGCCACAGGAGAACAGCCGGGAGTGTGGCCACCCCCGCGAGGACCGCGACGGCGAGGAGGACCGCGGCGACGAGTGCCCCGATCCGGTCGCCGTCGGCGTATCCCACAGCGAACAGCCCGACCGCGAGGACAGTCTGGAAGGCGATTCCAGCGACGGCGATGCGTTCGGCGGCCGGCAGCCTGTCGAGCAGGGCACCCAGCCGGCGGAGGTGTGTCGTGGGTGTCATAGGAGCCAGGTGAGGAGGCCGACGACCAGCCGGGCGGCACCGAGCGCGAGGTCGACGACGGCCCACTTGATCGCGGCGAGGGGGCCGACGCCCCGGACCGTGATCTTCCCGGCCGCGAACGCCTGCCTGAGCGCCGCGTCGGACTGCTCGGCCGTCAGAACGCGTCTGGCCGTCGGTTCGTCGACCGTGACGACCAGCGTCGTGTCCGGGTGTGCCCCGGCCCGGAGGTCCCGGATCCGACCGTCCTCGGTCGTCCGGAACGAGACGACGCCGGTGCCACCGTCGGTCCGGTCGATCCGGAGCGTGACGCGTTCGCCGTCGACGTGTGCCCCGAGGACGCCGAGGTCGTAACTGCCGGCGCTGGCGTTGTACGCCGCGACCGTTGTCGCGAGGCGACGATAGAAGCCCGCGCCGAGGCCGGCGGTCCCGCCGGGGTCGGCGGCGATCACGTCCGCGGCCCGGGACTGCACCGCGTCGATCCGGTCACCGGTGACGGTGGCCTCGCGGCGGACGGCGGCGTTCAGCGATACTGTCGCCGTCCGGACCCGCTGGACGCGTCTGTCTACCGCCCGGGCACGCGCCGCGACCGGTCCGATCCGGGCCGCGTAGGCGTCGGCATCGAGCGTCCCTCGCTCACGGGCGGCGCGCAACGAGTCCGTGCGGGCTTCGAGCGTGGTGAGCCGTGACTCCGCGTCGTCGAGCGCGGCGGCCGCGACGCGGGCTCTCGCCGCCGGCGTCTCGGCGGCGGCCAGTCGGTCCCGGAGGTCGGCGGCGGCGAGGTCGCCGTCGAGTTCGGCACGCTGTGTGTCGATGGCACCGGCGACGGCCGTGCCCGGAGCGGTCGCGTTGTGCTCGGGCGGCGTCGCCGCCAGCGCACTCCCGGCGGTCGCGAGTGCGACGAGGAGTGCCACGACGACGACGGCGCGACTGAGTCGAGTCATTCGTCGGTCCACCTCTCGGGTAGGCACCCGGGAGAGTTGAAAGGCACAGACGTTCCGGCCCAATCAGCGCCGTTTCGGAACCGTTCAATCGCCGGACGTGGACGGGGCGATGGGGAACACGGGACGCGCACGGTCACACCTCGATCTCCCCCGGGAGTGCGAGGACGTTCTCGCGGCCGAGTCGGTAGACCTCGATGCGCTCGGCCTCGTGCATCTCGTTGACCACGTCGCTGGCCTTCGTCCGCGACCAGTCGACGGCCGCGATGAGGTCCTGTTGTTTCATGCGACCTCCCTTGGCCTCCAGCAGTCCCAGGACCCGTTCCTCGTCGGTGAGCAGTTCCTCCGGTGGGTCGTCGGCGCTGTCCTCGGCAGTTCCGCTCCCGCGCGCTCTCGTCTCGTCTCCGCCGGCGTCGGCAGGAGCCGCTGTCGTCCCGCCGGCCGGGCCGTCGTCGGCCGTCGCCGACTCGCCCCACCACCGTCCGTAGCCGTACCAGCCGACGGCGAGGACGAGCGCCAGGGCCACGCCGCCGAGGGCCGGCAGTACCGGGTCGAAACCGCCGACGCCGGTCGCGTCCAGCGCGACCGTCGGGTCTTCGGTCCGGAACTGCACGGGCCCCGTCCAGCGGACGGCGTGGGCCTGACTGGCGTCGGGGTCGGGCGTGACCGACGCTCGCTCGAAGGCGTCGGGCCACTCCATCCAGAGCGACTCGTTCGCACCGAGGCGGAGGCCGCCGATGGCGTCGCCGAGGACGTACCGGTCCGACGCGGGCGTCGCGGCGAAGTTCGTCCAGGTGAAGCGGTAGGTCACGACGCCGAACCGGCCGGAGGGTACCGACCGGTGGGTCCGGACCGACCCGTTCTCGACCGCCATCGACCGCCCCGTCTCTCGCTGGGCCCGGTCGACGGCGCGTCGCATCCGTCCCACGAAGACACCCGGCGGATTCGAGACGTTCGTTCGTGCCCGCGCGAAGGCGCGCCGCGCGGCCCGGTCGGTCAGTTCGTAGCGGAATTCCACCTGCCAACGAGCGTCCCCGTCCCGGTCGAGATCGATCCGCGTCACGACGGCGTCGTAGCCCGACACCGGTGCCAGCGCGCCGACGGAAGACGGATTCGACCCCACGGCCCCGGTCGCGCCCGCGGACGCGGACGCACCGAACGCGACCGCGACCAGAACCGTGACAGCCGCTCCGAGGGCGACCAGGCGAACGACTCGATCCCCGATGGCGCTGTCTGACATTCCTCACCCCGCACGACGCGTGTTCGAATCGGTCGTGTTCGTGAACCGACTTGATAGTGGGGGATCGTTCGAAATGACGCCACGGACCACCGGAGTGGCCGTCGGCAAATCGCCGGCGGATGTTCTGCTATTTAAAACCTTTTACCGTTTACGTCCTTACTTCGAGGTCGGAATACAGAATCGCAATACTGCAGTGGTTCTGATTGGCGCGGAGCGTGGGTGAGCGTCGCTGATTGGCGCTGAGGCTGAGGGGTTTATACGTACATCCCGGCCCGAGAAGGGAGTGTGATGGCTCGAAACCACATCACGAACGGTTCGCATCGAGCGACGACCGGCCCGTCGACCGAGACGGTCGAACTCGCGACGGGTGGCGCGGTCGTCTACGACCGGGAGAACAAGGACGCCTGGATACAGGCCGAGACCACGACCGACCTCACGGAGGTGCGGTGAGATGTGCGTTCGCAGTCGACTCCGGCTGGGGCTCGTCGTCGTGGGTGCAGTGTTGCTCACGCTGAGTCTCGTGCCGACGGCCGCCGCCAGCGGGGCGGGTGGCTCGGGCGGCGCACACGCGTCGACCACTGTGGACACGGACGAGTCCTCTGCGGTGACGGTCACGAAGTCCCTGTCGGCGGCCAACGGGAAGACGACCCTCTCCGGGACGGTCCAGTACCGCGGCGTCGACGGGAATCTCCAGCCGGCCCGGCAGGTGACGGTCAAGATCCGACACGACGTGGTCGGCCCGGTGAATCCGGTGATCGCGAGGACGACCACCGACGATCAGGGTCGCTACTCGGTGCAGATCGACGTGGCGGAGTACGAGGCCGACGTGGATTTCGACAAGAAGCTCTTCCTGCACGTGCAGGCAGTCGCGAAGAACCCGGCGGTGAACGTCGTCAACTTCGGGCAGAACCTGGATACGGCCAACGGCAACACCTGGACGCTCAACCAGGAGGCGACGCTCAAGCGCGGACAGAACTCGGCGACGGTCGACCTGACCGCGACGAAAGAAAAGCCCCGCCGCGCCTTCCAGGTCGCCAACTGGACCCTGGAGGCGTACCGCTTCACCGAGCGTGAGGCCGGCTGGACGCGCAACCGCGTGAAAGCGCGGTACCCGGCGGTCAATCCCAACAACAGCCAGTTCAAGTCCCCCTTCGAGAAGTTCGTCATCGGGAGCAACGGCTGGGACGCGGACAAGCGCCACACGGTCCACCACGAGTACGGGCACGCGGTGATGAGCGGCCTGTTCAAGTACAAGGGCTGGCAGATTCCCAAGCCTGCTAACTGGGGCCCACACTGCGTGTGGAGCGACACCGGGCGCATCACCGCCTGGTACGAGGGCTTCGCGGCGTTCTTCGAGGCCGCAGTCAACGACAGCCCCCGGACGGACGGGATGTGGCTCGAACAGCACCACTACTACAACGAGACCAACGAACACGGTCCGCAGTGTCCCGAGTCCCACGCCAACGACGGCTACGACGGGGCGAAGGTCGAGGGCGCGGTCGCGAACGTCCTCTGGGACCTGTACGACCCGGCGGACGAACCCCACGACAACGTCGACGGTGACCTCGGGACGATCTTCGACGCCGTCAACGAGACGGACAACCAGCAGCGGGCGAAACGGCCGTTCAACAGCGACCGGACGACGGACATCCACGACTTCTTCGTCCAGTACCTGGACAACACCGGCCGCCACGAGGACCTCCGGAAAATCTACTTCGAGTACGGCATCGTCAAGCCCGACCGGTTCGATTCGACCGCCTTCGACGAATCCAACCCGTTCGTCGAGTGTTCGGTCCACTACTACCCCTGTTCGAAGCAGCCGAACCAACACTGGACGACCCTCGACCCAGACGAGAGCGTCGACGTGCTGTACCACGGGGGGGAGGCGGACGACTACGTCGTCCCGCTCTCGAAGGGTGAGCGTGCCACCGTGACCCTCGAGGCCGGCGCGGGGAACACGAACCTCGACTACAAGATCGTGAAGGGCTCGCCCCCGTGGAACGGGAACGACATGAGCCACAAACCCTGGCCGCAGGTCGGCTCACCGACCGACAACGGCGACGTCGTCACCCAGACGTTCACGGCGAACGAGAGCGGCGATTACACCGTGATGGTCAGCGACAGCCCCGGCGGCGGTCGGATCTCGGCCTACACCATCTCGGTCAACCACACGACCGAGTCCGGGGACGGTGGCCCGGGATACCGGGGCCCGGACCTGGACTTCGACGGTCCGTGCGACGAGACCCACGAGTCCTGCGAAATCCCGGACTTCGACGACTTCGGCTCGAATAACAGTTCCAGCGGCCCCCGTCCCGACGGATCTGACGACGACTCGGACGACTCCAGCGACCCAGGGACCGACGAGTCGAACACGACCGGCTCGGACGGCAGTTCCGGCGACGACAGCAGTTCGACGACCGACTCCGGAAGCGGTAGTTCGGGGACCGACGCCGATCCCGGAAGCGACGGCGGGTCCGGCGACGGCGACTCGACCGACGGCACGTCGAGTGCGAGTGCAAACGCGACGACCGACTCCGGGTCGGCTGCCGAGAGCGGCACGGGCGGCAACACCACCGACTCCGGGTCGGCTGCCGAGAGCGGCACGGGCGACGACTCGACCGACTCGGGGACCGCCGCGGACGGCGACACCGACGCTTCGACGGGGAGAGACGGTGGGTCGGCGAACACGACCGCGACTCGGACGGTGACCGACAGCGGGGCCGCGGACGACCCCGGCGAGGACTCCAGTGACAGCGACAGCGGTTTCGGCGTCTCCTGGCTGGCGTTACTCGCCCTGCTCCTGGCGTTGCTCGCGGTGCTGATCGCGGTCCTGCGGCGCTGATCGCCCCCGGTTCACATACCGGTCGACGGCACTTTTTCGACGCTCGTTTCCAGCACCCGAGCGACTTCCACAACAGCTAACACCTCCGCCGTGAATCTCGACCCACGGGTATGGGGGGTTTCACGGACAGACTCCGGTCGGTACCGGTGGCGCTGTACGGTGTCGTCGTCCTGGCGGCCGGGCTCAGACTGTACAGTCTCGGTCGTGAGAGCTACTGGCTCGACGAGATCGCGTCGCTGAATCTCGTGGCCGGGCGCACGCTGCCGGAGGTACTGATCCAGGTGCCGACCGTCGACCGACATCCGCCGCTGTACTACGCGCTCCTGAAAGGGTGGATCGACCTGTTCGGAACGGGCGAGGTAATCACGCGGCTTCCGGCGGTGGTGTTCGGCGTCGCGGCCGTCGTCGTCATCTACGGCGTCGGTGCGCGTCTCTACGACCGACAGGTGGGCCTGCTGAGCGCGACGCTCCTCGCCGTGGCGCGGTTCCACATCAACCACTCACAGGCCACGCGGATGTACAGCCTGTTCGCCCTCCTGACGCTCCTGTCGTTCTACCTGCTCGTTCGGGTCGTCGAGCAGCCGACGCGCCGAACCGTCGCCGGGTACGCGCTGGTGACGGTTCTGCTGCTCTACACCCACGCGTTCGCGCTGTTCGTCGTCCTGGCCCAGAACGTCTTCGTGGTCGGCTCCCGATGGCTCGACGACGAGGGACCGGCCGTCCCGTTCCGGACGTGGCTCGCGTCACAGGCCGTCGTCGGGCTGGCCGCGCTCCCGTGGGTCGCGGTGTTACTCGGACAGGCGCTGTCCTCGGGCGGGCCGACGGGACTGAGCTGGATCCCCGAGCCGACGGTCGCGAGTGTCCTCCTGACGTTCGGGGGCTACGTCGATCCCTGGAATCCGATCATCGGCTCGCTGGCGCTGTTGCTCGTCGGGGGGTTCGTCGCCGCGGACTACGCCATCGAGCGGGTCGACGCGGACGGCGACACGGCCGGGGGCGAAGCCGAACGAGCGCCTGCGGCGGACGGGTCGGGACTCGGCACACGAGGGCGGACGGCGTTGCTCGGGTGCTGGATCGGTGTCGTCGTCTTCGTGCCGGTAGTCATCTCCTACGTACTCACGCCGATCTACGTGGCCCGCTACACCATCGGGGCGGCGATGGGGGCGTACGTCCTGCTGGCGGCACTGATCCGACTCGTCGGGAGCGTCGAGATGCGATACATCGTGGGCGGCGTCCTCGTCGTCGCGTTCCTGCTTCCGCTCCCGGTGTACTACACGCAGGACCAGCACGCCCAGTGGGACGAAGTATCCGAAGCCGTCGGGACGAACGCGGCCGCCGGGGACGTGATCCTCATCAGCCAGCCCTCCTACGCGAACCCCTTCGAGCACTACGTTTCGCGCGAGGACGTATCCGTGAAACCGCTCCCGGCGTCGGCGTCGACCACCGAGATCCGGGCCGCAGTTCGTGGCCACGACACCGTGTGGCTCGTCACCACACAGCTCCCGCCGGACGCGGTGCAACGCTACCGTGCCACGCTCGAAGCCAACCGGAGCGACACCGGCGTGACGGAGTTCAGAGGGTTGACGCTGTGGCGGTTCGACCCGGGCAACAGTTCGCGGGCGAACGAGACGGACATCCGGACGTGAGCGGGGACGCGACCGTCATCAGGAGGGTTCAAGCGCGTGGACGGGCAAGCCCGACGTGATGCCGACCGCGACCAACGGCGACGTGGAGTTGTACTACGAGACCGCGGGCACGGGCCCGACGGTCGCGTTCGTCGAACCGGCGGGCTACGGCGCGTGGTGCTGGTCGTGGCTCGTCGACGCGCTCGCCGGCCCCGTCGAGACGCTCGTCTGGGACCACCGGGGGACCGGCCGCTCCGATGCCCCGCCGGGACCCTGCGACGTGGCGACGCTCGCCGCGGACCTGGAAGCCGTCCTCGCCGATCACGGCACCAGGACTGTGCACCTCGTCGGCGCGGGACTGGGTGGGATGGTCGCGCTCCAGCACGCCCGCGACCACGGGCGGGCGGCCACGCTCGCCCTGCTCGGGACGACGGCCGACGGGAGTCGCGTCGACGCCGGAGCCCTGCGAGACCTGCAGGCCCCGCGGGACGACCCCGACGCGCTCCGGAGTTCGCTTCGCGACGCGTTCTCGCCCGGCATCGTCGAGGATCACCCCGAGGCCGTCGACCGGATCGTCGACTGGCGGGCCGAGGACGACGCCGATTCCGCGGGGTGGGAGGCACAGCGGGGTGCGATGACCGACTTCGCGATGCCGGACCTCTACGAGGTGACGACGCCCGCGCTCGTGGTCCACGGGCGACACGACGCCGTGGTCCCGGTCGAGGCGGGCCAGGACCTCGCGGAAGACCTGCCACGGGGAACCTTCGATGGGATCGACGCCGGCCACCTCGTCGCCGCCGAGGAGCCGGCGGTCGTCGCGGACGCGCTGACGGGACAACTGGACGAGCACGCGGACCTCGACCGCTGAGCGAGACCGCACCAGTTATCAGGCAGTAGTGTGTGTTTCGCACATGACTGTTCCACTCCAGATGCTCGGCGGGTACGGCATCGGTCGACTGGTCCTCCTCCTCGTCGTTCCGGTGCTGGTCGTCGCTTTCGGGTCGTACGTCGGTGTTCTGATGGCGCTACAGTCGTTTTTCGGCGCGTCGTCGTGGCAGGAGGCCGTCGACAGCAGCACCGACGAGTCGTGAGTGAGGGTGAGCGCGGGGGCGGGCACGGCAAGACGTGTCGAGACAGACGAGCCTTTCAGTCTGGAGTCGTTGCTAGAGCGTGATGACGCGGCCACGCATCGCCCTGTTGAACGCGGCCCACGACGGTGCAGACACCCGACGGAACTTCCGTCGCGAACTCGACGCGGACCTCGTCGAGTTCCACTGTCCGGAGGGTGAGGTGCCCGAGAGCTTCCGCTACGACGGGTTCGTCGTGACGGGCTCGCGGGCCTCCGTCTACTGGGAGCGGGAGTGGATCGGCCAGTTGAAGGCCTGGGCCGGCGACGCCATCGAGGCCGGCCTCCCCGCGCTGGGCGTGTGTTACGGCCACCAGTTGCTCGCGGATGTCATGGGCGGGCGCGTCGAAGCCATGGACGAGTACGAGATCGGCTACCGAACCGTCGAGCAGGAGGGCGACAACCGACTGCTCGACGGTGTCGACGACGACTTCACCGTCTTCACGACCCACTCCGACCGGGTGGTCGAGGCCCCGCCTGGCGCGACCGTCTTCGCCCGGAACGACTACGGCATCCACGGGTTCCGGAAGGATCGCGTGTTCGCCGTCCAGTTCCACCCCGAGTACGACATGGAGACGGCGGCGTCGGTCACCGAGGGGAAAGACGACCAGTTGAGCCAGGACCGCATCCAGCGGGTACTCGACGGCATTCACGCCGACAACTACGACGCCGCCTGCGAAGCAAAACGTCTGTTCGACAACTTCACCGCCTTCGTCCAGGACGTGCAGAGCGAGCGGACCGGCGGCGACGGGGCGAGGAATGCCGCGGACGACTGACGCGACAGCGACGTTCCGCCGAAACCACGCAATTCTCCCCACAGAACGCCACACAGCACGTTCTCTCTCGACGACCGGGCCGTCGACTCGGCGGTTAACAAACAGCGGTTCGGTTGAGTAGTGTTTTTACCACTGGAAACCTAGGCCGTTGTATGCTCGATTACTACGGTGTGGAAGCGGACCTGTCGGAAGAAGAGCGGATGATCCAGGAGTCGGCGCGGGAGTTCGTCGACGAGAAGGTGCGACCGGACATCGGCGAACACTGGATCGAGGGCACCTTCCCCAAGGACCTGATCCCGGAGATGGGCGAGATGGGCTTTTACGCGCCCAATCTCGAAGGGTACGGCTCACCAAACGTCAGCGAGAAAGCCTACGGCATCCTGATGCAGGAACTGGAAGCGTGTGACTCGGGCCTGCGCTCGATGGCCTCCGTGCAGGGCGCACTCGTCATGTACCCGATCCACGCCTACGGCTCCGAGGAGCAGAAAGAACACTGGCTGCCCAAACTCGGTTCGGGCGAAGCGGTCGGTTGTTTCGGCCTCACAGAGCCGGAACACGGCTCGAACCCCACCGCGATGGAGACTCGTGCGGAAGAAGCCGACGAGGGCTACGTCCTGAACGGCTCGAAGACCTGGATCACGAACTCACCAATCGCCGACGTGGCCGTCGTCTGGGCCCGCGATCAGACCGACCCGGACACGCCCGTCCGCGGGTTCCTCGTCGAGACGGATCGTGACGGCGTCAGTACGAACAAAATCGACGAGAAACTCTCCCTGCGGGCGTCGATCACGGGCGAAATCGGCCTCAACGACGTGTACGTGCCCGAGGAGAACATCCTGCCAGGCGTCGAGGGCATGGGCGGCCCGCTCGGTTGTCTCACGCAGGCGCGCTACGGCATCGCCTGGGGTGCCATCGGGGCGGCGCGTGACGGCTTCGAGACGGCGCGGGACTACGCCACCGACCGCGAGCAGTTCGGCGGCCCGATCGCCCGGTTCCAGCTCCAGCAGGACAAACTCGCCGAGATGGCCACCCAGATCACGCTGGCGCAACTGCTGGCTCATCGGCTGGCGGATCTCAAGGAACGGGGCGATCTGCGCCCCCAGCACGTCTCGATGGCCAAACGCAACAACGTCCGGATGGCCCGTGACCAGTCCCGGATCGCCCGCGAGATGCTCGGCGGCAACGGCATCACCGCCGACTACTCGCCGATGCGTCACATGGCCAACCTCGAAACCGTCTACACCTACGAGGGCACCCACGACATCCACACCCTGATCCTCGGGGAGGATCTGACCGGGTTCGCAGCCTACGAGTGACGCCCTAGGCGGTGCGAGTTCGGTGCGAACGCGGGCAGTGACCAGGTTCGCAGTCTATTCTACTCGAACCGGCCAGTTTCGGCCCCACACTCGGCACAGACCGTCAGAATGGCGTCGCGGTCGTCGGTGAGTTCTAGCTCCTGTTCGGTCTGGCCGTCACAGTCGGCACAGTGGCGGAGCATCTCGGTCTCGCCCATCTCCTGTGGCGCGCCCATGGCGAGCGCGACCACGGGCTCGTCGCCCTCGTTGGTGCCGAGTTGCCACTCGCCGGGAGCGAAGCGGACGCACTCGCCCGCCGTGGCCTCGATCTCGCCGTCTTCCGTGTCGAAGGTCACGGTGCCCTCGGCGATGTAGAACACTTCTTCCTGGTCGCTGTGGCGGTGGTAGCCGAAGCCGAAGCTGTCGCCGGGTTCGAGTTCGTAGTAGTTCAGCGCCATGTCGGTCGCGCCGACGGCGTCGCCGACCTTGCGCTTGGTGTCGGCCGGTCCCATCCGGTCGTCCACGTCGTCGACTGTGGCTCGCTTCATACTCGGGCTTTGCGAGCCGGGATCAAAAGTCTACAGGCGGTCGACTCGGCGGCGGACTTACTCGTGGCCGTCGATGTCGAGTTCCTCTTCGAGGTTCGCGATGGCGTCGCTGTCGGCGAGCGACTCCATCTGTTCGCGGAAGTGCGTCTCACACACGCCCACCTTGACGCCGTCTTTCTCGACCGCGATGTCCGCGTCGCGGTCGCAGTAGTGACACCGCATATCCCAGTCTAGAACGCCCGTGGCTTTGAACCCTGCGAACCCGTCAGCCGACTGTCTGACGGTCAGAGTGTGGCGAGCAATCGCTCGGTCGCCGCCCGGTCCAGTCCGGCTCGGCCCAGCACTTCGTCGTGAGCGTCGCTCCCACCGGTCACGAGCAGGTCGTGGGCCTCGATAGCCCGGTCGACCGGGGTCGGGTCGGCGTCGTGCGCGTAGGGATAGTAGCGCTCGACGGCGTCGAGGTCGCCCGTCAGATCGAGCGCGGCTTCAGGGTCCCCGTACCGGAGCGGATGTGCCAGGCCGACCACGCCACAGGCCTCGGCCAGGACCTCGCGGCCGCGTTCGAAGGTCGGGATGTCGCGGGCGACGTAGCAGGGACAGTCGTCGCCGATCAGGTGGTCGAACGCGTCCTGATAGCCGTAGTCGGCGGGGCTCTCCGCGACGGCACGGGCGATGTGCGGCCGACCCAGCCCTGGCCGCGGTTCCACGTCGAGTGCCACGCCGAGCCGGTTCTCGACACACTCGATGATGGTTCGGCCCCGTTCCGCGCGGTCACGCTGGATTTTCTCGACCAGTTCCGTGAGCGCGGGCGTCCGTTCGACGCCGTAGCCCAGCAGGTCGACCCGCAAATCGCCGGCGTCGACCCGGAGTTCGATCCCGTGGACGAGAGTGATCCCCTCGCGCTCGACGACGGGCGCGTCGAGTGTGGGCTGGATCCGGTCGTGATCGGTCAGCGCCACGACCTCGACACCGGCCGAGCGAGCCGCCGCCGGCACCGCGTCGAGGGTCAGCGTCCCGTCCGAGCGCGTCGTGTGAACGTGTACATCCGCGACGACCATGCCGGCGCTGTGTCCCCCGCCCCCATCGCGCTTCCGGTCGTGGCCCTTAATGTCACTAGAAGACTCGATAGCGAACGTTTATGAACGACCATTAACGACTGAAATGTATGCGACTACTGAGTGGGCTGGACGACCGGATCGGTGCGCAGGCGTACCCGGCGACGACCGAGGAAGTCATCGAGGAGTACGGGGACATCGAACTCGAACTGCCCAACGGCGACGAACAGCTGGGCGACGTGCTGGGGCGACTCGACAGCGAGACCTTCGAGACGGCCGAGGACCTGCGCCTGGCGACGCTGTCGGCCGTCAGCAGCAACGCCATCGGCCGGAAAGGGTACAGCGACCGCGACCCGTCCTGTCTCGGCGAGGACGGCCACGAGCAGGTCTCGTTCTGAGGGGCGAGCGTCGCTGACAGCGGCGTTCGGCGATTCGATCGGTGTCGGTCCGTCGTATAGCCGGAGAGTCAAACGGCCCTTTGAGTCAACGATATAACCTTTATCGCGGCTGTGGGAGTCGCCCGTATGGAACGGACTCGGCTCACGAAGACGGGATTCGCGGTCGTCGTCATCACCGCCGTCGTGGTCGCCGGTGCGCTGGCGCTGGGCGGTGCCACCACGCGCCCGCCGGCGGACGTGGCGAACGACAGCGACGGCGCGCCGAGCGACAACGCGACGGTGACACAGTTCGAGAGCGAAGCGGCGGTCGCGGCGTACGTCCAGCGCGGCCAGCGGCTCGCGGCGGTCGACACGCCGTTTCGGGTGCGGCGCGTCCGGTTCACGGCCCAACCGACCGCCGTCAGCGGAGAGCCGACCCTCGAACAGCCCATGCCAGCACGGACCGACACAGCCGAGAGCGAAAGTGCGTCGGGCGGGGCTGGCAGTGAGAGCGCCCCCGAGCGCGTCTCGAACACGAACGTCCAGGTAGCGGGCCTTCAGGAGCCGGACATCCTGAAGACCGACGGGCGACACGTCTACTACTCGGCACAGCGACAGCGGTTCGAGCCGTGGGGGGAGCCACGCCGACCGGACTACGGCGACGACGAAACCAACGTCCTCTCGGCGACCCCACCCGAGGCACCCGAAGAGATCGGGTCGATCGACGCCAGCGGCCGACTCCTGCAGGTCGAGGACACGCTCGTCGTCATCGAGAACGACGCGGTGCGAGGGTACGACGTGAGTGATCCGGCCGCGCCGACGCAGGTCTGGACCCATCCCCTCGAAGACGAGGTCGTCACCGCGCGCGAACGCGACGGGCGGCTCTACCTGGTCACGCGGTCGTCGGTGTCGGTCGACGACCCCTGTCCGGTGGAACCGCTGGGCGGCGACGCGGCCATCGGTTGTGACGACATCTATCGGCCGACGCGGCAGGTGCCGGTCGACGCAACCTACTCGGCGCTCGCACTCGACGCCGAGAACGGCGCGGTCGGTGACGCGATCAGCTTCGTCGGTACGCAGGACGACACGGCGGTCTACATGTCCAACCGGTCGCTGTACGTGACCTACACCGAACGCAGTGAGCGGGGCGAACGCAGGGTGGACTTCCTGCTCGAACGGCAGGCCGACCGGCTCCCGCCGTGGGCGGTCGACCGACTCGAAGAGATTCAGGGATACAACATCTCCGCGACCTCGAAAGAGCGGGAGGCCAACCGCATCCTCGGGCAGTACCTCGCTACCCTGAACCAGTCGAAACGCGACCGCGTGGCCAGCGAGATCCGGAACGACTACCGGTCGTACCTCGGGGCCAACCAGCGCGACCTGCTCACGACGGGCATCGTCCGGGTCGGCGTCGACGGCACCGACCTCGCCGTCGAGACCGTCGGGACGGTGCCGGGCCGACCGTTGAACCAGTTCTCCCTCTCGGAAGAGGCGGGGACGCTCCGGATCACGACGACGGTGCCGGCCGCGGGGAGTGCCCAGTCGGCCAACGACCTCTACACGCTGGACGCCGAGAGTCTGGATCGGCTCGGTGCCGCGAAAGGCATGGGACTGAACGAGGAGGTGTTCGCCGTCCGCTACGTCGGTGACACCGCCTACGTCGTCACGTTCCGGCGGGTCGACCCCTTCCACGTCGTCGACGTGTCCGATCCCCGGAATCCCGAGGAAGTCGGCAAACTCGAACTCCCGGGCTTTTCCTCGTATCTCCACCCCGTCGACGAGAACCACGTCCTCGGCATCGGCCAGGAGGACGGGCAGGTCAAGGCCGTGCTGTTCGACGTGTCCGACACGTCCGACCCGACCATCGACGACGATCGGCTGTTCGGCGCGGGCTGGTCTGCCATCTCCGAAACCCACCACGCGTTCCTGCTCGACCGCCGCCACGAGGTCTTCTTCCTGCCGACCGGACAGGGCGGGAAGATCGTCGACTACAGCGACGGTGACCTCGCGCTGAAAACGACGGTCGACACCGACGGTGCGGCCACGCGTGCGATGTACGTCGACGACTTCATGTACGTCTTCGGCCGCGACGAACTGGTCGTCGTCGACGAACGCACCTGGAACCGAACCCGGACCGTCGCGCTCGAGGGCTCGTAGCCGGCCCGACGAGCGCGCTATCGGTAAAACATCAACAATCCTATTATTTACCGTTACATTCATAGTCAGCTACCGCCTAGCGTGGGTGTGAGTAACAATGTCGATGGGTGCCTACGACGAGGAAGAGCACGAGCGCCGTGAGCGGAAAAACAGCGAGGTAGACGCTGACTTCGACGACGAGCGGACGAACTACCACGGCGAGGTCGAGTACGACAGCGGCGAGTCCACGGAGGATCTCCTCGACCAGTTCAAGGAGATGAACTCGGAGTAGCTGTTTCTGTCCGGACCCGCAAGAACAGTATCGACGTGCCCGTCACGACAGTGACGGCCAGGACGTGTCCGACGACGGCCGTCCGGAGGACTGGTGCCGAGGCGAGAAACGGAACCAGCACCAGTTGGAGGACGCCAAAGCCCATCGTCTCCAGATCGGCCCGCTGGAGCGCCCGGGCCGTCGCCGGGTCGAACCGGTAGCGGACCGACCGCCACAGTGCCACGACGCTGGCCCACCAGCCCGTCCCGATGCGGTAACACACGTCCCACAGCACCAGCAAGACCAGATAGACCACGAGGATCGGTGGTTCCGGGCCGAACAGCGTGGTCAGCAGCGGCGTCCCCGAGCGCGGGTCGAACACGAACAGGTGCGTGATCAGCGCCACGTACGCCAGCACCGAGAGGACGACCTCGACGCTGGACCCGAACAGCAGGCGGCGGTAGCTCTCTGGCACGGCCTCACCGCGGACGAACCGGCTGATCCGGAGCATCTCGACGCTGCCGGCACTGGCGACGACGACCGCGACGGTGCCCGCGGCCGCCGCCACCCAGAGGTCGTAGATCGCCGCCAGCACGAGGACTGCAACCTCGAAGACGAGAAACTGGATAAAGACGGCCGCTCGCGTCGAGACATCGATGCCCGGCAGTGCCCCCACGATGCTCTCGTAGGTCCAAGTCTCCCCGTATTCGGGTTCCATCACCGCTCCCCCGCGGCGACCGACTTCGGCTCGGGGGTGTCGGCACCGTCGCCGACCGCCCGCCGCACCGCCGTCTCGAACGGCGTCAGCTCGATGGGCAGGTACTCGCGAACGCTGTCGTCTTGCACCACCACCGCGTTCTTCAGTCCCAGAATCAGGGGATGGGCGACGGAGCGCGGCACGTCGGTCACGAGGTTCACCCAGTACGCCGAGAGTTTCGGCGTCAGCACGGGCACCGGGACGATCACCGGCCGCCGGCCGGTGACGATCTCGGCCGTCCGGGCCATCACCTCCTTGTAGCTCATGACTTCCGGGCCGCCGATCTCGACCGTTCGCCCGGCGAGTTCGGGCACGTCGAGGACCCTGACCAGATACGTCACCACGTCGTCGATCGCGATGGGCTGACAGGGCGTGTCGACCCACTGGGGCGTGACCATCACCGGCAGGCGAACCGCCAGCTGCCGGACCATCTCGAAGCTGGCGCTGCCGTCGCCCACGATGATCGCCGCCCGGAGACTCGTCAACGCGAAGTCCGCGTCCGCCAGGATGTGTTCGACCTCCCGCCGTGACTTGAGGTGTTCCGAGAGCCGGTCGCGCTCCTCGCCCAGTCCACCGAGGTAGAGCACTCTCTCGACGCCGGCATCGTCGGCCGCGGCGACGAAGTTCGACGCCGCTCGCCGATCCCGTTCGGCGTAATCCGGCCCCGCCCGCATCGAGTGGACCAGGTAGTACGCCGCCTCGACGCCGTCGAGGGCGTCGTCGAAACTCCCGGGTTCGAGCAGGTCGCCCTCGAAGACCGTCACGTCGTCGGGCCCGTCGTAGCCCGCACGGTCACGGACCAGCACCGACACGTCGTGGTCGGCCGCCAGGAGCGCCGGCACGAGGTGGCCGCCGACGAATCCCGTCGCACCGGTCACCAGTACGCGCATACCATATGCAAGGCCCGATGTCCCTTAACTGGTCCCCAGAACTCCCACAGTGACGACCGCCCGTCTAGGACTCACGCAGGTCGGCGACGATACTCACTCGCAGTCTCAGCGACGAACGCTTCACCTACGGCTCGCGCAGGTCGCTCACGCTACTCATCGCCTCGTCCAGCGGTTCCTCCCCGCCGAGCCCCCGCGAGAGCGTCGCCGCGACGGCCTCCCGTACCGCCGGAATCGGCTCGTGGGTCTCGACGTACGCCGCCAGCGCGAACGCCCGCTCGCTGGCCCCGGCCAGCTCCATCGCCTCGGTCCGGGACAGTTCCGCGTCCATCCAGTCCCGGACGATCTCACGTCCCGTCGGGCCCAGCGGCGAGACCTGTTCGCCACACAGATGTAACGTCTTCGCGGCCGTCGTCGGCGCGACCTCGGCGACGCTTGCCGCCGTCTCGATAGAGCGGCCCTCGGCGTACACCTCGACGACCGTCGCGGCCACCGCCGGCTCGCAGGGAAGCGCGTCCGCGTGGTCTGCCAGGCGCTCGGCGAGGTCCGCGTCGGTCTCGTCGACGGTCGCCACGCCACGGTCCCGCTGCTCCGTCGTCACCTCCACCCCTGCGGCGATGTCCGACAACCCCATACGCGGCGGTTCCGCTATCTCCCCAATAAATGTTCGTGGACCCGCACGAGGACAGTTCCGCGGGAGCGCCGCTCGCTCGCTCCAAACGTACCGGTTACCGGTACGTTCGTCCGGCCGGTTTCGGGCGTTTCCGGGCCGCTCGGACGGTCTTTAAATAGTGATCCCGGGCCAACCTTCGACTGTAAGATGGCTACGTCAACGCAGTGCTGTCCGGAGTGTGAGGGTAGACTCCGCGAGGGCGAGAGTGAAACGGTGTGTGGAGAGTGTGGCCTCGTCGTCGCGGAAGACAACATCGACCGCGGGCCCGAGTGGCGGAGTTTCGCCGACGACGAGACCGAGAAAGAACGGACCGGTGCGCCGCTGACCCGGTCGCGTCACGACCGCGGTCTCACCACGGAGATCGGCCGGTCGACCCGCCTCAAGGGACGCAAGCGCCGTCGGTTCGCCCGGATGCGCCGCCAGCACAACCGGTCTCGTATCAAGTCCAAGGCAGAGCGCAACCGGGTGTACGCCTTCGGTGAGATCCGCCGGCTCGTCAGCGCGCTCGACCTGACCGACCACGTTCGCGATCAGTCCTGCGTCCTCTTCGAGTCCGCACAGAGCGAAGACCTCCTCCGGGGTCGCTCCATCGAGGGGTTCACCGCGGCCGTCGTCTACGCGACCTGCCGGACCGCCTCGGTCTCGCGGACGCTCGACGAAGTGGTCGACGCCGCCCGCGCCTCCGAGGCCGAACTCACCGCGGCCTACGACGCGCTCAATCGCGAACTGGGCCTTCCGACCGGCCCCATCGATCCCGCGGAGTACCTGCCCCGTTTCGCCAGCCGGCTCGACCTGCCCCAGGCCGTCGAGCGCCGGGCCGACGCGCTCGTCGACACCGCCCGGGAACGCGGGCTGGTCTCGGGTCGGGACCCCTCAGGCGTCGCCGCCGGCTGTCTCTATCTCGCCGCACGGCAGGAAGAGTACGACCTCACACAGGCCGAGGCGGCCGAAACCGCCGACGTGACGCCGGTGACGCTCCGGTCGACCTATCAGGACCTGCGGGAGTGATCGCTCAACCCGGGTCGGCCCAGTCGTCGAGCGACCGCTGGTCCGCATCCGTCGGCGTGTCCCGCGACGTTTCGCCGAACTGCTCGAAGGAGACCTCGTACTCTCGGGGGAGGCCCGAAACGTCGACACGAGCGTAGATCACCGGCGTCTCGCGGGCCGCGTATTCGATCAGTTCCCGCTGGGACCGTTCGAGCGAGCCCCCGCCCGTCTTGATCTCACAGCGGTAGCGTGCCACCGTCCGTCCGGCGACCGCGACCGACAGCGCGCAGTCGGGCCGCCAGCGCCCGGGCGTCCCGGGTTTCGTGACTGCCGGTGGCGACTCGTCCACGTCGATCGACAGCGACGTCTCCGGGTCGAGTTCCAGATCGTGGCGCACGTACAGCGCCAGCGGCCGAGCCGTCCCGTCGCCCGCCGTGAGCAGGGCTTCGCCCAGCGCGCCGTACTGGCTCGCGTCGACACCGAACTGCCAGCCGTCGTCCGGCGCGGCTGCCGGGATCGTCGCCCTGGTCCGACTGCCGGCGACCAGATACGCATCGGCGTCGGTGTCGTCCTGGGGCGCGACTCCCTGGATCCGCACCGGACTCTCCCCGCGTCGCGTCAGCTCGGCCGCGTCCGCACGAGCGTCTCCCTCGCCGCCGTAGGAGAGCCGTTCGCCCGCGGTCGCGACCAGTTCCGCGACCGCGGAGTTCCGGTCGATGGCGGAGGGCTTCACCTCGACCCGGAACTCGTCACCAGCCATGCGTGTGGTCGACACGGCCGTCCCGAATTAAGTTCCCGGATTCGTCGCCGACCGGACGGTCGTCCGCACCCCCTCGGCCAGTGCCTCGATACGCGCCGCAGCGGTACTCTCCGGCGCGGCCTCGACGACTGGCTGTCCCCGGTCCTGCGCGTCGGCAAGGGCCGCCGAGTCCGGGATGGCCGTCACCGGCGCGCCGAGTTCCCGGGCGAGCGCGTCGGCCGTCGTCCGGTCGGTGGCCCGGTTCAGGACGATCCGGGCCAGCCCGGCGTCCAGTTCCCGCGCCAGCGCCCGGGCCCGAACCGCGTCGGCGACTGCCGGCTCGGCCGGCGTCGTCACCAGCACACACGCCTCCGCGACACACAGCCCCAGTCCAACGTCGCCACCCAGCCCGGCCGGACAGTCGACGACCACCCGCCCGTACTCGGCCGCGGCCGACTCGACGGCCGAGACCAGCCGGGTCGGCTCGGCCGCCCGCGCTCCCGCCAGCGACCGCCCGCACGGGAGGATGGCGACGGGCCCATCCTCCCGGACCGCTTCGACCGGATCGGCACGGCCGGCGAGGACGTCGTGGAGGTCCGGCCCGCGGGCGGCCGGCAGGTCGGCCATCCCCAGATCCGCGTCGACGACCACCGCGTCCAGTGCGGCCGCCAGGTTGTACGCCACCGTCGACTTCCCGACGCCGCCTTTCCCACCGGTGACTGCCAGAATCATCGCACCCGATCCAGCCGTTCGACCGGTACCGTCACCGCCTCGGCGCGATCCGCGAGCTCCGACGCCCGGGTCGCCAGTCGAGACAGCCGCTCGGCGTCACAGGAGAGCTGGGCCTCTAGGTCGCGAGCGCCGGCGATGCCGCCGACCGCCTGGAGCGTCTCGGTCGCGTCCGGCACTCGCGTCGCCGCCGAGAGCCGTTCGGCAGTCTCGACGCGAACCGCAACGGCATCCAGCGCCGCCCCGACCGGCTCGTCAGCCGGTTTCGGCTCGACCCTGTCACGGTCCACCCTCGTCCCGTCGCCACCGTCGACCGCCCCCGCGGCTGGCGATGGCTCGGCACCGCCGGACTCTGGGGGGCTCAGTTCGGTATCCCGGGACTCCGACGGCCACCCACTATCGGGCGTCGGCACGGCGTCCCGCGGCGGGCGGGGCGCACCGAGCGCCCTGACGACCCCGTCGGCCGTGGACTCGACGGCCGGCACGGCGACCCGTGGCTCGACACCGCCATCGTCGGCGTCGACGGGGTCGGTCTCGGCGACGGTCAGCGGCGGATCGGCTGGCGGTGCCGGACTCGCGAACCCCAGCGACCGGACCTCGCCGGCCGCCAGGACGCACTCGAACCCGTCCTCGTCCCAGCCGTCGGCGGGCACGCCCTGTCGACGCGGCGGCCAGAGCGGGCCGTCGAGACGACTCCGCAGTCGGACGCGACGACGGTCGTCCGGGTTCTCGACGCGACCGGTCACGAGCGTCACGCCGTTCTCGCGCGACGCGGTACAGGAGAGCGTCACCATGGGACGGGCTGGTCCCGGCTTCGGACTTAAACTACAGGCGAAGGACCGCGGCGTCCAGCCAGTCCGCCGCCGTCGCCGGGTCGGCGAAGCGATCACAGGACAGCACCACCGGCGCGCGCAGGTCGGCAACCCGTGCTACCGCCAGCGCCGCCGTCACGTCCCCGACCTGGAACGGGTCGGTCGGCGTCTCCCACGGCGCGACCGCAACCGCCTCCCGATACTCGTCGGTGAGGCCGTCCGCGAGGGACGCACGGGCCGCCCGCCGGCGGTTCGCCAGTCGGTCTTCCAGTTCCATCCGTCGCTCGCGGGCGTCCCGTGCCGCCCGAGCGGCCTCGGTCGCGGCCTCGTGGTTCTCGCGAGCGGCGATCAGGTCGGTCTTCGCCGCCGTGAACTCCTGTATGGCCGCCGCCAGGTCGGCCTCCACGTCGTCGGTCTCGGCGTCGCGCTCGCGAAGCGCCTGCACCCGCCCGCGCAACTCCGCCACCCGTTCGTCGAGTCGCTCGACGTCGTCGGCCCGGTCGGCGACGGCCGCCCGTTCCGGCCGCGTCGACGCCGTCGGGACCGTCAACTCGGCCAGTTCCGATTCGATCTCCGCGATCCGGTCGGCCTGTGGTGCAGTGTGGCCCCGCGAGCGCGCCGCCGCCGCGAGTGCCGTCCGGATCGAGACGCCGATTTCCGGGTGTACGTCCCCGACCCGCTCGTGTGCGGGACCGGGTTCGGGACACTCGACGGTGACGGCCGTGGCGTCCCTCCGGATGGCCGCGACGGCATCGGCCCGCGAGAGATTCAAGTCGCGTGCGTCGACGACGCGCCCCGCCCGAGCCGTCTCACCGTCGTCGAGTCTCATAGCTCGCGGTCCTTCATCGCCGCCGGGTCGGGATACTCGTCCCCACTCGCGAACTTCGCGTACGGCGTGCTGGCGTGCTCCCGGTCGGCGTAGGCCCGAGCGGCCTCGCGGACGCCATCTGGGACCGTCTCGAACTCGTTGAGCGGTGCCGTCCGTTCGACCTGCACGTCGACACCGTACTCCGCCCGGAGCCTGAGTGCGAGGAAGGCCCCGAACTCGGTCTCCTCGAACAGCGCCGCACGGCCGAGCCGGCGCACGACCGTCTCCTCGTGGGCCTCACACGCGTTCCGGAGCGTCTGCCGGGCCGCCCGGGAGTAGGCGATTACCAACAGCACAGACGAATCGCCACCCCAACACGTCAAAAAAGTATCTGAATCCGCCGATCAGTCACCCGACGAGATTGCGAGTGCGGACGCTCGCGGTCTCGTCTTCGCCGAGTCGAACTTCGGCGTCGAACAGCGACAGCAGTGTGTCGATGGTCTGCTGGTCGTGTGCGTTCGGGTCGATGTGGAAATGGGACGTAGCGCCGACCGAGTACAACTGGCCGGTCAGCGCGTGGAGGAACTCGTAGGCGGTTTCCAGGTCCACGTACTGCAACAGGGCGGTCAGCGAGTCGAAACAGACCGCGATCTGCTCGTCGCGTCCGGAGATGAACTCACTGACCTTGATGCCGATGCCGGTGAGGTCGCTCGCGTTCGAGATCGTCTGGACGGCCTGGGGATCGATGTCGGCGTTCCCGCCGCCACCGCCGACCGTCTCACCGACGACGATCACACCGAAATCCGCCGGGTCCGTATCGTGAACCGACCGCCAGCGGTCGAGACAGGCCCCGGCCGGCTTGGTAAAGGACACCCACAGAACGCTCACCGCCCCGGGATCGTCCTGTGTGAGCAGGTCGACACAGGTCGCGTCGGCCCCGCCGCTCATCGACGGCGCGCCGAACATGACTGTCGTCGCGTCCCCGATTCGCTCGTTGATATCAGACATCTCGGCTGTCACCGGCGCTCTGTCACCCTATTTGGGAGAGTCTGCTAAAACCCTTCGGGTGTTGTCTAGTCGCCCGACTGGCCGGCCCCGACGTCGGCGATTCGGCCCACGTCGACCGCCCCGTCCGACACCCCGTCGAACAGTGAACGTACCCGCTCGCGAGCCTCGGGTTCACCGGTCGCCATCACGACCGCCCCCGCCATCCGTTCGGGACTGGTGACCCGATAGGCCGCCAGCTCACCCTCGAACTCCGTCGCGTACGTCCGCAAGATACCACGCACGTCCCGTTCCAGTCCCTCGAGATCCGTCTCTCCGTCCTCGAACGATTCGAGGGCGTCTTCGAGGTTCCGTAGCGCCGAGATCCGGTCCATCTATGTCGTCCTGAGGTGGTCGTTCCGAGGCTCGTACACCTCGCCTTGCTGTTTGAGCTTGTCGATCTCGTGTTCGGCCTTCGAGCGTTCCATCCCGGCCTCCTCGGCACGTTCGAGTACGCGCTCGACCGGTGCCCCCTCGTCGTACTCGTCTTCGATGTCGCCAATCAGCGTCTTCAGGTTCTTGATCCGGTCGCGCTGGCTCTTGGAGGTCCCCGTCTCGATCACGTCCGCGTCGAGTTCGCCCGTCTCCGGGTCCATCCCGATGTCTTCGAGAGTCCGCTGGACGATCTCGATCACCCGCTGGGCATCGTGGACCTCGACCGTATCGGACAGCCGAATCCGGGCACTCGCCTCAGCCAGTCGCACCAGCGCCTCCAGTTTCCGGGCCGTCACCGGCACCGGCGCGTCCTCGTCGGTCCCCTGGGAGCGCAGGTCGACGTAGAACTCCCGGATCTCGGCTTTGGCCTCCTCGGTCATCGTCGGGAACACGTTCCGCTTGGCGTAGGCCACGTACTTCCGGAGCAACTCGGCGTCGATTTCGGGCGCGACCTCGTCGGTGACCCGCGCGACCTCCTCTTCGGTGTAGTCGGACGCCTGTGTCTCCGTCCGGTGGGTGTTCAGTTCCCCCGCGTAGTTGGTCGTCAGGATGTGTTCCGCGAGGTTGCGGTCGGCCTCCTCGTCGGGCTTGTCCGTCACCGTGAAGATCAGGTCGAACCGGGAGATGAGCGCCGGTTCGAGGTCGATCTGCTCGGCGATGGGCTCGTACTGGTCGAAGCGACCGTACTTCGGGTTGGCCGCGCCGAGGAGTGAGCAGCGACTTTTCAGCGTGGCGTTAATACCAGCCTTAGAGACCGAAATCGACTGCTGCTCTAGCGCCTCATGCATTGCTGAACGGTCTTCTGAGTTGTGAACGACCATCCCATTGGCAACGAAATTATGTGTACCTTCGACGGTCAGATCGTACACTTTTGGTTCTCGATTGGACTCAATGGAGTCGAGTAATTCGGTCGCTTCGTCGTTGATTTGGTCGATTCGATCCTCGACAGTCTGGCGAACATCATCGAACCGATCCGTTTCGACGACTCCGTTGAACCAGCGAGAGATCGTCGATCCGGCGACACCGAGATCGCGTCCAATATCCTGATACGAAATGCCGTACGTATCGAGTGTCGAATCCAAATCGTCCCACGTGTCAGTAGCCGGGTCGGCGGACAGTAGCTGACGAGCGCGCTGTTCAGCAACGTCGGTGTCACAGCCCAGTAGATTTGCGAGTTGCTGTTTCTGAAGAAGGATCTGGTCCTCGTTAGCTTTCGTAGACGAAACAGTCTCGGCCGTCTGGACTTTTCGCCATTTCACGTCGCCATAAACAAGGGATTGCAGTCCGCTCAAATCAGTCTCTGCGACGGCAGTGACAAACTCCGAGAGGCGCTCGCGCACACGTTCCCGAAGTGCCTCATTACTCCCCCACAGTCGTGACACTTGTTGCTGGCTATATCGCGTTCCGTCTGCGATCTGCTGTTGCGAGACGTGATATCGGTCTCGCAGCTCCGTTAGCTGCGACCAGTCGGCGTTTTCGATGCGGTGCCGGTCGGTCTGGGCCTGCTGCTTGCGCTTTCTGAACGCTTCCAGCACCGTCCGGGCCGCACGGATGGAAATGTTGGCATCGCCGTTCTCGAAGTTGCAATAGGTCGAATCGACGAGACCACACTCCGACTGGTGGAGGCGAAGTGATTCTCGTCTCTCCCCAAGCAGATCACCGATATCCGGGACCACATCGAGAATCGTCCGGTCGCCGGAAACGGTCTCGACTACGTCGTCGAGTGCGCGTTGTTTCCTGTCGAGCGTGAAGCCGACGTACTGATCGAACGCAGCCAGCGACTCGGCGTCAGTGATCGCCAGCACGTAGAGGTCCCGCCGCCCGTCCCGCTCGCGTGTCTGAATCTGGCTGGAAATTCCGAACTCCAAGAGAAGATGTTTCGTCCCCATGAGGAGTTCGTAACTGGCCGAGTGGATCCTCACGTTCCTGTCGTCGACCGTTCCCTCGCTATCGGCGAGCGCGCGGACGAATGCAGCCTTTGCAGCCCTCCCGGCCGTGGAAACGCTTTCAGGAAGACGCTTCCCGTCGTACGTTTCAAGATTCATACCGGCGTCGAGTACCGTGTCGGCGTGCTCTTTTCCGGGGACGCGAACCGTCTCGACGCCGTCATCACGCTGTTCACTTACCGGGCGAACCGGCTGTGTGTCGAAGGCGTCGCGGCACGCTCGCTCGAAGTCTACCAGCAGTTCCTCTTCGGCGTTCGTAAACCGAATCCCGTAGACACCCTCGTCTCGGTTATAGTAGACGTTTCCATCGCCGGACAGATAACCGAGAACGGTTGCCAGCGACGTGGAAAGTTGCGACTTCGTATCCACTGTCGGGTCTGCAGCCGTCGCGACGCCACCATCTGTCGCTGTTTCGGATAGCTGGCGTGGGACGTAAACCCAATCGTCCGGTTCGAGTTCTCCCGCTGGCTTCTCGATACGCTCCCCGTCGTCAAAGACGAAGAACGGATGATCCTCGGTCGCAGTCAGTCGCTCCCCGCTCTGGAGCCTCACTTGCGTCAGTTCTTCGGGCGAATCGTACTCGTGAATCGCCGTCACCGGTCGACGGGCTAACTGGCCGTCGTCGGTCATCGTCCAAGCCTGGACGTCGGGGTCTCTGATACTCCGGCCGTTGGGTAGTTCTTCAATCCGACCGTTTTCGGACGCTTCGTTCGCCAATTGGCCGATACGACAGATTCGCCCATCTCCAAGGTGAACTAGCGTGTCGCCGGTCACACAGCGCATCTTGTCCAGTTCGTCCACCGCTGCGATGCCCTGATCGGCGAGAACGAGCGCGCCTGCCTCCAGTGTCCACTGCTGACCGTCACCGAAGTCGTCACGGACGGCCGCCGCAGTGAGCCCCGCCGAGGACGAACCTTTACCTGATGTATAGACAGAACGAGGCGCGATCTCTCGGATGTACTGAAGCATCTGCGATTTGCCCGTACCAGGGTCCCCTATCAGGAGCATGTGCAGGTCGCCCCGAATCCGCGATTCGTCGGGGAGGTGCTTCGTGACGCCGGAGAAGAGCTGGAGGATCATCGCCAGTTTGGCCTGGCGGTAGCCGTAGATCGAGGGGGCGATGGAGTCGACCATCTGCTCGTAGATGTCCTCTTCCTCCGAGAGGGAGACGATCTCCTTTTTGTCCTCGTCGGTGATGTCCATGTCCTCGAACTGCTCGTCTTCGATCTCGACGGCCGAACCGTCCATGTACACGTCGAACATGGCCGATTTCTCCCCCTGGTTGCTCCGTTGATCGAGGTTGAGTTCGCCGCTGACCCGGACGTGGTCGCCGGCAGTCACCCGACCGGTGATGTCGTCTTCGATGTTCACGTCGATGCTCTGGGGCGTCTCGCCGCCCCGGAGCCCTTCGGGACTCTCCTGCACGCGGAGTTTCTGGGCGTCGACGAACTCCGATTGGTCGTAGTTGATGCGGAAGGGACCCTGGCGTTCACAGCCCTGGCACTCGTGGGGTTCCTGAAAGTCGCCGGCGGCCTGGGGGATGCGGGTGAGTGTACCACAGCGCTGGCACTCGAAAGCGGCGGTCGTCACTTTGGGGCGCACGTCGGTGGCTTTCCGGACGATCCCTGTGACGGCGATCAGCTTGCCGCGGTGGTCGGCCCGGATGTCGCGGATGCCGGTCGTCTCGGGCAGATTCTGGACGCGGACGTGGGCCTGCCCGAGTTTCACGTCCACAGGTAAGTCGTAGAGTCGCAGGGCCTCCTCGGCGTAGTCCTGGAACTGGCTGGGGTGGTTGCGGTAGTCGTCGGCCAGGTCGGGATCGAATCGGTAGAGGTCCTGCCAGTCGACGTAGAGAGACTTCTGCTCGTTGGGGTACTTCTGGGCGAGTTCACCGATCTCGTTGCGGTAGTAGTTGCGGTAGAACTCCTCGAAGAGATCGATTACTTCGGTGTCCTCCGCGCGAGCCATCTGTCGTCACCGGGTTGTGCCCACTCGCCTAAGAAGGTTCGCAACGCAGGGTGAAAGTGACCCTCGTCCGGGACAGTCGGATCGCGGGCGTGTCGTACGCTGGCAGTAAAATCGGTCGGATGGACAGAGTTAACACGCCAACCACACATCCACGAACTGATGCGCCGCCGCACCCTCCTCGCGACCGTCAGTGCCGGGCTCGTAACCGGCTGTTCGGAGTCGATCCCGGTTCTCGACGACGACACCCCCGCGAACACCGAGTCCACACCACCGAACGGCGAGTCACCTTCCGAATCACCGCCGACCGAGACGGCCGACGCGACCGCGACGGACACAGAGCCCACCGAAGAACCCACCGAGACCGAGACGCCGAACCGGGCCGAGCGTCAGGGTGCCGAAGTCATCGGAACCGCCCGCGACCATCTCGGGACCGCCTACGAGGCGTACGTCGGCTTCGCCGACGCCGGTGGAACCAGCGGCGGGAGCGAACCGGCCACGCTGCTCGATGTGACCGTCGCGACCGAGGTAACGTTCTCGCGCGTGACCACTCCCGTCGGCAAGGCCCGCAGTACGCTCGCGGAACTCCCGCGTCGGGCGAGCGGTGAGCAGTACGACGCGAGGCGGCGACTCCGTGGCGTCGCGACCCTCCTCGATCAGGGGATTCGCTGCCAGGACGACCTCCGCGAAGCCTACGACGAATTCGAGTTCGTCCTCGGCCGGATCTACGCCGACAACACCGGAACGGTTCCCAACGCCCTCGGCAGAATACGCACCACCCGGTCGGCCGCCGCCGAACACCTCGCCACCATCGAGAGCGAGACGGCAGTCGAGGACGTCGACGCGTTCGACCGGATCGACGCGTCGGCCTACGAGGCGAAAGTCGCCCAGCTCCAGCGTGCCGTCGCGGCCTTCAGGACGCTCCCCGACGCGCTCGCGAACGTCAAGCGCGGGCTCGACGCGTTCAGGAGTGCCGCCCAGAACTACCGAAACGAAGGGTACCTCTCCGCGGAACGAGAGTTCGTGACGGCCGCGGACGCACTGCGTCAGGCCAGCGACACGCTGTCGAATCTCGACGCACCCGAACCGATGGCCGACGACATCACGGATCTTGCCGGCGTCACCGACGCGCTCGCGCTGGCCGCCGTCGACCTCGAAACCGCCGCCGGTGCGGGCTCGCGAGGCGAGCGCGAGAACCGCGAGGCCGCACTCGCCGACGCGAGGGCGCACCTGCGCGAGTCCGAGGTGGCCGTCGAGCGCCTCGAAGTCGTCCAGCGCCTCTTGAACCAGTAGCTACGCCTCGACGAACCCTTCGAGTTCGTCCGCACCCACGAACCCCTCCGCTTTCCGCGCGACGGGCTCGCCGTCCTCGAATAGGACCAGCAACGGGACGCTCTGCACCCGAAACCGGTCGACCAGCGGCGGATCGTCGCGGGGATTCACCAGCCCGACCGGGACATCCGTCGCCCGCGCCACGTTCCCCAGCACCGGCTCCATGCTCTGGCAGATCGTACAGCCATCCGTGTAGAACTCCACCAGCGCGCGGTCGTGGTCGTCCACGAACGCGTCCAGTTCCGCCTCGTTTTCGAGGTTCACGGGCCGGTTCTCTGTTTGCTCGCTCATACGCTCCCGAGGGGTTCGAGCCGTTTAGCCTCGGCGGCCTGCACCTGTCGGCTGCTCTTGACTCGCGCCGGCCGAGCCTCGACGCCACAGTCTCGAAAGGGGAAAGAACTGGAAGCGGCTGGCGTCCCGCTGGATATCCCGGCGATGACGGTACTGGAGTTGTACATCGGGATCGGGAAAGTCGCCAGCACCCACAGGGACGACAACAGGTCGAGGCCATCCTCGGAATGACCGAAATAGCGAGAGAGATCAGGTGAGTTGGTCAACACGAGAACCGAGTTCGTACTCCTCGGCCCAGTTGATTTGAGGGCGATTCTGCACGTCGTCATCGACACGGAGCGAGATTGACTTGTCGAACTCATCCGAAGAAACGAGATAGCAGGTCTTGAGTTCGGCTGCATACACCACAAACCAGTCTAAACGTTCCCTGTCTGTGGAACCGGGATCGAACGTCACACATCCATCTCTCAGCCAACCGGGTGTAACAGTAATCCGCTGGAACTGCTTACCGTCCGATTCGACGATTATATCACACCCGTCGAGGTTCAGTGAACGAGCGACCGAGAGTTCGTGTCTTTTCAGCTCGGCGGCGACCGTATCGACGATTTGGCTTCGCATCGCGCGGTTACAGTCGTCCGATTGCGGCGGCCATCGCTCGTCGAACTCGTACTCCTCGGCCCAGTTGATCGTATGGTGAACCTGCTCCGGTTCCTCGACTCTGAGTTTCATCGAAGAATCGAACTCCCACTCACCGACGACGTGAATCGTCTCCAGTTCCGGGGTGTAGACGAAGAAGTAGTCCACGTCACCGTCGTACTTCTCGTACGAATTCCCCGTCGAATTGGTGTGCTGTGAACGGGTGTGAAAGTCGATTTTGCCGTCAGTTAGCCGACCAGTTTTGATTTGCACCCTGAGAATCCGGTTTTCCGGTGTTTCAACCAGTACATCGTATCGTTCGTTATCACCGACTGGCTTGGAAACTGGAATCGCACGGCGTTTCAGTTCGGCAATGACTGTAGCTTCAGTCGCATCACCCCGTAGGTGCGTCTGCATTTGATATCCCCTCAGTAACCAATCGTTCGCCGCTATTTATAAAGTTGCGTAATGTTGCAACCCCGTCGTCTATTACGATCCGAGAAAATCACTCAGGAAATGTCGCGTGCGTTACTGACAGAAACCGAGCGTAAACGCATCGCTGGCGAAGTGGAGAACGAACAGCGGCGTCACGAATCGATCTCACGAGTTCGGCGGCGAATCAGTGAGGAATTGCCCCGAGATATAGAGATTCTTCGACAGAATCATCCAACGCTGTTCGCCGAACTGGAATCCGTAGTCTGTGACGGCGAGGATTAAAATCAGAGCCTCGTCGATTGAGAGCGACGAAAGTGGGATCGCCCGGATTTGAACCGGGGGTATGGCGTCCCAAACGCCAAAGGTTACCAAGCTACCCCACGATCCCGTAGGTACCAATCGCCGACGGCGAGAGGTAAGCGTTTCGTTGCGGGACTGCTCCGTCCAGCTCGGCTAGAGCCCGAAGAAGAAGGCGATCCCGAGCGTCGTGGCGACGGCGAAGATCACCTGTAGTGGGCCGCCGACGCGGATGTAGTCGGTAAAGCGGTAGCCGCCGGGACCGTAGACGAAGAGGTTGGTCTGGTAGCCGACGGGGGTCATGAAGGCGGTCGAGGCGGCGAAGGTGACCGCGAGGACGAACGAGAAGGCCGAGGCACCCAGTTCGATGGCGACGGTCACCGCGACGGGGACCATGAGGACGACGCTGGCGTTGTTGCTGATGACGTTCGTCAGCAGGGCGGTGACGACGTACATCAGGCCCAGCACGGCGATCGGGGGGAGCGACGCCGCGGCGAGGACGACCAGATCGGCGATCAGGTCAGCGCCGCCGGTCTGTTCCATGGCGATGCCCAGCGGGATGACGCCGGCCAGCAGGAAGATCACGTCCCACTGGACGGCCTCGTACACCTCGGGCGGGCGCAGACAGCCCGTCGCGACCATCGCTAGTGACCCCGCGAGCGCGGCCGTGACGATAGGCAGGAGGCCGATAGCGGCGAGGCCGACGACGGCGGCGACGATCCCCAGCGCGACGGGAATCTTCGACTCCCGGAAGTCGGGGCGTTCGATCTCGCCGGCGACGATGAAGTTGCGGTCCCGGTCGAGTCGCTTCAGCGACTCCGGCGACCCCTGCACGAGCAGTGTGTCGCCGACACGCAGCGACACGTGGTCCATCCGTTTCCGGAACACCTCGCCGCCACGCCGGAGCGCGAGGACTGTCGCGTCGAACTGCTGGCGAAACTCCGAACTCGCGAGTGTCTCGCCGACCAGCCCTGCACCGGGCGCGACGACGACTTCGACGAGGTTCTGGCGCTCGTTCGCGGCCTCCAGTTCGGCCTCGTCCACGTCGACTTCGGGGAGCAGGTCGAACCCCTCGGCGTCGCTGACCTCCACGAGCGTGTCCCGGTCGGTCCGGATCGCGAACACGTCGCCGGCCCGGATGGTCTTCTGCCCGAGCGGTTCGAGGAAGACCTCGTCGTCGCGGATCAACTGGATCAGGTCCACGTCGAAGTCGAACTCCCCCATGGCCCCCCGGACCGTCCGGCCGACGACCGGTGAGTCCTCCCGGACGACGACTTCCGTGAGGTACTCTCCCATCTCGAACTCCTCGGTGAGGTCCTCGTCGGGCTTGATCCGGGCGGGCGTGAGCCACCGGCCGGCGGTCATGAGGTAGGCCGCGCCGACGACGGTCAACACCAACCCGAGTTCGGTGAACTCGAACATCGAGAACGTGTGCAGGTCCAGCGTCGGGTACCGCTCGCCCAGCCGCCCCGCGATCTCCGAGGCCAGGATGTTCGTCGAGGTCCCGATCAACGTGAGCATCCCGCCGAACATCGAGGCGTAGGACAGCGGGAGGAGGAGTTTCGAGGGCGAGGTCTTCCCCTCGTGGGCCAGGTCGGTCACCATCGGCAACAGGATCGCGACCGCAGCGGTGTTGTTGATAAAGCCCGAGATGGGGCTGACGAAGCCGATGGTGGCCCCGAGCTGGCGGGCCTCGCTGTCGCGGGTGATCGCGGCGATCTTGCGGCCGGCGATCTGGATGATGCCCGTCCGCTGGACGCCGGCGCTCAGGATGAACATCGCCAGCACGGTGATCGTCGCCGGATTCGCAAAGCCCGAGATACCGCGTTCGACGGCCGAGATACCGCGTTCGGGATCGCTGAGGACGATCAGCGGATCGGCCAGCAGGCCGAGATCGGCGGCGAGCACCGAGAGCGGTTCGACGAGCAAGAGCGCGACCATCACGCCGATCGCGGTGATGTCGATGGGCACCGGCTCCGTCGCGAACATGACCAGCGCGACGAAGATCAGCGCGAAGACGAACACCATCCCAGGCGTGATCGGCGCGAGTGCCACGCCTGACCTCTCTCGGGCGAGGTTTGAAAAACCAGAGGATGTCGACGAGCGGGAGTGCCGTCCAAATAATAAGTTTCTTTACCGTTCTATCCGGCCTCGAAATTCGGTCGGTGAATCTACCCGATTCCGGCCTTTAGCGCCCTCTCGTGCACACTCATTAGGGTTTCGACGGTGCATACTTGAGCGCAGAGCCCCTAGCATATATCGAGGAAACCATACGAATTATGACTACTATCACACCGGTCGAGACCGACGCGTCCGAGGGCGAGCGCGGGGACTACGAGGAGGTCACGGTCCCGGTGCTGGTAATCGGGGCGGGGGCAGCGGGCGCGCGGGCGGCCATCGCGCTGGCGGACCACGGGATCGAATCGCTCGTGATCGGGAAGCGCGACCACGGTGACGCACACACGGTGTGGGCCGCCGGCGGGATCAACGCCGCGCTCGGGAGTCTCGATCCCGAGGACGACTGGGCGATCCACGCGGCCGACACCATCGACGAGGGCCACCACCTCAACGATCCGACCGCCGTCGAGACGGTGACGCGGGCGATGCCCGACCGGATCCGCGAACTCGACGAGTGGGGGACGGAGTTCGCCCGGACGCCGGACGGAGAGATCGACCAGCGGTACTTCGGCGCGCAGTCGTTCAGACGGACCTGCTTCGTCGGCGACCGGACGGGCGAAGCCATGCTCGACACGCTGGTCGGGCGAGCCCAGGAACTGGAGATCCCCTACCGGGAGAACGTCATGGTCACGAAACTCCTGTCGGACGGCGACCGCGTCTACGGCGCGGCCGGCTACGACATGGAGGACGGCCAGGCGATCCTGTTCCGGGCGAGTCACGTCGTCCTCGCGGCTGGCGGGTTCTCGGCGCTGTGGTCGCGCCACTCCTCCCGCGAGGACGAGAACACGGGCGACGGACCGGCGCTGGCACTGGAGGCCGGCGCGAACCTGCTCGACGTGGAGTTCGTCCAGTTCCACCCGACCGGTATGGTCGCGGACGACGAGTGGGACGACGACTGGAACGGTCGCCTCGTGACGGAAGCGGTCCGCGGCGAGGGCGGCCGCCTCTACAACGCGAACGGCGACCGATTCATGGAGCGGTACTCGCCGGACCAGATGGAACTGGACGCCCGCGACGTGGTGGCTCGCGCCATCCAGGCGGAGGTCGACGCCGGCCGCGGCACGGACAACGGCGGCGTCTACCTCGACATCAGCCACCGCGACCGGTCGTTCCTGCAAGAGCGCCTGCCCCGGATGTACGAGCGGTTCCAGTCGCTGGGCGTCGACCTGGCCGCGGAACCGGTCGAAATCGCCCCGACGGCCCACTACACGATGGGCGGTGTCGACGTCGACTTCAGGACCGGCGAGACGAACGTCGACCGGCTGTACGCGGTGGGCGAGACCACCGCCGGCGTCCACGGTGCCAACCGACTCGGCGGCAACTCGCTGGCCGAGACCGTCGCCCTGGGAAAGATCGTCGGCGATCACGTCGCGACCGAATACGCGCCCCGACGCGTCGACCGCCTGCCCGAACGGGTGCGGGCGACCGCCGAACGGGAGTTCGACCGCCTGGCCGCGCTCGCGGCCGCCGACGGCGACGAAGACCCCCGGGCCCTGATCGAGGAACTGGGCGAGTTGCTCTGGGAGTACGCCGGCATCCGCCGGGACGGGCCCTCGCTCGCCGACGGCCGTGCGGCCCTGGCCGACCTGCGCGAGCGAGCTCGCCACGTCGGCGTCGTGGGCGACCGCACCGGTCGTCCCTTCGAGTTCGCCGTCGACCTGGGCTTCATGCTCACGCTCGCCGACGCGGTCCTCGGGGCCGCCGCCCGCCGGACGGAATCGCGGGGCGCACACTACCGGACCGACTACCCGGAGGTCGACTCGGACTGGCGGCGGAACGTCCTCGTCAGCCTGGACGGCGACGACCTCCGGCTGTCGACCCGAACGCCGGGGACGCCCAGCGAGCGGGTCCAGCGAGCGCTCGACGAGGGCTACGAACTCGACTACCACCACCTCGAATAAGCCGACGATCCGACCGCCTCACGTACCCAGCCGATCCCGGATGGCCGCGTAGGTCGCGGCGAACGAATCGTCGCCCCGGAAACACCCCGCGGCGACCCCGAGCGGGTCCAGCCGCGCGACGCCGTTTGCCCCCTCGACGACGAACTGCAGTCCCGCCTCGCCGTGCTGCCACTCCCCGCCGACAGTTCCCTCGATCACCAGCGCGAAGTAGCCGCCGACCTCGGTCACGCGGTCGATCTGGAACTGCGAGTCCGGATCGTCGAGGTCGAAGTCCGCGAACGTCGCCGCGTCGTACTCCTCGGTGACGAGGCGGTCCAGCCGCTCCAGCGAGTCCGGCGAGAAGTCGAGATCGTAGCCCGGGTACGTCGCCGCGAACGCCTCGGCGTTGTCGTGTAACTCCGCCGGCGTCGGCAGCGTCGGCCCCGACTCGGCCGGCCCGCTGTCGCTGATCTCCGCGGCGAGGGCCTCGCGTTCGGCGTCCCCATCCGGGTCCGACCCGCCGGCTCCGGCGTCAGGCGTGGCCGCCGCGGAATCCTCGTCGTCGGATCCCGGACCGCCGTCGGCCGGTTGCGCGTCTGTCGTCGCCATCGTCTCGGCGGCGTCGGGTCCGTCGGAATCAGTCGCGGCCGCGGTCGTCGCCGTCTCGTCTCCCTCCCCATCTTCGTCCGGACGGTCGACTAGCCCCGCCGCGACCGTCTCTGCGATGGCGGTTTCGAGCGGGGACTTCCCCTCTGGGTCGACCGTGGGCTCGGCATCGGTCGCTTCGTCGGCGGCCTCGGCATCGGCGGTGTCGGCCACCCTGTCCGTTTCCGCGTCGACGCCGCCGTCATCGGCGGCATCGGTTCCGGTGGGTCCGGGTTCCGTCACCCTGTCTGCACCGTCTTCGGTAGCCGTGTCGTCCGCTCCATCGACCACCGACGCGGCCAGCGCATCGGTGTCGTCTCCGTCGTCAGGATCGTCGCCGGTCGGCTCCGTATCCGTCTCGGCCACCACACCGCCGTCGACCGACTGCGCGTCGGCCTCCGCATCGACCGCCTGAGCCGTGTCTGCCGGGTCGTCGGTGGTCTCGGCGTCGGCAGCGGTCGCCGGCGTCGCCGGTTCGGTATCGACATCGGCCTCGTCGTCGGTCTCGCTGTCGGGTTGCACCGCGGTCAGGTCCTCGTCCTCTCGGTTCGTGGCGGCGGGGGTCTCGGCGCTGGGTGTCACGCCCGCGGTTGTCGCTACCGCCGGGACTTCCAGGTTCACCCGGTCGGTCAGCTCGTTGAACCGCGTGGCGAACACCGACGGCCCGGACAGCGAGTCAGCGGCGACCGAGAAGACCGGAACGGGGACCGGCGGTGCACTGGTATTACCTTCGACGGCAACGACGATGTCGTCGTCCCGGCGGGTCCACTCGGCGTCGAGGCTTCGGATCAGCGTCTCGCCGTAGTAGCTGCCGAGTTGCTTGACCAGTTCCGTGTACATCCCCGAGTCCATGTCCTCGCCGCCGAGTTCCGCGTCACGGAAGCGGTCGTCGTCCCACTCGCTGTCGGCGAGTTCGTCCAGTCGAGCCAGCGAGCGCGGCGCGAAGTTCAGGTCGTAGCCGTCCCAGTACGCGGCGAGTTCCTCGGCGTGGGACTCGATGTCGCTCGTGTCGACGGGAGCGGGTCCCGAGTCCTCGGCCTGGTCGTCGTCCTCGGTGAACCGGTCGGCAACCTCGCCGAAGACCGGTTCCTCCGCGAAGGAGTGGCCCGCCAGCTCGAACACGTCGACGGTGGCGCGGTCGCCCTCGTACTCCAGCGAGACGGCCCAGCGCTCGCCGTCTTCTACCCACTCGCCGTCGCGCTGGCGGACGAGTACCTCACCGAGGTAGCTCCCGGCCTGGATGGTGTAGCGGGTGTGAAGGTCGGCGACGGTGTCGTCGCCCTCGTCGTGCATCACGTCGAGTTTCGCGCCCTGCTTGTCGGCGAAGTCGTCGAGTCTGGAGAGCGAGTCGAGCGAGTAGTCCAATTCCTGGGCGTCCCAGTCGGCGACGGCGTCGGCGGCCTTGTTCCGGAACGTCGTCGGCGTCGGGTCCCGGCGCTCGGGCGCGGCCGCGTCGTCGTCCCCCGGCTCGTCGTCCCCCGAGACGAGTCCGCGGACGGAGTCGAAAAGCCCCATACTCCGCTGTCCGGTCGCGGCGCGAATATGTGTTACGGGGGACCGAAACACGTCCGGCAGCGGACCCGTCACTCCTCGTCGCGCAACTCCAGATCCGCGACGATTTTGGCCGGATCGTTCCCCTTCCGAATCCCGTCGAGCATCAGGAAGGCCTGATCGGGCGCGAGGAAGTGCCGGGTCACCGCCCGCCCCAGCGGTGTCGGGGAGAGCCCGTCGATGAACTCGTACTCCAGGAGTTTCCCCAGCGCGTGTTTCGTCGGCACTTCCCCGACCATCCGGTCGTTGAGCCGCTTTGCTCCCTTCCCCGCGACCGTGACGTTCGCCAGGGTCTCCTCGACCGCGGCGCTCTCGTCGTAGCGGGTGATGACCGGCTCCATGTCGCCTTTCAGGAGCTTGAACGCCACCTCGTCCTCGGTCATCTCCATGCTGTTGTGGTAGACGCCGTCGGGTTCGACCAGCATATACACCGTCCCCTCGTCGTGGTAGTCCGGCCGACCCGCCCGGCCGAGCATCTGCTCGAACTCCTGGACGGTGAGCCACTCGATCCCCATGGCCAGCGAGTCGAAGATCACCTGCGAGGCCGGGAAGTCGACCCCAGCCGCCAGCGCCGCGGTCGTCACGACCGCCGCGAGCTCCTGGTCGGCGAACTGTCCCTCGACCTTTTTGCGGCGTTTGTAGTCCAGCCCCGCGTGATAGGGCGCGGAGTCGTACTGCAGTTTCCGGGAGATTTCGTGACAGCGTCGCCGGGAGTTGGTGAAGATGATCGTCTGGCCGCGATACCCCTTCGAGGACTCCTGGTCGAAGGCTCGCTTGACCAGTTTGTCCTCCACGTCGAGTTTCTCGCGCCCGTCCGCGAACGTGAGGTGCCGTTCGATGGGGACCGGTCGCTCCTCGAACTCGATCAACTGGGCGCGGAGCTTCTCGGCCAGCTGACCGGGGTTGCCCACCGTCGCCGAGAGGTAGATGTACTGGGTGTCGGCCGCGCTCTGATGTGTTTCAGTGTAATACTTCAGCCGCGAGATCAGGCCGTCCAGTCGGTGGCCCCGCTCTTCCTCGCCCAGCGTGTGGACCTCGTCGATGACGACGGTGCCGATGTCGCCCAGATCCTTCCCGGTCCGGAGCGCGTGGTCGATGCCTTCGTATGTCCCGACGATGATGTCGGCCTCGGGGGAGAAGCGGTTGCCGTCGTCGTTGATGCGGCTGGCACCCACCCGGATCGTCACGTCGGCGATATCGCCGTACCGTTCCTCGAAGGACTCGTGTTTCTGGTTGGCCAGCGCGACGAGCGGGACGAGAAACAGCATCTTGCCCTCCCCGTTGAGAACGCGGTCGAGACCGGCCATCTCGCCGATCAGGGTCTTCCCGGTCGCAGTGGCGCTGACCACGAGTTGGTCCCGCCCGTTCAGCACGTCGTTCTCGACGGCCAGACTCTGGACCGGGAGCAGGTCGTCGAACCGCCCTTCGAGTTTCGACTGGATGCCCGGGTGCAGGGAAAGCGAGTCGACGGGGACGGGCTCCACGTCGTCGAGCGTCGCGCTGATCTCGTCGAACTTGGTCAGGTCGGGGTCGAGTCGGCCCTCCAGTAGATTGGTGATGCGGTCGAGGTCTTGCACCTCCAGCAGGAGTTCTTCGAGGCGCTCGCGGGCGCTGGCGCTCATCGACCCCTGCATCGTCACCTGCCGGTCGAGTTCTTCTTTCGCGCAGTCGGGACAGATCGCCTCGTCGTCGGCCTCGATGGCCGTCTCACTCGTGATCGGCGAGTAGCGGCCGTCCCGGGCGCAGAACCGACAGGTTCGGACGACCTTCGCGTCCAGTTGATAGCCGTCGAGCATCGCCAGCAATCGCTGGCGGCCAGTTTGAGAGGTCTGCTGTGAGATGCGGATGCGCGAGGCCCGGCGCGCGATGTCGACGAATTCGTCGGGGCTGCGCGGTTCTTCGCTGGTTCCCTCCTTGATCCGGAACCGCCCCGGGCGCGGGCCGGCGTCGGTCTCCTTGAGTTCGAGGACGGCCTGGAACAGCCGCTGGCCGTCCCGCTCGACGACCACCCGGTAGTCGTCGCCGGACTCGTGGAGGAACAGCGTATCGACCTGCGCGACCTGCCGTGACACAGGTCCCGATACTCGGGTGAGGTATTTCAGTCGCTCGGAACCCGAACAGGTCCGGTCAGTCCACGAGTTCGATCTCGTCGTCGCCGTTGGGCACCGCACAGACGAACGCACCCGTCTCGTCGCCGTCGTTGCGATACCAGTGGACGACGCCGGCGGGGATCAACAGCGAATCGCCCGCGGAGACCGCGTACGCCTCGCCGTCGATCCCGACGGTGTACTCCCCCTGCAGGACGTACTGCTCGTGTTCGATCTCGTTGGTATGTTCCGGAATCTCACCGCCCGGCGCGATGGTGAACCGCCGGATCGCGAAGTTCGGCGCACCGTGATCTTCGGTTATCAGGACGCCCTTCTCGACGCCTTCGGCGGCGTCGACGGTCTCGTAGTCGATCTCTGCGGCCCGGCGGATCAGCGGGTCGGGGTCGCTGTCGCTCATAGTATTCGGTACGACCGGCAGTCCCAAATCGCCACTGGTGGCGACGCCCTCACTCGACGATGGGCTCGAAGTACTTCGGGAGCCGCTTGCGCAGGGCGGTGTAGACGCCGGCACCGGCGACGAGCGCCAGCGTCAGCCAGCGGATCGGCCCGGAAAAGACGAGGACGACCGGCACCGCGAACGCGGCCGTGACCAGGAAGTCACGCGGTGCGCCGTCGTAGGGGACGACGTACCGAGCGCGCAACCACCGGCCGGCGGCGTGGCAGTAGACGGCGTTCGGGTTGGTCCGCTCCCAGGGGCGCAGTTCCTCGCCGGCCCCCAGGGCGTCGCTGGCGGAGTGGACGGCCGCCGCGAGGAACGCGACCGCGACCGCGACCGCGAGCGGCGTCGGTGCGGCCAGCGCGAGGCCGGCGGCCAGCGCCGCGGGGACGAACAGGAGCGCGGGCGCGTGCAGCGTCCGACGGTGCTGGCCGACGAACAGGTCCACGTCGGGCGCGGCACCGCCGATTGCGCCACCGATCGCGGCGGCGGTCCCCAGCGACGGCTCGACAGTCGCGACGGCAGCCCCGAGCGCGAGTCCGACCACGACGTGTGTCGGTGCCATCATGGCTGTGCAGTTCGGGCCGGGGTTGGGACGGGGCGAGTATCACTGTTCCGCCGCCTGCGACAGGTAGCCGGCCACGACCAGGTAGTCCCGGGCGAACAGCGCCAGCGACGGGGCCAGCACCACGGCGGCGAGAACCGCGAGTGGGCCAGCCGGAACGAGCGGGACCAGCGCGACGGTGACGAACACCATCTGCAGCCCCGACAGTTGCCGGCGGCGCTCGCTGGGGGGTAACTCGTGGACCGGCTGGCCGCGAACGCGCCGGAGCCCTCGCCCGGCCTTGAACAGGTACCGGGCCGCCGACAGCGACAGGTACCAGACCGGGAGCCGTCCCCAGACGACGGCGACGACCGGGGCGACGAGAAAGCCCAGCGTGTCGAACGCCATGTCGAGCCGTTCGCCCAGCCGCGTCCCCCCGCTCGTCCGGCGGGCGATCCGGCCGTCGAGCCAGTCGAGAGCGACACCGGTGCCGTAACAGAGCCCCGGGAGCCAGGCGACCAGCGCCGTCGGCGACAGGACGGCGAAGCCGGCGACGGCGGCGTAGAGCCACCCCCGGACTAGCGTGACGGCGTCGGCGACCCGCAGGGCCGGCCCCGCGGTCGACACCCGATCACGCCGGGAGTGGTAGAACCAGGCCTCGAAGCCGACGATGGGGATCACGACGAGCGCCCAGGCGGCCGCCCCGGCCGGATCGACCAGCCGTGCGAGCGCGGCCGCGCCGGCCGTCGGCACCAGCACGGTCCCAGACCCGAGGAACAGCCACCGCCGCCGTCGCCGAGTGAGACGTGCGCGTTCGGTCCCGCTCATCGTGAGAACTCCGGATCTTCGAGCGTCGCGATCCGGGCCCGCGCCTCTGGGTCCAGTCGCTCCCCCGCCGCCGCGAGGTTGGCGACGACGTGGGCTTCGTCGTTGCTCGACGGGATCGGGACGACCCCCTCGGTCACGTTCCACGCGATGACGACCGCGGCGGGCGAGAGCCCCCGGTCGGCCGCGATCTCGTCGAGGACCGGTTCGTCGAGGAGGCCGGGAGCCGACAGCGGCGAGTGAGCGATCACGCGGATGCCCCGTTCGTGGCAGAACTCCACGAGTTCCGTCCGGGGCTGGTAGGGATGGCGCTCGACCTGCACGACCGCGGGTTTCACCGAGCCAGCCTCCAGGACGGCCTCGACTTGCTCGCGGGTGACGTTACAGAGCCCGAGCGTCCGCGCCCAGCCCCGGTCGTGGACCGTCTCCAGATTGGCCCAGGAGTCGGCGAGCGACAGCTCCACCGTCTCGATCTCCCCCGTCTCGTCCTCGGGGAAGGCGATGGCTTCCTGCTCGGGGACCGGTTTCTCGGCGAGTCGTTCAAGCGGCCCCTGATACGCCCACGAGTCGGGCCAGTGCAACGCGTAGCAGTCGAAGGTCTCGATCCCGAGTTCCGCGCGGCTCCCGGCACACGCCTCTGCGACGTGGCCGTGGTTCGTGTTCCAGACCTTCCCGAACAGAAACAGGGAATCCCGGTCGGGCGTCCCGGGCGCGGCCAGCAGGTCGCCGATCCGGTGTTCGTTGCCGTACAGTTCGGCGGTGTCGAGCAACCGGTAGCCGGCGTCCAGCGCCGTCGCGATGGACTCGACCCGACCCACGTACTCGTCGCCGCGGTAGCGCGAACAGCCGAAGCCGATGGGCGGGAGGCGGAGCGAGCGGTCGTCCTCGAACGGCGAGCGGGGGCCGTCCTGGCGCGGACGAACGGACGGTTTCGCCGGTCGATCCGCCGCCGTGCCGAAGTCGGGGACCGGGGCAGGATCGGCCCCCGCCGCGACGCGTTCGACGGCATCACAGATCGCGACGACGTGTGCGCCGCGGCGGGCGGTCGCACGGGGTCGTCGCCCGTCGGCCACGGCGGCCGCGAGCCGTTCGACGCCGTCGAGGTAGGTGCCGGCGCGGGTCGGCTGTTGGGCCGGCATGGGGGTGTACTCCCGGCCCTGGCGGCCGAACGAGACCGAATCGACCGCGGCGTCGAGCGTGCCGGCGTCCCGGAGCCGCAGGGAGCCGTCGTCGCCGTGGAGTTCGACGCCGTAGAACTCCCGGCTCCGGTGGGGCGCGTAGAAACTCGCCGTCAGGCGGACGACCGGCCCCGAGGCGAACTCCAGGGTCGCCTCGACGTGGGTCGGGGCCTCGGGAGTCGCGGCCTCGCGGGCCGGCCACACGTCCAGCGCGTCGGCGGCCCGGACCCGTTCGACGGGGCCAAAGAGCGCGACGAGCACGGTGAGCGGGTAGACCGCGCCGTCGTACAGCGGTCCGACCGACAGGAAGCCATCCGGACTCTGGTGCCACTCGGTGACCCGCCCGACGTGCGCGTAGGCGTAGCCCAGCCCGACCCGACCGAGTCGGCCGTCGGCGACGGCGCGGCCGGCGAGTCGCTGGGCCGGGCATCGCGGTGCGACCGGCGCACAGCCCAGCGCGCGGTCGCGGTCGGCGGCCAGCGCGAGCAGATCCGTGGCGGTGTCGGCGTCGAGCGCGAGGGGTTTCTCGCTGTAGACGTGGCGGTCGGCGGCCAGCGCGCGCCGCGTCACGGTCGCGTGTGCGCCGTGACTCGTGAGGTTCACGACCACCGGGGCTCCGCAGGCGGCGAGTGCGTCGTCGATGTCGACGTACGCGGCGGCCTCGTGGCTGGCGGCCAGCGCCTCGGCGCGGTCGGCGTCGGTGTCACAGACGCCCGCCAGGGTGAGCGGGCCGTCCGCGAGCCCGGCCGCGTACCGGTCGGCGACGGCCCCCGCACCCACGAACAGGCAGTTCACAGACCTATACAGGGATTGAACGGCATAAATTCACGGCCGGATCGGCGGCCAAAATTGAAGCCACTCGCGTTCCCACTAGGGATATGACAGAGACAGCCGCGGGCGGACGCACGGTCGACACGGCATCGCTGTCGCCGCTCCACTGGGTCGCGTTCGGCCTCGCGGCGATCACCGGCGTGTTGCACATCTGGCTCGGCGTGCAGTTCGTCTCCTCGCCCGTGGGGATCAGCTTCCTGCTGGCCGGCGTCGGGTTCTTCGCGGGCGCGGCGCTGGTCGCGGTCGACTACCGCCGGCGACTGGTCTACGCCATCGGCGTCCCCTTCACCGCCGTCCAGATCGTCGCCTGGTATCTGGTCAACGCACCCGACTTCTCGCCGATCGGCTACCTGGACAAGGCCGTCCAGGTCGCCTTCATCGTGGTGCTGGTGGTGCTGTACCGGCGCGAAGGGTGACCGACAGCCGAACCCGGCGGCCGAGCGAGGGATTCGTGGAGAATTTCCGCCACACACAGGTTTTATCGGTTACAGCCCTTGGCGATGCCATGGCGATTCAGCCCGCGTCGACGTTTCGGACCGAGATCGCAAATCGGATCAGCGACGACCGACGCCGAACCCGGGCGTGATCGACCGTGGCTGCACGCTCGCTCTACTTCACCGGACCGCGTGAAGTGACGGTTCGCGAACGCCCGGTCCCGGACCCCGGACCCGACCAGGTGCGCGTTCGGACGGAACGCTCGGCCATCAGCCCCGGGACCGAACTGTTGCTCTACCGGGACGAAGCGCCGGCCGGCGTCGAGATCGACGAGACCATCGACGCGCTGGACGGGACCCTCTCGTACCCACTCCAGTACGGCTACGCGGCCGTCGGCCGCGTGACCGCGACCGGCGCGAACGTCGACGCCGACTGGGAAGGCCGCCGCGTGTTTGCGTTCCATCCCCACGAGAGTCACTTCCTCGCGACGCCCTCGGAACTGATCCCGGTCGACCAGCCCGCCGAGCGGGCGACGCTGTTGGCCAACGCCGAGGCCGCCGTCAACTTCGTGATGGACGGCCGGCCACGCGTCGGTGACCGGGTCGCCGTCTTCGGCCAGGGAATCGTCGGCCTGCTGACGACCGCCGTCCTCGCGGAGTTCCCGCTGGGTGAACTGGTGACCGTCGACCCCTACGAGCGGCGGCGAGAACTCTCGGAGCGACTCGGCGCGGACGCGGCCGTGGCCGACGCCGGCGCGCTCGGCGATGCGGTGGCGAGCGACCACGTCGACGGCGCGGACCTGACTTTCGAGCTCTCGGGCAACCCGGACGCGCTCGACGACGCCATCGACGCGACTGGCTACGCCGGGCAGGTGATCGTCGGCTCGTGGTACGGCGACAAGCCGGCGACGCTGCACCTCGGCGGGGAGTTCCACCGGAGTCACGTCCGGGTCCAGAGCAGTCAGGTCAGCCGCATCGATCCGGACCACAGCGGCCGCTGGGACAAGGAACGCCGGCTCTCGCTGGTCCGTGACCTCCTGGCCGAACTCGACGTGTCGGCGCTGTTCAGCCACGAGTTCCCCGTCGAGCGGGCCGAAGACGCCTACGAACTGCTCGACGACGCGCCCGAGCGCGCGTTGGGTGTCGTGTTGACGTATCAGTGACCGGGAGATGCGAGCGGAGCGAGTATCTCCGGACGAGCGAGCGGTGACGACGGAGCCGCGAGCCGACGGATGCGCGAGCGGACCGAGCCGCGAGGCCTTACACCAGCGGCGGGAGACTTAGGTGGCGACGGGCACAGGAACTGGTATGTACACAGTCACGGTGCTGGAGTCGTTTATCGCACAGCACTTTCTCACTGTACCGAACGCGGGCCCCGAGGGGGAGCCACACTCCCACCGCTACGAGGTCGAACTCACGTTCAGGGGACCGGAACTGAACGAGTTCGACTACCTCGTCGACATCGACGACGTGGAAGCGGCGCTGGATGGACTCCAGAGTCGCTACGCCGACGCGATGCTGAACGACCTGCCGGAGTTCGAGGGACATAACCCCAGCGTCGAGCGGTTCGCCCGGGCGGTCTGGGAGCGGGTGACCGAGAAGGTGACCGACGACACGGTGACCGAACTGACCGTGACGATCTGGGAAGACGACCAGGCACACGCGGCGTACGAGGCATCCGTCCCATGCGCGTCGGCCTGACGCTGTACGGGAGTCTCGACGACCAGTCGGGCGGGTTCCGGTACGACCGCCGACTCGTCGAGGCGCTCCGCGACGCCGGCGACACCGTCGACGTGATCGAACTCCCGCGCCGCCGGTACGCCCGTGGCCTGCTCGACAACCTCTCGTCGTCCCTGCGCGACCGACTCGCCGTCGACGTGGACGTGATGCTCCAGGACGAACTCGCCCACCCGTCGCTCGTCCGGGCGAACCGCGACCTGCCCTACCCCGTGGTCAGCGTCGTCCACCACCTGCGAGCCAGCGAAGGCCGCCACCTCGCCGGCCTCTACCGGGCCGTCGAGCGCCGCTATCTCGGCGGCGTCGACGCCGCCGTCTGTAACAGCACCGCGACCCGGAGCACCGTGACCGAGACCGGCGGGCCGCCGAAGGGTCGAACGGTCGTCGCCCCGCCCGCCGGCGACCGCTTCGATCCGGACATCGGCACCGCGACCATCGAATCTCGGGCCCACGAGGGGGCACTGAGAGTTGCCTTCGTCGGCAATATCGAGCCCCGGAAGGGGCTGGACACGCTCGTCGACGGGCTTGCCGAGGTCGACGAACCCTGGGAGTTGACGGTCGTCGGGCGGGCGGAGAACCCCTCGTACGTCCGGACGGTCGAGAACGCGATCGCTCGCAGCGGTGCCGGCGGCCGCATCGACCTCCGCGGGCGGCTCGCGGACGACGAGCTCGCGACCGTGCTCCGAGGGAGTCACGTCCTGGCGATCCCCGCGCGACACGAGGGGTTCGGCATCGCCTATCTGGAGGGGATGAGCTTCGGCCTGCCGGCAGTCGCGTCGGCCGCAGGCGGGGCACGGGACTTCGTGACCCCAGGTGAGACGGGAGCGCTGGTCGAGCCAGACGACCCAGAGGGTGTGGGGCGAGTGCTGGGCGCGCTCGCCCGTGACCGCGACCGCCTCGCGCGGATGGGGCAGGCGGCGCGCGAACGATACGAGGCCCACCCCGGCTGGTCCGAGACGACCGCGCGAGTCCGGGAGTTCCTGCAGGGAGTGGCCGGCGGCGGAGGGGTCGCCGCATGACGGCCGACGACTTCCAGCGGTACCTCGACGCCAAGCGGTCCGTCGACGACCGGAGTCTGGACCGCCGGCTCTGGCGACAGCTCCGGATGAACCTGGCGACGGCGGCCGACGACGAGGGACCGTTCCGCGTGCTGGAGGTCGGTGCCGGAATCGGGACGATGATCGAACGCGCCGTCGAGTGGGATCTCTTCCCCGGGGACCGGGACGTGGTCTACACCGCCGTCGATCAGGAGCCCGACAACACCGCGGCGATCCCCGGCCGCCTCGCGGACTGGGCGGCCGACCGACCGGTCGAGGCCAGCGAACGCGACGACGGAATCGACCTCGTCTGGCCGGAGCGCACCGTCGCCGTCCGGCCCGTCACCGCCGATGCCGAGGCCTTCGTCGCCGACACCGACCAGTCGTGGGATCTGCTGGTCGGCCTGGCCGTCCTCGACGTGATGGGCCTGGAGACGCTGCCGACACTCCTGTCGGGGCTCGCGTCCGGCGGCTACTGGTACTTCCCGATCACCATCGACGGCGGGACGCGGTTCACACCGGACCACCCGGCCGACGACGCCGTCGAGCGCGCGTACCACGGCCACATGGACACGAAACCGGGGGGCGACAGCCGCGCGGGCCACCACGCGCTGGCGCGACTCCGGGACCTGCACGGCGCGACGGTCGCTGGCGTCGCGGGGTCGGACTGGGTCGTCTACCCGGACGAGAACGGGTACCCGGACGACGAGGCGTACTTCCTGCGGTACATCCTGGACACCATCGAGGGCGCACTCGGGGAGGGCGACCGCGGCGCGAAGCTGGACGACGACAGCCTCGACGACTGGCTCCGGACACGCCGCGAGCAGGTCGCAAACGGTGAACTCGTCTACGTGACCCACCAGCTGGATCTGCTCGGCCAGTGGACGGGCGAAGAGTGAGGCGGGGCGGGGACACCTCGGTCGAGCCTCCCTGCTCGCGGCTCCGTCGTCACCGCTCGCGTGTTCGACGGACTCCCTTCGGTCGTCCGTCCGGCTTCCAAAGAACAATACTACTCTACCCCGTACGACAGGTGTCGTGACAAACACGCAGGTTACGCTGATCCAGATCGACAACTACGGGCCCTGGACAGTCACGCCGACGCCGCGCCGTGAGGTCGACCTCCAGACGATGCAGTCGCGGCTGTACGCCGACGTGTCACAACTCGTCGGCAACCGCCAGGGGTACGCCTTCTTCGGCCGATTCGACAACATGGTCGCCGTGACCAACGGGTTAGACGTCGAGGACCTCGCACTGGTCCAGGAGTCCATCGGCAACCGCTATCCGGTCACCGCGAGCGTGAGCGTCGCGGTGGACGCCTCGCCGGTCGCCGCGCTGGGCCGGGCCTCCGACCGCCTCCAGGACGCCGGGAGCGCACAGGACGAGACCCGCCGCGAGATCCTCCGCGGTGAGACGCTGGCCGACGAAGATCGGACGGACGAGGACGTGCAGATCGCCCACTTCGACGTGAACGACGCGACAGGCAAGTACACGGACGAACTCAACGAGTTCGACACGTTCATCCGGATCGAGCAGGGCTACGCCGAGTTGATGCGGTATATGCGCCAGGCCCACGACTCGCTGTCCTTTTTCGTCGGTGGCGACAACGTCATCGCAGTCTGTGCCGACCTCGACGCGGCTGACTACCGCGACGCCATCGACCACGTCAACGAGGCCGTCGACGTGGACCTCAAGGTCGGCGTCGGGCAGTCGGGCGTCGCCCAGGCGGCTGGGATGGGCGCGAAACACGCCCTGGAGGAGTGCCGCGAAGACGGGACGGCAGTCGAATTCGCCGAGCGGCCAGCGGTCGTCGCCGACGACGATTAGTCGTCCTCGTCGCGGGGTTCCTCGCCCGCGTCCACTTCCGCGGCCAGCCACGCCGTCGCGGCGTCGACCTGGTCGGGATCGTCACCGGTCACTTTCAGGCGATTGTGCCCCGCGTCCCGGTCCGGGTAACAGCCGACGGTCACGTCGAACTGCGCGCCCGCGTCGGTCAGCGCGTCCACGAGGTTGGCCTCCGGTTTCTCCGTGTAGAGGAACTCCGAGACCGAATCCCCCTCGAACTCGTCTTCGATGTCCTCGAACATCGTCTTCATCTCGTCGGGGATGCCCGGGAGGACGTAGACGTTCTCGATCACACACCCGGGAGCCAGTCCACCGCGATTGATGAGGGGGCGACTCCCCGCGGGAATCGTCGCCTCGGCTCTCGCGTCGACTTCGAGGTCGGGATAGTCGCCGGCGATGGCTTCGAGGGTCTCTTCCACGTCGGCCAGCGCCAACTCGTCGACGGCGAGGTCGCTGTCGAAGGCGTCGGCCACGGCCGCCATCGTCACGTCGTCGGGCGTCCCCCCGAGTCCGCCGGTGACGAGGACGGCGTCGTAGGCCTCACTGTAGGCCCGCACGCGTTCGGCGATCTCCGTGCGCTCGTCGGGCACGACCAGCACGCGCCGCACCGACACCCCACGCTCGGCGAGGCGCTCGGCCAGCCACGCGGCGTTCGTGTTCACCGTATCCCCCGCGAGCAACTCGTCTCCGACCGTGACCAGTGCGACCTGCACGGTCGATGGAACGGACCCGCCCGCAAAAGAGGTAACGGGGACCGACGGTCACAGCTGGCGGCACCACTAGATCAGGATCTTCCCGACCAGCGGGACGAGTCCGTCGTTCACCAGTGATCCCTGTTTCTCGATGGCCGCCGCCGAGAGCCCGCCCGCCAGCCGGACCGACTGGGTGGCCGCGAACAGCGGGAGCGAGACCAGCGACGCCGCAGGCACGTCGTTGCGGGCGTGCCCGAACGGCTGGTAGTGCGGGTTGACGCGGTCGAGCGACACCACCCATCGATCCCGGTACTCCTTGAGCTGGACGTGTTCGCCCGGGCTGTCCTCCCGATAGACCCGGAGCGCACCGCTGTGAATCGACCACGGGAAGTTCGACGACCGGAGGTCGAGCGACTCGGGCAGACCCGGCTCGTCCACTTTGGAAACGACGACACGGTTCCCGTGCCCCACCTGTCGCACGCGAGCCAGGCCCTCGTCCCACCCCGCCGCCTCGTAGGTCTCGACCATGTGAGATCCTTGTCACGGCGTAAAATAAAACGCTCCGTCTGTCATCGGCCGAGCCGTCCGTGATCGATACCGAGGCCGAGATCCCAGCCAGCCCAGGGTATAAAGCTTGTGGCCAGTGTGCTGTCTCAGAAACTACGCGAGAAGGCCATGTACGTCCTGTGTGTAGATAGGGGCGAAACATGACACCACCACTGCGGAGCAGACACCGGCGCGCGTTACTCGGCGTCGTCGGTCTCGTGTTCGTGACGGCCGGCTGTCTCGGGGCACCCGGGACGGAAGTCGACGATCCGTCGGTCGTCGCCGAACAGGTCGAATCGAGATACGAACGATTGGACGGATTCCAGGCGACGATGATCCAGCGGGTCACGGTCGGCAGCGAGACCGAAACCACGCGGGCCACCGTCACCTTCGACAAGGGTGACTCGCTCCGGATCGCCTACGAAACGGGCCCGAAAGCCGGCGATGTCGCCGTGATCGAGAACCCATCGGCGAAGCTGTTCGCCGGTGAGGCCCGCACCGATGCCGAGGCCAGCGCGCGCCTCGGAACGGTCGCCGCCGACCTCGTGCGCGAAAACGAGGTCGTCTTCGAGGGGACCGAGCGACTCGACGGTCGCTCGACGGCGGTCTTCTCGATCACCCCGCCGGACGACGGCGCCGCGACCCAGCCGGAGCGCCGCGTCTGGGTCGACGCGAAGCAGGTCGTCCCCCGCCGGATCGAGTCGACCTGGACCGAGGACGGCCAGCGGGTGAACGAGACGATCCGCTTCGAGAACGTCTCGCTGGGCGTTCCCGCGACCGACGCCGATGCGACTCCGGGAGGTGCGACGGCATGAACCGTGAGCCTGGCCTCCTCGACCGACTCGGCGGTCCAGTCGTCGTGTTCGGCGTCGTCGGCCTCGTCGTCGGTGCCGCACTCGTCCCGTACGCCTGGGGCGCGTCGACCGAGCCCGACGGGACCGTCGCCGTCGTCGAGATGCACGGCACCATCAACGGCGACACCGCCACGGCGGCCATCGAGGACCTTCGCGAGGCACGCCAGAACGACTCCGTACAGGCCGTCGTCCTCGACATCAACAGCGGCGGCGGGCTGGCCTCGGTCAGCGAACAGCTCTATCTCGCGGTCAAACGGACCAGCGAGCAGATGCCCGTGAAAGTCGCCGTCACCGGGATGGCGGCCTCGGGAGCGTACTATATGAGCGCCCCCGCCGACGAGATCTACGTGACGCCGGCCAGCACCGTCGGCAGCGTCGGCGTCCGGGCGGTCGTTCCCCCGGGCGGCGCACCGGACAACCAGATCACGACCGGCCCCGACAAGGCGACCGGCGCGACCGAGGCCGAAGCGCGCCAGCGCGTCGAGGCACTCCGCAGTGCGTTCGTCGACAGCGTCGTCGCCGAACGCGAGGACGAACTCAACCTCTCGGCGAGCGAGTTGTCCTACGCGAAAGTGTACTCCGGCACCCGTGGCGTCGAACTCGGACTCGCCGATCAGATCGGCGGGCTCGACGCCGCTGTCGACGCTGCGGCCGACGACGCCGGTCTCGACGACTACCGGACCGTCCGGAAGGAGTCCCCCACTCCCAGCGCACTGAGTTCGATCGGACTGAACAGCTCCGGCCCAACGGGCGGCGACGGCCTCACCGTCGAGACGACACAGTACCTCATGCTTCACGGACAGCTGGATACCCCCGGCGACGGGAACGTAACGGAGGTGAGCGCCGATGGCGCGAACTAACCTCCTGAAAGGAATCGGTGTGTTCGCAATCGTCGTGATAGTGGTGGTCGGAGCGACTGCCGCCACCGGAACGCTGCTCTCGGGTGCGTCCCCGTCCGGCGACACGGAGGCCCCGGCCTACGACTCCGGACTGCTCCCGACCGCCGTCGACGACAGCGGCACCGTCGAACCGCCCCAGAGCGACGAGACCAAAACCGTCGTGATCGACCAGAGCCACGGCAACGCGGTCGGCGAGAGCGACATGGAACCGCTGGTCGACGCCCTGATCGAGAGCGGGCACGACGTGCGGTTCTACTCCGGCGGCACCGACAGCGGCTTCGGGGGCGGCACCGGCGGCCTCTCCAGTGGCGGATCCGGCCTCAACGCGACGCTCCGGTCCGCCGACGCCTTCGTCGTCGCCAACCCCGCCAGCGCCTACACCAGCGGCGAGATCAACGGCATCGAGTCATTCGCCGACGCCGGCGGCCGCGTGCTGTTGCTGGCCGACCCGGTCCCGCCGTCCGCGTCCACCCAGTCGATCCCGGTCAACATCCCGATCGGCACCGGGAGCGGCACCGCGACCACGCCCGGCCAGCCGACCAATCTCGCCGCCAACTTCGGCATCTCCTTCGGCGCTGGCTACCTCTTCGACATGGAGAACAACGCCAACAACTACCAGCGCATCTACGCCGATCCGTCCGGCGACGATGCCCTCACTGCCGGCGCCGATCGACTGGTCTTCGACGACGCGACCGCGCTGACGACCGACGCCGACGCGACGCCGATCGTCCAGAGCGACGCCCAGTCGTCCGCGACCCGCCGCGACGGCACCTACCCCGTCGCCGTCCGGACCGACAGCGTCGTCGCCATCGGGAACACCGAGTTCCTCGCACCCGACAGCGCGACCGTCGCCGACAACGACGCCTTCGTGAGCAACATCGCGAGCTTCCTCGTCACCGGCGACAAACAGCCCGGTGTGCCGGAACCGGCGGACGCTGCGACCGGCCCCGGCACCGGCACCGGCGGCTTCGGCGATCAGCCCGACACGACGCCGACGCTCCCGGGCAACGGCACCTCGCCGTAGTCACTCCGCGGCCGGCGGCTCTTTTTCGAGCGGACGTGGACCTCGTTCTCGATCGATCCCGCCCGAGGATCCACACGTTTCCTGCCCCGTCGAGACGGACGACCGGAGCCGTTCCTTCGGAATCGCGCCGAAGTCCGCCTTCCGGTGGCAGTCGACACACAGCGACACGACGTTGTCCAGGAAGTGGGCGTCTTCCTTCTCGTACTCCTCGGCCCCCGCGAACACTCGCACCGGAACGATGTGATGCACGTCGGGATTTCGGCCGATCTCTTCCTTGGACTTCCCGCAGTGCGTGCACTCGTAGCCGTCCCGCTCCAGTGCCTGCTTTCGCACGCGGTTCCAGCCTTTCCCGTAGTTGCCCGTGTCGCCGCCTTCCCAGTTGGGGTGACCCTCGCCGGTGAACGCCTCGGAGAGCCACTTGTACTGGCACTCGTCGCTGCAGAAGGTCGCTTCGCCGTTGATGTTCCAAGAGTTGCGCTCGACCGTTTCGCCACACTGTTCGCAGTCGAGTTCCCGCTTGCCACCGGACCAGCGGTAATGGTCCGACCCACTGATCTCCGGCGGCTCCCGCCAGTCAGCGTTCTCGACACACTCAGGACAGTACAGTCCTTCCTTCTCCGAGGGATAGTATTCGAAGGACGTGCCACAGATTTTGCACTCGGCTTCGGTCTTCCCACCGTCGTAGTTCGGGTTGTCCTCGCCCTCGTAGGAAACGGCCGCATCCCGGCAGTCCTCGGAACAGTATCTCTTCTCGTGTTTACAATGGAAATCCATCCCACACTCCGCACACCTCCGGTTCGGTAACTTCTCGTCGTGTGCGTGGCTGTGATGGACAGAGAGTCCGCGACGACTGTCGAACCCCTCTCCGCACGTCGGGCATTCTTCTTCCGGCATGGCCTGTTGTTACACACGCCCAGCTCTTCATTCCGAGCCGCCCGTGGTGAAAGTGAAACTGGAGATGGGTCTCGCTGGCTTGTTATTTGTAAAATGTTTTATAGGTCCGGGCGTGGGAATCGAACCCACTTCGTATCCGCCACAGGGATACAGGATACCAGTACCCCAGCCCGGACACGCACGTCAAGGTAGGCTACCTACACCTGAAATACGTTACGACTCCCGGAACGCCCTGCAACGGTGTGACAGGGCACTCGCCAGTCGTACCCGGCCCGTCACTCGTGGACGAACCGACCCTCCCGCAACCGCGGCACCACGGCGCTTTCGTCGAACGTACAGAGGTCCTCGACCTCGTTCTCGAAGCCCAGGTCTTGCAGCCACTCGGCGGTGCCGCTCTCGCGGACCTGCCTGGCGAGGTCGTCGGGCGTGAACTCGGCCGCCTCGTCGGCGTAGTGGCGACGGATCAACTCGACGCCCGCGGAGTCTTCGGGCGTGCGGTCGCCCTGCCGGCCGGCGGCGACCAGCCACACGTCGCCGTCGCGTTCGCGCAGATGGTCGGCCACGGCGGCGGCGTTGACGGTGCTGCCGATCAGGATTTCGGCGTCGGGGCCGATACGGTGGACGGCGCGGGTCCCGTTGGAGGTGAGGATGCCTACCGGGCGGTCCTCGAAGTCCCGCTCGGCGATCAACGAGGGTAGCGGCGAGCAGTCGAAGCCGTCGACGGGCTGACCGCCCTGCTCGCCGACGAGGACGGCGTCGTCGGTGTCGATCGCGAATTCACGGGCCTCGTCGGCCTCGGCGAAGGGCCGGACGTAGCTGGCACCCGCTTCGAGCAGGCGGACGATGCTGGTCGAGGAGATTATCACGTCGACGACGACGAAGACGCCGTCGGACGCGGGCTCTGGCACGTCCTCCAGGCGGTCGACGGTGTGGACAGTCATCTACAGGGGGCGTTCGCCGTCGATGATCTCGACAGCGTGGTCGGCCATCGTCGGGACGCCGTCCTCCATCATCTGGTAGAGGGTGTTGTCGGAGTTCCCCATCAGGTAGCGGGCGAAGAACATCTCGCCCAGCGCGGCCATCTTGTACACCGCGAGGACGCGGTAGAACCGCTGGTTCTCGACGGTGACGCCGGTCTGGTCCTCGTAGCGTTCCACCAGTTCGCCGCGGGTGAGGTAGTCCTCGTCGGCGGTGAAAGAGGGAGCCATCGTCTGCATCAGCGGCGAGAGGTCGTCTTCGGGATCGGGCCAGAAAAAGAGGAGCCACCCCAGATCACAGAGCGGGTCGCCCAGCGTCGACATCTCCCAGTCGAGGACGCCGCCGATCTCGGGCGGCGAGCCCGGCGTGAAGATCACGTTGTCGAGTTTGTAATCACCGTGGACCAGTGCGTGGGCGGACTCCTCGGGGACGTTGTCGTCGAGCCAGTCGCCGATGCGGTGGATCTCGGTGACTTCCCGCTCGTCGGTTGTTTCCTCGAAGGCCCACTCGAACTGCTCGGTCCAGCGGTCGACCTGCCGCTGGGCGAAGCCCTCGGGGGTGCCGAAGTCGCCGAGGCCCACAGTTTCGACGTCGACGGTGTGAATGGCCGCGAGCGTGTCGACCATCTCCTCGCCGACCTGTCGGCGCGAGTCGGCGTCGGAAAAGCGGTCGAGTTCGACGAACCGCATGACATCGCCGTCCAGTCGCTCCATGACGTAGAACGGACAGCCCATCACGTCGGTGTCCTCGCTCTCGGCGACGGTCGTCGGGACGGGCACGTCGGTGTCCTGCAGGGCGTGGACGACCTCGTACTCCCGGAGCACGTCGTGGGCGGTGTCGGCGGTCTCGCCCGGCGGCGGGCGACGGATGACCAGTTCACGGTCGCCCCAGGTGACGAACAGCGTCTCGTTGGAAAAGCCCTGATCGTGTCGTTCGACATCGAAGGTATCGGTCTCGCCCAGTCGCTCCGCGAGGAAAGCCCGCAGGCGGTCGCGATCGACGAGATCGGCTTCGTCTGGCATTGCCACGGCGTAGCGTGGTCTGCAGTAAATGCGTTGTCATCCCACTGCCACTATCCGAGGGGGTTAAAACAGCCTCGTTAGGGCGGCAGTGCAACTAACCCCGCTGTTTCACACTGGTAGGGCATGGATCTCACGTACCAGGATTCCGAACGAGCGCGCGAGGTTGCCGAGCGGGCACGCGCGTTCGTCGACGAGGAAGTCCTACCTAGAGAGCGGGAGCTACTGGGCCAGCGCGACGCGGCGAGCGACGCCGACCGCCAGGAAGAGGGGCACGAACTGATGGAGGACCTGCGGGAGATCGCCCGCGAGCGGGACGTGTTCGGCCCGCAGATCCCCGAGGAGTACGGCGGCCTCGGCATGGCGTTTTCGGACCTGCTCCCCGTCTTCGAGCAGGCCGGGCGGTCGATCTTCGCGATGGGGGCGATGCACGTCGCCGCGCCCGACGAGGGCAACATGGAGATCCTCGAACAGGCGGGCACCGAAGCACAGAAGGAGGGGTATCTCCGGCCGCTGGTCGACGGCGAAGTGTCCTCGGGGTTCTCGATGACCGAGCCGATGGACGGGGCCGGCTCCGACGCCAAGCAGATCAAGACGACCGCCGAGAAGGACGGCGACGAGTGGGTCATCGACGGCCACAAGTGGTGGACGAGTTTCGGGCACAGCCAGCCCGACTTCCTGATCGTCGTCGCCCGGACCAACGAGGACGCCCACCCCTACGTCGGGACCTCGGCGTTCATCGTGGACGCCGACGCCGACGGCGTCGAGTACGTGCGTGACATCCCACACATGGGTGAGTCCGGGATGGGCCACGCCGAGATCGTCTACGACGGCGTGCGCGTTCACGACGACCAGATGCTCGGCCCGAAAGACGGCGGTCTGGCCATCGCCCAGCAACGCCTGGGCAAAGCGCGGCTCACCCACTGTATGCGCTTCATGGGGATGGCCGACCGGTCGCTGGACATCGCCAAGGCGTACATGGACGAACGCTCGGCCTACGGCGACAAACTGAGCCAGAAGCAGGCGCTCCGGTTCGACATCGCCGACGCCGAGATGCGGCTCCACGCCGCCCGGACGATGGTGCGCCACGCCGCCCGGACCATCCAGGAGGAGAGCCAAGCCGACACCGAGGTCTCGATGTCGAAGGTGTTCGCCGCCCGAACGGTGCAGGACATCGTCGACACCTGCGTCCAGGTGTGTGGCGGCAACGGCATCGGCAAGGACCTCCCGCTGGCGGACTTCTACGAGAACGTCCGCGCGTTCCGCATCGTCGACGGGGCCGACGAGGCACATATGCGCTCGATCGCCAAGGGTGCCTTCGACGACGACGAGATCGTGCCCGAAGAACTCGAGTACGTCACCCGCTTCGGGGAGCCCCAGCGATGAACGCACTCGACAAATTCCGACTCGACGACGAGGTGGTCCTCGTGACGGGCGCGGCGTCGGGCATCGGGAAGGCGATCTCGGAAGCCTGTGCCGACGCGGGGGCACGGCTGGCGCTGGCCGACAAGGACGTCGAGGGCGTCGAGACCGTCGCAGAGGAGGTCGACGCCGAGACGCTGGCGATTCCGGCGGACGTGTCCGACCACGACCAGGTCGTCGCGATGGTCGAGGAGACCGTCGAGGAGTTCGGCGGGCTGGACGTGACCTTCGCCAACGCCGGCATCGGCCGGCTCGGTGCGACCGTCGACGACTACGACATCGACCAGTGGCACCAGGTGATGGACGTGAACTTAGACGGCGTGTTCTACACGATCCGGGAGGCCGCCGCGGTGATGGAGGAGGGCGGCCGCATCGTCACCACGGCGTCGGTTCTCAGCCAGATCGCCTCTGACTTCCCCGGCGTCGCGGCCTACGTCGCCTCGAAGGGCGGGGTCGCCCAGCTGACGAAACAGGCCGCCGCCGATCTGGGCCCGCAAGGTATCCGGGTCAACGCCATCGCGCCGGGCTGGGTCCACACCGGTATCGGCGGCGGTGCCTTCCGCAAGGACTCGGGCATGGACCACCTCCACGAGCAGATGGAAGAGGAGACCATCATGGGCCGGCTGGGCGAGCCCGAGGACCTGAAAGGCGTCGCGCTCTTTCTCGCCAGCGAGGCCTCGGCCTACTGTACCGGGAGCGTGCTGACCGTGGACGGCGGCTGGACGACGACGTAGGGGCGGTCCGAGACACTTTTGCGCGTCAGCCGTCAACGAAGGGGTACGCGTGGCCATCACGGACAAGATCTACGTGAAGAACCACCGGCAGATCGCCTCCCAGCTAGAGACCTCCATCCCGAAGGGGGCCTTCTCCGGGGCGACGCTGGACATCCTCTATCAGGGCGACGGGCTGGCCAAACTCGACGACGCCACCCGCGACCGGGTACTGGAGTTCGCGGAGGACTTCCTGGACTGTGACTGTGAGGCCAACCCCCACTGTGGCCACCCCGAGGAGAAGTTCGTCGACTACCTGCTGGAGTTGCGTGCCCAGGGACTGGGGCCCGACGCCATCGTCGACGTGATGGGTGACGATTATATGCTCTATGCCTATCCGGGCGACATCCTCTCCTTTCTCGACGACTCCGTCCGGACGCTAGAGGCCGTCGAGGCGCTGGCCGACGTGGACGACGCCCCCGAGATGGCCGACCGGGCGCGGCGACTCCGACAGGATCTGGTTCGGTAGCTACTCCTCGTCGAGCAGTCCGAGGTCGTCGACCACCAGGTCGGCGAGGTGATCGGCGATGTCGGGGTCGACCTGTGCGATCTCCTCGCCGTCGTGGAGCTGGTCGTTGTGGCGCTCGATGGCCTCGCCCACGTCGTCCAGCGGCACTCGCGTCGTGGTCCCGCAGTCGTCACAGAAGACCGGAACGGACGGCTGTTCGTCAGACATCGGTGTGTAGTACTCGCCCAGCGGACGGTATAACGGGGTCGGTTCAGGACTGTGCTGCGTCGCCGTCGTGAACGATCACGAGGCTCGCGTCTTCCAGGCGAACGATGCGGGCCTGCACGGCGACCGTGTCGCCGTCGTTCCGGCGGGCGACGCACTCGCCGGTCCAGCGCCAGTCGTCGGCGACGGCCGGTAGGACCGACGAGGCGATCCGGTCGGCCTCGGCGTCGGTATAACAGTCCTGCCACGGCCGCCCCTCGATCTCGCCGGGCTCGTAGCCGAGCCGTGTGGCATAGACGGTGTTGACGAACTCGACGATGCCGTCCGGGTCGACGATGGCGATTCCCTCCCCTGCGGCCTGGGCCGCTGCCAGCCCCCGCTGGGCCGTGATCCTGGTGGTCTGGTGAGCCACGAGTCGGCGGACGCGCTGGTCGAGCAGTTCCAGCGACCGGAGGCCGTTCTTTTCGAGATAGTCAGTCCAGAGCCCGTCGAACGTGGTCCCGGGCACGTCACGGAGCGATTTGACCGTAAAGAGGACGAACGGGAGCGTCTCGTCCCGGTCCCGGACGGCCGCGAGCAGGTCGTCACCGTCCGGGGTCGAGCCGTCGAGGTTGCTGACGACGCAGTCGACGCTGTCGAGGTGTTCGAGTGCCGCCTCGACAGAGCCGACCGTGACCACGTCGAGCCCCTCCTCGGCCCCGAGTGTCGCGTCGACCAGCGAGGCGAACTCCGCGTTGTCGTCGGCGTAAAGGACCCTGATCGGCGCGGACGAGGCAGTCAAACCCGGGCCCGGAAGCTGGTCCGGTGCCGGTCCCGCCGCCGTCCCGTCGTGCCAGTGCCGGCTCATGGTTCGACCGGCCGGGTGACGTTCGATTGGATCCAGGCGTGTTCGTTCTCGCTGTCCGAGATCATAGCGACCGTGACCGATCCGAGTTCGTACTCCTCGTAGATATCGCCCATCCGCTGTCGGAAGTCGTCGTACATGGTATCAGGCCTCGTAGACCGCGCCGCCGACCTCGATACGACCGTCGCCGTGGACCGTCACCGTCGTGCCGTCGTAGGTGAAGGTGACTGCGATGTCGTCGGTGTCGCCGCCACAGAGCCGGTCCAGTGCTTCGAGGTCGATCTCCCAGTACAGCGGAACGTCGAGTTCGGTCGGGTCGACACCACGTACGTCCGCGATTGCCTCGATCACCCGCGTGCTGAACCGCTCGGCCGTCTTCGGTCGAGAGTGCGCTCCCATACACGCTCGAAGGGGACCCGTCACCATCCGTCTCTCCAACATATGCCGAGCCACCGGTCCGATCCGGACGCTATGTGTATAGCCCCACCGTGTCGACGGCCGTTCCGTCGGCCGATCCGTCGGCGCTGGGCTGTCGATTGCGGCGGGTTCGTCGGGTTCGGTCGGCACCTGCACGGGAGTGTGCTGCACCGGTTGCCACTTCTCGGCGGTTCCGTGTCGATTTCGTTCAACGATCGTGTAGATTTTTCAACCTGCTGTCCGTAGAGGAACGGGTGTGCGCTCGCGTTCGCTGTCATCCGGTCGGCTGGGGGCGACCGGGACGAGGATGGCACTGGGTCCTGGCGGTCATACTCGTGGCCGTCGGGAGTGTGTGGCTGGCGGTCTCCGGCGGGGCGTGGCTCCGATGGCTCGCCGGGAGAGCCGCCGGTGAGGGTATCGTCCCGGTACTGTTCGTGGGGCTCGCGGTCGATCACGACGCCGATGGCGTCATCGACCGCCTGATCGAACAGGTGCGACGGCTCGAAGCCGGCAACTACGACCTCGACCTGCCGACCGACCGTGACGACAGCGTCGGCGAACTCGCGACCGAACTCGACGAACTGGCGACGGCACTGGCAGCCGCTGACGACCCAGAGACAGCCACCGACCGCGAAGTGCCAGCGGTCCCACGTGACAAGCGCCGGTTCGAGGCCGTCTTTCAGGACCCGGAGATGCTCGTCGGACTGCTGGATCCCGACGGGACCCACCGGCGGAGCAACGACACCGCGATGTCCTACATCGACGCGGACGCGGACGCCGTGGCTGGCGTTCCCTTCTGGGAGACGCCGTGGTGGGCGGGGGACGAGGAGGCACAGTCGATGATCCGGAGAAAGATCGAACGGGCGGCCAGCGGCGAGTACGTCGGGTACGGGGCTGACCTCACCGACGCGAACGGCGAGCGGTTCAGCAGGGAAGGGACGATTCGACCCGTCACCGAGGACGGCGAGGTGGTGTCGCTGGTCGTCTCGGCCCGTGACGTGACCGAGCGCAAAGAACACGAGCGAACCCTCGAACGGTACCGGAGCATGGTGAACGCGATGCGGGACTCAGCCTGTATCTACGACGCGGACGGGCGGTTCGAAGTCGCCAACCAGGCGCTCGCGAACTTCTACGGGACGACCCCCGAGGACCTCGAGGGCAGGCAGAGCCACCTCGTCGAGCAGGTCCGAGCGGACGCCGACGGCGACCCATACCAGGAACTGGTCGACGGGCAGAGAGCGGAGATTCGCGGGGAGTACGAGTCGGCGTATCCGAACGCCGGGCACGCAGTCGTCGAGTACCGGATGACACGCCTGACCGTCGACGGTGAATTCGAGGGTGTCGTCGCGGTCGCACGCGACGTGACAGAGCGCAGAGCACGCGAGCGCCAGCTCAAGGCCATCGTCGAGAACACGATCGACCCCATATACATCAAAGACCGCGAGGGCAACTACCAGTTCGCCAACGAGGCCAGCGCCGACTTCTTCGGCCTCGACCGGGACGAGATCGTCGGCAAGACCGACCACGATCTGTTCGACGAGGAGAGTGCGGCCTCGATCCGCGAGGACGACCGGGAGATCCTCGAAACCGGCGAGTCCATCGTCGTCGAGCGGATCCGGCGTATCGACGGCGAGAAAGCCGTCTTCCTCGACAACAAGTATCCGTTCCGCGACGAGAACGGTGAGATCGTCGGCACCATCGGAATCAGCCGGGACATCTCCGAGCGCAAGGCCAAAGAGCGAGAACTCGAACGCTACAAAGAGTTCACGGACGACATCCTCGACGCCATCGACGACGTGTTCTACGCGCTCGACCGGGACGGCACCCTCGATCGGTGGAACGAGAGCCTGGTGGACGTGACCGGCTACGACGACGCGGCGATCGCCTCGATGCACGCCACCGACTTCTTCGCCGAGAGCGACCGGAGCGAGATCGAGACGGCAGTCGACGAAGTGGCCGAAACCGGGCGCACTCGCTTCGAAGCGGACCTCCTGACCAGCGACGGGGAACGACTCCCCTACGAGTTCGTGGCGACGCAGGTACAGACCCCCGACGGCGAACCTGCCATCGCCGGCATCGGCCGGGACGTTAGCGAGCGCGAAGCGCGCGAAGCACAGCTCCGCGAACGGGAACGGGAACTCTCGACGCTGATCGGCAACATCCCCGGCATGGTCTATCGCTGTGCGAACGAACCGGACTGGCCCTTCGAGTTCGTCAGCGAGGGGTGTCGCGCCGTGACCGGCTACGAGCCCGAGGCGATCGAGGACAGCGACGTAAACTGGGCCGAAGAGGTCATCGACGACGACAACGACGAAATCTGGGCCGAAGTCCAGCGCGCCATCGACCGCCGGGACCCCTTCCAGGTCACCTACCGGATCGAGGACGCCGACGGCGAGCGCCGCTGGCTCTGGGAACAGGGCCGCGGTGTGTTCGACGACGGCGACCTCCAGGCGCTCGAGGGCGTCATCATGGACGTCACCGACCGGAAGGAGCGCGAGCTGGCCCTGCAGTCGCTCCACGACGCGGCCCGCCGCCTGCTAGGAACCGAAACCGAGAGCGACGTGACCGAACTGGTCCTCGACGTTGCGACCGAGGTCGTCGACACGCACACCGTCGGCATCTACCTGCTCGACGACGAGACGAACACGCTCGAACCGGTCGCGTGCACCGAGTCATTCACCGACCTCTACGACGGGCCGCCCGCGGTCACCGTCGGCGACGACGATTCGCTCGTCTGGGACACCTTCGTCACCGAGACCCGGACCGTGGTCGAGGACGGTGAGGCGACCGACGACACGGGGCTGTTCGACGACGGCGTCCGGAACGGCGTCCTCGTCCCCATCGGCGACCACGGCGTGTTCGTCGCCCTCTCGCGGGACGGACGGATCGACGGCACCACTCGCCAGCTCGTCGAGACGCTCGTGGCGACCACCGAGGCCGCGCTGGACCGACTGGACAGCGAGGCGACGCTCCGAGAACGTGACGCCGAACTCAAAGCGCAAAACGAGCGTCTCCGCCGACAGATCCAGATCACCGAGATCATCCGCTCGATCGACCAGTCGCTGATCGGCACGCACACCCACGAAGAGATCGAGCGTGCGGTCTGTGAGCGACTGGTCGCCGACGACACCATCGGCTTCGCCTGGATCGGCACACTCGCTCCGGACGGCGAGTCCGTCACCGCCCGCCAGTGGGCCGGCGAGGGCGAGAGCTACCTCGATGCCATCGCCGCCGACGGCAGTGCGGCCACCCCGGAACCGGCCTGGCAGGCCGCCCGGACCGACTCCCCCGTCGTCGTCGAGAACGTCGTCGACGACCTCCGACGGGAGGGATGGCGCAAGCCCGCACTCGCTCACGACTTCCACTCGGCGATCGCCGTCCCCCTCGTCTTCGACGAGTACTCCTACGGCGTCCTCGGGGTTTACGCCACCGAACCCGGTGCATTCGGCGACCTCGAACGCTCCGTGTTCGCCGAACTCGGCGAGACCATCGCCAACTCGATCACCGCCGCCAAGACCCGCCAGGCGCTCCACGCCGAGACCCTGCTCGAACTCGACCTCCGGTTCGAGGACGCCGACGACCTGCTGGCCCGCATCGCCCGCGAGGCCGACTGCCGCGTCGAGTACGAGGGACTGGCCAGCGTCCCCGACGACGACGACCGGGTCTTTTTCGTCGCGCGTGACGCCGACCCCGACGCCGTCCGCGACGTGCTGGACGGCCTCGTCTCCGTGACCGACAGTCGCCTGATCAGCGACGCCGACGGCTCCCTGTTCGAGGTGACGACCGCCGCCCCGCTGGTCGCCGCGAAACTCGTCAGCCACGGCGGCCGCCCCCAGTCCATCACCGCCGACCACACCGGCATGGACGTGGTCGTCGACCTCCCGACCGGCACCGACGTGCGCGAGTTCGTCGAGATGCTCCAGGAGGACCACCCCAGCGTCGAACTCGTCGCCCGGCGACACGTCGAGCGCAGCACCCACACCAGGCGGGAACTCGTCACGACGCTGTTCGAGACACTCACCGACCGCCAGCGCGAAGTGCTCGAAACCGCCTACCTCGCGGGCTTTTTCGAACAGCCCCGCGAGACGACGGGCGAGGAGCTCGCCGCGATGCTAGGTGTCGCACAGCCCACCATCAACCGCCACCTCAGACTCGCCCAGCAACGGCTCATGGAACAACTGTTCTCGACCGGCACAGGAAATATCGAGTGATAGAACCGAGACAGCCGGGTCAGAGCGACTCGTCGAAGCTACTGCCGATCCGATAGGACGGTTCGTCGTCTTCTTCCTCCTCGCCGTCTAAATCTTCGAGTTGGATGACCTCTTCACCGTCCTCGTGGGCGTCGAGTTCCTGCCGGAGCTTCGTCACGTAGCGTTTGTGTTCCTCCAGTTGCTCGCGGAGGTGTTCGGCCTCCAGTTCCAGCCGCTCGTGTTCGCGGACGAAACTCTTTGGCACTTCGACTTTCGGCGGGAAGCTCGTCCCGTCGCTCGTGTCTGTACTCTCCGTGATCTCGTGTTCCGGGACGACCTCGACCTGGCCGTCGTGGGCAACGAGCAGGTCCACGTAGTCGCGGAAGACGGCCGAGAGCGAGAGATCCCGCTCCTCGGCGATCTCGCGGAGCGTCTCGAACTTCTCCTGGCTCACGCGAAAGGAGATCGTCTTGTTCTTGTTGCCCATCGTATGCCCAACTCGTCACTACTCCTACTTGAAGGTTTGTCAGACGCTCGCACGTCACCGTGGCGGGTGAAAGAAAGTCGAGCGCGGCCCGGTCGTGTCAGGGAGAGGCTTCGACCTGCTCGTCGTCCGCTTCGAGACTCTCCAGGGCCTCGGTGGCGGCCCGCCGGTAGTTCTCGACCGGCAGGTCGTACTCCTCGCGGGCCATCGAGACGTACTCGTCGACGGCCGCGCCGTCTTCCCCGTCGGCGGCCTGGTACTCCTGGATCCGCTCGATCGTTCGCTCGGCGGTCTCGACGACCCAGCGGTCGCGGGTGGCCTCGCCCACGGTAGTGATCGATTCGGGCCGAACCGAGACGTTCACCTCGCCGTCGTCGGTCTCGTAGGTCCGGGGTTTGCCGACGACCGAGACGTACGCCGGCGGTTCGAGTTCCCGGAGCATCGAGGCGGCGTCGGGCTGGTACTGCCCGGCGTACATGAAGAACGTGTTACCGTTGGGATCGACGACCCGACCCTGCCAGTACTCGCTGTCCTCGCCCACGTCCTCGGTCTCGGTGAGCGTGCCGACCAGGAAGATCCGATTGGCCCGCTCGCCCGTCGGGAGCAACAGGTAGACCGGCGCGCGTTCGTCGTCCGATTCCTTGAACGTGTAGCTCGCGTCGTTGAACTCGCGGGCGAACACGCGCCGTGCGACCTCGCGGGATGGGACTGCTGCCATGTTAGATCGACCTCGCTTTGATGAGCGTCTCTTCGGCATCGACCGGCCCGTCCAGCTCCTCGACCTCGTCGGCCAGGACGTACCGGCTGAAGGTCGGCCCCGTCACCCGGTAGTACCGACCCAGCGTCTCCTTGCGCATCTTGTCGGCCACGACGGTGGTGTCCAGCGCGTCCATGGCCATCTCTTTGGCCTCTTCGAGCGTGATCCCCGTGAAGTCCTCCGTGGCTTCCTTGTCGAAGATCACCTCGTGGACGTCCTCGCCGTCGTCGAGCACCCCCTTGATCCGGAGGTCGAACTCGCCTTCGGCCTCGCCGTGTTCCGAACAGCGGCCGTTCTGGAGCACGCGCGTACAGTCCTCCTCGGGACAGCGCTTGATGAGCCCCGAGCCGCTCTGGATGTCCACCAGCGCGCCCTCCACGGTCGTGTCGTCGTCGCCGACCTCGATGTCTTCCTCGGCGTCCTCGATCACCGTCGTCCGGTTCAGTTTGACCGAGAACCGACCCTGGTACTCGTCGGTCACGACGTTCCGCAGGTGGTAGACCTCCCCCTCTTCGAGTTCCTGCAGGTCCGACTTCGACCACTTCGTGAACTTGATCGTGCCCGTCTCGTCGCCGAGCAGGCCGACCTGTGCCACCGCGTCGCTGTTTGGCTCCCACAGTTCGACGACCTTCGCCGTCAGGTCGACCCACTGTTCGGCCGCGTCCACGTCGCTGACCTGGACCTGCTCGTTGCCGCCGCCGCCCGACAGCTCCTCGCGGTCCATGCCCGCTTCGTCGAGGTACGTGCTCGTGACGCTGCGCCGCGCCTCGTCGAGGGGCACCTTGTACTCGTCGACCAGCGTCTCCAGTCGCTCGTGGACGTCGTCCACGTCGATCTCCAGCTGATCTGAAAACTGCTCGTGTATCTCTTCCGCCTGGGTACGCAAATCTGTCATTGCTCTCACTGCCTCCGCGTCGTTTTCAATGGGAGGCATTCGACGGTTGGTCGCCTTCGGTCATAAAGGCTCGCCCCACCCGGAGTGAAAGTGTAACCGAGAGACAGGAGCCGTATGGCGTGACGACCGGGCGGCTGTCGCGACGGCCCGCCCCGCGATCCGACAAGTCTATATGAACAGTTGCTCAGATATGCAAGTGTGAGCGAGACCGAGCGGATCGAGCGGCTCATCACCGAGGAGTCGGGGGAGTGCTGTGCCGCCGACGTGGAGGAACGGCTGGACACGCTCAGGGAGTATCGGTCGTCCGTGGCCGGCGACGACTACACGGGCGATCTGAACGCGCTGAAGACGCTGGGCGACGACACGCGCTACGAGATCGTGCGGCTGCTGACGGCGGCCGGGCGGGAACTCTGTGTCTGTGAGATCGACCCCGTCGTCGACGTGAGCGACAGCGCGATCAGTCACGCGCTCTCGGACCTCCGGGAGGCCGGGCTCGTGACCCGGCGGAAGGACGGCACCTGGCGCTACTACGAGGCGACCGAGCGGGCCGAGGCACTGCTCGCCGCGCTGGACGACACGCGGGGTGAGCGATGACCGTCCGCGTCGCCTTCGTCTGCGTCCAGAACGCCGGCCGGTCCCAGATGTCGACGGCCTTCGCCGAACGGGAACGCGAGGAGCGCGGACTCGAAGACGAGGTCGAGATTCTGACCGGCGGCACCCACCCAGCCGAGGAAGTCCACGACGAAGTGATCGAGATCATGGACGAGGCCGGATTCGACCTCTCGGGCCGGGAGCCCCGCGAGATCGGCACCGAGGAGTTGCACGCCTGTGACTACGTCGCGACGATGGGCTGTTCGACGCTCGAACTGGACGCGGACGGGCCGGACGTCCGCGACTGGGCACTCGACGATCCGGACGGACAGGACCTCGACGACGTGCGCGAGATCCGTGACGAGATCGAGAGCCGCGTCGGTGACCTCTTCGACGAGATCGAACGAGTGGTCGAACGGGACGGTGCGACGGAGGTGGCTGCCGATGAGTAACGCCGCCCACGACCACGGCCCGGACTGTGAGTGTGAGAGCTGTGGCGACCCGCGGTCGATGGACTTTCTCGACAAGTACCTCACCGTCTGGATCTTCGGCGCGATGGCCGCCGGGGTCGGTCTGGGCTTCGTCGCGCCCGAGGTAACGAGTCCGATCCAGGACTTCCATCTCGTGGAGATCGGGCTGATCGCGATGATGTACCCGCCGCTGGCCAAGGCCGACTACTCCCAGTTGCGCGCGGTCTTCAGCAACTGGCGCGTGCTGAGTCTGAGCCTCGTCCAGAACTGGCTCATCGGCCCGACGCTGATGTTCGGGCTCGCGGTCGTGTTCTTCAGCGGCCTCGTCCCCGGCCTGCCCGCGCGGCCGGAGTACTTCCTCGGGCTCGTGTTCATCGGCATGGCTCGCTGTATTGCCATGGTGTTGGTCTGGAACGAACTGGCCGAGGGCTCGACCGAGTACGTCACCGGCCTCGTCGCGTTCAACAGCCTCTTCCAGATCCTCACCTACGGGGTCTACGTCTGGTTTTTCGGCCTGTTCCTGCCGCCGCTGTTGGGCATGGACGCGCTGGTCGCCGGCATCCAGACCTTCGACGTGACGCCGATGCAGGTGTTCGAGGCCATCGTGATCTTCCTCGGCATCCCCTTCGCCGGCGGCTTCCTCACCCGCTACGCCGGGACCCGGTGGAAGGGCGAGCGGTGGTACGACGAACAGTTCGTCCCGAAGATCGATCCCCTGACGCTGGTCGCGCTCCTCTTTACGGTGATCGTGATGTTCGCGACGCAGGGCGAGAACATCGTCGCCGCGCCCGGTGACGTGTTGCTCATCGCCGTCCCGCTGACGATCTACTTCGTCGTGATGTTCCTCGTCAGCTTCGGCATGGGCAAGGGCATCGGCGCGGACTACTCGACGACGACGGCCATCGGTTTCACGGCCGCCTCGAACAACTTCGAGCTGGCCATCGCCGTCGCGGTCGCGGTGTTCGGCGTCGGTTCCGGGGTCGCCTTCACGACCGTCGTCGGCCCGCTGATCGAAGTCCCCGTCCTGCTCGCGCTAGTCAACGTCGCGCTGTACTTCCAGCGGCGGTTCGACTGGACTGGGACCACACCCGATGGTCGTGACCCGTCGCCCGCCGACGTAACCACCGAGGACGATTGACGAGGGCCGCGAGACTCGACCGAACGGAGAGTCTCGAAATGCGAGCGGGCCTTGCCCGCGAGCCGGGCGGTTCGCTCGCCCGAGCAAAACCGTCGGGCAGGCGATGAGAACTCGCCGGTATTTTGGTCGGTCACACGAACACTCGGTATGGACGTATCGACGGCGCTGCCCTGGCGACGCCTCGGGCTGCTCACGGCGGGTCTGGGCCTCACGATCGGCGGCATCGTTCTCGGCCTGGCCGTGCTGTTCACCCTCATGGCCGTTCTCATCTTTGGTCTCGGACTCGAACTGTCGAGTCAGAGTCTCCTGATCTTGAACCTGATCGCCGTCCAGGGCGTGGGCTTTCCCGTCGCCGGCTACGCCTACCTCCGGTACCGTGGACGGCGCGTTCGGGAGTTCGTGCCGACCACCGTCCCGAGTCTCGGCCAGATCGGCGTGATCGTCGCCGGGTGGATCGGAGCGCTCGTCCTCGTCAGCATCGCCGGTGTCATCATCCAGATCACCGGCACGACGGCCGCGGAGAACCAGGCCGGACAGGTCGTCACCGAGAATCCCGAGTTCGTCCCCTACCTGTTGCCCTTCGTGTTCCTGCTCAACGGCCCCGGCGAGGAGTTCCTCTTCCGCGGGGTCATCCAGGGTCGGTTCCGCGAGGAGTTCGGCCCTGCGGCCGCCATCGTGCTGGCCACGCTGATGTTCGCGCCGATCCACGTCGTCTCCTTCGTGGGTGCCACCCCACAGGCGGCGCTGGTCACGATCAGCATCCTCACCGTCCCGAGCCTGATCTTCGGTGCAGTCTACGAGATTACGGACAACTTCACCGTCCCGGCGCTGGTCCACGGCCTCTACAACGCGACGCTGTTCGGCGGCATCTACCTGAGCAGTCTCGTCGGCACCGCGGGCTGGTAGCCCGAACGCCGTCCCTTAGTAGCCGGCCCGCCAACTTCGAGTATGGACGATGACGGGCGACTCAGTCGGTTCGTCGAGAACCTCCGGTCGGCCGGCGACCAGTTCGCCGAGGCCAGACGCGCCTACAGCGACGCCAAGCGGGCCGCGCTGGCCGACCTCCCGCAGGACGACCGGGGCCGCGCGAAGCTCGTCTGTCGCCGCTACGCCGAGAGACGCGCCGTCACGCTCGACGAGGACGGCCGCCCGGAGTGTTTCGACCCCGACCACCGCGACTGCCGGGGCTGTGTCGAGGACGTGCGCGAGGGCATCGTCGAGACCTGGTAGGCTTTTTCCCCCGAGCGGCCGTCACGCCGGTATGGACCGTCCGCTCGTCGCCGTCGTCCTCGCCGGCGGCACCGGCACGCGGCTCTACCCCGCCAGCCGGAGCCACCGGCCCAAGCAGTTCCAGTCGTTCGGCCACGAGCAGTCGTTGCTCTCGGCCACCGTCGACCGCGCCGGCTTCGCCGACGAGGTGTACGTCCTCACCCGCCCGGAGTTCGCCGAGTCCGTCCGGGAGCACGCGCCCCAGGCCGCCGTCCTCACCGAGCCCGAACCGCGAGACACGGGCCCAGCCATGGTGTACGCGGCCCACCGCATCCGCGACCAGCTGAGCGAGGCCGTCATGGTCACCCTGCCCAGCGACCACCGAATCGACGGCGACTTCGCCGGCACCGCCCGCACCGCCGCCGAGGTCGCCGACAGCACCGGCGGCCTCGTCACCGTCGGCGTCGAACCCACCCGCCCCGCGTCGGGCTACGGGTACATCGAACCAGGGGAAAGACGAGACGGCTACCACACCGTCGCCTCCTTCACAGAGAAGCCCGACCGCGACACCGCCGAGCAGTACGTCGATCAGGGCTACTACTGGAACGCTGGCATCTTCGCGTGGACGCCCAACGCCTTCCTCGGCGAGGCCCGCCAGTCCCCGCTGGGCCCGCTCGTCGAGGCCATGGACGACGGCGACCCCGAGCGGGGCTTCGCGGCCGTCGATCCCGTCAGCGTCGACTACGCCGTCCTCGAACGCACCGACAAGGCCTACGTCGTCCCCGCGAGTTTCGAGTGGGACGACCTCGGGTCGTGGGACGCCGTCGAACGCCTCTTCGAGGCCGACGAGGCGGGCAACGTGGTGCTGGGTGACGCGCTACGTTCCGACGCCACCGACAACGTCGTCGCCACCGACGGCCACGTCAGTGCCGTCGGCGTCTCAGACCTGGTGATCGCCAGCTACGGTGACCGAACGCTGGTGATCCCAAAAGACCGCGCACAGGAAGTCCGCGAGGTTGTTGCGCAGTTGCGCGAGGAAGACCGGTATTAACTCCGCAGACTCCCGCCGTCGACCGGCACCGCCGCGCCGGTGACGTAACTCGCCGCCTCGCTGGAGAGCCACGCCACCGTCTCGCCCAGCTCCTCGGGGTCGCCGATCCGTTCGAGGGGAATGCCGTCCGACCAGTCGTCCAGCCCCTCGTCGTAATCGTCGTACTCGCCGCGGTCGATGTTCTGCTCGATCAGCTCTTCGATCCGACTGGTCTCGTGGGCCCCCGGCAGGACCGCGTTGACCCGCACGTCGGGCGCGAACTCCCGAGCCTGGGTCTTCATCAGCCCGATCACCGCCCGGCGGACCGAGTTCGAGAGGACCAGGCCGTCGATGACCTCCTGGACCGACCGGGAGGTGATGTTGACCACGGTCCCGGCGTCGCTGTCCTGCAAGTGCGGATAGGCCTCGCGAGTGGTCCGCACGACGCTCATCACCAGCAGGTCGTACGCCGAGTAGAAGTCCTCGTCGTCCATGTCGAGGAAGGGGCCGCTCGGCGGGCCGCCTGCGCTCGTGACGACGTGATCCAGCCCGCCGAACGCGTCGACCGTCTCGGCGACGAAGCGCTCGATGTCGTCGGCCTCGGTGATGTCGGCCTCGACGGCCAGCACGTCGCCGTCGCCGAGTTCCTGCAGGTCGGCCTCGGCCTCGTCGAGTCGGTCGGCCGAGCGGCCACAGATCGCCACGTCCGCGCCCTCGCGGGCGAACGCCTCGGCGCTGGCCAGCCCGAGGCCGCTGCTGGCTGCCGTGCACAGTACCGCGTTCCCGTCGAGTTCGAGATCCATATCCGGGCCGACGAGCGCCGACGGCTAAAAGGCTCACTCCTCGGGCCGCTGGCGCACCCGCACTGCCCCGTCGCTGGTGACGCCGACGAACAGCCGCCGCTCGACGTTGCGCCCGACCACCGCGTCGCCCGCCTCGTCGCTGATCCGCTTCATCAGTTCCGGGGCCGTGTGGTTCACCTTCACACCGACCTCGTCACACTCCGCGAACACCCGCGCCGGCACGTCGTAGAGGTCCGTCCCCGGCTCGACGGTGATCCGGACCGGCGCGCGCAGCGTCTCCGCGAACGCGATCGTCTCGCGCGCCTTCGAGACGTTGTCACGAGCGCTGGACTCGACGCTGGAGACGTTCGCTCGTGACGTACCCAGCAGGTCGGCGATTTCGGCCTGGGCCAGCCCGCGCTCGCGCAGTGCCAGCACTTCCGCCTGTCGCCGCGTCAGAACGTTCTCCGCGGAATCGAATCCCGCCCGGTCGAGAATCCCGTCGACGTCGATCTCGTCGTCAGTCATTCGTGTCTCCCACGCGTCCGTTGCACAGCGTAGCACCGCCCCCGCGAAAAACCCACCGTCCGAACGGCCACCGAACTGCGACCGCCGGCGGACTGGATTGTCCACAGTCCTGCCGGTCACGACCCCGCGGACCGCCCTAGCTGCCCCAGAAGTTGTCCCGGCTCCCGAGGTGTGGATCGTCCTCGTCTTCGTCTTCGTCCTCGTCGACCTCGTCGGTCTCGGCCTCGTCGCCGACCTCGGCCGCTTCCGCGTCGTCGTCTGCCTCCTCGTCCTCGTCTTCCAGTGGCAGCCGCTCGATCTCCTCGGCCTTGGCGTGGTTCGAGTGGACGCGCGTGATCTGTACGCGAGACCGGGCCTCCGGCAGAACGCCGTCGACCATCACGATGAACCCGTCCTCGGTGCGGCCAACGCCGGCCCCACTCTCGTGGATGTCTTCGACCGTCACGACGACTTCCTCGCCCGGCTGGACCGGCTGTTCTTTCAGGTCGCGGATCGGCTGGTTGTAGTGATTGCACCACTCCGCGCCGCCACGGTCCCCGTAGTGCTGGCACCCCATGCCTTCGATTCGTTCGCTAAAACTGGGGCAGTCGTCGGCCAGTGGACAATCCGGCATACTGAGGCGTAGTCAGAGGGGCAATTAAACGCTTACGACCCACCTTTTTACTGCGGGGGGTGGCGGCGAGCCGCCACCCCCGCTTGCAAAAACGTGGGCGAAAAAGGCGCGAGCGCGGCGATGCCGCGCTCGCGTAGAACCGCGCGCCACAGGCGCGCGGATGCTCGACATCTTTCGCTACCGCCTCCGCTACCGCACCGCCGCCGCGAACCGCCTGACTTCCGTGGCGACCTGCGCGGGGTCCGAGAAGATCGCCGTGTGGCCCACACTCTCCAGCTCAGCCACCTCGGCGTCGGCCAGCCGGTCGTCCAGTTCCCGTACCGCGTCCCGCAGGTGTGTCGGCCCGCGTTCGCCCGTCAGGAGAAGCGTCCGCTGTGGAAGTGTGAGGTCGTCGGCCAGCCGGTAGTCCTCGACGGCGTAATTCTCCCGCACGACCGTCTCCGCGAGGTGGAAGTTCACCCCCTCTGGCCAGAACGGAAGCCGTTCGGGATCATCGACCTCCCCCGAATCTCGGAAGAACGCTGCCATCGCCTCGCGGCGCTCGCCCTCGTCGAGGTGGGCGTCCATCCGGGCGGCCAGGTCGTCACCGCGATGCTCGCCAACCAGAATGGCCGGCTCGTAGAGAATGGTACCGGCGAGCCCGCCGTCGCTGGCGACTTCCAGCGAGACCAGTCCACCGAAAGAGTGCCCGAACAGGATCGGCTCCCCCTCGACCGCCTCGACGACCGCCCGTACGTCCGCGACCTCGCGGTCGAGGCTGTACGCGTCCGAGTCACCGCTCTCGCCCCGTCCCCGGCGGTCGGGAGCGACGACCGTGAACGCCTCGGTGAGAAGGGGCACCAGCGCGTCCCAGCTGTGGTGCGTCCCGGACCCACCGTGGACCAGCACGAGCGGCTGGCCGTCACCGGTTCGTTCGCACGCGATCTCCGTTCCATCTGCGGATTCGACCGTGAACATGAGCGGGCTTCCGCGTTGTGGGGTGACCAGAATAACCCCTTCTCTCACTACTTGGAGTGTTGAAGTACCGCCACGACTCAGGCGAAAAACTCCCGGATCGGCTCGATCTGTTCGGGCGTGTTCAGCGCCGGCGCGTGCCCGCAGTCGATCTCGACCGTCTCGGCGTCCGGTTGCACGTCGAGCATTCGCTCGTAGGCATCCGCCGGCAGGATGTCGGAGTCGACGCCACGGAACAGCAGGATCGGCACGTCGATGGCCGCCCACACGTCCCAGGGGTCCGGCCCGTCGTCCTCGCCCGAGACGAGAATCTCGGGGTCGTACGCCGGCGCGAAGTCGCCGTCCCCGGTCCGCCGCGCCGAGGTCATCGTCAACCGGCGGTACTCGTCGTCGGTCATCTCGCTGAACCGCCCCTCGTACAGGTCTCTGAAGTAGTCCTCCAGTTCCGAGAGCGTCCCGACCGTCGGCGGGTTCGGGACGTACTCGACGATCCGGCCCATCGCTTCGGGCTCGGCGTCTGCCTCCGGGTTCGGCGGCACGTCGTTGACCACCAGCCGCTCGATCCGGTCGGCGAGTGGCCCCCCAGCCAGCGCCATCCCCAGTCCACCGCCCATGGACGTGCCGACGTACCGGAGCGATTCGAGTTCCAAGGCGTCACAGAACCCGACAAGCGTCTCGACCAGCGCCGCGTTGGTGTAGCGCTCGGCCGGTTCGTCTGCCCACTCGCTCCAGCCCCGCCCCGGTATGTCCGGACAGATGACGTGGTAGTCGTCCTGCAGGTCGCGGGCCAGCGGATCGAAGTCCCGTCCGTTCCGGGAGAGCCCGTGAACGCACAGCACTGGGGGATCGGCGGAGTTGCCCCACGCCGAGTAGTGGATCTCGATCCCATCGACGGTGACGAACTCGTCACTTCGTGACATAGCCTCGCTTGGACGGGCCCGCTCAAAAGTCCCGGTGGCGTGGTGGGGAGTCACACTCACAGCACCGCGAGACCGGGGCAGTTTTACTCCGGGAGTCTCTGCGGTTGTACACAATGGGCTTTGGAAGCTACGACGAAAGCGAGCAGAAAGATCAGAGCGTCGAAGCCGACGAGGACGAGGCCGTCAACGTCCACGAGGACCACGACACCGGCGACGTCGAGTTCCAGTCCGACAAGGACACCGAGGAGCTGGTCGACCAGCTCCAGCACATGAAAGAGGACTGAATTTTCATCGACTGAATTTTTACTTCGTCGGGTTCGCGCTCCGCCCGAACCACTCCTCGCAAAAATTTAGTATAAAAACTGCCTCGACGCGACCAGCGGTCGCGTCGAGTGTGCCCGCGAGTGACCGCAGGGAACGAGGGGGCGCTCGTCAGAGCTTTGCTCTGACGGTGAACCGCGCTCGTTTCACTCGCGCGGATGCTAGTTTCGACGAGAGGCGTGTGCAACGGCGGCTACAGTGGGAGTGTGACCTGATCGAACATTCGGGTAGTACAACTGCCGAGCTACGCCCTCTCGGCGCTCCGATTCTCGAGCCACCAGCCGAATCCCGTTCCGGGAAGCCCGAGCAGAAGTAGTGGCAGTAGCAGATAGAGCGCGGAAAGCGTGTTCCCCGACAGAAGCACTGCCACCGAGAGGAGCAAAGTGCTCATCGCCATCACACCAACGTCGTACTCTCGCCGTCGAAGTGCGATGCCAGTCAACACGGGGACTCCGGCTGCGAGACCGAACGAAACGTTGCCGAACCAGTCGACGACCGACAGCGTCGGGGCGGCGAGAGCGTTCGCACTCACGAGTGCGACGGTTGCCCCTGTCGGGAGTGCGATCAGAGTGAGGAAGTGACGACTCCGATCTCGGACCACGAGACCAGCCCCGATCAGTATCCCGCCGATAGCCAGGAGAGAATCGAGCACGATTCCCTCGAAAAGCCCTCCGCTACCGTCGACAGACGTCGTTCTGATGTAGAACACGCCCTCGTCTGTCCGGATATATCTGTCCCCTTCGAGAGCGTCGACGGCCCGATAATCGTCGTAGGTCGAAAGCGTCGTCCGACCCTGTTTGACTACCGCATCGACGACTACTTGAGCGGACCGAGGCAGATCTGAATACGCCGTCACTGTCGCATTACGTGGTGGCTCGCCCTCACTGACGACTTCCGAAACCATCGTTCGATCTCCCGCCGCCGAGAGTGCCGTCACAGCAATTCCGACGACGAGCAACCCCACCACGACGTAGATCGCGGTCTCGGTTCTCGAATCCACGGTTACCCGTTATTTCAATCCTATAAATATTTTCTCTGTGCTGACTAGAAAGTATCCCCGTCTCGGAACGTGGCACCCGACTGAGTGAAAGTTCAGCAGGGAAAATTCAGCGTCTCACCGACCACCGTCGCCGGCTGTGGGTTTCGAGCCCGTCGCGTCTCGACTCCCCGGCTGAACCGTGAACTGCGACAGCAGCGACTGCAGATCCTCGGCGCGGGTCCGCAGCGTCGAGACGGCGGTGTCGACCTCCGAGATCGACGCGGACTGTCTCTGGGCGACCGACGACACCGTGTCCGTCTCCTCGGCCGTCTCCCGGCTCAGATCCGTCACTTCGTCGATCATCGCGACGGCCTCCTCCGTGGACGCGGCCTGCTCGTCGACCGTGTCGCTGATCTCCTGGACGCCGCTGTCGGTTTCGGCGGCGTTCTCGGCGACGTCCTCGAACGCCGCCACGGCGTCGTTGATCGCGTCGATCCCCTCGACGACGCTCGATTCGGCTTCCTGTGCTTTCGTGACTGCCGCCTGACTCTCCGCACGGGTGCCCTCGATGAGCCCTTCGATGTCGCCCGCGGCCGACCGCGTCTCCTCCGCGAGGTTCTTCACCTCGTTCGCGACGACAGCGAAGCCCTCGCCAGCGTCCCCACCGCCACCGTTCCCGGCACGGGCGGCTTCGATATTGGCGTTCAGCGCGAGCATATTCGTCTGCTCGGCGATGTCGCCGATCAACTCGACGATCTCGCCGATCTCGTCCATCTGCGCGTCGAGTGACTCGACACGTTCGACGGTCGTCTCGATGGCCGCCCGTACGTCCTGGGCCTGCTCGCGGGCACGGTGGGCGGTCTGCTCGCCGCGGTCGGCCACGTCGGCCGTCGCCTGTGAACTCTCGGCGACGGTCTCGGCCGAGGCGGCCACTTCTTCGATGGTCGCCGACAGATCGGTCATCTCGTCGGCCGTGGCTTCGAGTTTCTCGCGCTGCTGGTCGGTGGCGGACGTGATCCGCTGGACGGACTCCGTGAGCGACTCCGAAGCAGTCCGTGCCTCGGCGGCTTCGGTCGAGACCTGATCGCTCTCCGTCACGACCTCGTCGGCGAAGGCCTGGATCTCGTCGACCGTCGACTCCAGTTCCGTGAGCATCTCGTTGAACGCCGTCCCGATCTCGCCCATCGCATCGTTCTCGTCGTCGACCTCGACACGGGCGCTCAGGTCGCCGTCCGCCGCCCGATCCATCTGGGTCCGGTACCGGTTGGCGACCCGTTCGAGGCGCTCGTTGCGCTCGCGTACCTCGCCCATCTTGCGTTCGGCGTCGGCCTGTGCCTGTTCTGCCTCCTCACGCTTCCGTTCGATCTCGGCCTGCTTGGCCTCCAGATCGTCGATCTGCTGGGCGCGGTCTCGTGCCTGTGCCAGCTGTTCGCGGGCGTCCTCGCGGGAGCGTTCGGTCGACACCCAGTTCGACATGAGCGCGAGCGCCAGAAAGAGGACGAAGATCCCGTGGATGAGCCCCCAGACCCACGGGTTGTTGATCGCGGCCGTGTGGTTGTACACGCGACTGGCCTCGATGGTTCCGAAGACACCGTGAGTGAAGACAACGTATCCCAGGCCGAGCGCGAACGGGAGCCAGTCCTCGTAGGTCGCGACGACCGCCATCGCGACGAAGAAGTGGAAGTGCGCCTCGATGTACCCGCCCGAGAACTGCACGAGGACAACCGACGAGGCCAGAAGACTGGTTATCGCCAGTGCGGTCCGGACGCGCCGCGAGAACGGACCGGCCCAGGCCAGTGCGGCGAGCCCGAACACGATCCCGATCTCCAGCAGGATCAACGGAAGCGGCGTCGCCGGAATCCGTGCCTCCGCGATGGGCGTCGTGCCGCTGTAGATTCCGAGGAGAAACCAGATCGGCAATTGCAACAGCGTCGCGGCGATCACGTTTCGGTGGCGCGCCCGCCACGTCGACTCGGGAATCGTCGTCCCGTCCGGAATGTACGATACGAACGTCGCGAGCGCGTCCCGGAGACTCTCGTCCCCTGGCGCACTCGCCCCGGCTGTACCAGATGCCCCTGACATAGCTCTACCATCAGTACTGCAAATAAGAAACTTCGGCCAACGTACTCAGAGTTGATAATGTGCTCGGACCAGCGGGAGTCAGGGGGTTCGCGCGGAGCGTGAATCTCCCTGCAGTAAAGATTTAGACAGGCGTCCGCTCCACGACCTGCCCGTCGTAGGACGGATACTGCCACGAGCACCTTTTTCTCCGCGGGTGGTCTCGCAGTCGCTCGACCACCACTCGTCGAAAAAGCTGCACCAAAAACGCTCGCTCCCGCCGGTCGCTCGCGTCAGGCAACCGGCGTCCGCTCTACGACCTGCCCGTCGTAGGACGGATACTGCCGCGAGCACCTTTTTCTCCGCGGGTGGTCTCGCAGTCGCTCGACCACCACTCGTCGAAAAAGCTGCACCAAAAACGCTCGCTCCCGCCGGTCGCTCGCGTCAGGCAACCGGCGTCCGCTCTACGACCTGCCCGTCGTAGGACGGATACTGCTCGACGATCTCACCCTCGTCCAGATCGCCGTCGGCGATCATCTCTTCGAGCAACCACCACGCCACCTCGACGTGGTCGGATTTCACAGTATAGAACTCCTCGGGCACGCCCAGGTTCTCGAAGCGCTCGGGATCGGCCCAGGTCTTCCCGTAGACGAGCGTCCCGTCGTCGGTCACCTCGTCGAACGGTCGGCGGATCGTGCGAGCCATCCGTTTGAGCCGCCGCCGGTGCTGGGCAGCGTCTTTGAATACGGAGGTACAGAAGTAGACCTTCTCGTGATCGCCCATGACCTCCAGAATCTCCTCGCGGGAGTTCTCGACGGCGCTCATGTGCCCCTCTTTCCGCTCGTACCCTTCCTCCTGCATCCGCCGGTAGTTGCCGTCGGACATCTCGAACTCGTTGATGTTGCAGAAGTCGGCCGCGCCCTCCTCCAGGAACTCCAGAAACTCCGTCTCCGGGCGAATGCCGGGGATCTCGAAGGCAGGCGTCAGCCCTTCCTCGCGGGCGACATAGAGGATGTCTTCCCACTCGGTGCCGTGGAGGTCGCCCCACTGCTCGAAGGGTGGGTGAAAGCGGATCTCGTCGAGGCCGGCCGCCGAGAGGCGGCGCATATTCTCGCGGCCACCCGTGATACCGGTGTAGAGGTGGGTGTGGAAGTCCTCGCCGTACTCGTCTTTGAGCAGGGAGAGATAGCGAGTGGTCCGCTCCATCGCCTCCTGGGGTTCGCCGCCGGTGATCGAGGCTCCGAGGGCGTCCATGCGCTCGGCCTCCTCAATTACGTCCTGGTCGTCCTCGACGAGGCGTTCGTTGGCATACACGTCGGTGACGTTCTTGCGGTTCTCGCCGAGCGGGCAGTAGAAACAGTCACGCTGGTCGCAATAGCCGTAGACGAAGAGGACGAGCTTGCCGCCCTCGGCGCACTGTTCACAGCCCTTGGATATCATCGGTTACCCCTGTTTTCCCGTCCACGGGCAAAAGCCGTGCGAAACTGAACCGGGGATGTCCCCCGTCGACACGGACCTTTTCGGTCTCCGGACGTTGGTATGGGTATGAGTGGCGAGGACTCGGACCGTGACGAGGGGTCCACCGACGAGGCCGACGAGTCGCCCGCCGTCGCGGCGGGATCGACGGCCGGAACCCTTGGAGGGCGAGTCGACCCGTTCGTCGACTTCTCCGAACGGGTGATGCAACTCGTCGAACTGATCGCGGGGTTCGTCCTCGTCGTGCTGTTCGCCATCGGCGTGTTCGATCTCGGTCTCCAGATCGTAAACGAGATCCGGAGCGGCGACATCAGCGACCCGCTTGTCGTCATCGGGTTCATCGACACCGCACTCCTGCTTTTCATCATCGTCGAGGTGTACAACACGGTCATCGCCTACGCGCGCTCCGACGAGACGGCCCGGATCCTTCGGCTGGTGATCTTCACGGGGGTGATCGCGCTGGTCCGGAAGGCAATCGTCTTCCGCACCGGCGAGTTCGCGACGAAGGCGGACGCACTGATGGTCGCGGCCGCCTACGCCCTGCTCACGCTGACGCTCGCGGTACTGCTGTTCGTCAGCTACCAGTACGTCGGCAGCGAGGGCAACGAACCGGCCGGGCTCTGAGACAGTGATCGCCGGATCGACGGGAGTCGATCCACCTGCCGGATCGGTCCGTCCCCCAAAAGCAGATAAGCGACAGCGGTGAACTATCGGGTGATGCTGCTGGTCCTGTGTGTGGACCTCGACGACGACCTCGGACGCAAGACCGGTGTCGACACGCCGGTTATCGGCCGTGACGCCGTCGAAGAGGCCGCCGTGGCGCTCGCGACCGCAGACCCCGAGGACTCCGACGTGAACGTCCTGTTCGAAGGGCTTCACATCCAGAAATCGATCGACGACGAGGACGTCGAGGTCGCCGCAGTGACCGGCGTCGACGGCAAAGACGTGGCCGCAAACCGCAAAGTCGGCGAGGAAGTCGACACCGTGCTGGCGAGCATCTCCGCCAGCGACGACGTGCGCGCCATCGTCGTCACCGACGGAGCCCAGGACGAGAGCGTCGTCCCCGTCATCCGGTCGCGGGTCTACATCGACGGCGTCCAGCGCGTCGTCGTCCGTCAGGCACAGGACCTCGAATCGATGTACTACACCATCAAGCAGGTGCTCGACGACCCCGAGACCCGCGGGACGATCCTCGTCCCCCTCGGGATTCTCCTGTTGATCTATCCGCTGGCGATCATCGCCGACCAGCTGGGCCTGCCCGGCGCGGTCTTCGGCATCACGTCGGGCCTGCTCGGCCTCTACATCCTGGGCCGTGGCCTCGGCGTCGAGCGGGCGCTTGACTCGGCCATCGACCGCCTCCGGTCGGTATTCTACGCCGGTCGCGTGACGCTCATCACCTCCGTCGTCGCCGCTGCCCTCCTGCTCATCGGTGGTGTCGAGGGCGTCCAGTCGCTGGAAACCGCCCAGACCAGCCGCGGGACGCTGAGTGCACTCGAAGTGCTGGCGGCACTCGTGATCGGTGCCGTCCGGTGGTTCGCCGCTGCCGGCATCACCTCCAGCCTCGGCCGCGTCACCGACGAGTTCCTCGCCGGCGAGTTCGAGTGGCACTACCTCAACGCCCCCTTCTACGTCGTCGCCATCTCGGCCGTCCTCTACGGCATGAGTGCCTACTTCCTCGATCTGGTGACCCTCTCTTTCCTCGCGGCGACGCTCACTGGCGGCACTATCCTCGGCCTCGTCAGCACCCTCGCGTTCGCCGTCGTCGAGTCCCGGATCCGGGCGGACCGGCCACCGGCCTGAGCTACCACCCCGAAACCGCCCGGCGGCGTGACCACTGTCGAGTTCGACAGAACGCTTATTCCACCCACGGTCGTAGGCGATCGTATGTCCAGCCGGGAGATCCGTCTCATCGAAGAGGACGACGGCCAGTGGTCCGCGGTCGACGTCGAAACCAGCGTCGTGAGCCAGGGCGAAACCCGCCAGCAAGCGCTGGAAGTGCTCGACGAGGCCGTCGCCCTCTACACCGACGACGACGGCACGGCCATCGGCGACGAAGTCGCCTACCTCGAAGACCACGGGATCGACCCGGCCGAAGTCACCGATCCCCGGGATCTCCCGGACGTCATGCAGTAGGGTGCCCTCGGTACTTACGAACGGAGCGGTCCCTCGGAACAGCGAGCGGTGAAACCGCGAGACAGAGCCCTCGTTACCGTTCTCTCACTGCGTTCGCGGCACGCTCGTTCGCGGTCTCACTTCGCTCGACCGCACGCCCACCGCTCACGAACTGCGTTCGCGGTTCCCTTCGGTCACCGCTCCCGTACAACCACGAACTCCGCCAGATCCTCCAGATACGCCAGCGCCTCGGAGTCCTCGGCGTCGACCGTCGACAGCGACGCCAGCGCCTCGTCGGACATCTCGCGTGCGCGCTCGTTGGCTTCCTCGGGCGTCAGATCGGTCACCTGCACCAGCGAGGGACGATCCATCGCCGCGTCGTGACCCGTCGGCTTCCCCAGGTCGTCGGCCTCGGCGGTCGCGTCCAGCACGTCGTCGCGCATCTGGAAGGCGATCCCGACGCGCTCGGCGTACTGCCCGAACGCCTCGACCGTGTAGGCGTCGGCGTCGGCCGCGATCGCGCCCAACTCGGCGGCGGCGCGAAACAGCGCCCCTGTCTTCCGGCGAGCCAGTTCCATGTACTCGGTCTCGTTTTCCGGCTGGGCGACCAGTTCCGTCGCTTCCCCCTCGCCGAGTTCGACCATCGACTCGGCGACGGCCTGCATCGCCCGCTCGTCGCCGGAAAAGAGGGCAAAGGCCTCTCCGAGCAGGCCGTCGGAGGCGATGATCGCCGGGCCGAAGCCGAATTCGGCCCACGCGCTCGGGACGCCCCGCCGAACCTCCGAGTCGTCGATGATGTCGTCGATCACCAGAGACGCGTTGTGGACGAGTTCGATGCCCACGGCGAAATCGACCGCGTCCGCCGGATCACCCCCCAGCGACTCACAGACCAGCACCGTCACCGTCGGCCGGACGCGCTTCCCGCCCGAGAGCGTGACGTGGCCCAGCTCGTCGGCCAGCTCCGCCGGCTCGACCCCGTCGAGGACCGCCTCCAGTCGCTCCTCGACGCGCGCCCGTCGGCGCTCCAGATACTCCATTGCTGGAGGCTTAGGACCAGGGCCCAATGAGGTTGACGAAGCGACGCGTCGTGGGACACGGGCGCGACCGCCGACCGCCCGCCGCGACCGCTCAGAACGAGTCGACGACCGGAATCCCGTCCGTCTCGAAGTCCGTCATCGCCGCCAGCTTGTCCGAGACGTCTTCGAGTCCGACAGTCTCGGACACCACCGCGCTCGGATCGATCTTGCCCGTCGACACCATCCGGAAGATCTCGTCGTACCTGGAGACCGGCATTCCGTACGAGCCGAGGAACTCGATCTCCCCCATCACCATCGCGTCGCTGGGCAGGGGAATCGACCCTTTCTCTTCTTCCGTCGTTAGCCCGATCTGGAGGTGCTGACCGCGAGTACCCAGACTCAGCACGGAGTTGCGGCTCGTCTCGGCCACGCCGAGCGCGTCGACGCTGACCGCCGCGCCGCCATCGGTAAGCCCCTTGATCGCCTTGGGGACGCGCTCTGTCTCGGCCGCGTTGATCGTCTCGACGGCACCCAGTTCCTCGGCCTGGCGCAGTTTGTCGTCTTTCAGGTCGACCGCCACCACGTTCGCGCCGAGCGCGTCCGCGATGTGGACCGCCGAGAGCCCCACGCCGCCACAGCCGTGGACGGCGACCCAGTCGCCCGCGCCCACGTCCGCGCGGTGGGCCAGCCCGTGGAAGGATGTCATGAACCGACAGCCCAGGCCCGCCATGTCGACCGACGTGACCCCGTCAGGGAGCTGGACGGCGTTGAAATCGGCGAAGGGGACGTGGACCTGCTCGGCGAACGCGCCCTGGGCCTGCTCGACGAATCCCAGCGGAATACCGTTCTCGCAGGTGTTCGAGTGGCCCGTCCGACACTCCGGACAGGACCCGTCGCCGAGGCTGAACGGGATCGCGATATGGTCGCCCTCCCGAACCTGTTCGACCTCGTCGCCGACCGCGACCACGCGGCCGGCCGGCTCGTGACCGAGGATCTGACCCGCGCCGGCGTCGATGCCCAGCCAGTCCCAGTCGCCCTGCCAGACGTGCCAGTCGCTCCGGCAGATCCCGCAGGCTTCGGTGTCCACGACGACTCCGTGGGGGTCCGGTTCCGGCGCGTCCACGTCCTCGATAGCCAGTGGCTCCCCGTGTTCCTCGATGACTGCTGCGCGCATATCGTCAATACCCTCGGGCGGTTCAGGGATAAAGCTTGACGCGGGGGTGTGAACCCTACTAAATCGGGGACAGCGTGCCGACGGCTCCGAAACCAGAGTGCTACCGCTCACGACCAGTCGCCGCGCGGAAAAAGAATCGAGTTGGCCCGACTTACACGTCCGGCACGTCGCCGCCGAACTCCTCGGATGCCACCTTTTTCCGCTCGGGGTCGCGGGGCGACCCACTCGCGCAAAAACGTGGGCGAAAAAGCCGGACACTCGGCCTCCGGCCTCGCGTCCGGTACAATATCAGCCCAACGACAGCAGTGGCTCACGACCAGTCGCCGTGCGAAAAAACGAAGTAGATTTACCCGACTTACACGTCCGGCACGTCGCCGCCGAACTCCTCGATGAGGGCCGGCACGACCTCGAAGAGGTCGTCTTCGATGCCGTAGTCGGCGAGGTCCCAGATGGGTGCGTTGGGGTCGGTGTTGATCGCGACGATGGTGTCTGCGCCCTTCATCCCGGCGACGTGCTGGACGGCACCGGAGATGCCGATGGCGATGTACACGTCGGGCGTGACGACCTTCCCGGACTGGCCGACCTGCCGGTTGGCGGGGAGCCAGCCGTTGTCGACGATCGGACGGGACGACGACAGCGTGGCGTCGGTCGCCTCGACCAGCGCCTCGATCAGCGGGAGGTTCTCCTCCTCGTCGATCCCACGACCGATGGAGACCAGGAAGTCCGCTTCGCTGATGTCCACGTCGCCGCCGGCGACTTCCTCGAAGCCGGTGACGGTCGACTGGATCTGGCTCTCGTCGATGTCGGCGTCGAACGCCTCGATGGCGGCGTCGCCGTCACCCTCGGCCTGGGGCCACTCGGCCGGCCGAATCGTCACGGCGGCGTGGTCTTCTTCCACGTCGATGGTCGTTTCGACCTTGCCACCGTACTGTTCGCGCGTGACGGTGAGGCCGTCGTCTGCCGCCAGATCGACCGCGTCGGTGACCAGCGGCAGGGAGAGGCCCTCGGCGACGGCCGGGGCGTAGTCCATCCCGTTGACCGAGTTGGGGGCCAGCAGGTACTGCGGGTCGACCTCGGCGTAGAGCTGTTCGATGGCCTGCGTGTAGACGTCGTGGTTGAACTCCTCACCGTACTCGACGGTGTGGATGGCGTCGACGCCCTCACGGTTGACCTGCTCGGCGTAGTCGTCCACGTCGCCGCTGATGACGGCCAGGTGGAGGTCGCCGCCGGTCTGGTCGGCCAGGTCGCGGCCGGCCGTGACCATCTCGAGGCTCACGTCGCGCAGTTCGCCACGGCGGTGCTCGGTGACGGCGAGAACGTCCGTCATCCTTCGACCACCCCTTTGTCGCGGAGGAATTCAGCCAGCTGCCCGGCCGTCTCCTCTGCGTCACCGCTCCAGACCGTCGCGTCGCCCTCGGACTCGGGCTCGTACATATCGGTCTGGGCCAGCGGGCTCTCGAGGTCGTCAGCCGAGAGGCCGACGTCGTCCAGCGTCTGCACGTCGAGGGGCTTGCTCTGGGCCTGGCGGATACCGCGCAGGCTGGCGTAGCGGGGCTCGTTGATCCCGGACTGGATCGTCAGCACGGCGGGGCTCTCGACCTCGGTGAGTTCCTCGACACCACCTTCGAGTTCGCGGTGGACGTTCGCGACGCCACCCTCGATGTCGAGATCGAGCTGGTTGACGACGGCAGCCCACTCGAAGCCGATCTTTTCCGCCAGTGTGACGCCCGTCGCGCCGTTGGACTCGTCACCGGCCTGGACGCCGGTCAGGACCAGATCGGGGTCTTCCTCCTCGACGACGCCCGCGAGCAGTTCGGCCTTGGTGTCGACGTCGAGCTTGCCCGTGCTCTCGATGTCGTCGTCCCACACGCGGATCGCGCGGTCGGCACCCTTCGCCAGCGCCATCCGGATGGTCTCCTCGGACCGCTCCGGACCGATCGTCGCCGTGACGACCTCCACGTCGTCCTCGGCCTCGCTGATCTGGACGGCTTCCTCGACGGCGTAGTCGTCCCATTCGTTGAGGTCGTATTCGAGATACTGCTCGGCGATATCGCCGCCGGAGATCTCGAACTCGTCCTCGACTTCCGCCACCTCCTTTACCGTTACGAGAATCTTCATGCTCACCCGACTCTGGGAATTACTCCCCGTTAAACGTTTCCGAACGGCGTAAGCGCGGAAAACTGTTCATCTCCGACCGGACCGGGACGATCGCGGCCGGTCGTCGTATCTACCCGCTGTTTTCCGGCTCCTCACCGTTCGTATCCGTGATGTCCTCGTCGGGGAACGAGATGAGGTTCTCCCGCCCGATCCGGAGTTTGTCGATGCGGCCCTCGTCGTCCATCGAGGACAGCAACTGGGACACCTTCGCGTTCGACCAGTCGGTCTCTTTGACGATGTTGGCCTGTTTCATGCGCCCACCGTTCCGTTCGAGCAGGCGCTCGATCCGTTCCTCGTCGCTCAGCAGTTCCTCGTCGATCTCGTCGTCGCCGGTGTCGGTGGCCGTGGCCGCCGTCCCGCCGTCGGTCGTCGAGGCGGCCGTCCCAGTCGCCGCCGGGGGCGGGTCGTCACCGTCGCTGCCGCCGTCGGTACCACCGCCGGTCGGGGAAGCCGGCGACGGCACGTCGAACTCCCGCGTCGCGAGCAGGTACGCGATCACACCGGCGACGACGAGGACCACGATCCCCACGAGCACGAGCGGAGGGATGCCGCCCGACTGGGAATCATCGGTCCCGTTCGGCGACGTGACGCTCCCGGTTCGCCGGTAGACGACCGATGGCGGACTGGTTCCGAAGGTCGCCGACTCGGTCCCTTCCCAGCGGAGCGATCCGTTCGTCACCGAGTAACCCCTCGGCGAGGCGCTGATCAGATCGTACGTCGTCGGCGGAACGATGGTGAGCGTCTGGTTCACACCCAGGGTCGGGAACCACGTCCGGTCGGCCGAGAGGAACACGTCGTCGACGTAGAGGGAGGTCCCGGATTTGCGAGCGAACCCGGACCAGGTGAACGTCAACACGAGTTGGCCGGTCGAATTGACGACGGTACTTCGCCGGGTCACGTCGCTGATCTCCATCTGCCGACCCGTGGCAGCGCTGGCCTGTTCGCCGGCTGCACGGACTGTCTGTACGGTCCGGGACTCGCGTCCGTTCTCGAATTCCTGTGCCGTCGACTCGAACGCCGCTCGCCGCGCCTCGGTTCCGAGCGTGTAGTTTCGCCTGATCGTCCACACCGCGTCACCGTCGGATCGGATCCCGACTCGAAACGTCGTGTCGGTGCGGTTGAGGTCGGTATCCTGTGTCTGGAGGGAGACTGCACCGCTCGAGACCGCCGGCTGGTGCGCCTCGGCCCCGTCGGCGAGCGCCGGGGCCGCCACCGGACCTGCGGTCAGGAGGAGGGCGAGTGAGGCGAGCAGGACGGCATGTGCCCGCGTCAACATTAGTCCTCTCTGGTCGCGCCTCGGGGAAAACACTTTCCATCAGGTGAAAAAACGTCAGGAGCGGCTGTGAAAGGTCTAAGCGGCGCTCATACGGCGATGGAAAGATAGTCTCAGTAACAGATGTCGGGGATCGACGGCGAGAGTCGGTCGGGTTTTTTGTAGTCGCACCTCCATGTGGCAGGTACTCGCTATGCGATACGCACTCCCCGCGCTCGTGGTCGTGTTCGTCGTCACCGCGGCGGTGACCGGCGGCACGCCAGCCCTCTCCCCCGAGCCACAGTCGACCACGGCGACACAGGCCACGCCCGACGCCGTCGCCGCTCCCGTCACGGCGACGGAGAACACGAGTAGCTACCTGGAACTCCCCACTGGAGACAGGCGGAGCCGGATCGGCAACGTGTCGCTCGATCTCGGCGCTGCGGCGGCCGCCGACAGCACGAGACTGCGGGAGACGTTCACCAGCGAGACGGAAGTCGAGCAGTTCCGCGCCGCACCCAACTCGTCGGCCAAGACCGCCGTCCTTCGAGAGACGGCGTCGAGCCTCAGAAACAGGACGAACGCGCTACGCCAGTACCAGCGGCGCACCATCCAGCAGTTCGACGACGGGCAGATCTCGGCCACGGTCGTGTTCAGACGGTTCGCAGTGATCGATTCCCGCGCTCGAGCGATCGAAGAGAGTGCGGTCCGCATCCAGGGTCTCGCCCAGTTCACGCCACAGTACACCGTCCCGTTCGAGATCGACAATCGGTTCAGCGACGCCAGACAGCGGGCCGGATTGTACTACACCGACCCGCGGCAGAGTATCCGGGCGTCACTCGTCGGCACGCGAAATACGAAGCAGTTCCTGGTCCAGACCGGCGGTAGCGGTGTCGTTCTGGCGAGTACCGACAGCCGCCGGCAGACGTACCTTCGTGAATCGTTCATCGACAACCGGTTCCAGCAGGGCGGTTCCGATCGGTTCGACGGTGACATCACCACGGCAATCGACTTCGTGTACGACCTGTACCCGTGGGCCGCCAGGGACAGCAATCAGCGCAACGACGACATCGACTCGATACTCGACGGCGTGTATCAGGCCAGCTTCGACCACAAGCACGGTGAGTTACTGACCTATCTCGACGGCTCGAACGCGGAGATCTTCATGGAGGTACAGAACAAGCGGCTGTCGAGGCTCCCGGTCAGCGACACCATCACCGCCGAGAACGAGAGCGCCGACCTCGCCGTCGAGGCGAACCTGACGCACCCGACCGGCCCGATGGAACTCACGGTCCGAAACACGGCGACCGACGCCCCCGTCGACGCGCGGATCAAGATCGACGGTCAGTTCGTCGGCACGACCGGCGTCGACGGCCGTCTCTGGACGGTACAGACCGAAGACACCACAGCGATCGAGGCCGTCGCCGGCGAGGACCGCGTCACGCTCACCGCCACCACCGCGGCCGCCGGAGGTTGAAGTAGGAAGCCGGGACCACCGGCCGGCGTGTCGACCCGCGCGCTCGGTTCCGTCGTCGGCGTCGTTCTGTTGCTCGCGGTCGCCGTCCTCACAGCCGCCGCCGTCGGACTGACCGCACTCGGCGCGGCACCGCCCGACGACGGCCCGACCCGGGCCACTTTCGATCTCCGAGTCGACGCCGACGCGGACCGGCTCACCCTCGTCCACCGCGGCGGCGACACCGTTGCCGTGTCCGACCTGCGCGTCCGCCTTCGGATCGACGGCCGTCCGCTCGCCCACCAGCCGCCGGTCCCCTTCTTCGCCGCCACCGGCTTCGAGTCGGGCCCCACCGGCCCGTTCAACACCGCCGCCGACGGCGACTGGCAGGCCGGCGAGCGCACGAGCCTCCGGCTGGCCGGCACGAACGATCCGGCGCTGGACCCAGGGTCACAGGTGAGCGTCGCACTCTATCTCGGCGAGCGGAAACTGGCAGAACTGGAGACGACAGCCTGAGCGGCCCGAATACGGACGCTACTCCGGCACCGTCGCCACCGTCGTGATCGCGATCTCCGGGTTGTAGTCCCACCTTTTTCGCCTCGGGTCGTTCGCTGCGCTCACGACCACTCGGCGAAAAACGTGGGCGAAAAACCCGAGCGCTCACGTCCTTCGCGCTCGGGCCCACACCCCGCTACTCCGGCACCGTCGCCACCGTCGTGATCGCGATCTCCGGGTTGTAATCGGGCCCCATCGTGTGGTGTTCGAAGTCGACGAAGCCGGCCTCGCGGAACATCCGGTCAGCCTCGCGCTCGTCGTAAAAGAGCATGATGGCGTCGGCGAGTCGCTGGAACACCGAGGAGTTGGGGTAATTGGGGCCAACGATCAGCACCTGGCCGCCTGGTTTGGCGACGCGGCGACACTCCTCGAGGGCGTCGACGGGGTTGGGCCAGTACTCGATAGAGCCCGAGGACCACACCACGTCGAAGGTGTTCTCGCGGAAGGGGAGCCGTTCGGCGTCGCCGAGGTGGAACTTCACGGGGCCGTCCCGTTTGCCGAACTTCTCGTAGGCTTTCTCCAGCTGGTGGGGGCTCTGATCGAGGCCGTACACCGTATCGACGCGGTCGAGCAGGCCCTCGGTCGCGAAGCCGGTGCCACACCCGATGTCGAGGACACGGTCGTCACGCTCGATGTCGAGCAGGTCGATGGACGCCGTACGCATCTCTTCGTTCCAGATGAACGGATTGATCTGGTCGTACACCTTCGAGAGGTACTTGTAGAAGAGCCGGGCCCGGGACTTGTTCTCGAGGACTCCCATTGGCTCGACGGTTGGGCGCTGAGAGTCATAATTCCCCGGATTTCCGGCCGCCAGCGGGACGGGTCGACGGGGCGAGGTGCCGTGAACGTGTCACACAGCTACGAACGGGTGGGTTGTGGCGGCAAACTTCGCAACTACCATATAGCCGCTTCTGTAATCTCCGGGTGATTCAAATGCCAAGGCCAGAGGTTCTCGATCGGATCAAAGAGACCGAGGAGGAGGCCGACGAAATCGTCGCCGAGGCCGAGCAGGAGGCCGACGCGACGATCTCCGAGGCTCGCGAGGAGGCCGAGGAGATCCGCCAGCAGGCCCGTGAAGAGGCCGAGGAGATGGCCCAACAGCGACTCGAAGACGCCAGAGAGGAGATCGAGGCCGAGCGCGAGGAGATCCTCGCGGCGGGCGACGAGGAACGCGAGGAACTCGAAGACCAGGCCGCTCAGCATCGTGACGAGGTGATCGAACACGTGACAGACCTGTTCGAGGAGGCGGTGCATGCTCAGACCTGAGCGAATGAGCCGGGTCTCGGTGACCGGCTCCAAACAGGTCATGGAGACCGTCGTCGAGACCGTACACGAACTGCGACTGGTCGATCTCAGCGACTACGACGGCGCGTGGGACGGCTTCGAGCCCGGCCAACCGGCCGATGGCGGCGACGAGGCCTCGGAGAAACTCGTTACCGTCCGCTCGCTGAAGTCCATCCTCGGCGTCGACGAGGCCGACGCCGGCCCGACCCGGCTGGTGACCGATGAGGCCCTCGACGAGGAACTCGAGGACATCCGCGAGGAAGTGAACGACCTCGACGACCGCCGGGAGGAACTGAAAGACGAACTCCGGACCGTCGAGGAACGCATCGACAGCGTCGAGCCGTTCGCGGCGCTAGGCATCGATCTCGACCTGCTGACCGGCTACGATTCGGTCTCGGTCGCCGTCGGGGAAGGTGACGCCGAGGCCATCGAGGCCGAACTGACTGGGGCCGACGGCGTGGCGGCCTTCGAGGTGTTCTCGGAGGGTGACGCCGTCGCCGTCTTCGTCTACCCCGAAGACGCCTCACCCACCGAACCCGGCACCGACCTCTCCGTGCAGGATCTCCTGGTCGGGGCCCGGTTCCAGGCCTACGAGATTCCCGACGCCGAGGGCAGTCCCGAGGAGTACATCTCGGAGCTGAACCACCGCAAACAGCAACTCGAATCCAAACTCGACACGGTCGAGGACGAACTCGAGGACCTGCGACTCGACGTGGCCGGCTTCCTGCTGGCCGCCGAGGAGACGCTGGCCATCGAGGCCCAGAAGGCCGAGGCACCGCTCTCGTTCGCGACGACCGAGAACGCCTTCGTCGCGGAAGGGTGGCTCCCGACCGACGAGTACGATCGCCTCGAATCGGCCCTTCGGCAGGCCGTCGGCGACCGCGTCGAGGTCGAGGAACTCGAACGCGCCGAGTACGACGACGACGGGCACGTCCACCACACGGAGGACGTGACCGAGGAACGCGGCGGATCGGGCGGAGCCGAAGTCGGCTCGCCGGTCAGCACCGAGTCGCCCGAGAGTACCGAGAGCGAACAGGAACAAGAGAAGGAAAAAGAGCCAGTCGCCGACGGCGGGTCGGTCACGATGGGCGACGACCAGCCGCCGGTCGTCCAGAAGAACCCCGGTGCCGCCAAGCCGTTCGAGGCACTGGTCGGGGTCATCAACCGACCCAAGTACTCGGAGTTCGACCCGACCGTTCTCCTGTTCCTGACGTTCCCGGCCTTCTTCGGGTTCATGATCGGGGACCTCGGGTACGGGATCCTCTACGTCGCGCTCGGCTACTGGCTGTACAGTAGCTTCGACAGCGACATGATCCGGAGTCTCGGTGGCGTCGGCATCTGGGCCGGTGCGTTCACCGCGATATTCGGGATCCTCTACGGCGAGATATTCGGCACTCACATGGTCGCAACGTACCTGTGGGGCGGTTCCGCGCCCATCCATAAGGGCCTCCAGCCGTACCACAGTAGCTGGGCGCAGGCCTGGCTCGTGTTGAGCCTGCTGGCCGGCGTCGTCCACCTCGCGATCGGGTGGATTCTGGACTTCATCCAGAACCTCCAGGGCCACGGCCTCGGCGACGCGATCGGCGAGAGCGGGTCCTGGCTGCTGATGCTCTTTGGCATCTGGGCGTGGATCTTCGGCGGTGCCTTCGGGAGCGCCCCCGGCCTGCTGTACGGATCCGGGAGCGTCTTCAACGGCAACCCGCTCCCGCTCGGGTTCACCGGCTTCCCGGACCCGGTGGGGGCCGTCGGCCTGGGTGTCTTCTTCGTCGGACTCGTCTTGCTGGTCCGGGCGGACCCGATCGAGACCGTCGAGTTCCTGAACGTGCTGGTCAACGTGCTGTCGTACACCCGGATCGCCGCGGTCTTGCTGGCCAAGGCCGCGATGGCCTTCGTGGTCAACCTGCTGGTGTTCGGCGTCTACATCACCATGGACCACGGTGACGAAGTCTGGCACTTCGGGATCGGCGGGATGCCCGAAGTCGGGTCGATGTCCCACGGCCACGAGGTCGTCGGCCACATGTTCGGCGGGCTAGTCCACTCGGGGATCGCTGGCGTCCTGGCCGGCATCCTGATCCTCGTGATCGGGCACATCCTCGTGCTGGCGCTGGGTGTCACGAGCGCCGGTCTGCAGGGTGTGCGTCTCGAGTACGTCGAGTTCTTCGGGAAGTTCTACGAGGGCGGCGGCCGGAAGTATATGCCGTTCGGCTACGAGCGGGAGTACACCGCCGAGGACTGAGTCCCCCCGTTTCCGCCGTCGGTCGCCGGTGTGAATGTTGACGGTATCACAACGCGCAGACGGTCGTCCGACCGAACGCCGAGGAGCCGTGAGACCGTCTCGCACGGCTCGCTCACGCACTGACGACGGTATTTGAGAAGTTTTATGGGGGCGCTAGGGCCATATCCGGTTGTTCGGAGAGCCACTTGAGGACCCAACTATGATCGAAGCACTCGAACTCACGACGGTGCTGGTAACGCTTCTTCAACAGGGCGGACAGACGGTAGAGGCAGCCCCTGCCATTCCGACCGGCGCGGCAGCCGCGCTGGCGGTCGGTCTGGCGGCGCTCGGCGCGGGCTATGCGGAGCGGGGTATCGGTGCGGCGGCCGTCGGGGCCATCGCCGAGAACGACGAGATGTTCGGTCGTGGGCTCATCCTGACAGTCCTGCCGGAGACGCTCGTGATCCTGGCGCTGGTCGTCGTCTTCGTCTAAACCGCCTTCCCATTTCTAACGATGAGCCTTGATACAGTTGCAGAGGACATACGGGAGAAAGCCCGCGCGCGTGCGGAGGACATTCGGTCCGAAGCGGAGGCCGAGGCCGAGGAGATCCTCGCCGAGGCCGAACGCGACGCCGAGGAGATCCGCAGCGAGCGCGAGGCTGACGTAGAATCGACTATCGAACAGGAGCGCGAACAGCGCCTCTCCAGCGCGAAGCTGGAGGCCAAACAGGCTCGCCTCGAGGCGCGCCGGGACGTCCTCGGCGACGTGCGGGAGACGGTCGAGGAAGAGATCGCCGGCATCGAGGGCGACGACCGCGAGGACCTGACCGCCGCGCTGCTCGAGGGAACCGTCGCGGAGTTCGAGGACGACGCGACCCTCGAAGTGCAGGGCCGGGCCGACGACGAGGAACTGATCGAGTCGCTGCTTTCGGAGATGGACTACGACGGGGAGTACGCCGGCGAGTACGACTGCCTCGGTGGCGTCGTCGTCACCAGCGAGGGGTCCCGCGTTCGGGTGAACAACACCTTCGACGCCATCCTCGAAGACGTCTGGGAGGAGAACCTGGGCGAGATCAGCGACGAACTGTTCGAGCAATGATCGACACCGAAAAAACGAGCGGCCCCGGGAACTACGAGTACGTGATCGCGCGGGTCCGTTCGCGCCGGGCGTCGCTGTTCGACGACGACGACTACCGGAAGCTGACCCGAATGGGACCGGGCGAGATCGCCCGGTTCATGGAGGAAAGCGAGTACGAGAGCGAGATGAACGCGCTCGGCGCGCGTCACTCGGGGGTCGACCTCATCGAGTACGCGCTGAACCGCAACGTCGCCAAACACTTCGAGGATCTGCTTCGCTGGTCGGAGGGCGAGCTGTACGGGTACATCGCCCGCTACCTCCGGAAGTTCGACGTCTGGAACGTCAAGACGATCGTCCGCGGGAAATACTCCGGCGAGAGCCGCGAGAACGTCGAGACCGACCTCATCAGGGCCGGCGAGTTCGACGAGGGACTGCTGGACGAGTTGCTGGCGGCCGGCTCGATCCAGGGCGTGATCGAACGCCTCGACTCGACGCGATACGGCGACGCGCTCGCAGCGGCCTACGAGGAGTACGAGGAGACCGACGTGCTGGTGCCAATCGAGAACGCCCTCGACCGGGCGTTCTACGAGGATCTGCTGACCGGGCTCCCGACCGAACCCAGTCGGCCGATGGAGCTGTACGTCGAGTTCCTCAGCGCGGAAGTCGACTTCCGGAACCTCCGGAACGCCTTCCGGATCGCCCGGAGCGGTGCGGACATGGAGGCCGCCGAGTACTACATCGAGGGCGGGGATCTGTTCACCCCGGCCGAGATCCGCCAGCTGGCCGGCGACATGGATCGGCTGGTCGAGCACGTCCGGCAGAGCCGCTACGGCGAGGAGTTGCGCGACGGGCTCGACGCACTCGAGGAGGCCGGGAGCCTGCTGGAGTTCGAGCGCGCCGTCGACGCGGCACTGCTGGAGTACTCCCGGCGGCTGTCGAGCCGGTATCCGCTGTCGATCTGTCCGGTCCTGGCGTACGTACTCGCAAAGGAGCGGGAGGTCGACAACATCCGCGCGATCGCCCGCGGCCGTGAAGGTGGCCTCTCACAGGAAGAGATCGAGAACGAACTGGTGATACTATGAGCCAGGAGATCGCGGTGATCGGCAGCCCGGACTTCACGACGGGCTTCCGGCTGGCCGGCGTCCGCAAGTTCGCGGACGTGACCGAGGACGAGAAGGCGGCCGAGCTGGACGACGCAGTGCAGGGGATGCTCACCGACGACGAGGTCGGCATCCTCGTGATGCACGAGGACGATCTGGAGCATCTCTCGCGAGGCGTCCGCAACGACGTCGAGACCAGCGTCGAACCGGTGCTCGTCACCCTCGGCGGCGAGGGTGCCGGCAGCGGCGGCCTGCGCGAGCAGATCAAACGAGCTATCGGTATCGACCTCATGGAGGAAGATTAGATTATGAGTCAAGCGACAGAATCCGACGTCCGCGAAGACGGACAGATCGAGAGCGTAAGCGGTCCCGTCGTGACGGCGGTAGACCTCGACGCGAAGATGAACGACGTGGTCTACGTCGGTCACGAGGGACTGATGGGCGAAGTCATCGAGATCGAGGGCAACATCACGACCATCCAGGTCTACGAGGAGACCTCCGCGGTCTCCCCGGGCGAACCCGTCGAGTCGACGGGCGCGCCCCTCAGCGTCGACCTCGGACCCGGAATGCTCGACGCCATCTACGACGGCGTCCAGCGGCCCCTCGACGTGCTCGAAGAGAAGATGGGCAGTGCGTTCCTCGACCGCGGTGTCGACGCGCCGGGGATCGACCTGGAGAAGACCTGGGAGTTCAACCCCGAGGTCGCCGAAGGCGACGAAGTCGGTCCCAACGACATCGTCGGGATCGTGCCCGAGACGCCCAGCATCGACCACAAGGTGATGGTGCCCCCCGACTACGAGGGCGGGGAAGTCGTCGACGTACAGTCGGGCGACTACACCGTCGAGGACACCGTCGTCGAACTGGACAACGGCGAGGAGATTACGATGCACCAGGAGTGGCCCGTCCGCTCCCAGCGCCCCGCCGACGAGAAACAGACCCCGACGACCCCGCTGGTCTCGGGCCAGCGCATCCTCGACGGTCTGTTCCCCATCGCGAAGGGTGGGACGGCCGCGATTCCCGGTCCGTTCGGCTCCGGGAAGACGGTCACCCAGCACCAGCTCGCCAAGTGGGCCGACGCGGACATCGTCGTCTACGTCGGCTGTGGCGAGCGTGGCAACGAGATGACAGAAGTGATCGAGGACTTCCCGGAACTGGAAGACCCCACGACCGGGAACGCGCTGATGGACCGGACGTGCCTCATCGCGAACACCTCGAATATGCCCGTGGCAGCCCGTGAGTCCTGTATCTACACCGGGATCACCATCGCGGAGTACTTCCGGGACATGGGCTACGACGTGGCGCTGATGGCCGACTCCACCTCACGGTGGGCCGAGGCCATGCGGGAGATCTCCTCGCGGCTGGAGGAGATGCCCGGCGAGGAGGGGTACCCGGCGTACCTGGCCGCCCGCCTCGCGGAGTTCTACGAGCGGGCCGGCTACTTCCAGAACATCAACGGCACCGAGGGCTCGGTCTCGGCGATCGGCGCGGTCAGCCCGCCGGGCGGAGACTTCTCGGAGCCGGTCACCCAGAACACCCTGCGGATCGTCAAGACGTTCTGGGCGCTGGACGCCGACCTCGCGGAGCGTCGGCACTTCCCGGCGATCAACTGGAACGAGTCCTACTCGCTGTACCGGGATCAGCTCGACCCGTGGTTCGAGGACAACGTCGCGGGCGACTGGGCCGAACAGCGCCAGTGGGCCATCGACGTACTCGACGAGGAGACGGAACTGCAGGAGATCGTCCAGCTCGTCGGGAAGGACGCCCTGCCGGAGGATCAACAGCTGACGCTGGAGATCGCACGCTACCTGCGTGAAGCCTGGCTCCAGCAGGACGCGTTCCACGACACCGACACCTTCTGTGAGCCCGAGAAGACCTACGCCATCCTCGGTGCCATCAAGACCCTCAACGACGAGGCCTTCGAGGCGCTCGAGGCCGGCGTTCCGGTCGAGGAGATCACGGACATCGACGCCGCGCCGCGGCTCAACCGTATCGGTGTGCAGGAAGAGTGGGAAGCGTACGTCGAGGAACTGGAAGACGACATGACCGAACAGCTCAGGGAGCTCTACTAATGCAGAAAGAATACCAGACCATCACGGAGATCAGCGGTCCGCTAGTGTTCGCCGAGGTCGACGAACCCGTCGGGTACGACGAGATCGTCGAGATCGAGACCGGCGACGGCGAGACCCGTCGCGGCCAGGTACTCGAGAGCACGAGCGAGTTCGTCGCGATCCAGGTGTTCGAGGGAACCGAAGGGATCGACCGGAACTCGTCGGTCCGCTTCCTCGGTGAGACCATGCAGATGAAGCTCACCGAGGACCTGCTCGGGCGCGTCCTTTCAGGGACCGGTGAGCCCATCGACGGCGGCCCCGAGATCGAACCGGACGAGGAACGACCGATCGTCGGCGAGGCGATCAACCCCTACTCCCGGGAGTACCCCGAGGAGTTCATCCAGACCGGCGTCTCCGCCATCGACGGTATGAACACGCTGGTCCGGGGCCAGAAGCTCCCGATCTTCTCGGCGTCGGGACTGCCCCACAGCGACCTCGCACTCCAGATCGCCCGGCAGGCGACCGTGCCGGAAGAGGAGGAGGGCGACGACGACGAAGGGTCGGAGTTCGCAGTGATCTTCGGCGCGATGGGTATCACCCAGGAGGAGGCCAACGAGTTCATGGACGACTTCGAGCGCACCGGCGCGCTGGAACGCTCGGTCGTCTTCATGAACCTCGCGGACGACCCCGCGGTCGAGCGGACGGTCACGCCGCGACTCGCGCTGACCACCGCCGAGTACCTCGCCTTCGAGAAGGACTACCACGTCCTCGTCATCCTGACGGACATGACCAACTACTGTGAGGCACTGCGCGAGATCGGTGCCGCACGGGAGGAGGTCCCCGGCCGCCGTGGCTACCCCGGGTACATGTACACGGACCTGGCCCAGCTCTACGAGCGGGCCGGCCGTATCGAGGGCAAGGAGGGCTCTGTCACGCAGATCCCGATCCTGACGATGCCCGGCGACGACGACACCCACCCGATCCCGGACCTGACGGGTTACATCACGGAGGGACAGATCTACGTCGACCGTGACCTCAACAGTCAGGGTGTCGAACCGCCGGTCAACGTCCTGCCCAGCCTCTCGCGGCTGATGGACGACGGGATCGGCGAGGGCCTGACCCGCGAGGACCACGGTGACATCTCCAACCAGATGTACGCCGCCTACGCGGAAGGTGAGGACCTGCGCGACCTCGTGAACATCGTCGGCCGCGAGGCCCTCTCGGAACGTGACAACCTCTATCTCGACTTCGCCGACCGCTTCGAGGAGGAGTTCGTCCAGCAGGGCTTCCAGACGAACCGCGACCTCGAAGAGACGCTGGACCTGGGCTGGGAACTGCTCTCGATGTTCCCCAAAGAAGAGCTCAACCGCGTCGACGAGGACCTCATCGAGGAACACTACGTCGAGGGCGAGTCGGCCGAAACCGTCGAAGCCGAGGAGTAACCGTCTTCGTTCCACTTTTCGTATCTTTCGCGGCGTCGGACGATCACGGCCCGAATCGAGACGGGGGTCCGCGGTTCGGAGGCGAGCGGCCGTCGTTCCCGCGTGCGCGCGGTCTGTAAAGAGTTAACCGCCTGGGTCGGTAACGCCCGGTAATGGCTAAGGACGTCAAACCGACCCGGAAGAACCTCATGGCGATCGAGGACCGGATCGAACTCTCCGAGCAGGGTCACGACACGCTCGAGAAGAAGCGTGACGGCCTCATCATGGAGTTCATGGACATTCTGGACCAGGCCCAGGACGTGCGCTCGGACCTCAACGAGAACTACGAGCAGGCCCAGCGCAAGATCAACATGGCCCGCGCGATGGAGGGCGACGTGGCCGTGCGAGGGGCGGCCGCCGCGCTGAAGGAACACCCGGAACTCACGACTGAATCGAAGAACATCATGGGCGTGGTCGTCCCCCAGATCGAGTCCTCCAAGGTCAAAAAGAGCCTCGACGAGCGGGGCTACGGCGTCCTCGGGACGAGCGCGCGCATCGACGAGACCGCCGAGGCCTACGAGGAACTGCTGGAGACGATCATCCTCGCCGCGGAGGTCGAGACGGCGATGAAGAAGATGCTCGAGGAGATCGAGACCACCAAGCGCCGCGTCAACGCTCTGGAGTTCAAGCTCCTGCCCGAACTCAAGGAGAATCAGGAGTACATCGAGCAGAAACTCGAAGAGCAGGAACGTGAGGAGATCTTCCGGATGAAAAAGATCAAGGCCAAGAAAGAAGAGGAGGAGAAAGAAGAACGCGAGGCCGAGGCGGCCGAGCAAGAGGCCGAGACCGTTCCGGCCGACGATTAATCGGGATAGCCTTTTCCGCTGGCCGGTCCTTTTGGAGTTATGAACTGTCCACACTGTCAGACGCCGCTGTTGCGGTTCCCGGTGGCCGACGAGTGGCGACCACACCTCCCGGAGGACTCGCCGGGCGCGGCGATCTGTCCGACCTGTCTCACACTCGAACCGGACCCGGAGCCGCCGTCGACGACGCCCGATTTCGGGGAGATCGGTGAGCCGTTCCCCGAGGGTGACGCGGCGGTACCGATGGTGATCGCGATCGGGCTGCTGGACTCGCTGGCGCTCAACCGCTCGGAGATCGCGGAGCTGTTCGCGGCGGTCGAGGAAGCCGGGACTGATCCACTGCTGGTGCTGGACCGACTCGCGACGACGGGGAGTGTCGACAGCCGAATCGACCTGCAGGGGCGGCGACAGCAGCTCGAACAGTTGCTGGAGTGACGGCTCGCCGCCGCCGGCACGAATGCCGGCGGGTGACACGTCTCGAAGACACCCCGGGAGCCGGGACGCCGCGAGTCGATACACGGAATCGAGGAAACTTTCAACTATCCTACCCGTAATCGTCCGGTAGGAATGGTCGATTTCGCCACCGTCGTGCTGGGATTCGGGCTCGTCGTGCTCGCCTACAGCGTCGTCAAGTACCTCGGGAGCGCACACAACAACGTCGTCGAGGCACACGAGCGCTGCGAGAAAGCGTGGAGCGACATCGACGTGCTACTGGAGCGGCGAGCGGGGGAAGTAGGGGACCTCATCGACCTGACGCGCGAACACGTCTCCCACGAACAGGACGTGCTGGAGGACGTCATCGAAGCCAGGGAGCGAGTGGTCGAAGCGAGCAATCCCGACGAGGCTGCGGACGCCGTCGTCGCGCTCCGATCGTCGCTGGACGAAGTGTACGATCTCTCGACGGAGTACCCGGATCTGGCGTCGAGCGAGCGGTTCGACGAACTCAGCGACAGCATCCGGACCATCGAACAGCGCATCGAGAACCGGCGCGAGCAGTACAACGACGCGGTCCGGGCGTACAACACGCGGTTGAAACGGGTTCCCGAGCGCTTCGTCGCAGATTACTACGGGTACACGTCCAAGACGCCGTTCGTGGCGTCGGCGTCGGCCCGCGAGGGCGTCGACGTGGGAGACCGACTCTCGCTGTCCGACGAGGACTGATGGTGTTCGCGTACGCCCTGTATCTGGGCCTGATCGGCGGGTCGTTGCTCGCGGTCCTGTTCGGGCTGGCCCGCGTCGGCGAGGGGTTCCGGCGGTGGCGGCAGGCGACCGCACTGCACGACGTCCCGATCGCGTCGCTCGACGCCGTCTCGATCGGCGAGGCCGCGGTGGTCGGTCGACTGGCGGGGGCCGAGCGGGACTGTGCCGTTCCCGTCGCGGACCAGCAGTGTGTCTGCTACGACCTCGAGGTGGTCGACAGCACCGACACGCTCCCGGTCCACGAGGAGCGGGAGGCGGCCAGACTGTTCGTGACGACCGACGAGGGGCGGATCCGGGTCGACCTCGACGGGTTCGAGTTCGACCTGACGGACGATCGGACCGGCTCCCTGTCGGTCAAGAGTTACGACGATCCGCCGGAGGGAGCCGTCGCGTTCGCCGAGGAACACGACCTGCCCGACCAGGGGATGCGCCGTGACCGGGAGTTCCGATACGAGTTCCTCCGGGACGGGGACGAGGTGTACGCCTACGGGACGGTCGAACCGGACCCGGAGCGCGAGGCCGGCGCGGGCGAGAAGGGGGTCGTGCTGGTCGCCGGCGACGACGGGTTCCTCTCGAACAAGTCCACGGCGACGCTCCTCCGCGAGCGACGGTTCACGCTGGCGAAGTCGGTCACCGTGGGGGCCGTCGTCGGGACCGGCGGCCTCGCCGCCTTCCTCTGGCTCACCGGCATCGCGCAGCTATTCCTCTAGCTCCTCGACGTCACCGACCAGCCCCAAATAGACGCCCTCGGCCAGCCCCCGGAGGACGGCGTGGACGAAAAACCCGAGGAGCAGACTCGCGACGGCCAGCCCCCACGTGATCTGGTCGGACGGCGAGCCGATCAGCGTCTCGTAGCCGCCGATCAGCGCGACCAGCACCAGCAGGACCGCGGCGAAGTACGTCAGGACGAGCCACCAGAACCGGACGACCCGATAGCCCTCGTGGATCGTCGCTCGCACCGAGCGCGGGAGCGAGGGGAGCTCCGGCAGCCACGGCAGTTTCGACCGCAGACCGCCGTCGTCGAGCGACTGCGCCCACTCGTGGTTGGCCCGGACGGAGTCGTGGGGGCCGACGATCCAGGCCGGCGCGGTCGGTGCCCACTCGTCGGACTCGTAGGCGGTTCGGCAGGTCGAACAGTACGACTCCGGGTTGCCGTCCAGTTCGGCGAGGGTCGTCACGTCGTCGACGACGCAGCCCTCGTGCCAGTCGCTGCCGTACAGCGCGCCGGCGACTGCCCGGGTCAGCTTCCCCAGCCGCTCCGTCCGCCGACCGTCGTCGGGGAGTCCAGCGGTGGACACGACGGCGGCCTCGCCGCCCTGGCGCGACAGTGTGAACTGCGTCTCGTCGTCGTGTCGCCAGATCCGCCGGTCCGTGACGGCGAGACACTGGTCCGCATCGACCTGATTCGCCACCTCCCTGACTGCCCGGTCGTAGTACATGATCTCGCCGTCTTCGAGCGCCTCCTCGGGTAAGTCGACCGGTTCGGTCCGAACCGTCGCCCCGAACGCGTCCTCGTAAGCGGTCGCCACCGTTTGCACTGCGGACTCGTCGGGCGTCCCCAACCGTCCCACGACGACCGACGGCCGTTCCCCGTGTGGAAACGTCGGCATCGGCGAGGAGTGGACTGCGCACTGCTATCAGTATTTCGACTTTATCGCTGAGCGACACGTCGAGAACAGTCCGTGATCGAGGCGGCGGGCGGGGCAGGCGTCCCGTGGAGCAGGTTCCGGGATCAGACGCCAGTGTCGTACCGGAGGATGCCGGCGACGCCGCCGAAGGCGTTCAGCAACTGTTCGCCTTTCTCGAAGTCGGTGGAGATGAACTTCGTCTCGGTGCCCCGTTGGTCGGCGATCTCCATGAGGTGGTCGATGAGGTCCTCACGCTCGGCGTCGTCGGCGGCGACGGTCTCGCCACAGCGCGAGCAGTCGTGATCGGGTGTGTCCTCGCGGCGCTCGACGACCTCGCGTTCCTCGTGACCGTTGGGACACTCGTAGGTGATCACGTCCTGGCGCAGGTCCTCGGAGATGAGCAGGCGGTCGACCGCGCCCATGATCAGGTTCTCGCGGGTGGCCTCGAACCCGTAGGTCGCGAGATCGCCGTCGTGGAGTTCCTTGAAGAACTCCTCCATCTCCGATTTGTCCTGCATCACCTCGTACTCGTCTAAGATGTCCTGGGCGGCGTCGACGAGATCGTAGAGGCCGGACTCGTCGGTGTAGGACACGTCGAACTTTCCCAGCACCATGTCCTGCAGTTCGTGGTGGAGGTAATCGCCGTCGAGGAACTCGTCTTTGGTCGGGGAGGGGCCGCCCACGAGGATGCCGTCCATCTCGTGGCGCTGGTCGACGAACAGGTCGTCGGCCATGCCGGCGACCTCCTGGTAGAAGTTGTCGATGGCTTCCAGCCGCAGGCGGGCGAATCGCTGTGCGGACTGGCCACCTTTGCGCTGTTTCCCGGGGACCAGCGACGAGGCGGACTTGACGGGTTCGACCCGTTTGCCCTTGAGCCAGCCGACGTTTGCCTCCCGCCGGTCCAGCACGATGAGGCCGAACAGCCCCTTGTCGCCGAGCATCTCCTCCAGCGGTTCGGTGAGGAAATCCGAATCGCAGTGGTAGCGGAACGACTCGATGGGCTGGGGCGGCGACTCCAGCACCTTCGTCACCATGTCGGTGCGGCCGCCGCCGGTGTCGATGGCACCGGAGAAGATGACCATCCCGTTGTCGGGCGGATACACGTCGTAGTAGCGCAGGCGGTCCTTGATCGAGGTCAGGGCGTCCTGCACGGCCGTCCGGGTCTGCTTGGACTTGATGTTGGATGCCTCGCTGTGTTCCTGGGTGACGTGTTCGACGACGGAGCTGATCTGGCGGTCGTCGGGGATGTAGATGGTGACCAACTGCGTCCCCGACCCCTCGTACTCCCGCAGGTCCTCGATGACCTTCTTGAACTCGTATTTTTGTTTGTCCGTCTGATCCTGCTCGGAGCTACTCATTACTCCAGTATAGCCGAATGGGCGGTAAGTAACTGTTGACCGGGCGGGCCGGCCACGCGAGTGCGTCACATACCTTCATATGATCACTGGTTGAAATGGACCGTGGCGCTTTTCAACCATTGCGGGCGTGTATCTACCTAGCAGACGTCCGGGTGTCGGTGGCGGCGGTTCCGTTGTCCCGGGCGGGGCGCAGTCGTAGACGAGGGATAAAGCCCGTCAGACGCACGGGTTTATATGTTTCCCTTGTCTGTACCAAGTTAACAGGAAGTATGACGGGATACGTCTACACAATCGCAGGCGGGAAGGGCGGCGTCGGGAAGACCACGACGGCGATCAACGTCGCCGTGTCGCTCCAGGACGCCGGCCACGACGTGGTCGTGGTCGACGCCGACCTGGGGATGGCGAACCTGGGGGCGATGCTCGACGTGGACCACTCACCGAGCCTCCATCAGGTGCTCGCTGGCAAGGCGGCCGTCAGCGACGCGATTATCGAGGGGCCCGGCGGGATCACCGTGGTCCCCGGTGAGCGCAACCTGGAGGCCTTCGCCGACGCCGACCCCGCGAAGCTCCGAAAGGTCGTCAAGGCGCTCTCGACCGCCTACGAGATCGTCCTCATCGACACCGGAGCCGGGTTGAGCCACGAGACGACCGTCCCACTGGGACTGGCCGACGGCGTCTTGCTCGTCACCACCGCCGACGAGGTCGCCATCGGCGACACGATCAAGACTGCCCAGCTGGCCGAGCGGATCGACGGCGACGTCGTCGGCGCAGTGCTGACGCGGGCCGACGACGATACCAACGTCTCCGAGGTCGCCGACAAACTCGACATGGAGATGCTGGCGGTCGTCCCCGAGGATCAGGACGCGACCCGGAACGAACCGCTGCTCATCAACGACCCGGACAGCTACGCCGCCGAGGCCTACCGCCGCCTCGCCTCCACGCTCGAAGAGATCTACGAGGCAAACACCGAGGGCGGCGTCGAACCCGACAAGGAGTTCGAGCCGAGCGCGACGCCCGACACGGACGAAGAGTCACTCGACGAGAGCGAGGGCGACGACGACGGCGATGACGACGAGGACGACGAGGAAGGCGTGTTCGGCCTGTTCAACTAACCATTTGTACCCGCCACCCCCGTCGGGGCCGCACGCCCGTTCTTTCGAAGCGGTACATCTAAACCGTCCCTCCTGCCACGTCTCGGTATGGCAGACGACTCGATCCGACTGAGCTGGGTGCTGATCTTCCTGCTGTTGGCGCTCGGACTCGGTCTCGCGGCGGTCCAGTTCGCCGGGGGATCAGTGCTTCCGACGCTGTTCCCGGTATAGTCACATCGACTCGGGCGCAGCGACGCCGAGGACACGCAGAGCGTTGCCCACGGTGTGGCGTGCAGCGGCCACCAGCGCGAGCCGTGCGTCCCGTGTCTCGGTGTCGGCATCGAGCACCGGACACTCCCGGTAGAAGGCGTTGAACGCCTCCGCGAACTCCCGGGTGTAGGTCGCGACGACGTGTGGGTGGTGGTCGTCGGCCGCGTCCTCGATCACCGCCGGGAACCGGGCGATGGTCGCGAGCAGGCGACGTGCTTCCGGCGTGTCCAGGGCGTCGGCGTCGAAATCGGCGACCTCGGGCACCTCGTGGCCGGCCTCTCGGGCTTCCCCCAGGATGCCACAGGCGCGCGCGTGCACGTACTGGACGTACGGCGCGGACTGGGCCTCGAAGTCCAGCGCCCGGTCCCACTCGAAGGTGATGGCCTTGGCCGGCTGTTTCGAGACGATGTCGTACCGGACCGCGCCGATCCCGACCTGGTGGGCGATCCGTTCGACATCGTCCTCGTCCAGGTCGTCGTTCCGGAGCCGGTCTTCGAGGCGGTCCTCGACTTCCTCGCGGGCGCGGTCGATGGCCTCGTCCAGCAGGTCGTCCAGGTCGATCCCGGTCCCCTCGCGGGTACTCATCTTCCCCTCCGGGAGGTTGACGTACGAATAGAGGACCTGATCGAGCGGGTCGGTGTCGTGCCCGAGCAGGTCGAGGGTGGTCCGGACCTGCTGGGCCTGGAGCTTGTGGTCCTCGCCGAGTACGGTCACGGCGCGGTCGTAGTTCTCGAACTTCCACTCGTGGTGGGCCAGGTCCCGCGTGGCGTAGAGGCTGGTGCCGTCCGACCGCAGGAAGACGAGGTTCTTGTCGATCCCGTGGTCGTCGAGTTCGAGCTGCCAGGCGTCCTCCTCGTAGACCGCCTCGTCGAGGTCCTGTAGACGCTCGACCAGATCGTCGGTCGCCCCGTTGCGCATGAAGCGGGTCTCCTTGACGAACTCGTCGAACTCGGCGGGGAGACGGGCCAGACACTCCTGCATCCCGCCGAGGACGGTGTCGACGACCTCGCTGACGCGTTCGTAGGTCGCCTCGTCGCCCGCCTCCAGACCCTGCATGATCGACTGGATCTCGGCTTCGGCGGCCTCGACCTCGGACTCGGGAGCCTCGTCGAGGAAGGTGTTGCCCCGACGGTAGTACCGAACCATGTCGTACTCGGCGCGGTCCCGTTCCGGTTCGGGCAACTCCGCTTCGTCGAATGTCTCGTAAGCCCAGGTGAACACGGCCATCTGGCGGCCGGCGTCGTTGACGTAGTAGTGGCGATCCACGTCGTACCCGGCGAAATCGAGGACGTTCGCCAGCGCGTCGCCGATGATGGGGTTGCGCGCACGACCGACGTGGACCGGCCCCGTGGGGTTGGCGCTCGTGTGTTCGACGGCGACCGAGGCCCCCTTCGGGTCGAGTCGGCCGTACTCGTCGTCCTGGGCAGCTTCGAGTGTCGCCGCGAAGTAGGCGTCGCTGGGCAGGAAGTTCAGGTACGGCCCCTGCGTGGTCACGTCGCCGACGTAGTCGTAGTCGGCGGGGTCGATCTCGGCGGCGATGTCGGCGGCCACCTCGGGTGGGGCGGCACCGACTTCGCCGGCCAGCCGGAAGGCGACGCTCGATGCGAGGACGGCGTCGACGTCTTCCGGCGGCTCCTCGATCCCGAGGTCGTCGGTGGGGAGGTCGAGTGCGTCGAGTGCCCCCTCGACAGCGGCTTCGACCTCCCGGCGAGCGGCAAGGAACATACCCGCCTCTCCTCGGTCGCCGAATAAAGGGATGACGAACTGTCTGCCGCGTGTTCACCAGCGGTTCTCGGCGTCCCCGCGAGCGAAGCGAGCGGGGGCTCAGGAGAGCCTTGCTCTCCTGGCGTCCGGCTGAGCTTTGCGAAGCCGGGCTCGAAACCGTTTACCAGAGGGTTTCGGCGTCCCCGCGAGCGAAGCGAGCGGGGGCTCAGGAGAGCCTTGCTCTCCTGGCGTCCGGCTGAGCTTTGCGAAGCCGGGCCCGAAACCGTTTACCAGAGGTTTTCGGCGTCGCCCGAGACCGTCGGCGCCAGGCATCGGATCCCGTCCGTCGCGGCTTCGAGGCGAGCGAGTCCGTCCTCGACGCTGTGGTGCTCGCCGTCGAGCCAGCAGGGATAGACACCGGTGAGGCGGCCGCGCCGCCTGATCGTGAGACAGACCACCGGGAACACAATGTCACGCTCGCCCTCGTCGGTCGCACCGTCGGTCAGATCGGCCGGTGTGACGGAATCGAGTGTCTCTTGCTCCTGGAAGAACGGATGGAGGCGACCGCCGGCCTCGTCGACGGCGGCGCGCAACTCCTCGTAGAGGGAGACCGCTTCGACGGCCGCAGTCCCCTCGGGGGCAGGCACTCGAACGCGGTCACTCCAGTGCCCGGTCCGGAGTGTCGTCTCGTCGGCCCCCTCGGCAATCGTCTCCAGTCGCTCGGCGAGGCGTTGCTGTCGGCGTCGTGCGACCGACGACGGGTCCGAGCGAAGTCGGAGCGTCACCGTCGTCGGTCCGTCCGGAATCGTCGATGCAACGTCGGATTTGCGTGCTGTCATGGTATCCGGCCCTCCGTCACGGTAGTCCCGACGACTCGATCATTCACTCAGAGGTTCTCCGGGTCGCCCGGTTCCGTCGCGAGCGCGGAGAGCCCGTCCTCCACGCTATGATGGTCACCGTCTTTCCAGCAGGGGTACAGCCCTGTGAGGTCACCGTCCCGGCGGACGGTCAGACAGACCACCGGGAACACGATGACCCGATCCGTCGGTGGCCCCGCCGAGAGCAGACCGCCGACGGCCTCCCGGGTCTCGAAAAAGGGTTCGAGACGCGCGTCCGCGCGCTCGGCGGTTGTCTCGAACTCCTCGTACAGTTCGACCGGGGCCCGGTCACCGTCGTCACCGTCCGAGGGAACGGTCACCTTCGAACTCCAGCGCTCGACCCGAAGCTCGGGGACGACACCGTCGGACGCGAGCGACCGCAACCGGTCCAGCACGGTCCGTTGCCGCCGCGTCGCGGCCGCCGGAGCCGAGGACCGCAGATGCAGCGTCACCGTACAGTCGGTCTCGACCGCCGTTTCCGGTTCGGTCTCGGTCGTGCGCTCGGTCTCTCCCTGCTCGCCGCCGCGTTCGTTCACGACGTTCGTAGCCATACACAGACTTTGGGAAATAACACTAATAGTCTTTGCTCACAACGATCGTAGACTTCTGATCCTATTTCTACAGTGTTTGTATTATCATTCAGAGTTTCGAGGAACAGACGCGGAGGTGTGGGGCGAGCATCGAAACGACGCGACACCCGGGGGCTTTTGCCCGCGGGCGCGCAACGGAGTTTCAACATGAGCGACTCCGAGTCCGGGAGCGGGGGCCCCAAGCAGGTCTCGAATCCAGATTACCACAGCGAGAACCACACCGCCGCCCAGACCTGCGGGTGGACCAAAAACGCGCTCCGTGGGGAGGGGAAATGTTACAAAAAAATATTCTACGGGATCGAATCCCACAGGTGTATTCAGATGACGCCGGTCGTGAAGTGCAACGAGCGGTGTGTCTTCTGCTGGCGGGATCACCAGGGCCACGCCTACGAGATGGACGAGGTGGAGTGGGACGATCCCGAGGCCGTCGTCGACGCCAGCATCGAACTCCAGACGAAACTCCTCAGCGGCTTCGGCGGCAACGACGAGGTGCCCCGCGAGATGTTCGAGGAGGCCATGGAGCCCCGCCACGTGGCAATTTCCCTCGACGGCGAGCCCACCCTCTACCCCTACCTGCCGGAACTCATCGAGGCGTTCCACGACCGCGACATCACGACCTTCCTCGTCTCGAACGGGACCCGTCCAGAGGTACTGGCCGAGTGTGACCCGACCCAGCTCTACGTCAGCGTCGACGCCGCCGACCGGGCGACCTTCGATGAAACTGTCAAAGCCGTCGAGGACGACGCCTGGGAACGGTTGATCGACACGCTGGACGTGCTGGCCGAGAAAGACGAAACCCGGACGGTCCTGCGGACGACCTGCATCGAGGGACTGAATATGCACAATCCCGGCTGGTACGCATCGATGTACGAGCGGGCCGATCCGGACTTCGTGGAACTGAAAGCGTATATGCACGTCGGCCACTCGCGGGGGCGGCTGGACCGGGACTCGATGCCCGACCACGAGCGCGTCGTCGAGTTCGCCGAGGACGTGATGGAACATATGCCCCACGACGTGCTCAAGCAGGTTCCCGCCTCTCGCGTCGCGCTGCTCGCGACGGAGCGGAACACGCTGGTGCCGAAACTGCAGAAAGACAGCGAGTTCTGGGAGTAGCGAGGCGGGATCGGCGAGCGGTGAACGCAGTGAGCCGCGAGTAGCGAGACCCGGTTAGCGAGGTCTGACGCGACCATACCGACCACCGGTTCCCGAACACCTTCGAAACAATGCCTTTACATCGTTACCTCCAAATATCGAATCAGGAAACACTGTTTCCGTTCCTTTGCGTTCCAAAGACGTTACGCTCCCCATATTCGTTACGCTTATCCCTGCGACAGTCCAAGATTGGAGTATGGCACAGGCGAGTGAGGGGACGGTCGGATACGACGAGCTGGCGACGTTGAAATTGCTGGCGCTCGAGGGCGCACTCGAGGGTCAGGAGAAGGTGTCGTGTTCGGTGCTGGCCGAGGACCTCGACGCGTCGAACCAGACCGCCTCCCGCCGACTCCAGCGGCTCGACGACGCCGACTACGTCGAGCGGGAGATGGTCAGCGACGGGCAGTGGGTCGAGATTACCGGCGAAGGCGAGTCGGCGCTGCGCCGCGAGTACGCCGATTATCGGCGGATCTTCGAGCGCGACGCGGCCATCGAACTGCAGGGGTTCGTGACCAGCGGGATGGGCGAGGGTCGCCACTACATCTCGCTGCCGGGCTACATGGAGCAGTTCATCGAGAAACTCGGGTACGAGCCCTTCGCCGGCACGCTAAACGTCGATCTGACAGACGAGAGCGTTCGCGCCCGCGCCGGGATGGCTTCGCTGGAACCGGTCACCATCGAGGGCTGGGAGGACGACGAACGTACCTACGGCCCGGCCTTCTGTTATCCCGCCAGCGTCGAGGTGGGCGACTCCATCTACGAGCCGGCCCACGTCATCGCGCCCGAACGGACCCACCACGACGAGGACCAGCTGGAAGTGATCGCCCCGGAGAAACTCCGCGAAGCGATCGGGCTCGAAGACGACGACGAGGTCACGATCAATGTCACGGAGCGATAAGATGCACACGGAATCCCGGACCGGCGTCGACGACGCGCTCGCGGCCTTCCGCGACGGCGAGCCGGTCCTGATCCACGACGCCGCCGACCGCGAAGGCGAGACCGACCTGGTGTATCCCGCGGCGGCCGTCACCCCCGACGCCGTCGCCCGGATGCGCAACGACGCAGGCGGGTTGATCTGCACCGCGTTGAGCGACGAGGTGGCCGAGGCCTTCGACCTGCCCTTCCTGCAGGAAGTCATCGATCACCCCGTCGCGGCCGACCACGATCTGGACTACGACGAACGGTCGTCGTTCTCGTTGACGGTGAACCACCGCGACACGTTCACCGGCATCACCGACGAGGACCGGGCCCTGACCATCACCGAACTGGCCCAGGCCGCGGGCGACCCCGCCGACGCGGACTTCGCCGAGGCGTTCCGCGCTCCCGGCCACGTCCACCTGCTCCGAGCCGCACCGAACCTGCTGGACGATCGGCTCGGCCACACCGAGTTGGGCGTCGCGCTCGCGGCCGCCGCCGACCAGTCCCCGGCCGTCGTCGTCTGTGAGATGCTCGACGACGAGACCGGTGAGGCCCTCCCGCCCGCAGCCGCCCGCGCTTACGGCGAGCGCAACGACATCCCCTACGTCGAAGGGAGCGAGATCGTCGACCGCCTTCGCTAAGTCGCCTGCCACTCTTTTTCGCGCGTTTTGCCGCGTTTCACCTGCCCGACACAGACTCGTCGTCGACCCTTCGATAAACCAAATACCGCGATATAGAAATGGCGGTGGCGCGCACAGCACGGGCTCGGGAGGTGGGTGATGGGTTCGACGGGACGTTCGAGACGGTTCGTCCCAGGCCCAGAGCGGGAGGGGAGCCATCACGCACGAATTACAGGTCGATTCATTGTCAAAACCACAAGACACTTACTAGCCAGTGGACCAGTCGGAGACAGTGGCGCGAGAGAGAGCCGAGAGACAGCGATGGCTCGCACGGTGTGTTCTCGGGGTGGGGATACTCTTCGGACTCGGCTACCTGTGCTATCGGACGACGGTGACGCCGGATGGACTCGCGCTCGATTTCGAGATCTACCGGGCCGCCGCGGCCCATCTCTGGGGCGGGGAGCCGGTGTACGGGGAATCGCCGATCGGCGTGCCCGGACTCACGTATCGCTATCCACCCCTCCTGTTGCTGTGGTTCTCGCTGTTCCTGGGCGTGCCGCCAGCGATCGGGTTCGCCCTCCACACCGCCGTCGCGCTGTGTCTCAGCGGCGTTCTCGGGTGGACCCTGATCCGCCAGATCGAGCGATACGGTCCCGATCTGTACCGCCTCGATCGCGCCCTGATCGTCGGGTTCGTCGCGGTCAGTCCCATCGGCGCGCCGTCGCTGTTTTTCGGGAACGTGAACCACTACATGGCGGTGGCGATGGGGCTCGGGCTCGTCTGGCTCGACAGCGGGAAACAGGGCCGTGCCGGTGTGGCGCTCGCGCTGGCGGCTCTCCCGAAGGTGTTCCCGGCGGCGATCGGCATCTGGCTCCTCTGGCGACGTGCGTGGCGGGCGATCGCAGCGGCCGTCACGACGGGCGTCGGCTGTCTCGTCGCCGGGGCGGTTCTGTTCGGGCCGGCACGGACCAGGAACTACGTCACGCACGAACTCCTCCCGCGGTCGACACCCGACGTGTTCGCCGGCGGGTTACCACCGTCGAGCGTGTACGTCTCGCTCCGTCGGCCACTGTCGGTCGTCGTTCCCCGTGCGACGGCGGCCGAACTGGCCCTCGGGGCAGTGCTCCTCGTTGCACCCGCCCTGTACTACACGTACACCCGGAGTCGCGGCCCGGTCGACAGGATGGTCGCGGTGCTCGCGACGCTCAGTGCCGTACTGTTGGTCGTGCCGTCGTACAGTATGTACTTCGTGCTCCTGTTCTACCCGTTGCTTCCGCTGTTGTATCTCCTCGACCGCCCGGAGTCGACCGTCTTTGCCACCGGGGCCGCCCTCCTGACGCTGACACTGAAATTCGACGACGTCGTGCAGGTACTCGAATTCGCTGGGTTGCCGATCCCAGCCAGGGTCGCCGTTCTGGCCGGCGCTCGAACGGCCTACACGTTCGGGACGCCCGTTCTGTGGGGGACGCTATGTCTCCTGCTGGCGGGAGTCTGGCGGTTGCACGGACGCCAGGAAACCACCGCCGAGCCCACGAGTGCGAGCGGACAGCGGCGGCCACCCGGAGAGAGCTGAGCACCCGACGCCCCATTTCTATATCGCGAATATCGGTTTATCGGGTGCGATCGGGGACTTCGATCACGGGCCGTGTCCGGCGTATTGGTCCCACAAGTGACGTTTCAATGATAGTTAGAGGCCGGCGGTCGCCACGTGAGCCGTCGGCACGGCACGAAAACTGTTAAGAGCGGATTGGGCCAACCAATGAGCAATGGGATTCGACGAGATGGACGTCGACACGATCTGGCAGGACGGTGAGTTCGTCGACTGGGAGGACGCACAGGTTCACGTTCTCACACACGGGCTCCACTACGGCACCGGGATCTTCGAGGGCGTCCGGTGTTACGACACCGAGAACGGCCCCGCGATCTTCCGCTGGGAGGAACACCTCGACCGGTTCTACCAGTCGGGGAAGCCCTACGACATCGACATCCCGTTCAGCCGGGAGGAACTGACCGAAGCCACGAAGGAACTGATCCGCCGGCAGGATCTGGAGTCCTGTTACATCCGGCCGGTCGCGTTCTACGGGTACGAGGAACTCGGCCTGAACCCGTCGAACTGCCCGGTCGAGGTCGCCATCGCCGTCTGGCCGTGGGGCGCGTACCTCGGCGAGGAAGCGCTCGAAGAGGGCGTCGACGTGTCGATCTCCTCGTGGCGCAAGTACGGGTCCGATCAGATCCCAACCAACGCCAAGACGACCGGGCCGTACGTCAACAGCGTCCTCGCGAACCTGGAGGCGACGGGCAACGGCTACACGGAGGCCATCGTGCTCAACGGCGAGGGCAACGTCGCCGAGGGACCGGGTGAGAACATCTTCCTCGTCCGGGACGGCGAACTCTACACCACCGGGCTCGCCGAGTCGATCCTCGACGGCATCACGCGCCAGTCGCTCATCACCATCGCCGAGGATCTGGGCTACACCGTCCACGACGACGCGACGATTTCGCGGGGCGAACTGTACACCGCCGACGAGCTGTTCTTCACGGGGACGGCGGCGGAGGTCACGCCGATCCGGAGCGTCGACGACAACGAGATTGGCAGCGGGACCAAGGGCCCGGTCACCGACGAGTTGCAGACGAAGTTCTTCGAGGTCATCGAGCGCCGGACCGACGAGTACGAAGCGTGGTTCGACTACCTCTAACTAGCGGTTCTGAATCATCCGCTCGACGGAGTCGATGACGCCGCTGCGACCCGTTATCCGGTCCAGCACGCTTCCCATCCGTCGCTGCTCGAAGTAACTGGCGAAAGCCAGGAACGTCGGCGGCCACAGCCCGACGAACAGGCCCATCTCCTTGTTGTCACGGAGGAAGAACTCGTACCACGACAGGATCACCGACGCACCGGCGGCGATGACCCAGGGGTCAGTGCCGGTTTTCTGTGCCGCCTCGGTGACTTCCCGTTCGGGAGTGCTCGTTGCCATGCCCGCGAGAATTGTGTGAGGACGGGTTTAGTTACCCACCGCTTGGACGCGTCACGGAGAGTAAGCCCGGCTTCAGTACGGGTAAGCTCTGCTTAGTCGTCGCTGCCGTCCCCGTCGCTCGACAGTTCCTCGGTGACACTGATCGCGACGCTGTCGTCGCGTGACTCGCCGAACCCGGCACTGAGGATGCGCGTCAGGGCGTCCTCGACGCGTTCGTCCAGTTCCTCGTACTCGTCGGGTTCGACCTCGACGACGAATCCGGTGGTGATGTTGGGCGCGGTCGGGAGAAAGAGGACGTCGCGGCCGTCGGGCGTCGTCTTGCCGGTCTTGAACGCGGTCATGCGCAGGCCGTCCCAGGTCTCGATCTTGACTGGTTTCTGGAGGTCGTCGGTACCCGAGACGGCGGTTTCGACGGCCATCTTCGAGGCGTTGTAGACCACCCGCAGGCCGGGCAGGCGGTTCATCAGGTTGTCGAGAATGTCCTCGAAGATGTCGCCGAAGGCCGTCCGGCTGAGATACCCCACGGACAGTACCAGCAAGAAAAAGACCACGAGCGTCGTGAAGACGCGGATCAGCCCCAGTGCCTGCCGTGGCACCCCCAGACTCACCAGCACCTCGAAGTCGATGTTGAAGATGGCCGTCGAACTCGCGATGATCCCGTAGAGGTACGCGATGACGTACAGGGTGACGATGACGGGCAGCAAGACGATGAGTCCGCTCGCGATGTCCCGCTTCCAGGAGGCCATATTGCGGTGGGAAGTGGTTCTTGTGCCTCCCTTTACTAGTTGACGATTGCCCGCAAGGCGAAGGTCAGATTCCCCCGGCGTTCGGCGACGCGCCGGTAGAAATACGACAGCCACTTCTCCCCGTAGGGGACGTACTGCCAGACCTCGTGGTCGGCGGCCAGCCGCTCCTGAGCAGGTTCGCGCACGCCCATCAGCATCTGGATCTCGAACGGCGTCCCGTACTCCGCGTGGAGTCGGTCGGCGGTCGCGATCATCGCCGGGTCGTGACTGCCGACCGCGATGCCGCCCTCGCGCTCGGCGAAGGCCTGTGCCAGCAGCGTCCGGTAGGCGTCGTCGACCTGCTCGCTCGGCAGCGCCACCTCTTTCGGCGGGTCGTAGGCGCCTTTGACCAGCCGCACCTTCCCGGGGCAGTCGGCCAGCCGCGAGAGATCGTCGGGGGTGCGCCGGAGGTTCGCCTGGAGACAGACGCCGACCCCGCCGTCGTGGGCACGGGCCTCGGCCTCGTAGGCGTCCAGAGTGGCGTCGGTCGTCGTGTGATCCTCCATGTCGAGCCAGACGAACACGCCCGCCGCGTCGGCGTGGTCGACGATACGGGCGAGATTCTCCCGGAAGACCGACTCGTCCACGTCGAGACCGATCCCCGAGGGCTTGACCGAGAGACAGGCCCGGAGGTCCGTGCCGGCGATGTCTTCGAGCAGTGTGCAGTAGGTCGCGGTGTCCGCGTCCGCCGGCCCGCGCTCGTCGTAGTGTTCGCCCAGGAGATTGCAGATCGTCCCGATGCCCCGCTCGTCGAGTCGCCGCGCCCGCTCCAGCGCCACGGCCTCGGACTCCCCGGCGACGAACCGACTCGCGATCGGCGGGATCATACTGGCAAATATTGCCCCCACGGTACTGAGTCTGTCGCCCAGTTCGGGACCCTTAAGGACGGTGCTGACCCAGAACGGGGCAGGAATGGACATCGTCGGCGTACTCGCGGTGGCGTTCTGGGCGATGTTGCCCGCGTACGTACCCAACAACGCCGCAGTCCTGGTGGGTGGGGGGCCACCGATAGACGGCGGGCGGACCTGGAACGGGAAACGGTTGCTCGGCGACGGGAAGACCTGGCAGGGGACCGCCGGAGGGATCGCTGCCGGCGCGGCGCTGGCGCTGCTTTTGAATGCGATCCACCCGGTCGTCTCGGGGACGGTCGGCGGGCTCCCGGAGTTCACGCTCGTCGCCGCTGTCACGCTCCCGGCCGGCGCGTTGCTGGGCGACATCGGGGCGTCGTTCCTGAAACGCCGGACGGGGCGGGAGCGCGGGGCGGCGTTCCCCGGCCTCGACCAGCTCGACTTCGTGGTCGGGTCGCTAGGGCTCACAGTCGTGTTCGCACCGGACTGGTTCTTCGCGACCTTCACGGTTCCCGTGCTGGTGGTCGTGCTGGTCATCACGCCCGTCCTGCACGTCGGGACGAACTTCGTGGCCTACAAGCTCTCGCTGAAGAGCGAGCCGTGGTAGGGCCGAACTGATGTACTTTTCACCCCAGGCCGACGAGGGGCGGGTATGACTACAGACAGGACGCTCCGGCTGGCGACCCGGGGGTCCGACCTCGCTCTGCGGCAGGCCGCCACGGTAGAGGAAGCCCTGGCGAGCCGGCGGCAGTCGGTCGACCTCGTCGAGGTCGAGACCACCGGCGACCAGATACAGGACGAACTCATCCACCGCCTCGGCAAGACCGGGGCCTTCGTCCGCAGTCTCGACCAGCAGGTACTCGACGGGGAGGTCGACGCCGCCATCCACTCGATGAAGGACGTTCCGACCGAGAGCCCGCCGGACCTGATCGTCGCCGGCGTCCCCGAACGCGGCCCGGCCGGTGACGTGCTCCTGACGCCGGACGGCACAGGACTGGCAGACCTCCCCGAGGGCGCGACCGTCGGTACCGCCAGCCTCCGGCGGGCAGCGGAGCTTCGGGCCGAGCGCCCGGACCTGGAGATCGAACCGCTCCGGGGCAACGTCGACACGCGCGTCGAGAAGTTACTCGCCCCGTCGCTCCAGCGCGAACACGAGCGGCGACTGGAGCGTGCTGTCGGGGAGCAAAACGACGACGACGTGGACGCCGACGACCTCGACCCCGAGAACCTCTCTGCGGCCGTGATGGCCGAGATCGAGGACTGGTTCGACGGGCTCCACGAGATCGAGCGCCGCGCGACCGAGCGCGAGGTCGAAGTCGAGTACGACGCCATCGTCCTCGCGGAGGCGGGGCTGGACCGGACGGGCCTGCTCCACGCCGTCGAATTCGAGCGGTTGCCGACGGATACGTTCGTGCCCGCACCCGGCCAGGGCGCGCTGGCGGTGACGGCGCTGGACGACGACGTGGGTGCCCAGATCCACGACCGGCTCGATCACCCGTCGACGCGGGTGGCGACGAGCGTCGAACGGATCGTCTTAGACGAGTTGGGTGGGGGCTGTGTCGCGCCCATCGGCGTCCACGCCACGGTGCAGGGGTCAGTCGTCCACACGGTCGTCCGCGTCCTCAGCCGGGACGGGACCGAGGAAGTGGCCGCCTCGCGCGATCTCCCCGTCGAACGCCACGCACGGGCCGCCAGCGATCTGGCCGCGGAACTCCGCGAGCAGGGAGCCGCCGACCTGATCGAGCGAGCCAAACGCGAGGAACCGGACGAACGGAAACGAGAGGACTCTTAATCGGGGACACGAAAGGCCGCTCATCATGACAGCCGACGCCGACATCGCACCGGGGACAGTCTACCTCGTCGGGAGCGGCCCTGGCGACCCCGACCTCCTGACGGTCAAGGCGAAACGCCTGCTCGAGGAGGCCGACGTGGTCCTCCACGACAAACTCCCCGGCCCCGACATCATCGGGATGATCCCCGAGGAGATCCGCGAGGACGTGGGCAAGCGCGCCCGCGGCGAACGCACCTCCCAGCAGTACACGAACGAACGCATGGCGGAACTTGCCCACGACGGCAAGACCGTCGTCCGGCTGAAAGGCGGCGACTCGTTCGTCTTCGGCCGCGGGGGCGAGGAGATGGTGTACCTCGCCAAGCACGCCGTTCCCTTCGAGGTCGTCCCCGGCGTGACCGCCGCCATCGCCGGCCCGGGCGTCGCGGGGATTCCGGTTACCCACCGCGACTACGCCTCCTCGGTGTCGTTCGTCACCGGCCACGAGGATCCCACGAAAGAGGACTCGGCGGTCGACTGGGGGGCGCTGGCCGACACCGGCGGGACCATCGTCGTCCTGATGGGCGTCGGGAAGTTGCCCGAGTACACCCGCGAACTCCGGGAGGCGGGCATGGACCCGGACACGCCCGTCGCACTGGTCGAACGGGGAACCTGGCCCGACCAGCAGGTCGCCACGGGGACGCTTTCCACCATCGTCGACGCCCGCGACGATATCGGGATCGAACCGCCCGCAGTCACCGTCATCGGCGACGTGGCTCGCGAGCGCCAGCGCGTCGTCAAGTTCCTGCAAAACGGGGCCGAGTCGTGACCGACCGCCCCCGCATCGCCGCCTTCCGGCCCGACGACGAGCGCATCACCGAGGCGGTCGAGTTGCTCGACGAACTGGGAGCCGATCCGGTCCCGGACCCGATGCTCGAAGTCGACCCGACCGGAGCCGTCCCCCGCTCCGACGCCGACTACGCCGTCTTCACCAGCAAGACCGGCGCGGAGTTGATCGCCGAGGCCGACTGGACTCCGGGCGAGACGACGGTCTGTGCCATCGGCGACCCCACCGCGGCCGCGCTGGCGGCCGAAGGCTACTCCGTCGATCTGGTACCTGCGGAGTTCTCGTCGTCCGGACTTGTCGATACCCTCGAAGGAACCTGTGACGGAGCACGAATCGAGGTCGCCCGGAGCGACCACGGGAGTTCGGTGTTGCTCGACGGGCTGAACGACGCCGGGGCGTACGTCCACGAGACGGTGCTGTACCGGCTCACCAGACCTGCCGAGGCCGGCGAGTCCGCCGAGCTGGCGGCCGCCGGCGAGCTGGACGCGGTGCTTTTCACCTCCTCGCTGACCGTCGAACACTTCCTGGACGCGGCCGACGACCGGGGGGTCCAGGACGACGCAGTGGCGGGCCTCGCGGACGCCGTGGTCGCCGTCATCGGCGAGCCGACGGCCGAGACGGCCCGCGCACACGGACTCTCGGTCGACGTGGTTCCCGACCAAGCGGACTTCGAGACACTGGCTCGCGACGCGGTCGCGGCGGCCAGTTCGGACTGATTTACACGAAGGCAATTCTACTCGTCGACGGTCAGTGAGACGTTTCGTGCCCGGAACGCGCGGCCCTCCTCGAAGACCGCCATCATCGGTTCGGTCCCGAACGGGCGGAAGGTGATACGGTAGCCCTGGTGTTCGTTCTCGCCGGTGACCCGGTAGCGGCCGTTCCGGTAGCCGGCGGTCCCGACCCGCACGTCGTGGGTCGCGCCTTCGAGTTCGAAGGCGAGGCGGTCGCCGGGTGTGGCGGCGAGCAGGCGGGCGCGACCGGGTTCGAGTGCCAGCAGGTCTTCGACGCGGTAGTCGTGGCAGTCCTCGCCGTCGACGTGGGTCGCCTCGATGCCGTCGGTCGCCCGGTGGAGCGTGATCCCGTAATCGGCGGCGGGGTTGTGGAGGTGGACGACGGCGCGGTCGCCGGAGGGCGGGAATCGCGGGGCGGCGAGCCACTCCTGGCGCGTCTCGAAGTCCTCACGGCGGACACTGTGTGACGCCATGGCCGCCTCGTCGGTCGCGGTGTAGTCCCGGACGACGCTGGTGGTCTTGCCGACGAGAAACGGTGTGCCGTGTCGGTCGCTCTGAGCGTCGGTCGTGTCCCCGCCGTCACCCGAATCCACCCCGACGGCGTCGGTCCGGACCGCGACCCACGTCCCCAGGGTCGCACTCTCGAACGCCGAGTCGGGGACGGTGGGGTCGGTGTGAGTCGCGGCGGCCGCTCTGGCGGCGCGGGCCCGTTCCCGAACCAGCGGGTGGCTGTCCGCCCGGGCGCGCTCCCGGAGCGCCTCGTCGACCCAGGACTGGTCGGTGACGGCGGCCAGACGGCAGGCGGCCTGGCGAACGCTGGCCACCGCCGCGGTCACGAGTTCGCGGAGGCGGTCCGACACCACGTCACACAGGCCAGGATAGGCGCGTTCGAGCGGGCGCAGTGTCCGCAGGACGGACACCTGCACGGGGTAGTGTTCGTCGAGCAACGCCCGGGTGAGTTCGTCCGCGTGGGGTTCGAGCAGTTCGGGATAGGACGGCGCCAGCGAGGACAGGGCCCAGGCCACGTTGCTCCGGACGCTTTTCACGTCGGAGAGCGGTGCGATCAGCGCGGGGACGGCAAACCGGACGCGTCGTGGGCGTTCGGCGGCCAGTTCCGCCAGCGGGCGGGCGACGCAGGCCCGCACGGCGGTCACTTCGTCGTCCAATGCCCCGACCAGCGGGTCGACCACGGGCGCGATAGCGGTCGGTTCGGCGACGCCGACCTCGAACAGCGCGTTGGCCACGTCCCGGCGCACCGACTCCTGCTCGTCGCCGAGCGCGTCGACGAGCCGCGCGAGCGAGCCCTGCAACCGCAACGGTTGCTCGGCGGCCGCCTCCCTGATCGTCCGGGCCGCGAGCCGCCGCTCGGTCTCGCTACCCTCGCTCAACGCCCGCAACGGGAGGTCGGTGGTCATGCCAATCCGTGGTACGTGGTCCCGCCACACGAGCCTAAGTCTTCCGGAAACCGGGGAAACCACCGGACAGCAGTCCGATCCATGGCCGATAGGTCGGGTCGCGGACCGGAGGTTTAAACCGGAGACCGCGATAAGAAACGCGCGATGGCCGGCCCAGTGCAAGCGCTCGAAGATCGCGCCGTGGCGTGTGCAGACCGCCTGCAGTCCGCCGAACGGGTGTTGCTCGCCTCACACATCGACGCGGACGGACTGACGAGCGCGGGAATCGCCGCGACGGCTCTGGAACGGGCCGGGATCGAGTTCGAGGTCGTCTTCAAGAAACAGCTCGACGACAACGAGATCGCGACCATCGCGGCCCGCGAGGAAGAGACTGTCCTCTTTACCGACTTCGGGAGCGGCCAGCTCGACGCCATCGCCGCCCACGAGGCCGCGGGCGATTTCACGCCCGTGATCGCCGATCACCACCAGCCCGCCGAGAGCGACACCGAGTACCACCTGAATCCGCTCCTCGAGGGACTCGACGGGGCCTCGGAACTCTCCGGGGCGGGCGCGAGTTACGTCCTCGCGCGGGCGCTGGAGGGCGAGGACGTGGACAACCGCGATCTGGCCCGTCTGGCGGTCGTCGGTGCCGTCGGCGATATGCAGGCAGTCGGTGGCGAACTGGTGGGAGCCAACCGCGAGATCGTCGCCGAGGGCGTCGAGGCGGGCGTCCTCGAAGAGGGGACCGACCTCGCCTTTTACGGGAAACAGACCCGCCCACTCCCCAAGCTGCTCGAATACGCCAGCGAAGTCAGGATTCCGGGGATCTCCAACGACGGGAACGGGGCAATCCGGTTTCTCGACGGACTGGGGTTGGACCTGAAACGCGACGGCGAGTGGCGGCGCTGGGTCGATCTCGACCACGAGGAGCGCCGGACCGTCGCCAGTTCGCTCGTCCAGCAGGCGCTCAAGAAGGGCGTCCCGGCCGACAAGGTCGACGGCCTCGTGGGGACGACCTACACGCTGCTGGCCGAACCCGAGGGGACCGAGTTGCGCGACGCCAGCGAGTTTTCCACTCTCCTGAACGCGACCGCTCGCTACGAGCGGGCCGACGTGGGCCTGGCGGTCTGTCTCGGCGACCGCGCCGACGGCCTCGACCGAGCGCGCAAACTCCTGCGGAACCACCGCCGGAACCTCTCGGAAGGGCTCCAGTGGGTCAAAGAGACCGGCGTCACCCAGGAGGAGAACCTCCAGTGGTTCGACGCGGGCGAGGAGATCCGCGAGACCATCGTCGGCATCGTGGCTGGAATGGCCGTCGGCGTCGACGGCGTCGATCGGAACCGCCCCATCGTCGCCTTCGCCCGGAATAACGACGAGGAGACGAAGGTGTCGGCGCGAGGGACCGGCCGCCTCGTGGCCCAGGGACTGGACCTCTCGGCGGTGATGGGCGAGGCCAGCGAGGCCGTCGGCGGCGGCGGGGGTGGTCACGACGTGGCCGCCGGCGCGACCGTCCCCACGGGTCGAGAGCAGGAGTTCGTCGAAGTGGCCGACGAAATCGTCGGCGACCAGCTCGGGTAGGTCGCCAACCGGCGAATTTGATATAGCGACATCGGCTGTATTACTGCAGCCCAGCGCCACCGTCGTGAAGACGGCGAGAACTATCGGTAACGGTCGTAATCGTCGGCAAGAGAGGGGTAGCGGTGCAGGAGGCCGGGAGAGTTGGGCGGTCGGTGGTCACTCGGTTTGGTCAACGAGACGGATACCGACGCGGGTTGGACGCGCTACCGCACAGCCGTCCCATCGGCCGTCCCGAAAACACCGGAAAGCCGGGTTCGTCACGGCCGTCGCCATCCCCCCTGGCGCTACCGCCGCGTCCGCACCGCATACGGACGGAGGTGTGGCTTGGAGATGTGTGTTCTCACGGTCATGCTCATATTTTTATATGTCGTGGACGTACTCGACGGTGAAACAGTGGGGGAGATCATGCAGGAAGTCGCGTTCAGATTGACGCCGGAACGGGGGTACTTCGACCGCGGGGAGCGGGCGCTGTGGGACGTCGACGTGTACTTCGAGGCCATCCGCTCGTTCGAGTTCCTGTCCGACGAGTCGGTGGTCGTGGTCTACGAGGTCGACGGGGACGCGGAGACGTTGCGTCGGTGTCTCGACGCGGTTCCGGAGAAGGTCCGCGACGCGACGATTACGGCGGAGGGTGACACACTGGTCGCGCAGGTGCACTTCTACCCCGATGAGACGTTCGCGGAACTGCTTGCGGTCCACCGGTCGTTCGGTGCCTCCGTCGAGTTCCCCATCCAGTTCGTCGACCACGAGCCTTCGATACTGGAACTGGTCGAGACGGGGCCACAGACGGTGTTACGGGAGCGACTGGCGAAGACGCGCGAGTTGGCCGACGTGCACGTCGAGTACGTCCGTCGCCACGAGCCCCAGACAGCACGCCGGTTCGGGGGACTGACCGACCGCCAGCGTGAGGTGCTGGTCGCCGCCGTCGAGTGTGGCTACTACCGGACCCCGCGGGAGGCGACCCACGAGGACATCGCGGCGGAACTGGATTGCTCGGCCAGCGTCGTCGGCCAGCATCTCCGCCGGATCGAGCAACAGCTCGTCTCGGCGACGGTGCCCGAGCAACTGGCCGACGGCCGCACCAGCGACGCGAACAGCTGATTCCGCGGTCGACGACGGGGCATGGTAACGGCCACCAGACCTAAGCCAGTCCAACCACCACTAAGGTGCCATGACCGATTCAGACGCCGACGAGGCCACCGAACGGGAGCGGCTCATCTTCGGCGCGGGCTTTGCCTTCGGCGTGATGTTCACCATGTCGATTCTGGCGGTCGTGGTCGCGACGGTCGTCCCACGGCCGGTCGGGCTGGCGAGCCTGCTCACGTCGGCGGTCCTGCTCCCGATCGTCGCGGCGGTCCTGCTCGCGGCGGTGGCCGGCGTCGCGCTGTACACCTTCGCGCTCCCCGAACACGGGTTCGGGCTGGCCGGGGTCACGCTGTTCGGCGACGCCGACGGCGAGTAACGGATCGTTTTAGGGCTGGCTCACCCAGAGACAGGTATGGCCGAGTTCGACCCCGAGCAGTTCGAGGACAAGTACGCGAACTACTTCACGGAGCTCCAGCGGGCCTACAAGAACGCCTTCCAGACCATGAACGACCGCTTCGATTCGGAGTTGATCCACGGGATCGACCAGTTCGTCCTCTCGGAGAGCGAGCCGTTCTACGAGGGCGAGGGCCAGTTCCGGATCGAGTTGCCCGAGGATCCCTACGACCGGCTCCAGGGCGTCGTCGTCGGCGAGGAGAAGTTCGAGGAGATCATGGATCGGTATCTCGACGAGATCGAGACGGAGCTCCAGCGCGTGTTCGGGTTCGACACGAGCGAGTGAGCGGTCGGGTAGCTATTTTGTGGTGGCGGGCGACGGCTCAGTATGGACCGGCAGCGCGTCTCGTCGGGCACCGAGTGGGAGGAGCAGGTGGGCTACTCGCGGGCCGTCCGCACGGGTGACAGAGTGGTCGTCTCGGGGACGACCGCGACCGACGACGACGGCGAGCCCGTCGCCGTGGGTGACCCGTACGGACAGACGAAACGAGCCCTCGAGATCGTCGAATCGGCGCTGGCCGAGGCCGGCGCGAGCCTCGACGAGGTGATCCGCACGCGGCTGTACGTCGTCGACGCCGACGACTGGCCGGCGGTCGGGCGGGCCCACAGGGAGGCGTTCGGTGAGGCCCGTCCCGCCGCGACGATGGTCCAGGTCGACGGCCTGATCGATCCCGACCTCGCGGTGGAGATCGAGGCCGAGGCCGTCGTCGGCTCGACCCGAGACCGGCGGTAGAGAGGTGTTGACTCCCGAACACTACCTCAGAAGTAATACATAACACCCTGGAGATTTTCCTTGGCGACAACACAGTATGTCCGACGGACCGGCGGCCGACGACGTGGCGACGGACGGGGGCCAGAACTCCTGGTTCGCGAACTACTTCGGGTTCGCAGAACACGGCACGGACCTGCGGACCGAGATCGTCGCGGGGATCACGACCTTCCTGACGATGAGTTACATCGTCGTGGTGAACCCGGCGATCATGACGCAGTTCCCGGGGCCGAACGGCAAGCCCGGGATCGCCATCGAGGGGTATACGCCAGGCGAGGTCCAGCAGATGCTCGCCGTCGTGACGATCCTCGCGGCGGCAGCGGCGATCTTCGTGATGGCCTTCTACGCCAACAGGCCGTTCGGACAGGCCCCTGGCCTCGGTCTGAACGCCTTCTTCGCGTTCACGGTCGTCGGTGCGATGGGGGTCCCCTGGCAGACCGCGCTCGCCGCGGTCGTGACCGAAGGGGTGCTGTTCATCCTCCTGACGGCGGTCGGCGCGCGCAAATACATCATCGAGTTGTTCCCCGAACCCGTGAAGTTCGCCGTCGGGACCGGGATCGGACTCTTTCTTGCGATCATCGGCCTGGAAGCGATGCGGATCGTCGTGGACGACCCCGAGACGCTCGTGACGCTGGGGCCCATCGCCACCGATCCTGTCGCGATCCTCTCGGTGATCGGCCTGTTCCTGACGCTGATGCTGTACGTGCGCGGTCTGAAGGGTGCGATCGTCATCGGCATCCTGGCGACGGCGATCATGGGTGCGGTCGCGACGCTGGCCGGCCTCGTCGAACCGGGCGTGGCGGCCGCGGACTTCGTCCGCAACGGCGGCCTCGACATGAGTCAGATGACCGCGGCCCAGTACGACATCACGCCGCTGTTCGGCGCCTTCCTCGACGGGTTCGCGAACGTCGACGCCTTCGCGTTCTCTCTGGTCGTGTTCACCTTCTTCTTCGTGGACTTTTTCGACACCGCCGGCACGCTGACCGGCGTCTCACAGGTCGCGGGCTTTCTCGACGACAAGGGGAACCTCCCCGAGATCGAGAAGCCGCTGATGGCCGACGCCATCGGGACGACCGTGGGCGGCATCCTCGGCACCTCGACCGTGACGACCTACATCGAGTCCTCGACCGGCGTGGAGGAGGGCGGCCGGACCGGCATGACCGCGCTCGTGGTCGGCCTGCTCTTCCTCGCGGCGCTGATCGTCGTCCCGCTCGCGGCGGCGATTCCGCTCTACGCCTCCCACATCGCGCTGGTGGTCGTCGCCCTGCTGATGCTCCAGAACGTCACGGACATCCAGTGGGACGACCTCTCCCACGCCGTGCCGGCGGGCATGATCATCCTGATCATGCCGCTGACCTACTCGATCTCCTACGGGATCGCCGCGGGGATCATCAGCTATCCCCTCGTGAAAGCCGCACAGGGCGAGTGGCGTGACGTGCACGTCGGCCAGTGGCTGCTGGCCGCTGCCTTCGTCGTCTACTTCGCCGTCCGGACCAGCGGCGTGCTGACGACGGTCGCCTGACCACAGCGGTTCGCGAGCCCGCCAGAAATCTCCGATTTCTGGAGACGTCTTTGCGCGAGTGGGTCGCTTTGCGACCCCGAGCGGAAAAAGGTGGGAGACCAAAAGCCTAAGCACGGTGAAAACGTAATCGGAGATACCATGAGTACCGAAACCGAGGGCGGCGACGACGACCTTCGAGAGCAGATCTCGAACTTCCTGCGCCGGAACTTCCCGCAGATCCAGATGCACGGCGGGAGCGCGGCGATCGAGAGCATCGACCGGGAGACCGGCGAGGTCTCCATCCAGCTCGGCGGCGCGTGTTCGGGCTGTGGCATCTCCCCCATGACGATCCAGGCGATCAAGACCCGGATGACCAAGGAGATCCCCGAGATCGAGACGGTCCACGCCAACACCGGCGGCGGCATGGGCGGTAACGAGGGTATGGCCGGCGGTTCCACCAGCCCCTCGTTCCCGGGCCACGAGTCCAGTAGCGGCGACGACAGCGACGACGAAGGCCCCGAAGCGCCGTTCTGAAACCAGGCTACTTTTTTCGTCACACGACCGGCGAAGAGTGACCGGTCGGCATCCGGTATCACAAGCTACTCCCCCCGGGCGGCCCCTGACACGGCCATGCCACGAACGACGCGCGAGAACGCGCTCGTACTCGGTGCACTCGTGCAGACCGTGGGCGCGCTCGGACTGGCGGCCGCCGGTGGCTACCGGCTCGTCCGGGGCATCGAGGCGCTCCCACTCGCGCTACTCGTCGCCGGGGGTTCCCTCGGTGGCGTGCTCGCGCTGGGTGGCGCGCGACTGCTGTACGGCGAGGCGACTGGCCGACAATCGCTCAGAAGTCCCGGGGGCGTCGCCACCGGGTCGCTCTCCTTGCTCGTGGGGAGTTCGCTACCGCTGCTGGTGGACCTCACCGGACCACCCTACGGACTCGCGCTGGCGGCGCTGGGCGTGGTCCCGGCGGTGTACGGGCTGTTCCGAATCAGCGTCGGCGTCGGCGAGCCACCCGGCTAGTTCCGGCGGGTATTAGTCCCGTCGGGCCGGGAGTCGAGATATGGCCAATCAGCAGCTCATCGACGCGCTCAGGGACGCCGACGCCGTGAAGTTCGGCGAATTCGAGCTGTCCCACGGCGGCACGTCCAGTTACTACGTCGACAAGTACGTCTTCGAGACCGACCCCCGGTGTCTGGAACTGATCGCCGAGGCCTTCGCCGACCGCGTGGGCGACTCGAAACTCGCCGGCGTCGCGCTGGGCGCGGTCCCGCTGGTGGCGGTCACGAGCGTCGAGACCGGCCAGCCCTACGTCATCGCGCGCAAGCAGGCCAAAGAGTACGGCACCGGCAACCGTATCGAGGGCGAGCTTTCGGAGGGCGAGGAGGTCGTCGTCCTCGAAGACATCGCCACGACCGGCCAGAGCGCCGTCGACGCCGTGGAGGCGCTCCGGGAGGCGGGCGCGGTCGTCGATCGGGTCCTCGTCGTCGTCGACCGGCAGGAGGGCGCGGCCGACCATCTGGCCGACCACGACATCGAACTGGAGTCGCTGTTGACCGCCGACGACCTGCTCGAGGACGCACCCGACGAGATCGACGGTTGAGGGGAGTATGCGCGAGGAACCCCCTGGCCCGGAGGGGGCCGACGGCTTCTTCGACCGGTTCGTCCACCCGTGGCTGGCGCGAGCGGCGACGCTGGGCTTTGGCCTCTGGATCCTCGCCTTCTTGCTGGCCGCGGGTGGCCTGGCGGGCAACCGCATCCCGGGCGACCAGTACGAAGTCTTCCTCTTTCTCTACTCGGGCGTGATCGGGACGCTCGGCATCATCGTCCTCGGGATCTGTACGCTCGTCCTCGCAGGGTTTTTCGTTCGCAGAGAGTGGCAGGGCGGGCGGTGAGTCCGGTCCGTCGAGTTCACTCGGTGGGTTCCAGAAAGATCGTCCCGCCGCCGATCAGGAGGCCGGCGAGCCCGCCCACGAGTGACCACTCGCCGAGCGCGCCCTCGAAGGCGGCCGCGAGCAAAACGAGCCCGGCAAGCTTGCTCACGCGGTCGAGCCAGCGGAGGCCGTGCGGGGAGAGCGGGACCTGCATCTATCGACGGATCGGTACGCTGGAGGGTTATACGTGGTGATGACCGACGCCGGCCGCGAGCGTCGCCCTCAGAGTCGGGTCGATCGCGAGGCCGGTTTTGCGAACGCCGGGGCGACACCGAGGGCCAGCCCCATCAGGACGAGCGCCAGCGCGAGGTACACGGGGGGCACCGGCAACAGCAACAACAGTCCCGCGAACACGCGAGCCAGCCAGAACAGCTGTTCGATCACCGGCAGACCGGTGAACGACGACGCCAGGGTAGCCGACCCCGTCACCAGTTCGATCCCCACCGCCAGAAAGCCCAGGGCGAGGACGGTCAGTCCCCGGTCGAGCCACCGAACGGCAGTCGCCGAGTACGGGAGCGAGACACCTGGGCCGGTCGGGCGACCCAGCCGACGCTGGCGACGGGTCAACCAGACGTAGACGCGAACCGTGAACAGGAGGGGGATGGCGAAGGTCATGAGGACCAGATACGGGTAGAGCGTGCTGGAGGGAGCGCCGATGACCTCGGAGAAGGTCCCGCGCATCCCGTCGATCGAGAGCACGATAGTCAGCATGATCGCACCGACACCGAGGGCGGTCTGGGCGGGGCGGTCGAGCGGATCGACGGTGAAGTGCTGGGGTTCGTCAGTGTTGTCGATCAGCGGCCAGACGATCATGACGCCGATGATCACCATCGGGATCAGGATGCCGCCGATAAACTCGGCCCACCCGCCGAGGACGATCGTCGTCCCGGCGAGTGACAGTTCCGCGGGGATCATCTTCAGCGAGCCGAACACCCACATGAAAAACCAGTCGGGGCTCGGACTGCTCGGGGAGTCCAGCCCGATGGCGGCGATCCGCTGGACGGGAAACAGCGCCGCCAGGAAGGAGATCGTCGCGGCCGTCAACAGCAGGACGACGACCGAGAGCAGGAACTGCTGGGGGAACAACGGCGACCCGACGACGAACGAATCGTCGTCGGCCGCGGGCGTGCGGTCGCCACCCCGGGAACTGGGCGCGTGTTCGGTGTGTTTCTGGCGCATCAGGATCATCATGTGCAGGCCGATGATCCCGACGAGCAGTGCCGGGAACAGGAAGACGTGCAGGAAGTACATGTGCGGGATGACCTGCCCGACCTGACTCGGGAAGGCACCGCCGAAGGCCAGCGCCTGTAACCACTCACCGATAACCGGCACCGCACCCGTCATGTTGAACCCGATGGTCGTCGCGGCCTTGCTGAACCCGTCCAATGGGAGGGCGTAGCCGAAGAATCCCTCCGCCAGCGCGAGCAACAGCAGGACGCTCCCGACGAACCAGTTGGGTTCGTGGGGATTGCGGTAGGCACCGCTGAAGAACACCCGGAACATATGCAGGGCGATGGCGGCGATGAAGATGTACGCCGCCCAGTGGTGGGCCATCCGCAGGAACATCCCGAACGGCGTGTCGTAGGTGATCGTGAGGACACTCGCGAACGCGCCCGGAACCTCCTGTCCCGCCCACTCCGCCGCGTTGCCCTCGTAGGTGACCTCCGAGGCGACCGGTTCGTACATCAGTCCGAGGAACGAGCCGGTCAGCGCGAGGAAGATGAACGAAAAGAGGGCGATCTCGCCCAGCAGGAAGGATCCGTACTTGTCTTCGGGGAAGGCTTTTCCGAGGATCTCGTGGTTCAGTTCGAGGCGGTCGTCGAGCCAGGTGAACAGGCGGTTGTTCGGGTACTTCTGTCTGGTCTCGATCTCGCGGCCGTGGACGGGCTCGCCGCCGGTCGTGCCGTCGTACCCGCCCGCGTGACCGGCACCGTCCGTCTGTGGGGCCGGCGGGGAGTCCGACCGCTCGCCACCGTCGGCCACCGCGTCGTCCGAAGCCGTGTCGTCGTCTGGGCTGTCGCGTGTCATGTTACTGGGGACCGACCGGACCCTCGAAGGGGCCGGTCGCGAGGAGCAGTTGGCCGTCCTGTCCGTCTTCGACGCCGATGGGGAGCTGTGGGAGGGGACTCGGTGCCGGGCCGCCGGTCACCTTCGCGCCCTGCAAGGGGTCGAACTGTGACCCGTGACACTGGCAGTAAAACTGGTTGCCTTCCGTCCCGTTGACGGCACAGCCCAGGTGTGTACACACCTTCGAGTAGGCCGCGTAGCCCGAGACGGTGCCGTCGAGGTTCGTCGGTTCTTGATAGCTGTCCTCGGGGAACCGGACGAGCAAGACCGCGGCCCGATCCTCCGTGATCGCGCCGCCGCCCTCTTTCTCGGGGTAGACCGTCGTCGGCTCCAGTGTCTCGGTTTGCGGAATCGCGTCCGCGGTCGTGAGGGGGTTGCCGTCCGCGTCGACCAGTCGGACGCCCTCGACGAACAGCGGTTCCGGCGGTTCGATCTTCCCCGATTCGCCGAGACCGGCGAGGGCAGAGACGCTGAACGCGCCGACCGCGCCGGCACCGCTTACCGCGGCGAGCACCTTCGCGACCTGCCGGCGTTCGATCTCGATCTCCTCGTGTGGCTCCTCCGGCGGTGTGTCCGATGACATATTAGTGATCCCTCCGTTCGGCGACGGTGATCGAGGGGGTGAAGAAGACGGCGTAGACCAGCACCGTGGCCGCCAGCGAGAGGAACAGCATCCCGGCGTAGACCCCGATGAACTGGTTGCGCGCCTGGCCGAGGCCCTCGAGTCCCAGCAGTGCCGCGAAGACGAGGGTACTCCAGGACAGCCCCGCGAGTGCGATCAGGCCCGTCCGGTCGGCCGGCGCGGGCCAGTAGTCGACGATCCAGCGCGTGTCGGTCTGGAGGTAGGGCGGGACCGTGACGACCGGCTTCCCACCGTCCGACCGGGAGTCTGAGGAGGGGCCGCTCGCATCGCTCGCGTGCCCACCGTCGGTTTCCACGTCGCTCCCGGCGACCGACTCGCGCGTGTGTCCGAGTCGGTCCATGAACCGGGCCGCACCGGCCATCCCGGCGACGGTCACGAGGAGGGCGACCCAGGTGACGACCCCGGACTGGTTGGGACCGACCTCGACGGGCGTGGGGAGGAACTTCCCGGTCGGGTTGATATCCGCCGACTGGTTGACCGGGACCGGGTCCTCCCCTTTCCCGAGACCGATACCACTGCCTTCGGTGCCGCTGGTGAGCGCGACGTACCACATCGGGAGCAACACCGACGCGATCAACAGAACGATGAGTACCGTCTCGCGTCTCATCTGCGATCACCGGCGACGGGCCGACGGACAGTCTGGAACGTGCCAGTGTGTACTGTGTGACTCATGAGTAGCGGAGGACTGCCGTGCCACCGACCCACACACCGTGGCGACGAGCCCCGTCCGGAGCCGTCGCCGCCGCCAGTGCGGGCCGAATCATTACCAATTCGAAGATGTTCGAGTCTGGTTTATGTCCCTTCTGTTCGCGTTCGACCCGTTGTCGCGAGTTGTTCCCCGTTGTTCGGGGTTTCCGCGGCCCGATTCCGACAGACATACTACTCGGACGCCGGGACGTTCGGACGAACGGTTCGGCCCGAACCATGAATCGACGCACCTACCTCCGACGGCTCGGGGCCAGCGGTCTGGCGGGGACCGCCCTCACGGCTCCGGCGGCCGCCACGACCCAGGAGAACGAAACCAGTGCCGGAAACCAGACCGCGACCGACGGGACGGTCGAGAACGGAACCGCCGGGAACGGGACCGACGCCGGTGGCGGCCAAGCGGCAGTCCCCGCCGACGGGGAGACCTACGAGGTCCAGATGATCACCGAGAGCGGGAGCTACTACTTCGATCCCGTCGGGTTGCACGTCCAGCCCGGCGACACCGTCACCTTCGTCAACGCCTCCGGGTCCCACAGCGCGGCCACCTACTCGACGGACAACGACCGCGCCGAGACCCGGCGCATCCCCGAGGGCGCTCGAAGCTTCAACAGCGGCGTCTTCGAGGAACAGGGCGCAACCTTCAGCTACACCTTCGCCACCGAGGGCACCTACGACTACTACTGCTCGCCCCACAAGACGCTGGGCATGGTCGGCCGTATCGTCTGTGGCGAACCGGGTGGCCCCGCGACCGAGGGCTCGATCCCCGACTCGCCGGGCAGCGGTGTCATGCCCGACAGCAAGAAGATCGTCGAGGAGGGCTCGATTGCCTACCCGTTCGTCCCCGGTGGACTGGAGCCGCTGCCCTGGCAGTTCTGGGCCGGTGCCGGCGTGTTCGGGACCGTCTTCGCGTATCTGCTCTCGAAGTACGACCGCGAGTCCGACCGCTACAGCGTCGAGAACGCCGACAATCGGATTTGAGCCGCCCTATTCTCCGTCAGGAGTTACTGTCGTCGCCGTGTCGCTGGCCTCTCGCGCCGGCGCGACCGTGATGACGCCTTTCATCCCGAGCGCCTCGTGGGGCTTGCAGGCGTACATGTGACTCCCCACGTCGGTGAACGTGTACTCGAAGGCGGCGGTGTCGCCGGCCTCGGGCGATCCGGAGTCGAACGTGCCGTCCCGGGCGACGACGTTGTGTGCGCCGCCGTCGCCGGTCCACTCCCATCGCACCGTCGTCCCCACGTCGACGACGACGTCTACGGGGTCGAACGCGAACCCATCTTCGCCGGCTCCGGCGTCGATCGTCACGACGCCCTGTGCCCGTCTGTCGGCAGGTCTGCCACCGTCGTACCCGTTCGCATCGTCGAGGTAGTGGCCCTGCTCGTCGGTGGTGTCGTGGTCGTCCTCGGCAGGGAGAGGTTCGTCGGTCGTCGGGTAGTCGGTGCCGACGACGACCGAGCCGAGCATCCCGACGCCCCGGTGGGGCAGGCAGGTGTAGTTGTAGACACCGTCTTCGGAGAACGTGAACTCGTATTGGACGCCCGAGTCGCCGACCACGGCCCCGGAGTCGAGTGGTCCGTCGTCGGCCGAGACGACGTTGTGTGCGCCGCCGTCGCCGGTCCACTCCCATCGCACCGTCGTCCCGTTGTCGACGTGGACCGCCGGCGGGTCGAACGCGTACGTGTGCTCGCCCACGCCGACCGTCACCGTCACCGTCTCCTGGCCGGTCCGGTCCACCACCGTCCCGTCGAAGCCGTTTGCGTCGTCGAGGTGCCCGCCGAAGTCGGGCCGTTCGTCGCTCGACTGGTCGTCGGACTCGGTCGCCGCGGGTTCTTCCGTCTCTGTCTCCGGGTTCGTCTCGGTCTCCGGGTCCGGGTCGCCACCGCTCCCGGACACCGAGCGCTCGACACAGCCCGCGACGCCGAGGAGGGTACCGACCGCCGTTGCCTGTCCGCATCTGGCAAGCAGGGACCGTCGTGTTGCCATGCCAACACTATTCAGGACCCACAGCAAAACCGTTTTTGGACCGCCGACAGCGGCCAACGGGGTTATGTGTGACCCGCACAGCACCGTTGGGCCTTTGAGGCTGTACCCCGTAATTCGGTCGATGGCAAACCTGGAACTCTACGAACTCGAGGGGTGTCCGTACTGTGCGAAGGTCACGAAGAAACTGGACGAACTGGATCTGGACTACGAGTCCCACATGGTCCCGCGCAGCCACAGCGAGCGCACCGAAGTCGAAGAGATCAGCGGCCAGACCGGCGTCCCCGTCCTCGTCGATCCCGACAACGGCGTCGACGGGATGCCCGAGTCCGACGACATCGTGGAGTATCTCGAGAACACGTACGCCTAAATTTTTACTTCGTCGGGTTGCGCGCCCCCGGCGCGCAACCGCTCCTCGCAAAAATTTAGTATAAAAACTACCCGAACGCGAGCCTCAGGCTCGCGTTCGGCGAACCGGCGCGCTCCGCGCGCCGGATGCTGGCGGTGACCGCACCGCGACCGCACCGCGACAGCATTCCGCTACTTCCGTTCGATCTGCAGATCCGTCTGACTGATCGGGACGGCCGCCAGACCGTTGTCGTAGGCGTAGACGATCACGCCGGCCTTGTGGTCGATGACGCGTTTGAGCGTGCCGTCGAGGTTCTCGTCGTGAATCCGGGCCAGGGCGAGGTCCGGCCCCGCGTCGGAATCGCCCTCGAACGGCGACTCGTCGGTCACCTCGAACTCCGATGCGTCGTAGTCGGACCCCTGCTCGTCGGCATCGAACAGTCCCATACCGACCGTTCAACTCGGTGTCACAAAAGCGGTGCGCTCCGCGGGATCAGGCCGGCGTCTCGTCGGCCCGTTCCTTGATCAGATCCTTCAGGTCTTCCACGTCCCGGATGTTCTCGATCTCCTCGCGTTCGATGAGGGCGGTGCCGTCGACGGACTCCTGGCGAGCGCGGTCGACGACGTAGATCGAGGTGGTCCGGGTGACCCGGCCCACCGAGGACATGATCCGGGCGCGCTTCTCGGCGGTCTCGGTGAACTCCGAGTGGCCGGTAAGCATCCGCTGTTCGCGGTCTTTCTCCTCGCTGATCGTCTTGAACGGCGCGCGGTCGGTCGGGTGGACGTCGAAGCCGACGCGGGTGAGGACGGCCACGACGGGTGCGTCGTCGGGGTCGACCTCGGGGTCCTCGGGCATCGGTTCGTCCTCGCGGACCTCGTCGGCCCCGTCGATCACGTCGACGGGCGAGGTGAGGGGAGCCTCAAACAGGTCTTCGAGCTGGGTGGCCACGTCGACAGAGGCGTCCATGCCGTCCTCGTACTTCGAGACGGTCCGACGGGAGACGCCGAGTTCCTGGGCGAGACGGCCCAGCGACCAGTCTCGTTCCTCGCGGGCGTCGGCCAGCACCTCGCTGTCGATGTTGACGTAGAGGCCGCCGGGCGCGGCGTAGATCAGCGGCGGCACTTCCTCGACGAACAGGTCCATCGCGGTGTCGGGCGAGAGGACCGGGACGCCGTGGCGGAAGTAGACGACGCCGGGCTTGAGGTCCTCGTCGCGTGTCCGGAGTCCGATCACCACGGGCGTCGCGCGCAGGTACTCGCCGAGCCGACGCATCTCCGCGCCGGTCTTGGCGTCGAAGGCGTCGATGTTGCCGAGGATCTTGACCAGTACCGTGTCCTCACCGCGGCGGGCCGCGACGTCGAAGCTCTTGGGCCGGATCGCACACCGGTCGCTGACGAGAAACCCCGCGTCCCGCAACATCGCGGTGACGTTACCGACCAGTGCGGATCGTGACATCAGCGATACTTTAGTAATCCCTCGCATAAAACGTTTGTGACGGCGGGACACGCCCCGTCCGGCGGTTTTCGAGGTTCTTCGCCGATAGATTCATATAGTGTGATGGGTCCGAAACGCGTTACTCCGGCGGCCCGGAAGGGGCGGCCGTGACCATCGTCGGCCTGGACGACACCGACTCCCGGACCCAGGGGATGTGTACGACCTACGCCGCCGCCGTGCTGGCCGAGCGGGTGCGCCGGGCGGGCGGCAACGTCGAGCGCCTGCTCTTGATCCGACTCAACCCGGCCGTCGAGTACAAGACGCGGGGCAACGCCGCGCTGGCAGTCCACTGTGATCTCGGCGTCGACGAGGCCTTCGAGCTGGCGACGACCCTCGTGGACGAGACCGCCGAGACCGCCGACGACCGGACCAATCCCGGCGTCGTGGTGACCGAGGACGACCTCGGCGCGAAGTCTGACTGGCTCCGAACGCTCCCCAGGCGGGCGATCCAGGAGGTTCTGGACCCCGAGACCGATGTGCGCGACCCCCTCGACGCGGGTGGCTACCGCTACCGGGGCTGGGGGAACGGTCGCGGGCTCGTCGGTGCGAGCGCGGCCGCCGGCGCGTGGGCGGGACTGAGCGATAGAGGTCCCGTGGCCCAGCCCGCGGACTGGACCTACGAGTGCCTGACCTACCGCGAGCGCGAGCGCTGGGGGAGCGAGCGGGACGTGGACCCCGAATCGGTCTTTTCGGTGGCCGAAGAGTTCTACCCCGACATCTGGGACACCGTGGACCGCGGCGAGGGGGAAGCGGTCTGTGTCCCGAATACACCGGGCCCGGTGCTGTACGGCATCCGCGGTGACGACCGCGAGAGCGTCGAGGCGGCCGCCGAAGCCATCGAGAGCGAACCCGTCGCGCGCCGGGCGACGTTCGTCACGAATCAGGGGACCGATCAGCACCTCCGGAGCGTCGAGCCGGACAGCATCGCCGAGGATCAGGCCGTCCGCGTCACCGGGGAGGTCGTCGAGGGGCCCGAAACCTGGGAGGGCGGGCACGTCTTCTTCACGCTCGGGTTCCCGGACGCGGCGGTCGATACGCTCCGGTGTGCGGCGTTCGAGCCGACCAAGCGGTTTCGTGACCGCGTGCGCGCGCTCCGCGTGGGCGACCGTCTGACCGTCTGTGGGGAGGTCAGCGAGGGGACCTGCAAGCTGGAGAAGTTCGCCGTTCGCGACCTGAATACCACGGCACTGGTCACCCCGGACTGTCCCGAGTGCGGGCGGTCGATGAAGAGTGCGGGCGCGAACGCGGGGTATCGCTGTCGGGACTGCGGGACCAGCGCCGACGGGAAGGTCGAACAGTCGATAGCGCGCGACCTCGAACGCGGGTGGTACGAGGTCCCGCCGTGTGCGCGACGGCATATCGCGAAGCCGTTAGTGAGAGGTGGGTTCGACGGGGAAACGCATCCCGAGCGATAGGTCGCGTCAGTCGTCGTTTCGCTGCCGCCACGCACCGAACGCCAGGAGCGCGCTCCCGAGCATGGCGAGGGGAAACAGTACCACCATGGTCAGAACCGGAGCCACGAAGCCCGGGCTGTCCCGGTACGTCGTGATCTCGTGGACTCGACCGTCGCGCTGGACGAGGTACCAACCTATCCCTGGACCCGAGTGATCAGTCGTATATCTGAAATCGGGCGCAGTCTCGCCCTCGCTTTCGACGACGTATTCGCCGCGTTCGACGGTTCGGTCGACGATTGTCCGTCCGCGTTCCGAGAGATTCGCGTAGCGGAGGTGGCCCTTCTGAGACGCGTTGAACTCGTCCGAGGCGGGTTCGCCACGGTGGACGAAGTCGGTATCCCACAGGACGAATCCACCGGCGGCGACGGCGACGATCAAGACGACACCGACGAACACCATGAGTCGCCCGCGGCCGAGGTCCATGTGGGTGCTGTAGCTGTCAGCGGTAAGTACTTTCTGTGGCGGTGCAGATGCGGACGCAGTGCTGCTGGCAGGAGGACGGGCCAACGCACCCCGGGTGGTGAAAGAGTTCAGTTCTCGTCAGGCGGTCTGTCCGCGGTTCGCCGTCGGTACGCATCGAACGCGACGAGAGTTATCCCGGCCACGATGCAAGCGGCCCCCGCCATCCCCAGCGGAAGCAAGAGGAGCATCGCAGGGAACCAGAGGAGTCCCATCCCGGGCCCCTCCCGGTGCGTCGTGATCTCGTAGGCACGGCCGTCGCGCTGGACGACGTACCGGCCATCGCCATCATCGATATACATGAACTCGGGTGCGGTCTCGGCCTCGCTTTCGACGACGTATTCGCCCCGTTCGATGGTCCGGTCGACGGCTTCCTGCCCGCGTTCGGAGAGGTTCGCGTAGTGGAGGTGCCCCTCCGTCGAGGCGTCGAACGCCGCAGAGTCGTTCTGGAGTTCGTGGACGTAGTCGGAATCGAAGACGACGAAGCCGCCGACAGCCGCGACGGCGAGCATGAGAATTCCAACGGCGACCAGCCACGTCCCCCGGTCCCAGTCCATGCGGGTGCTGTAGCTGTCAGCGGTAAGTACTTTCTGTGGAGTGTGGAAGCGGTCGTGGTGCGGTCGGGGATGAGTAACAGCATCCAGTGATCTCTGACCGAGGTGTGGAGATTATCCGGAAGCTACTAGACGAGGATACGGTAGTCAGTCCTCTGTTGGGTACTGCCAGACGAACAGCGGGATGGAGAATCCGAAGTAGTTCGCCAAAACAGCCTGCACGTCGTTTTCAGTTCGCTCTAGCGTCGGGAAATTAACGTAATCGGGAATGAGAAGGACGGCAACGTCTGCGTGGTATCTGTCGTCGAACCCACGGGGGTCCCGGTACGCCGCCTCCATTTTGAGCAGATGCCAGTTCGCACGCATCTGCTCACCGCGCTCGTGTTCGAGTAACACACCGTCCTTGTACGCGTCGAAACTCGCACGACGGGAGGCGGTTCCGTCGGCCGTGAACGCCTCGAACTGCGCGGATACCTCCTGTTCCCAACCCAGCGGATTGAGTTCGTCGGCCCGAGCGGTGTAATTCTGGTTTCCCCCGCCGTGCGCATCGAACGCCCCTGCGATAGTCGGTAGGTCATCGAGTAGCCCTTTCTGTTCGATTATAGCTCGACCTTCGCGGAAGGACCACGTCGCGTCGCTACGCATTTCCGGTAACATGGCCGATACCAGACACGCCTTCCAGTTCGCTATTTTGGTAGCACACAGAACGGCGGACGAGAATCAATAGCTGTCCACGTCCGTCCCGACTGAACAGACGTACTCGCCGGTCGCGACCTGCGGGAGGCGGCGAGTGCGCCAGAACACGCCCTGAGAGTCGGCGGTGACTTCGGCCTTGGGCTGGCCGAACACGTCGGTGATCTCGAACAGAGTATCGTTGCGGGAGACACGATCGCCGAGATCCTTCTCGAAGGAGACGAGGCCGCCGGCGGGCGCGCCGTACTGCTCGAAGCCGCTGGCGCGGGTCTGGGGGTCGGGGACGTGGGTCTCGTCGGTGAAGCCGTAGTACGCGAGCACGTTCTGGACGCCCTGGACGCCGATTTCGATGGAGGTCTCGTCCCAGCCGACACAGCCCCCCAGCTCTGGGTCGATAGTGGGGATGCCGTCGTCGGGACCGGCGCGGGCCAGTTGGCCGTCGGGGCCTTTCTGGTCGAGGATGTAGCCACAGCCGAAGACTTTGGCGAGTTCGAGACACTCCTCGTGGAGGCGGTGGCGCGGGCCACACCGGACGCGGCACTCGTCGATCATCCGGGAGGTCGAGCCCTGGTGGAGATCGAGAATGAGGTCGGCGCGAGTGGCGGCGTCGAAGGTGGCGGCGGCGATGCGCTCGCTGGAGGTGCCCCGTTCGTCGCCGGGGTAGGTCCGGTTCATCTTCGTGTCGTCGACCGGGTTGCGGTGTTCGGCGACCTGGAAGGCGTGGTAGTTGACGATCCCGACGATCAGGATGGTGCCGGCGATCTCGTCGGGGTCGAGCTGGGGGACGAGGCGCTGGATCACGCCGACGCCGTTGAGTTCGTCGCCGTCGCTTGCGGCCTGCACGTAGAGCGTCTTCCCGCTGTCGGCACCGTTGACGACCGCGACCGGCAGTCCGACCTCGGTGCCGTCACGGGTCTCGCCGACGAACAGCCGCCCGGTGTCGATCTCGCCGGGGGCCGCAGTCGCCGTGCCGAGGCTGGTCATTATCACCACAGCGCGGTTGCACGGTCTTAGGAGATTCGATATGTTCCACGCCCTGCCGGAACCGGGGGCGAGTTCGATTTCGTCACGGGACGAACCGTGGATTCGCCGAGCAATTCGAGACGGTTCATCGTCCAGCATCCGGCGACTTGCTGGCCGCCAGAAATCTCCGGTGTCTGGGGACGTCTTTGCCCGAGCGGGTCGCGACTACCGGGATCGACCCCGAGGAGGACAGGTGGACCGACGCGATTTTTGCCCGGGAGTCACTAGTCGGAGTGTGACAGACGAGAGCGGGGACGCGAGTTCGGACGGCGGGACGGCGACCGACGCTGGCGGCGGCACTGGCGGTGACCCACGCCCCGACCGTCCGGGCGGAAAGACGGCGCTGGTCGAGGCGCTGCACGTCCGAGCGAAGGCCCGGCGCGGGCTGGTAGTCGGACTGGTCGTCACCGTCGCGATCTTCGGCTTTTTCGTCGTGATCCCCGGTGTCGACCGGTCGGCGCTGTACTACGCCGCGCTGGCGTTCGTCCTGTTTCTGACCACGTGGATGCTGGCGGTCGCGACGCTGGTCGGGCGGCGGGCACTCCACCTGACGGCGACGCCGGCGGGGATCGTCCGGTGGAGCGCCCGCGGTGGCGTCCTCGCGGGGGTGCTCTGGTTGCTGGCGGCCGCGGACCTCGCGCTCGGTGGCTCGCCGGCCGGCCTGACGGGTCTCCTCCTGTCGACCGCACCGGTGGTCGCGCTGTTCGGGGTCTGGGCGGTCCACACGCGATACAAGCGCGCGACGCTGGTTCGACCCCTGGCGACGGCGGGTGCGTGGCTCGCGATTCCGGGGGCGCTCGGGCTCGCCGTGACCGTGAGGGCACCCGACACCGGACAGGCTCTCCTGCTCCCGGCGTCGCTGCTGGTCGTGGCGCAGGGGTTACAGGCGGTCGCGACGGTGCTCGCCGACGCCGGTGGACGGGTGCCGGTCCTGCTCGGTGGCGGGTCGGCGGCGGGACTCGGCGTCGCCACGGTCACGCTCCCGGCGACGACGGGCCTCGTCGCGCTCGCTGTCGGGTTCGGGCTGCCGTGGCTCCTGATCGGTGTGTGGTTCCGGGGTGTCCGTGACGAGGACGTTCCCGGCGGGACCGAGTCGAACCTCGCGGCACCCTAGCCGTCGGCGAAGTCGTCGCCGGTGAGATCGGCCAGCCGGTCGCTTCCTGACCGGGTCCCCTTCGCGATCAGCACGTCACCGGGGTTGAGTTCCGTCTCCGGGCCGGGTGAGATGACCCAACTCCCGCCCTCGCGGCCGGTGCGTTCACTCTCGGCACGCCCGCGGCGGACGGCGATGACGCGCATACCGGTCTCGGTCTTGACCATCTTCTCGCCCAGCGTCGTGCCCGCGAGGTCGCTGTCGGGGGCGACGGTCAGGCGGACGATCACCTCGTCGGACTCGCGGACGGCCTCGGCGACGACTGGGTGGGTTCCGAGTCCCCGCAACACGCCCTCGCTGATCTCCAGGGCCGCGTCGCTGATGACCTCGGTCGCGCTGGCGAGCTGGACCAGCCCCCGCAGGTCCACGGGGTCGTCGACCCGGCCGGCGGCCCGGAGCGTCCAGGCCTCGAAGCGGGACTGGAGGGCGTCGACCTCGGCTTCGAGTTCCAGCACTTCCTCGGCCACCTCGTCGGAGTCGAACAGCACTGCGCCGTAGGCCAGATCGACGGCGAGTTCGCTCATGTTTTTCATGTGGACGATGGAGTCCACGGCGCGTTCGAGGTCGTCGATACCTGGCTCTGGGGGTTCGGGCGGGGCGTACGCCCGGCCGCTGGCGTCTTCGTAGACGCCAGCGATGTCCTCCTCGGAACCCCGGAAGATGACCACGTCGTCGGGCCGGAGCGTGGTCTCGGGACCGGGGTTGAACAGCCACTCGCCGTCCCGACGGATCGCGATGGCACGCACGCCCGTCTCGGTTTCGAGGTTGATGTCCACGAGCGTGCGGTCGGCAAAGGGCGAGTCGGGGACGATCACGGCCCGGACGACCGTCTCGACGGCTTCGGGGAGGGTGGCCCGCATCGCGTCGGGGAGGCCGATGTCCTCCAGCACGATCTTGGCGATGTCGCCGGCGGCGTCGGAGACCTTCTCGGCGGCCCCAACGACGCCCAGCACCGGCGCGAGCGCCTCGGCGTCCTCGGGGTTGCGGGCGGCCATGAGCAACCCCATCCGCGCACGTAGCTGGAGCACGTCCATCTTGGCTTCCAGTTCCAGCACCTCCTCGGCCACCTCGTCGGAGCCGAGCAGGACCGCCGAGTACGAGAGGTCGATCAGCAGTTCCGCAGTGTCTTTCATCTCGGCCAGCAGTTCCTTGACGCTGACCGGCTCGTACTCGACGTCGTCGACTGCCATACCCGAGGGTCCTCGTCGCCAAGTGAAAAGCGTTGCCCGGCGACAGCCGTCGCGCCCGGTATCAGAAACGTAATCAGTCCAGAGCGTGCGGGCACACCCCGACCGGCCGGCCCGTGCTGGTCACAGTCCAATCACCCAACGTTAGCGTTCCGAGGTGGATAGTTTTAATATTTCAGCCCGTATTTTATTCGCTCGTCCACTCCGTAGCCGGCGGGCGGATTTCGTGTCCCAGCCAAAAGATAATGCTTTTCCCGGCAGGTAGAGAACGCCGACGTATGTCCGACGAGCTCAAGAAAGGGCTTGAGGGTGTCCTGGTCGCCGAGTCGGAACTGAGTTACATCGACGGCGATGCCGGCGAACTCATCTACCGGGGCTACTCGATCGACGATCTGGCGCGTGACGCGAGCTACGAGGAAGTGCTGTACCTGCTGTGGCACGGCCACCTCCCGAACAGCGAGGAACTCGCCGAGTTTACCGAGGCGATGAGCGCCGAGCGGGAACTGCACGACGACGTGCTCGACCTGGTGCGCTCGCTGGCCGAGGCCGACGAGAACCCGATGGCCGCGCTGCGGACGGCCGTCTCCAGCCTCTCGGCACACGATCCCGACGCCGAAGCCGATCCCCAGGATCGGGAGGCAAACCTCCGAAAGGGGCGGCGCATCACCGCGAAGATTCCGACGATCATCGCGGCGTTCACCCGGATCCGCGACGGCGAGGAGCCCGTCGAACCCCGCGAGGACCTCACCCACGCCGAGAACTTCCTGTATATGCTCAACGGCGAGGAGCCCGACGAGGTGCTCGCCGAGACGTTCGACATGGCGCTCGTGCTCCACGTCGACCACGGACTGAACGCCTCGACGTTCTCTTCGATGGTAATCTCCTCGACGCTCGCGGACCTGCACTCTGCGATCCCCGGCGGGATCGGCGCGCTCTCTGGCTCGCTCCACGGCGGCGCGAACCAGGACGTCATGGAGGCCCTGCTCGAACTCGACGAGTCCGGCAAGGAGCCGGTCGAGTGGGCCAAAGACAAGCTCGAAGCCGGCGAGCGCGTCCCTGGCTTCGGCCACCGTGTCTACAACGTCAAGGACCCCCGGGCCCGCATCCTCTCGGACAAGTCCAAGGCCCTCGGCGAGGCCGCTGGCTCGCTGAAGTGGTTCGAGTACTCCACCTCGATCGAGGACTGGATGAAAGACGAAAAAGGACTCGCCCCGAACGTCGACTTCTACTCGGCGTCGACGTACTACCAGATGGGCATCCCGGTCGACATCTTCACGCCCATCTTCGCGATGAGCCGCGTCGGCGGCTGGATCGCGCACGTCCTCGAACAGTACGACGACAACCGGCTGATCCGCCCGCGCGGTCGCTACATCGGCTCGACCGACGAGGAGTTCGTGCCGGTCGAGGAGCGGTAGAGCACGAGCGCAGCACCCGTCACGAACGGTGCGAGGTGTGACCGGAGGGCGCACCCCAGAGAGCCAAGCGGGCGACGCCCGCGAGGCAGTGAGTGAGCGGTCCTTTTTTGCCCGAGCTTTTTGCGAGGAGCGGTACCACAGCGAGCGAAGCGAGCGAGGATACCCGACGAAGGAAAAAGGTCGTGGTACGATCGGCTGATCCGGCCGCGCGGTCGCTACACCGGCACCACGACCGAGGAGTTCGTCCCGGTCGACGAGCGATAGGGAGACGCGACTGGAAGGAGCGTCTCCGGTACGCGAGCGGTGGACCCGCGAGGCACAGGAGGGCGACCGGAGAGAGAGAGAGACCGCCGATACGGGAGCGGCGACCTTCGGGAGCCGCGAGCGGGAATAATTTTTGTCGTTCGATCGTGAGTGCAATCCCGTGAGCGATACGTCAGCACCCGCATCCGACTGGCACGTCCCAGAGATCAGGCTCATGCTCACGATCCCGCTCCTGGCGGGCCTGTGCTGGGTCGTCTGGGCTGGCTACGCCGCCGGCCAGTTCCGGCCGGTGCCGCTCGTGGGCGGCGTAGCGGCCGGGATGCTGACGCCGTTTGTGGTTCGGCGACTGCCCGCCGGACGGGAAGCGAAGCCGGCGGACCAGCTGTCGGCCCGCCGGCAACTGGTGGTGTCGTTTCTGGCGAGTATCGGGGGGATCGCCGTCTTCGAGTACGTTCTGGTCCCGGTCGTGCCGGCCTGGGTCGGGCGCTGGTTCCTGTGGGGACTGCTCGGGTGGGGTGTCGCCCTCGTCAGTTACGCGGCCGGTGACGCGGTATGGTCGTCCGTCTAGAGCCAGCCCTCGATCTCGTCGGCCAGCGGACCCCGCCTGTGAATCTTGCCGGCCTCGACATCGACGACTGTACTTCCGCCGCCAGGGGTCTCCCCGCCGTCGAGCAGGACGGTGGCCGTGTCCCGAATCTGGTCGCCCAGTTCGTCGAGTTCGCGGACGCTGCCGGTTCCGCTGACGTTGGCGCTGGTGGCGGTGATCGGGTGGAAGGCGTCCAGCAGTTCGAGTGCCAGCTCGTGGTCGGGCACGCGAACGCCAACTGTCCCGCTGCCGGCGGTCAGCACGTCCGGCACCACGTCTGTGCGGTCGACCAGCACCGTCACGGGCCCGGGCAGGAACTCGTGCATGAACGCACGCTCGTCGGCGGTCGGCGCGGTGTACTCCAGGGCGGTCTCGATGTCGGGGACGGCCAGCGACACGGGCTTGTCACGGTCCCGGCCCTTCGCCTCGAAGACGGCTTCGACGGCGTCGGCGTCGGTGGCGTCCGCGCCGAGGCCGTAGACGGTCTCGGTGGGGTAGACGACGAGATCGCCGTTGCGCAGGGCGTCGGCGGCACGCTCGATGGCTCCGTCGGTCATGGGAGAGGATGGGCCGGCGACGGGCAAAAGTCGGTCGCTACAGGTCGTCGATGGCGGCCTCGATCTCGTCGTAGTCGGGGAACTCGGGCCACTCGTCGGCGACCCAGGCGTACTGGATCACCCGCTCTGTGTCGAGCAGGAAGACCGCGGGCCGGGGTTCGCTGACGCCGGCCATCCCGTCGAGGTCGTGGGCGATGTCGTACTGCTCGGCCACGCCGTTCTGCGGGTCCGAGAAGAGCCGATAGTCGGTGTTCTCGATGCCGCGTTCGGCGATGGTCGTCTTGTGTTCGTACGGCGAGGAGACCGAGAGCCCGACGACGGTCAGGTCGTCGTCCGCCTCGCGCTCGCCCCACTCGCGGTCCCGAATCTCGTTCCACAGATAGGTCGTCGGGAAGGCCCCGTCCATGGTGTGAAAGAGCAGGAGGACCGGACCGTCGGCGGTGAGGTCCGACAGCGCACAGTCCTCCCAGTACTCGTGGTTGACCAGGGGGCGCTCGAAGTCGGGGGCCTGCTCACCTTCTTCGGGGTGGTCGGCGTCGGGGAGGGCGACGACATCGAAGTCGAGTCCCATCGCCATCAGGCGGCACCTCCGGTCTCGTCGGCGTCGCCGTAGGTACGGTCGAGGTAGTCGACGATGTTGGCGCTTTCGGACATCGTGACCCCGGTTGCCTCGTCGACCATGGCGGGGACGGTTCGCTTGCCCGAGATGCGTTTGACAACGTCCCGGTCGGAGTGCATCGGTTCGACGAACCGCGACCGGTAGTCGAGGTCGTAGGCCTCCAGTTTGCGGACGACGCGTTCACAGAACGGACACGCCTGGAGCCGGTAGAGTGTGATCTCCGGGTTGCTCATCGGTGGCTCATTGGGACGAGGCCCGGGTAAGCCCTTCGGGGGTTCGCGCCGCGACTGCACGGACGCTCGGCGGACCGTCCGGAATCGGGAGTCGATAGCGACGTAATCGAGGGATGGCGCGCATTACGGCGATGACAAGTCTTAATCCCGCCGACGGCAAAGTCAGCGGGTAATGGGCGCAACCTCGGCCGTCGCGCCGCTGTTCGCACCGACGAGACCGCTCACGACGCAGGTACTTGGCGTACCGCTGCCCGACAGCCTCGTCCCCATCGGTGGGATCGTCGTCGTCTTCCTCCTGCTCGTGCTGTCGGCGTTTTTCTCCTCGTCGGAGATCGCCATGTTCTCGCTGGCGGCCCACCGCGTGGACGCGCTCGTCGAGGACGGCGTCCCCAGCGCGAAGACACTCAGGGACCTCAAGGCCGACCCCCACCGCTTGCTCGTGACGATCCTGGTCGGGAACAACCTGGTCAACATCGCGATGACCTCGATCACGACCGGGTTGCTGGCACTGTACGTCGACAACCAGGCACTCGTCGTCGTCGTCTCGACGTTCGGGATCACGGCGCTCGTCTTGCTGTTCGGTGAGAGCGCACCGAAGTCGTACGCCGTCGAGAACACCGAGTCGTGGGCGCTACGGATCTCCCGCCCGCTGAAGGCCGCCGAGCGCGTGCTGTGGCCGCTGATCGTCGTCTTCGACTTCCTCACCCAGCAGGTCAACCGCGTCACTGGCGGCCAGACCGCTATCGAGACCTCGTACGTCACCCGCCAGGAGATCCGCGACATGATCGAGACCGGCGAGCGCGAGGGCGTGCTGGACGAGGAAGAGCGGGAGATGCTCCAGCGCACGCTCCGGTTCAACAACACCATCGCCAAGGAGGTCATGACGCCGCGGCTGGACGTCGACGCCATCTCGAAAGACGCCACCGTCGAGGAGGCGATGGAGCAGTGTGTCCAGTCGGGTCACGCCCGCCTCCCGGTCTACGAGGGGAGCCTCGACAACGTCATCGGCGTCGTCCACATCCGCGATCTGGTCCGGGATCGCAACTACGGGGGCGCGGCAGACGGGGACCTCGAACTGGAAGACCTGATCGAGCCGACCCTGCACGTCCCCGAGTCGAAAAACGTCGACGACCTGCTGGCCGAGATGCGCGACGAGCGCCTCCACATGGTCGTCGTCATCGACGAGTTTGGGACGACCGAGGGGATCGTGACGATGGAGGACCTCACCGAGGAGATCGTCGGCGAGATCCTCGAAGGCGAGGAGGAGGAACCCATCGAGTTCGTCGACGACGACAGCGCCATCGTCAAAGGCGAGGTCAACATCGAGGAGGTCAACGAAGCCCTCGACATCGACATCCCGGAGGGCGAGGAGTTCGAGACCATCGCCGGTTTCATCTTCAACCTCGCCGGCCGCCTCGTCGAGGAGGGTGAGGAGATCGAGTACGACGGCGTCGAGATCCGCGTCGAGCAGGTCGAGAACACCCGGATCATGAAAGCGCTGGTCACTCGCAAGCACCAGCCCGGCGAACCGGACGTCGACGAGACGGACGACGAACCCCAACCCGAAACCCAGCCCGAGTGACGCCCGTTTCCGCGCTCGATATCCACCCAGCACTCATCAGTAGAGAGATACCTATCGGGACACGATGGTTGGGGCTGCGGACGTGGTCGGCGTGGGGCTCGCGAGCGTCGCGATTCCGGCGTTCGCACTGATCGCCGGCGCGAGCAAGCACAGGAGCAAGCCGGGGGTGCGGGGATTCGTCGTGGCGGTCGTCGGCATCGGCTGCTGGTCGCTGGCGAGCGGCCTTCGCGCGCTGGTCGGCGACCCGGGCGTCCAGTTCGTCTCGGTCGTCGGGCAACTCACGGCTGTGAACGTGACGATCCTCGGCTGGGCGTTGCTGGTCGCGGAGTTCGTCCGCCGGCGCCGGATCGGACTGTGGTCGAAGCCGGTCGCGGCGGCGCTCGTGATCCCCGCCTGTACGGTCGCACTCGCCGTGACCAGTCCCTGGCACCACCTGGTGTACACGAGCGGGACGGTCGTGACGGCGGCGGGCTTTCGCCAGTTCGGACTCGGGCCGTGGTATCCGATCCACGTCGTCTACGTCCTGTCGCTGAGTATCGGTGCCGCGGTGGTGTTGTTCCGCGAACTGCCCGGTTCGAGCGGGTTCCACCGGCGGCAAGTGACGTTGCTGTTTCTGGGGTGGCTCGTCGGCACGCTCGGCACGTTCGATTTCTTCCTCAAGAACGTCGGGCCGTGGCCGTTCGCGCCGTACGTCGACATCACGCCGGTTGGGTTCCTGGTTGGGAGCGCCGTCTGGGGGCTGGCGCTGTTCCGTCACGACCTGTTCGAACTGGTGCCCGTCGGCCGGCAGACGGCCGTCGAGACGATGCCGGACGCGGTGCTGACGGCCGACGTCGAGGGGCGAATCGTCGATGCGAACCCCGCCGCCCGGTCCCTGCTGGCCACGGATCCCATCCGGAAGCCGGTCTCGGCCGTGTTCGCCGACTATCCAAGGCTCCTCGAACACTACCGCGATTGCGAGGAGCGGACGACGGACGTGCAGATCCTCGACGAGGGGACCGTCAGGCACTTCTCGGCGACGACGACGCCCATCGTCGAGCGAGGGCAACGAACCGGGACGGTGATCGTGCTGCGGGACGTGAGCGCGCTGAAGCGCCGCGAACAGGAGCTCGACCGCCACAGGCAGGTCTACAACCGCATCGTGCGGCACAACCTCCGGAACGAGCTCACGGTCATCAGGGGAAACGCCGAGGAGATCGCCCGGCGAGGCGACGGCCAGCTGACCGAGTTCGCCGAGACGATCCGCGACCGGAGCGACGAACTCATCGAGACGAGCGAGAAGGCCCGCCGCATCATGCGCATCATCGAGGCCGATAGCCACCTGCTGACCGTCGAGGGCCGGACGCTCGTCGACGGCATCGCGGCGGAGATGCGCGAGCAGTACCCGTCGGCGTCGATCGAGACGAGCGGCCCGGCCGAAGCCTGGGTCAGCGCCCACGAGGATCTCGAGGTGGCCGTGGGGAATCTCGTCGAGAACGCCATCGTCCACAACGAGGGGACGCCGAACGTCGAGATCGCGGTGGCACGAACCGGCGAGACGGTCGAGCTCACCGTCACCGACGACGGGCCGGGCATCCCCGAACACGAGATCAGCGTCCTCGACCGGCTCACTGAGACCGCCCTCGAACACAGCAACGGGGCGGGCCTCTGGCTGGTCAACTGGATCGTGACGAAATCCGACGGCGACCTCGATTTCGCGGTGACCGACCGCGGGACGACCGTCACGGTCACTCTGCAGGCCGCGACCGTCGGGGGCGACGACGTGACGGAGTCCCAGGAGCTAGCTCACTGACGGGACACCGAGAGCGCCACTGCCGTCACACGACCGCCGAGACGGCGATCTCGTTGAACGAGACGGGGATGCCGAAGAAGACGGCGGTCTGAGCGATGGCGAAGGCGGGAATGAGCGCGGCGAGTGAGGGGGCGACCGAAGTGCCCTGCGGTGTGACCAGCACAGCTTATTTTGATTCGTTGCCACAACGTCTCGATATGCCCTCCTTCCGGACGAAGCGCGGTCGGTGCCACCTCGATGGGGAGACCCTGCGTCTCGAGTCGAGTTTCCGTGGGTACGCCCGTCGGCTCCGCGAGGGGAACCGGCTCCTGTTCTGGGCGTACGTCGTCGCCATGCTGGTCGCGGTCGGGACGCCGCTCTCGCTGGTCCTCTCGGGTGAGTACCAGAATCTCTGGCTGATTCTCGGCGGCGTGGCCCTCGTGGTCGTGATCGCTCGCACCAGTAACTACCTCCGCGGGTTCACGAGCGACGAGGCGATTCCCCTCGGCGACGTGGTTCGCGTCACGGCCACGAAGGGGTCGAAGGGGTTCACCCGCCCGCGGTTCGTGGTCCACTACGACCGAGACGGAAAGCGCAAGAAGCGGCACGTCATGATGCCGTCGCTGTGGCTCGACTACGGCGATGAGGCGTTCGAGCGGGCGAGCGCAGCGTTCCGTGAAGCCGGACTTCCCGTCGAAGAGGGCTAGCCACGCAACTGCGCGATGGCAGCTCGGAACTGGTCGTCGCCGCGGACGACGTGGGCGGTCAGGTCCGCGATGCCGCCCAGCAGGCCCGCCAGAACCACGCTGGCAGCGAGGTCGAGGCCAGCCGCCAGCGCGAGGGCAGTCCCGACCACTCCCCCGACGATGGCGGCCGCGACGGACTGACCCGGCGTGTCGCAGTAGGGAATCACGGTCGCTTGTTGGGACTGCCGGTCAAAGAAGCTGTCTCCGCCAGCGGTGGACCGAAGAAAACGCACAAACCGCTACACAGATCCCGTTCCTGCTGAACCGAACGACGCCGAAAGTGACGGCAACGTTTCGCGACGAGTTTCGCCGCCTCGACGACGAGTCCATCGAGCGGGTGTGAGGGGACGCTCGGCCGATAGCCGGCGGGAACGGTCAGGCCAGCAGTAGGTCGACGGCGGTGAACACGCCATAGCCCAGGGTAAAGGCGAGAACGAGCGAGCCGATCCAGGCCAGCACGGTGTAGCCCATCTTCTTCCCGCTGACTCCGCTGCCGCCGGCGGCGAAGCCGCTGCCGATGATGGCGCTGACGATGATCTCGTTGAACGAGACGGGGATGCCGAAGAAGACGGCGGTCTGTGCGATGGCGAAGGAGGGGATGAGCGCGGCGATGGAGCGGCGCGGCCCCAGCGCCGAGTAGTCCTGTGCGAGGGCCTTTATCATCCTCGGTGCGCCGGTCCAGGAACCGAGCAGGAGGCCGAACCCGCCGCCCAGCAGGACCGCGACGAGCGGGATCTCGAACGGGTCGAGCAGGGGCAGGAGGGGACCGAGCGCCAGGCCCACCTGACTGCCACCGGCCGAGAACGCGACCAGGCCGCCCAGCGCGAGCAGGAAGTGGCGCTGGCCGGCCGCGGGGTTCCCGCGGAGGTCCCACCAGAGGACGACGGCGACGAGTGTCGCAGCCGCGAGGGTGACGCCAGCGTAGACGACGAGCGACGGGAACTCGGAGAGGGACGTGGCGGCGACGTCGGTGAGCGAGGCGGCCTCGCCGGCCGGGCCGAGGACGACGAACCGGACGTTCGCGAGGATCGCGCCGACGACGCCGGCCAGCAGAGGGACGGCGATGGACTCGGGGACGCGCTCGTCCCGGAGCGTCTTGGCGGTGCCGTAGGCGATACCACCGCCGACGAAGGGGACGGCGACCCACAGCGCGACGATCTCGGTGTACTTGGCCCAGGCGGGGTCGCCGCCCAGCGCCAGCCCGACGCCGACGACCGCGCCGGTGACGGTGAAGGCGGTGGCGATGGGGTAGCCGGCGAACACGCCGATGGCGACCAGCACCGCCGCGGTGATGAGCGCGACGACGGCCGCGGGCGGCGTGATCGCGACGTTCAGGATGAGTTCCCGACCGACTGCCTCGGTGACGTTCGCGCCCTGGAGGACGGCCCCCCCCAGACCGAGCAGTCCGACGATGAAGCCGGCGCGCATGACCGAGATGGCGTTGGCACCGACCGCCGGGGCGAACGGCGTCGACCCCGACGAGCCCGCGCCGATGGCCCACGCCATGAACAGACTCGCCGCTCCAGCGACCAGAAACGTCGCGAGCGTGCCTCCAGCAACCATTCGATACACGGCTACTGCCGGCAAGCGTAATAACCTGCCGCCATCCGGCGGCCAGCGCGGTGTTAACTATCGTTTTTTGCGCGGTAGTTGCCGAATAATTATACGTGATGGCGTAAACAGTGGATGATAGGTGGGGGCAGTGGTACTGAAACGACTGCGGCGGTTCACCGGACGGAACGGGGAGTACGAGTGTCGACGCTGTGGCTCACAGTACGAGGCCCGGCGACAGGTCTGCCCGGACTGTGGCGGCTTCTCGATCGAACGCGACTGGTGATCCTGGTGCGGGGGTCGTTCCCCGCAGTAGTTCGGGCGTCGGTTGAGTGGCCCGCGGGGGCAACTGATCGCGTGACGACTGCCCGCGTCCAGGAGCGAGGAGCGCCGCCGCTCGGGTCGGAGTCGCGGCGGAAAAAGCGGTCGGTGCAGGGTCGAGCCCGTTACTCCAGATCGAAGCGGTCCAGCGTCATGACCGTGTGCCAGGCATCGACGAAGTCCTCGACGAACTCCTCTTCGCCGTCCTCGGACGCGTAGACCTCGGCGATGGTCCGGAGCCGGGAGTTCGACCCGAAGATGAGGTCGAAGCGGGTCGCCTCCCACGCGACCTCGCCGGTGTCGCGGTCGTAGCCCTCGTAGACCGTCGTGGCTCCGTCTTCGCCGGCTTCCTCCCACTCGTAGCCCATGTCGAGCAGGTTCACGAAGAAGTCGTTGTCGAGGGTTTCGGTGTCGTCGGTGAGGACGCCACGGTCGTCGCCGTGGGTCGCACCGAGCGTCCGCAGGCCGCCGACCAGCACGGTCATCTCCTCGACCGAGAGGTCGAGCAGGTCGGCCTGGTCGACCAGGTGTTCCTCGGGCTTGCGGTCGAACTCGGCGAACGCCTCGCCGACGTAGTTGCGGAAGCCGTCGGCCGGTTGCTTGAGCGCCTCGAAGGACTCCTCGTCGGTCCGCTCTTCCTCGGCGTCGACGCGCCCCGGCTCGAAGGGCACGTCGACATCGTACCCGGCCTCGCTCGCGGCCTCTTCGATGGCGGCGTTGCCACCCAGCACGATCAGGTCGGCCAGCGAGACGGCCGTCCCGTCCGAACGGGACTCGTTGAATTCGGCCTTGATCTCCTCGTAGGTCGAGAGGACCGTCTCGAGCTGGTCGGGCTCGTTGACCTCCCAGCTGCGCTGGGGTTCCAGCCGGATGCGCGCGCCGTTGGCACCGCCGCGCTTGTCGCTGACGCGGAAGGTCGAGGCGGCGGCCCAGGCGGTCTTGACCAGCTGCTGGGTCGTCAGGTCCGAGTCGAGGATCTCGTCTTTGAGCTGTGCGGCGGCGTCCTCGCCGACGGGCTCGAAGTCACGGTCGGGCAGGGGGTCCTGCCAGATCATGGTCTCCTCGGGCACTTCGGGGCCGAGGAACCGCTCGGGCGGCCCCATGTCGCGGTGGATCAGCTTGTACCACGCCTTCGAGAAGGCCTCGAGGAAGGCCCGGGGGTCGTTCTGGAACTCCTCGATGATCTCGCGGTAGTCGTCGTCTTTTTTCAGCGCCACGTCGGTCGTCAGCATCATCGGCGTCTGCTCGCCCTCGGGGTCCTGCGCGGTCGGCGCGTCTTCGATCTCGTCCGCGTCGACGGGCCGCCACTGCCAGGCACCGCCGGGGCCCTGGTGAGCTTCCCACTCGTGGTTCAGGAGGTTGTCGAGATAGGAGGTGTCCCACATCGTGGGGGTGGAGTTCCAGGGGCCTTCGATACCGCTGGTGATGGTGTCGTCGCCCATCCCGGAGCCGTAGTCGCTCTCCCAGCCCAGGCCCATGTCCTCGATGGGCGCGGCGGCGGGCTCGGGACCGACGTGTTCGTCGGGGTCGTCGGCACCGTGGACCTTCCCGAACGTGTGGCCGCCGGCGATGAGAGCGGCCGTCTCCCGGTCGTTCATGGCCATGCGGCTGAACGACTGGCGGATACGCTGGGCCGACCACTCGGGGTCGGGTTCACCCTCGGGGCCCTCGGGATTGACGTAGATCAGCCCCATCACGGTGGCGCCGAGCTGGCCGAGGAGGTCGTCGTCCTCGTCGAAGCGGTCCCAGGACTCCATCTCGTTTTCGGGCCCCCAGTCGGCACCCGCGTCGGGTTCGAACTCGTCTTCGCGGCCGCCGGCGAAGCCGAACGTCTCGAAGCCCATCGACTCCAGGGCGACGTTGCCCGCGAGGACGATCAGGTCCGCCCACGAGAGGTTCTTGCCGTACTTCTGTTTGACCGGCCAGAGCAGGCGGCGGGCCTTGTCGAGGTTGGCGTTGTCCGGCCAGCTATCCAGCGGGGGGAGCCGCTGGGTGCCGCCGGAGGCCCCACCGCGACCGTCGGTGGTGCGGTACGTGCCGGCGGCGTGCCACGCCATCCGGATGAAAAGCGGTCCGTAGTGGCCGTAGTCGGCCGGCCACCAGTCCTGAGAGGAGGTCATGACCTCCTCGAGGTCTGCTTTCACCTGCTCGAAATCGAGTTCCTCGAAGGCCTCGGCGTAATCGAAATCGTCGTCGTACGGCCCCGAGTCACGCGCGTTCTGGTCGAGCGGCGCGAGATCGAGCATCTCCGGCCACCAGTCCTTTGGTGACCTGTTCTGCGTCGGGAATGGCGTATCCTCTGTCATAGGGTGGTCTCCAGACAGACATCCGCGTTCCGCGAATACAAAGCTATTGGTTGCGATCCGCGGCCTTCGTTTTCGTCATCGGAAAAAATATTGCCCGGATCGGAAGGAGCGCCCCGGCGGCGTCGCGCTCCGGGAGCTCACTCCCCGTCGTCGGGGGCGGGCTCGTTGGACTCGGCGACGAGGTCGTCGCTGGGTTCGGGCGGGTCGACGCCTTCGGCGGCGGCGACGGTGTCGGTGTCTTTGGGCGTGTCGACGTGCCAGCGGTCGACCGAAGACTCGTAGTCGGCGAGTTTGTTCGACACCCGGATCTTCAGGTCGTCGTCGTTGACGTTGACCTCGAAGACGTACTCGGGCGCCTCGCCGCGACCCGACCGCTGGAGGTTGGCGGAGACGAGTTCGTTGTCGAAGTAGTAGGGCGCGATCTGGGTCATCACGTTCTTGTAGACGGCTCCTTCGACGGCCCGCAGGGCCTTCCGACCCGCGGAGTCGGCCGCGCGGGCCACGTAGTCGATCGACTCGCCCCACTTGTTGACGGCCTCGTCGGGTTCCTCGTCGAGTTTCTCGTAGGACTCGGTGAGTTTCTCGCCGGCTTTCTGGAGGTCTTCGTCCGGGTCCTTGCCGGCCTTTTCGCCCTCGCCCTCGCCGACGCTCGCCTGTTCGGCGGTCTTCTCGTTGACGTCCTCGTCGAGGCGTTCGTCGGTCTTGGGTCGCCAGTCGTCGAACTCCGCCAGTGCATCCTCGTCGACGGCGTCGACATCGGGGTCTTCCGCGAGGTCCGTCAGCGCGCGCATGAGCCGTTCGCCGTGTTCCACCACGTCGACCCAGCGACCGCGCTGTTTGAACCCCGAGACACTCTCTTCCATCGGTTTCCCACAGGTAAGGCACGGCGGGATATACCTTTTCCCCCATCCTCGGCAGTCGTCAACGGAGCGGAAAACGAACTTTTCCGTCCGAAACTGCTATACTGGGTTCCATGCCATCCGCACTGTTCGTCGTCAGCGAAGAGGGCTACTGGGGCGAGGAATGTATCGAGCCGCTCACCACGCTCACCGACGCCGGGGTCGACATCACAGTCGCCACCCCGAGCGGCAGCGAGCCGGTGATCGACGAACGCTCGATCGACCCCGAGGAGGTCGGCGAGGCGACCGCCGAGCACGTCCGCGAGGTGGCCGAGTCCGACGAGCGACTCGCCGACCCGACGCCGCTGGCACAGGTCGACCCCGCCGATTTCGACGCGGTCGTGTTCCCCGGCGGCCACGGCACCGCGTGGGACGTGAACCAGGACCGCCACGCCCGGGCCGCGCTCCGGACGGCCGTCGAAGAGGGCGACAGCAAGGCGCTGGTCGTCTGTCACGCCGCCGGCATCATGGCGTTCACCCGCGATTCCGACGGCGAGTTCCTGGTCGAGGGTCGCGACGTGACCGGCTTCCCCAACGCCTGGGAGGAGGGAATCGTCGACGAGAACGACAATATGCCCGACGGGCGAAAACTCCCCTACTGGGTCGAGGACGAAGTGCGCACAGCGGGCGGGAACTTCGACCCCAAGCTCGACGACGACACCGCGGTCGTCGTCGACGGCGACCTCGTGACCGCACGCGGCCCGCCGTCCTCGCACGCGGCCGCGGTGACGCTACTTTCCGAGATGGGCGTCGAGCACTGACGGCGGCTGGCCGGCGACACAGCGGCCGCGATCAGTCCGATTTTATGCTGTCGGGGCTGACACCGCCAGTATGGCAATCGAACGACGCGGCGACGCGTATCTCGTGACGCACGCGCTCGCCAAGCACACGCTCTCGGATCTGCGCAGCGTCGAGACCGAACAGGTCGCCTTCCGGAAGGGACTCGTGAAGCTCGGACGGATCTGTGGCTACGAGATCATCGACGGCGCGATGAGTACGGAGTACGTCGAGATCGAGACACCCCTGACCGACACGATGGGCGAGCGCGTCACCGGCCTCGACGACGTGGTGATCGTCAACGTCCTCCGGGCGGCCACACCCTTCGTCGAGGGACTCCTGAAAGCCTTCCCGCACGCGAAACAGGGGGTCATCAGCGCCGGCCGCGACGAGAGCGCCGGGATGGACGAGGACGGCCAGTTCCCCATCGACGTGGACTACGAGAAGATGCCCGAGATCACCGAGGCCGACACGGTGATCGTCGCGGATCCGATGCTGGCGACGGGCTCGACCATGACCGCCGTGCTGGAACGGGTCACGGCCGCTGGCGACCCCGACAACCTGTTCGTCCTCTCGGCGGTCAGCGCCCCCGCCGGCGTCACCCGCGTCGCCGAGCAGTTCCCCGAGGTCGACCTGCTGACCGTCAGCATCGACGACCACCTCGACGACGACGGCTTCATCGTCCCCGGGCTGGGCGACGCCGGCGACCGCGCGTTCCGCACGACCTGACTCGTCAGTGTGGGGAATGTCGACGCACGTCGAAACCCCCCCGTTTCACCTGGAAAACCACAAGACTGCAGTCGAACTGTAACTTGCATCCGAACACAGGTTGGGTCGTTTATACGTTCTCGATGACGGCACGGCCGCTGGTCGCACTCCGGATCCGGTCCCGGAGGGCGGCGGCGTCGGCGACCGGGACGCGAACGTCGAAGGTCACGTCGGCCTCGTAGTCGGCGTCGAACTCGACGCCCTCGGATTCGAGAATCCCCCGGACGGTGCCGGAGTCGTCGTATTCGACGGTGATCGAGAACGACTCGTGGGGGCGGCGCTCGGTGATTCCGGCGTCCTCGACGGCGACCTTGACCCCCTCTGAGTAGGCGCGGGCCAGGCCGCCCACGCCGAGTTTCGTCCCGCCGTAGTAGCGGGTGACGACGGCGACGACGTTCTCCAGGTCCTCGCCCTGCAGGACGTTCAGCGCGGGTTTGCCGGCCGAGCCGGAGGGTTCGTCGGCGTCGGAGGCCCACTCGGTGAGCGGGTCGGTCCGGACGCGGTAGGCCGGGACGTTGTGGGTCGCGTCGGCGTACGTCTCACGGATCTCCGCGACGAAGGCCTCGGCGGCCTCGACGCTGGTCGCGGGCGCGGCGTGGCCGATAAACTCCGAGCCCTTGCTCTCGAAGGCGGCCTGCCCGCGGCCGGCGAGGGTCCGGTAGCGGTCGGTCACGGGCGGGGATAGCGGGGCGGGGCCCAAACCGCTTCCGCCGTCGTTTTCGGGGCCGAGCCGTGCCGACCTTATTTGTCGGTTCGGTACACTGTTGGGGGTATGTCACGGTCGACCGGGGATGCGATGCTCGACGAGATGCTCGGTGGGGGCGTGCCCGAGGGTCGGACGCTGTTGTTCCGTGGCCCGTCGGGCGTAGGGAAGAGCCGGCTGGCGATGCAGTTTCTCGACGCGGGTGCCCGCGAGGGCGAGGACTGCCTGTACGTGACCACCGACGAGCCCCTGGGGGTGGTCCGGTCGTCGCTGGACCCGGCCGAGAGCGTCTCGCTGGCGGCCGTCCACCGCGACACCAGCGGCGGCGGCGTCCGCTTCGTCACCGCCGACGGTGCCGACACGATCCCCTTCGGCTCGCTGATCGAGCGCCTCTCGGGCGACGAGTGGGACCGATTGGTGGTCGACGGGGCTGGCGGACTGGTCGAGCTCGCACCCGACCGCGAGCGCGGCCGCCACGGCCGCTTTCACCTGCTCGAACGGCTCGACGACCACGCGACGACGGCGGTGTTGACCGCCACGGACGACGAACCGGGATCGGTCGCTCGCCTGGCCCACGGTGTCGTCGACTGCTGGCGCGAGGAGATCGAGGGCGACGCCCGACCGTTCTGCCGGGTCGAGAAACTCCGGAGCCGGGACCACGACACCCGCCGGCACGCACTCGCCCACGACGACGACGGCGTCACGGTCACCGCCAGGGAGTGGGCGACCCACGAGGACCCGTTCCGGACCGGCATCCCGACGCTGGACGACCTCACCGGCGGCTTCGTCCGCAACGGCACCACCCTCTTCGAACACGACGGGACGGCCGATCACTGGCCCTTTACCGCCGCACTGGTCGCCCGCGCCGTCGAGCAGGACGCGCCGGTCGTGCTGGTGACGGCGCCCGGCACGCTGGTCAACCGCGTGGACGGCCTGCTCTCCGACGCGGTCGCGCCGGTCACGGAACTGATGGACCGGAACCTGCTGTACCTGATCGATCCCATCAGTCGGAGCCCGAACGAGCCGGCCGTCGCCGGTCTCGACACCGACAACGTCGTCCTGCAGGAGGAGGAGGGCAGTATCCAGGAGGCGTTCCGGACGCTGGTCGCGGCACTGGGTGGTCGGGTGGAGGAGGCCGTGGCGATCATCGAACACTCGGCGATGGCCCACCTCGTCACGGAAAACGAGTCCCGGCAACTCTACTACTGGGCCGACGGCAACCTGATGAACGGCGAGTACGACCTCACGCTGGTGTTGACCGGCGACCGCGCGGTGGCCGGCGACCGGCTCACCGCCTTCTTCTCGGGGGTCGCGGATCAGGTGATACGCACCTGGCGAGGGAACGACGAACTCCAGTACCTCTCGGTGCCCAAATCGCCCGCCGGGACGCCCGGCCACACGCGCGTCGTCGAACCGCTCGAAGTCCCGCCGTACGTCCGGTTGCGCTGACCGCCTCGCGGTCGCGCCGGCTACCCGGCGTGGCGGGGGAGGTGCATCGTCACGACGTTGCCGTCGTCGTCGGTCTCGAAGGTGAGCCGGCCGTCCGAGAGGTCGACAGTCCAGTACGCGAGCCAGAGCCCGAGGCCGCTGCTGTGGAGCAAGGCGTCGTCCTCGTAGTCCTCGGTCAGGCTGGCGTACTCGCGTTCGGGGATAGGCGGGGCCTCGTCGGCCACCGAGAGTTCGGCGACGTCCTCGTCGGCGGTGAGCGTGACAGTCACCGTCGGGGACGGATGCGTCGTGTGTTCGATGGCGTTCTCGACGAGTTCGCGGACGCCCCCGACGATCTGTGGAACCGCCGACACCGTGACCGACGCGGGCAGGTCGTACTCGACCGTGGCGGCCGGGTGGGCGTCGGCAACGTGCTCGACGGTCTTCCGGACGGCCGCGGCGAACGCGACCGGCTCGTGGACCGCGCCCGCTTCGAGGACGTCGATGATCGCGCGCTGTTTTTCGGCGGCGTCGACGATCCGTCCGGCCGTGCGCTCGATGGTGTCGAGGTGCGCGTCCACGTCGGCGTCGGCCTCGCGTGCGGCCTCCGTCCGGCCCATGATGACGTTCATGTCGTTGCGGAGGTTGTGGCGCAACTGTCTGTCGAGGACCTGCATCTGCCGGGTCCGTCGCCGCCGGTCGGTGATGTCGCGGGTGAACCCGACGATCCGGGTGACCTCGCCGTCGACGGTCACGGGCGTCGCCTGGATCCACACCCACCGCTGGTAGTCCCGGTCGGCGTTGACCCGACACTCCAGTTCGGCCGGCTCGCCGGCCGAGAGCCGTTCCATCTCGTGTCTGACCGCCTCCCGGTCCTCGGGATGGACGGCCGCCATGAACTTCGTCGGGTCGGCCCGGAGTTCGTCGGGTGACATCCCCCAGATGTCCTCGTAGGCGGAGTTGATGAACAGCAGTTCCTCCCAGTCGCTGGTGTACATCCAGAGGGCGTCGCTCGTGTTCTCGCTGAGCTGGCGGAGACGGCGCTCGGACTCGCGCCGTCTGTCGGCCAGTCGCTTGCGCTCGGTCACGTCACGCGAGGTGACGACGTAACCGTCGATCTCCGGCCGCCGGGCGTTCGAGACGCGACTCTCCAGCCACACCCACGAGTCGTCCGCGTGCTGGAACCGGTAGGTGGCCTGTTCGACCAGTTCGTCGTCCGCCTCGACGACCCGATCGAAACACTCCCTGACCGCCGCCGTGTCCGCGGGGTGAACGTAGTCGAACACGCAGGTGCCGACCAGCTCGTCCGGCGCGTACCCGAGGAGCCGCTCGACCGCCGCGTTGGCGTACTCGAACCACCCCGCCGCATCGAGGACGACGATCTTGTCCTGTGCGAGGTCGAGCAACGCCTCGGCGTCCGGCGACGGGGCCATGTCATCGTCTTTCAGGAGGATCCTCAAAATTATTTGTGGCAGCCCGGCCCCGCAGGGACCCGTCGACTCACTGTAACTCGATCTTGCGCACGTAGTCGCGGTCGCGGATCTCGTTGAGGAGGTCGCCGGGCAGGGCCTCCTCGGTCACGATGTAGAGTTTGGGGTCGACAGCGAACTCGGGATCTTCGGAGACGGTCTGGCGCATCGAGATGCCCTCCTCGGCGATCATGCCGGCGATCTCGGCGACGATGCCGGGCTGTTCGGTGTCGTACACGTCGACGGTCAGGACGTGCAGGTCAAGCACCGGGGCCAGGTCCATCAGGCTGGGGATCTGGGAAATGTTCTGGAAGATGCGCCGCAGCTGTTCGTCGTCGAGGATGGCGTCGGTCGTCGAGTCCACGACCCGCCGATCCACGTCGATCTCCCGGGCGATGCCGGTGTTGGGAATCTCGATGCCGCCCGAGACGACCCGGCCGTCGTCGTTGACCGAGAAGCCCCGTTCGAGGAGGAGTCGAATCACCGCCTGCTGGGAGGGGCTGCCCTCGAATTTCTCCATGATCTCCGCGAACATACTCCCCAACACGACCGCCGACCGTAGTATGTCTTGGCATCGGTCAGCTGTCGGGGCCCGAGACCTCTGTCTTATAAACACCCGTCTCGATTCGTGAGAACTGCTACCAGGGAGGGCGACGACTGGGCAACGAGATGCAGATAACCGGAGTCACGCAACACCACGTCAGCCACCAGCTGGCGGACAGTTTCCGACCGAACTGGATCCCGGGCTACCCACAGGGGAGCCACGAGGCCGAAGTGTTCGAGATCGAGACCGACGCCGGCATCACGGGCGTCACCGCGAGCCCGAGTTTCGCCGGCGGCCTCGACTACGCGACACCGCTCTCGCTGTTCCTGCAGGGCGAGGACCCACACGACGTCGAGGGCATCATGCGCAAACTGGAGACGGTCGATCTGATCGGGCCGCGGCCGTGGCACCTCGAACTCGCGCTGTGGGATATCATCGGCAAGGACGCCGGCAAGCCCGTCTACGAGTTGCTCGGCGGGTGCGACGACCCGATCCGGGCCTACGCCAGCACCGGTGAGGTCCAGCCGGCAGAGGAACGCATCGGGTACGTCGAGGACCGCGTCGACGAGGGGTTCGAGGCCGTCAAGCTCCGGATCGCCGAGCGGGCCGACCTCGACGTGGTGCGGGCGGTCCGGGAGGCGTTCCCCGACCTCACGCTGATGGTCGACGCGAACAAGGGGTGGGCGGTCCGGGTGATGGAAGACGAGACCCAGTGGTCGGTGGCCGAGGCCGAGGCGGTCGCCCGCGAGTTGGCCGACATCGGCGGGATCGCGTGGTTCGAGGAGCCCCTGCCCCGCCACGACTACGACGGGTACGCGCGCCTGCGCGACGCCGCCGCGGTTCCCATCGCCGGCGGGGAGTTCAACGGCGGGCCCCAGGAGCTGTACGAGTTCCTCGACCGCGACGCCGTGGACGTCCTCCAGCCCGACGCGGCGCTGGTGACCGGGATCAAGCGGGCCGTCGAGGTCGCCGGGGCCGCCCGGAATCGAGGTGTTCGGTTCGTCCCACACACCTGGACCAACGCCATCGGCTTCGCCGCGAACCTGCACGTGATGGCGGCGATCGGGGCCGACTGGTGTGAGTTCCCCCACGACCCGCCGTGGACGCCCGAGGCGTGGGCGGCACCGATCCACGGCGAGTTCACCGCCACGGACGGCACTGTCACGCCGCCGAAGGGACCGGGCCTGGGTATCGAACTGGATCGGGACCTGCTGGAGGGCGAGTGATGGGGGTCCTCGACGAGTTCCGGCTGGACGGGTCGGTCGCGCCGGTGACCGGCGCGGCGGGGATGGCTGGCCCGTTATAAATATACGGCTCGATTCGCGGCAATCGCTACGGGCGGGGCGCTAAATCAGCGAGTATGGCACTCACACTGCCGAGTGACGCTGACGAGTGGATCGAGGCGTGGGGCGAACGACTGAACGGCTCGGCGGAGTACAGCGAGGTCGGCGCGGGCTGGGGCGTCGATTTCAACGGCGACTTCCTCTTTCACATCCGGCCCGACGACACCTACGACGGCGAGGACCTGTACTTCTTCGTCGGGCTGGAAGACGGCGTCTGTACCGACGCGTTCCGGACCGACGACCCCGACGGCGTCGACTGGGGCTTTGCCTTCCGTGGCGAGTACGGCACCTGGAAGGAACTGCTCCGGGAGAACCTGGGAGCCATCGACGGGCTGATGAGCGGCGAGTTCGAGCTGGACGGCGATATGCAGCGGACCCTCCAGTACAGCGACGCGGCCGTCGTGATGACCGAAGAAGCCGCGGCCATCGACACCGAGTTCGAGTACTGAGCCGGGAGACAGAACCTTCAGCCCCGCCACCGTGAGGCAAACGTGATGCGCGCCGTCGAAGGACAGGTCCTCCCCGAGGGGCAGGCGTTCCCGGGCGTCGACGCGGCCATCGCGGGCGTCGACGGCGTCCAGCGGGAGGCGCTCGTGGCCCTGGAGTGGCACAGCGACGGGACCTACGCGCTCCTGTACCGGCTGGCCGGCGACGACGCCGCGGCGCTCGACGCGGTGTTCCGCGACCGCGCGGACGTGTACGACTACGACGTAATCGACGGGGGTGACGGACAGCTGTTCGCGTTCGTCCACGTCAGCGAGCGCGAGACGCTGAGCGAGTTGCTCGCCATCGCCGAGTCCCACGCCCTCATACTGGACCCACCCTTCCGGTACACAGACCGGGGCGTCCGGGTCACGGTGGCGGGCACGGAGGCGGCGCTCCAGGCCGCCTTCGCCGAGGTGACCGACCGGATCGCCGTCGAAATCGAGTGGACCGGCGAGTACACGCCGGACGAACCGGGCTATCTCGGCCGGCTGACCGACCGCCAGCGCGAGGCGGTGCTGGTCGCACACGAACTGGGGTACTACGAGACACCGAGAGCCACCTCCTTCGAGGCGGTCGCCGACGAACTGGGCTGTGCGCCCAGTACCGCGAACGAACTGCTCCGACGTGCCGAGTCGGTCCTGCTGGACGCGCTGCTGGAGTCAGTCTAGAGTTCGCCTTTCGTACTCGGCGTGTCGCTGCGGCGCTCGTCGATGCGGGTCGCATCGTCCAGCGCCCGCGCCAGCGCTTTGAACAGCGCCTCGACCTGATGGTGGGCGTTCTCGCCGGTGACCGAGGCGTGCAGGGTCAACCCGGCGTTCGTCGCGAGCGAGCGCAGGAAGTGCTGGCCCATGTGGCTGGTGAACTCGCCGACCTGTGCCTGTGCGAACGCGCCGTCGAACTCGAAGAAGGGGCGGCCCGACACGTCGACGACGACCTCGGCGACGGCCTCGTCCAGCGGGACCTTCCGGTCGGCGTAGCGGCGGATGCCGCGCTTGTCCCCTAGCGCTTCCTCGAAGGCCTGGCCAAGGGTGATCGCCACGTCCTCGACGGTGTGGTGGTCGTCGATCTCCAGGTCGCCGTCGCAGTCGACGGTGAGATCGAACAGACCGTGTTTGGCGAGGGCTTCCAGCATATGGTCGAAGAAGCCGATGCCGGTGTCGACCGTCGCATCACCGTCGCCGTCCACGTCGAGGGTCACCTCGATCTCGGTTTCGGCGGTCTCACGGGTCACCGCCGCCGTCCGGTCGCTCATACGTCGAGGGAGACGGGCCGGGCATAAGGTGGTTTCGGGCCGTGAGCCGCGGCCGGCAGCGCTGACGCGCCGATGACGGCCGTCTGACTGAGCTATTTGTGCGTGTGACTGTTCACCACACGAGTATGCACAAGCGCGACGCGCTCGGCGTGCTCGTGGCGGCGACAGGACTGTTGTTCGTCGGGAGTGGCCCGACGCTGCCCGTCGCCGTCGTCCTGCTGGCGGTGGGCGCGTACCTGCTCGCTGTCCCGCGGTTTTCCGGCCCCGGTGGCCGCGTCGACCGCCCCGGCGGTCGGCAGGGGCGGACCTGATCGGCGAGCGCGGCAGGCGTTATCGTTTTGCCCCGTCGGTGCTGGCGTACTGACATGGATCGCCGTCGATTTCTGTGGGCGGTGGGGGCCGCCGCCGGACTGACGGGTTGTATGGGGGGATCGTCGGACGGGACGCCGAGCGACAGCGCAACCGGAAGTGCTGGGACCGACAGCGGGACGCCGGAGTCGATCTCGGCCGCGGCGGACGGATATCCCGATCCGTCGGTGATCGACGAGACGCCACCGCCGCCGAACGCGGACACGTCGTCGTTCGAGACCATCGCCTACGAGCAGGGGATCGAGGTGCCGCTGGTGCCCATCGACGTGGCCTACGACTGGTACCGCCGGCGCGAGGCGCGGTTCGCGGACGCCCGCGGCGAGCGACAGTACGCGACTTCACACGTCACCGGCGCGGTCCTCAGCCCGGCGAGCGGCCGCCAGGACGACCCCGCGACGGCCTGGCCCGAGGGCGACCGGATCGTGACCTACTGTGGCTGTCCACACCACCTCTCGTCGATGCGAGCGGCCCAGCTGTATCAGAACGGCTACGAGGAAGTGTACGCCATCGACGAGGGGTTCTGGGAGTGGCACCAGCTGGACTACCCGATGGCCGGCGAGAACGTCGAGTATCAGCCCTACGGCCACGTGATCGAGGGGACTGCCGACCCCGCACACGCCGGCGAGTACGCCTGGGCGCGGACGGTCGACGGAAGCCAGGAGGAAGCCAACCCGATCGGATCGGACGGTGACTACGAACTCGTCTTGCACTTCTCGGGCGTCACCGACAGTACCGAGATCACCGTCGAGACGCCCGCATACAGCCTCACCGAGCCCCTCGGGGAGTTGACGAGCGGCGGCGTCACCGCGGCGGGGCGGGTCACCGGCGGCACGCAGGCCTGACTACTCACCGGCCGCCATCGCGTCTTCCAGCGTGAACTGCCCCTCGTAGAGGGCGCTCCCGACCACGACGGCGCTCGCGCCGGCCGCCTGCAGGTCGCGAACGTCCTCTAGCGTCGCGACGCCGCCGCTGGCGATCACGGGGATGTCGACGGCCTCGACGACCCGCCGGACGGGGTCGGTGCGGACCCCCTCGAGTTGCCCTTCCACGTCCACGTCGGTGAACAGGATCGCACCCGCGCCGAGATCCTCGTACCGGGTCGCGGCCTCGGCCGGGTCGAGGCCGGTGCCCTCGGTCCAGCCCGAGACGACGACCTCGCCGTCCTTCGCGTCCAGACTCACCGTGACGCTCCCGGGGTGTTCGTCGCTGATCCCTTCGACGATCTCGGGGGTCTCGACGGCCGCGGTGCCGAGGATGACGCGGTCGACGCCACGGTCCAGCAGGTCGGTGGCGTCGGCGACGGTACGGATGCCGCCGCCCAGTTGCACGTCGACGTCTACGTCGTCGAGGATGGCGTCGACGGCGGAGGCGTTCTCGCGCTCGCCCTCGAACGCGCCGTCGAGGTCGACGAGGTGGAGGGTGCGTGCGCCCGCGTCGACCCAGCGGCGGGCGGCCTCGACGGGGTCGCCGTACTCCGTGCCGGTGCCGCGCTCGCCGCCGACGAGCTGGACGACCTGGCCGTCCTGCATATCTACGGCGGGGACGACCTCGAACTCGGGAAACATATACCCGACTCCGCGGGCGACTGCGGAAAGGGTGTCGGTCGCAGGCGGCCGATGGACGGGTTCCACCGACGGCGGCGGGTATCGTCGAAAGCGCCATCGTTTAATCTGCGGCACTCGCAGGAGCGCACATGGTATCGGCCCTCCTCGCGCTCGGACTTCTGGTGGCCGTATTCGTCGGATTCAACATCGGTGGATCCTCGACGGGCGTGGCGTTCGGCCCCGCCGTCGGCGCGGGAACGGTCTCGAAGATCGGGGCTGCAGGGCTGATGACGGTATTCGCGCTGCTGGGCGGGGTCACCGTCGGGACGGAGGTGGTCGAGACACTCGGCGGACAGATCGTCCCCGAGAGCGCGTTCACGCTGTCGACCTCCATCGCCGTTCTGTTTTTCATCGGGTTCGCACTCTTTCTCTCGAATGTCGTGGGCGTGCCGGCCTCCACATCGATGACGGCGGTCGGCGCGATCGCGGGGCTCGGACTGGCCCAGAGCACCCTCAACTGGGCGGAGATGGGCGAGATCGTCTCCTGGTGGCTGTTCGCGCCGGTGCTCGCGTTCTGGGTCTGTGGCGTCATCGGGCGGTACTTCTACCCGCGGCTGGTCGAGTCGTTCGCCATCTCCCAGTCGGAGGGCTCGCTACTCGTGCTGGATCGGTCGGGAACGGTCCCGTGGCCCACGCTGGGGCCGGGGACGACTCGTCGGGAGTTCGTGGGGACGCTGTCCGTCGTCGGTATCGGCTGTTACATGGCGTTCTCGGCGGGGGCCTCGAACGTCGCCAACGCGGTCGCACCGCTGGTCGGGAGCGGCTCGCTCGGGCTCTACGACGGCGTCTTGCTGGGTGGGGCGGCCATCGGGCTGGGTGCGTTCACCATCGCCCGGCGGACGATGGACACGGTGGGCAACGACCTGACGGATCTGCCGATCCTGGCGGCGCTGGTCGTCGCCGTCGTCAGTTCCACGCTGGTGACGATGCTGTCGGCATTCGGCGTGCCGGCCAGTTTCGTCATCATCGCGACGATGAGCATCGTCGGCCTCGGCTGGGGGCGGGCGACCCGGACGGCGACCATCGGCGACGCGGTCCGGGGCGGGGGCGATCAGCCCGCGGTCTCACCGGGTGCACTGGCGGCCGAGGCAGAGGACGCGCCGACGGTCGGCGGGGAGGGCGGCACGCCCGAGAGCGGCGACCGGAAAGCCATCGGCGAGGAAGAACCCGAGGACCTGCCGAGAGCCTCGGACCTGTTCGAGCCGGCGACGACGGCGCGAGTAATCTTGCTCCAGAACATCGTCCCGGCCATCGCGACGGTCGCGTCGTACCTGCTCTTCCGGTTCGTGCCCATCTTTTGACCGGCTGGCCGGAAACATTCGGCATAATTGTTCATCGGGGGAACCCGAAAACAGCAAAGTCTAACAGTCAGGGGGCCGAACGACAGAGTTGATGCCCACGGTAGAGTACCTTAATTACGAAGTACTGGACGATCACGGTTGGGACATGTACGACAGCGAGACGTTCGACAAGGCCGCCGAGGCCGACCTCGACGACGAGGACTACGGCACGCTCGAGGTCAACGAGGGCGAGTACATCCTCGAATCGGCCGAGTCCCAGGGCTACGACTGGCCTTTCTCCTGTCGCGCCGGCGCGTGTGCAAACTGCGCCGCCATCGTGGTCGAAGGCGAGATCGACATGGATATGCAGCAGATCCTCAGCGACGAGGAGGTCGAAGACAAGAACGTCCGTCTGACCTGCATCGGCAGCCCCGACGCCGACGAGGTCCGGATCGTCTACAACGCGAAACACCTCGACTACCTGCAGAACCGCGTCATCTAACGCGGCCCCTTCTCCGTTTCGAGCCGTTCGCAAACGCTATTGTCTAGCCGTGGCTGGCCCCGGGTGTGGTAGCGACCGATATCGTGACGGCGTCGATCCCGGATCTGCTCCGGCTGGTGGCGGTGCCGGCGCTGGGGTGGGCCGCGTGGCGGGACATCAAGACCCGACGGGTCCCCAACCAGGCGTGGCTTCCGTTGCTCGGGGTCGCGCTGCTCGCGCTCGCCGTCGAGGTCTGGCAGGTCTGGACGGGCGCGACGGTAGGATACGTCAACCAGCGAGCGTACTTCCTGCGGGTGATGATCAGCATCGGGTTCGTGGTGCCACTCGCCTACGGCTTCTGGTGGATCGGTGGCTTCGGCGGGGCCGACGCCAAGGCGCTGATCACGCTCGCCGTGCTCTTTCCGACTTTCCCGACGTACCTGTTTCCCGACTTCGCGCTCCCGGTCGTCGTCCCGACGCTGGGCGTGTTCGCGATGTCGGTCCTCTCGAACACCGTCGTCGTCGGCCTCTTCTACCCGGTCGCGCTCACGTTGCGCAACGCGGCCGGCGGCCACGTCGCCAAGGCGATGGTGATCGGCCGCCCGGTCGCCACCGAGCGGGTCACCGAGGAGTACGGCCGCCTGCTCCAGACGCCCGACGGCTTCACCCGGCGTGGGCTCGACCTGGACGCGCTCCGGATGTATCTGTCCTGGCGGGGCGCGAGCTTCGCGGAGCTACGGGCCGATCCCGACGCGTTCCGCGACCCGGCGACCATCCCGGCGGAGACGAATCCACCCGGCGACGGCGCGATCACGGTGACCGACGGCGGCCGGCCGACTCCGGAGGACGACGCCGCGGCCGATGATCCGTCCGTCGACGCCGACGACGAGGACCCAGCCGAGGAGACGGAGATTGCCGATCCCTGGGGGGCAGAGCAGTTCTTCGAGGAGATCGAGGGAAGCGCGTACGGGACGACGCCCGAACAGTTGCGGGAAGGGCTCACAGTACTGACCAGCGACGACGAGGTGTGGATCACGCCCGGCATCCCCTTCCTCGTCCCGATGTTCCTCGGGCTCGTGCTGGGGCTGACCTACGGGGACGTGCTGTACGCGGTGATCGAAGGGCTCGGCGTCTTCTAGAACCCGAACCGTTTTTCCGTGACGGTCAGATCCAGGTAGATCGTCCGGCGCTCCGGCATATCGCTCGGCCAGGCACCGCCAGCGGCCGGGTAATCGGAGTGATCGAGGACGAAGTAGTACGGCCCGGTCGCGTCGATGGATTGGCGGCCGCCGTCGTTTTCCGTACTGGCCTTGTACTCGCCGCCTGTAGTTTCCGTGGCCGTGCGCCCGATGTCGCGGTCGCCGGTCGGCTTGGTCTCGGGGTCCTCGCCGCTGGTGTAGGCGTCGTACTGGCGCATCTGTTTCTCGCTGGTGAAAAAGTACACGTCGAAGGGAGCCTGTGACCGGGAGATATACGAGATCGAGCCGCCGGGGTCGGACACGTCCGGAATCTCCCGGATCCAGCCGGTCCCGGGCTGGACGGACACGTCACGGGAGACTGTCACGACGACCTCGCCACCCATGCCGAGACAGCCGACGGTCCCGAGGGTCACGCCGACCGCCCCGCGTCGTAAGAATTTCCGGCGCTCCATCGACACAGGCTCTGTGCCACAGCGGCTTCAATCCTCAGACCCGATTACAGTTTCTGAGAACGCAGAGAGCAAGTAATCCTGCGTTTTTCGACGTGATAATAAGTTCTGAAACCGAAATCGGTTCGGCTTCAGAGATGATATCGACGGACGGCGACGGCGACACAAAGCATATCGGTGCCACGGTCACAGAGGGGAGTATGGACAACGCCGACGTCGAGTTAGCCTTCGACGAGCAGGATTTGCTCCCGGCGGTCGCTCAGGACGCGGATTCGGGCGAGGTTCTCATGCTCGCGTTCGTCACCCGGGCGGCCGTCGAGCGGACCCGCGAGACCGGGCGGGCCCACTACTACTCGCGAAGCCGCGACGAACTCTGGGAGAAGGGCGCGACCAGCGGCCACATCCAAACTGTGGAAGAGATTCTGGTCGACTGCGACGGCGACTCGCTGCTGTACCTGGTCGAACAGGAGGGCGGCGCGTGTCACACCGGGTATCGCTCGTGTTTCTACCGCACCATCGACGGCGAAGTCGTCGGAGACCGGGTGTTCGATCCCGACGACGTGTACGATGAGTGACGGCGCGGGCCCCGACGACGTAGCGGACCTGATCGCGGACCTCGAATCGGCCCACCGCGCGGCCGAGAGCGCACAGGCCCGCGTCGAGGAGCGCGGCGAGGGCGACCTCGAAGCCGTCGCCGAGCAGTACGACCGGCTCCAGCGGCTGTTCGACGACTACGAGGAGGAAGCGACCGGCGACGGCGATTTCAGAGTCTTCATCGAGTTCCAGGAAGAGATGGAGAAGTTCGTCGACGGCCTCCCCGAGGAGTTGCCCCATCGGGAGTGCTTCGAGGAAGTCGACGACATCATGCAGCAGCGCCGGCTCACGGAATCGGACTTCGCACGGGCGCGGGAGGCGCTCTCGCCGGCCGCCGACGACGCCGCCCTGCTGGAAGAGCGCGAGGCGACCCGGAATCGGTACGCGGAACTGCGCACCCGCGCCGAGCGCCGCGTGCGGGAACTGGACGAGCGGATCGCCGACCTCGACGCCCTCGTGGCGATGGGCGAGGCCGACCTCGACGCCCCGGTCGAGCGACTGCGCGAACCCATCGCGTCCTACAACGACGCCGTCGAGGCGGCCTTCCGCGAGTTCAAACGGGAGGCGAGCGCCCGAGACGTGCTGGGGTTCGTCGAGGCGACGGCGTCGTTCCCGCTCGTGGAGTACCGCCAGCCGCCTTCGAAGCTGACCGACTACATCGAGACTCACCAGCCGGGGACCGAACCGATCCCCACCCTGCTCGAGTACGCCGATTACTCCAAGTCCAAGCTCGACCACTACGTCGACGACGCGACGGCGCTGAAGACGGCCATCGGGGCGAGTCAGACGTACCTCCGGCGACTCGACGCCGAGCCCCTGACCGTCTCGTGGCCGCCGCCGGCCGCCGCGGAACTGCGCTTTCTCGCCCGGGAGCTGATCCAGGTCACGGGCCGGTTCGCGCCGGAGGACGTGGTCGCGAAGGTCCGCACCGTGCGGGCGCTGACCGAGCGCGAGGACTACGACCGGCTCCGGACGAGCGCACAGGCCCGCGAGCAACTCGACGACGCCGAACGCCAGCGGCTCCAGTCGGGCGCGGTCCAGGCGGACCTGGACGCGACGCGAGAAGCACGCGAGGAACTGGCGGCGACACTCGAGGAACTGCCCGGTTAGTCCTCGTCGCGGGCGGCGACCATGGCCTCGTGCATCCGTTCGACCAGGTCGGCCGACCGGGCAGGGTCCCGTGACTCGGCGTAGACGCGGATCACTGGCTCGGTTCCGCTGGGCCGGGCCAGCACCCAGCTGTCGCCGTAGTCGAGCCGGTAGCCGTCGGTCGTGTCGAGCGTGGCGTCGGCGTCCCGTGCGACGGCTTCGACGGCGTCGAGCAGGCGGCGGCGCTCGTCGTCGGTCTCGTATTTCACGTCTGTCCGGAGCAACTGGTAGTCGTCGTAGGGTGCGACCACCTCGCTGGCCGGTCGTTCGGCGAGAAGTTCGAGGAAGCGCGCGGCCGTGTAGGCCCCGTCGCGGGTGATCCGGTAGTCGGGAAAGAGGATGCCGCCGTTGCCCTCGCCGGCGACGGGGACCGACTCGCCGTCGGCCTGGAGGTTGCGGATGCGCGTGATGATGTTCGTACTGCCGATGGCCGTCAGCGACAGGGCCGCCCCGGCGCGGTCGGCCACGTCGACCAGCCGCTGGGAGACGTTGACCGCCGAGACGGCCGTGTCACCGGCGTCGAGTTCCGCCGCCGCGAGCGCCGCCAGCGCCCCGTCACCCTCGATGAACTCGCCGTGTTCGTCGAAGAAGATCGCCCGGTCGGCGTCCCCGTCGTGTGCGACCCCCACGTCGGCGTCGGCCGCCCGGACCAGCCGTCCGAGATCGGCCAGGTTCTCCGCGACCGGTTCGGGGTCCCGCCCGGGGAAGTGGCCGTCGACCTGGGCGTTGACCGTAACCACGTCACAGCCCAGTTCCCGGAAGATTCGGGGGCTGGTGAGCGCCCCCGCGCCGTGCCCGGGATCGAGCGCGACCGTCAGGTCGGCGTCGGCGATGCGCTCGCGGTCGACGGCGGCAAGCAGTTGCTCGACGTAGCGGTCACGGGCGTCGTCGATCCGCTCCTCCCGGCCCGTCTCGTCCCAGGGGACCGAATCGAAGTCCTCGGTGAGCAGGCGCTCCTCGACGCGTTCGAGGGTCCCCCGCGAGAGTTCGATCCCGTCGGCTCCGACGAGTTTCACGCCGTTGTACTGGGGCGGGTTGTGCGAGGCGGTGATCATCACGCCGGGGACGCCGACCCGCTCGCAGTAGGCCTGCAGTCCAGGTGTCGGGACGACCCCGAGTCGGTGCACGTCCGCTCCCACGCTGGCCAGCCCGCTGGCGGCGGCGTTGGCCAGCATCTCGCCGGTGGTTCGCGTGTCCCGGGCCAGCGCGACGGCGTCGGCGTCCCAGACCGAGCCGGCCGCTTGCGCGATGTTGCAGACGAACTCGGGGTTGAGGTACTCGTTTGCCACCCCGCGAACGCCGCTGGACCCGAAGATTTCCATCACCAGTGGCTCCGGACGGCGACCCACTAAACCTTTGCAACTTATCGAAGGTCGCGTGCCCGCCCCCAGGCCCGGAGCAGTCCCGCGAGCGTCCGGTTGACCGGCGCGTCGATCCGCTCGGCGACGGCCCCGTTGATCGCGTCGACCTCCGTCCGGCGCTCGGCCAGCACGTCCTGCTGCATCGAGGACGTGTTGTCGGCCGTCGCCTCGGCGACCGCCCGGACGGCATCGACGGCGGCCTCGTCGGCGAGATCGACTCCCGCCTCGCGTGCCGCGCGGGCGGTCTCGCGGGCGGCCTCGGCAGCCACCTCGCTCGCCGGCCCGGAAAGCACCGCGCCGTTCTCGATCCGGGCCAGCGCCGTGGTGGCGTTGATCCCCGCGTTGACCGCCAGTTTCTCCCAGATTCGGCGCGGCATATCTGCCGCGACAGTGGTCTCGATCCCGGCCGTCTCGAAGGCCGCACCGACTCGATCCGCGGGGTCGGACTCGCCGCCGTCACGCGGTCCCAGTACGACCTCGCCGACGCCGGTGCAGGTGACCCGGCCCGGTTCCGCGAGCATCGCGCCGTAGGTGCAGGTCCCTGCCAGCACCGGGCAGTCGAGACGGTCGGCCAGCACCGTTTCGTTGTCGAGACCGTTCTGGAGGGAGAGCGTTGCCCCCACGTCGGCGTCCGCCAGCGCCTCGGCGGCGGCGTCGGTGTCGTAGGCTTTGACGGTCACGAGCGCAAGATCGGGGGCGGCGTCGGACGGGACTGCAGTCACCCCGTCCGGTTCGACGTGACACTCGATCTCGCCGTCGACGGTCAGACCCTCGGTGGCGACGGTCCCGACGTGGGGGTCACGCCCGACCAGGGTCACGCGGTGCTGGCGGGCGAGCAGGCCGCCGACGAGCGAGCCGAGGCTCCCGGCCCCGAACACGAGGACGTCCACGGTCGCCGGTCAGTCCTCGGTCCAGTAATAGATGTCCTCTTTGGGCGCGCCACAGGTGGGACAGGCCTCGGGGATGTCTTCCTCGATGTCGCCCATCTCGCCACATCCCCAGCAGCGCCACATCAACTCGGCCTCGCCCCACTCGTGGCCGGAGGTGACGTGTTCCTCCGAGAAGCCCTCGATGCCCTCGTCCAGCGTCACGTAGAACCCGTGTTCGTCGAATCCGCGGATACGGCCAAGTTCGTTGCCTTCGTCGTCGTAGACGCTCTGGCCGAACGACGGCGTGGTGCCCTCCGGACTGTCGCTCATACCCGTGACGATTCGTCGGGCCCGGGGTTAAATCTACGGCCGACACTGCGAAGATGGAGGGGAGTGGTACGGCCGCGGAGGCGGTCGCAGTGCGGTCGCGGTGCGGTCGCGGAAACCGCCAGCACAGCACCGGAACTCGCGCACGGCGCGAGTTCCGCTTTTTCGCCCACGTTTTTGGCGAGGGGGTCGCAGGGCGACCCCCTCGCCAAAAAGGTGGTCTTACATGAAGTCGCCAATCCCGCTCTGTTTGTTGTTGTCGTTCTCGAAGATGCGCTTGATGGACTTTTTCAGGATCTCCAGGCGCTGGGTGGTGTACTCGCGAGTCCCGTACTCCTCGGCGACTTCCAGGGCCGTGTCGATGTACTTGTTGACCGACCCGTGGTGGACGGTGAGGGTCATGTCGCCACCGCAGTTCCGGCAGTCGCCGGTCAGCGGGACGCGCCGGTACTTCTCGCCACAGTCTAGACAGCGGGTCTCCTGCTGGGAGAAGGCTCTGAGGTTCCCGATGATGTCGGGCAGGAAGTGGTACTCGATGACCCGCTCGGCCACGTCGGTCTCGTCGACGGCCCGGAGTTTCCGGGAGAGCTCCAGCTGGGCGTTCATCTTCTTCATCATGTCGTCCAGCGTCTTGTACGCCGACAGATCCGGCCCGAGCGCGATGTTACTGGTGTCGTGGGTGTGCCGGAAGTCGGTGTACTCGCGGTCGGTCCCCAGGTTCTCCTCGGCGATGGTCATGATGTCCTCGACGTCCTCGGGGTCGGCCATCTCGCGGGTGGCCTCGTAGAATTCGCGGGGGTACTGGTCCATCACGTCCATGTTGTGGGCCTCGTCGTCGATCTCGGTGGGGTCGATCCGGGAGGACATGACGAGAGGTGCGTCCATGGAGTTGTGGGCGTACAGCCAGTTGGCGGTGAAGATCGGCTCACCACCCACCTGTAGATCGTAGAGATAGCCGTCGTAATCGACGCGGTCGACGTTTTCGACCCGCAGGTACGAGAGATCGCCGTCGACGAGTGGGCGCAGATCGTCGAGTCGCTCCGCTGCATCGGTGGGGAGATCCCGCGATTCGAGTTCGCGGACGATCTCGCGGAGTTTTTCGAGTGAGATGTTGTCCCGGCGCTTGAGGTACTTCGGGATCAGTTGTTTGATCCCCTCGATGTCCATCTCCCGAACCTCCATCAGGGCATCAGGAATCGAGACGACCAGACTCTTCGGATAGTAGGGTTCCTCACCGTCGAGAATCCGATGGAGTGGATTGTCGGTCGCACCGCCCGAGACGGTGATCGTGTAGATGTCCTGGCGGTTGCCCTCACGATTCGTACGTTCGGAGATGTTGGCGACGAGTCCGAGGCGGTGCAGGAGGAACACGATGCCGTCCTTCACATCGTCGCTCGTGGTGTGGAAGCCGACCGTCGTTACGTTCTCGTCCGTGCTGTCACTGCCATCGCCGGCGATGAACCCACGAAGGAACGAGAGGACGACTTCGCGCGGTGCGTGGAGAATACAGTCGGGCACGACCTTCTCGCTAGAGTCGTAGGAATCGACGTCCTCGAACCCGAGGTCGTACAGTACTTCGCGGAATACGGTCGGGAACCGGAGTTCGTACGCCCGGTTCGACCACCGTCTGCCGGGTTCGTGTCCGAGCGTGTCCTCGATAATCCCCGCCGCACGGTCGATGAGACTCTCGTCGGCGTTGTGGATCGTGGGACAGACGCTCGAAGTGGATCCTTCAGCGACGAACAGGCCGAGCAACCACGCGAAGTCTCCGTCGACCGCGACAGTTCGAGAGATACCGTCCGAAGATCCTGGTCGACCGATTTCCGTCGTCTCCGGTAGTTCGAACCCGCCAGCCTCTAGAATGGTCTTCAAGGCCTCGAGGGGGATCTTCTCCTTGGAGAGTCGGTAATCCAATCCACCAGCGGGTGGCCGGTGGTTGAGACCGGTGAGAAACGCCTCCCGTTCGTCACTTCCAGTCTCTCCCGATTCCCAGACTGTCCGGAGGAGGTCTTCGACGTGGTCGTCGATGGCGACGTACGGCTCGTCGACGCATTCGGCTACGTCGATGGTTGTACGCTGCGCCTCGACATCGAATTCGCGGGGCGCGACGACGAGGTCCCCTTCTTCGAGGTCCCCACCGGCTACCTCCTCGATTCCGTCGTCGTACCGGAACAGGCTGTGGTGGTCGGTGATCTCCAGTGATCGACCGAACTGCGTCTCGATCTCGACCAGCGACTCGTTCTCGTCCGCCTGGTATCTGATCGCTTTCTCGATGGGTTGCAGGGTCGCCTCGTGGTTCTCGTCGAACGCGTAGGTCCGCCAGCCCTCGGCGTAGCAGGTCCGCTTGCGGAACTTCCCGTCGACCTCAAGCGGCGATTCGAGTTCGTTCCAGAACTCCTCGAAGGTCAGGAACCGGACGTCGTCGTCGGGGTCGACGGCGACGAGTCGGGAGTCCTCGGCGACGCTCCCGCCACGCTTGTCGGGCAGGTACTTCTTGCTGAAATTCAGGAGGCCGTCGAGCAGGAGCATCACACAGTCCTCGTCGCCGTCACACTGGCCGGTGAGGATGCCGTTCGCGACGACCCGGTTCGTCTCCGCGACCGTGAGGCAATACGTGTGTTCGACATCGGACGCGCGGAACTGGACCCGGTCTACTATTTCAACGTTCGTGCCGCCGTCACCGACCGCCTGGGGCGTCGCGGTCGCTGGTTTTTGCTGATCGTGCTCGTCCACCGGAATCGCGTCTCCGGGTTCGAGTTCGTGCGCGCGAACGGACTCGATGCCGCCCGTCCATCGGACCATCTCGTGGTCCGGCGTGACGGTGATCGACCGTCCGGTCTGGGTTTCGATCTCGACCAGATGATCGGGTGCGGGGTGTTTCGAGACGGCTTCGACGCGTTTGCGTACCCAGTTGCCGTCGTCGTCGAGTGACTGGACGCGGACGGTCTCGTCGAGTTCCGTGTACTCGACCCCGAACTCGTCGGGTTCCGGATCGTCGAGTCGTCGCTCGACGAACGTCTCGATGGGCACCTCCCGGAGTCGCTCGCGGTCGTCCTCGTACCGGATTTCGGTGTCGGGATGGAAGCAATTCCGGCGCTTCGCGGCGTGGAAATAGGGGTGAGCGTACCCAACCGCAGCTGACGTGAATCCGATAATTCGTCCGACTGTCGCCGCACTCGTGTGCGGCGCCATCCCGAAGACCAACTCCCCGACGAGTTCCTGGCGGTCGTCCACGTCGTAGAAGGGGTCGAGGCCGTAGTAGCTCTCCAGCAGGTCGTCGACGAAGTCGGCGGTCTTGAGCATATGTTCGGCCGCGCCGTCCGAGAGGACGATGTCCTGCACTTTGAGTTCGACCAGTTGATCGTCGTGGCGCAGGGGTTCGCCCTGCATATCCTCCTCGTAGCCGAGTTCACGGAACTGGTCGGCGGTCACGTCGAGTTCGGCGGGGCGGACGGCGGTCACGGGCAGGTCGGTCATGTCGTAGCGGACGGTGCCGTCCTTGAACGCCGAGACGCCGTGTTTGGCCCGGAGGATGCCCTTCTCGATGGGTTCGGGGGTCTTGGTCTTCGAGGAGAGTCCCTTGACGCCTTTGACGATGTCGAACGCGTTCTCGCGCAGCCCGACCTCGTCGAGCGCATCGCGGAACTGCTCGCGGACGCTGATGGTCTCGGTCTGGACGGGCGAGGCGAGGCTCTCACAGCGGTGACACTCCGCGCGGCCCGACTCGTCGGGTTCGACTTCGATGTCACAGTCCCGGCAGACGTAGACGGCGTCGGTGACGCCGTTGCAGTCGGGACAGCGCGCCTCGTAAGTCCGGGTGCCACAGTCGGTACACTCCCGGCGGCCGACCTGCACCTCGATCTCCCCCTGGGTGCCCTCGACGGCGTCGCCGGCGTCGGCGGCCTTGGACACGTCGCGCTGGCTCCCACCAGCCTCGCCGATGGGGAAGAGGGTGTGGACCGCGGGCGAGAGTTCGCGAGATTCGGATTTCTCGGGACGACCCATCCGGTTGCCGATACGGGTCGGGGCCCGTTCCCGAATCTCGAAGGGTGCGACGGCGTTGACGGCGCGGATGGCGTTGTCGCCGTCGGCGTACTCGCGGGCCGCGGTCGGGAGATCGGCGGGCGCCCACTCCCGTTCGAGGCGTTCGGTGAGGCCCAGCGACAGGACGAGCGGTTTCCAGTCCGGGACGACCAGCCGGTCCTCGTACTGGCGGTGTTCGACGAGGAGGCTTTCGAGGACGCCGGCCACGTCGGCGTCCTCGGCTTCGGGGCGGGGGACGATCAGGTCGCCCTCGGCAGGGTCACCAGCGCCGTCGTCCGACAGAACTGCACCGTCGGTTTTGGCGACCTCAGCGTCCGCGACCGCGGCGGTCAGTCGCTCGAACTCGGCGACCGACACGTCGTGCCAGCAGTAGGTGTACTTCGGGTGGAGCGGCGCGTCGTACTCCGTGGCCCACTCGATGGCCTCCTCGGCGCTGGGGTCGTCCAGATCGACCCGAACCGAATCGCGCATGGCCTGTACGTCGGCGTCAGAGGCGGCGAAGTCCTGTTCCCACCACTCGACGGTGTAGGACGCGGGGGCCAGTGGATGGTTGTTCTCGACGAACTCGCCGTAGTTGACCAGATACTCTCCGAGGTCGAGGATGGCCTCGACGCCGTTGCGGACTTCCAGCGCCTCCGCGGGGTCGTCGATGCGGCGGACGTCGCCGTTGGCCAGCCGAACGGTGGGGCCCTCGATGGTGTCGACGGGGACGACGCCCGCCGCCTTGCCGGGGCGTTCGGTCTTGATCTGGGTCCCGGTCGCGAGGAAGTCGTCGACCAGATGCATCGTGGCGGGGTGGACGCCGGCGGTCGCGAACCCGTGGTTGCGTGAACGGCCGTAGCGCAGGCGGAAGCCGCCGGGTTCGCTCGGGTGGGTGAACACCGGCCGGCCGGCGATGAGGTCCCGCAGGAACTTCTCGGAGGGGTCGACGCGGGGCGGCCCCGCCGGCTCGTCGGCCTCGTCCTCGGCCGTGTCGTCGGCGTCGTCGGCGTCGCTCGCGGCTTCGCCGCTCGCGTCGTCCGAGGTCTCCCCCTGGTCGGTCTCGCTCCCGTCGTCTTTGCCGATCGTGCCGTCGATGAGGTCCTGAAGCCAGGGCCACTCGACTTCCTCTAAATTCCGGGTGTAGCGCTGGATCTTCGGGGCCTTCAGGGCGATCCCCTCGGCGAAGACCAGACACATCCCGCCGCGGGCGGAGTTGGTATCGATTCGTTCGAGGTCGCGGTAGCCCGAGACCTCGTCGTCGCCGGTCGCTTCCCCGTCCAGCATGATCGGCATATGCTCGGCGATGAACTTGCTTTCCTTCTCTTTGGGGGAGTACTGCAGGCCCGTCTCCTGATCGTAGAGGTCGACCTCCTCGGCGTACCGGCCGATCTCGTCTTTCCGGGCCTTGAACTCGTCCATGCCCAGCAACGAGCGAGCGTAGTCGGCGACCAGCACGGAGAGCGCTTGCGCGGTCCCGCCCGCAGACCGGATCGGGCCGGCGTAGTAGACGTTGACGAACTCCGTCCCGTCGTCGTTCTCCAGCACTTCGACGCGGTCGATCCCCTCGATCGGTGCGGCGACGACCCCCTCGGTGAGCAGGGCGACCGCCGTCCGGACCGCGCCCTCGATCTTGCCTGCGTCGGTGTCGTAGTCGCCGACGGAGCCGTCCACGAAGTCCTCGACGAGTTCGAGCGCGGCCTCCTCGCGGCTCATCTCGCCTTCGAGCTCTCGCACCCGTTCGGCGACGCCGTCGATCCCGAGGATGTTCTCGACGCGGTCGGCCATGTCCCGCGCGGTCGGAATCTCCACGTCTTTCGTGGGGTCGCCGCCGCGCTCGCGGGCCGCGGTGGCGACCTCGAAGGCGTCGTCGAGGTCGGCTTCCAGCCGGTCGAAGTACCGCTCGTCTGCCTCCCGCATTACAGCGGCCAGAGGTCGAGGTCGGTCGTCTCGTCGTGCTCGCGGTCCAGTTTCGTGTCGAACTCGCGCACGTAGAGTTCGCCCGCGAACGTCGTCGCCTCGTCCAGGTGCCCGGCCACGACCGAGCCGTCCTCGCGCGAGAGGGTCATGTGGGTGTGCGCGAAGCGCTCGCCCTCCAGCCAGGAGATGTTCCCGACGGCGGGCACGACCTCGAACGGCTCGTCGAACTCGACATCGTAGTACTCCTGGACCTCCTGATCGTAGAACAGCAGTGTCGCGTCCTGCACCGCGCCCAGACCGATGAAGAAGGCCGCGTCGATGCCCTCCTCGGCGGCGAACTCCTCGATCTGACTGCGCCAGCCGACGCCGTGGTCGAGCCGGGCAACGTACTCCCGGGCACCCTCGACTTCACGATAATCCATACCGACTCGGAGGACGCGAGGGGGCAAAAATCTTCACCGTTCGCGGCGACGGCCCCGCCGCTGTGAGTGGTCGGTGCCGGCGGTCGAAAACGAGTGCGAGTGGCCTCAACACCACTCGTCGAGCGAGGCAGCGTCTGTAAGTGGGATGGACGCCCAGGCGTCGTCCTGACACGGGTACGCGATAATGAACTGATCGACCTCGCCGCTGTCGACCGAGCCCATCGCTTCACAGTCTGCGACCGATTCCCTGGCAGCGCCATCCTGTGCCATGCATGAGAGTCTTACACACGACAATAAAAAGCTGCCGGATTATTACGGTCTGCTTTTTCAGTTGTCGTCGGTTTAGCCCGGTCAGTCCGGGTGGCACGGGCCGACGCCCGGGTGTGATTCGGTGGGGACGCGGGCGCGGGCGGGGTCAATGTGAAGGCCTTTGTAGGTGCAGGCAGGACTTGGACCCAATATGAAGGTCGCAGACGCCATGACGCCCCGTTCGGCGGTCGTCACGGTCGAGTTGCCAGGGACGCGTGACGACGTCCTCGAGTATCTGCAGGAGCGGGCGTTCTCGTCGGTCCCCGTGATCAAAGAGGGAGACGACGGCGAGGAGTTCCGGGGGCTGGTCTCCCGGGACGCGCTGATCGAACGGCCCGACGAGGACCAGCTCGCGCTGCTGGTCGAAGAAGTCCCTACGACCACTCAGGACGCCGATCTCACCGAGGTCGCGGAGCTGATGGTCACCGAAGGCGCGCGCCGCGTGCCCGTCGTCGACGGACAACTCGAAGGGATCGTCACCGTCACCGACGTGATCCACGCCATCGCCGAGGGCGAGGTCGACGGCGACACGGAGGTCGGCGAGCTCGCGACCCGGAAGATCAACTGCGTCTACGTCGAGACGCCCCTGCCCGTCGCCGAGCGCGAGCTCTCCCACGCGGGCGTCCCCTACGCTGTCGTCCTCGACGAGGACGGTGACATGGACGGCATCATCACCGAAGTCGACATCCTCGACGTGGCTCGCGTCGTCGAGGGCGAGGCCGACACCGGCGAGTCCATCGCCGACGACGACGACGACTGGAAGTGGGAGTCGGTCAAGGCCGTCGGCAACAGCTATATGCCGACCCGCAACGTCGAGATCCCCGCCAAACCCGTCCGGGAGTTCATGAGCGACGGCGTGGTCACCGTCTCGAAGCGCAAGACGGCCAAAGACGCCGCCCAGCTGATGATCGACAACGACATCGAGCAGATCCCGCTCGTCTCGGGTGACGCCCTCGCCGGCGTCGTCCAGGACGTGGACCTGCTTCGCGCACTCTACCGATGACCGACGACACCGCAACCGACCGACTCACGGAACTGGCCAAGCGACGGGGCTTTTTCTTCCAGTCCAGCGAGGCCTACGGCGGCGTCTCCGGCTTCTACGTCTACGGTCCCGAAGGCGCGACGCTGAAAGAGAACCTCGAAGACGCCTGGCGCGACCGCTTCGTCCGCCGCGAGGGCCACATGGAGATCGAAGCCCCCAACGTGATGCCCGAACCCGTCTTCGAGGCCTCAGGCCACCTCGACGGCTTCGACGACATGATCGTCGAGTGCCCCGAGTGCGGGGCCTCCCACCGCGCCGACCACATCGTCGAGGACAACACCGACATCGAGGAAGCCGAGTCCATCGCCATCGAAGACATCGAGGAGATCATCGCCGAGAACGACCTGGTCTGTCCCTCGTGTGGCACCGAACTCGCGGGCGAACCCGTCGACGATTTCAACCTCATGTTCGAGACGAACATCGGACCGGGTTCGTCCTCGCCGGGGTACCTGCGTCCCGAAACCGCCCAGGGCATCTTCGTGGAGTTCCCGCGGCTGAAGGAGTACGCCCGCGGCCAGTTGCCCTTCGGCGTCGCCCAGATCGGCGCGGCCTACCGCAACGAGATCAGCCCCCGAAAGGGACTGGTCCGGCTCCGGGAGTTCGCCCAGGCCGAACTCGAACACTTCGTCGACCCCGAGACCGACGAACCCGACCTGGAATCGGTGGCCGACGTGGAGGTCACACTCTATTCGGAAGCCCGCCAGGACGACGCGGACGGCGAACCGGTCGAGATGACCGTCGGCGAGGCCGTCGCGGAGGGCGTCGTCGGGAGCGACTGGGTGGGCTACTATCTGGGCGTCGCACAGGGCTGGTACGAGCGCATCGGCGTCGACATGGATCGGTTCCGCTTCCGCCAGCACCGCTCGGGCGAACTCGCCCACTACGCCGCGGACTGCTGGGACGCCGAAGCCGAGATCGGTGGTGACTGGATCGAGATCACCGGCTTCGCCTACCGGGGCGACTACGACCTCTCGAAACACGGCGAGTACGCCGACGACGACTTCACGATCTTCAAGCAGTACGACGATCCGATCACCGTCGAGCGCGCCACGGTCGATCCGGACATGAGCTACCTCGGGCCCGAGTTCGGCGGCGACGCGGCCGCCGTCGGTGAGGCCCTCGAAGACCTGGCCGAACGGGACCGGAGTGCCTTCGAAGGTGACGAGGTGACCGTCGCAGTCGCGGGCGAGGAGTACACGGTGCCGGTCGAGAAGACCGGCTTTTCCGTCGATGAGATCACCGAGGCCGGGGAACACGTCACGCCACACGTCGTCGAGCCGTCCTTCGGTGTGGACCGGCTGGTCTACACGGTGCTGGCCCACAGTCTGACGCAGGACGATGCCGGCGAGAGCGGTGCCGACGAGGACGAGGACGAGGAGCGGACCGTCCTGACGCTGCCGCCGGAACTCGCGCCGACGACGGTGGCGGTGTTCCCGCTGATGGACAAGGACGGGCTGGGCGAGCGGGCCGGCGAGATCGCCGAACGACTCCGTCGGGCCGGCTTCGAGGTCGCCGAGGACGCCTCCGGCTCCATCGGCCGGCGCTACCGCCGACAGGACGAAGTGGGGACGCCCTACTGCGTGACCGTCGACTACGACACGCTGGAGGGCGACACGGTGACGATCCGCGACCGGGACACGACGGCACAGACCCGCGTCGGGGTCGACGACCTGCCAGGCGTGGTCGCGGACCTGCGGGCCGGCGAGACGACCGTCGGCGATCTCTGATGGCCAACGAGGTGGCCCGCCGGCTCGTTCACGCGAGCGGCGCGGGGGTGCCCGGACTCTACCTGCTGGACCTGCTCACCTGGCCAGAACTGCGCTACCTGCTGGTGGGCGGGCTGATCTTCACCGCCCTGCTGGAGACGGCCCGCCTCGGCCTCGGGTTCGAGTGGGTCGTCTTCGACGTGCTGACCCGGGAGTACGAGCAGGAGAACGTCGCTGGATACGCCCTGTACGTCTTCAGCGGCTCGACCACCGGCCTCGTCTTCGGCCCGACCATCGCCGTCCCCGCGATCCTGATGCTCACGCTCGGCGACCCGATCTCCGGCCTGCTCGGGTCCGACGAGCTCCGGACGATCAAGCGACCCCGCGTTCTCGTCACGATGTTTCTGGTCTCCAGTGGCCTGGCGCTCCCGTTCGTCCCGCCGGTGGCGGCGGTACTCGGTGGACTGGCGGCGATGCTGGCCGACGGCGTCAAACCCGTGATTCGCGGGTACGTGATCGACGATAATCTGACCATTCCGCTGGTCGCCGCGGGGGCGATGGCCGTCGGGCTGTCCCTCGCACCGGTGCTCTGATCGTCACGCGACCTGGACGCCGCTGAGCAGGACGCGGATGCCGGTGTCGGGAGCGTCGCCGTTCTCGCGAGCCCCGCCGGGATCGGTGATCTCGACCTCCCAGCCGTGGGCCTTGGCGATCTGCTCGACGATAGCCAGCCCGAAGCCACTGCCCTCCTCGGCGGTCGAGTAGCCGGACTCGAACACCTTCTCCCGTTCGTCCTCGGGAATCCCCGGGCCGTCGTCCTCGACGTAGAGGCCGACGACCGACGTGTCGTCGTCGGTGTCGACCACGGCTGTCGTCCCGACCGTGACCGTCACACCGGACTCGGTGTGCTGTGTCGAATTGTGAAAGAGGTTCTCCAGGAGTTGCTGGAGGCGGCTCTCGTCGGCCCGGATCGTCGGTGCGTCGGCGATGTCGAGCGTGGCGTCGTCGCCGCCGGCCATCTCCCAGGCGGCCCGGGCGGTGGATTCCAGGTCGACCGGTTCGGTCTCGGCGACGCGCTGGCCCTGCTGGGCCATGGTCAACATATCGCTGATGATCGCGTCCATCCGATCGAGGGCGCGGCCGAGGCGGTCGAGATGCTCGGGCACGTCCTCGCGACGGTCCGGGTCCTCGAAGTCCTCGGCGGCCAGGTCCCGCGTCGTCTTGGCGACGTTCAGCGGATTCTTCAGATCGTGGGAGACGACGCTGCGGATCACCTCCAGCTGGTCGTTCTGTCGTTTCAGCTCCTGTTCGTGTTCACGGAGTTCGGTGATCTCCCGGGAGTTGACGACGAAACCCTGCACGTCGGGGTCGTCCAGCAGGTTACGGCCCCGGGATTCGAGGACGGGCCAGGAGCCGTCGGGGTGTTTGAACGGCTCAATTGAATCCACAGACGGCGCCGGGATAGGTCGTTAGAATCACGGGTATGAAGCGGGAGAGTAATGTTATGCCCAACACCCTCTTCCGCTTCGTGAGGCAAGTGGCTTCACTCGCTCAAAAGCTTACTGACGCTGCGCTGATGGAACTGAGTGATCCAGCCGGCAACGGGTTTGCCGGCTGGAAGCACGCAGTCTTGCTCTATCTGCGCGAACATATGAGTGCAGAATACAAGGAAGTCCTCGACTGGGCCGAAGAGATGGAGCGTGTTCGAGCGGTATTGAACCTTCAACGCGGGGAGTTTCCCGCGCCTTCGACGCTGTGTAAGGCGTTCAAACGGGCATCG
>NZ_FOCX01000027.1 GCF_900110215.1 Halorientalis persicus | reverse complement strand
ATTCTATCAAGCCACTTATTCAACGTCGATGGATGTGGGAGATCGTCGGGCTCAAGTCCAATAATCTCCAGAATTGGTCGCATCACCTCCAGCCGGTCGATGGTCATCTTGTAGGTCTCATCGAGGAAAATCCGTAGCCCGTGGAGGGAAATCATCGCGTACTCTGCGAAGCTGCCGCCGCCTTCCGGGGCGGCAGCTTCATCGGGATTGTCGCAATAACTTTTTGCCAGCGACACCATCTCCTCGGTGAAGCGGGTGGTGATGTTCATCCAAACTACCACTCACCCGCTTCAACTCCTTTGATTTACCGACCTACACCGACGCTGTCTAGTGATTCAATAGAGCCGACTACTTATACTCGGGATTGCGGTGTTCGTGATCCGCCGGTAGCCCGCGGCGACCGGTTCGGCGTGTGCGGGGGCGAGCGCGGAGAGTAACGCTTTTGCGTGGTTCGGCCCGAGCGTGTGGTATGAGCGACTGGCCCCACGATCCCGACGGCGACGAGGGTAGCGAGGGACGCCGCAAGTACGGGCAGGCGATCCTCGCCAAGAAGATCGACGAGGACGAGGACTTCCCCCTCTCCCAGGAGGAGTTCGTCGAGGAGTTCGGCGACGAGCCCATCCGGATCGACTACGAGACGGTCGTCAGCGTGGCCGACATCTTCGAGAACGTCGACCAGGAGGAGTTCGAGGACTTCCCGCACTTCCACCGGGTCGTCGGACAGTCCATGCGCGATGCGGGGTACTGGCCCTACGAACTCGCTTGAGGGCCACCGACCGATTTTCCCCAGTCGAAACCCCTGGTCGAGCGGTGTGTCACCGCGACACATACTTGTGCGGGGGTGGCGTAGCTCTACGACGAGCCATGGCCACCCATACAGTGAACACGAGATCCAGCGGCGAGGGGGACCTGGAGCTACCGCCAGACGTGGTGGATAGCCTGCTCGCGTCGCCGGCGCGCCGACGGATACTCCGACAGCTCAGGAACGCGGGGGAGGCGATGCCCGTCGACGACCTGGCGGCCGCCGTCGCAGCGTCGGCGGCCCACGGCGAGGGGACAGACACGGCCGCAGGCGAGGGAGAGGCGGTACCGACCGACCGCCAGCGAGCGCGGGCAGACATCTATCAGCGACACCTGCCGCGGCTGACCGAGACAGGAGTCGTCACGTTCGATTCTCGGCTCGGGACCGTCGAGTACACGGGCGGCCCGCGACTGACCGAACGGCTCGACGAGGAGCCCTGAAGCCGCGGAGATAACTGTCGGAACCAAAGACAAATAGCGGGTCGGGGCCAAGCCATCGTCACTGTGACGAACACGCAGGTGACCCACGTCCAGATCGACAACTACGGCCCCTGGACGGTTACTCCGGAGCCGCGACGCGAGGTCGACCTGCAGACGCTCCAATCCCGGCTGTATGCCGACCTCTCACAGTTGTTCGGGAACCGGAACGGCTACGTCTTCTTCTCCAGGTTCGACAATATGATCGCGGTGACCAACGGGCTCGACGTGGACGACCACGCGATGATTCAGGAATCGGTCGGCAATCGCTACCCCGTGACGATGAGCATGGCCGTCGCGACGGGCACGACGCCGGCCAAAGCACTGGGTGACGCCACGAGCGAACTCCAGGACGCCGGGAGCGCCCAGGACGAACACCGTCGGGAGATTCTGCGAGGCCGGACCATCGACGAGGAGTTCCGGACCGAGGCGGACGTGCAGATCGCCCACTTCGACGTGAACGACGCGACGGGTAAGTACACGGACGAGCTCAACGAGTTCGACACGTTCATCCACATCGAACAGGGCTACGCCGAGTTGATGCGGTATATGCGCCAGGCGCACGGCTCGCTGTCATTTTTCGTCGGCGGTGACAACGTCATCGCGGTCTGTCCGGACCTCGACGCCGACGACTATCGTGACGCTATCGACCACGTCCACGAGGCCGTCGACGTTGACCTCAAAGTGGGCGTCGGTCGCGGACGGACGGCCCAGAACGCTGGGATGGCCGCGAAACACGCCCTGGAGGAGTGCCGCGCGACCGGCGCGGACGTGGAACTGGACTTCTGAGCCCCGTCGCAGGAATCGCCGAAGGACTCGGAGGTAGGACACGAGCGGTATTAAGCGTGGTGCAGGTAGCTTTTAGACACCGTGTGTGATAGTGTATGACATGAACGGCAACGTGACGGTCGGACAGGTGATGCGACGGGACTACGTCGGCGCGAGCGAGGGTGACGGGCTCGCGGAGACGGCCGCGCTGATGCTCGAAGAGGACGTCGAGACGGTCGTCGTGTTGCGCGGGACCGACCCCATCGGGATGGTCACCCAGCGTGACGTGCTGGAGACGGCGGTCGAGCGGGGCGACCTCGACTCGGTGACCGTCGCGGACGTGATGCAGAACAATGCGCCGACGGTCGGCCCCGGTGAGTCGCTGGCGGCGGCGACCGACCGGATGTCCGGAACGGATTCGCGCCACCTCCTCGTGATGGAGGGTGACGAACTGGCTGGTGTGATCACCGAACACGACGTGGTAACGGCCTCGACGCTCGATCCCGGGATCGAGAGCGAGCGGGTGGAGACGGAACGGGCTACGGTCGAGGCGGTGACGGCGACGGCCGAGGGCGCGGCGACGGACGAAGAGTACTCGAACCAGGGGATCTGTGAGCTGTGTGGGTCGCTGAGCCGCGATCTCTCGACGTTCAACGGCCAGCTCGTCTGTAGCGACTGCAAGAACGTCTAGCGCTCTCGCCGACGGACGAACCGTCACGTCCCCATTCGGCCGACCCCACAACAAAACACATATCCTCCACCGAGCGGGAGAGGGGAGCATGGGGATACCGACGCTTGACGACCTCGCCGTCGACGGCACGACGGTGGGGGTGCGCGTTGACATCAACAGCCCGTTGGACGAGGACGGACGTCTCGCCGACGACGCCCGGCTGCACGCGCACGTCGGCACGCTGCAGGAACTGCTCGACCGTGGCGGGAAACTCGCCGTCCTCGCCCACCAGGGCCGGCCCGGTGGCGACGAGTTCGCCACGCTCGAAGACCACGCCGACCGCCTCGGCGAACTGCTCGACCACCCGATAACCTACTGCGACGCCACCTTCTCGACGGACGCTCGCGACGCCATCGCGGCCCTCGATTCGGGCGAGGCGGTCCTGCTGGAGAACACGCGCTTCTACAGCGAGGAGTATATGGAGTTCCCGCCCGCGGAGGCCGCCGAGACGTTCCTCGTCGACCGGCTGACCCCGGTCGTCGACGCGTTCGTCAACGACGCGTTCGCGGCCGCACACCGCTCACAGCCCTCCATCGTCGGCCTGCCGATGCGGGTCGACAGCTACGCCGGCCGGGTCATGGAACGGGAACTCGACGTGCTCAGCAACATCGAGGACACGCCGCGGCCGCGCGTGTACGCGCTCGGCGGCGCGAAGATCGCCGACGCCTTCGACGTGGCCGAGAGCGTCCTCGAACGCGGACTGGCCGACGAGATCCTCACCAGCGGGATGACCGGGAACGCCTTCCTCGCGGCAAGCGGCGTCGATATCGGCGAGCCGTCGATGGACGCCATCACCGACCGCGACGCCACGGCCGTCGAGCAGGCCGAGGCGCTCCTTTCCGAGTACGGCGAGAAGATCCACGTCCCCGAGGACGTGGCCGTCGAGCGCGACGGCGAACGCGTCGAAGTCGGCATCGACGAGTTACCCGTCGACGCGCCGGCGCTGGACGTGGGATCGGACACTGCGGCCGCCTACGCGGACGTGTTCGAGACTGCCGGGACGGCCATCCTGAACGGTCCACCGGGCGTGTTCGAAGAGGAGCGGTTCGCCCACGGGACCCGCGAGATATTCGGCGCGGCGGCCAACGCCGAGTACAGCATCGTCGGCGGCGGCGACACGGCGGCCTCACTGCGTCAGCTGGGAATCGAGGGCTTCGATCACGTCAGTACCGGCGGGGGCGCGGCCCTCCGGTTGCTCACCGGCGATGAACTGCCGGCGGTCGAGGTGCTGCGCGAGTAGTGAACGTCGAACGCCCGGACACGGACGCGGCCGACGCCATCGCCGACCTCTGGGTCGACCTCGCCGAGGAACAGCGCGATGTCGGCTCGCACCTCCGGGCGGCCGAGAACCGCGACACCATCGGCGAGAACGTCCGCCGGGCCATCGTCGCCGACGGCCTCTACGTCGCCGTCGCCGAACCCGACGACGAGTTCGACGCCGAGCCGGGGGCCGTGCTGGGATTCGTCATGTTCAGCGCGGGGAGTGAACTGCTTGCGACGACGTCGACACGGGGAACCATCGAGAACCTGTACGTCCGCCCCGAGTACCGCGACCGGGGAATCGGCGGGGAGTTGATCGGGGTCGCGGAGGAGAAACTGGCGGTGCGCGGAGTCGACGCGGTGAAGTTGGAGGTGCTGGCGGCCAACGAGGCGGCGCGTCGGTTCTACCGGCGACAGGGCTACGATCCGCATCGAGTGCAACTGGAGAAGTCGGTGGAAAGCGATAATCACTCAAAGGGGTAGGCGCTACCTGGAGGTGTGCCAGGGGAGCTTGGGCGGTCCAAGCACCCGACTTGTAATCGGGAGTTCGTGGGTTCAAATCCCACCCCTGGCTCTTTTGTCCGAGTCTCACGAGGACAAAGAGTCTCGGGTGGGATTTGAACGAGGGGAGTCGTGGTTCGATATCCCGCTTCTGGCGCTGTCCTGGAGTGACGCGGGACGAACGGGCGGGTGCGTTCTAGTCGCTGGACTCGACGACACCGATATCGAGCGATTCGTCGCACGTGAAGGTCGCACCGACGAGAGTGTCGTCGTACGCCGCCGAATTGACGGTCACGAGCCCTCTCGTCGCGGATTCGGGGATGAGCCGCTCTTCCCAGTAGCCGACCGTGTCGCCGCCCTCGATCCGTCCCGCTTCTGGGAGGTCGTGTGAGGTGGGGGCGTACCAGTTTCCGGTGGATCCAGCGGTCTCGTGCGATTTCATGAGCCAGAAACGGTTCAGTGGAACTGGGTGGTCAGCGGGGTTGTGGAGCCGAATGCGGAACACCATGAACACCTGATCGCTCTCGTTGGGGACGGCGACGCTGGCGTCGTCGGGGTCCTCGTCGACGGTCGCCTGCACCCGGCCATTGACCGTCGCCTCGAGCACCACGCCCGCATCGTCGGGGGCGAAATCGCGGAACGTTATCGGCTTCGCCGCAACCCGGTCGGTACCGTTCTCGACGGTGCAGGTCGAACTGCGGGCGGGCTGTTCGGTCGAGGCGTCGGTGCTGACCCGTGGCGGCGTCGCACCGTTGCTGTCGGGTGTATCGGGTTCCGGTTCGTCGGCGTTCAGACACCCGACCGTGGCGAGGGCACCGACCGCTGCGAGGTACTGACGACGGTTCACGGCTCGCGAGAGTCGACGGTTCGACTAAAATACAGCCGTCCTGACAGATCGTCCTGTCACGTTCGTTCGTCGAGTTCAGGTCCGCCGCGTCCGGTTCGCCACCACGGATTCGTGGGTCACGTCGGCCGGATCGGAGTAGCTGCGGCCGTTGTACTCCCAGGAGAACGAGTCAGCGAGCAGGACGGACTCTGACTCGGGGGCGTCGTAGAGGCGGGTGCGGTTGACCGAGGCGTTCTCGTCGACGACGAAGGTGACGTGGGCGGCCTTGCCGGGCGCGAACTCATCGACGGAGACCGCGCCGTAGCAGGTGGCGTTGGCCGAGCGGTTGGTGTACTCGCCGACTCGCACCTCCTGAGTCTCGTTGGAGACGACGGCGGTGCCGAAGTTGGTCACCCCGAGCGCCGAGCGTTCGACACAGCCCGGGAATCGGGCGTTGAGATCGAAGTTCCGGAGCGTCCGCTGGTCCGGATTGGCGAGTTCGAGTTCGTAGGCGGTGTAGTTGCCCACGCTGAGGTTGTACCGCTCCTGCAGTTCCCGGTCGGGGACTTCCAGCTCGTGGACCTCGACGTCGGGAGCGGGTCTGTCGACGATCCCGCTCTGGACGTGGAAGTCGTACATCACGGGGCCGATGGCGGGGCTGAGACTGGCGAATACGACGCCACCGATCAGTCCGCCGATGATGGCAGTCTCGACCTTGTCGGCGAGTTCGAAGGTCCAGCCGTCACCGCCGATCCGGTCACAGACGCGACGGACGGTACTGCCGCCGAGGGTTCGCCGGAAGGCCCGCGCGAGTGCGAGCGTCACCGGGAGCGCGACCAGCACCGCGAGGACGCTGATACCGACGCCGAGGACCAGTCGCAGGAGGGGCTCGATCATGTCCGTTCGGCGATAACCCCGAGGCTCTTATGAACTCCTTTCTTTCGGATACCGGCCGAGTAGTTGCGAGTCAGTCGTCGGCTTCGAGCGCCTCGACTGCGAGATCGCCACGGAGGTATCGCCGGCCGCGGTCGGTCAACTGGTAGAGGGCGCGGGCCTCGTCGGCGTACTCGACGAGTCGTTCGTCCGTGAGCTGGAGGAGATGCTCGCGGACGGTCTGTCGTTTCCAGTCGGTGTTGGCCGCGATCACGCCCGGAGTGAGGACGAGCTCCCGCTCGTTCCCGTTCCGGAGCAACTCCAGCACGTCGCGGTCGACGGGCGTCATCCAGGAAGCCAGGGGCGGCTGCATCGTCGTGTCGTAATGACGGGCTACTTAAAATTCATTCTCATTTCACAGTCACCTCGCGAGATACGACGCCGGGGAGCGTGAGCAACACCCACATCCTGCCAACTCCGTCGTGAGATATGTACCTCCCCGGACTGCGGGCTACTCCTCGCGACCTGATAACCAAGCAGTATCTCCGAGAAACACCACGAACAACAATATCAGAACTGCACTCAAGAACAACGCGAGCGCTGCAATCGGAACAGCGGGCAACGTGATCCGACTTCCCGCGGCTGCGACACTGCCTGCTGTCAGTCCGACGCCCAGACTCCCACTGAAGTGCATACCTGTCACCGAGTACGTCCGCGCACTCCGCCCGACATCTTCCCCGAGCGTAATTGCGTACCTAGCCATATCCCAGGTGACGATAGTTAGCCCAACACCCAGCAGTATCTGCAGGCTGCTCGGCGTCGAAATCCACGCCAGGAAGACGAGACTACAACTAAATAGCCCAACCCCAATCCCGTTGAAACCACGCGCCCACGACTGCTTAAGTGGAAGCACACTGAGTGTCACGAACGCCATCGCGAGCACGCCCCCGAGAAGTACGATTCGCTCGAACAACCTGCCCGGAACCACTAGACTCAATCCCAGTGAGAGACAGATCAAGCCACTGCCAGCGACGACGGACACGCCGCCAACGACATGATGACCCCGGCGACGAACCAGTCCACTCCCTAACAACAGGAGCGCACCAACAGCTTCTATTCCAGCAATCGACACCTGGAGCGGCTGACTCGCCAGCACACCAGTTACACACGCCGCCGCGACTACAGCGAGCACGCTCCCCGCGTACGCCGGTTGTTTCGCGAGAGCCGACTCACCCATCAGGCTCTCCCTCCGTGGGCCCGCACTGGCCACACCAGTGGGTCTTCCGGCGACCAGTCCGCAACCGGAACTCCCTGCTTCCGTAGTACTTGGACGCGGTTCGCTCGCTCCACCCGAACGAATTCCGCACCCACCGTCCGGTCAGTTGTCACGTCCGGGCTAATCACCGTCACGGCGTGTCCACGCGCGGCTAACTGCTGTGCTGCTGTCTCCCCGAACGCATCGAGGAGCGGCGAGAACACTATCACCTCGAGTGCCCCCTGCGTCTGCCCCAGCAACTGCTGGATGTCCAGGCCTGCGGATGTCGTTGTGTCGTCGACCGGGGTTGGCTGCTCGTACTCGTGGGCGCGTAGAAGCTGGTCGATGTGAGCGTACTGCTGTTGGCTTGCGCGTGGCGCGCGCCAGTCGAAATCAGTCCCAAAGATCGCGACGCCAACTTGCTCGTGTTGCTGTTCGAGCGCTGCGAGAACTTTCTGGGCAGCGGCGACACAGTACGCAACTGCATGTGGGTCTGTCCCCGCTGCTGCTCGAACTGCTTCCGGGCGGGCGTCGAGACACAATACGACGGCGGTCCGCTGTTCTTCCCGGAACTCGACTGTCGTCAGATCACCAGTTCGAGCGTACCGCTTCCAGTCGATTCGATTCACCGGGTCACCCCGCTGGTACGCGCGCATCTGCTGGAATTCCAGCCCCGTTCCACTCGCATCCGCAGGCGTCTGTCCAGAATACTGTCGCGCCTCCTGGCGCAGCCGGAACTCCCGAAGGTCGACCGAACAGTCCAGTTTCTCACGCACAGTCGTCTGCTTGCCAGCCGCTACCTCCGTCTCGACCCGCGTCCCCCCGCTAATATCGTGAGCGATCACCGTTGCTGGCGTGAACCGGTGACTGCCGTGCTTCGCTGCGACCGTATACCGGAACGTCGTCGACGCTCCCGGTCGTAGCGTGGCCGTATGCCGTGGCGTCCCGTCGACGACCGTCAACAGCGCCGGAACGCCATCGATGATTCGAAGATCGGGAAGCAACCGCTGGCCGGTGTTCGTGATGGTGACGGTGACCGTTACGTTGTCACCGTGGTTGGGTGTTGCATCTGTAACCGTTCGGGAGAGCGCGACGTCGACGGGTGGTGGGCTGACGAACAGCGGGTAGCCAGCGTACGCGACACCAAGGATCGAGGCGAGAAACACTGCCGGGGACCTGAGGTACAGGCCAGCCGTCGTGGTGAAGAGGGCGAATCCGAAGGCGGTCCGCCAGCGGTGGGTCCGCTCAACCGACGTCATGTGGCGTCCTCCTGCGTGCCAGTGTGGGATTGTTCGTAGGCGACGATCTCGTGAATTGTCTCGCGAGCGCCGTGCCGGAAGGCGAGACCGTCGGAAAGTCGCCTGTAGAACCGGATCGACCGCGGCGGTGGCGTTTCGCCGAGGAACCACGCGGCGGCTGCGTTCTGCGTCCAGTCTCCACGGTCGACGCGGGCGCTCGCCTCGTCTCTCGTGTCGGCTGTGTGCCGGTGAATCATGGTGATGGCCGCAGTCCGGAGTCGGTCATGGATTTCGTCTTGCTCGCTGGCCGTGGCGCGAGCGCCGGCCAGCGGGTGCCTGGTCAGTGGCTCGATGTCTGTTCCTGCGTACGGGATGTCGGGTGTTGCCTCCGGCTCGTAGGCGTCCGTATCGTCGTCTGCGGGCTCGAAGTACAGGGGGAAGAGGAGTGGCACAGCGAGCATGGCGACTATGAGAAAGCCCGTGATGACCAAGCGGTCAGCGCGGGGATGCTGGAGGGGACCGAGGAGTGCAGGGTTGATGGCGGCGGCCAGGATGACGAGGGCCGCTGTGAGGGCAAGGAGTCCTCCGAGGAGGGTGCCCCAGCCGCGAATGCTTGTTCGCGAGAGCGGGAGGTTACTCATCGGTGGCTTCCTGATGGGTTTCGAGGGCCGACAGCGCGGTCTGCACGCGGTCGCGGTGGGAAGCTGTTTCGGTGGTTGGGCCGTACTGGATGGCGCGGAACGTTGCGGTGATCGTTTCGACGAGGTCGGCGGGTAAGCCGTGGGAGATCGCGATGGCTTGCCATTCGGTTGGTGTTCGCGAGGCCGGTTCGTCGACGGTGTCGTCGACGTGGCGAATCATCCTGACCCACGCTTCCTGTACGGAGTCTGCGTCCGAGTCTGGGGTCGGCGGCCACGAGTTGCGCTGGCCGTCAGTGTCCGTGGATGGTGAGGTTGTATTGGATGTGTCGTCCGGCGACTGGCGGACGCGCAGGGCAAGGTGGTGGCGGTACTGATAGAGGAGGCCGAGGATAACGAGGAGGCCGATGCTTGTGATGATGGTGAGACGGTACTGGTAGATGGTCTGGAGGATGACGAATACGAAGTTGAGGATGGAGCTGCCGGAGGCCTGACCGGAGGGACGTTCGAGTGAGATGCCGAAAGCCGAGAGCACGGCGTTGATGAGGCGGTAAAGGAGCGCGAGTAAGGAGAAGTCGGAGCCGGAGCCGGATGTTGGCGGAGTGGGTGCGGCGGTCGTCGAAATCGAGGGTTTGAGGGTTGCTGCGACGACGCCCAGAAGCACGACGCTGAGGCTGAGAGCAAGGGCTGACAGCAAGCGGTCGTGGAGGCCGGTGAGTCGTCGTTTCATGGGGACCAACGCAGTATGGAGTGGGGACTATCCCGAGAGTGGAGGGGTGTGAGTCATGGCTAGCTTTTGGACAGGATTGTCAATACGCTTCCATTTGAAGGATTCGAAACAGCCGAGCCAGCGATTTGACACAGGTGGGGTGTATCGACGGTCGTTGTGGTAACAATTAAGTGTATTACCAACAGGGCTGTTGATACAGGCGGTTAGTCGCCGCGTGACGGACCCGGGCGGTCCGCAACCGAGTTCGACGAGCGAACGACACGGTGCTCGACGGGGCCGACCCTGTGTGGGTGGGCGAACGGTTGCGGTATCGACGGTGGGCCGAGTGATCTCAGATGACCGAATCCAAATCTAGTACCACGGCCGAGGTAACGTACGCGGACCTGAGTGCGTTTCAGCGCGACGTGCTCATCGTCCTGCGACGACTGGAGTCGAGCGACGAGGACAGTTACGGGCTGGCTATCAAACGCCGGCTCGAAGACCGATACGACGACGACGTGAACCACGGCCGGCTCTACCCGAACCTCGACGAACTGGTCGACTTCGGGCTCGTCGAACGCGGCGAGATCGACAAGCGGACGAACCGGTACACGCTGACCGCCGACGGCCTGTCGCTCCTGCAGACCCACGCCGACGCCCTGAACGGACTGCTGGACTGACAGTCGGTTTCCACGGCGGTCCGGTGCCCAGAGACACACTTCGAGATGCCTCGATTTCGGGGTTCGCGGGCCGCTCACACGCTCGATGCCGCTCCTTCCAGTCCCGTCTTCCGTCAGTCGTCGCCCGGCTGATGACCCGACCGGCGGTCGCGCGACGGGGCCGGGGATTTCGTGTACAGCGAGTACGTGAGGACACCGAACCCGATAGCAGTGAACACGCTCTGGAGCGTCGCGCTCGTCTTCAGTGGCAGTCCCAGTAGCTGGTGGAGGGCACCGCCGAGGATCGCACCCGAAGTGAGGAGCCCGATACCGACGGTCAGCGCCCGGAGAGCCGGCGATCCAGTCCGTCGATAGGCCCGTAGCGACAGCAATGTGAGTATCCCGCCGAACAGCAACGTCACCGCCTTCGCGGCGGTCAGGAGGGTCATGCTCCCGTACATACTGCTCACTGCGATCCGATCCCGAATATAAACGGGCGGGTGTTTCCAGGCTCCGGGAACGCGGTGCGCTGGCGGCGTTCGGGGACATACTTATGCCGCGTCCGAAACGATATTCAACCACGAAGTAGAGCTAGCGTGACCGATCGCAGTTACTATCTCCCAACACAGAAGCCGATGAATCTGACACGTCGGAATCTCCTCGCGGGGCTCGGTGGCACGGCCGTCGCGGGTGGACTCGGCGCGGCGGTGTACGGTGTGGTGACTGACTCCGCGGACGAGCGGCCGTCGGCGCTCGTCGCGGGGAGTCTGTTGAGTGTCGCCTCGCAGGTACCCGGTGCGACGGTCGAGGCCCACGGGAGCGTCGCCGTGCGGCAGTTGATCCGGGACGGACTCCGAGATCCGGACGCGGTCGCACTGGCCGACCCGCGACTGTTCGAGGGGATCGCGACGACGGTGACGGCCTTCGCGACGAACGCGCTCGTGGTGGCGTACAACCCCGAATCCGGGCACGCGGACGCTATCCGCGACGACTGGACGAGCGCCGTCCAGCGGTCGACCGTCGCCGTCGGGCGGACCGATCCGGCTGTCGACCCGCTGGGCTACCGGACGGTGATGGCGCTCGATCTGGCCGCGCGGGACGACCTGCTCGACGCCGACCGAGCGCTGGGCAACGCTCGCATCCTGCCCGAGACGGATCTGGCGAACGTCCTCGAACGGGGTGACCTCGACGCGGCCTTCGTCTACCGCAACATGGCCGTCGAGCGCGACCTCCCCTACGTCACCCTGTCCGACCGGATCGACTTCTCCTCACCTGATCGGGCCGACAGTTACGCCCGGGCCGCTTACGACCTCGACGACCGGACGGTCCGAGGGCAACCGATCCGGTACGCCGCGACGGCGCTCACCGACGCCGGCCAGCAGTGGGTCGACCGACTCACCGACGGTCACGAGCGGTTGCGCACCGCGGGCTTTGGCGTGCCCGAGTCCTATCCGGAGGCGCTCGGATGAGAGTGTGCAGAATGACGAACCGCTACTCGGCCCCGTCCGGCGTCGGGCTGCTCCGCAGCGTCAGCATGGACACGTACCCGACGAGCAACCCCGGCCAGTAAGTCGTGAGGCGGAAGAGGACGGCGGCCGTCACTGCCGTCGCCAGCTCGACCGGGAAAAACAGCGTCACCAGCGCCGAGAACGCGACCTCGTACGTCCCCGACCCGCCGGGGGTCGGCGACAGCGTCGCGATGACCGAGAGGTTCACGATGAGGTACAGCGGAACGAAATCGGGCTCGATACCGATCGACAGGAAGACGAAGTACAGCGAGACGATCTGTGCGACGATCGCGAGGTGTGAGACGCCGGCGGTCGTCAGCAGGAATCCGGGGTCGCTGCCAGCCTCCTGGAAGGCCTCCTCGATCCGGTCGACTCGCTCTTGCAGCGATCGGACGAGGGATTCGGCGCGGTCGAACCGGCCCCCGACGGCGGTCAGGAGTCGGTTCACGGCGGTCCCGAGCGCGCTGTTGTCGGACCACAGCAGGTACGCGACCAGCCCGCCGACGAGGACGATCAAGACCGAGAGAATCGCGATGTCGACGAGCAACCCCTCTAGCGACCCGAACACGGCGAGATACAGGAGTCCGCCGAGCGTGAAGGTGAAAAACGGCGTGGCGTTCAGGATGTCGGCCGAGATCACACACGCCAGTGAGGTCTCGTAGTCGGTGTCGGTGTTGTCCGAGACGATGTAGGCCATGATCGGTTCGCCGCCGAACTGCCCGAGCGGGGTGATCGAGTTCAGGAAGTGGCCCGTCAGGAACATCCGGACGGTTCGTGAGAGCGTCGTCTCGATCGCCATCCGTCGGAAGTACCGGTGCCAGACGAGCGCCCAGACCAGCAGCGACGAGAACCCAACGGCGATGGCGATCGCGAAGAAGGTGGGATCGGCACGGCCGATCGACGACAGGAACTCACCGAGGTCCGCCAGATAGAGCAGTCCCGCAAACAACACCCCGGTGACGCCGAACCAGGCCGCGCCCTTCCAGCCGATGCTTATCGGAAGTCGCATCGACGCCCCCCGTGGGTCTTCACCCACGATTCCGGTTCGGCCGTGACGCGCACCCGTCCCGACGCCTGCCGGATCGGAGTCCGGTGACTATCGGGCCGACACTCGCGTCGTCGCGATCCGGTCGACTGTGTAGGTCCGTGCATCTCTCGTCGTCTCGGTTACTTGTAGCCCAGTTCTTCGAGCCGCTGTTCGACTTCCTCGACCATCTCGTGATCGTGATCGGCGTCCCCGCCCGCGGTCTCGGCCGATCCGACCCCGTCGACTGCCGCTTTGAGGTCGTCGGGAACCTCGATTTCCGTGTCGGTTGCGAGATCGGAGGCCTCGTATCGTGCCTCGCCGTCCTCGCCGACCGACTTGACGACTTTCCGCCCGTCGCGTTTGGCGTACCTGAGCTTCCGGTAGTACTCGTCCCAGCGATCCCGTGGGATGTACCCGGTGAAGTTCTCGGGGTACTCGATGCCGCCTTTCACCGTCTCACTGAAAACATCCTCGGGACGGTCCGCGATGCCGGCGTAGTATGGCACCAGTTCGTGGAGCTTCCGGAGTTCGATCGGCTGGTCCTCGCTGCCGGGATCGAGGTCCGGGTGATCGACCAGCAACACCGTGTTCACGACCGGTTCGGAGACGGTGAACTGGTGGCCGAACTGCTCGCCGTCTTCGCCCAGCGCCTGCCCGTGGTCCGACACCACGACCACGACGGTGTCGTCGTCGAGGTCGTTGGCTTCCAGCGCGTCGACGACCCGCCCCACGAGGTCGTCCGTGTAGTCCACGGAGGCGTCGTAGACCTTCCGGAGTTCGCCGAAGTCGATGTCGTCTTTCGTGAACATATCCTTCTGCCGGTGTGGGATCTTCGACTCGTCGGTCACCCCGTGGCGGTCCTTGTAGGACGTCGGGGGATGGTACGGCTCGTGTGGCTCCATCAGGTTGACGTAGAGGAAGAAGTCCTCCCCGTCCTCGCCCCGGTCGTCGAGGTACCCCTCGACCGCTTCCACCGTCTCCTCGGACTTGTTAGAGTCGTCGACGCCGAACAACCGGAAGATCCGGTCGAGCTGGCGGCCCAGCACGCGACGCGTGCCGTCGCCGAGTGTGTTGAACAGTTTCGTCCCGAGTTTCGAGAGCGTGACGCTCAGCTGGTTGTCGGCCTTCCCGAGGAAGTTCTCGACGTGGTGGAAATCGTCGGTCATGCCCTTGTGTGGCGTGATCCAGACGTTCGGGGTGATTGCCGCGGTCGAGTACCCTGCGCTGTCGAACTCCGTGACGAACGTGTCCCGGCCGTCGAAGTAACTTCTGGCGTGGGTCGTGCCGTGGTCCCAGGGGTACTCGCCGGTGAACATCGACGCGTGCGACGGGAGCGTCCACGGGGCCTGCGTGACGGCGTCCTCGAACACGACGCCCGAGTCCGCGAGCTCCTGCAGGTGGCCCGTGAAGTCGACGTCCTCGTTGTAGACGGAGGTCCGATCCTTCCGCAGTGAGTCCAGAACGAGGAACACGACGTTCTTTCGTCCCGTAGCAACGTCTTCCATGGCGGATGCCACATCGGGGGCGTATTAGTAACTGTGACTTCGATCGATGCCGGATCGGAGACCACATCCGATTTATTCGGCAGGGGTCTTGAGTCGGGTATGACCGAGAAAGTCGCAATCGTCTACTGGTGTGACGGCGCGGGGCACGCGGCCAGGAGTATCCCGGTCGCGAACGAACTCCAGTCCCGCGGCGTCGAGGTCGCGATGGCCGGCGGCGGCAAGGGCAAGAAGTTCGTCGAGATCAACGGCTACGACCACCCCGATCTCACCACGGTGACGGTCGAAGGGAGTACGCCCCTGGAGTTTCTGGAACACACCGCCTTCGATCTGATCCCCTCGGCGGCCCGGCGGATGCGGGAGGTCTACCAGTGGCTGAAGGAAGAAGACCCCGACAAACTGGTGACCGACGACGTGTTCGCCGGCCTGGCGGCGGCGAAACTGGGCATCGAGTTCTACCGGATCGACCACCTGACCGAGGACCTGCTGGACCCGGTCTGGCGAGGTCCTTTGAAGATCTACAACGAGATCTCGCTGCAGTTCGCCGAGGGGATCATCGTCACGTCGCTGTGGGCCGACGAACCCGACCCCGAGGGGATCACCCGGGTCGGCCCGCTCGCTCAGGACGGCGAGGTCGAGGAAGAGGTCGAACCCTTCGACGTGCTGATCAACCCCGGCACGCACGGGGAGAACTTCGACGAGATTCGGGAGCGACTGGAGGCCGACGGGCTGGACGTCCGGTCGGTCACCGACGACGACTGGGACATCACGCCGGCGATGACGCCCTACACCGGAGCCGCGGACGTCGTCGTCTGTACCGGCTTCTCCTCGATCGCGGACACGGTCGTCGCGGGCACGCCCTGCGTGATCTACCCCTTCCTGCCCTTCCAGGAGGCCCTCGCGGAGGAGGCAGAGCGAAAGAACATCGACGGCATCGCACACGCCACCGACGTTACGGAGGTCGTCGAGAGCGTCCGACGGTTCCGTGACTCCGAGGAGTCCCCCGAGTACGAGAACGGTGCGCCGGCGTTCGCCGACATCGTACTTGACTAGTAAACCGACCGACCGCCCAGTTTTCGCCGATTCGGTTCGTCAGTGATAAACCCGTGACCGGGCCAGTGGGCGACGGATGCGAGAGTCGTCGTTCGGCTGGGCCGCGTTCGCGCGTGCACGCCCACTCGTCGATGCCGGCTACGCCGGCGTCTTGCTCGTCGTGACCGGAACGCTAGCGTGGGTGACCGGCGAGGCCTTCGTCTTCCCGAGCCTCGGCCCCACGGCGTACCTGCTCGCGACGGTCCACACGGAGATCCAGACGGGCCGGCGCGTGATCGGTGGCCACCTGATCGGCATCGTCGCCGGCCTGATCGCCTACCACACCATCGCCAGCGGGCTGGCGATCGTCCCGGCCGAGCCCGCCTACTCCGCGGGGCAGTTCCGGCTCATCACGAGCGCCGTGGTCTCGGTCGTCCTGACGACGGCGGGGATGCGCGCGACCGGCACCGAACACGCGCCGGCCTGCGCGACGACGCTGATCGTCTCGCTCGGCCTGCTCTCGACGCTCGAAGACGCCGCCTTCATCGCCGTCTCCGTCACGCTGCTGTACCTCGTCCACCTCGGCGGCAAGCGGTTGGTCGACGCCGTGATGGGGTAGCTACCAGGCGTCCGCTTCGGTCGTGCCCTCCTCGTTGCCGTCCTCTTGGATGAGCGTGCCGCCGTAGGGGCGGAAGTCGAGTTCGTAGACGCTGGCCACGTCCTCCAGGACGTCCTCGCGGCGGGCGATGGTCTCGGTGTCGTAGCCGACCGCCTCGACGGCCGCCTCCAGTTCGTCGCCGTCGACCGCCCCCGACGCGAACGCGTCGGCTTGCGGTTCGGCCCGGCCGCCGGTAGCTTCCCGATCAAAAATTCGCGGTGGTTTAAAGGGCCGGTGACAGTGGCCGGCCCCCGACCCCTCCTTCCCCACAGCATTGTGGCCCGCGTTTTAGTCCCGCAGTCGTCGAAGCGAGTGGCGATGACCGACATCGTGTTCGAGTGCCCACACTGCGGGGAGCGGACGGTCGTCGACGAACCCGTCCGGCGGCTCCTCGTCGCCAACGGCTGTGTCGTCTGTGGCGAGGCGATCACGCGCGAAGCGTTCCGCCGGGGGACCGTCCCCTGAGACGCGGTCGGCGGGCACGCGATACTCTCGGTGAGAGCCGCTTTTGGGGCTGCGGACACGACCCGAACATATGACACGGGAGCACCTCGAAGCCGCCAACCGGGCGCTGCTGGACGCCATCGAGACCCCGCCGGAGACCGGGCTGGAGGACGAACTGGACGACCTCGCCGACCAGTTGTGGTACCTCGCGACCGAGAAGGAGCGGATGCCCGATCAGGGCCGGCTCGAACGCGTCCAGTACCGGCTGACCGTCCTGCGCGAACGGGTCCACGGCCGCCGGGACGAACTCGTGGCGTCGGCTATCGAGCACGTCAGTGCCAGCCGACAGCGGGAGAAACCGCGGGCGTGACCGCGGCGGCGTCTCAGTCCTCGTCGCGCTCGCGGAGTTCGAACTTCTGGACCTTGCCGGTCGTGGTGCGGGGGAGTTCCTCGACGAACTCGACCTCGCGGGGGTGTTTGTACTCGGCCATGTGCTCCAGGCAGTACTCCTTGATCTCCTCGGGGGTCACGTCGGCGTCGGGCCTGGGCACGACGAAGGCCTTGACCGTCTCGCCGCGGCGTTCGTCCGGGATGCCGACGACCGCGGCGTCGGCCACGTCCTCGTGCTCGAAGAGGAGTTCCTCGACCTCGCGCGGGTAGACGTTGTACCCGCCCGTGACGATCATGTGTTTCTCGCGGTCGATGACGTAGAAGTAGTCGTCCTCGTCCCAGTAGCCCAGGTCCTCGGTGTGGAACCACGTCTTGCCGTCGACCTCGGTGAACGCCTCCTCGTTCGCGCCGGGGCGGTCGTGGTAGCCCTTCATGACGTTCGGGCCGGAGACGACGACCTCACCGACGATCTCGTCGAGGTCGACTTCTTCCTCGTCGATCGGGCCTTCCTCGACGCGGGGCATCTCCTCGAAGTCCTCGTTCACGATCTTGGCGTCGACGCCGGGGATCGGCTGACCGATCGAGCCCTTCCGGCGCGCGCCGGGCCGGTTGGCGTGCGTGATCGGGCTGGTCTCGGTCAGGCCGTAGCCCTCGTACAGTTCGACGCCGAAGATCTCCTCGAAGCGGTTGATGACCTCGACCGGACAGCTGCTGCCGCCGGAGTTGACGAAGCGCAGGCTGGAGAAGTCGTAGTCGCCCGCATTGGGGTGGTTGATGATGTCGTTGTACATCGCGGGCACCCCGTGCATGATGGTCAGCTCCTCGGACTGGATCAGCCCCATCGCCGTCTCGGCGTCCCACTCGGGCAGCGGGTAGTAGGTCGACCCGTTGTAGAGCCCGGCGTTCATCACGACGGTCATGCCGTAGATGTGGAACAGGGGAAGGACGCCGAGCAGTTTGTCCTCGGGGCCGTAGTCCTCTTCCATCACGTCGCCGGCGTGCCGGCTCATCCACCCGAGGTTGCGGTGGGTCAGGATGACGCCTTTCGGCGTGCCCGTCGTCCCGCTGGTGTAGGGCTGGGCGGCAACGTCCTCGTCGTCGCGCTCGACGGTCTCCATCGGCTCGTCGGCGAGGAAGGCGTCGAATTCGGTCGCGCCCTCGGCGTCACCGCCGACGCTGACGATCTGCTCGACGTTCGTATCGTCCTGGACTTCCCGGACGAACGGGACCAGATCGGCCAGCGCGACGACGGCTTTGGCCTCGCTGTCTTCCAGCATGTGGCTGATCTCGCGGGCCTTGTACTGGGGGTTCATCGGCACGACGGCCCCGCCGGCCCGGAGGACACCGTAGTAGGAGGTGACGAACTGTGGGAGGTTCGGCAGGTAGACGCCCACGCGGTCGCCGGGCTCGACACCCGCGTCACGCAGTGCGGCCGCGAGTTGTCCGGTCCGGTGCCAGAACCCCTCGTAGGAAATCTCGGTATCCCGGAACGAGATCGCGGTCTGGGCGGGGTGTTCTGCGACCGTCTCGGCTACGTCGTTTACGAGGTTTGTCATCAGTCGACACCAACGGCTGACGTGATTAAAATAGTTGTCTTATCCTCCACCATCGTTTCGCCATATAGTGTCAATACCTAACAACGGTACCGAGTGGGGCGGTGGAGCTTACAACGGAAGCGGCGTCGCGGGCAAGGGAGGGTCTATCCGCCGAGGTAGGACTCGCGGATGTAGTCGTCGTCGCGGAGTTCCTCGGGCGAGCCCTGGCGGACGACCTCGCCGTTTTCGAGCAGGTTGATCCGGTCGGCGTGGTTCATCGCGAAGGTGACGTTCTGCTCACAGAGCAGGATAGTGACGCCTTCCTCCTGGATGCGGTCGATGCCCTCGCTGATGTCGTCGAGGATGACCGGCGCGAGCCCGAGCGTCGGTTCGTCCAGCACCAGCAGTTCGGGGTCGCTCATCAGCGCGCGGCCGATGGCGAGCATCTGCTGTTCCCCGCCGGACATCGTGTGTGCGTGCTGGTCCTTGCGCTCTTCGAGCGTCGGGAACAGGTCGTAGACGAACTCCAGGCGTTCCTCGTAGTCGCCACGGACGTACGTACCCAGGTCGAGGTTGTCCTCGACGGACATGAACCCGAACAGGTCCCGCTTCTCGGTACACTGGATGAGCCCGCGCTCGACGAGTGTCTCGGGGTCGTTCTCGCTGACCTCGTCACCCTGGTAGGAGATCGATCCATCGTAGGGCAGGAATCCGGAGATGGAGTTTGCCAGCGTCGATTTGCCCGCGCCGTTGGGGCCGATAACTGAAATCAACTCACCCGTCCCGATCTCCAGATCGACGCCGTTGAGCGCCTGCACCTTCCCGTAGGAGACGTGCACGTCGCCGATGGAGAGGATCGAGTCGCCGCCGGTTTGGGAGCCGACTGCCGCCTCGGGACTCCCGGCGTCGGAACTCATTCGAGACCACCTCCGAGATAGGCCTCCTGAACCTCGGGATTGTCGGTGATTTCGTCGGGCGAGCCCTCCGCGAGCAGTGACCCAAAGTTGATCACGATGGCGCGGTCGATCAGTTGCAAGAGTCCGCGCATATTGTGGTCGACGACGACGAGCGTCATGCCTTCGTCGCGCAGTTCGAGCAGGAGATCGGAGACGCTCTCGACCTCCGGCCCGGAGAGGCCCGCGAAGGGCTCGTCGACCAGCAGGAGGTCGGGGTCGGTGCCGAGTGCCCGGCCGAGTTCCAGCCGGAGCATCCCGGCGTGGGGGAGTTCTGCGGGCGTCTGGTAGAGCCGGTCACCGAGCCCGACGCGCTCGCAGATCGCTCGCGCTTCGTCGTGGAACTCGCCCAGCAGGCCGTCCATCGTGACGAGCTTGTCGTCCATCATCGAGAGCGCGACGTTTTTCAGGACGCTGCGGTCTTCGAGTGGCGCGAACGACTGGAAGGTCCGTGCCATCCCGCGTTTGACCATCTCGTGTGGCGGCGTGCCGGTCACCTCTTCGCCCTTGTACCAGACGGTGCCGTCGGTCGGGGGGTACGTGCCCGTCACGCAGTTGAACGTCGTCGACTTGCCCGCGCCGTTGGGGCCGATAAAGCCCAGAATCTCCTCTTCCTGCACCGCGAAGGAGAGGTCGTCGACGGCCACGAGGCCGCCGAACTCCTTGCGCAGGCTTTCGACGGCGAGGATGCCGTCGTCGGGCCCGACCTCGTTGTCGGTCGTCGCGGACGCCGCCTCGTCTGCCCTCGTGTCGGTACTCATTCGTCGTCACCTCCGAACATATTGTCGTAGTACTCCTGGTAGCGTTCCATTGTCTGTGCGACCGGGTTTGTGCCGGCGTCCTCGGGGGATTGGCCACCGTCGGCCGCCATGCCTTCGTCACCGCCGTCGCGGCCGGTCGCGCGCCGGCCCAGCGCGATGCCCCAGCGGAGGACGCCGCCGGGGAAGATGTTCAACAGGAAGAGCGTCACGATGGCGAACAGGAAGAAAGACATCGACGAGATGGACTTCCCGATCACCGGGACGGTGAACTCGACGAGGTTCAGGTAGTCGGGCAACATGGCGACGAAGAGGCCGCCGACCGCGGCTCCGACGATGGTTCCCATTCCGCCCAGCACGGCCGCGATGATGACCTCGACGTTGACGATGACCGACATCAGCTCCGAGGGCGTCGGCGAGCCGACCGGCGTGTGGACGTAGGCCGCGCCGGCGAGACCACCGATCGCACCGCTGAGGACGAACGCGAAGATCTTGAACTTCGCCTTGCTCAAGCCCGCGGCCGACACGGCGTCTTCGTCTTCGCGGATCGCAGTGAGGATCGACCCCGTGTTCGAGCGGGTGAGTGCCCACAGCAACGTGAAGATGGCGACGAACAGGCCGAGCGCGAGGAAGTAGTTGCTCACGAAGCCCAGGCCAACCAGGTTTTCGGGGTTACCGAGTCCCTGCTCGCCGCCGAAGATGTCGCTCATGAAGATGAACACCTGGAGCAGGATGAGCGGTGCGACCAGGGTCACCAGCGACAGGTACGGGCCCTCGATACGGAGGGCCGGCACACCGATCATGACCCCGGCGATGGCAGCCAGCAGGACACCACCGAGGACGGAGATCCAGGGCGAGAACCCGTGGCCCATGTTCAGCATCGCCGAGGTGTAGCCCCCGACGGCGAAAAACAGGCCGTGACCGAAGCTGATCTCGCCGGTGTAGCCGGAGACGGCGTCCCAGCTCATCGCGAACATGGCGAAGAACAGTGCGGCCGCCACGTTGTACAACCCGAGTTCCCACGAACTGGCCGGCAGGATCAGCACCACGAACTGCCCGACGACCGGGAGCGAGACCAGCAGCGGCAACGCGATGAGGAACGCCAGTCCGAGCACGCCGATCTTCTGTCGCAACGGTAATCCAAGCGGGTTCAGTTGCCCGAGCAGCAGACGTAGTCGAGAGGTTGATTTGTCACTCATTGTATCACTCCGTGAACTCCCGGCCGAAGAGCCCTTCTGGTTTCACGAGCAGTACGACCACGAGAACGACGAGGGGTGCCAGCCCCTGGAGGCTGGACGAGACGAGATTCGTCGTCGCGATCTCGAGGAAGCCGATCAGGTACGCACCGATGACGCTCCCGCGGATCGAGCCGATACCGCCGACGACGACGATGGAGAATGAAAGCACCAGTTGTGCCTGCCCCATGGCGAAGTCGGCAGTCAGCCAGGATCCCAGGAACAGGCCGGCGATGCCGGCGAACGCGCCCGCGATGATCCACGTGATCAGGTTGATGCGACTGCTCTTGATGCCGACAAGGGACGCCCCCTTGTGGCTCATACTGACCGCGAGGATGCCCTTGCCGGTCTTGGTGTAGTTGACGAACAGGAACAGTAGGCCGATGAGGAGCCACGAGACGACGAACATCGCGCCCAGCAGGTTCTGGAACGTGGAGCCGGCGATCGAGAACTGCCCCTGAATGAGCGGCGGGAGCGCCCGACTGGTCGTGCCCTCGAAGACCACGATGGCCTGTTCGATGACGACGCTCACTACGAGCGTGGTGATCATCACCATGATCGGTTCGTCTTCGAGTCGTTTCACCATCCCGAGGTACAGCACCCCGGCGAACAGGGCCGGGATCGTGACCGAGGCCAGAACCGCCCCTGGAACGCCGAGGCCGAACTGGCCGGCGTAGTACGCCGAGAACGCGCCCATCGTGATCGTGGCCCCGTGGGCGAGGTTCAGGACACCCCCGACACCGAAGATGAGGGTGAATCCGATGGCGATCAGCGCGTACAGGGCGCTGATCATCGCTGCCTGTACGATGATCGTGGATATGACTGATAGATTTACCATGTGTGAAATATGATCTGAGAAAACCTGTCGGCGTTACACCCAGGGTGGAGCCGTGTAGTCCGTCGTCGAGACGTAGCTCGGGTGGAGAACTTCCTGCGAGCCGCTGCCGTCAGTCTCCTGCCACTGCTGGAAGACGGGGTTGACACCCTCGTCCGGCCGGCTGTCGGCCGAGAAATTGTATTTGATGTCGTGTGCGTACTCGTGGTCCGGGCCGTAGTAGTCGAGGCTACCGGCGGTGCCGGTGTAGGAACTCTCTTCGAGTCCCGTGACGACTTCGTCTGCGTTGACCGTGCCGCGTTCGGTCGCGACGGTGGCCCACTGCATGATCGCGTCGAAGGTGATATAGCCGGTGTAGACCGGGTAGGCATCGTACGCTTCGTTGTAGGATTCGACGTACGGCATCGTCTTGTCCGTGAGGTCGCTCTGGGGCGTCGCGGTGTTCTGGGTGATCGTGTAGCGACAGGCCCCGTTGGTCATGCCGTAGTAGGCCGGCAACTGCGAGAGGACGTGGATCCCGCCGAACTCGAAGGGCCGCTGGTCCTCGGCCCACTGGACGATTGCGGGCGTCCCCGTGTGGGCCATCGCGACGAAGGCTGCGTCGGCACCGGATTCCTCGACGGAGTCGTAGACCGGACCGAAGTTCGAGGTCCCGGACGCGTACCGTTCTTCCATCACCACGTCGACATCCAGGTCACCGATGTGGTCGTCGATCGCTTTCTGAACCGGATTGGTCCACTCGTAATTCTCGACCAGCAGCGCCACCGACTCCCAGCCGAGGTCGCTGCTTTTCGCCTCGAGGAAGTCGACCATGTTCTGCCCCAGATGATACCCGTTGACCGGGCCGGTCCGGAAGTGGTACTTGTACTTCTCGTAGTTCTCGTTGACCTGATTGCTGGCCTTCGGGGACGCCGCACCGGTCGTCATATGGACCGTCTTTTGCTGTGCGATTGGGTCCATGAGCTGGAGCAAGACCTCGCTCGTGAACACACCCGTCGTCATGTGTGCGCCCTCGTCCAGCGTCAGTTCACGATAGCGCTGCCGCCCCGTCGACGGGCTCTCCTCTGTATTCTTGATCGAGGCGGTGACGTTGTCGGCTGCGCCGAGCAGTTCGTCGCTGTTGTTGATCTGCTGGGCGGCCAGCTCCGCCGAGTTGGCGATCGCAGCACCGATCGGGTTGTTCTCCGGTGCCGGGGCGAGTACGCCCAGCGTCACCTCGCTCGGAATCCCTTCGCTCGATTCCCCGGGGCCACCGCCGAGACAACCCGCGAACCCCGTCGCGGCCGCCCCCACACCGGCTGCCTGAATGAACCGCCGACGATTGAGTTTCGATTTATTTCCATTGTATTCATCCCCGATTTCTTTGCTACCATTGGCGCTTCCTGCACCGCTACTACTTCCATCGTTAACCATGGTGTCTGTCACCACATTGTAAACGAGGGTAATAAATGTTCGTGGCGTTTGTTGGCGGTACAACAGGAAATCCGAAGCTAATATAAAAGGCCTCGTATTACCGGCCTTCAAAATCAGGGTCCCGACCCTCCATAAACGCCGTGGCACCCTCCTCGTGGTCGTGCGTTTCGAAGACTTGCGCCTGGCCCGCGGCCTCGTTGGTCATGGCCTGATCGAGGTCGCTGTTGAGTCCCTGCCGGATGAGCCGCTTCGAGGTTTTCAGGGCGACCGTCGGACCGGTGGCGATCCGGTCGACGTACTCGGCGGCTTCGTCCTCGAACTCGTCCTCGTCGTAGACCTGGGTGAACAGACCGACGTCTTCGGCTTCCTCGGCGTCGAGCATCTCGCCGGTCAGGACGAGTTCCTGGGCCTTGTTCTGGCCGACGATCCGCGGCAGGAAATAGGAGGTCCCCGTGTCGACCGCGAGCCCGACCTGCCGGAACCCGAAGCTGATCCGGGAGTTCTCGCTGGCGACCTGTACGTCACAGGCGATGGCCAGGTTCGCACCCGCGCCGAAACAGGTGCCGTCGATCTTGGCGATCACCGGCAGTTCACACTCGTGCACCCGGGTGAGCGCCTCCGAGGTGTCGTTGATGTTCTGGACTTTCTCGTAGGGCTGGACTTCCCCGTGGAGGCCCTCGAGCATGGCGTTGATGTCACCACCAGCCGAGAACGAGCCGCCCGCGCCCGTGACGACCACACAGCGGGCGTCGGACTCGTCGACCCGATCCATGGCGTCGACGATCCCCTCGGCCACGTCACCGGTCAGCGCGTTGCGCATATCCGGTTCGTTCAGCGTCACTGTTGCGATACCGTCCTCGACGTCGAAAAGCACTGATTCGTCCGACATACTACGACCCCTGTCGGCCCACCCGTTCAAAAGATTACCGCATCGGCTACCAGTGGTTCACAGCTGGTGGGTTAGGGCTAACATTGTAATTTCAGGCCTGTTCGACCGTGACGGCCCCAGCTAGCGGCTCGTCCAGCCGCCGTCGACCGACAGCACCGAGCCGGTGACGTAGCTCGCGGCGTCGCTGGCCAGGAACACGGCCGGGCCGGCGATCTCCTCGGGCTCGGCGAACCGCTCCAGGGGCGTTCGGTCCAGCAGTGACTGGCGGATGTCCTCGTTTTCCATCGCCTCCTCGATGAGGTCGGTCGCGACGTAGCCCGGCGCGATGGCGTTGACCCGTACCTCGGGGGCCCAGTCCAGCGCCATGCTCTTGGTCAGCCCCACCAGTCCGTGCTTGGAGGCGACGTAGGGATGCTGGCGCGGGAGTCCGACCAGCCCGCCGACGCTGGCGACGTTGATGAGACTGCCACCACCGTCTGCCAGCTGGTTCGCGCTCGCCTGCGCACACGCGAAGGCCCCGCGGAGGTTCACGTCGACCGTGAAGTCGAATCCGTCTTCGAGGTCGACGCGCTCTGGCGGCCCGAGCGCCGGGTCCGGGTTGACGCCAGCGTTGTTGACGACCACGTCAACGCCGCCGAAGACGTCGACTGCCTCGTCGAACAGCGCCGAGACGCTGTCCTCGTCGGTCACGTCCACCGTCGCGGCGTGGGCCTCGCCGCCGGCCTCGCGGATGGTCGCCGCGACGGTCTCCACGTCCTCGGCCGTCCGGGACGCGGGGACGACCGACGCACCAGCGCCGGCCAGTCCTTCCGCGATGGCCCGCCCGATGCCGCGGCTCCCGCCCGTGACGACGGCGACACGTCCACTCAGGTCGAACTCGTCGTGCATACCCCGTCGTTCGCTACCGGCCCGAAAAGGGTTTGTGTCGTTATTCGTGAGACCCAACAGGTACACCGCCGCCGTTCCGGCACCCACAGGCGGCCATACTTGCTCGACGAGAGGGAAATACCAGCGAAATGGAAGATGCACGAAAGCCAGTCCTTTTTGCTGTCTTCCGTGAACGACGGACCGATGTCCCCGAACACGAACCGCAGACGCTTCATGCAGCTCGCCGGAACTGGAACGGCACTCTCGATCGCCGGGTGTAACGCCCTCCAGTCGGACGGGACACCGACCGACGGAACACCAACCGACGGGACGGCAACCGAGGACGGGTCCGACGGACAGGCCTCGGGGAGTGCGACGGTGACGCTCCAGCTTCAACTCGGACAGGAGGCCCAACAGCAACTGCAACAACAGCAGATCCAGATCCAGTCACAGGTACAGAGCGGTGATCTCAGCCAGTCGGAGGCCCAACAGCAGCTCCGAAGCACGCAGGAGGAACTGTACGGCGAGGGGATCTCGTCGTTCCAGTCCGAAATTCAGGGTGACTCGACCCTGACCGTCGAGGACTCCGTGGAATCGTTCGGCGTGTTGCTCGTCTCCGGCACGCCGGCGGCGCTGATCGACTCGCTCTCGATGGCGGCGGTCGGTTCGCTGTTCGCCGAGGCGACGTTCGAGCAGGCGCGGGCGCAGGCACAGGGGCAGGTGTCCCCCGGTGAAACGACCGGAACACCCGCCGAGTGAGGGCCACGGCTCGCGTCGATCGGTTGCGTGCCCCACTGGTTGGGCGGGGGCTTTTGAACGGGGCCACCCCTACAGGTTGTATGCGCATTCACTGGCACCGGCGGGACCTGCGGGGCGCTGACAACGCCGGCCTTCGGGCGGCCGCGACCGCCGCGGCCGACGACGATACCCCGGGTGTCGTGCCCGTGTTCGTCTTCGACCGTGACGTACTCGCCCACGCCGGGCCGCCCCGGGTCGCGTTCATGCTCGACGCGCTGACCTCGCTCAGAGAGTGGTACCGCGACCGCGGGAGCGACCTGCTCGTCCGGCAGGGCGATCCCCGCGAGGTCCTCCCGGCCCTCGCCGACGCATTCGACGCCGAGGGCGTCACCTGGTGCAAGGACTACTCCGGGCTGGCGACCGAACGCGACGCCGCGGTCCGGCAGGCCCTGGCCGACGCCGACGTGACACGCGAGAGCGTCCACGACGCCGTCTTCCACGAACCCGGCGCGATCACCACGAACGACGGTGATCCCTACCAGGTGTTCACCTACTTCTCGAAGAAGTGGCACGACCGACCGAAGCCCGATCCCTTCGACGCGCCCACCGGCGACGAGTTGGCCGACGTGTCCGACGACGAACCCCTCCCCACCCTCTCGGAGCTGGGTTTCGACGAGCCGGAGGCGGACGTACCGCCGGCCAGTCCCGCGGCCGCACGCGATCGACTCACCGACTTCTGTACCGACGGCATCTACCGCTACGGCGAGCGCCGCGACTACCCCGCCGACGACTGTACCGCCCGGCTCTCGGCTCACCTCAAGTGGGGTACCATCGGTATTCGCGAGGTGTACGAGGAGACAGAGGCCGCGAAGTTCGAGGTTCAGGAGGGAAGCGAGGCGGCCGAGTCGGTCGCGGAGTTCCAGGATCAACTGGCCTGGCGTGAGTTCTACACGCAGGTGCTCTTCTACAATCCCGAGGTGGTCACGGACAACTACAAGGAGTACGAGCGGGCGATCGACTGGCGCGACGATCCGGAGGCACTGCAGGCCTGGAAGGACGGCGAGACGGGCTACCCCATCGTCGACGCGGGGATGCGCCAGTTGCGCGAGGAGGCGTTCATGCACAACCGGGTGCGCATGATCGTCGCCTCCTTCCTGACGAAGGACCTCCTGCTGGACTGGCGACACGGCTACGACTGGTTCCGGAAGCAACTGGTCGATCACGACACGGCCAACGACAACGGGGGCTGGCAGTGGGCCGCCTCGACGGGGACCGACGCCCAGCCGTACTTCCGAATCTTCAACCCCACGACACAGGGGGAACGCTACGACCCGGAGGCAGAATACATCACGACGTACGTCCCGGAACTCCAGGGGGTCGATCCGGCGTCGATCCACGACTGGCACACTCTCTCGCCGACCCAGCGCCAGCAGGTCGCCCCGGACTATCCCGCACCCATCGTGGACCACGGTGAACGGCGCGAGCAGGCCATCGAGATGTTCGAGCGCGCTCGTGGCGACGCGTGAAACCGGGGTGCGGCGGAGCCGTCCGCGCGTGACCCGCGGACGCCACCGGTTGTCTTTATGTCGACAGACACACGAGGTACGCGGGAGTCGGGATTATGGCGGTCTCTCACGTCTCGTTCGTGCTCATCTGGGGGACGATCACAGCGTCCGCCGCGCTGACCCTGCTGGCGTTGCGACAGCGGCCCAAACCCGGCGCGACGCCGTTCGCGGCGATGATGGGCGCCGGCACGTGGTGGGTCGTCACCTCCGCGATCGGCCTCTTCACGCTCGATTCCGGCCGACGACTGCTCCTGCACAACCTGGAGTGGCTCGGCTCCGTCGTCCTCCCGCCAGCGTGGCTCGTCTTCGCCCTGGAGTACACGAGCCGCGAGGAGTACGTCTCGCGCCGGATGCTGGCACTGCTCGGGGTCGTTCCGATCGCGACGCTGCTCTTGCTGGCGACCAACGACGCACACCACCTGCTGTACGCCGATCGGGCCGTGCGGCGGTACGGCGACATCGCACTCGTCGACGCACAGCGGGGCCCCTGGTTCTGGATATTCATCACCTACGCGTACGCGCTGCTGGCGGCCGGGACCTTCCACGTGCTCCAGCTGGCGGTCAGCAGTCGGTCACTGTACCGGGGGCAGGCGGCCGCCCTGCTCGTGACCGTCCTCGCGCCGTGGGTCGGAAACGTCGTCTACGCCACCGAATACTTCCCGATCGTCCTGCTGACGGGCACGGACCTGTCGCTGACGAACTTCGACCCGACGCCGTTCATGTTCGTCATCTCCGGGGCGGCGGGACTGGCCGCCCTGTCGCAGTTCCGGTTTCTCGACGCCGTCCCGGTCTCCAGTCGGGTCGCCCGGGATTCGGTCGTCGAGAGCATGGACGACGGCGTGATCGTCGTCGATGACGACGACACGGTGATCGACTGCAATCCACGGGCCGCGGACATTCTGGACTGTTCGCGCGAGGACGCCGTCGAACAACCGGTGTCGGCGCTCCTGCCGGCATACTCGGAGCTGGAGGACGGAGCCACCGAGACCATCGAGATCGAGCAGCAAGACGGAGTTCGCTACTACGAACTCAGCGAGACCGATCTGGGATCGACGGTCGACGGCACGGACGGCCATATCGTCTCGATCCACGACGTGACCGACCGCCGCAACCGCGTCCAGCAACTGGACGTACTGAATCGCGTCCTCCGACACAATCTCCGCAACGAGATGAACGTCATCTACGGCTACGCCGACCGCCTCGACGACGGGGAGGCCGTCGACCGCATCCAGGAGAAGGCCATGCGCATGGTCACCCTCGGCGACAAGGCCCGGGAGATCGACCGCATCCTCGACGAGGAAGACGACGGCGACGACGAGCCGATTCCCCTCTCGCAGGTCGTCGACCTCGAAATCGACCGCGCACGGGAGACCTACCCGGAGGTGGCCTTCGAGGCATCGCCCCCCGAAGGAAACGCTGCCTGCGACCGACCGCTGGGAGCCGTCCTCCGGAACCTGCTGGAAAACGCCGCCGAACACAACGACAGCGACGAACCGTTTGTCCGGGTCGACGCCCGGATCGAGGGCGACGAAGCGATCGTCGACGTCGTCGACAACGGCCCCGGAATCCCCGCCGAGGAGCGGTCGGTCCTCCGAACGAAGGAGGAGACGCCGCTCCAGCACTCGAGCGGGCTGGGCCTGTGGCTCGTCTCCTGGGGCATCGAACGGCTCGGCGGAACGGTCACGATCGTCGAGTCCGACGAGTCGGGCACGACCATTCGGCTGGCAGTGCCGGTGATCGAAGCACCGGCCCCTGTGTCGAGCGAGTGACGACTGGCGTCGACCGCGTGGCACTCCGCCCTAGCCGCGAACGGTTACATATCGGCCGAATTTTGCACGATATCACCCGCCTTCTAAACCTTTAACAGGTAGCCAGCCGACTATCGTGCTGGAGGAGAATTACATATGCCCGAGAGATCTAACCCCGAACTGCCACCGCTTCCGTACGACTACGACGCGCTGGAGCCGTCGATCAGCGAACAGGTGCTCGAATGGCATCACGACACCCACCATCAGGGCTACGTGAACGGCCTCGAGAGCGCCGAGGAGACACTCGCAGAGAACCGCGAGAGCGGTGACTTCAGCGGCTCCGCGGCTGCCATGGGCAACGTGACCCACAACGGCTGTGGCCACTATCTGCACACGCTGTTCTGGGAGAACATGGACCCCAACGGCGGCGGCGAGCCGTCGGGTGAACTCGCCGACCGTATCGAGGAGGACTTCGGCTCCTACGAGGGCTGGAAGGGCGAGTTCAAGGCGGCCGCGTCGGCCGCTGGCGGCTGGGCGCTGCTGGTCTACGACCCCGTCGCGAAGCAGCTGCGAAACGTCCCGGTCGACAAGCACGACCAGGGCGCGCTCTGGGGTTCCCACCCGATCCTGGCGCTGGACGTCTGGGAGCACTCCTACTACTACGACTACGGCCCGGACCGCGGCAGCTTCATCGACGGGTTCTTCGACGTGGTCGACTGGGACAACGTCGCAGAACAGTACCAGCAGACCGTCTCGAAGCACGAGTAAGTCGCCAATCCACGCTTTTCTTTCGCCGCTCGACCCGTCAGCGGCAGGCTCGTCGCGAGAGCGGATCGCCGCGGGGCCGAACTGCGCGAGGCCGGGCTCGGGAGATCGCGAATCTGCCGGCGTTCAGTGCAACTCGGACTCGTGGCGGAGCCGGTCCCGGGTGATCTCGTCGACGGTGCGACAGCCCGACAGCCCCATCGTCAGGTCGAACTCCGCGATGAAGTTCCGCAGGTAGGTCTCGACGCCGTCGGCCCCGTCGACCGCCAGCGAGTAGGCGTAGGGTCGGCCGAGCAACACGGCGTCGGCACCCAGCGCGATGGCCTTGAACGCGTCGGATGCCCGCCGGACGCCGCTGTCGAACGTGATCGGCACTTCGCCGTCGACTTCCTCGGCGACGGCCGGCAGGGCCTCGATGGCCGAGATCGATCCGTCGACCTGGCGGCCGCCGTGGGTGGAGACACCGATGCCGTCCGCGCCGTGTTCGATGGCCAGCCGTGCGTCCTCGGGGTCGAGGATGCCCTTGATGAGGACCGGGAGGTCGGTGTTGTCGTGGACGAACTGGAGGTCTTCCCACGTGAGGCTGGAGTCGCCGAAGACGTCGAGGAAGTGCTCGACCGCCGCCGAGGGATCGTCCTCGGGCGGCTGATCGAGCTGAGAGCGGAACTCCGGATCGGAGAAGTAGTTGCCCACACCCTCGCCTTCGAGGAAGGGGTAGTAGCCGCGTTCGATCAGGCGCTCGCGCCAGCCCAGGATGGGCGCGTCGACGGTGACGACGATAGCGTCGTAGCCGGCCTGCTCGGCACGGTCGAGGAAGCTCTTGGCGATGGCGTCGTCCGAGGACCAGTAGAACTGGAACATCTTCGGCGTGTCGCCCAGCGCCTCGGCCACGTCCTCCATCGGTTCCGTCGAGAGCGAGCTGAGGATGAGCGGCACGTCCATCTCGGCGGCCCCCTGTGCCGTGCCGATCTCCGCCGAGTCGTGGAGCAACGACTGGACGCCCAGTGGCGTCAGCGCGATCGGCACGTCGAAGTCGACGCCGGCGATCTCCGTCGAGAGGTCGCGTGACTCGACGCCCCGGAGCATCTTGGGGACGATCCGCCACGGCGAGAAGTCCTTGTTTCGCTCGAAGGTCTCGTCGCTTCCCGCGCCGCCGTGGACGTAGGCACGGCCCTCCTCGCTCATGGCCGCGTGGGCGGCCTTCCGGAGGTCCGCGTAAGAGACCGGGAAGTCCGTGGTCTCGTCCTCCAACATCCCGCGGCGATAGATGTCGTTGACGCGGTCGTCGCCGAATCGGTCGGAGTCTGGCATACACCCCCGAAACAGCGCCGTCTCAATACCAGTTTCGGCTGATTGCACACCACGGACCACGGATCGAAGCGGCGTGGATCGCCGGCCCAGTTCCGGGGGGTTTAGGCCCGTCGGTGCGAACCAGCGAGTATGCCCGTTCCGAAATCCGAATTCGACGATCTGCGGTCTCTGGAGTTCCGCGATCCCGACGAAGTGCTCGACGACGACGAGATGTACACCGTCTACGAAATCGCCCGCCTGTTCCAGGGCCTGGAACCGGGGCAGGAACTCGACCCGGCCACCGAGGATATCCTGCTCGACTGGACCATCCCGTGGATGCTCGACAACAGCGAGGCCTTCGTGTTCGCCGAGCCAGCCGACGACGACGAGCCCGGCCACTACGGGCTGGCGACCGGTGAGACGCCCGCCGGCGAAACTGACGGGGCAGACGCCGACGGCGAATGAAACTGCTCGTCGCTGGCGCGGATCGGGTCGACGCCGGCAAGACCACCTTCACCGTCGGTCTACTCGATCACCTCGACGCGGTTGGATTCAAGCCGCGTGCCGGCAACGACCACTGGTTCCACCACGACGACTACCGCCACGCCGTCGAGCAGGGCCGCCTGTTCGGGAAGGATGCCAAGCGCCTGGCCGCGGCCAGCCCCGGAGATCTCGATCCGGAGGATATCAACCCGATCCACCGGCTCTGGCGGCCGTCACCGGGCGAGGGGGCGGGAATGCTCGGCCAGACTGACCGGGAGTTCGTCGTCGACCGCGTGGCCGAGAACTACGTCGTCAACGACACCGTCGAAATCCCGGCGGAAGTCCGGAAGTGCCTCCCGCTGGAGGAAGCGGTGCACGTCTCGTCGCTCCCCGAACTGAACGAGATCATGGGGAACCTCCATCTGGTCGCGCTGGACGGCATCGCCCGGCGAATCGAGGAGCGAGAGCGTGCCGTGGTCGAGTCCTACGGCGACGTGGCCCGACCGCTCCGTGAGTTCGAACCCGACGCCGTGGCCGTCGTGGAACCGGCCCGCGTTCGGATCTACGAGGGCCAGCGGTATCGGAAGGCCTGTTCGATCACCAGTGGCGGACCCGAGGAGGGACAACTGGAGGAACGCGTGCCGGGTGTCGTCGACCTGATCGATCCGGTGGGGTCGGCACCGCTCCCAGCGCTGTCGAGCGATGAACGGGAGGACCCGTCCGCGGTGGCGAGCGCCTACGAGCGCGGGTACGAGGAACTGCTGGCTACGGCGGAGTAGTCAGCCCATCCGGGCGGCCTGCGCGGCGAGTTCGATGTCCTGGTAGGGGTTGGTCTGGACGCTGGGGCCGTGACCGGTGTGCATCTCACCGAGGGTTTCGGGAACGACCGAGCGGACGCGTTCGATACTGTCGATGAGAACCTCGCGATTCCCCTCGGCGAGGTCGGTACGGCCGAAGCCACCGTTGGCGAAGATCAGGTCGCCGGCGAACAGCGTGCTGGCGGTCTCCGAGTAAAAGCAGAGGTGGTCGTCCTTGTGGCCAGGGGTGTGGAGCGCGCGGTAGTCGTGGTCGCCCAGCGTCACGGTTCCCTCGTCGTCGATGGCGTGGTCGACGCCGGACTGGTTCGTGTCGTAGCCCCAGACGTCCACGTCGAACGCGGCGACGATGTCCGGGAGGTTACCGACGTGGTCGGGGTGGGTGTGTGTCATCACGAGGGCGTCCACGTCGTCGACGTGTTCGCGGGCCGCGTCGACGACGTCGAACTCGTTGCCGGCGTCGACGATCACTGTGCGCTCGCCGTCCACGAGGAAGACGTTGCTCGTGAACGCGCGGACGCCACGAGCGAGGTTGACGATCATATCCCCGGTTCTGCGAGCGGCGGCTTTTGCGTGTCGCTTCAGGCTGACACGACCTGACAGGCGTCTGGTTGGTCTACGGAGAGCCACGGATCGGTATCAGGTGTGAGTATCGACCCACAGGGCTATGTATGAGGAATGGTAAGTGCGTACAAGAGCGCAGATGACTGATTCAGCAGCACCTGTCGTGCTCATCGTCGAGGACGAGCCCGACGTCGCCGAGACCTACAATCTCTGGCTCGCCGACGACTACGAGGTGCGGATCGCGGGGGACGGTGACGAGGGGCTCGACAAACTCGACGAGGAGGTAGACGTGGTTCTGCTCGACCGGATGATGCCAGGGCTGTCGGGCGACGAGGTGCTCGAACGCATTCGGGAGCGGGAGTTGGGCTGTCGGGTGGCGATGGTGACGGCCGTCGAACCCGACTTCGACATTCTGGAGATGGGGTTCGACGCCTATCTCAGCAAACCGATCAGGAGCGAGGAGCTCATCGAGACCGTCGAGAAACTCCTCGAACGATCGACCTACGACCGCCTGCTCCAGAAGTACTACGCACTGGTGGAGAAGCAGGCCACGCTGGAGACGGCAAAGAGTGGCGCGGAACTGGCAGAGAGCGACGAATACGCACAGTTACAGAACCGGATCGCCGACCTGCAGGACGGACTCTCTCAGACGATGGGCGGTGTCGAGGACGACGCCGACTTCATCACGGCGATTCAGCAGATCGGCGGGAGTGAGGATACGTAATGTACGACCTATCATCTGTTCTGGAAACTGAGGCAGTGTCGGAGGTCCGCCCGGGAACCAGCATCCTGATCGCTGGCCCGGCGATGACCGGGAAAGAGAGCCTCGCGATGGAGATCCTGGCCGAGGGGTCGCGAAACGACGACGGCGCACTCGTCGTCTCGACGAGCGACAGCGCAGAGACCATCGTCGAGGACTACCGCGACCGCGTCGCCGGCGTCAACAACCTTCAGCTGGGCGTCGTCGACTGCCGTGCCGAGGGATCGGGTGGCGGCCTCGCCGACGGCGACACCCCGCCCGGCCTGTACGTTCACAAGGTCTCCTCACCTGGGGACCTGACCGGCATCGGGATCGGGATCACGAAGTGTCTGGAAGCGCTCCACGGTGCGGGCGCTGAAGAAGGCCGGATGGCCCTCATCTCGCTGTCGACGATGCTCACCTACACGAACCGCGAGACCGTATTCAAGTTCTGTCACGTCCTCTCCTCGCGGCTGGACGCCGCGGGCTACATCGGCGTGTTCACCATCGACAGCGGTGCCCACGACGACCAGACCCTCCAGGTCATCAAACAGGCCTTCGACGGCCTGATCGAGGTCCGCGACGGCGAGGCCGGCCGCGAGGCCCGCGTCATGGGGCTGACCGACGGTCCCACGGACTGGACGGACCTCTAGATCGGCGCGCCGACGAGCACCAGCCGCGCCAGCTCGTCGCTCTCGTTTCTGATCTGGCGGCGCTGGTCCGGATCGACCCGGACCGCTTCGTCCTCGCTCAGCGTCACCGTCTCGCCGTCGAACTCGACGACGACCGCACCGTCGACGACGCAGTAGACCTCTTCCTGGCCGTCCTCGCCGTGGTCGTGTGGCTTGCCTTTCGAGCCGGGTTCCAGTCGCATCACGGTCACGCCCACCTCGTCGGTGTTCAGCGCTTCCTTCAGGAACCACATCCCGCCGTACTCGTCGTCGATCACTGATTCCACGTCCTCGGTTGAAGCTTTCTGGTAGCCCATGTCGGAATCAACGACTGCTATCGACAAGAACCCAGTGACGTTGCCTGGGGGTGAATTTATCAGTAAAACCGGGACGAGACACGGTATGGGAACCGATTGTCCGAACTGTGGTGAACCTTTCCAGCGACTGGCACAGCACTGGGTGATGATTCATCGACTCTTCGATTCGACGCCGGTTTCACCCTCGTTCCGGCACGGGAGAGTGATGTTGACAGCCGATGGAACCGAGGTTTTCTTCGAGTCCATCGGTGAACCGGTCCCGGGGTAGGAGTACAAGTTCGTTACCGAGGGAAAGAGACAGTACGAGAAAGCGAAGGAAGCGTTTTATCGGAGGCAGACCACGACCAACACAAGTTGACATGGAAGTCGAACTAATCGAAGCCACGCAGGACCCGGAGCGTCTCATCTGCAAGGGCGCGCGCAACGACTACATGGAGGAGTTCGTCGAGGATCAGACGTTCGAAGAGATCATGGCGACGGTTGAGGGAGAGACCACCGAAGGCAAGATGGAGACCCTGATCGGCCACCTGATGGACCACGGCCACTTCGGCCCCTTCGAACATCCGCAGGCCACCTTCGCGGTGAAGGGGATCAGCCGCTCCTGTATGGCACAGATCACCCGACACCGACACGTCTCGTTCGACGTTCGCTCGATGCGGTACGTCTCCTTCGACGACGTGGACCCGGACGACGTGCGTGACGGCGAGCTGGTCGTCACCCCGCCGTCGGCGACCGATCCAGACTGGGTCGGTCGCAACCAGCAGAGCGGCGCGGTGGGCGAGGAGACTGCCGACAAGCGCGAGGAAGTGTTTCGGGAGGCCGTCGGTGACGCGGTCGAGTCGTATCAGGAACTGCTCGACCTCGGGATGCCGCCCGAGGACGCCCGGTTCGTCCTCCCCATCGGCACCGAGGTCAACATGGTCATGTCGATGAACGTCCGGATGTTGATGCACGTAGCGGATATGCGGGCGGCGGCGGATGCCCAGTGGGAGATACGGGAACTGACCGAGAGCATCCTCGACCTGGCGTCCGACTGGTGCCCGATCACATTCGAGTACTACGACGAGCACATGAAAAACCGGAAAAACCGGCTGGCTCCCTGAGGACGTGGACCGCAGCCCGAAGCCGGGCCGTGATCGGCTAACCACCGGAAAGCGGTGGGTCTACTGACGTGTCGGTACCGTCGAAGTTGGGTCAGACACAGTGTTTTTATGCAGTGCGGGGGTTCTTTCTCCACTAGATGTCTCGTCCGCTCTCGTTCGCTTTCGTCTGTCTCCTGCTGGCCGGGGGCGTCCTCGGACAGGGTGTGGTCGCCGCTCCGTCGGGGGGCGGTGGGGCGACCGCCGTCGACGGCGCTGGGACACAGGCCGACGACGGGCGGGCCCTCGCGACGCCACAGCAGTTCGAGTCGACGCGGTTCGTCGTCACCGTGTACGCGAACGGTACGGCGCGGTGGACGTTCAAGCACTTCACCGGTGTCCTGCAGAACAGCACCCAGCAAGCGAACTTCCAGGAGTACGCCGAAACCTTCGAGACCCAGGAGACCGACCTCTGGCGGAACTTTCAGCAGAGCGCGCGAGGGCTGACGGCGGCCGGCAGCGACGCGACCAACCGGAACATGACCGCCGTGAACTTCCGGCGGACGGCCGGGCTGAACCCGCAGGGCAACACCGGCGTCGTCGAGATGTCGTTCCTGTGGACGAACTTCGCGCAGGTGGCCGACGACAGCGTGACCGTCGGCGACGTGTTCCAGGGCGAGTTCTACGTCGGGGAGACGCAACGACTCGTCTTCGAGGCCGGCCCCGACCTCTCCTTGCTGACGGACCGGACAGCCCCCCGACCCGACAGCACGAGCAGCGGCGACACGGCGTCCGTCAGCTGGGCCGGCCCGCAGTCGTTCGCCGACGACAACCCACAGGTCGTGTTCACGACCGGCGAGCCGAGCACGCTCGGTAACGGCGGCGGGGTGGCGACGACCACGGACACCCCAGAGCAGGTCTCGAACGAGGGCAGTGGCCTCCTGCCGCTCGTTCTCGTTGGCGTGTTGGTCGTCGCCGTCGGTGTCGGCGCGGGCATCGCCTGGCGGACGGGGATGTTCGGGTCGGCGACGACCGAACCGGACGACACGGACGGCCCGGCCGCCGGTGCCACGGCAGAGCCCGAGACCGAGGATACGGCCGGGACCGAACCGGAACCGGAGTCACCGGTCCCCGACGAGGAGTTGCTGACCGACGAGGATCGGGTGCTCTCACTGCTCGAAGACAACGGCGGGCGGATGAAACAGGCCAACATCGTCGACGAGACCGGCTGGTCGAAGTCGAAAGTCAGTATGCTCCTCTCGGACATGGAAGACGACGAGTACATCAGCAAGCTACGCGTCGGACGCGAGAACATCATCAGCCTCAAAGGCCACGAACCGGACGCTGCCGGGTCGCCGTTCGACGACGAGTGAGCGGGACCGACGGGGCCAGTCCCACGACCCGCGCGAACGGGACGCCTCGCGACCGGTGAGCTAGCCGAACTCGTACTCGCCGTCGCCGTCGGCGTCGTACTGCACGCGCAGTTCCATGTCCGGCAGGGTGATCTGGTTGGTCGCCAGATAGGTCGCGTGAATCTCGACGTCGGTCATCTCGATCCCGGGATTCTCACCGCCATCGATGTCGACCGTCTTTCCCTCGACCGGCTCGGATGGGGCCGTCACCTGAAACGTCTCGGTGATATCCTCGGAGTCGGAGCCAGTCATCCGGAGCCCGCTGAAACTCGCCTCGCTCGCGTTCAATCCCGGGGATCGAATGAGAATCTGATCGGTCTCGACGGTGCCACCGGACTCGATCAGGATCCGGGCAGTCCCGTCGAGGGTGTCCAGCGACACGCCGCCGAGGTCGATGGTCTTGACGAGTCGCATCCCTTCGATGCGGTTGGCCTGGAGTTCCATGATCGCCTGCGGCGCGTCAGATCCCTGGTCCCGCTCGACCACGTCGGGGTAGAGGACCAGGTCGTCGCCCTCGATGCTGTCGGCCTCGATGGTGAATCCGCCGATACCCGCGATCGGGACAGCCAGTCCCGTCCCGGTACTCAGAAAGAGCAGGCCGATGACCGCGACCACGCCCAGGGAGACGCCGGTACTCTTTGCCAGTAGTGATTTGTCGTACATAGTGTTCCCTTTCGTGGTTGCCTCGTCGGCCACGCAGCGTCACAGGCTCCACCGCCCGTCGAGAATCGCACCGCTCGACGGTGGCGGTCCGCCCCAGGAGTCGCCGACCCCCTCGACTGGCCGATCCTCACTCGGCCGTCCCACGCCACAACCACCTGTATCCCTACGTGAGTGTCCAGTGTGAGCATTTTCGCGTGAAACGGGCCGATCAGTCGGCGCTTACCCACGAACTGGGTCCCGACGCGGGCCGAACGGCTCCACCACGGTACCGACCGGTTTCCCGTTCACTCCGGATACCCCCTGGATTCGGACTGCGACCGGTAGTACCCGGCAGGAAGACGGCATTCGAACACGGTTCGCGCCGACGCTTTGCTGTGGGCCTGTGCCGACGGACGGTTGGTATCCCGGACCACGGTGGTCCGAAAACGGAACTGTTAAACACAACTCGCGGTTACCGTGGAGTAGACGCGCCGAGGGCGTGCGGGATGCCCGAAGCCGATAACGCGCGCTCCGATGGTGTAGTCCGGCCAATCATATTGCCCTCTCACGGCAATGACCAGGGTTCGAATCCCTGTCGGAGCATCCTTCCCCTTCCGCAGTCTTGCGATTTCTTGGCCTGTCCGAACCCGAGGTAAACGCAATCTCGAAGGCAATTACACCCTACCCGAAAACCACCCCGCCGCCGTCCGGCGGTTTCCAAAGTGGACAGGCAATCCGATCATCTCGTGGTCACGTCTCTGGGGCCCGACGAGATATGCAGTACACTGTCACGGCTTGCCCCACATCTGTGACGGTCGCTACCGGCCAGACTGTCGCTACTCGGTGACTTCGGTCTTCACGACAGTCGCCGGGCGGGTGGTCAGTCGGAGGACGCGGTCGGTAACACTCCCGAGTAGCGCGCGATATTCTTCGGGTCGACGTTTGGTGCCGAGTACGAGTAGGTCCGTGTCGTGATCGTCGGCGTAGGAGACGATGGCCTCGGCGGGGCGACCGTGTTGCAACGCCGTCTCGATGTCGACGCCGGCATCCGATGCCCGGCTTCGGAGCGCCGACAGTGTCTCCTCACCGTGTTCTTCGAGACCGTGTTCGGGGCCTTCGGCTTCGTCGACGTACTCGTCGCCGCTGTAGGCAGTCACGACGTCCTCGTCGACGACGTAGAGGACGTGAAGGACGGCGTCATGCGTGGCTGCGAGGTCGAGCGCGTGCGCTTCAGCCTGTTCAGACGCAACCGAACCGTCCGTCGAAAGTAGGATCCGATCGTACATTCAGGTTGACGTTATCGCGGAATGCTATTAAATCGGAGTCTGTTTCTCAGCGCTCGGGAACCTGACGAACCTGCCCGCTGGGTTGTCGAGCCATCGATAACTAAGCGCAGTTAGCATGAGGAGTTGCCTGAAATCGACGGATCGGAAGTTAACACAGATATCCGACGCCCGTATATGCTACACTAAATACAATTCTGTGGCGAGTGTGGTTCGCTGATGCACACAGAGGGGGACAGGTAGGTGTGTCGATCCTGTGAGAACGAGGAGCCGCGGGACTCGCAGGCGGAAGCGGCGATGACGACCCAGGATGGACAGGGGGACGACGGGGCACCGGACGTGGCCGACGCGACCCAGGACACCACCGAGACGATGGAGGAGCCCTGCCCGGCGGCTGACTGCGACAGCGACTGGGCCTACTACGAGATGCTGCCGAAGCCGGGCGGCTCCTACGAGGTTCGGCTGTTCACCTGCGACGAGTGCGGCCACAAGTGGCGCGAGTCCTGACGGCGCATCTCGCGACCCCCGCCGCGTACAGATGTCCAGACCGCCAGATCAGACTCTCGAGTAACCGCTTGTCCGATGTGTCAGCCCTAAACAGAGGGAAAGATCTGCGTCCGAGGATGAGACTCACTCGGTCGTTTCAGTGTGGTCTTTGATTTTCTGTAGTTCGTCGAGAAGCGTATCGGTCGACGCATCGATCTCGTATTCGACGTCGCCGTCGTGTTCGTGTTCGTGAACGCTGACGCTTTCGGAATCGCCATCGTCTGTTTCGATCTCCTGGTTCCGTTGTTCCGACTCATCGTAGCTCCCAAAACCCATACAGTATTACACACGGCGGTGTTCAGATAAGATTGAAAAGTGAGGCGGGAGCGGTTTTTAGTGCTCTATGCCAAAAACCGACCGCCTCAACGGCTGTTTAGACCAGATCGAGTTAGAGTTTGTGGAGCGAGAAGCGACACCGCGACTGCTGATGAAACTCAGTATTCAGTTACATCTGGCTGGTCTATCGCTATCGAATACTGTTTCGTTTCTTGAGGTATTCGGTGTCCACCGCGCACGATCCACCGTTCATAACTGGGTTCACAAGGCCGATCTACAGCCCCAAGACGGACGCCAACCGGATCACGTTGCGGTTGACGAAACTGTGATCCAACT
>NZ_FOCX01000007.1 GCF_900110215.1 Halorientalis persicus | reverse complement strand
AGTATTGCTCGTCGTTGAGTCGGATCACGGTCTCGTCAACCGCAACGTGATCCGGACTGCATCCAGCTTCGGGCTGTAGATCTGCCTTGTGAACCCAATTATGCACGGTGGATCGCGCTCGCTCGACACCGAATATATCAAGAACCGAAACGGTATTCGAAAGAGAGAGTCCAGCAAGATGCAACTGAATACCGAGCTTCATCAGCAGTCGCGGTGTCGCCTCGCGTTCAACAAACTCTAAGTCGATCTGGTCGATACTTCCGCCGAGGCGTGTGTTTTCGGGCATAGGCACTCAGAAAACACATCGCCTCACTCTTCATCCTTATCTGAACACCGCCGCTCACGTCCATACGGTCGCTAATGACGTCCTTGGGCGTCTCCTCGTTGAGTGAGTAGGTGATGGCACCTTTGCGCAGGGGATGGGGTGAGAGCGACGAGGGACACTTACAGGCAAGATTGTAGGAGTTCGCTTCACAAGTCTCGGGTTCCTCGTCGTGCGGGCAGTCCTTCCCGACGTGACACGGGCGGGTAGCAGTATAGACCAGCCGTTGGACCGTAGTTCGAGAGACACGCGTGTCTGTAGTAGCGAATAGTGGACGGCGTCCGTGGTCATCCAACACGTCGGCTCGGTTCTCGTTGATGAAGTCGCTTAGAACCGTCACCAACTCGTCTTTGATGAACACGTTCCGTTCGCCTTTCTCCTTGTTCTTGAGCGCGGTCCCCGTCGTGGGTCGGTGACGGATACACAGTTTGTTCTCCTCGGGGTGGACGTCCTTGAGATCGAGAGCGAGGAGGGAACTACTGCGTATGCCCGTATGCCAGAGGGTGAAGAACACGGCGTGACGCAGGGAAGCGTACTCGAACTTCTTCAGGTATTCGAGAATATCCTCGGCGTCACCTTCCTGAATGAACGAGTCGTTGACTTCGTCGGCGTCGGACGTCTCGGGGATGACCACCTTCTCGCTGGTTCCCTCGGGGACGGCGTCGATTTGCTCACAGAAGCGAACGAACTTCTTGATCGTCCACAGGTTGTGTTTGAGCGTGATTAGTTTCACCTGCTCGGCTCGCCAGGTGCGGAAGTCAGCTAACGCCCGCCCGTCTACGTTGTTCATGTCGGTGACGTCGCGGTCGGTACACCACTGCTTGAAGATCTTGAGGTCGGACTTGATGTTCTGGAGTGATTTCTTCGTTACCTCGTCCTCGCGGCTGGTGAGGTACATTTCTACGGCTTTTTCCGGTCGGAGTGATTCGAGTTTTGTCATGGTTGGTCGTTTCGAGTGACCACCAACCAGACGGCTCGGGTGCAGTGGTAACGCCCGTCCTTCCGATGCGGCGCGCCGGAGTGAAACGGAGGCGCAAGAGGCCCTGGGTTCAAATCCCAGCGAGTCCACTCCACCTTTTTCATCGTCGGGTCGCGACGGAGTCGCGACCACTCACACCAGCAATCTCCGATTGCTGGTTTGCTCACGAGACGCGGAGCGTCTCGTGAACCTCGCAAAAACGTGGGGAAAAACGACCTTCTCGCTCACTCCGTTCGCGAGAAGTGAACCGCCTCGCTGCGCTCGGCGGATGCTCGCCAAACAGCACGTCGACTCGTTCACAGCGAGTCCACTGAACTTCTCACGGCGACTGCGCGAACATGGTGAGCGCCAGCGCTATGAGAGTGAAGCACGAGGGTCAGGGGCCCGAGCGAGGGCTCGGAAGATGAACGGAGTGGGTCTTCCGGTGCGTCCACTCGACTGTTTACTTCGTCTGGCGCCCTCGCGAGCTTTCGGCTCGCTTCATCGCCGGTGTGTTCGCCGGCACACCGCCGTGTCTGCCCCGGAGCCGACGCGAGTTCGGGTCTGGCGGGCACAAATATCCGACGCAACCAAAGACCTTTATAACATAAATCGAATGACCTGTATATGAAACGACGAGAAGCGTTACTGTCAGTTGCGGGGGCCGCGAGCATCGGTCTCGCGGGGTGTACGGACGATAGCACGAGCGGCGACGGGACGGACGACGAACCGGCCGGCGACGACACGGAGGGCGGGACCGGAGCGACCGCCGAGGGGACGGCTACCGGGACCGACGCCGGGACCACCGACGACGGGTCGATGGGCGACTCGACCGATATCGACGGCGACCCCGACGGGGAGATCCGGATGGACGAGGGACTGGGCCTCGAGATCCTGGAGTACGGACACGTCATCCGAGACCGCGAGGAGGATTCACGCAGCGACTACGACGAGGCGTACGACGTCCAGGGTCGGCTGGAGCTCACGGCCGACGTGTACGTCAACGTCCAGATCGCCTACGAGTTCCTCGACGACGCGGGCGAGCGTCTCAGCTACTACGAGACGACGAAGCTGATGCAACAGGGCGACGTCTGGGAGTTCTCGGGTGCCTACTCCAAGTCGCCCGAGGCCGTCGACGGGTACGTGCTGCACGTCTCCTGCCGGCAGGACTGCTCGGCCTGATCGCCCTGATCGCCCTGCGGCCGACTCCCGGGCTCGATGCACGTCCCGCCCAGCGACTGACCTGTCCGTGGACCGATCCCAGACACCGCACTTACTTTCCCCGGCGTTCACAGTTGCAAGCATGGCATCCGACGCCGATCAGGGGGAGCGGCCGGCCGGTGGAACCGATGGCGCGACGACACCGGAACGTGCCGCCGACGCGCCGCTCGCGCCGTACCCGCCCAACTGCGGGCCGCCGTGGTTGCACTTCGTCCACCAGATGCGCGAGCCGCTGGCGTTCGCGGAGGAGGCGCTGGCGACGCGGGACGTGGTGCGGATGAACCTGCTGGGGAACGGAGACATCTACGGGGTGGGGCATCCCGACCACGCGAAGCGTATTCTGCTCACCGAGCGCGAGAAGTTCCGCAAGACCGAGGACTTCCGGATCGCCTTCGGCGAGGGGTTGCTGACGGTCGAGGGTGAGGAGTGGCGACAGCAACGCGACGTGTTGCAGCCGCTTTTCACCCGCGACAGTGTGATGGGCTACGCCGACGGCATGGTCGAGACGATCCGCCGGCGGATCGACCGGTGGGCGGACGGCGACCGGCTGAACCTTCAGGCGGAGTTCACGGACCTGGCGCTCGACGTCCTCTTCGCGACGGTGCTTGGGCGCGAGCTGGCGCTCGGCGGCGATAGGGAGATCAGGCGGAGCGCAGAGGACCTTCACGGCTGGTTCAAGCCGACCTCCTACTTCCTGCCCGAATGGGTACCGACGCCGTCCCGGCGGCGGTTCCGGGCCGCACAGGAGACCCTTCGTGCGGAAGCGGACCGATTGCTCGACGCGAAGCGGGGGGCCGCGCCGACCGATCCCGCCGACGCGGAGGACCTGCTCTCCCTGCTGGTGGGGATTCGCGAGGCCGGCGGCGACTCGGCGATGCTGTCCGACGAGCGACTGCGCGATCAGATGGTGACGATGATCTTCGCCGGCCACGACACGACGACGACGACGCTCACCTTCAGCTTCTGGGCGCTGGCGAACAACCCCGAGATTCGCGAGCGGTTCCACGCGGAGGTCGACGCGCTCGACGGCCCGCCGACGCTCGACGATCTAGCCGAACTGGACGTGACCGAGCGGGTGATCACCGAGACGCTCAGGCTCTACCCGCCCGTCCACTCGTTGCCCCGCGAGACGACGACCGACGTGGTCTTCGACGGCCACCGGATCCCTGCCGACGAGCGGGTGCTGGTCGGGATCCGGCACATCCACCGGGACTCGCGCTTTTTCGACGACCCCGAGACCTTCCGCCCCTCGCGGTGGGACGGGGACCTCCGCTCGGACCTCCACGACTTCGCGTACGCGCCGTTCGGCGGTGGCCCGCGCATCTGCATCGGCCGGCAGTTCGCCCTGCTGGAAGCGAAACTGACGCTGGCGACCATCGGGCGACAGTACGACCTGGGCTGGCTGGGTGAGAACGACGCCGACGGCGAGCCCCCGGTCTCGCCGGAGATGACCCTCCGGATGGAACCCGGACAGGAGTTCCTGGTGACCGAGCGCTGACTACTGCTTCTCGAAGCGGTGCATCACGATGTCGGAATCGTCGTCCCACTCGAAGTTGTCGTGGGCGCGTTCGAGGATCTGCTTGTAGTGTTCGAGGTCGCGTGCACCCTCAGCCTGGGCGTCTTCGTCGGTCATGTCGCCCAGGGTGCGGTCCTCGACAGCGACGACCTCGAAGGTGGTGCCTTCTATCTGGAAGGTGTCGCCTTCCTCGGCGTATTGCTGGCCGCGGTGGATCTGGGTCACCTCGCCGTCGAGGGCTTGACTCTGCATCCGGTCGCTGGGCAACAGCGTGTCGGGTTCGAGTTCGGACACAGAGGAGAGTGGGGCTGGCGACCCAAAACGGTTCAGCTTGCGGCACCCTGCCGATCAGTCGACCAGCCCGTAGCCGCGGCGGAACAGTTCCACGTCGAGGGCGACGACGGCCAGGGTCAGCGCCGAGAGAACGGCCAGGGACTCGTTGGGCGGGAGTTCGGCCGCGCCGAAGAAGCCGTAGCGCACGCCGTTGACCATGTACACCATCGGGTTGAACAGCGAGACGGTGTAGGCCAGGCCGTCCAGCGCGTCCAGCGAGTAGAAGACGCCGCCGAAAAAGACCAGCGGGCGGAGGATGAACTGATTGAGGACGGTCAAATAGTCGAAGTCCCGCGCCCAGAGACCGCCGACGACGCCGAAACTCGCAAACAGCAGGCAGATGACGAGCATGAACGCGACCAGATAGAGCGGGCGCGCAACCGGGACACTGGTAAAGAGCAGGCCGATGAGGCCGATGATGATCCCGACGACGAGCCCGCGCAGTGCCGACGAGAGGATGTAGGCCAGCACCATCGACGTGTAGGGCAGCGGCGAGGTCAGTACCTCGTGGATGTACTCGTTCCGGCGCTATTTTGCACAAGTTTTATTCAACACCCGGCCAACAGTCTAAGTGTAATGTCGGAAGACAACGATAAACGAGTGAATCTGGTGGTTTCGGAAGAACAGAAAGAAGAATGGGATAACGCCGTTGAAGAATCCACGGAATACAGCAGTCTCTCCCACCTAATCCGCCAGAGCGTTACTCACGAACTTTCAGATTCAGCAGGCGCGGCCACCGCACCGAACGGCCGCGAGACGCAACAGACGGCACAGACGGAAGCTCATACAGAAGCGTTGGAACAGATAACAGACACCCTTGAGAACATGGAAAGCACGCTATCGGACTTAGATTCCCGTCTGACGGCTGTTGAACGGGAAGTGACCGCTTCCGCACAAGCCGACTTGAAACAACAGATATTTGATGAATTGCCAGAGGGTGAGAGCGCTTCGGCCCGGGAGATAGCAGAGGAAATTGGTGCCGACAGAGAGAAAGTAAGCCATGCTCTAAGCCGCTTAGAAGAGCAAACGGGCATGGTCAAAGTGGCCGCAAATATCGATGGACAGCAGTTTTACACTCGTGAGGGTGACGAATGATGGAATTTGACGAAATTCTCGAACGGTTCAAGAAACGCCGGATGGGGCCGGGAGAAGCGGCAGAGAGTACCGCCGACCGATATGTCCGACACGTTCGAAACTGGCGGAATTGGTTAGCTAAAAACGGGAATAAAACCGTATGGGAAGCCGAATATGACGACCTTCGCCTCTTCGCCGAAGAGTTAGTATACCAAGATATGGCCCCCACGACGATCAGCCAACGAGTATCGGCCATTTCCAAATTCTATCAGGATGCAAAGAAATTTCCAGATTATCTTGACATTCCTGAAGTTCCCGAGAATCCTTATGATGGATTCGATAAAGATGATAAGAAGCTTCTCCGGGGAGATACCAAAAAGAAAACCGGTCTAAAAGACTCCGAGAAGGATGAATACCCATATCTCGAATCCGAGGAAGTGGAAAAACTCGTTGAAAACGTCCCAGCACCTCGCTTACGTAACGAACTAATTATCAAACTACTGTATCACATTGGCTTCCGCCGGGGAGAATTAGCAAAAGCGAAAATCAAACATATTGATAGAACCGACCGCTCAGTATACATCCCTCCTCGAAAATCCCCAGAGGGGCGTCATATTGCCTATAAGCAAGATTATCTCGGATTTCAGCTTGACCGTTGGATTGACCACGACCGAGATAGCATGACCTACGCTTCCGAGTCTGACTATCTCTTCCCAACCAACAACAACGAACATATCTCTGCGGATTACATCGGCAAAGTGGTAAAAAAGGCGGCTGAAAACGCCGGTCTTCAAGAAACTATTGCTGAATATTCAGACGGTCGGAAACTCCATAAAGTGACTGCTCATACGCTAAGACACTCATATGCTATGAGAACATTAAAGACTGCTGAAGATGTTGACATACGTACACTACAATCTCTTCTTGGACATGAAGAACTCGATACTACTCTTATCTACCTCCAACAGTCAAAAGAAGAAGCGAAAGAAGCATCCAGAGGATTTGTACCTTAACCTCTGAACTTTCGCAACGACGGCCGTGAGGCGACACACCGCAACGCAGACGGTCGGCACAGACGGCCGTCAACATGACTGTTCTCACCCCCAAGTTTGAACGCGGGAAGGCCGGGTTCGATCCGCCCGCCCCCCGCTTCCCGGATTCAATCCCGACTTGACCCTCATTCCGTAGTGCAACCCCGGGAGTTTCGGCCCGGAATCCACGTTCCCGACTTCGCTTTGTTCAAGTCTTATTCATCCGTAGGGTTGAACGCGAGAAGAACGACCCCGACCGCGCGGTTTGAAAGGTAATTAACCACCATCGCGCGCAACACGCTCGTGTGCGTATGTGCGTAATCAAGTATAACAAGTGGATTGGAGAAAAAACGCCGTTATCCGCAGTCTCAGGCTCTAAACCGGGGCCGTTTAAGTGTATATTCCCCCTTCATAGCAAAGACTCAATCCCCGACACTCCCGTCCTTACACTCAAGACGTAGCCGGCGCACTCACCGTTGTGACCCGCACCAGAGAACAACTCGGTCTTACGGAAACGCAGGCAGAAATCCCGATCAATGTCGGTGGGGAAATGTGGACCCTGCTGGACGTTGCACAACACTTGTATGACGCCCGGCGTAATGACGAGATAGACCGGCAACAAGCGTCAGAAATCGCCGCAGAACTCCAACAACTCCGAGAGAACGCCCGAGAGGTAGGCGACTCGGAAATGCTTGGCGTTGCTGATGCACTCGAAAAGTCGGCCCGCGCAGTGTTATCTAAGAGCCAATAGACGGCACTCTAAGCGGTTTGGTTTTGATACGATGTTACCCACTCGGGACGTTGTGTGTGGCTTCACTGGCGCTATTAGATGCCTTAGATTGGCTGGTGTAAAATCTCTCTTCCCACAACGGCCGGGTGGGTTATTTCCGACGTAGGAATTAAAATCTGGTCAAATCCACCCCACAATGCGAGCCGACTTACCAAACTAACGCGCACAGAAATCTCCTCATGTAACAACTGGGGTGCTATTACTATGAGTTATTTGGTTCATGGAATCAGTTTGCTAAGAGATTTGCAGACTCTCAAAATCGAAGCGAGCGCAACCCTCAGAGGTGAATTATTGAATCAATCTTGAGTATCATATCCTTGGACGTACTCGTTCCATCTGCCGTGGAAGATCGAGAACGAGGCGTTCTCGAAGGCGTTCGAGATGGCACCCAGAACGATGAGGCCGGGGAGGATGAAGGCGATGTACTCGATCTCCCGACCATCGAGGACGAACGAGTCGATCCGACCCCCGAGGATGACGCCGAACACCGAGAAGTAGAGGACGTTCGTGATCGCCGGCGGAAGGAACGTGTTCCGCGGGCGACGGACGAACCGCAACACTTCCCGGTGGAACAGCGTTCGGAAGCCGGTCGGGAGCAGGCGGTCGAGGACGCCAGGGCTGGCAGTCGATTCACCCGCCGTTACCCCGCCGTCGCTCGCCACGCCGACGCCGTCGTCGTTCCCGCTCATGCCTCCACCGCGCTCTCGGTGCGAGTCATGTCGACGAACACCTCTTCGAGCGACGCACGTTCGATGTCGACTTCGGTGACGGTGTAGTCCCCCGCCTCCAGCTGGCGGAGCAGGTCGGGGACCACGGAACTCCCGCGGGCGGCGGTCACGACGAGGTCGCCGTCTTCGATCCGGGCGTCGTGAACGTCGGACAGGTCCAGTTCGGGCGCGGTCGCGGGCGTCGAGCGCAGGGTGACGGTGATTCGGTCGGTGCCCCGGTCCATGAGTTCGTCGGGACTGGCCTCCTCGACCTTGCGGCCCTCGTCCATGATCGCCACGCGGTCACAGAGGCGTTCGGCCTCCTCGATGTAGTGGGTGGTGAGCAGAATGGTGGTCCCGGCGTCGTTCATGCGGTTGATGACGTCCCAGAGGTCCCGGCGCAACTGCACGTCCACGCCGGCGGTCGGCTCGTCGAGGATCAACAGATCGGGATCGGACACCAGGGCTCGCGCGAGCATGAACCGGCGTTTCATGCCGCCGGAGAGCCAGTCGAAGCGCGTGTCGCGTTTCTCGTAGATCCCGACGGTTTTGAGCGCCTCCTCGGCCCGTCGAGTGGCCTCGCCCGCGGGGATGCCGTGGTAGCCGGCCTTGTGTTCCAGCACTTCCTGGATGGGGAAGAACCGATCCACGTTGTACTCCTGTGGGGCGAGACCGATGGCGTCGCGGGCCTGCTGGTACTCGTCGCTTACGTCGTGACCGAACACGGCCGCCTCGCCGTCGGTGCGGTTGGCCAGGCCGACGAGGATGTTGATGAACGTGGTCTTGCCTGCGCCGTTGGGTCCGAGCAGGCCGAAAAACTCCCCGGCCTCGACCGAGATGTCGAGGCCGTCGAGCGCCCGCACGTCGTCGTACTCCTTGACGAGATTCCGGGCTCGGATGGCGAGTGTCATTACCCACTGTCAGCAGTCCTGATCTGGTAAGCCCCACGTTTTCGGGCCGTCGATCGGCCGTGGGGGCCGCGGCCGAACGGCAAGTAATTTGCATCGATCCTGGTTCCGAAGGCCGGAACATTGATATGACTCGGCAGATATCTTGGGAGCAAGAGACCGAACCGAGTCAGCACCGGCCACACTGCTGGGCCGTCGCGTTGCTGGCCATCAGGGGGGACGGCACCACATCGACAGCGTACACAGTGTGTGCGCTGGCGGACGCGACGACGGACGATATCCGTCGACGACCAGGGGATGGTCGGGGGGCTCGTGTCGGTCGGACGGTAGAACAATGTACGATACCAAACGGCTAGCCAGCGGCGTTGGCGTGTTGCTTACGTTGTGGGTCTTGGTCGGGCTGTTGATACTGAGTACGGGGGTGGGCGTCTCGGTGCCGCTGAGTAGCTCCGGGGGATTCAACGTATCGGCCGACTACCTGACGGCGTCCGAGGCGACCGTCGTGCCCGCGAAGACGAGCATCGTCACGCCGTCGGTGCTGTTCGAGGTAGAGCGCAGCTACATCCGTGATCTGAACCTACAGAAGACGTTGAACGTCAGTGACGTGCCGGGACTCACGGGACGGTTACAGATACAGATCCGGAGCGAAGAGGCGACGGCACAGGGCGTCGCGTTCAAGACCGACAGGATCACCGCCCAGACCGCGACCTGGCGCGGGTTCGTCCTCGACGAACGAACCGGACCCAAGATCTTCGACCGGTTCAAAGCCTACGCCGGGCCCGACCCGAACCAGGCACCCAACACGGACGATCAACTCCAGATCGAGGGCAGTGACGCGGGCGCGATCAGGCCGAGCGACGGCGACCCGGCCTTCGAGTTGCGCGGAGCGAAGATCACGACTTCGACGCTCTCGGCGGACCAACTCCAGCTCTCGGATCTCTCCGTGAGAGTGCGCTACGACTTCAACAACGACGGTGAGTTCGAATATGGTGCGTGAGGACACGACCGACGACGACGGGGCGGCGACCGACAGTGACCCGTCCGCGGGACGTTCGGACGGGCTTCGGGCCCGCTTCGACCGGTGGGCCGCGGCCAGGCCGACGCTCGGCGCGACGCTGCTGGGGCTCGGCAGTGCCGTCCTCGCCTGGCGCGTCCTCGCTCAGTTATCGGCGGTCCCGCTCGGGCGCATCACGCCCGTCGGTTTCGCCGGCGGGATCGCGCCGTTCGTCGGCGTCGTTCTCGGGCTGTTCGTCCTCGCACGGCCCGAGAAGGCCCGGCTCGCCGGCGGTACCGGCTTCGGGCTGATCGCGTTCACCTTCGCCGGTATCCTGCTCTCGGGCGTTCCGCTCGCCCATCCTGAACTGGCTTTCACCGGGTTCGTGATCGGCGGGATCGGCGCGGTGATCTGTCTGGCCTGGGACCGGACCAGTACCGTCCGCGTCGAGCGGGGGCCGGTGTTCCGTGCCGGCCGCGCCGCGCTGGTCTGTGGGCTCGTGTTGGCGCTCGCCTTCACGGCCGCGCCGGCCGTCTCGGGTGACACGTTCCCCGCGCAGTCGGACACGCTGGATGGGTTCGTGGTCAGCCAGTCGTCGCTGGATTCGGGAATGTACAGCTACCAGACCGATTGCGATACCGATCCCGGATTCTCCATCGGCGGCGAGGACTGTATCGACATCACCGTCGACAGCACGAGTCAGGAGAACATCGACCGGGCCGCTCGCCAGCAACTCGACAGCACGAGCGTCGCGGACGTGGAGATCAACGAGTTCCTGATCTACGAGAACCTCTATACCGACCTGCGTGGCGGCAAGAACGTCTACTTCGAGCTAACGGCGTCACAGGCCGTCGCGTCGAGTGAGACCGACAACGGCCGCGCTATCGACGTGTACATCTCGGAGTTCCGGTCGGAGAAGTTGACCGCCCGACTGGACCTGATCAAGTTCCCCGGAACGCCCGGCATTCCGGCCGACAACATCGCTTACTGGAGCTGTACGCCCCACAACGACAGTGGCTTCGGGACGATCAACGACATCCGGCTCGGGCTGGACACCAACCCGCGGCTGACCGGTGGCCGCGACGTGTCCCTGCTGGCCCACCAGCTCGGTAGTTCCGAGACGGTGCTGACCGACTTCAAGCTCAAGATCGGGGCCGAACTGGGTGGCAAGAGTGGTGTCCGCGAACCCATCCCGGCCGACGACGGGCCGACCACCGCACCCGACAACTGCCTGTGACGCCCGACGGCTCGGAACTCGATGGCTCCGACGGCGTTTTGACCGCCGCGGACGACGACGGGGACGTGGAGACGATCACGTTCGCGGAGTGGCGGCGCGCCCGCCCGTTCGCCGGCGCGCTCTTGCTCGTGGCCGGCGGGGTGCTCGTCGCTGGGCCGTCGCTGCAGGTCGTGTTGAGCACACAGCCGTTCGACGCGTATCCGACCGCCAGTCTCGGGACCGTCGTCGGTGCGGGCATCGTCTTCGTCGGTGTGGCGGCGCTGGTACGCCCTGAGTGGGCGCGGGAACTCGGCGTCGCGGGGCTCGTCCTGGCGTCGATCTCCTTTCTGGTCGCGTTCGGCGGCTATCTGATCGGAATGTTGGTCGCGAGCGCGGGCGGCATCCTCTGTTTCGCCTGGCGACCGACAGAAGCGTACGAGCGGCTGATTCTGGACGACGAGAGAGAAGACGGACAGTAGCTCAGCGGCCGAGTTTCTCGCGGCTGATCTTGACGCCGCGGGGCGTGATGATGATCTGATCCTCGTCTTTCTGGACGATGTCGCCGCCGACGCCGCGAGCGACCTGCTGGAGTTCGTCGGTGATTTGCTCCATCGTGCGATCCTGGGTCGTGTGTCGCGTGATGTCGGCGACCACGATGTCCCCGGCGTACACCGCGTCCTTGATGTCGATGACGTCTTGCTTCTCGCTGATCTTCGCGATGTGCATCTGGGTGTCGGCCTGTGCCTCCGGTGCCTGGACGCCGTCGAGTTCGACGTAATCGTCGGTGCGACGCGTCGACCCCGACTCACCCAGGAGTTTGTTCATGAAGCCCATACCCTCGAAAGTGACTCCCAAAAGTATAGGGTTTTCGTCAGACACACCTACGCAAACTAGTATTTCTGGGTCTGGCGGTTGCTACGGCGGGAAAACGACCGTTCTGCGGTGTCGGTCGCTCGTCAGACGGGACGGGGCTCGACTGCCACTCAGACGGAGAACTCGTACAGATCGTCGCCGACGTGGTGGATACTGTCGACGACTTTCCCCTCGTCCCCGGCCATGTCGTCGCCGTCGGTGCGGGCCCGGCCGACGGCCAGGACCTTCCCGTGGTTCTCCTCGGCGATGGCGACCAGATCGCCGGCCTCGATGCTGGAATCGGCTTCGGTGATCCCCGGACGCATCACGTCGGCACCGTCACTGACGAACGAGATCGCACCGGCGTCGACCGTGACGACGTTGCGTTCGGGCGGGTACTCGTTCGCGCCGCGGACGGTCAGGAACGGTTCCTGGTCGCCGCGCTCGTCCTCGATGTAGACGACGGCGGGTTCGCCGTCGACCAGCACGAGATCGTAGTCGGTCCCCTCGAGTTCGACCTTCTCGTGGGTGTCGGCGTCCATGCTAACGCCGAGTTTCGCCTCCAGCGCCGACTCCAGTTCGTCCACCGCGTCGGCACGGAGGTGATGCCGTGATTTCACCTGCATACACCCCACGTCGCCTGCTCACCGCATAAATCGCCCGCTCTCCGTGTCGCTGTTATCATGCATGATAGTCGGTAGCAAAGGCTTTTATTTGTCTTCGAGATAGCTAAAATTGGATGGCATACTGGTCGCAATCGACTGCTGTCGGGCGGGCACGGGACGGCGAGTCGCGCGGATCGTCGACCAGCAACTGTGTCACCGAGGTGAGCCAGAAATGAGTGTCGTCGACAGAGCCGCCGAGACCGAGGAGGGCCAGTTCGACCAGCTACCGGAGTTCGAGTTGGAGTGTATGTACGACGACTGGGACGACCCGACGGAAGTGACGATCTTCTCGACTGCCGACGGGGACAGTCTCTACACGGCCTGGCTCACAGCCGACCGGGACCACGCCGTGTCGCTCGCGGACCTGCGGTAAGCGATTCGCGACGCGTTCTCCGCCTCGAAAAGGGCTAAGTATTCACCGGCCGAACGGCCGGGTATGTGGGGTTCCCGGCGAAACCGGGACGGCGCGCAGGTCACCTGCATCGCCTGCGGTGACTCGGTCGCCCGGAGCGACGCACGCGAGTACGACAAACACGGCGACCGCTGGAACCGCGAGGACAAGGAGTTCGAGTTCCTCTGTAAACACTGTTATCGGGACCTCTGTCACCAGCCACGCGACGGGCTGGAGTCGTTGCTCGTCGAGAGCTGTGCCGGCAACTGTGACCGCGAGGAGTTTATCGCGACCTTTTACGATCTACTGGCCGAGCGCGGTGACTCCCCCGAAGGTCGGGAGTCCTAGCGACGGGCGTCGACACGACTAACTACCGGGTTCCCCTACCGGGCCCCATGAGCGACCAAGCAGAGGCCGGCACTGCGGAAGGCCAGGGCCCCGTCGAGATCGACGAGGAGATGGCCCGCCACCTCGCCAACAAGCGCGAGGAGTTGTTCGAGAAGTTCGACATCCGCGACGACTTCCCGCCGGCCGTCCGTCAGGAGGCCGAGGAACTGACCGACGACGTGCAAAGCGAGGTCGAGGCGGAACTCGACGACCGTGAAGACCTCCGGGAGATGACCACCTGGACGACCGACCCCGTCGACGCACAGGACTTCGACGACGCCATCTCCATCGACGTGCGTGACGACGAGATCGTCCTCTGGGTCCACATCGCCGACGTGACCCACTACGTCAACCCCGAGACCGAGATGTGGTCTGAAGCACTCAAGCGGGCCAACACCGTCTACCTGCCCGCCTACACCGTCCATATGCTCCCGCCGGTGCTGGCCGAGACCGTCTGCTCGCTGGTCCCCCACGAGGACCGCCTGGCCCACACCGTCGAGATGCACCTCGATCCCGACACGCTCTCCTACGAGACCATCGACATCTACAAGTCCGTCATCCGCAGCGACGCCCGACTCACCTACGCGCAGGCCGAGTCCCTGCTGGACGACCCCGACAGCGCCGACGACCTGCTGGAAGACCCCGAGGTCGATCTGGCCACCAAGTGCGAACAGGTCTGGAACCTCGCCGACCGTCTCCACGAACAGCGCAAGGAGGACGGTTCCCTCGTCCTCAACCCCCGCCGGGACCGGGCCCACACCATCATCGAGGAGTGTATGCTCAAGGCCAACAAGGCCGTCACGCACACCCTCCAGTGGGATCGTGGCCTCGAAGCGATGTACCGGGTCCACCCTCAGCCGACACCCGACCAGTGGAACGAGGCCCTCCAAGAGATCCAGGATCTGGACGGGGTCTCCGTGTCGGCCAGCCACGAGGATCCCCGAAAGGCCGTCAACGAGACGCTGGAGGAAGCGCCCGAGCGCCAGCTCAACCAGATTCAACGGGCCGTCATGAAAGTCATGCCCCGCGCGAAGTACATGAGCGACCCCTTCGGCGGCCACCACGCCCTGAACTTCGAGATCTACGGCCACTTCACCAGCCCCATCCGTCGGCTCTCGGACCTGGTGAACCACTGGATCGTCTACACCGACGAGGTGCCCGCCGACCTCGGTGACCTCTGTTCGCACGCCTCCGACAAGCAGAAAGACGGCGAGCAGTGCGAACGCGAGTACCGCCAGTTCCTCGAAGAAGTCGGGCTCGACCCCGCCGCCGTGAACAACCGCGGTGTCGAAGTGATCGACGAGGAGTAGCGAGGCCGGCCAGGGGGCGGCCTCGAAAAAACCGAGCGGGGAGCGAGCGCGAGACGCGACCGATGAGAGCGTCTCGGATGAGCGAACGGAGAGCGCGAGGCCGTCGACCTCGGCTCGAACGGACACAGCCCGTGAGAGCGAAGTGAGCCGAGCGACCCGCGAGATAGCTGCGACGGTCGCTCGTCGGGCCGGTTGGCGGCCTGACGGCGTGTCGACGAAGACTGCGGCTGGCGGATCGACTTGAAACTCACTCGTCGGTGACGATCACGACCCGTTCTTCGGGGAGGTTGACCTGTGCCTCGGCGACGACGTCATCCGAATCCGGCTTCCGGATCTCCACGTTCACGTCGTTCTCGACGTATCGCTGGTCGCCTGGCGTGATCGTGACCCCGTCGCCGCTTCGCTCGATCGAGACGTTCTCGTCGAAGGCGACCGTGAACGTCCCCTCGGACTCCTCGACCGCGGTCACGTTCGTGTAGGACGCTTCGAACGTAGACTGCGACATGGCCTCGGCTGGAATTCCCTTGATCGGTTCGACGGCGAGTTCGTACGCGTCCATCGCGGCCAGGCGGCGCTGGACGGTCTCGTTTTCACGCGCGATGGCCAGCGCGCGTTCCCGCTTTGCCTCGGTCAGCCGTGGTGCGCGCTCGGTGTCGACGGTCAGGTGTCCGTCCTGGTCCTGAATCCGGAGCGATTCGACCGCGGTCATGTTGTCGAGGATGGTGGTCTCCTGCGTGCCGTCCGAGACGGTGACGCCGGTCTCCGAGACGACGACCGACGGCTGGTGTCCGGTTTCGGTCAGCGGAGCACCGACCCCCAGCGAGGCTCCAGCCCAGCCTGCGCCCAGACCGACGAGCGCGAGCAACAGGATGGCACCGACCCGGGGGACGACCTCGTCGTGCATACGCCCACCTTGGGTGAAAGCCCACATGAGCGTTCGGATGAAACGCGTTCGAAACGCGTTTCAAGCCCGTTTCACGCCGGTTTACTGGCTGTTTCTCGAAAACGAATCGACGGTACTTTGGCGGTGTCTTCGAATGGATCGGTATGGACCTGCGGGCCCTCCACACCCGACACCTCTTCGCTGCCGTCGTGTTCCTCGCCTCGACGCTCGTGCTCGCGTTACAGTTGATCAACCCGTCGCCCGTGATGGTCAGGGTCGGCGAGAACGGGACGAACGTCGCCGAACTGGGCGGCTACTTCCGATATCCCGACGTGGCCGTCGTCGCCGCTTCGGCGTGTTCGCTCGGCGCGAGCGGAACCTACCTGCTGCTCGCCGACCGACCGGATGCCGGCGACGACGACCTGACGCCGACGGCCGACCGCGACGCTCCCGCCGAACCGGTGGCCGCCGACGGGCGGGCCGACCCGGGACCGAGCGACGAACTGCTCGAAGCCCGCCGCCAGGAGTGGGAGGAGACCGCCGAGCGGCTGGCGAACAACGAACGCGAGATCTACGAGACACTGCTGGCGGCCGACGGCGTCCTCCCCCAGAGCGACATCGTCGATCGGACGGCCCTCTCGAAGGCGACGGTCAGCCGGGAACTGGACAGCCTCGAAACCAAGAATCTGGTCGAACGCAAGCGCCGCGGCATGGGCAACGTGGTGCTGTTGCAGTAACCGAACCCGTCGCGAAACCCGTTTTCACACGTTCCAGAACGCGTTTTCAACGGATAGCTAAATGGACTTTCGTCTAACCCCTGACCGAGTGACGCGGGCGATATCGGTTGGGGCAGTCGCCCCTGGCCCCCGCGCACTCGTCGATACGATGCGAACGAAGCTGATCGCGCTCGCACTCGCGGTGACGGTCGCCATCGGAACCGGTGGCATCGTCGCCGCACACGGTGTGAGCTCCGACGGTGCGGACACGCACGGCACGACGACTACCTCGACACCGACGACCGAGGCCGGCGGCTACGAGTTCGCCGTCGCCGACCAGGGAGACTGGTTCAGCGGCGACCGCGCGGACGCCCGCCAGACAGTGGCCGCACTCGTGGCCGCCGACGACGCCGCCGCCGACCGACTCGGGGCCCTCTTCGACGAGGGCGACCGGCTTCGGATGGACGTGTACGGGGCTCTCCAGTCCGACGACGACAGCGCACACGTGCGCGTCTACCCCGACCGGTCCTCGGCGACCGGCGACCCGCGTCCCCTCCTCGAACTGACGGTCGATCTCGAGACGGAGACCGTCGAGGTCGTCGGCGTCAGCACCGACCCCGTCGAGGCCGACGACGCGCGCTCGGCCGACGAGTCGACCGCTGTCGATCTGAACGACAGCACCGTCTCGGTGTCCCCGGACGGACACTTCGAGCTCGACCGCGACCGGACCGACACGACCCTCGACACCGACGCGGCCGTGGACCTCGACGTGCCTTCGGAGAACATCACCCGGAACGGGTCCATCGTCAGGTTCGACCTGCCCGCGGACGCGGCGACGGTCACGGTCGGCGACGACATCGAGATCGTCGACGAGGCCGACGAACTGACGAACGCCGAGATCGACCGCATCCGCTCGCACCTCGCGAACGACTCGGACGCCAGAGCGTCGCTACGGGACCGCTTCGGTGACGACACCACCGTGGTGCTCTCGGTCGGTGGCGTCGACCCGTCCGGCGACGTACACATGGACGCGACCGCTCCGGGAGATAACCCCGAGACGGCCGTCGTCGTGGACCGAACCGATGGGGACGTCTCGGTCGAGTCCGCCCACCTGCTGACGGCGGACCAGTTCTCGGCCACCGAGTACGACGTGGAGAACGTCGAACAGGCCCCCTGACGGAGCGGCGACCCGCAACTACCCCACGCGCTCTCCCCCTCATTTTTACGGGCCCAGACAGCCGACGGCAGCCAATCTGACGACGAGCGCCGCCAGGAAGACGTGCTCGGCGTCGATCACGGCCCCAGAGAACAGCGACCCGCGGTCGCGAGATCGATAGCGCTCGGGACCCGGCGGAGCCTCGACGCACCGAACGCTCGACCCCACCACGGAATAAATTACCAACAATAAAGTGAGAAAATTAATCACTCAGGAAATCGAGTGGACAGTCGACATGGGGACGAGTCACATGGGGGTATCGCGGATCGAGGAGTACTACACGGAGAGCCACTTCGACTACAAGTTGCTCTGGGCGCTGGAGGACAGTCACGGGCTCCACGCGGGGTACCACGACGGGCGCGACCGATCACACGCCGAGGCGGTCGAGAACATGAACCGGGAACTGGCCGATCGGGCGGGGATCGGTCCCGACGATCGCGTCCTCGACTGCGGGTGTGGGGTCGGTGGGAGCAGCGTCTGGCTGGCGACCGAACGGGGCGCGACGGTCACGGGCGTCGACATCGTCCCGTTGCAACTCCGCGAGGCCCGCACACTGGCCGCCGAGGCGGGCGTCGCGGACCGCGCCACGTTCACGCGCGGTGACTTCACCGACCTGCCGGTGGCCGACGACTCGGTCGACGTGATCTGGGGCATCGAGGCGATCTGTCACGCCGAGGACAAAGCCGAGTTCGTCGCGGAGGCCGCGCGCGTCCTCCGGCCGGACGGGCGTCTGATCGTCGCCGATGGGTTCCGAGCGGTCGATTCGATGACGCCCAGCGAGCGCGAGTCGATGAACGTGTGGCTCGACGGCTGGGCGGTGCCGAACCTGGCGACGCTGGACGGGTTCCACACTGCCCTTACCGACGCCGGGTTCGAGACTGTCGAGAGTGTCGACGAGACCGGTCAGGTGCTGCCGTCCTCGCGGCGGCTCTACTGGGCCAGCCGGCTCCTCCGGCCGTTCGGACGCGTCGCGAGCGCGGTCGGCCTGCGCAACGAGACCCAGGAGGACAACCGGCGGGCCGCCCGTTACCAGCACGAGACGCTCACGGACGGGCTGTGGCAGTACGGGATCGTCTCGGCGAAACGCTAGAACCAGTCAGACGTTGTCGGGGGTCTCGGCGTCGTCTTCGACGGAGCGTTTCATCGAGTCACGGCGGCTCTTGGCGTCCCGACCCGTACACTCCTCGAGGAAGTCGTTTTTCGCGTCGACCGCGTCCGCCGCGGCGTCTGCTTTCCCCTCCGCGATGACGTCTTCGGCGGGCCGTTCCACGAAGTCGACGCCCAGTTTGTCCTTTTTGCCGTCGTACTCGACGGTGCCAGCGGTGATACGGTCGAAGACCGGATTGTCCGGATCTTCGACGACGTACAGGTCGCTGTCCTTGTACTCCACGGTCCCCGACACCTCACCGAAGAAGTCCTCGATCTTGGCCTTCATATCCGGTACTCGCTCTTCGAGGTGCTCGCCCCGACGCATCTTGTACTCCCGCATGAGGAGACCTATGGACAGGGTTCGGTTTACTCTTTTCGCGTCGCGTCCTCGGCCCGATGTTCGAGGCTCCCCCGCCGACAGGACGGGCAGAAGTCGCCCGCACGCAGCGAGGACTCCTCGACGAGCGTCGTGAACCCACACTCCGGACAGTAGAACTCGCCTTCCGGCACGGTGACCGTCGCGGCCCCCGCGGGCTCCACGTCGCTGTCGATCCGCTGGGTCAGGCTCTCGCCCGGCTCCCACTCCTCGTCGTCGCCCTCGTCCTCCTCGGGCCAGTCGACTTCCGGTGCCTTCGCGGACTCTTCCTCGTACCCGTACTCGTCGGGCCACTCTTCGGTCTCCGCGGATTCGGCCGCCGGCTCCGGCTCCTCGGTGTCCTCGACCGCCTCCGTGGCGGCCCGTTCGATCGCTTCCGGCTCGGGTTCGGCCTCGTCTTCGGGCGCGCCCTCGTCTTCGGGCCACTCCCCGGGCTCGCGCTCGGGCTCATCGTCGTCGTCGAGGATGACCGCACCGTCGTCCTCGCCCGTCGGTTCGTCCTCGACACCTGTCTCGCCCGCGGTCGCGATGTCCGGTTCGGGCTCCGGTTCGGGTTCGTCGTCGACCGTCGCCGCGTCGTCACCGTCGCCACCGGCGTCGAGCAGTTCCGCGTCGTCCTCGGCCGCGCCCATGTTCGGGCCGGGTGGAGGTGCCTGCGCGTCGGGTTCGGCGGTTTCGGCCGCCGGGTCCGACTCGGCCGCTGACTCCGGCCCCGGTTCGGTCTCGGTGTCGGGGTCGCCCTCGTCCGAGGCCGCCAGCGAGGTCACCTCCTTGTTCTCGGAGACGACCCGTCGCTTGCCACACCGCTCACAGACCTCGACTTCCTCGATGGTGATGACGACTTCGCTACCCTGTTCCTCGCGTTCCTCCTCGACCTCCGTCCCGCTGAACTTGTGCCCGAGTAGCGAACACTTGATAGCCATTGACACGATACTGGTCGCCCGCCAATCTTAAGCCTACTGCTTGGGTGTCTGACACCTGTCACTGCCGGCGAATCACGCCAGCGGTGACCGGACTGCGAATGACGGACCGCTGGCACGTCTGGACTGGCCCACGGGCGTCTCGAAGTCTTAAGACCCACCCGGCCGAACGGTGTCCTATGAGAGCCAAGCGGGAGTATCGCGACCGTGCCGAGACCCAGGTCGCGATACTCGACGCTCTCGCGGACCGCCGCGACGACGGGATGACGGTGTTCGAACTCCGGTCTCGGGTGGACGCGGACATCGACGAACTGGAGACGGCCCTCGCGGACCTCAAATCCGACGGGCTGATCGAGGCCACCGAGGAAGACGACCGCACCGTCATCCTCCCCGAAGACCACGCTATCGGACAGTACGACCCCGACGAGGAACCCTCCCTGCTGGACCGAATTCGATCCTGGCTCGGGCGCTGACGAATCCGGCAATTTAACGCCGCCGAGCGTCCATTACCTCACAATGACTGTTCTCGAGGCCGTCCACGAGTCCCACGGTGCGACCTTCCGCGAGCAGGGAGGCCGTCGCGTCGTCGATCACTACGGTCGTCCCGAGCGAACCCACGCCGCCGTCCGCCGCGTCGTCGGCGTCTGTGAGTTCGGCTACGGCGTCGTCACCGTCACCGGCGACGACCGGATCGACTTCGTCGACAACGCCGTCTCCAACCGCGTCCCGTCGACCGACGGGCAGGGCGTCTACGCCCTCCTGCTCGACCCGCAGGGCAAGGTCACGACCGATATGTACGTCTACAACGCCGGTGAGCGCCTGCTCGTGTTCACGCCCCCGGCCCGCGCCGGCCCCATCGCCGAGGACTGGGCCGAGAAGACCTTCATCCAGGACGTGGAGGTCGAGGTTGCGACCGACGACTTCGCCACCTTCGGCATCCACGGTCCCAAGGCCACCGAGAAGATCGCCAGCGTCCTCAACGGCGCGGCTTCGCCCGACCGCCCCCTCGAATTCGTCCGCGGCTCGATGGCCGACGTCGGCGTCACCGTGATCCGCGACGACGGGCTCGCCGGCGAGGAAGGGTACACCGTGGTCTGCACCGCCGACGCCGCCCGCGACGTGTTCGATACCCTCGAAAACCGCGGGATGAACGCCGCGCCCTTCGGTTACCGCACCTGGGAGTCGCTCACGCTGGAGGCCGGCACGCCACTGTTCGACACCGAACTCGAGGGCGAGATCCCCAACGTGGTCGGCGTCCGCAACGCTCTGGACTTCGAGAAGGGCTGTTACGTCGGCCAGGAAGTGGTTTCCCGGGTCGAGAACCGGGGCCAGCCCAGCCGTCGCCTCGTCGGCCTCACCGTCGATGCCGTCCCGGAGGCCGGTGCGGCGGTCTTCGCCGGCGACAGCGCCGTCGGGGCGATCACCCGGGCCGTCGACAGTCCGACGCGCGAGGAACCCCTCGCGCTCGCGCTGGTCGACTACGACACTACAGGTAACCTCTCGGTCAGAATCGACGGCGAGGAACGGGCCGCCGCCGTCGTCGACCTGCCCTTCGTCGAAGGCTCCGACGCGTCCGCCCGGCTCCCGACCTATCCCGATACCGAGGACTGAGCTTCCTACCCCAACAGCTTGCGCAGTTGCTCGGTCGAAAAGAGCGTCGTCGGGCGGTCCATGTGGACGGCGATCTCGCCCGAGAGCGCTCGCATACCGGCACGCTGGATCGGTTCCGGCACCGAGTAACCCGCCCGGACCAGTTTCCCGAGTCGGATCTCCGTCCGCAGGTCCGCCCGCCAGGCGTCCTCGTAGTCGCCCAGCGTTCCCGGATCGGCGGGGTCGATCTCTCGGGCGGCGTGGTCGGCCGCCGTCATGCCGTAGAGGATGCCGCCGCCGGTGAACGGTTTCGTCTGGCCGGCCGCGTCGCCCAGCAGGAAACTCCGCCGCCCCGTCACTCTCGGTGGTGGGCCGATGGGGATGAGGCCCGAACACCGCCGGTCGGTCTCGACGCCGTAGTCGTCGGTGAACTCCTCGAAGCGTGCCCGTACGTCGTCACCCGGTGGCGTCGCCAGGCCGTACTCGACGCCGGCGTCGCCGCGGGGGATGCGCCACGCGAAGAAGTCGGGAACCGTGAGGTGCACGTCGACGAAGTCGTCGTGGTCGGGGTCGTCGGTAAAGCCGAGCACGCCGTGGAGCATCTCCTCGGGGTCGGGGAGGGCCAGTTCCGAGCGCACGCGGGACTTCGGGCCGTCCGCGCCCGCGACCATACGCGCTTCGTAGGTGTCGGTGCCGTTCGGCCCGCGCGCCCGGACCCGGACGGCGTTTCGCCCCTCGGTCACGTCGACGACCGTGTGTTCTTCCCGGAGGTCCGCGCCGGCGTCCCGCGCGGCCTCGGCGAGCGTCCGGTCCAGTCCCACCCGGTCGATCACGTTCGAGACGACTTCTTCCTTGTAGAAGGGGTAGCCGTCGCTGTCGGGACCGCCCGTGTGAAACCGCGCCCCGTACACCTCGTTCTGGAGGAGGTCCTCGCGAGCACCATGTGGGGTGTAGTCCCAGATGTCCGTGCTGACGTGGCCCGAACAGGCCAGAGGCTCGCCGACTCGTCCCTGCTCGAAGACGAGGACGTCGGCTCCGTCCGCGGCGGCCCGGCGCGCGAACCGCGAGCCCGCCGGCCCAGCCCCCACCACCACGAAGTCGTACATACCCGTTTGATACCCGCCAACGCCCATATACCTTCTCGGTCGCCGCCGAGGGTTTATATTCCAGACCGTGACCAGTCTCGTCCGTGCCCTGACTTGCGCCGTGGTACGGTCCGCCGTCGCGCGACCGCCCGTGTCACGACCGTCCCCGGTCGCCTGCTCGCCACCCACCGTCGGTGACGACAGTGTCGACGCTGCCGAACACGAAGCGCGTCCCGCGTTCGTACTCCCGGTCCAGTTCGACGGTCCAGCCGTGGGACTCGGCCATCGTCCGGACGATGGAGAGACCGAGTCCCGTGCCGTCGCCGCTGGTCGTGTAGCCGTACTCGAAGATGTCTCCTGCGTGTTCGTCGGGGATGCCGGGCCCGTCGTCGGCGACGTAGAAGCCGTCGGCAGTGGCCCCGACCTCGACGGTCCCGTCGTCCGGTCCGTGTTCGACACTGTTCCGAAAGAGATTCTCGAAGATGCTGAGGAGGTTGCTCCGGTCGGCCTGGAGCCGTCGGTCGCCGGCGACGGTCAGCGTGGCGTCGTCGGTGTCGACGTTCGCCCAGGCGTCGCGGGCGGTGGCTCCGAGCTCGACGGGACCGGTCTCCTCGACGGTCTTGCCCTCGCGGGCGAGTGTGAGGATGTCCTCGACGATGTCTTCCATCCGGTCGAGGGAGTCCTGCGTCGAACTGATCCGTCCTTGGGCACGGTCACGGTGTTCGGGCGTCACGTCCCACTCGTCGAGTTCGAGGGCGAGCGACTCCGTCTGACCGCTGGCGACCGCGATGGGGTTGCGCAGATCGTGGGAGATCGTCGTCGCGACCTGATCGAGGCGTTCGTTCTGTTTCTGGAGTTGCCAGCGTGACTGTTCGAGATCCGTCACGTCGCGAAACAGGATCGCATACCAGCCGACCGCACCGGACCGGCCACGGGTGATCGGTGTCGTCGTGACCGAGTAGTGGTGTTCGGTCCCGTCGTGCGCCAGTGTCAGCCGGTCGGTCGTCGCCGCCTTGCGGTCGGCCGGGAGTTCGATCCGGTCGGCCAGCGACGGGAACGCCGCGGCGAAGGGCGCGCCCTTCTTCTCGGGGAGGGCCGGCCAGGTATCCAGCGCCGCGGCGTTGTAGTCGACGAGGCGACGGTCGTCGTCGAGGACGAGCACCGGGTCGGTGAGATACTCGACGACAGCGTTGCGCGCGACGGGCAATACGTCGAGCAGGTCGAACCGGAAGAGTCCGAACGTCGAGAAGACGACGTAGGGCAGCGCGCCGAACGTCGCGTGGTGCAGTCCGTCGGCCGGCAGGAGACCCGCCTGCCCAAGTAGCTCCGCGACGCCGATCGACAGCCCCCCGAGCAGGATCAACAACACCTGTGTTCCCGATCCCGTGCCCGTCGCCAGCAGGTAGTTCGTCAGGACGAACCAGCTGTAGCCGATCAGGCCCAGCAGGACGGTGAGGATGACGACCAGGCCGACCCCGTGTTCGATGACGACGTACGGGAACGGATCGTCCACGACGACGAGATCCGTCCACAACAGATTCGTGACGCCGAGGAAGTTCAGCGGCGCGAGCACGAGCAGGCTCCCCATCACGCCGACCAGTGTCGCCTGGACGCTCCGGCGCTCGTGGAACTCTCGGCCGGTGTAGACCGAGACGAAGACGATGTACGCCGCGAACGAGGCGAACAACAGTATCGCCTCGACGATGGCGACGACCCGCTGGAGCCCGGGATCCCCAAGCCAGAGGTGCAGGAACGTCGCCGCCATCCAGAACGCGCCGACGCCGAGAACACCCGCGAACCATCTGGCACCGCGTCGGTCCCATCGGTTCGAGTAGATCCAGTAGAGCAGCGACGAGCCAGTGACAAGCGTCACTATCGGCCAGGCGAGATACGCGAGCCACACCACCGACGGTCCCACAATGTCTGAACGTCGGTGATCCGCCACATCAAACCTCGATCGATATCAGCACGTGATAACGCGGCCCACGGACGGGGTGGCTGTTCACCCGCTGGGCTCCGCCATCGCCGGCTCATTCACCCGCTCGTTCTCGATCCCGGTGAAGACGAGCCGGGTCCCCTGGTCGTACTCGCGATCAAGTTCGACGGTCCAGCCGTGGGACTCGGCCATCGTCCGGACGATGGACAGTCCGAGTCCCGTGCCGTCGTCGCTGGTCGTGTAGCCGTACTCGAAGATGTTGTCCGCGTGTTCCTCGGGGACGCCGGGCCCGTCGTCGGCGACGTAGAAGCCGTCGACGGTGGGGCCGACTTCGACGGTCACGTCGTCCGGTCCGTGGTCGAGGGCATTCCGGAAGCAGTTCTCGAAGATCGTGAGGAGTTTGCTCCGGTCGGCTTCGAGCGTGCGGTCGTCGGTGACAGTCAGGGTCGCCTGCTTCGTGTCGACGTTCGCCCAGGCGTCACGAGCGGTGGCCGCCAGCGCGACGGGTTCGGTCTCGTCGACGGTCTTGCCTTCGCGAGCGATGGTGAGGATGTCGTCGATGATGTCCTGCATCCGGGCGGCGGCATTGTCGACGCTGTCGAGCTCTTCGAGAAGTTGCTCGCGGGTCTCGGTGTCGATGTCGAGGTCGTCGATTCGTGTCGCCATCAGCTCCAGGCGGCCCGTCGTCACGTTGATCGGGTTCCGGAGGTCGTGAGAGATGGTCGAGGCGACCTGGTCGAGACGTTCGTTTTGCTTCTGGAGTTGCCAGCGGGACTGTTCGAGTTCCGTGATGTCCCGCAGGAGGATCGAGTACCAGCCGGTCCGTTCGTCGCTACTCTTCGAGACGGCCGAGACGGTGACCGAGTAGTGTCGGTCCTGCTCGTCGTAGGTCAGCGAGAGCTCCTGAGTCGTGTCCTCGTCCCCGGGCGGAACGGCGATCGCCTCGGACAGCGCCGGACAGACCCGTTCGAAGGCCGCCGGTACCTCGTCGGCGATCTCGGGCCAGACGTGCGTGGCGGCTTCGTTGAAGTCGACGACGCGCCGACGGTCGTCGACGACCAGCACGGGGTCTCTGAGGTCCTCGATGACGGTGTTACGCGCCACCGGTTTCACGTCAAGCAGGCCAAAACGGAACAGCGAGACGGCCGTCAACAGGTAGAAGGGGAGCAGGCCAAACGGCGCGTGACTGAACCGGAGCGGAAAGACGGGCGTGTACTGGCTCATCGCGTCGAAACTCATGATCGACAGCGCACCGATGACGAACATCGTCAGTTGGACGCTGGACTGACGACGCGTCGCCAGCAGGTGATTCACCATCAGGTAGATGCCGTAGGCCGCCGGCACCTGGATGAGGACGATGATCGCCGCGAACACCGGTCCGCGCTCGACCACGAGGTAGGGGAACGGCTCGGTCACCATCTCGAAGTTCGCAAACAGGAGCTGGTGGCTCCCGTTCGTGGGCGCGAGCACCAGATACACCACGAGAGCCCCACCGAACAGACCCTGGACGACCCGCTTCCGGTGGAGGTCGTTCCCGGTGTACGTCGAGACGAACACGACGAACGCCCCGACCGTCAGGATGGCGCTGAGCGCCCCGATCAGGTACCCGACCCGTCTGAACCCCGGTCCGACGGGGAGCAAAAAGACGAAGATAGCCAGTGCCCAGGACAGACCGGTCCCCAGCATGAGCAGGAACCACTGTGCACCCTCACGATCCCACTGCCGGGTGTACACCCAGTAGCCGACGACCGTCTGGGTCGCAACGGTCACCGCCAGGACCCCGAGGTAGATCGCCAACAGCCCGGCCCAACTCTCCGCCATGGCCCCTATTCAGGACTGCAGTATTTCAAGTGTTGTCCCGGTTCTCAACCCTGAAAGACGAGCCGGTCGAGCCCCACGCTCGCGGGTCGTTCCTCCCCGCTCACGTATTCGGAGTTCCTCCCGACGGTCGGAACTCTCTAGTCGTCCCCAGTCCCAGTCGCTTCCGCGTCGCCCTCGGCGACCGCCGGTTCCCGGTCGCTCCGTGGACCGTCCAGTTCGACCGCGGGCAACAGGTCGCGCAGGTACCGCCCGGTGTGGGACGCCTCCGTGCGAGCGACCTGCTCGGGCGTACCGCTGGCGACGACTTCGCCGCCGTTCTCGCCCCCCTCGGGCCCGAGGTCGACGATGTGGTCGGCGTTCTTCACGAGGTCGAGTTCGTGTTCGATCACGACCACGGTGTTGCCGTCGTCGGTCAACCGGTGGAGCACGTCGATCAACCGCCGTTCGTCCTCGGGGTGGAGCCCCGTCGTCGGCTCGTCCAGCAGGTACAGCGTCTCGCCGCTGTCTTTCTTCCCGAGTTCCTCGGCGAGTTTCACGCGCTGGGCCTCCCCGCCCGAGAGCGTCGTCGAGGGCTGGCCCAGCCGCATATAGCCCAGGCCGACGTCTTTCAGGAGCTTCAGCCGCCGGCGGATCTGTGGGTGACTCTCGAAGAACTCGTAGGCCTCGGCGACGCTCATCTCCAGCACGTCGGCGATGGTCTCGCCCTTGTAGGTCACGTCCAGCGTCTCGTCGTTGTAGCGGGCCCCGCCACACTCCTCGCAGGGCACCTGCACGTCGCTGAGGAAGTTCATGTCGATCTTGACGGTGCCCTGGCCGCCACACTCCTCACACCGGCCACCCTTGACGTTGAAGGAGAACCGCCCCTTCTCGTAGCCGCGCTGTTTGGCCAGCTTGGTGTCGGCGAACAGCTCCCGGATGTGGTCGAAGACGTTGGTGTACGTCGCCGGATTGGACCGGGGCGTCCGCCCGATGGGCGACTGGTCGATCAGCCGGACGGTCTCGATCTGCTCCAGCCCCTCGATGTCGTCGTGGTCGCCGGGGTCGACGGAGGTGTTGTCGTTCATCCGCCGGGCCAGCCCCTTGTAGAGCACGTCGTGCATCAGCGTGGACTTGCCCGACCCCGAGACGCCAGTGATGGCCGTGAAACAACCGAGCGGGAGGTCGACGTCCACGTCGTCGAGGTTGTGCTGGCGTGCCCCTCGGATCGTGATGTGGCCGTCGGCGTCGCCGCTCGCTCCGTCCGAGCCCTCCCCTCGGTCGGGCTCCCGGCGCTCTCCCGGAACGTCGATGAACCGGTCGCCGGCGAGGTAGTCGCCGGTGATCGAGTCCTCGGAGTCCTTGACGTCCTCGACGGAACCGTTGACGACGACCTCGCCGCCCTGCTTGCCCGGCCCGGGCCCCATATCGATGATGTTGTCGGCCCGCCGCATCGTCTCCGTGTCGTGTTCGACGACCAGCAGGGTGTTGCCCAGATCGCGCAACTCTTCCAGGGTGTTCAGCAGGCGGTCGTTGTCCCGCTGGTGGAGGCCGATGGAGGGCTCGTCCAGCACGTACAGCACGCCGACGAGGCCGGACCCGATCTGGGTGGCCAGCCGGATGCGCTGGCTCTCCCCGCCCGACAGGGTGGAGGCTTCCCGGTCCAGCGTCAGGTACTCCAGACCGACCTCGCACATGAACCCGAGGCGGGCGCGGATCTCCTTGAGGATCTCCTCGGCGATCTTGGTGTCTCGTTCGTCCAGCCCGGCTTCCATCCCCTCGAAGTGATCGAGGGCGTCGCCGATGGACATCCGGTTGACTTCGGTGATACTCGTGTCGGCCACCAGCACCGCCCGGGACTCGGCTTTCAGACGCGTTCCCTCACAGGCCGGACAGGTGGTGACGGCCATGTACTCCTCGATGTGTTCGCGGGCGCGGTCGCTGTCGGTCTCGACGTGACGACGCTCCAGGTTGTTGATGACGCCCTCGAACCGCTCGGTCTTCTCACGGGTGCCGTTCTTGGTCGTCCACTCGAAGTGGACCACGTCGTCGGTCCCGTAGAGGAACTGCCGCTGGATGGACTCGTCGAGGTCCTCGAAGGGCGTGTCCAGGTCGACTCCGAAGTGTTCGGCCACGTTGTCCAGTTGCCGGGAGTAGTAGGTCCGGTTGTAGCTCCAGGGCTCGAAGACGTTCTTGAGGGGTTTCGAGGGGTCCTGAATCACCAGGTCCTCGCTGACCTCCTTGGTCGAGCCGATCCCCTCACACTCCGGACACGCGCCGTGGGGCGAGTTGAACGAGAACGAGCGGGTCTCGATCTCGGAGATGTCGATTCCACAGTGGGTACAGGCCAGGTCCTCCGAGAACTCGACGACGAGACGGTCCTCGGCGCTCGCGCCGTCCTCGTCGGCGTCGGCGAGATCGCCCGTCGAGCGTGCGCTCGCACCGCCGAGTTCGGCGTCCGCTGGCGGATCGGGGAGGATCACCTTGAGGACGCCCTCGCCCTTCTGGAGGGCGGTCTCGACGGAGTCGGTGATCCGCGAGCGGGCCTCGTCGCTGACCGTCACGCGGTCGACCACCACGTCGACGGTGTGGTCGTAGTTCTCGTCCAGATCCGGGCGATCCATCGTCAGGTCGTAGCTCTCGCCGTCGACCTCGACGCGGGCGTACCCCTCGGCGACGAGATCGTCGAACAGGTCCTCGAAGGCCCCCTTCTGGTCGCGGACGACGGGGGCGGCGATCTTCGCACGGGTCCCCTCCGGGAGGTCGAGAATCCGGGAGACCATGTTCTGGGCGCTCTGTTCGCCGACTTCGCGGCCACACTCGGGACAGTGGGGCGTGCCGACGCGGGCGTACAGCAGACGGAGATAGTCGTGGAGTTCGGTGACGGTGCCGACCGTCGAGCGCGGGTTGTTGGCGGCGTTTTTCTGGTCGATGGAGATGGCGGGCGAGAGCCCCTCGACGTTCTCGACCTGGGGTTTGTCCATCTGGCCCAGGAAGTTGCGGGCGTAGGCGCTCAGCGACTCGATGTAGCGCCGCTGGCCCTCGGCGTAGACCGTCTCGAACGCGAGCGAGGACTTCCCCGACCCCGACAGCCCCGTCACGACCGTCAACTCCTCGCGCGGGATGGTCACGTCGACGTCCTTGAGGTTGTGTTCCTCGGCCCCGCGGACCTCGATGTGCTCTCTGGTCATTGTACGCGGTCACGGTCCGGTCCAGTGAAACCCTGTCGGTTCCCGCCAGCGGGGTGGCTCGAGGAAAAGGCTCATGCAGACACGATTTGACGGCGGAATATGGCGACCACGAGCGAGTACGACATCGAGGGGCTGGACCTCACCGACGACAGCTACACCGTCGAACAGAGCCTGATCCGCAACAAGTACAAGGCGATGGAATCGAACGGCGAGGTCGTTCTCCGGGGCAAACAGAAGCTGTTCAAGCTCAAGGAGAAGTTTCCGTTCGTCGACGACCAGGGTGCGGACGTCTTCGAGGTCGAGGCCACCGGGATGCTCGACGTGGCCGGCAACTACGTCCTGCGTGACTCCCGGACGGACGAGGACCTCGTCGTCCTCGACAACGACTTCTCGATCTTCCAGGACACCTGGACCGTCCGGGACGCCGCGGACGGACGGGAACTCGCCCGCATCGACTCCCGGGGGGCTGTCGTCACCCTCATGCGAAACCTCCTCCCCTTCGGCTGGCTGATCCCCCACAAGTACGAGATTACCGACGCCAACGGCGCCCACGTCGGGACCATCGAGGGCCAGCTATCCGTCCGGGACCGCTACGAGATCAGCATCGACGACGCCACCGACGTTCCGAAAGAACCCATCGTCGCCGCCGCGATGGTGATCGATGCGATCCAGGGGAACTGACGCCGCTCCGCCGTTATCGCTCGTGGAAATTGGGATCGGCGTTCAGCGCCCTTCTACGCAGAAATATCATCGGTGAAAACACGTTCTCACTGCCTGTAGCACCCCTTTCCGTGCGCGAACGGTGGCCCTGCTTTATTGTGGCCGGTCTCGTTCTCGACGATAATGCCAGCGACAGTCTACGCAGTTGCCGGCGGCAAGGGCGGTGTCGGCAAGACGACTACGGCGGCGAACCTCGCGGCGACGTTGCGGGCGACGGGTCGGGAGGTCGTCCTCGTGGACGCCGACCTGGCGATGTCGAACCTCCAGGGGATCATCGGCATCGACCACGATCCGACGCTACACGACGTCCTCGCCGGGAACGCCGACCTCGAAGACGCTATCGTCGGCGAGTCGGCCGACGCGCTCGACGCGGCCGGCAGACTCGACGTGTTGCCCGGGGCCAGCGAACTCGACGCCTTCGCGGCCGCCGATCCCAGCGGGATCACGGAGGTCGTCGACGTGCTGGCCGGTCGGTACGACGTCATCGTCCTCGACACCGCCAGCGGCGTCTCCCGGGAGAGCGCCATCCCCATCGAGGCGGCCGACGAGACCATCGTGATGACCACCCCGGACCGCGCCGCGGTGCTGGACGCGAAAAAGACCGCCGAGTTCGTCCGCGGGCTCGACTGCTCGGTCGCCGGCCTCGTCGTCTCCCGGACCTGTCAGGGGCTGACCGACGAGGAGATCGTCGAGACCGTCGGTGTCGATCACCTGGCGACGATCCCCGACCTCGACGTGCCCGGTGCCGACCCGCTGATGCCCTACCGCACGCTGGTCGTCCGGTTGCTCATCGGCCACGAGGTGGCGACCGACCCCGCCGCAGTGCTGGACATCGAACCCGGACAGACGCCCCGGATCACCAGTACACTGGAACCGACGCCCGAGAAATCGGCGACGACCGTCGAGGTGAGTGCGCCGGCGGCCGGGGCGTCCGGCGGGGACGACGTGCCCGCCGAAACACCCGCCGACGGCGACGAGTCGGTCGCCGACGAAGAGGCGACCGACGACACCGAGAGCGAGGAACACGAGGGTCGGTTCGGTCGGTTCGTCGACGCGATCGGTCGGTAATCGTTCTATCTTCTGCGCGCCGCGCTGACCGCGGCCTGCCCGCACAGGCTCCCGCCGACGCCACAGAGCAGGCCGTAACTGAGGAGGTACAACACCGTGGCCGCCCGGGACGGCTGGTAGAGGACGTTCTCGACCTGCAGGGAGAACGCGAAGGTGCCGGCCAGTGCGATCAGGACGTACCCCGTCCCGACTGCCATCCCGGTCGCGAGTGTGGCCCCCATGCTCCGGCGGACGGGAACCCGGACGACGGTGAACAGCGCGCTCGCAACGGTGATGACGACCACCGGATAGAGCCGGAAGAGCAGGGTGTGCTCGACCTGTGGCAGATAGTCGATCGTCAGCGGGATGCTGCCTGGCAGTGCCGTCGTCACACCGGTCACGACGACGTTGTGCGCGTTGTAAAACAGGAAACCGACCCGAATCGGCAGGCTCCCTTCGGGCAGCGACAGCGACCCCACGACTGCTACCGCGAACAACCCGAGGTAGCCCAGTACGAACGCCCCGAAACCGGCGCTGAAGGCCGGAAACCAGGGGAACGTTTCGAGCCAGAACTCGACGCGTACGTCGAGCGGTAGCTCCTCCCGATCGACGCCAGTTTCCCCAACCGGTACGGCGACCCGCTCTTCCTCCGTGGCCCTCGGTTCTTTGACTGTCACATTGTCTCACATTCACGCAGTTGGAAAAAAGCGTTCCGCCGTCAGACTCGTTCGGGCAACCACCCACCCGACACCTCGACGTTCGCGCCGCTGAGATAGTCGCTGTCCGGCGCCAGGAAAAAGAGCGTGGGCTGGATCAGGTCCTCGAATGCCGCCGGTCGGCCCCGCGGGAGGTCGTCGGGGAACTCGTCGGAGTTCTCGACGACGTACGGTGAGACCGCGTTGACCGTGATCCCGTCGTCGGCCGTGTCGGCCGCCAGCATCCGCGTGAACATCAATACGCCCGTCTTCGCGACGAAATAGGGGAAGTTCTTGGGGCTGACCAGCGCCCGCTCGGCGCTGGCGTACCCGATGTTGACGATCCGCCCATCCCCCGCCGCTCGCATCCCGGGGAGCGCCCGCTTCGAACAGAGGTAGGTCCCGTTGAGATTGGTCTCCAGTACGGTGTTCCAGGTGTCGAAGTCCATCTCCGCCCAGTGGACCGGCGCGAACGCCCCCACGTTGTTGACCAACACGTCCACGGTGTCGAGGTCTGCCTCGACCGTCGAGAAGAGCGCGTCCACCGCGTCGGGATCGGTCACGTCGGCCTGGACCGTCGTCGCGGCGACGCCCGCTTCGCGGGCACGTTCGGCTACCTCGGCCGCCGCCGCGTCGCTCGTCCGGTAGTGTACGGCCACGTCGGCTCCACAGGCCGCGATGGCGAGGACGAGTTCCCGGCCGACGCCGTTCGCGCTCCCGGTCACCAGTGCCGTCCGCCCCGAGAGGTCGGGTGTGAGCATACCACCGATAGCGTCGCCGGGCGCTTAATCGGCCCGCCCTGCGACCGAATCGCCGGTCAGTCCTCGGTGGTCGTGTCCGCGTCGGCGGGTGGGTCCGTCGTCTCCCCGTCGCTTTCGGTCTCGGCTGTCTCGCCGTCGGTCGGTTCGCCGTCGGCGGTGGTCCCGTCACCGTTCGCGCCGCCGTTGGTCGTGGCGTCGGGTTCGGGCTCCGCGTCGGTGCCCAGCAGTGAGTCGGTCAGCGACGCCTCCCCCGAGGCCGCGGCCGTGTCGGGATTGGGCGTCCCGGTCGCGGGTTCGGGACCGAGGTCCGGCGATGGCCCGCCCCCGCCCGTGGTCGCCGCCGGACTGTCGTCGTAGCCGACGAAGCGGTCCCACAGCACCAGCGCCGCCGGGAGGACGAAGATCGACGTGAGGAACGAGTAGACGATACTGATCGCGGTCAGGATGCCGAACTGACCGATAGCGGGGAACAGTGCCAGCGCCAGCACGCCGATGCCGAAGGCCGTGGTGAGCATACTGCCGAGCAACGCACCGCCGGTCCCCCGGACCGTCCGGTCCAGGGCCGTCACGAGGTCGTACTCCCGACGCTCGTCGGCGAAGCGGTGGGTCACGTGGACCGAGTAGTCGATCCCGAGCCCGATGGTAATCGCCAGCATCGTCGCCGTGATCGCGTTGAACGGAATGTTGGCAAAGCGCATCGTCGCCGCGACCAGCGAGACTGTCGTGACGATCGGGATCACGTTGGCGATGCCCAGTGTCGCCCGTCCCTCGATGACGTAGTAGACGAGCAACAGGAACACCGTCGCGCCCAGCAGCGCCAGCGCCAGGCTCTCGACGGCCGACATGAAGATCACGTCCGAGACTGCCTGGAAGACGACGATCTGGCCGGTTGCGACGGTGTGGAACCGGAAGCCGTCGGCCATCTCGCGGGCGTCGGCCGTGACCTCGGCCTGTTCCGCGCCGGACTCGACCGTGTAGACGACGCGAGTACTCCGGCGGTCCTCGGTCATGTAGTTCAGCGCCTGTCCGCGGGCCGGCGAGGACAGTAGCGCGTCGTAGACGTCGCCGAGGTTCTGGTCCGGAATCCCGTTGTCGTTCCGGTCGTTGCGGTCGACCAGCTGGGCGAACGACTCGTTGCGCTCGGCACGGTCCTGGATCACCGTGACGATGCTCGTCGAATCGGCGTGGCGCCCGTCGTCCGTGATGACGGTGTCGGGCGGGTCGTCCCCTGCCCGATGGATACTTTCGAGCGCCGTCGGCTTCTCTAACTGCCCTTCGACGTACATCGTCACCGAGTCAGACTGGGTGGAGTCGAACTTGTCCTCGAGGAAGTTCGTCGTCTCCGTGACGGTGTACTCGTGGGGGCGGAACGGTTCGGGCAACTCCATCACCCAGTCGGGGTTGTCCTCGGGCGGGAGGAAGTCCTCCTGGGCGAAGGACGTGCTGACGCCGGTGGCGTAGTAGCCCGCGCCGGCAGTCCCGAGCAGGATGAGGATCAGGAAGATGGCGGGCGCGCGGTTGGCGACGACGACGCCGAGCCGGAGGACGCCACTGAGTGCCGATCCCTCCGATCCCATCGGCGTCTGACTGAACGTCGGGATCGGAATCCGGTCGCGCCGCCGGTCGAGCCACACCTTCGCCGCCGGGAGGAAGATCCCGAAGATCAGGAAGGTGAAGACGATCCCCACGCTCGCGACGATCCCGAAGTCACGGATCGGCCCGAGGTCGCTGATGAGGTTGGCGGCGAACCCGATGACCGTCGTCCCGGTGACGATGAAGAAGGCCACGATCAACTGATCGGTCGTGACCCGCATCGACTCCGAGATCGAGTAGTCGTGTGCCCGCTCCTCACGGTACCGATTGATCGCGTGGATACCGAAGTCGATCCCCACCGCCAGTAACAGCGGTGGCACGGAGATCAACATCTGGCTGAACGGGATCCCGGCCAGGCCCATGAACCCGAACGTCCAGATGATCCCCATCGCCAGCGCGACCACGCCCAGCAGCAGGTCGAGCAGGTCTCGATACGCGATGATCAGGAAGAACGTGATGAAGATCACCGCGGCCGGCACGACGATCAAAAGCGAGTCGAGGATGACGTTCGAGAACTCGTTGGCCAGCACGCCCGAGCCGAACACCTGAATCGACCCCTCGACACTGGAGACGACGAAGATCGACTGTTCCTGGATCGGCGTCAGCGGACTGGAGCCGCCCTGGCCCGACCCCGAGGACAGGCCCGCGGGGACTTCGTGGCTCACCGACCCGATGGTCGCCGTCGCGGTCGCGGACTTGCGGTTGAAGTCGTTGCTCAGGAGGCCGGAAAACTGCGGGCTCCGCTCGGCCGCCTGCGCGACCGCCCGGTCGATCTGGCCGGCGGTCGCATCCTCGACGGCGTCGATTTGCGCGTCCAGCGTCGTCGCCGACGGATCGAGCTGTGTGGCGACGATACGGGCCGCACTCGCCGTCGAGCTCACGCGCAAGGAGTCCCGTTCCTGAAGTCGCTCCTGGGCGCGTAACATGTTCAGGAGCGACTCCCTGTCGAGGACGTTCCGGTTGTGCTGGATGAGCGACGTACTCCCCGTGTCGGCAGCGAAGCTGGGGGAGAACTTCTCGTTGACCTGGGTGAAGGCTTCTTCGGCCGGGAGGCCGGTGGTGAACTGCGAGGTCCCGGCTGAGGTCCCGACGCTACCCAGCCCCATCGTGAACAGGGCGGTCACGACGAGGAACGCGAGGATGATCCGGCCGGGCCGTTCGACGATGGTCTCGTCGATCCGGTCGATGACGCGCTGGTGGTCCATGTTAGCGGAAGCGCATATAGCCGCCGATGGCGACGACGAGGACGACGCCGACGCCGATCAGCCCCAGCGGGAAGCCGCTGCCGCTGTCACTCGGTTCGGTCACGTCGATGGGGACCCGGTAGCGATCCGAGAGCAGGGTTTCGTCGTCCGCGTCGTCGTACTCGAAGTCGATCGACAGCGGGTACTGTTTGGGCAGTGCGCCGCTGGCCCCGACGCTGAAGGAGATCGTCGTCGACTCTCCCGGGGCGAGTTCGTCGATGTACGCTTCGGAGTCGGAGACGCTGATCGGACTGTCAGCGAACATCTTCGCCGAGATGGACGACAGCGTCTCGTTTGCCGTGTTGGTGACCTCGACGCCGATGGTCGTCGAGCCGCCGTTTTCCACCGTCCCGTTGACGATGCTGACGGCGAAGGCATCCGAGCCGGGGGCCACGTCCACCCGCGTCGGCAGGTCGTCGCTCGTGCGCGAGTCGCCCTCGCTGTCGCGGTACTCCGCGACGAAGACGAACTGTTTGGGGCCGCTCGTGGCGGCGTCGCTCACCTCCATCTCGAGGTCGAAGTCGGCCGACTGGCCGGGTTCGAGGGTCCCGACGGAGTACTCTTTGTCGGTGGGGCTGAGGTTCTGTAGCTGGCTGGTGAGTCGGACGACCACGTCGTTGGCGACCAGATCACCGTCGTTGCGGATCGTCCCCGAGATGTTGCCGTCCTCGCCCACGCGGAGCGAGGACTCGACGTTCGTCAACTCGAAGTCCGTCTCGGGGAGGGGCATCACACCCAGTGAGAGCGACGCCGATTCCTGGGCCACGCCGTCGCTGTCCTCGTAGCTCGCGGTCGCGCTGAAGGAGTACCGTTGCTGTTCGGCGTCGTCGGACGCGGTGACCGTGTACTCGATGGTCTTCCGCTCGCCGGGCTTCCACTCGCCGGCGTATCGGGTCGCCGAACTCGACTGGCCGAACGTCATGTCGCCGTTCGGCGATTCGAGCTTGACGTTCGTGTCACTGGCCGCCTCGGTGCCCGTGTTCTCCATGGTCACGCCGACCGTGCCGCTCGACCCGACCTGCACGTCGGACTCGGTGTCGACGATCTCGAATCGGGCGCTGTCCTCGATTCGGAGGGTGACCTCGAATGTGTCGGTCTCCGTGTTCTCGTTGTAGCTCCGCAGCCCCGAGTCTGACTGGGTGATCTTCGAGTAGTACTCGTAGTCGACCTCCGCCGTCAGGGTGTAGGTCCCCGGTTCGGCGTCCTCGGCGACAGCGATGTCGAACGGCACTTCGGTCGAGGCCTCGCCGGGCAACTGTCCGACGGTCTGCGTGTCGGTCTCGATGCTCACCGGTGCCTTCCCGGACTGCAGGTCGACCGTCATCCCGCGAGCTTTGGTGACCTGCGCCTCCAGCCCGCCGGCGGACCCGTAGTCGATCTCTCCCTGGTTGTTGATCTGTACATTCAGCGTCGTGTCTTCCCCGGAGACGACGGTGTTGTCCCCGATCGACGCCGACAGCTCCGGATTGCCAGCCACGACGAACCCGCCAAGCGCCGGCATCGGTACCAGAAACAGTGCCACGACTCCAAGAACCGCAAGTTGTGATCCTCTCATGCTTGATTGAACGTTCAGTCAGTTCGCGTACTTGATTGAACGTTCATTCAACACAAGTATCTTTCCATTCGATTCCAGGTTCGTCGCTCGATGGGAAGAGTCGAAAGGCTATTAGTCGGTGATTGAATATTCAGTCAACAATGCCGAACCGGACGGACCTGTTCGAGCCGGACACCGACGACACGCGCGAGGCCATCATGAAGGCCACGTACGATGCACTCTCGAAGCACGGGTACGCGGATCTGACGATCCAGCGGATCGGCGACGAGTTCGACAAGAGCAAGTCGCTGCTGTATCATCACTACGACAGCAAGGACGCGCTGCTGGTCGACTTTCTGGCGTTCATGCTCGAACGGATGGAGGGAACGATTCCGCTCGAAGAGGCCGATGCTGCCGACGATCGGCTCCGGATCGGGTTCGACCACGTGTTCACGGACTTTCTCACGGGGGACAACGAGGAGTTCAACCGGGCCATGACGGAACTGCGAGCCCAGTCCGCGCACGACGACACCTTTCGCGAACAGTTCACGAAAAACGACCGATACTTCAAATCGCGGGTCGAGGACGTACTGGAAGAGGGTATCGAGCAGGGAATCTTCCGCGACGTCGACACCGAGCGGGTCGCGTCGATGATCGTCACGATCATGCAGGGGGCGATGTTCCAGGCGACGACGAGTACGGAACCCGATCTCGAGGCGGTCAAGACGGAACTGGACGCCTACGTCCAGTCCCGGCTCCTCGCCGACGACTGAGCTGCCCGGCCAGTTCAGTCTCGTCCGGCGCGTTCTTTCCAGATCCACTCCTGTGCTCGCTCGGCGGCGTGGCGCTGGCCGTCGGCGATCACCCCGCGAACCTCCCGCTCGACGGCATCGACCTCGTCGAGAACGCTCTCCAGCACGCCGTACCCCACACTCCCGCAACAGCGGTTCGGCCGCCGTGAGATGGTCAATCGCGTGGCCCGTGTCGTGGTGAAACTCGCCCAGATGCCCCGGTACCCGCTGGAGCCACTCCGGGCCCAGCTCGACCTGGTGCAACGCGGCCCGTTCGTCCTCGGGCTGGTCCGTCGATGTCGTCGATCCGCCCGATGCTATGTTTACTGTTACCACGCAACGAGTATTGCACCTCTCACGTCCTGCGGGCACCACAACCCATAGGTGCGGGAGACCCGAGGATGGGATATGCGCCGCCGCCAGTTCCTCGCGGCGACGGCCGGCATCGGACTGAGTCCGGTCGCCGCTGGTCGCCCTCGCCCGCAGTCGTCGGGTTCGTTCGCTCCACTCGGGACGCTCGAGCTTCCGGGGCTCGCCGAGACCGTCGTCGACGACGACGGCACCACGGCCGTTGCGGCCGTCTCCGACGGGTTCGCGACCGTCGATCTCACCGATCCGACCGCTCCCAGTCTGCTGGCAGAACGCCGGGACGTCCTCGCCGATCGCGAGGACGGCCCCCTGCGCAACGTCTGGGACGTGAAACGCGACGGCGACACGCTCGCCGTCGTCGGGCCGGCCAACCCGCGCCGGAACGCCGTCCAGGCCGTCGTCTTCTACGACGTGAGCGACCCCGCGGCCCCCGAGCGACTGGGCGTCCACGAGACGAGCTATCCGATCCACAACTGCGACATCGTCGACGGCGTGGCCTACCTCACCGCCAACAGCTTCGGCAGCGTCGGCCTGGCGACGGTATCGGCCGGTGCCGACCCGGAACGACTGGGGAGCTGGGCGCTCACCGACCACGACGAGCGGTGGGCCGACGTCCACTACTCGCTCGCGAACCTCCACGACGTGTTCGTCCAGGGCGGACTGGCCTACCTGGCCCACTGGGACGCCGGCACCTGGGTCGTGGACGTGGACGACCCCGCGAATCCGTCGTTCGTCTCCCGGGTCCGCGGTCGGCCGGTCGAAGAACTCCGGGAGTTCGGTCCGAATGCAGCCGACGAGGACGGGTTTCGGCTCCCCGGCAACGACCACTACGTCGCCGTGAACGACACCGGCGACCTGCTCGGCATCGGGATCGAGGCGTGGTTCCAGCCCGGCCCCGGCGGGATCGTCCTCTACGACGTGTCCGACGTGGAGAATCCCGAACGCCTCACCCGGATCGACCCGCCGCCGATTCCCGAGGGGGAGAGCGCGAGCTACTCGAACGGCGTCTGGACCACCGCCCACAACTTCGTGTTCGACGGTGACCGGCTCTACACCTCCTGGTACCAGGGCGGCGTGAAGGTCTTCGACGTGAGCGACCCCGCGAACCCCACCGAGATCGCCGCCTGGCGCGATACGTACGACGCCTGCTTCTGGACCGCGTGCCCGGCGGGCGATTTTCTGGTCGCCCCCAGCGTCGACCAGCCGCCCGGGGTCGACATCACCGAACGGCTCTACACGTTCCCCGTGCCCGGATCGGGGCTGACGCCCGCGGACGGGACCGGACCGTCGACCGACGGCGCGACCGACCAGTCGTCCGGGACCGGGACTGCGACGACCGACGCCAGCGGCCCCGGTTTCGGCGTGCTGGCGGGACTGGCCGGGCTCGGACTGGGGGCCTGGCGGTACGGGCGGCAGGACTGACAAGTTAGAGGGCGTTCTCGACCGCGCCGGCCACGCTCCGGGCCTTCTCGGCCAGATCTTCCGGCACGTCACCGGCCTCGACCGCGGCGTCGAGTTCGTCGTCGTCGACGCGCTCGACCCGGCCGTCGCCGTGTTTGACCACGTCGACGTGCAGGTCCACGTAGCGCACGGTGTCGGGGAAGACCTCTACGGGCGTACAGACGTTGACGTAGGTCCCCTTCCGGCGGTCCTCGGCGTCCCGGTAGACCGTCGCGTACCACCAGCGGCCCTCCTTGAACTTCGTGACTGCCACGTCGCCGGCCTCGATTGGCTCGCCGATGGCGTCGAGCGTCCCGCCCGGCGAGAGTTCCCGCGAGACCGTGACGGTCCCGTCGGGGTCGTACGCGGCGACCTCGCCCCGGCCCAGGCTGATGTAGCGGCCGTCTGGCTTGCCGTGCCCGATCTCGACGGAGTCGCCCTCGCGGGGGCCGAACTGCCGGGTTACGACACCGAAGGGAAAGTCCAGCCCGTCGCCGTCCTCGCCGTCCGCCGAGCCACAGATCGCCTCCGCGAAGTCGACGGCGGCGCTCGCCCGGTCGTCGCCGGCCTTGATGCGGTGGTGACCGGGCATCGTCGGCACCACGTCGCGCCGGCGCTCGTCCAGCGCGAAGCGGGACTCGCGCCCGAACCATATCCACCGTGTCGCCGACCCGTCCCAGCGCCGTCCGACCGTCTCTCCAGGGTCGGGAGCGGCTTCGAGGGCCGCGTCCAGCGACTCGGCGCGCTCGTTGTGAGCCCGCAGGGCGTCGGCGAGCGCGTCGAATTCCGCGTCGTCGGACAGGTGTCCCCAGCGGACGCCCCAGCCGTCCCGGGGGTCCGCCGCGATGAGGTCCACGATGTCCGCCGGGCCGCTGCCGCGGGTGGTCGACCCGCCCCGCACCAGTTCGGCCAGCGCGCCCGCGAACCCGAGTTCCGTGTCGAGGACGGCCCTGTTCGAACCCCAGGGCGGGGCGGGTTCCCGTACCTGCACGCGAACCCGGTCGTCGGCCTCCACGCGGTCGTCGGTGCGGTCGTAGGGCAGGAACCCCTCCACACCGTCGTCGAGGCGGACGACCGCACCGCTACCCAGCGTCTCTGTCACCCGGCCGTCGAACACCGCGTCCCGCGGCGCGGGATCTGCCCAGACGAGTGTGTCTCGCCCCACGTCGGCGAGCAGGGCCGTCACCCTCTCGACGGCCTCGGGGTCGCCGACGACGCCCACGCCTTGCCGGTCGCCCGTCGTCTCGACGCTCGCGTCGGCGTGAACCGGCGGGAACGCGTCCCCGAAGCGGTCGGCGATGGTGTCGGAGGCCTGCACCACCGACAGGTCCTCGCGGTCGGTGAAGGTGCCCGTCAGAGCCGTGCTGTAGATGCCGCGGACGCGGACGTTCATAGCGAGTCGGGGTCGGTCGTGAACCGTACCCGGTCGTGGACGGTCGGTCCCAGCGTCAACTCGACGGTGTCGTCGGTGAGGACCCGTCCTCCTTCGACGTAGACGCCCCAGCCGTCGAACTTCAGATAGCCCCGCAGGTCCGCGGCGTGGGTGTAGAGATCGATGTACTCCACGTCGTGTTCGACGATATCGCTGGCGCTGTGGGCGATGTCCATGTCCGAGTGGACGGTCTCGAGGTCCGCGAAGAAGTCCTCGATGGCGTCGGCCGTCTCGGCCGTCGCGTCGACGACGCGCTCGGAGGCCGCGTCGATCTCGTCGGTCGACAGGCCGGCCTCGCGGAGCGCCCGCTGTGTCCGCTGATCGAAGTGCATACCCGGGCGTTGGCGGGCCGGGGTCCTAAAGAATCAGGTTCAGGATCTGCACGAGGACGCCGAAGAACGCGCCGAAGGCGACGACAGTCTTCGGATCGATCCGGATCGCGTTGTTGTCCTCGGCGTCGAAGTACCGGACCAGCCCGGCACTCGACATCAGCCCCCCGCCGTCGTTGCTGCTCATACCCGAGTGTGGCCGGTCACCCGGCGTAAGTGTTTCGCCTCGCCACGGCTATTTGAACGGCCCCAATCGACCGGTTATTTAAATCAGTTCAGATACGGCAGAGAACGCTCACGCACTGGCACACGTTACTGTGTGTCACTGGGGGAAGCGATGACAGACGAGACCACTCACCAGGACGAACAGGATCGGGACTCGCGATTGAACCGCCGGAGCGTGCTGAAGGCCACGTCGGCGGCCGCGGTCGGGACGATGGGGCTCGGCGCGGCGACCGGGACGGCCACGGCCGAGGAGGCCGAAGAAGCGTTCCTCGGGAACTGTCTGGCCGACCTGCCGGCGGCACCGGACGACGCACCCATCGTCGACCTGACCGGCGAGGGGCTGGCGACTCGCGGCGCGATGCCGTCGGGCGCGGACGAGGTGCTGTTTTACATCCACGGCTGGCTCGAAGACGCCTCCGGCGGCGGCGAGAACCAGGGCCAGGCGCTGGCGGACGCACTCGACGCGAACGGGCACGACGCGCCGGTCGTCTCGGTCCTCTGGGACTCGAACACGCTCAACTGGTGGGCCGGCAAGGACGCTGCCGAAGCCGCCGGCGAGGCGTTCGCCGGCTGGCTGGACGGGTACACGAGCGACAACCCCGACACCACGGTCCGGATCGTCGGCCACTCGCTGGGCGGGCGCGCCGCCTACGCGATGCTCGATGCCCTCGAGGGCTCGGTCACGTCGGTCTCGGCCATCGGTGCCGCGAACGACCCCGACACCGTCTGTGAAGACGGGCGGTTCGGCGACGGCATCGCCAGTTCGGCCGATGCGGTGTACAACTTCCACTCCGAGAACGACGACATCGTGGCGACGGCGTACAGGCTCCTCGAGATGACCGAAGGCGTCGGTGCCGTTGGTGCCGAGTGTGACGACGGCTGGTTCGACGACGGCTCGACGCCGGACACCTACACCGACGTGGACGTCAGCGACGCCGTACTGAACCACTGTGACTACTTCCGGCCCGACAGAGGCTGTGTCCCGGAGGTCGTCGACCGATTCGACGGCGGTGGGGCGGAGGCAGAGAGCGAGGAGAACGAAGACGACGGCTGGTGGTGAGCGGTCTCCCGGCGGTCCGACGCCGCAATCGCGGCTACTGCATCTCCGCGACCGTGTCGCGGAACTCGCCCATCGCCCGATCCGACACCGTCGCGTCGACGAGTTCGCTCTCGATCCGGCGGAGGTGTTTGCCGACCGCGCTGGCCGAACAGTCCAGGTCGGCCGCGATGTCGTCGTAGGTGGCCTCGCGTGGCGATTCGTAGTAGCCCTTCTCGACGGCGACCAGCAACACCTCGCGCTGGCGCTCGGTGAGGCCGGCGAAGCGCCGGTCCGTTCCCGGGTCGTAGTCGCCGATGCGTTCGATGGTCACGTCGATCTTCTCGCGCGTCGCCGCGATCTGTTCTTGCAGTTGGTCTTTCGCACCGATCACGGACACCCGGAGCGTCGAGATCGACGGGTCGACGAACTCGAGTGGGAAGTCCAGATGCGTCGCGTAGGTGTCGTGGAGTTCGATCAGGTTCCTGATGAGGTCGCTCGGGTAGTAGTGAACCTGTAGCATGACGTGATCCCCGGCGTCGGCCACCTGATAGTCGATCACCTTCCCGTCCGCGTGGGCGAGACTCTCGTCGATCTGATCGCGGGTCGCCGTCGCCTCGTACAGCATCACCGCCGTCCCGTCGGTCAGCAGGTCGAGGTCCCGGATCGACCGGAGGACGACCCCACACTCGCGAAAGATCACCTCCCCGGGGTCGAAATACCCCCGTTCCGGCGTCAGCGCGTACGTGACGTATCTCACAGTACCTGTACCGCGAACCGTCTCAATAGTGATTGTCCCCGTTTCGAGGCTCAATACGGCCGCCCACTGTGACCGCTCCTGATAAAATTATTCACTTTGAAAGCAGAAATTTAAGCAATCAGGCGGCGCTGAGGAGTACTGTGGTGTGACTGCGATACGGACGCTCGCCGGCGATACGGGCGTCGGTGGCCGGTGTCTCGAATCCCCCACCGGTTCGCCGGGTCGGTCCCGCCGGCGGTCGGCGTCCGTTCGAGCGCCCGGCTCCGTGGTGTGCCTGTGGGACCTGCCCCGCGGTGTCGGGACCCGACACCACGTCGCGTCTGTTCCCCACGCAGGCGCCCCGACTCTCACTTTTCGGGCGCGGTCGTGTCGATCAGTTCGCTCCGTCGGCGTCCGCCCGGACGCCGGTTTCGGGAACGACACCGGTCAGGAGTTCGCTCTCGATCCGGCGGAGGTGCTGGCCGACGGCCCCGGCCGAACAGTCGAGATCGGCCGCGATGTCCTCGTAAGTCGCCTGCCGTGGCACGTCGTAGTACCCCTTCTCGACGGCGGTCTGTAACACCTCGCGCTGGCGCTCGGTGAGCGTCCCGAACTCGCGGCTGGCCGCCGGTTCGTAACTGCTCACCTTCTCGATCGTCACGTCGATGGCCTCGCGGGTCGCCGTGATCTGGTCCTGCAGTTCCGATTCGGGCCCCAGCAGCGAGATCCGCAGGCTCGACGTGTCCGTGCGGACGAACTCCAGCGGGTATTCCAGATGGGTGGCGTGCGACCGGTGGAGATCGAAGAGGCTCCTGACGGCGTCGCTCGGGTGGTAGTGGACCTGGAGCCGCCGCGTCCCCTCGCCGCCGGCGGTATCGTAGCCGATCACCTTGTCGCCGGCCCCCGACAGACTCGCGTGGATGTCGTCGACGTCGGCCGACACCGAGTAGAGCGCCACGAACGACCCGTCGGTGAGGATGCTGACGTCCTCGATGGTCCGCAGAATCACCCCGTGATCCCTGAAGACCTCCTCCCCCGGATCGAAGTACCCCCGATTCGGCGTGATGACGTAGGAAGCGAACCGCATACGCGCCACTTTCGTGACCCGGCGAATAAATGTTCTGTCGTGCCAGTCCCGTTCACGGCGGCTGTCGCCGGGTACGAGGGCGCCCTGGCAGTGAAAACCCTTATCGGGAACCGAGGGTTACATCCGTCGTAGATCTATGACAGTCACGCTCAAGGACTTCTACGCGGACTGGTGCGGTCCGTGTAAAACTCAGGACCCCATCCTGGAGGAGCTGGAGACGGAGTGGGAAAGCGTCGAGTTCGAGAAGGTAAACGTCGACGAGGAGCAGGACGTGGCCAACGAGTACCAGGTCCGATCCCTGCCCACGCTCATCGTCGAGAACGACGACGGCATCGTCGACCGGTTCGTGGGCGTCACGCAGGCCGACGACATCGAGGACGCCCTCGAGAAGGCTGGCGCGTAGTCTGACGACGATCGTATTTTCCGGGTCCCCGCTCAGAGGACCTGTCGCTGACAGGTCCCACAGAGGTTCTCCTCTTTCACGTCGACCTCGCGCACGGTCGGCGAGAAGTTCATCACACAGCGTTTGTTGTCACAGTGTTCCAGACCGAGCGTGTGGCCGATCTCGTGGACGACCTCTTTGCGGACGCGATCGCTGAAGATGTCTTCCGCGGAGCGATTCGAGAACCCGCCGTCCGAGGAGGTCTGGAGCCGATAGGTCGAGATGACGCTGCCGTTTCCGTCGAGGTAGGCGAGCCCGAAGACGTAGTTGCGGCGGCGATAGAAGAGGTCTTTCGGGGTGATCGCGATGTTTTTCTCCCCGGAGCCGACGTGGCTCGCGAGTTCGATGAACTCCTCGGCGCGGAACTGGTCCCGATTGGCGTCGTAGGACCCGTCAGGCACCGGCTGGGCGTCGTGGACCGTGACCTCGCAGTCGTAGACGGTCCGCAACCCGGCGGAGGCTTCCCGCTTGACCGGGGCGGCCACCTCGCCGACCGGCACGATGTCGACGTGCATGCCAACGCATATGACCGGCCTGCCCATAAACATCCCGCCGTGTCCGACGCTCGTCACGCCGCCCTCGTCGACAGATTGGCCGTCTACGACACCCTCGTGGAGGTCGGCGTGGGGCATCGCCCCGCCGTCGCCGCCGCCCTGGCTGACCGGAACTGTACCGTCACCGCCACCGACGTGCACGACCGTCCGGTTCCCGCGAGCGTCGCTTTCGTCCGCGACGACGTGACCGACCCCGACGCCGCCGTCTACGCCGACGCCGACGCCGTCTACGCGTTGAATCTGCCGCCGGAACTCCACCGACCCACCCGCGCCGTCGCTCGCGAGGCCGGTGCGGACTTTCTGTTCACCACGCTGGGTGGTGACCCGCCGCTGGTGCCGGTTACCCGCGAGTCCCTCGCCGGGACCGGTAGGACGCTGTTCGTGGCCGACGACGCCCGACCCGGCTGACTGTGTGGTGTGATGGCACACCACTCCCTTCAGAACTCGACAGGTCAGAAGCGGTTTTCAAGGCGGCCCGTTATGAGAACAGTATGCAGGTAGACGCGGTCGTGCTCGACATCGACGGAGTGCTCGTCGATGTCGCCGACTCCTACCGCCGGGCTATCGTCGAGTCTATCGAACACGTCTACGGGGACACGGTCGACCGGGCGGCCATCCAGCAGTTCAAGGACGCCGGGGGATTCAACAACGACTGGGAACTCACCTACGCGGCGGCGCTGTACGTGCTGGCCACCCAGTACGGACTCGACCGTGATCTCGAATCGTTCACCGACATGATCGCCGCGACCGGCGGCGGCCTCGACGCCGCCGAGACGGTCGTGGTCAACGCCGTCGGCCCGGCCGAGCGCGAACGCATCTACGACGCCTGGGACACCGAGCGCCTGCGCGAGGTCTTCCAGCAACTCTACCTCGGGAGCGACCTGTACCGCGAACTGGAGGGCGGCGATCCCGACCTCGATACGGCAGGGTTCATCAACGACGAACCGAAGCTCGTCGACCCCGAAGCACTCTCGCGCCTCCAGCGCAAGTTCGACGTGGGCGTGCTCACCGGCCGCCCCGCCGCCGAGGCCGACATCGCGCTCGACCGCGTTGGTCTGGACGTGCCCGACGACCACCGCTTCACGATGGACGACTGGGAGGAGGGAAAACCCCATCCGCGCGCGCTGACGACGCTGGCCGAGCGGTTCGGGGCCGACGCCGTCGCCTTCGCCGGCGACACGCTCGACGACGTGCGCACCGCCGGCAACGCCGCCGAGGCCGACCCCGACCGGACCTACTACGGTGTGGGCGTGCTCACCGGCGGCCTCACCGGCGAGTCGGGTCGCGAGAAGTACGAACGCGCGGGGGCGGATCTGGTGATCGACTCCGTCAACGACCTCCCCGGTCGGCTGGACGACTGACGCGGCAACGTCGACCGCTCGCGCAACGCTTTTCGGGGTCTCGCCGTACCTACGAGTATGCAAATCGCACTGCTGGGTGGCACCGGTGACATCGGTGAAGGACTGGCGCTTCGCTTCGCCTACGACACCGACCACGACGTGTTGATCGGCTCCCGCGAGGCGAGCCGCGCCGAAACCAAGGCCCGGGAGTACGAGACCGAACTCGACAGCCGCGGCGTCGAGGTCGAGGTTACGGGCCACGACAACGTCGACGCCGCCGCGGCCGCCGACGTGGTCGTCCTCGCAGTCCCGGCCTACCACCTCGCCGACACCGTCGAGGCCATCGAAGCCGAACTGGGCGAGAACACCGTCCTCGTCACCCCCGCCGTCGGGATGAAACGCGACGAGGACGGCTTCCACTACAACCGCCCCGGTGCGGGCAGCGTGACCGCGCTGGCCGCCGAGGCCGCCCCCGCGGACGTCCCCGTCGTCGGCGCGTACCACAACCTCCCTGCGGCCCGGCTGGCCAACCTCGACGCCGATCTGGACATCGACACGGCCATCGTCGGCGACGACGCCGACGCCGTCGCTACCGTGACCCGGCTGACCGAGGCGATCGAGGGCCTGCGCCCCGTCGACGCCGGCCCGCTCGCCAACGCCGCCGAGATCGAGGCGATCACGCCCCTCCTGATCAACGTCGCCAAGAACAACGACGGGATGCACGACCTGGGCGTGCGGTTCCAGTAGGACCGACCTCGATTCTTACAGGTCCAGCGTCACCGGCTCGATCCGCCGCGCATCCAGGTATCTGTCGATGTGGGGGTGGCGTTCGCCGATCTCCTCGGGCTGGTGGGCGTCCGAGCCGACCGTGATCGGGATGTCGTAGTCGGTCAGCACGTCCAGGAAGGCCGGCGACGGGTGAAACTCCCCGTAGTCGGCCAGCGCACGGCCGGCGTTGAGTTCGGGAATGGTCGGCGAGTCGACGAAGGCCTCGGCGACGCGTCGGTAGTGGCCCTCGGTCGCGAGATTCCGGAGCGCGGGATTGCGCTCCACGAGATCGACGTGGGCAGCCACGTCGAACAGTTCGGAGTCGATCAGCGCCACGAGGTGGTCGAAGTAGCGGTCGACGGCGGCCTGGCGGTCGCTCTCGGACTGGTCGGCGAAGTATGGTTCGACGTGGACGTTGACGCCGTCGAGGTAGTGGACGCTGCCGATGGTGTACTGGAAGTCCGCCTCGTCGAGAAACGCGCGGATCGCGGCCTCCTCCTCGGGATGGTAGTCCATCTCGACACCGTCGTAGATGGCGATCTCTGACTCCTCGCGGAGTCGCTGGATCGCCTCCCGACGGCGCTCGTAGGTCTCGTCGAGGTTGAACCCGAGCAGGTTCTTCTGCTCTCTGATCTCCTCGCGGTCCGAGACGTTGCAGTGATCGGCGATTCCCACGCCCGCGAGGCCGGCCTCGGCAGCCGCCCGAACCATCTGGAACAGGAAGCGTCCGTCCGAGTACGTCGAGTGGACGTGGTAATCCCGGTCCATCTGACGTGTGTGCTACCGGCTCTCGCTCCATAACGCCCCGTTGCGTTTCAGCGTTCGATGTAGGCCCGATCCACCTGGGTTCCCCCACGGCCGAGACCACCACGTCTTTTTGACAGGTCCGCCAAAGGCCGCCCGTGAACGCGCTCGAACTGTGGATTCGACTGGCGGCGGGCCTCGCGTTGATCCTCGCGAACGGCTTTTTCGTCGCCATCGAGTTCGCCCTGACTCGCGTCCGACAGTACCCCGAAGCGGAGTTCGACAAGCCAGGACTCCGCCGCGCCTGGGAGATGACCGACGACCTGGAGATCTACCTGACCAGCTGTCAGGTGGGGATCACCGCCTCGTCCATCGCGGTCGGGATCGTCGCCGAACCGGCGCTGGCGGCCATCTTCGAACCGTACATCGCAAACACCGCGCTGGCTTCGATCGGTGCCGGCGGGATCATCGCCTTCCTGATCATCAACCTCGTCCACCTGACCCACGGCGAACAGACCCCGACCTACCTCGGCGTCGAGCGGACGAAGTTCGTCACCCGCTGGGGTGCGACGCCGTTGTACTGGTTCGCCTGGCTCATCTCGCCGATCATCAAGGTCGGTGACGGGATCGCCAAGTGGACGCTGAAACTGTTCGGCGTCGAGATGACCGGCGCGTGGCTCGAAGCCGAAGAGGACATCATCGAGTCCCGCGCGGACCTGCGCAACCGGCTGGACTACCTGCTCGAACAGGGCGACCTCTCTGAGGAACGACGCGAGGAGATTCGCAACGCCCTCCGGGTCGGCGAGGAACCCATCAGCGAAGTCATGACGCCCGTCGATGACGTGGTCTTTCTCTCGACGGCGGCGTCCGTCGCGGAGAACCTGGACCGGATCGGCTCCAGCCCACACACTCGCTTCCCGCTGGTCGGCGAGGGCCCCGAGGACTTCCTCGGCATCGTCTACGTCCCCTCGGTGGTCGACCGGATCGACGACCTCCGGGCCGGCGACACCGCCTTCGAGGAGATCGCCGCGCCGCCGATGACGATGACGCCCGACACGATCATCAGCGACGCCGTCGACCAGTTCCAGGCCGAGAGTCAGGAACTCGCGCTGGTCCTTTCCGAGGGCGAGGTCGTCGGCCTGCTCACCGCGACCGACGCGCTGGAAGCCGTCATGGGCGACATCGAGGACCCCCTCGACGAGAACGTCGACCTCTCGGCGGAAGAACGGCGACTCGACTAGTCGAGTCGGGCCCCGTCCCGCGGACAGAACTCGTACTCGTCGGCGGTCGTCCGGAATCCACACTGTGGACACTCCCGGACGCGTTCGGTCTCGTCGTCGCCGTCGCCCCGGAACAGGAACGGGACGAACGGGAGAAAGAGAAATACCGCCAGTGTCTCGAAGTACCACCACAGCACGACGGTGACGAGCAGACTCACCGCGAGTCCGACCGCCGCGGTCACGGTTCTCGAACCGACCATATCCGTGGTAGCGACCCCCGGGACAAAAGCCGGCCGGCCCTCACTCGCGCGAACTCGTCCCAATCGATGTGTTTCTGCACCGACTCGACTGGAGGCATGAGCGTGTGCGAACGCGTCTGGTCGGAGCTCCGGGACCGATACGGGGAGGCGCTCCGGACTGTGATCCGGTACCATCCGACGGATTTCGAGGCGCAGATGCGTGCGGATCTCCGGTCGCAGTACTCCGACGACGACGTCCAGTCGTTCGTCGACGAAGTGATCGTCAACTACCTGAACCTGGGCACGCAGTCGGGGGCCGCGGACCTTGGCGAGTTCCACGGTACCGTTCGCATCTTCGAGGACGTGTGGGTGTTCTCCTGGCCGGACCAGCCCGACGAGAAGGCGGGCTTTTTGATCACGCTCGACCGCGACAGCTCGGTCGGTGTCGAGGCTGCCACGGAGATCGAGGCGTTCCTGACCGAGGAGATCGCCGCGGAAATTCAGCTGTAGTAGTACTCGCCGTCTTTCTTCTGCTGGCGGTCGAGTTGCGAGCCGGGTTTGTTGACCCGCGGTCGCGAGGTCCGCTCGTCGCGGCGGAAGGTCACGTCGAGGTTCGCGAGGAACTCGTTCATGCCCTCGCGCATCCCCTTGGGTGCGGAGGCCTGCCCGTGTTCGGCGGGTTCGCCGTCGAAGACGAGCAGGCGGTCGGCCAGCAGGTCGATCATGTAGATGTCGTGGTCGATGACCAGCGCGGTGGCGTCGTGGATCTCGGTGTACCGGCGAATGGCGTCGGTCGCCAGCACGCGCTGTTCCACGTCCAGGTGGGCCGAGGGCTCGTCCAGCAGGTAGAGGTCGGCGTCCTTCGAGAGACAGGCCGCGATGGCGACCCGCTGGCGCTCCCCGCCCGAGAGGTCGGTGAGGTTCTGCTCCATCACCCGGTTCAACTGGAGTGGCTCTGCGATCTCGGTCTTCCAGTAGGACGACCCGAAGTCGTCGGTGATCGACCGGAGGAACGCGTCGACCCGCATATGCTGGTCGATCTCGATGTACTGGGGCTTGTAAGAGATGTCCAGGTCCGCGTCGACCTCGCCCGAGTCGGGGTCGAGTCGGCCGGCGAGCAACTGGGCGAAGGTGGACTTCCCGATCCCGTTGGGACCGACCACGCCGAGGACTTCGCCCTCGTGGATCTGGCCGGCCTCGGCTTCGAGGCTGAACTCGCCGTCCCCGTAGGACTTGGTGAGTTCGGGGTACTCCGCGACCACCTGCCCGCTGGTCACGGTGCGAGGCGCGTGTTCCTCGAACTCGATGGCGTCCTGACGGATGCGCATATTCTCGTTCTCGAGATAGCCCGAGAGGTACTCGTTGATCCCGTTACGGACCGACTTCGGCGGCGTGATGATCCCGAACGCCCCCGGACTCCCGTAGGCCAGATGGATGTTGTCGGCCAGCAGATCGAGGATCGCGAGGTCGTGCTCGACGACCAGCATCGAGCGGTTCTCCTCCTCGGCGAGTTCGCGGACGATCCGGGCGGCGGTGACGCGCTGGCCGATGTCCAGATACGGCGTGATCTCGTCGAGGAAGTAGAAGTCGGCCTCGCGCGCCAGCGTGGCGGTCATGGCCACGCGCTGGAGTTCACCGCCGGAGATGGAGTCGATGTCCTGATCGAGGACGGCCTCGATGCCGAATCGCTCGACCAGATCGTCCAGCGCTCCGCGCTCGTCGGTCCGTTCGAGGAGTTCGCGCGTCTTGCCGTCGAACTGGCCGGGAATCTGGTCGACGTACTGGGGCTTGCGCGCGACGGTCACCTCGTCGTCGCGCAACTCTTCGAGGTAGCCCTGGAGTTCGGTGCCGCGGTACTCCTCCAGAATGGCCTCCCAGTCGGGTTCCTGGTTGAACAGCCCGAGGTTGGGGCGCATCTCGCCGGCGAGGATGTGGACGGCCGTCGTCTTCCCGATCCCGTTCGGACCGAGGATGCCGGTGACCTGCCCCTCCTCGGGGGCGGGGAGGCCATAAAGTGCGAAGGCGTTCTCGCCGTAGCGGTGAACGGGTTCCTCGTCGAGTTCCTGTGGGAGGTTGATGATCTCGATGGCGTCGAACGGGCACTTCTCGACGCAGATGCCGCAGGATTCGCCGAGACAGAGCTCCTCGCTGATCGAGATCTGGTCGGGGCCGCCCTCGTAGAGGTCGGGATCGTCGTACCGTTCCTCCCGGGTCACGATGCACTCTTCGCCCGTCCGGTTCGGTGGACAGAAGTTCGCACACTCGTAGTTACACCGGTCGGGCTGACATCTATCGAGGTCGACGACGGCGATGCTGTCTTCGGCCATGTTAGAAGGGGAGCGTGGTGTTCGCGGTCAGCAGGACGCCCCAGGAGACGAACCAGAGTGCGAAGGTCATGAAGCCGACGTAGAGGTAGTCTTTCGCCCCGAAATCATCGACATCGACGCCCAGTCCCTTCAGGATCGGGAACTGGACGAGGATCGCCCCGAGGACGACCAGCAGTGCGGTGTCACTGGTCGCAGGATTTTCCATCCCGGCGGTGACTGCCGAGGACGCGACGGCCGCCCCGATCCCGGCGATCGAGGATAGCGTCGTCACCTTCAGCCCGCGGACGTGGGCTGCCCGCCGTTCGGCCGTGTCCGTTGCCATACCCCACTGTCAGCCATCGGGCCCCAAAAACCGTTCGTTGTCGGGTCGCTTCCGGCGGGCCCGACCGTCCGTCGCGGCTCGTCACGAACCGACACACGCCGAGCGGCCGCGACGGGGCTGGATTCGGACTGTTCCGTCAGTCTGTGCATCAATCTTTATGGACCAGGCGCGCCACCGTCTACGCGATGGCAGAATCCGATGGGGAGACTATCGCGGACCTTCCGCCGAGCGCGAAGCTCGTGTACAAGGTGCTGGAGTACAACGGGCCGCTCACCCAGAAGGGGATCGTCGAAGAGTCTATGTTGTCCGCCCGTACTGTCCGATATGCCCTGGAACGGCTCGAAGAGGTGAGTGCCGTCGACGAGGACGTCTACTTCGCCGACGCTCGCCAGAACCTCTACGAGATCGTCGACGACGTCGAGGAACAGCCCTCCGAAAGCACCGAATCGGCCGTCTCTGACTGACTCACTGCAGTCTCCCGACGGGACACCCGTCGTGTTCGGTCCCGTCAGGTTCTCGCCTGGACCCTGAGCCACTGGTACTGCGTCGCCACCGGCCAGATCAATCGGCGTCGGCTGTCGCCTGCTCGCCTTTCTCCTTGACTCGCTCGACGACGGCGTCGACGTCGGTCCGCTTCTCGCCGAGTGTCGCGCCGATCAGGGCACCGACTGCCGCGCCGGAACTCGCCGCGTTTCGACTGAACAATCCCCCGACTGCGCCGCCGATGGCTCCGCCGATAGCTGCGTACCGAGCACGACCGAGTGCGCGTTTGATGCGTCCCATATCCCAACAGAGGGCGAAGGGTCGGATAAAGATAGTGTGTGGTCGGGAGATAGGAGCGAAACGACGGTCGCGACCGGTGTGACGACGTGGCACTGAACCGACTCCCTTCGGTCGCCGGATGCTCGCCCTACGACGGGACGACCTGGATCGTCTTTCCGCGGTCGATGGCCTGCTCCAGTTCCTCGGCGATGGCACTCCCTCGCGAGACCTGAATCTCCCCGCCCCGCGAGACCGTGGCGGTGAACAGGTACTTGCCGTCGGCCTGCACCTCGACGGTCTCGCCGGCGTGGCCTTCCATCGGGACGATGACGTGCCGGGAGGTCACTTCGGGCGTGACGATCTGGCCGGGTTGGCCGCCGCCACCGCCGCTACTGCCTCCGCCACCACCGCCGCCCGACCGCCCGCCGGGTTTCTCCGAGAGCGTCCGCACGTCGATGTCGATCCCCAGCCGGTTCTCCACGTCGGAGATGCGGCCGCCGCCCTTGCCGATGACCTGCGAGATGTCGTCGTCCTCGACCCACACGACGGCGGTGTTCGAGTTCTGCAACTCGACCTCGACGTGGCCGTGGGCGATCGACCGGATCTCGCGTTCGACCTCCTGCTTGGCGATGCGGTCCACGCCGGTCTCGCGGGAGCCGCCGTCGCCCTCCTCACCGATGGGTACGGTGACGACCTGCCGGTTGAACGTGTAGATCTCGTACTCGGGCTGGCCCGTCTCGAAGTCCCGGATCATGATGACCGGCCGGGCGAGGTCTTCTTCCATCAGGCCTTCCGGCACCTTGACCTCCGTCGTCACGTCGTAGACCTTCTCGACGCGGCCCTCCTCGATGTAGACGACGGTGTCGACGACCTGCGGGATCATCCCCAGCTCCACGCGGCCGACGAGGCGCTGGAGCGAGTCGATGGCCCGCGTCGCGTGGACGACCCCGATCATCCCGACGCCCGCGAGGCGCATATCGGCGAACACCTCGAAGTCGTCGGTCTTGCGGACCTCGTCGTAGATGGTGTAGTCGGGCCGGACCATGAGCAGTGAGTCGGCGGTTTTTGCCATCTCGTCACCCAGTTCCGTGTACTGGGTGATGTTCGGGCCGACCTGCAGGTCCCGCGGTTTCTCCATCGTCTTGACCGCGAAGTCGGCGTCGGCGAGGAACTCCGCGACAGCCTGTGCGAAGGTGGACTTCCCGGCCCCGGGCGCACCGGAGATCAGGACACCGCGCTGGTGGTCGGTGAGCCGGTCCCGGAGTTCGTCCGCGAACTCGTAGTCGTCCAGCTCCGTCTTGACGATGGGCCGGACGGCGGTGATTTCGTGACCGTCAGCGAACGGTGGGCTGGCGATGGCGATCCGCATATCCCGGAACTGGACGATGGTCATGCCGGGTTCGGAGAGTTCGATGAACCCGTCCGGGCTGGCGCGGGCGCTGTTTTCGATCTCCTGGGCCCACTCTTTCAGCTGGGCCTCCGTCGAGGGCTCGTCGCGGATCTCCTCGTAGTGCATCTCGCCGAGTTCGCCCCGCTTGGCCATCGGCGGGACCCCCGTCTTCAGGTGGAGGCTCATCGTCGTCTCGTCGAGGAACTGTTCGATCGTGAGGTTCTCGACGGCGGTCTCCTCGACGATGGGCTCGACGTACTCCACCTCGATGCCTTTCGCCGTGGCGACCTCGCTCTGGACGATGTCGGAGGTGAACAGCGTCGCGTCGTGCTCGGCGGCGGTGTCGCGGATGAGCGCGTCGATCTCGCCCTCCCCCGCGTCGCCGATCTCGCCCGCGTCGGGGCGGCGGCCGACGTATTCGAGGTCGATCTCCCCCGCGTCGGCCAGGTCGGCGAGCGCCTGGAGTTCGGTCAGCCCGTCCCAGCCGCTGTCGCGCCCCTCGTTGGCCTGTGACTCCAGTTCGCCGACGACGGCCTCCGGCACGTGGATCGTCGCCCCGGCGAACTCGCCGGATTCGACGTGGTCGGACACGCGACCGTCGATGACGACGCTGGTGTCCGGTACAACGTTCATACTCACAGTAGGTGCCGCTCGCCTCATAAGGGTCGTGATGCTGTCGGCCGAGCGGGACGGCCTAGATCTCCTCGATCTCGAAGTCGGCGGCGTAGTAGTCCAGCGCGAGGACGACCACCGCGCCGACGACGGAGACGCCGAGGAAGGTGACCAGTGTCTCCGTGGAGAACCCGACTTCTCCGCGGACCGTCGCGACGGGGGCCCGGAGCGCCCCGACGACGAGCGCGACGAGGAAGGCCAGCGTCACCTCACGGTTGCGATTCAGCGCGTACCTGACCGCCCGGGAGATCGTGAACAGCCCGATCAGTCCGCCCGCGATGAACGTGACGACCACCGTCCCGGGCCCGGTCACGGCGTCCACGGACCCGCCCGTCGCCAGCGCGGCCAGCCCGTCGACGAACTCCGAGAGCGTCTCGGACAACCTGGCGTGCTGGCCGAGAATGACGAGGATCAACGAGCCCGAGAGGCCGGGGAGGATCATCGCGCTCACGGCGAGGGTTCCAGCGACGAACACCAGCGGGAGGCCCCCGCCGAACAGCTCCTCGGCCTGTCCGGACATCAGGAAGGCCAGCAGGAAGCCCGCGACGGCGGCGACGCCGGCACTCACCGTTCGGATCGAGATGGCACGGAGCAGGACGACCGCCGACGCGGCGATCAGCCCGAAGAAGAAGCCGTAGAGGACGACCGGCGCGCTCTCGTTCAGGACGGTGATGATCCGGGTGACGATAATCACGGCCGTCAGGATGCCGAGCAACAGCGTGAGGAGGAACCAGCCGTCCACGTCGTCGAAGATAGCCTCGGCCCGACGGACCGAAACTCCCCCATCGAGGGGCGTGAGAGCCTTCAGGAAGCCCAGCACTGCCCGCGGCGTGACGGCGGTGATGGCGGTGATGAGTCGCTCGTAGATCCCCACGATCAGCGCGATCGTCCCGCCCGAGACGCCCGGGACGGCGTCGGCGCTCCCCATGAAGATCCCGATCAGGTACGTCGACGCCCACTCCCTGAGCGGCGGCACCGACGCCCCGAGCCGTGGGGTCTCGTCGGTCGCGTGGTCCGGCGATGACGGCATTCACTCGCAGTTCCACGAACAACGTCTTGTCTCTTGGGAAACGGGTCGGCACGCGCCGCGCTTATGCTCCGGCCGCCCACACCGCCGAACATGAACGCCATCGAGTTGACCCGGGAACTGGTCGCGATCCCGAGCCACGACTCGGAAGCCGCCGCCGGCGACTACGTCGAGGACTGGCTCCGCGAGCACACCGACGCCGCGGTTCGCCGCGACGAGGCAGGGGCCGACGAGGGCCGCGGCGGTAACGTGTTCGCTCGCAAGGGCTCGGGCGAGCCCACGCTCGCGCTGGTCGGTCACCACGACGTGGTGCCGCCGGACGACTCGCAGGTCACCGATAGCGGGGAGTACGTGATCGAGGAACGCGACGGCCGCATCCACGGTCGTGGTACCGCCGACATGAAGGGGGCGCTCGCCGCGGCGATGGTCGCCTTCGCTGAGGCGGACCCGGCCTGTGAACTCGTCGTCGCCTCGTTCGTCGGCGAGGAGGTCGGCGGCGTCGGCGCGCGAGCGGCGATCGACGACGGCTTCGGCCCCGACTACGCCGTCGTCACGGAGGGGTCGACCGGCTACTCCGGACCGCAGACGACCGACGTGGCGGTCGCCCACAAGGGCCGGCGCGGGAGTACGATCACGGCCAGCGGCGAGGCCGCCCACGCCAGCGAGGTCGAGCAGGGCGAGAACGCCATCTACCGGGCGACCGACGCCGTGGGGATCGTCCGGGACCTCGACTTCCCGTCGACCGAGGTGCTGGGCCACGAGATGCGAGGGAGCGTCGCCGTCACCGAGGTCGAGGGCGGGTCGGCGATGAACGTGCTCCCCGAGCGCTGTGGACTCACCGTGGACGAGCGGACGGTCCCGGGCGAGCGCGCGCCGCTTTCGCGGGTCGAGGAGGTCCCGGGCGTAGAGTGGACCGTCGACCAGGACCTCCCGCCGATGGCCTGTGGCGACGCCGACTTCGCCGACGCGGTGCTCGATGCGGCCGAGGCCGTACAGGAGGCGAGTCCGGAGCACGTCGTCAAGCCCCACGCGACCGACGCCGGGTGGCTGTCCGAGGCAGGAACCGACTGCGTGATCTGTGGCATCGCCGAACCCGGTGAAGCTCACACCGCCAACGAGAGCGCGTCGCTCGCGGTGATCGAGCGCTGTGAACGGATCTACCGGCGGCTGGCCGAGTCGTTCACGGGGTAGAAAGCACTTATGGGTCGCCACGGACGTTCGAACGAATGACGCGACGCAGGCCCCTCCTCCGCGGGCTCGCGCTCGCCGGTCTCGGTGGCCTGACCGGCTGTGTGAGCGAACCGGGATCGCGACCCGACGACGGTGCGACGGCCGCACCGACCGCGACCGAATCGACGCCCGATCCGACCGAGGCGGCCGGTGGCGATGACACAGATGGTGAGACGGGGACCGCCGACGGCCGGGATACGTCCGACCCCGTTCGCGGTGGGGCCGAACCGATCACGGCCGACCGAACGGTCGCGGACGACGAACTGGAGTACCTCGAAGACGAGCACGCGGTCAAGTACGTCGCCGCGTGGCGGCACACGAACCGGACCGAGATCGAGCAGGGCGAGCCACCGGAGCGCGAACCGGTGTACGAGACGACGCCCTTCGAGGACTGGGCGACGACCGAGTGTGCATCGGTGGGAGCCGACGCGGTCGCCCAGCGGATCGAGGAGCGGATCGATGGTGACCCCGCGGCAAGCGTCGGGATCACCCGCGAGAACGGCGAGATGGCGGTCTCCGTCCAGCAGACAACGGTACGTGACCGCGACGGCGAGGTCGTCTCGGAGCCGTCGGTGCCGTTCGAGCGGATCGTCGAGGTCACACCCCGTGCCGTCGAGGCGACCGTACGGCTGGCCGATCAGGAACACACGGCGACGGTGTCGGTGTGGGTCTCGGAGACGACGATGCGGTACGCCTAGAACAGGTCGCTCGGATCGGCGTCGGTCTGGTCTTTCCGGTCGACCGCGAGCGCCTTCAGCGCCGAGCTGAGGTCGCCCTCGTCGGGCAGGGCGTGGATCTCACAGGTGAATTCCACGTCGTCGGTCTGGAGGGTCGACTCGATGGTGAACGCGTGGGTCTGGAACGGGCCCAGTTGCTCGGTGATCAACTCGACGAAGGCCATGTTCATGTCGCCGACGTACTCGGGCGGGGTGTGTTCCACGCCGGTTTCGAGGACGTTGGCCCAGCCGTCGATGAAGCCGCTGGTCATGATGTTGCCCAGTTCCTCGATGGCGCTCTCGTGCATCCCGGTGAGGCCGTCCTCGTCGGGATCGACGGGCAGCATCTCCTCGGCGATGTTCTCGGCGGAGTCCTCGTCGAAGAGGATCACCAGCGACCCGCTGGGTGTCCCGTCGAACTCGACGGTCGTGCCGACGTAGTCGCCGTCCTCCAGTTGCGCGGCGATGTCGTCGATGGGGGTGAACGTGATTCCGGCGATCTCCGTGCTGGTCTCGATGCCGGTCATCTGGGTCACGCGTTCGGCCGCCGCCTCGGTGCCCTCCTTGGTCAGGTCGCTGAACACCGACAGCTTCTCCAGCGGGATCTCGTCGGCCCCCTCGGCTCCCTCCTCGAAGCCGAAGAGGTCGTCCTCGTCGCCGGGGTCGAACGAGCCCGGGCCGTCACTCGTCGCGTCGTCGGTACCCAAGCCGTCGGCGTCGTCGCTCGCGCCGAACGCGCCCTCGGCGCTCCCGCCGAAGGGGTCGCCGTCCTCGCGCTCGTCGTCGGTGGTTGTGTCTGCGGCCGCGGGGTCGGGCGTCGCAGTGTCGGCGGCCGCGGTGGTCGGTTCGTCGTCCTCGTCGGGGGCGATCAGGCCGTCGAGTTCGTCGTCTCGCTCCGCGATCTCGTCGCGCTCGGCTTCCGAGAACACGGGATCGAGCGCCGACCGGTCGGGCGCGAGGTAGATGTCGATGCGGCCCTCGCCCGACCGCCAGGTGATCGAACTCTGGAAGACGAGCGTGCTGTCGGTTTCGGGGCCGGTGGGGTCGAGCTGGAGCGCGTCGGCGTCCGGGTCGTCGAGGTACGTCGGCGCGGTCATCGAGAGACCGGCACTCAGGTGATCGCCCCAGTCGGTCGTGAACGATCCCATCATGATGTTGGCCATCTCCTTGAGCCCCGCGGAGGCCATCGACTCGTCGGCCTCGCCGGGGACCAGCGCCTCGACGACGGCCTCCGTCGCCGGCCGGTCGAACAGGAGGAGGGCGGTCCCGGACAGTTTCCCCTCGATGTCGAAGCGCACGACCTCGTAGCCGCCGCTGTCGATCCGCTCGATGATGTCCTCGTGGTTCACCAGCAGAATCTTGGTGGTCCCGATGGCGGTACTGGCCGCCGTCATGTCGGTGAGCGCACCGTTGGCTCGCTCCGTGCCGTCACGGGTGAGTAGATTCAGTTCCTCCAAGGCGTCGATGTCGATTTTCATCGTTGTCCCCAGCGGCCGGGTCCCGCCGACACTCCATCGACCGGGCCTGTCACTCTATCTCACGAACCCCATTGAATAGCTGTTACGCCGCGATTATCAACTCTGGAACTGGTGTGGGGGTGACTGCCGGGGAACCAATCCTTTTGCCGCGTCGGCCGAAGGTCCGCGCATGGCAACGGATCAGGCCGAGCATCCGGACGCGTACGAGTCCCTCACGGAGCACGTCCGCCGGATGACCAACGTCGGCAACGCCGCCGGTATCCTCAACTGGGATCAGCAGGTGACGATGCCCGAGGGCGGGACGCCCGCCCGCTCCCAGCAGACCGCTGCGCTGTCGGCGCTCCACCACGAACTACTTACCGACGACGACCTCGCCGAGTATCTGGACACACTGGACGGCCAGGATCTGGACGACGACCAGGCCGCCGTCGTCCGCGAGGTCCGCCGCGAACACGAACGTGCGACCCGCGTCGACGGCGATCTGGTCGAGGAGATCTCCGAGACCACCGCCAACGCCCTTCCGACGTGGGAGCAGGCCAAGGCCGAGGACGACTGGGACGAATTCGCGCCCACGCTCGAACGGATCGTCGAACTGAAACGCGAGTACGCCGCCCAGATCGACCCCGACCGGGACCCCTACGAAGTGCTGTTCGAGGAGTACGAGCCCTACCTCGGGATCGACACCGCCGAGCGCATCCTCGAACGCCTGCGCGAGGAACTGGTACCGCTGATCGAGGCCATCGAGGACAGCGACGCCGACCTCGCCGATCCCTTCGAGGGCACGTACGACGACGAGACCCAGGAGGATCTCGTCCGGGACGCGCTGGACACGCTGGGCTACGACTGGGATCGGGGCCGACTCGACACCGCCGCTCACCCCTTCTCGATGGGGACGCAGTTCGACGCCCGCGTGACGACGCGGTTCAAACCGGACGATCCCCTGGACGCGCTGGGCTCGACGATCCACGAGTTCGGCCACGCCACCTACACGCTCGGTCTGCCACAGGACGAGTACGGGACACCGCTGGGCCAGTCCCGTGACTTGTCGGTCCACGAGTCCCAGTCCCGGCTCTGGGAGAACCACGTCGGCCGCTCCCGGCCGTTCTGGGACCTGTTCGGGGACACGGTGAACGACCACCTCGGGAGCGACGTGTCCCCCCGCGAACTGTACGAGGCGGCCAACCAGATCTACCCGGACAACCTGATCCGGGTCGAGGCGGACGAACTCACCTACCACCTCCACATCATCCTCCGGTTCGAGATCGAACGCGATCTGGTGCGGGGCGATCTGGAGGTCGCGGAGATCCCGCAGGTCTGGAACGACAAGATGGACGAGTATCTGGGTGTGCGGCCCGACACCGACGCCGAGGGCTGTCTGCAGGACATCCACTGGACCCACGGCAACTTCGGCTACTTCCCGACCTACTCGCTGGGGAGCGTGCTGGCGGCGCAGCTCTTTGCGGCCGCAGAAGACGACCTCGGAAACCTGGACGACGACATCCGTGCGGGCGAGTTCCAGGGGCTCCACGACTGGCTCACCGAGAACGTCCACCGGCACGGCTGTCGGTACACCACCGACGACCTGATCGAGGAGGCGACCGGCGAGGCGTTCACCGCGGACTACTTCGTCGACTACGCCCGCGGGAAGTTCGGCGACCTCTACGACCTGTAGTTCTCCCCAACGCCGGTTCGACCGCACGCTTAACCGCCCCGCCCGCCAAACCGGGATATGAGCGACCTCAATCTCGATCCCACGCAACTGGACCGGTACTCCCGGCACATCATCATGGACGACGTGGGCCCGGACGGCCAGAAAGCGCTCCTCGACGCCGACGTACTCGTCCTCGGGGCCGGCGGCCTCGGCTCGCCGATCATCCAGTACCTGGCGGCCGCGGGCGTCGGTAGGCTGGGCATCGCCGACGACGACGTGGTCGAACGCTCCAATCTCCAGCGCCAGATCGTCCACGCCGACGCCGACGTGGGCCGGCAGAAAGTCGAGAGCGCCGCCGAGTTCGTCGCCGACCTCAACCCTGACGTGACCGTCGACGCTCACGAGACCCGCGTGACCGCCGACAACGTCGACGCGTTGATCGCCGACTACGACTTCGTCGTCGACGGCAGCGACAACTTCGAGACGCGCTTTCTCGTCAACGACGCCTGCACGCTCGCGGGCGTCCCCTTCTCCCATGGCGCGATCTACCGCTTCGAGGGCCAGATCACCTCTTTCACCGAGGGCCGGCCATGCTACCGGTGTCTGTTCCCCGAGGCACCGCCGGCCGGGGAGATCCCCGACTGCTCGGAGGCGGGCGTCCTCGGCGTCCTCCCGGGCACCGTGGGCTGCATCCAGGCGACTGAAACGGTAAAGTGGATCCTGCAGGACGCGGGCCTCGCCCCCGAGGCCGACACGCTGGACGGCCGGATGATCTTTTACGACGCCATGGACATGACCTTCGAGGAAATCCCGGTCCAGCCCGCCCCCGACTGCCCGGTCTGTTCTGACGACCCCGCCATCTCCTCCGTCCAGGACGTGGCGTACGTCGAGACCTGCGCCATCGGCGCGGACTGATCTGCTGCTTTCATTTTCTATAATTGGGCGCGTATGTTTATGGGGGATTTTCGCCAACGTGTAGGCAGTCAGGTGGCCTCCTCTCGATGTCGATCTCATCACTGGAAACTGGACTGCCGGCGTTCGGCCTCGAAAAGCCCGGCTACGTCGAGTCGGTGTTCGCCCTGGTGTTCGTCTGGGGCTTCGGCGACGCCGTCTCGACGCTGATCGCGCTGGCGTTCACCGGCGACGTCGGGATGGAAGCCAACCCCTTCGTGCGGCAGTTGCTCGCCCACCACCCCTTGCTGATGCTCGCGATGAAGGCCGCCGTCGCGTTGATCGTCGGCGTCACGCTGTTGACCTACCGCGACACCATCGAGCGGGTGCCGCTGTGGCGCTCCTGGATCCTCTCCGTCACGGGCCTGGGAACCCTCATCGTCGTCACGAACGTCTACGTCGGGCTGTCGGCGCTCTGAACGGCCACGGTCTCTTGCTCGAAGGTCTCCCCCGTCCAGCGCCAGGACCCCACGAACGGTTCCGCCCCGCCCAGTGCGACGATGACGTACGAGTAGCCCGACCAGGTCGCCTGCCGTTCGTCCGTCCGGCTCGGTACCGGCGGCCCCGCCGGATGCGAGTGGGCGAACCCGACGACCTCCCGCCCCGCGTCCTCGATGGCCTGCATATGCGCCAGCTGTTCTTCGGGATCGAGTTCGTAGGCCGTCCGCGGCTCCGCGGCGACGTTTTCGGCTCGCCGGTAGCGGTCGGCGGTGCTCGCGGGCGCGCTGCGCCCGCTCGCTCGTTCCGAGGGCTCCTTCCAGTCGCCCTCGCGTGCGCCCCCCAGCACCCCACAGCACTCCTCGGGCGTACTCTCGCGAGCGTGAGCGATCAGGTCGTCGTACACCGCGCGCGTCAGTTCGAGCATCTCAGGCCAGCGCGTTCGGGTACGGTCGGACGACGGAACTCGGCGGCACGTCGAACAGGCCCGGATGGACGCACGCCGCCAGGTGTTCGAGCGTGTCGACCAGCCGCGGGCCGGGCCGGTTCACGTAGTGGTGCCCGTCCATCGCGAAGGCCTGCCCGTTCTGCACCGCGGTCAGCTTGCTCCACCCCTCGCGGTCGAGCAGGTCGTCGCGATTGCGCTCGGTCTGGTCCAGTTCGAAGCCGCATGGCGCGGCCACGAGGACCTCGGGGTCGTACTCCCGAACTTCGTCGAACTCCCGGGGCTCGGACCGCGCGCCCGGGTCGGCCATGCCGTACGCGCCGCCCGCCAGTTCGACCATCTCGGGGACCCAGTGGCCCGCGACCATCACGGGGTCGAGCCAGTCCAGTACCGCCACACGCGGGCGATCCTCGGCGGCCGCCGCCGTTCGCTCGACCGCCGTGACCCGTTCGCGCAGGTCCGCGACGAGGTCCGCGGCGCGCTCGCTCGTCCCCGTCGCGTCCCCGATCCGGCGGATGTCCGCGAACACGTCGTCCAGGCTGTGGGGATCGGTCGTGAGCACGGCGGCGTCCAGATTGAGCCGTTCGACGGCGTCCCGGACCAGCACCTCGTCGACGGCACACACGTCACAGATGCCCTGGGAGATGACCAGATCCGGGTCCAGTCGCTCCAGGGTATCGAGGTCGATCTCGTAGACGCCGTCGCCGCTGTCCTCGGCGTCGGCGACCTGCTGGTTGATCTCTCGACTGCTCGCCTCGGGGTCGACCCGCGAGCGGTTGACGGCCGGTTGCTCCCTGGCCGCCGGCGGGTAGTCACACTCGTGGGAGACGCCGACGGGTTCCAGTCCCAGGGCGTAGACGATCTCCGTCGCCGAGGGGAGCAGCGAGACGATGCGCATGGGCCGGCTACGGCCCCCATCCTAAAAAAATCAGAGATCCCGGGGTTTGTCGATGGGCTCGTCGGCTTCGTCGGCGTGGCCGATCACCCACTCGAGCGGGACGATCTTGGTTCGCTTGCCCACGTCGAGGCGGATCTTGTCCGGTTCGTTCTCGCGGTGCTGGTGTTCGATCGGCGGCGCTTCCGCGACGATGCCTTCCGTCGTGTGCCCGTAGACCGTACTGTCCGGCCCGCCCTCGTAGTAGAGCAGGTGGTCGCCCTCGACGTACCGCGAGGACCTGGCCACCGCCTCCTCCGTGGTCCGTTCGGACTTCGTTTCGCGGTCCGATGGGTCGACCAGCAACGCCTCGTCTCCAGTGTCCGGTGCCTCGCCGCCGCGACGTGCGAGTTGTTCTTCGACGACGCTGAACCCGCTGACCGCCGCCACGTCGCGCTCGTCCGCCCACTCGGTCAGCGCCGCCGACACTGCCTCGGTCGTCAGGTCCGAGCGCGAGTCGGCGGCCAGCGTCGACCGTTCGACGAACTCGTCCCCGCTCGGCGTCTCGTACTCGACGACGAGCCGAAACGTAACCTGTTCGCCACGCGAGACGACTTCGCTCTCGAACTCACTCTCGGCTATTGAAACCTTGCCCATGCGCGTTCACTCTGGCTCTCCGCAAGGTTTCGCGTTCCGACTATTAGGGTTCCGGGGTGTATCACATCCGTGAATCTAAATGGCCGGCCGGGCAAGTATCGGTGATGACGGCGACCGAGTCCGGGACCTATCGGGTCTACGGGAGCGACCGCGGCGCGGGGGAGTTGAGTTTCGTCGAGCAGGGGACCGAACAGCCGACCTACGTCCGCACCGACGGGTACGACGACCCCCTGGCCGAGGCCGTCGCCGACCTCCGCCCGGGCCATCTCGTCGAGGCCACGCTCGACTGGAGCGAGGAACCGGCCACGATCACCGACCTGACCGTCCTGAATCGCACACTGCTGTTCGTCGCCGACGACACGCCCGATATCTTCGAGCGCGCCAAAGAGACCTTCCAGCAGGCTCGCACCGAGGAGATGCCGATCTACCCCACACAGACGTTCGACACCGACGGCGAGCCAAACGGCGTCCTCTACGTCGTCGCCAGACAGCCCGGCGAGCGGGATCTGTTCGCCGAGTTCCGTGACGGTCGCAAGACCATCGAGCCCATGCTCGGAAAGATCGAGGGCGGTGGCGTCGATCCGCCCTACGAGGTATTCTACATCCGTCCCGCGACCGAACCGTTTTTCGTGATCTACATCGCGCTGGACGCCGGCGGCCTGCTCGCCGAGACACTCCACGACGAGTACGACCCGGAACACCCCTGACCGCCCCCAAGAGCCAAGCCCCGGTCGCCGCTAGACTGGCTATGTCCGCGCCCGAGGATATCTACGAGCGCATCGAGAACCGTCTCGTGAGCCACGGCATCTACGTGACCGATTTCGACCGGGGCGACCCCCTCGAGATCACCTACGAGACCGTCCACGCCGACGGCGACGCGGACGCGGTCCCTGACCGGGATATCGGCCGCCTCTGTAACGTCCTCCGGGACTTCCGCGAGGAGGGCTGGGAGCCCGTCGACCTCCGGGCGACCGTCATCGACCTCGACGGCGAGCGACTGGGCTCGTGGGAAGCCGAGGCCGCGTGGTTCCGCCAGCTCGGCCGCGAGGAAATCACCGAGACCCAGTTCTCACAGCGCGTCCTCGAAACCGTCGAGACGGCCTGACCGGACCACCCCGGCCCCACCGGCAGGATTAACTGCCGGGCGCTCGCCTCCCTCGGGCATGAACGTCCCCGTCGTCTGGGAGAACCGCGTCCGCTTCGAGGAGACCGATATGCAGGGTGTCGTCTTCTACGCCAACTACGTCACGTTTCAGGACGAGACCTTCTCGGCTTTTCTCCGCGAGATCGGGTACAGCTACCAGGACGTCGAGACGGCCGGGTGGGACGTCCACGTCGTCAACGTCGACATGGACTACCGCGGGCAGGCCACCTTCGCCGACGACCTGGTCCACGGCTACCGGATCGAGCGCATCGGCGAGTCGAGCATGACCGGCGAGTACGTCGCCCGCCGGGCCGACGACGAGGCACTCCTCGCGGAGGGGACTGTCACCCACGTCGCCGTCGACAGCGAGACCGGCGAGCCGACCCGCATCCCAGACGACTTCCGGGAGGCCGTCGCCGCGTTTCAGGATACGCCGCCGGAACAGCCCGACGACTGACCGCGTCTCGAACCGACTCTAGCACACCGGTTTCGGGTCGATCCCCATCTCTTCCAGCCGGTCGACGTAGTCGTCGTAGGCCGCCGCGATGGCGTCCTCGGCTGCCGTCGCGGCCCGGTTCCACTCGCCGTCGGACGCACAGACCACGTCGAGCAGTGCCAGCCCCGCATCCCGACGGTCGTTCGCCCCGGTCCGGACCTCGCGGATCAGGTCCGCCCGTCGCTCGTCGGCCTCGTTGACGAAGAAGTTGACCGCCTGTAACAGAACGCGGTCCAGCACCAGCGCGGCTCCGACGAGGCCGGCTCCGGCGCGTGTCACGTCGTCGTCCTGCCCACCGACCCCCGTTTCGAGTCCACTGTCGTCGGGCACCGCGTCCAGGTCCGCGTCGAGGCGGTCTGCGTGGTCGCCCGCGGTCTCGGCCGCCGTCCGGAAGGCGTCGGCGACGCGCTCGTCGTCGGTTTCCTCGCTCCACCGCCGGAAGGCGTCGGCGTGGAACAGTTCCGTGGCAGCCAGCACGCCCAGCACGGTGTCGGTGTCGAGGTCGGCCCCGGTCGCGGCTAGCAGGGCCTTATCGGAGCCGAGGCGTTCGAGGGCGGTCCGTTCGTTCTCCCGCACCCGGTCGAGAAACTGCTGTCCGTCCATACCCTCGCGTTGGTGAGCCGGCGGCTTAGCTTCCCGGGCCCGTCGCGGCCACTCGCCGACGTTCATTCCCGGGTCGTTTATTCACGACGGCGGCCTACCCACGGGCATGAGCGACTACCCCGAACCCGACGTGGCGGTCGATTCACGGTCGCCGGACTGGCTGGCCGACCGACTGGCCGCCGGCGATCCCGTCCGCCTGCTCGACGTGCGCAACCGCGACGAGTTCGAGGACTGGCAGATCTCCGGGCCGTCGGTCGAGTCCACGCTCGTCCCGTATATGCAGTGGCTGCAGGCCGACGCACAGGACAGCGTCGCCGACCGCGCCGGCGAGGTCGACGGCGACGGGCCGATCACCGTCGTCTGTGGCAGGGGCGAAGCCAGCGCCTACGTCGCCGGCCTGCTCACCGAAGCCGGGATCGACGCCCACAACCTCGACGACGGTATGCAGGGCTGGGCCCGCGTCGCCCGCACGGTCGAACTCCCCGGCGATACTGCGACTGTCGTCCAGTTCCAGCGCCCCGCCAGCGGCTGTCTCTCCTACCTGCTCGTCGCCGGCGACGAAGCGGCCGTGATCGACCCCCTCAGAGCGTTCACCGACCGCTACCTCGACGCGGCCGCCGCACGGGACGCCGAAATCACGACCGTGGTCGACACGCACGTCCACGCCGACCACGTCAGTGGCCTTCGGGAATTAGCCGCCGAGACCGGCGCAACTCCCGTATTGCCCCGGCTGAGCGTCCAGCGCGGCGTCGAGTACGACGTGGAGACGATCATCGACGGCGAGGAACTCGCGGTCGGCGATGCCACCATCCGTGCAGTCCACCTGCCCGGCCACACGACCGGGATGACCGCGTTCGCCGTCGGCGACGTGCTCCTGTCGGGAGACAGCCTCTTCCTCGAATCGGTCGCCCGGCCGGACCTCCAGCGCGGCGAGGGCGGCGCGGAGGCGCTGGCGGCTCAGCTGTACGAGTCGCTGACCGAACGGTTGGCCGACTTCGACGACGACACGCTCGTCGCGCCGGGCCACTACAGCGAGGGGACCGACCCCGCCGCGGACGGCGGCTACGTGGCCCGCCTCGGAGACCTGCGCGACCGCCTGCCCGTCTTCGACATGGAGCGGACGGCGTTCACTGCCCGGATCATGCGGGACATCCCGCCCCAGCCCGACAACTTCGAGCGCATCGTCGCCGCGAATCTCGGCCTCGAACGGCTGGACGACGACGCGGCCTTCGAGGTGGAACTCGGGCCGAACAACTGCGCCGCCACTCCCTCTCTCGGGGAGTGACCGACGGGAAGATATTTAGGACGAGCGACACCTTCTTCGGCAACCGGTGATCGACTGGGTATCGATCACGGCCCTCCACGGATGTCTCTGGAACGAACGACACACCTGCTCGTCGGTGTACTGCTCGCTGTTGCCTTCCTCACGGTGTCTTCAGTCGCTGTCGCCGGGGTCACTGCGGCCGAACTGGAACAGACGACGAACGAGACCGCGGACACGACCACTGCAAACGACTCGACTGCGAACGCGACGCTGGGCAACCTCACGGTCTGGACCGCGCCAGGGGACGACTTCGCGAACCTGACCTCGCCTGCGGCCGTACAGGCGGCCAAGCGCGAGGGCTGGCTGACCCGAAGTCGGACGGTTGCCGAGGACGATACTGTCGTGTTCGGCCTGCCCGCACCGGGGTTGGTCGAGGCGGTCACCGAGGCGAACGACACCGAGTCGGACGCGGCGGCGTTTCTGGCGGTTCTGGGTCGGTCGGACACTGACGAGTTTCGGATGGAACTGACGACCGGAATGGGACGGAAAGAACTCGACCTCTCGGCGACACTCGCGGCCGACGGGCTTCGTGTCGTCCCGGACGAACGGAGCGGGACGCTGTACGTTGCGCTCCGGACGGAGCGAGCCGTCCTCGATTACGGTGGCGATCGCGAGCGATCGTTCGAGGACGGCGAGGACTACCGCGTAAATCTCACCCTCACCAGCGGGAACGCCACGACCAGTTCGGAAGTCGAGTGGGGAATCGTCGAACGGCGGCTTGCCTTCGAGGAATCTGGGGAACCGGTCGTCGTCCGTCTCGGCCAGCCGTGCACGGTCGTCTCGGGCGAGACCGCGGCCGCGCCCGGGACGGACATCGAGGTACGTCTGCGCTCGACGGAGACCCATCGACTTCAGGCGACCGCGCGGGCGACCGTCGGTCCATCCGGCGAGTTCGCCACCTGTCTCGACACGACCGGCGTGGATCGGGACACGACGTTCCATCTTGGAGCCGCGACGTTCAACGACGATTACGACCATCCCGTCCGGCACAATGCTTCCGCCCCACCCGCGACCCCGGACGGTGACCCAGCGGTCTGGATCGCACCGACCGAACGGTTCGGGGACCTCACGTCGCCGGCCGCGGTCGACGATGGCAAACAGTACGGGTGGCTGACCCGGAACCGGACGGTCGCGGTCAACGACACCGCGGTGTTCGCGGTGCGTGCGCCGGAACTGACGACCCAGATCGAACTGTCTCGCGGGAACGCCTCGGCTACCGAGCGGTTCGTGGAGCTGGTGAACCGGTCGTCTGTCTACCACTTCCGGATGGAACAGACCGAGGACACGACGCTGACCGAGCTCGACGAGAAGGAACTGAACCTCTCGATGACACTCGCCAGGGGTGCAACCCGGGTCGTTCCCGACGAGCACAACGGAACACTCTACGTCGCACTCAGGACGGACCTCGTCGCTCTCGATTTCGGTTCCCTTCGTGGTGAGCCCCCTGCCGGCGGCGAGGACTATCGCGTAAACGTCACGGTTGGTACCGGACCGACTGCGAACACGTCCGCCGTCAGGGTGAGCGCCGTCGACCGGACGGTGACCTTCGACGACGAGCGGTCGGCAGGTATCGTCGTCGATGACCTCGGACAGCAGTGTACGCGCCTCTCGGGACGGACCTCGGTCGCCCCCGGCACGTCTGTCCGGGTCGACCTGCGCTCCCGGAACGGAACCGTCCGGACGACCCACGCCACCACGGTCAACCGATCCGGGCGATTCTCGGTCTGTGCCGATACGACCGGCATCCCGGACGACGCGGTGCTGGACCTCCGCATCGACGAAGCTCCCGACTTCGAGGGCGTTCTCATCGAGAACCGGACCGGCCTGCTGGACGTGTCTGTCCGCGCGGTGACCGACGACGAGATCGAAATCGGGGGGATCTTCCGCAACACCACTGGCTTCGTGGCACTCTACGCGGCACCGGAGGCCGCTACCGCGCTCACTGACCCCGCTCGACCGCCGAACTGCGCACAGTCGGCGATCAATCGTACCGTCGCGAACTGGACCCACCTCGCCGTGGGCGATTTCGACTGGTCGGGCTACGGGTACGCCGAGCTCGACCGTCCCAGCATCGCCGACGACCGGGCGCTGATCGCCGTGGCCCACCGGAACCGGGACGGCAAGTTCGACTTCGAAGCTCCGACGACCGATCCGCCGGTCTGTCGCGACGGCGCGCTCGTCGGTACCGTCGTAAATCTCCAGGGCCCGCCGTCCGCGAACGACACTGAGGGATCGGATCGGATCGGACCACCGTCCCGCCGACGACCGTGATCGCCGATCCGCCTGTCGATGGTTCGCCGACCGCGAACGTCCCGACGACGACTGCCGACGGCCCCGGCTTCGGTTTCGCCGCCGCCGCCCTCGCGCTGCTCACGGTCGCCCTGCTCGCGCACCGCCGACACTGACACTCACTGATGCACCTGAAATCGACACTCTCGGGACTCGCGCTCGTGGCACTGCTGGCGATCGTCCTCGCCGGATCGCCAGCCGTCGGGGCGGCCGGGTCGCCCGTGATTGACGGAGTACAGTCGACGAACGAGACGGTAACGAACGAAACGGCCGACGAAACCGCGAACGCGACCACCCCGACGGTCGGGAACCTGACGACGTGGGTCGGGTCGAACCGCGCTCTGAACCTGACCGATCCGGCGGCCGTCCGCGCGGCTAGGCGCGATGGACGACTCCGTCGGAACGCCACGGCGTCGCGCAACGAGACCCTCGTGATCGAAGCGCCCGCACCCGAACTCGCAACTGCGGTCGCGACTGCGAACGGTTCCGGATCGGACGCGACGACCTTCCTCCGGGTGCTGGACGGTTCATCGTACGACTTCCGGATGGAACAGACCTATGATTCGACTCCAGCCGGGATCGTCGAGAGTCGACTGAACCTGTCGGGAACGGTCGCGGCCGACGGGCTCCAGGTGGTGCCCGACGAGCGCAACGGAACGCTGTTTCTCGTGTTCCGCGTCTCCCGGATCGCCCTCGACTACCCGGACACCTGGCGTGGCAGCGATCCCGCCCTGTCCCCGGGCATGGCCTTCGAGGCGACCCTCAGTGCCACGGGCGACACCGCACAGTCGTCCACGACCGTGTGGCGGTTCGTGGAACCGCCGATCTCGTTCGATACCGACGCTGGATCGGTCGTCAGACTCAGTGTCAGTGGGCGCTGTTCGCTCGTCACCGGACGGGCCTATCCGGGTGCGGACGTCGACATCGATGCCGACGTTCGGTCTCCGGAGTCCGACTCGCTCGACGTTGCGGTGACCACCGAGACGAGAGCCGACGGCTGGTTCGCGGCCTGCGTCAACATGATGAACGTCCCACAGAACGTCACGCTTCGACTGACAGGTGACGGATTCCGTGGGGGTGTGACAGCCGTCGTCGGCCACGGCGGACTGCTCTCCATAGCGCTCGACGACCAGAACGCGACGAACGGGACCGTCAGCGGCACCGCCACCCTCTCCGATCCGGGGTTCGTCGCGCTCTATCGCGCGCGGTCGATCGACGCACTCACCCTCGGGAACGACTCCGGGTGGTGCTCCTTCCCGCCCTATCTCGACCGTCGCGCCGCCGAGTCGCGGCTGGTCGGCGTGAGCGACCATCTCGGTCCCGGGCAGCAGGCCTTCTCGGTCGACCTCACGACTGATCTCGACCGGTCCACTCGACTTCTCGCACTCGTTCACTACGACCGAGACGAGGACGGTCGGTTCGATTATCCCGGTGGTGACTTCCCACAGTGCTCGAATCGGCAACCGGTATCGGATACTGCCAGGATCTCGCCAGTCACCACGACACCGCCCGGCACCGAAACTGAGACGGATGGGGGCAATCGTGAGCAGTCCGCGACCGCTCCGACGACCTCGCACGTGGACGGCCCCGGCTTCGGTCTCGCCGTCGCCGCCCTCGCACTGGTCGCGGTCGCCCTGCTCGCACGCCGCCGTTCCTGACCGTCGTTCCCGTCTCTACCCGTTTCCGTTTCCAGATGGTGTTGAAAAACCACTCTCGGCTAACTCTGGAAACCCGAACCCTGGCACTGCTAATTCTGGTAGATTTATGACGGTGGGGCGAATCGTTCGGGCCATGCGACTGGAAGACAAGACGGTGTTCATCACCGGTGCCGGGTCCGGTATCGGGCAGGCCACCTCCCTGCGCTGTGCGGAGGAGGGTGCCTACGTCATCGCGACGGACATCGACGAGGAGAGTGCCGAGGAGACCGCCGAGAAAGTCGAAGAACTCGACACCGGTGGCGCGGAAGCCCACCGTGTCGACGTGACACAGGCCGACGAGTTCCAGGCGGCCGTCGAGGCCGTCCACGAGGAGCACGGACTGGACGTGATGGTCAACAACGCCGGGACGGGCCACCCGCCCGCCGTCGTGGAGGACATCAACGAGTCGATGCGTGACTTCGTGATCGACGTGAACCTGAAAGGGGTCTGGAACGGCTGTCACGCCGCGCTGCCCCTGATGAAAGAGCAGGGCCACGGCGCGATCGTCAACGTCGGTTCGCTGGCCTCCGTGTTCGGCCTGCCGCGCAACGCCGCCTACTCGATGACGAAGGGTGCGGTCCTGAACTTCACGCGCGCCGTCGCCGCCGAGGCCGGCCGCGACGGCGTCCGGGCCAACACGGTCTGTCCGGGCTTCACCGATACGCCGCTGGTCGAGCAGATGCTGGCCACCTCGGACGATCCCGAGGCCGCCCGCGAGAAGATGGAGGACGGGTATCCGCTCGGTCGCCTGGGCGAACCCGAGGAGATTGCCGACGCTATCCTCTTTTTGGCCTCCGAGGAAGCCTCCTGGATCACTGGCGAGGGCCTGCTGGTCGACGGCGGCTACCGGGCCTCCGGCGGCGGATAACTAGGGGTCGAACTCTCTGCCGAACACGAGGAAGACGCCGGTCCCGACCAGTCCGATAGCCGTCGCCACGCCGAAGGCCAGTTCCGGCGAGACGGCGTCGTAGAGGTAGCCGCCGACCAGCGCGCTCGGGATGGTGAGCGTGTTCCGCAGGAGGTAGTACGCGCCCGTGACCCGGCCGCCGGCGTCCTGCTCGGCCGGGCCGACGATCAGGGCCTTGTGTGCGGGCAGGCCAGCGAATCTGAACCCCGAAAAGGCAAACAGCAGGCCGACGATCACCGGGTCGGCGGGTGCGTTGATCAGCAGGATCGGAAAGATCGCGTAGACCGAAAAGCCGAGCGCGACGACGGGTTTCAACCCCACCCGGTCGGCGAGTCTCGCCATCGGGACCATCGACGCCAGCGCGACCATCATCTCGACCGCCAGCAGGACGCCAAAGAGGGCGTCGGGCGAGAGATAACCCACGAGCGGAAGGGTCGCGTCCACCGCCAGAAACTCCGTGACGACGATGACGAAGAAGACGTACACCATGCCGTTGGCGAACCGCACGAGCGTGTCGCCCGCCAGCAGGGGCGGGAGCGCGGGCGGCATCGACCGGAGGTCCTCGGCGACGGCCGAGATGCCTTCGAAGGATTTTCCGACGGTGTCCTCGCTCGCGTCGTAGAGGACGTGCTGGACGACCGTCGCGACCAGCCCGAACGCGGCGGCCACGAGGAGGACCGCCCGGAATCCGAGGTCGAACCCGAAGACGGCGATCAGCGCGGCGGCGAGCAGGGGGCCGACGAGAAAGGCCAGTCGGCGCACCGTTTCGGTGCTCGCGAAGCCCGTCGCCAGTCGCTCGGGTGGGACGGCCTGTTTGACCACCGCGAACGTCGCGCCCAGCCCGAACGACTTCCAGGCCTGGGCGAGAAAGAGCCCGAGGAAGATTCCCACGGGGAGGACGACCGCTTCGACGGTCACGAGCGGGATGACGGAGAGGTCGACGGTGACGGTGCCAACGAGCGGCGCGGCCACCCACACCAGAAAGCCGACCGTCGAGGCCAGGCCGAACGCCGTCAGCGCGAGTCGCGAGCCGATCCGGTCGGAGACGGCCCCGCCGGGATAGGGGTAGACCGCGCTGATGAGGTTGCCCACGGTGCCGTACAGCCCGATGGCCAGCCCGCCAGCCCCCAGCAGACTCATGTATCGGGGGACGTAGCGGCCGGTCATCTGGAAGCCGAGGCTAAAGGCGAACATCGCCACCGAGAGGACCAGCACGTCCCGTTCCAGCGCGAAGAAGGCCCGGAGCGTCCCCAGCGCACTCTCCCCGTCGTCGACAGCGGTCTCGCCGGCAGCATCGGCCATGGACTCCGTTGGCAAGCGACCGAGTTAAATCGCGGTTCCGACGGCTCCCGTGTGGAACGTACCCAACCCAAAACGAATGTCCGGTAGTCGAAGCGTGCGAATCGACTGTCCGTCGTGGCGATCAGGCGCGCCGCCGCAGGACGAGGGCGGCCAGCAGGGCGGCCACGACGGCGGCCACGGGCGTGAAGCCGGGGCCGATGCCGCTGGAAGTCGTCGACTCGTCGTCGGTTGTCTCGACTTCGGTGGCGGTGTCCTCGGTTGTCGGACCGCCCGGCCGGACGGCTTCGACGGTCGAACTGTCCGAGAGCCCCTCGGACTCGGCGCTGATCGTGTGTTCGCCGGGATCAGCGATCCGAATCTCGAGTTCGCCGCTCTCGTCGGTCTCCCCGACCTCCTCGCCGTCGAGCGTGACCGGAACGCCCTCCTGTGGCGTTCCGTACTCGTTCGTGAGCGTGACCCGGATGCTACCGTTCGCCAGAATCTGTGCGTCCGAGATGGCCATGTTGAGCGCCTCGGTCTTCCGGATGGTGGCGTCGAGCGACGTGTCCCGCTCGTCCACTTCGAGCGTCTCGTTGACCGTCTCGTAGCCCTCCTTGGTGATGCTCACCTTCAGGTCCGAGTTGACGGGGACGCTGGCCGTCGCCTCGCCGTCGGCGAGCGTCGTCGTGCTGGTCGGAATCGCCGGGATCGAGATCGACGCGCCCTCGACCGGTTCCGCCGGGTCGAAGTGATCGTCTCGGACCTCGAACGTCGCGATCACCGACCCCGTCTGGATGCGGGTCGTGATGCTCACGTCACCGTCCACGTCGATCGTCGTCCCGTTGGACTTGTATCCGGATTTGAACGCACGGAGCGTGTACTCGCCCTGTTCGATGGTCCCGCTCTGATGCACGCCGTTCGAGTTCGTCCGGGCGTTCACGACGGTTTCGCCGTCGTGGAACAACTGGACGATGGCGTTGTTGACTGGCACACCGCTCCTGTCGCGCACCTGGACCTCGGCGGTCCCCTTCTCGGCGACGGTGACCGTCACCGACTCCTGGCCGACGTTGTCGACCTCGTAGGGCGTGTTCCGCACGTACTCGTCGCTCTGGACGGAGATGTCCACGTCGGCGCCCCGCGGCACGTCGATCAGCGCCTGGCCGTTCGAGGCGGTCGTCGCCGTCCGGTTCCCGCCGTCCCAACTCGCCGTCAGGGTCGCACCGCCGACCGCCATGTCCGCTTCGTTCTCGACAGTGACGGTGAGCGTGACGAGGTCACTCTGTGTCCGCTCTGCGGTCGTTACCGCCGGAACGGCGGCCACCACGACGACGACCGCGAGAAGTAACGTCGTTGTCCGGTTCATGTCCGAGAAGTCGGAACACTCTCATATACGTTTGTCGGCTATCTCCGACCGGCGCTGTCCGGAAATGATTCCTGTGAGAGCGGTATCACCGCTCTCGCCCCGTATCGAGTTATCTGAGCGGACCCCCACTCGCGCCCGGGGCCCCGTCGTCGAGGTTCTCGATGACGTGCTCGACTTCCGCGGGGTCGATGGTCGGCACCGGCCCGTGGATCGTGCGGGTCAGCGCCGCCGCCGCCACGCCGTGGGCCAGCGCGTCGCCCACGTCGTCGCCGGCCAGCCGCCGGCCCAGGAACGCTCCGACGAAGGCGTCGTGTTGCCCGGTCACGTCGACGGCGTCGGTCTCGACGGCGTCGCGCTCGTGGATCGTCGCGTCGTGCCAGACCAGGGCCCCGTGTTCCCCGCGGGTCATCACGACCGTCTCGAAGTCACCCTCGTTGGCGATCTGGTGGGCCATCTCCGGCGGTTTACCGGTCTGTTTCAGCACGCGCTGGGCCTCCTCTGTGTTGGTGACGAACACGTCGACCGCCGGGAACAGCTCCGTGATCGTCTCCCGGGCCTCCTCGCTCGACCACAGGTCGGGTCGGTGATCCAGCCCCAGCACCGATTTGCCGCCAGCGGCCCGCAGTACGGCCTGTGTCGTCTCGACGACGTCCTCGGAGAGTGCCAGCGACTCACCACTGGCGAACACTGTCTCGGCGCCCTGGACGGTGTCCATCGGTAACCCGCCCGGCTCGATGGTCTCCATGGCCGTCCTGTCGCGGTCGTCGATGGTCGTACTCTCACGGGGCGTCGTGCCGTGTTCGTAGAATGTTAACCCCTGCCGGCTCTCGTCGGCGTCGACCCAGTTCACGTCGGTCGCGAGCCCGTGCCCGCGAAGCGTCGAGACCGCCCGCCGACCCAGCGGCGTGTCCGACAGCTTCGACACCCACGTCACGTCGGTCCCCAGTCTGCTCGCCGCGACCGCGACGTTGCTCGCCGCACCAGTCGTCCACACGTCGAACTGATCGGCCGTCTCCAGTCGCGCCGTCGGCGGCGGCGACAGCCTGAGAACCGCCTCCCCGAACGTCACCAGCTGTGTCATACAGGCAACATCGAAGTCGGGGGGTTTAATTCGTGTGGTGCGTTCGCACGCTGACCCGGCCCCGGCTCCCGACTGCGCCGCCGTCGGTCACTCCCGGCCGCTGTGGCCGGGGTAGTCCCGCTCGAACCTGTCTTCGATCTCCCCGTGATCGAACGCGATGACGACCGGCCGCCCGTGCGGGCAGGCCCAGGGGTTCTCACAGTCGTCCAGCGCCGACAGGAGGGACACGACCGACCCCTCCGTCAGCGACGTGTTGCCCGTGATCGAGGGGTAACAGGCCAGGTCCGCCAGCAGGTCGTCGGCCACCGCGTCGACGGTCTCGGTGGCCGCCGACTCGCCCGTGACGAACGCCGACAGCACCTCCCGGATCAACTCCGGCCCGGCAGTCTGTGCGACCAGTTCCGGGACGGTCCGGACCTCGACGGTTCGCTCAGCTTCCCGCTCGGCCCGGAATCCCAGCCGCCGCAGGGCCGGCTCGTACTCCTCGAACAGCGCCGCCTCGCGGGCCGTGAGCGACAACTCCACGGGGTCGGCCAGCGCCTGGCTCGTCGCCCCCTCCGCGAAGCGCTCGCGGAGTCGTTCGTAGTTGACCCGCTCGTCGGCCGCGTGCTGGTCGATCAACACCAGCCCGTCGTCGGTCTCGGCCACGAGGTAGGTATCGCGGTACTGGCCCAGTACCCGCATCGACGGCAGGCGCTCGAACGACTCGCGCTCGCCGGTCGCGGGCTCGCCGTCACCGAGTCGCGCCTGATCGGTCCCCGGCCGGAACCGCCCGCCGCTCCCGCGGTCGTGCGGGGCCGGCGGTTCGTCTTCGTCTCTCTCTCCGTCGGCCGATCCCGAATCGACATCACCGGCGAGCCCCGACTCGGCGCTGGCCTCCTCGGCCGTCCCGCCGGTCGCCCGTTCGCCACCCTCGTTTCGGGTCCGCTCGGTCTCTCCACGCTCGACCGTGCTGGCGTCGACTTCGGCGCTGGTGTCCGCCGCTGACTCGGCCGCCCGGTCGGTCCCGCTCGCCCGCTCCGGGCCGGCGTCCCGCACGTCGCCCGGGCCGATGGGCGTGCGGGTCGTGGTCTCGGGCGGTTCGGCGGTGTCGCCAGCCTCGAGCTCCCGGTCGTCCCCGTCTGTCGGCTCGTCGGACTCTCGTTCGTCGGGCGCGTCGTCGCTGCGGTCGGGCGCGATCTCGGTCTGTTCGGGTGCGCTCCGACCGCGGGGGGCAGACGAGCGGAGCAGACCTTCCCGGAGCAGGGCGTCCTCGACGGCGGTGCGGACCTGCTCGGCGACGCCCTCGGCGTCGGCGAAGCGGACCTCCATCTTCCGTGGGTGGACGTTCACGTCCACGGTGTCGGCCGGCAGGGAGAGATCGAGGACGGCGAAGGGGTAGCGGTCGGGCGCGAGCTGGTTGCCGTAGGCCTCGACCACCGCGTCCCGGACCGTCGCGGACCGGACGTAGCGACCGTTGACGTAGGTCGTGACGTACTCGCGGCTGGCCCGGTTGGTCTCGGGGTGGCTCACCAGCCCCGAGACGCCGTCGAGGGGGCCCTCCGGGAAGTCGTCGCCATCTCCGGCCCCGTCGGCGTCGACCGAGACCATTCCTTTGGCCACGTCGCGGCCGTAGACCGACAGCACGGCGCTCTGCAGGTTTCCGTCGCCGGTGGTGGCGAACGTCTCGCGGCCGTCGTGTTCGAGCGCGACGGCCACGTCCGGATTCGCCAGCGCGTAGCTCGTGACCAGGTCGTTGACGTGGGCGAACTCCGTTCCGTCCTGTTTGAGGTACTTTCGCCGGGCCGGAACGTTGTAGAACAGGTCCTCGACCTCGATTGTCGTCCCCTCGGGACAGCCCGTGGGCTCGACGCTCGTCACCTCGCCGCCTTCGACGCGGAGTCGGGTGCCCCTGTCACCGCCCCGCGGTCGCGTCTCGACGGTCAGTCGCGAGACCGCGCCGATGGCGTGCAGTGCCTCGCCGCGGAAGCCAAGCGTCGTGACACCGGCTTCGAGGTCCTCGATGTCCCGGATCTTGGAGGTCGTGTGTTCCTCGACGGCTTTGCGTACCTCGGCCTCGCTCATGCCGATCCCGTCGTCTTCGACGCGGATGCCGTCCTTGCCGCCGGACTCGACGGCGACCGAGACTCTTGTGGCGTCGGCGTCTAAGCTGTTCTCGACGAGTTCCTTCACCACCGAGGCCGGGCGCTCGACGACCTCGCCGGCCGCGATCCGCTCGACGGTCTTCCCGTCAAGTTCCCTGATCGACCCGTCCTCGCTCATTGGACAGGAGTGACAGTCTCACGTACTTGAGTATGCCGACAGCGAGGCCGAGTGCGCAAAGCGCACGAGGCCTCGAGACCGCCGGCATGGCCCGCTCGAACCGAGGTCAAAGACCTCGCGTTCCCCGCCGGCGGTGCGGTGCTGTTGCCGAGGCAAACGGTCGGTGGCCCCTACACGTCGCCAAGCGCCGCGCCGACGACGACCGCGACGACACCGCCCCCGACCAGCACGCCGAGGCCGGCGACGTACGAGCCCGTCAGATCGTGGAGCGTCCCCACGAGGACGGGGCCGAGGAAGCCACCGATCTCACCGACCGCGAAGACCAGCCCGACGGCGACGCCGGTCAACTCCGGCCCGATTCCCTCCAGGTTCGGCGGGATCGCCCTGATCAGCGGCGAGAGGCCACCGACGCCGAGCCCAGCGATCACGATGCCCAGCGCGGCGGTGGCTGTCGCGCCGCCAGCGACGACGCCCGTGACGCCGACCGCGGCGAGCCCGCCACAGCCGATCACCGCCCCGCGCCGTGCGTCGATCCGGTCGGCCAGCGTCGGGATGGCGAGCACGCCGACGACCTTCGCACCGACCAGCAGTGTCGTCGTCTGGCCCGCCCGATCGGCCGACAGCCCGCGAGCTTCCAACACCGTCGGGAGCCAGCCCTGCAACCCGTGGACCAGCGCGAGGTACACCACTCCGAGGACGACCATCAGCCGGAGGTCGCGGTGGCCCAGCACGCGGCGGAGGTCCGTCCGGACCGAGGTCGACGCACGCTCGGCGTCGTCCGTCCCGTTCTCGCCGCCGACGGGCACGACCCGGACGACCGCCAGCCAGACCACCGCGTACCCGAGGGCGGCGACGCCGCTGTAGAGAAAGAGGGGCCGCCACCCGCCCAGCAGCGGGCCGACGACGGGGCGACCGACCCCGAACGCGCCCGCCGTCCCGACGGCCGCGCCGACCATGTACAGCGAGGAGGGGAGGCCGGTTTCGGCCGGGGGAAAGAGCACGGAGACGAGTTTCGGGAGGCCGAAGGTGATCGCCGTCGCACCGATCCCCAGGAGCAGGGTGGCGGCCAGCAGTGAGGGGAAGCCGCCGGCGACGCTGCGGGCGATCTGGGCGATCCCGGTCACGACGAGGCCGGCCGCGAGGCTCCGGGCCGGGCCGATCCGGTCGACGGCGAGGCCCGAGAACAGCGCGATGGGGATGTACGTCAGCGGCACCGCGCCGGCGAGCAGGCCTGCTTCGGTACCCGAGAGCCCGACCTCGGCGATGATCGTCGCCAGGTAGGCCGGCAGGCTGAACCAGACGAAGGTGAGGCTGGTGTAACAGAGCGCCCCGGCGACGACGAGGCCGTAGCGCCGCGACGCGACCGACGGAGCCATTCGACGGAGGGTGGAGTCGCCGATACTAAAGGCCGTCCTCTCGGTTGTCCCCGAGTCGGTCGGCCAACAGGTCGAGTACCGCCCTGCCCCCGTCGCTTAAGTCCCATCCGCGACAGGCAGGGGTATGCGACTCGAAGGCAAAACGGCGTTTATCACTGGTGCTGGCTCGGGACTGGGCCGCGCGGCGGCCGAACGGTTCGCGACCGAAGGCGCGACCATCGTTGCGGCCGACGTGGACACCGAGGGCCTCGAAGCGACCGCCGACCTCGTCGAGGATCTGGGTGGCGAGGTCGCGACACACGAACTCGACGTGCGGGACGGCGACGCGTTCCGGGCGGCGGTCGACGCCGCCGCCGAGGAGTTCGGGCTGGACATTCTGCTGAACAACGCCGGTGTCAGCCACGACCGGATGGACTTCGAGGCCATCGACGACGACGTGCGCGACCGCGTCCTCGACGTGAACGTCAAGGGCGTCTGGAACGGCTGTCAGGCCGTCTTGCCCCACTTCAAGGAACAGGGTTCGGGGGCCATCGTCAACACGGCCTCGCTGGCGGGGGTCATCGGCGCGCCCCAGTTGACGGGCTACTCGCTCTCGAAGGGCGCGGTCGTGAACTTCACGCGGGCCATCGCTGCCGAGGTCGGGCCAGCCGGTGTCCGGGTCAACGCGGTCTGTCCCGGCGTGACCGACACGCCGATGCCCCGGAAGGGCCAGACCGACGAGGAGTGGGAGACCCGAAAAGAGGAGATGTCGCGTCACTACCCGCTGAAACGGCTGGGTGAACCGGAGGACGTGGCCAACGCGATGTTGTTCCTGGCCTCGGACGAAGCCGACTGGATCACCGGCCAGGCGCTGGTGATCGACGGCGGCTTCTCCTGCGCCTAGAAGTCGACTTCGAGTTCCGCTTCACGCTCGCCCGCGCTGATCTCGACCTCGAACGCCTCGGCGTCGGCCGGCACGGCAACCGTGAGCCGACCGTCGGCGTCGGTGGTGCCGACCTGTTCGTCGTCGACGGTCACCGTGGCGTTTTCGACGGCCGAGCCGTTGGCCGTCACCGAGACCGTCGCGTTCCCGCCCGGCGCGACCTCGCCGACGAACGTCGCGTTCAGGCTCCGCTCGTCGTCGGCCTCGTCATCGTCGCCGGACTCCGTTTCGTTCTCCTCGCGGTCGTCTACGTCTCGCTCGTCGTCACGCTCGGCCTCGTCATCGTCGTCGTCGGCTTCCTCGCGGTCGTCTTCCTCGGCCTCCATCTCGCTCTCGCCGTCCTCGCGCTCGAACGTCACGCGGAGGTCGGCCACGTCGTCGCCGGCCTCGACGATCAGTTTGAACTTCGGCTCGTCGGGAATCGCGACGGTGACGCGACCGTCGGCGTCGGTGGTGCCGGCCTGTTCGCCGTCGATCTCGACCGTAGCGTTCTCGACGGGTTCGTCGTCACGCGTCACCGCGAGGGTGGCGTTCCCGCCCCGGGTGACCGAGTCCTCGTCGGCGAACTCGACCTCCAGGTCCTCGTCGACGGACTCGATGGGGACGTCGGTGCCGGACTGGCTGACGACCGGCCGGAGGATGTACTTGCCGCTCTTGCCTGCCTTGTGGACGGCGATGTCGAACACGAAGTCGGTCGACTCGTTCGCGCCGACGGTGAACTCCGAGTTCAACTGCAACTTCTCGCTGGGGAGTTTCACCCGGACCTGTTCCCCGGTGGTCAGCGTCGCGTTCACGTCGCTGACGTACGCGAACACCTTCGTGTACGTCCCGTTCTCGGGCTGGACCGTGGTCAGCCGCGTCGCGTTCGCGCCCTGCAGTCGGGTCAGATCCACGGTCCTGTTGTCGACGGCGTGTTCGGACCATCCGCCCTCGGCCCGCTGGAAGCCGATCTCCGCGATGGTGACGTTCAGGTGATCGAAGTCCGCGATCGCGTTCTCCTGGTCGCTGACGTAGAAGTTGACGCCTGACTCGGCCGCCTGCGTGATCACGACACTACTCGTTCCCTGTGCCGGTTCGCCGTCCGCCGTGGTCGGTGCGCCGTCCGTGGCGGTGGGCGTCCCGTCGCCGACGCCACCGGAACAGCCCGCGAGGACGAGCATCCCGGCGAGTGCCAGCGCTGTGAGTGCTTTCCGTTGCATACCCGGTAGTTACCGATGGCGGGAATATCTCTTGTGGCCGTCACGAGAACCTGTGGCATGGTTCCGGTCGGTGTATGCCCTCGGAAAGCGGGCTGAGTTCCTTCGAGCGCTTCGCAGTGCGGAACCCACCGGAAGCGTCTTTTCGCTCGCGCTCGCCAATCCGCCGATGCACGAAGCAGACTTCGGCGTGGCCGGCGAGACGGCCATCGTCACCGGTGCGAGTCAGGGTATCGGTCGATCGATCGCTGAGACACTCGCGGCTGGCGGCGCGAACGTGGGCATCTGCTCGCGGGAGATGGATCGGGTCGGCCCCGTCGCCGAGGCGATCAACGACAGCGACGCCGACGGCGAGGCCCTCGCCGTGGAGTGTAACGTCCGCGAGCGCGAGCAGGTCGAGGCCTTCGTCGAGGAAGTCGTCGAGGAGTTCGGTGGCCTCGATATCATGGTCAACAACGCCGGCGGGGAGTTCGTCGCGCCCTTCGAGGACATCTCGCCCAACGGCTTCGACTCCATCCTCGATCTGAACGTGATGGGCACCGTCCACGGGATGCAGGTCGCGGGCGAACATATGCGCGAGGACGGCGGCGGCAAGATCGTCAACATGGCCAGCGTCAACGGCCAGCACCCCGCGCCCAACGAGAGCCACTACGCGACGGCGAAGGCGGGGATCATCCAGCTGACCGAGACCGTCGCGACCGAGTGGGCCGACGACGGCATCCGGGTCAACTGCGTCGCGCCCGGCCTGATCCAGACGCCGGGGGTCGCCGAGACGCTGGGCATCGACAGCGAGGATATGCCGCCCCGGGAGCAGACCGACCGCCGGATCGGCTACGGCGAGGACATCGCCGACGTGGTGCAGTTCCTCGTCTCGCCCGCCGCCGCGTTCATGACCGGCGAGACGGTGACCGTCAAGGGCGTCCCCCGCCCCGGGAACTCGATGCAACACGATCTGGGCCTGCAGTAAGCGTCCCGTCGCCCTCGGACACGAACTGCCCCGACGCTCACTATTATGCCGTCCCCGAGTGAATCGTTTCTCGAATCGCGGGTGGCGGATGGACTCGCCGTCCGCCGGACCGACGGGGACAATCGATGGACTGGTACACCGAACCGAGCAACGACGTTACCGAGCGACTGGAAACGACGCCCGACGGCCTCTCCGAGGCCGAGGCCGCCGACCGCCTCGAACGCGAGGGGCGGAACGAACTCACCGCCGAACAGCGCCGGAGCCCGCTGTGGATCTTCCTCGCGCAGTTCTCCAGCGCGCTCATCTGGGTGTTGATCGGCGCAGTGATACTCTCCGTGGCCGTCGGCCACCTCGTCGACGCCGTGTTGATCGCCGTCATCCTGCTGGCCAACGGGATCTTCGGCTTCGTTCAGGAGTACCGCGCCGAACAGAGCCTCGCGGCGCTGTCGGAACTGGCCGCGCCCGACGTGACCGTCCGCCGGGACGGCACCGAACAGACCGTCGACGCGACGACGCTGGTGCCCGGCGACGTGGTGGTCTTCTCTCAGGGTGACGTGGTGCCCGCTGACTGTCGGCTGCTCAGCACCGACTCGCTAGAGGTCGACGAGGCCGCTCTGACCGGCGAGAGCGTCCCCGTGGCGAAAGCCACCGAGCCCGTCGAGGCCGGGACCCCGATGGCCGAACGCACGAGCATGGTCTACAAGGGGACGAACGTCACCCGGGGCCGGGGCGTCGCGGTCGTCGTCGAGACCGGGATGGAGACCGCGATGGGCGAGATCGCCACCTCGTTGCTTGCCGCCAAAGACGAGGGGACGCCGCTTCAGCGCGACCTGGACTCGCTGGGCCGGAAACTCGGCGCTGGCGTCGCTGCCCTCTCGGCGCTCGTCGTCGGCCGCCTGCTCGCCGGCGGGACCGAACCGATCCAGGCCGCCCTGACCGCCATCTCGTTGGCCGTGGCGGCGGTCCCCGAGGGACTGCCCGCGGTCGTCACGCTCACGCTGGCGCTCGGCGTCCGCCGGATGGCCGACGAGAACGCGCTGGTCCGGACCCTGCCGGCCGTCGAGGGCCTCGGCTCGGTCGACGTGGTCTGTACCGACAAGACCGGCACGCTCACCGAGGGCGAGATGCACGCCCGCCGGGCCTGGATCTACGACGAGACGGTCGATCTGGACGGGCTCGACGACCTCGACGGGACCGCGGACGGGCGCGTCGGCGACCTGCTGGAGATCGGCGCGCTCTGTAACGACGCGACGACCGAAGACGGCGATCCGACCGAGGTAGCGCTGGTCAGGGCCGCCGCAGACTGCGGGCTGGACGTGGACGAACTGCGCGAGGCGAACCCCAGGACCGACGACCGGCCGTTCTCGGCGGAACGTAAGCGGATGGCGACCGTTCACGACGACGTGGTGTACCTCAAGGGCGCGCCGGAGGTGATTCTGGAGCGGGCCGACCGTATCCAGACTGCCGATGGCCCAGAACCGCTCGACGACGAAGGCCGCGAACGGATCCGGGACCGCATCGAGTCCTTCGCTGGCGACGCGCTCCGAGTGCTGGCGTTCGCCCGCAAGGACGAGACCGACGGCGACATCGAGGACGACCTGCTCTTCGTCGGCCTGATGGGGATGATCGACCCCGCTCGCGAGGAGGTCGCCGCGGCCATCGCCGACACCCACCGCGCCGGCATCGACGTGACGATGATCACCGGCGACAACGCCCTCACCGCGGGAGCCATCGCCGAACGCATCGGTATCGACTCGCCCGTCCTGACCGGCGCGGAGGTCGAGGCGATGGACGACGCACGACTCCGCGAGCGCGTCGCGGAGGTGAGCGTCTTCGCCCGCGCGGAACCGTCCCACAAGGTGCGGATACTCAACGCTCTGCAGGACGCGGGGCACACGGTGGCGATGACCGGCGACGGCGTCAACGACGCGCCCGCGCTGAAACACGCCGACATCGGCATCGCCATGGGGATCCGGGGGACCGACGTGGCCAAACAGGCCAGCGACGTGATCTTGCTCGACGACAACTACGCGACGATCCGATCGGCCATCCGCCGGGGCCGGGTGATCTTCGACAACGTCTGGAAGTTCGTGGCATACCTCCTGAGTGCGAACGCCGCCGAGGTGGCAATCGTCCTCGGAGCCTCGCTGTACGGCTATCTCATCCTACCGCCGGTCCAGTTGCTCTGGATCAACCTGCTGACCGACGGGTTGCCGGCGTTGGCGCTCGGCACCGATCCCGGCGGGGACGTGATGGCCCGCGAACCCCGCGACAAGGACGCCGGGATCGTCGACCGCTCGATGCTCACCTTCGTCGGCGGCGCGGGGCTGACCATGACGGTGCTGATGTTCGGGCTGATGCTCTACACGCTGGGCGGTGCGCCCGCGGTGAAACCGTACGCGATGACGATGGTCTTCACCGGGTTCGTCGTCTTCGAGTTCGCCAAACTGTACGTGGTGCGCTGGACGCGGGACACGCCCCTGCTGTCGAACCGGTGGCTGGCGCTCGCGGTCGGGGCCTCGTTCGCGCTCCACCTGGCGGTGCTGTACACGCCCCTCTCGACGTACTTCGGGACGGTCCCGCTCTCGCTGGCTGACTGGGGCTTGCTCGCCGGCGTCGTCGCCATCGGCACGCCGATCCTGCTGGTCGTCGGGTGGCTGTCGAAACGGATGGTCGGCGCGGCGGCCGTCGAGGCCTGACCGCTCCGGCTACCCCGGCAGGACGATGTTCAGGAGTGCCACCACGAGCCCGGCCAGCCCCATGCGGGCGGCCGAGACGTACCACCGCTGGCCCGAGATCGAGCCCATGTACGCGCCGAAGACGCTCAAGACGCCGACACCGAGGACAACGGCGACGGCGGCCGCCTCGACCATCGTCAGGATCGACTCCGTCCCCGAGACGACGAACGGGGAGAGGGGGACGAGCACGCCGATCAGCGGGCCGAGCCCGCTCGCGGTCGCGTGGAGCAGGCGCACGCCGCGCTGTTGGCTCTCGATTCGCGTGTCTCCGAGGTCGGTAAGCATCGCCTGTTCCATCCGCATGATCTCCGCGCGAGTCTCGGCGCGTTCGATCTCCCAGACGCTCCAGACCGCCGACGTGCCCAGGCCGACCGCCGCGCCCAGTCCGATCTTGACGACGACGAACCCGTCGGTGACCCCCGAGAGAACCGCCCCGATGACGACGCCGATGCAGGTCAGGGTCCCGTCGAACCCGTTCGAGACGAAGTAGCGCCGCGAGATAGACAGCACGTCCTCCTTGCCGAGCAGTCGACGCAGGCGCTGACCCAGCCCCACTGCGATCACCCGTCCTGGTGGGTCGGCCGTTCCTCGACCAGGATATCGCCACACCCTACTTCGTCCACGGAGTGGACGGTCCCGCCGAGTTCCTCGACGGTCGATTCGAGGTCGTCGAAGTCAAGATCCGTCCCCTCGACGGTGATCTTGACGTTCTGGACTTCCTGATCGAGTTCGATCAGCGAGCCGGTCGCGCCCTCGACGCTGTCGACGGCGGCGACCTGCTCCGTGAACGCGAGCAAGGACGGTTCGTGCGGTTTCAACACGTCGATGACGAGTCTTCGGACGGCGACCATACCCCGACTGGCACCCGGACGCACCTAAAGCCTCTACCCACCGCGGGGGACAGCGGGTTCGGTTCGGACCACACCTATATCCCTCCCCGTCGTTAGGGCGAACCATGTTCGAACGGATCCTGGTGCCGACCGACCGCAGCGACCCGGCGCGGCGGGCGCTCGAACAGGCCGCAGATCTCGCGACGCGATACGACGCGACCCTCACCGCACTCCACGTCGTCGACACGCGCGAACTCGATGGTGGCTCCGGGGTCGACGAGCGCACGGCGGCGGCCCGGGCGGAACTGGACGACGCCCTCGACGAACTCGCCGTCGATCCGACGCCCGAGGGCGTCGTCCGCGCCGGCATCCCGAACGAGGAGATTCTGGACTACGCCGACGATGCGGGGATGGATTTGATCGTGATGGGGACCCACGGCCGAACCGGCGTGCGTCGCTACCTGCTGGGCAGCGTCGCCGAGAAAGTCGTCCGGCTGTCGGACGTGCCCGTCCTCAACGTCCACCCCGCGGAGGTAGATGTGGGTAGCGTCCCCTACGAGCGCATCCTCGTCCCGACCGACGGGAGCGACAGGGCCAGCGTGGCCGTCGACTGCGCGACCGACCTCGCGACGACCTACGGGGCGGAGCTGCACACGGTCTCGGTCGTCGACACCGGCGCGATGGCCCCCGACGTGCAGTTCGACGTGATCATGGACCAGCTCCAGAACCGGGCCCGGACCGCCGTCGAGACGGTCGCCGAGACCGCGCGCGAAGCCGGCGTCGAGGACACGCAGACGGCCGTGCTAGAGGGGCGAGCACACGACGCGATCCGGTCCTACGCCGACGACGAGCGAATCGACCTGATCGTGATGGGGACCCACGGCCGGAGCGGGCTGGACCGCTACCTGCTGGGCAGTGTCGCCGAGAAACTCGTCCGGACGGCCTCGGTCCCCGTGCTGACCGTCCGGATGCCCGAGGAGTGACCGACGAGTCCCGGCGACCGGCTCCCGCGCCGTTTTCGGCTACGCGACGGCCAACTCGTCGGCTAGCCGGTCCAGCACGGCCGTCAGTTCGATCCCCTCCCGCTCGAACCGCCGTAGCTCCGCCAGCAGGTCCGAATCGGGCGACGGCCCGAGGACGAACGCGGCCCCGCCCGTCGCGGTCGCCCGGAGGACCCACCGCGCCAGCGACGCGACCGGCGGGAACCCCACGTCCGTGAGGACCACTGCGACCCGCCAGGCCTGCTCCCGTCCCTCTCTGAGGCCGAGCAGTGACAGTTGCTCGTCCAGCCGACCGAGCGCGTCGTCCACGTCCTCCACTCCGTCGGCGTACACCTCGGCCAGCGCCCGCTGCTGGGCGTCGATCAACCGGGCCAACACCTCGTTCACCGCGCGGTGATCGGCCCGCTTTGCCGCCCTGTCGGGATCGATCCCCACGTCCCGCAGGGTGAGCGCCAGGTCGTAGTTGATGTGGGCGTTGATCCCCAGGAAGGCATCCTGGAGCACGAGGGCGTCGCCGGTTGCGGTGCCGAAGGCGATCCGCCAGGGGTCGGGCACGGCCCCGAGTTCGCCGCGCTCGAAGGCCAGGAACGCCCGCCGGTAGTAGTTCGCGAACGCCGTGGTGTAGGCGCGCATCCACGCCGGGTCCCCGAAGCCGTCGGCCTCGATCCGGGCGCGGATACGCTCGGTCATGCGGGTGTAGATCGTCAGGAAGACAGCTCGGCGGTCGTCGCGTTCCCGGAGCAGGTCCTCCAGTTCACGCAGGCGCTCGGCGGCGTCCTCGACCGATTCGAACGCGCCCTGCGCGACGGCGACCAGATCGGCGTCGGGGGTGTCCGGCGGGTCGTACTGTTCCACGTCGTGGCCGAGCGCGCGGGCCATTCCCCGGACCCGGCGGGCGTCGACCAGGCGGGCGGCGTCCCCGTACGCCGACAGCGTGCGAAGCGGCGCGGTCATTGTCGGGCCCTCGCAGCGACGACTGATAGCTGTAGGGGGCTGGACAGTTCTTCAGGCGTCCTGTTCGTGAACTTTCTCCAGCACCGCCGACTCAGCCATCGAGACGACGCCGGCCGATTCGAGCGTTTCGGCGAACTCCGCTGAGTCGTAGTAGCCCAGCGCCTCGTCCAGCCGGTCGTCGGCGACTTCCTGCAGGACGATCACGGTATTCTCGTCGTCACTCGGGCGGAACGCCTGCGTCCCGAGCGACCCGTGGGCCGCCCGCCGGTCGGCGTTTGCCTCGTGGTGGCGCTCCCACCGCTCGTAGTCCTCGATCTCGTGTTTCGCGTAGATGTAGGCCATACCGGCCGTGCGAGCGGGAGGGGGAAAGGATCAGGGGTGCGATTCGCCACTCAGTCGCCGGGCTCGGAGACGGCTTCGTCCGCCGTGCCACTGGCCCGCCCGAGTTCGAAGCCGTCGTAGTCGTCGCGGGCGACCCGGGCACAGATCTCCCGGTAGTTGTCGAGCCCGCCGGGGAAGGGGGTGAACACCTGTGTCTTCCCGGGGACGTTCGCGCCGCGGTACCAGGAGTCGGCCTCGGAGAACAGCATATTCTCGGCCAGCATGTTGGTATTCTGCACCCACTGGTCCTCAGCGTCCTCGGTGGCCTCGATGCGGTCGTAGCCGTGTTCGTCCATGTACGCGATGCAGTCGGCGATCCACTCGACGTGCTGTTCGATGGACAGCGGCATGTTCGTCAGCACGGAGGGGCTCTGGGGCCCGGTGATGGTGAACAGGTTCGGGAACCCGTGAGTCATGAGCCCGAGGTAGGTCCGGGGACCGGCTTCCCACTTCTCGTCGAGCGTCTGACCGTTCTTGCCTTCGATGTCCATCGCCAGAATCGCGCCCGTCATCGCGTCGAACCCCGTCGCGAACACGAGCATGTCGAGGTCGTAGTGGGCGGCCGTGGTCCGGATCCCGTCGGCCGTCACCCGTTCGATGGGGTTCTCGTCCACGTCGACGAGGCTCACGTCGTCGCGGTTGTAGGTCCCGTAGTAGTCGTCGTAGTCCATCGGCGGGCGCTTCGCGCCGTAGGGATGGTCCGTCGGGACGAGTGTCTCGGCGGTCTCGGGATCGTCGACTCTCTCGCGGATCTTCTCGCGGATGAACGCCGAGACCACGTCGTTCAACTCGGGATTCGACAGGATCGATCCCGGCTCGAAACTGTGGAGAAAGCGGAAGCCGCCCTGTTGCCAGCGCTCTTCGAGCACCTCTCGGATCTCCTCTTCCGAGAGGCCGTAGTCGGTCTCGTGTTCGTGGTCGAACGGCATCCCCAGCCGGGAGTCACGCGCCCGCGCCCAGATGTCGTCGTAGTTCTCGCGAATCTCTTCGTACTCGTCGTCTTCTAGCGGGCGGTTCCGTGCGGGCACCGCGTAGTTGGGCGTCCGCTGGAAGACCGTCAGATGGTCGGCTCGGCCGCCGACTTCCGAGATGAACTGGATGCCGGTCGAACCGGTGCCGATCACGCCGACGTGGTCGTCGCCGAAGTCGATCTCCTCGTCGGGCCAGCGGGCCGTGTGGTACCACTCGCCCTCGAAATCGCCGAGTCCGTCGAAGTCCGGCAGGAACGGCTCGGAGAGACAGCCGACCGCCGTGACGAAGTATCGGGTCCTGACCCGCTCCCCGTCGGCCAGCTCGACGGTCCAGGTCGCCGTCTCGTCGTCGTAGGTCGCCGACGTGACTTCCCGCTCGAACGCGATATCCCGGTGCAGGTCCAGCCGGTCTGCCACCCACTGCAGATAGTCCAGAATCTCGGGCTGTTCGGGGTAGCGCTCGCTCCACTCCCACTCTCGGTGCAGGCCCTCGTCGAAGGAGAAACAGTAGATGTGACTCTCGCTGTCACAGCGCGCGCCGGGGTACGTGTTCCAGTACCACGTCCCGCCGACCTCGTCGCCTTTCTCGTAGACGCGAACGTCGAGTCCCTGTTCGCGCAGTTTGTGCAGCATATACAGGCCCGAGAATCCCGCGCCGATCACGACGGCGTCCACGTCGGTCTCCTCACTCCCCCCGGCCGCGTCCACGTCCGCGTCAGACACTGTGTATCACTGGCCATATCCAATGGCTGGCTCCAATTAAAGCCACTCCTCCAGAACATCGGGCATATATCAGTGGCGACTGGTCGCGTCGGTGGTCGGACCGGTGGTACGAGGCAGTGTCGACATCCGTCACCCGTCGTCGCCGTCGAGTTTGGCCTGCCACTCCTGTACTTTCGCCAGCAACTCGACCGGCGGCGTCTCGTTCACGTCGAGGTCCCGCAACTGGTCGAGGATAGCTTCGGTTTCCGGGTCGAGTGTCGAATCGTCCGCACTCTCGTCGGCCGCCGCTCCCCCGTCGGCCGTCGCTCGCTCGGCTGTGCGCTCTCCATCCTGCTGGAAACTCCCCGAGGAGAGATCGAAGACGGCCTGGACCGGTTCGCCGTCGCCGCTCCCTTTCGCCTCGATGGCCTCCTCCTCGCGGAGTCGTTCCAGCACGTCCCGCGAGCGGTCGACGACCGGATCGGGGACGCCGGCCAGGTCGGCGACGTGGATCCCGTAGGAGCGATCCGTCGGACCGTCCCGAACAGTGCGGAGGAAGGTCACGTCGCCGTCCGATTCGTCGGCGGCCACGTGGACGTTCTCGACTCTGTCGAGGTGGTCGGCCAGTCCCGTCAACTCGTGGTAGTGGGTCGCGAAAAGCGTCTTCGCGCGGACCTGATTGTGGATGTACTCCGTCGCGGCCCACGCGATGGAAATGCCATCGTACGTGGCGGTCCCCCGGCCTACCTCGTCCAGAATCACGAGCGACTCGTCGGTCGCGGAGTGCAGGATGTTGCTCAGTTCCTGCATCTCGACCATGAACGTCGACCGGCCCTGGGCCAACTCGTCCAGCGCGCCCACGCGTGTGAAGATACCGTCGACTAGCCCCACCCGTGCCGATTCGGCGGGGACGAAACTCCCGATCTGGGCCAGCAGCGTGATCAGCGCCGCCTGGCGCATATACGTCGACTTCCCGCTCATGTTCGGCCCAGTAACGATCAGGAAGCGGCGGTCGTCGTCCATCGAGAGATCGTTCGGGACGAAGGAGGTGGTCTGTTCCACGACGGGGTGGCGACCCTGCCGGATGTCCAGGTCCCGGCCCTCGACCAGTTCCGGCCGGGTCCAGTCGTTGCGGACGGCGTGGGTCGCGAGGCTCGCCAGCGCGTCGAGTTCCGCCAGCGCCCGGCCCACGTCCTGCAGGAGCGTCGCCCGGTCGGCCACCCGCTCGCGGAGGTTCTGGAACAGTTCGTACTCCAGCTCCCCCCGTTGCTCCTCCAGTCGGAGAATCTCCCGTTCTTTCTCCTCCAGTTCGGGAATCGTGAACCGCTCGGAATTCTTGAGCGTCTTGATCGCCTCGTACTCGTCGGGCACGTCGTCGGCCTCGCTCTTGCCGACCTGGATGTAGTAGCCGTCGGTCTTGTTCCGGTCGACCTGCAGGTGAGTGATTCCATGCCGCCCCTTCTCCCGCTGATCGAGCGTCTCGATCCACTCCTTGGCGGCCTCGTGTTGTTCGATGATTTCGTCGAGTTCGTCGTCGTAGCCCCGCCGGAAGAGGCCGCCCTGCGTGACCGTGCTCGGGGGATCGTCTGCCAACGCCTCGTCCAGCTCGGCGGCCAGATCGGCGGCGGACTCGCGGTCGGCGTCGGCGACGACCTCGGCGAGCGGGGACTCCGCCAGCCGGTCCGTTCCCTCGATCACCTCGGCCGACCGGGGCAGGAGTGCCAGCGTCTCGGCGACCCGCAGGAGGTCGCCCGCGTCGGCGCTCCCCGAGGCCGCCCGGCTGGCCAGCCGTTCGAGGTCGTACGCGCCGTCGAGTACCTCCCGGAGGTCCTCGCGGGCCATCGCAGCCTCGGCGAGCGCGGCGACCCCGGACTGTCGCCGTTCCAGTTCTCGCCGGGACTGCCGCGGTCTGACGAGCCACTGGCTCAACAGGCGACCGCCGGCGCTGGTGACGGTGTGGTCGATGGTCGAGAACAGCGAGCCCGACCGGTCGCCCTGCATGGTCTCGGTGAGTTCGAGGTTGCGCTGGGTGGTCGCGTCGAGTTCGACGTGGTCGCTCCCGCTGTAGGTCTGCAAACGGGTCACCGAAGCCAGCGCCCCCTGGCCGGTTTCCTCGACGTAGGAAAGCACTGCGCCGGCCGCCCGGATCGCGGCCTCGTCGTCGTCGATGCCGACGCTCTCGGTGGTATCGTCGCCGAACTGCTCGCGGACGCGGTGGCGCGCTCGCCCCGGCGCGAACGACTCCGCGGCGTGGAGCGTCAGCGTCGCCGTCGTCCGCTCGCGGATCCGATCAAGCAGGGCTTCGTCGGCCCGCACGTCCGGCCCGGGCAACACCTCCGCGGGATCGAACTTGTACAACTCGGTCAACAGCGCCCCCTCGCGGTCCTCGCCGTCGACGCTGGTCACGAAGAACTGCCCGGTCGTCACGTCCGCGGCGGCGACGCCGTACCCGTCGCCCTCGCGGACGACGGCCGCGAGATACTGGGCGTCGTCGTCGGGCGTCTCGATCAACGTCCCCGGCGTCACGATCCGCGTGATCGCCCGCTCGTGGCCGTCCGATGTCTCGTGCTGGTCGGCGACGGCCACCCGGTAGCCGCGTTCGACCAGCGCCGTCAGGTAGGGGGTGAGGTCGTCGACCGGCACGCCCGCCATCGGATACGACGACCCGTGTGAGGACTTCTGTGACACCTTCAGATCCAGTTCGTCCGCGACCGTCTCGGCGTCCTCGTCGAAGAACTCGTAGAAGTCACCGCACTGCATCGCCAGCAGATCCGCATCCGTCTCCGCCTTGAGGGCGAGAAACTCCCCGACGATGCCCGTCGCCTCTGTCATACCCTGGTCTGGGAGCGACACCGGATAAAACGCTGTGGGTCCGGCCGACGCGGTCGCGCTCGCAACATCGAATCAGTGACAGGATTTAGGGTCAGTGGTCGTGATGGATCGAGAGAGAACCGATGACAGCGGCCGATCCGGTCATCAGCGTCGACGGGCTCACCAAGGTGTACGGGGACACGGTCGCCGTCGACGGCGCGACCTTCGACGTGCGGGCCGACGAGATCTTCGCACTGCTCGGCCCCAACGGCGCGGGCAAGACGACGGCAGTCGAGATTCTGGAGTGTCTCCGGTCGCCGACGAGCGGGTCCGCGACCGTCCTCGGGCACGACGTGACCGAATCCCCCCGCGCGATCAAGGCCCGGATCGGCGTCGTCCCGCAGTCGTTTCACACGTTCGACCGGCTGACCGTCCGGGAGAACGTCGCGCTGGCCCGCCGGCTGTACGACGACGGGTCCGATCCCGGTGCGGTCCTCGACCGCCTCGACCTGACCGAGTATGCGGGGACGCGCTTCGGCGATCTCTCGGGCGGGTACCAGCGCCGGACTGGAATCGCGATGGCCCTGGTGAGCGATCCGGATATCCTCTTTCTGGACGAACCGACGACCGGCCTCGACCCCGCGGCCAAACGGACCACCTGGGCGCAGATCGAGCGCCTGACCGACCTCGGGACGACGGTCGTGCTGACGACCCACAACATGGCCGAAGTCGAGGAACTCGCCGACCGCGCCGCGCTGCTGGTCGATGGGGCGACCGTCGCGGTCGACGCCGTGTCCGCGCTCGTCGACCAGTACGGCGGGGAGATCAAACTCGTCGTCGAGACGACGGGTGACGACGACGCCGTCGAGACGGCCCTGCGCGAGGCGGCGACGGAGGTGTACCGCGACGACGTGGGGGATCTCGTCGGGCTCTTCGAGGACCGCTCGCGCGCCCAGGCGGCGTTTGGCCGCCTCCACGAGCTCGACGGCGACCGGTCGATCGACCTCACCGGCGCGGGCATGGAAGACGTGTTCCTGCGACTGGCGGGCGGCACGGTCGACAGCCGAGGTGACCTCCGGTGAGACGCGTTCCAGCCCTGCTGACCGCGCTGTCGAAAGACTGGTTGCGCAACCGCGAAGCGGTGTTTTTCGCCTTCCTGTTTCCGGTCGTCCTGCTCGTGATCTTCAGCGCCGTGTTCGGCGGCGGCGTCGGCGAGTTTACCGTCTACGTCCAGAACCAGGACCGGACGGCAGACGGCGAGCCGACGAACCTCTCAGAGACGTTCGTGACGGCGCTGAACGAGACGGACGTCCTCTCGGTCCGGACGATCGACCCCGACCGGAACGTCACCGCGTGGAACCGGGAGAGCGATACGACGGGTGCGACCCGTGTCGTGGTCGTCCCCGACGGCTTCGACGAGCAGGTGCGGGCGGGGAGCGCGCGTGCCCGCCGGGCCGTCATCCTCGACACGGTGAATCGGGCCCTCTCCGGCCTCGACGAAAACGAAACGGAGACACGACTGAACGGGACGAACCGGACGGAGATACGTCGTGGCACGAGGGCGATGACCAACGGGACGAACGTGAGCGGTCCCGCCGAGATCGTCTTCTACGCGGCCAGCGACGACGAGACGGCCCCCGCGGTCAGGGGCGTTCTGGGGAGCGTCGTGGCCCGCTTCAACGACGAGGCACTGGGCGTGGAGGAGCCACCGACGACGGTGACGACCGGCGATCTGGGGAGCCGGAATCTGACGGGCGTGGATTACTTCCTCCCCGCGCTGATCGCGGCGGTCGTGCTGATCAACGGACTGGTCACGCTCCCGTCGATCGTCGCCGGATTCGGGAGCGACGGCACCCTCAAGCGACTCGCCGCCACGCCCCTGCGAAAGCGGGACTGGATCCTCGCGAACGTCGTCATGCAGGCCGTGCTGGCCGTCCTCGTCACCGCGCTCATGGTCGTCGTGGCTCACCTCGCTTTCGGCGTGACCGTGATCCCCGGTCCCCTCTCGATCGCCCTGATCCTGCTCGGCGCCGTGACGTTCGCCGGCTTCGGGATGGCGCTGGGGAGCCTCGTGCGGAGTCCCGACGCCGCGACGAGTCTCGGCATGGCCGTCGCGCTCCCGACGATGTTCGTCTCGGGTGTGTTCTGGGAACTCGACCTGATGCCCGCGTCCCTCCAGACCGCCGCCACACTGCTCCCGGTGTATCACTTCCACCGGGGACTCCGTCGGCTGATGGTCCTCGACACCACGGACGGCGTCGCGGTCCCGTTCGCGATCCTCGGCGTCGGCGCGGCCCTCGCGCTCGTCGCGGCTATCCGCCTGACTACCTGGCAGGACCTGTAGCACGAATACAAATATTACCGGCAATAAACGGTGAATAAAAACACCTTGATGTGTGTGTCCTCGATGATTGTTGGTGGGTATCATGGGGGAGAACCACAGTGCAGGCGACAGTGGTACAGACGGACGCGTGAACCGGCGACGATTCCTCGGGGCCTCGGGGGCGGCCCTGACGGCGCTCGCGACGGGGGTCGGCACGGCGACGGCGTCGTTCGGGTCGGGCGTCACGACCGAGGACTACACCATCGAGTCCTGGGACGGTACACAGCTCGAGGCGACGCTGTACACGCCAGACGCCAGCGAGCCACAGCCCGCGGTGCTGATGACACACGGCTGGGGGGCGTTCCGTGAGTCGCCGCTGACAGCGCCGAAGGCGAAGTTCCACGCCAAGAACGGCTACAACGTCCTGACCTACGACTCGCGCGGCTTCGGGAGTTCCCAGGGGACCGTCGGGCTCGACGGACCCAACGAGATCAAAGACGCCCGGCGGCTGGTCGACTGGCTGGCCAACCGGCCGGAGGTGGCGCTGGACGCTACCGACGACCCGAAAGTAGGGATGGACGGCGTCTCCTACGCCGGTGGTATCCAGCTCTCGGCGGCGGCGGCCGACGACCGGATCGACGCGGTCGCGCCGCGGATCACGTGGAACGACCTGCAGTACTCGCTGGCACCGAACGGCGTCATCAAGATCGGCTGGCTGTCGATCCTGCTCGGACTCGGGGGGATCAGCTCGAACCTGATCGGCCCGGACACCAACATCGACCCGCGGCTGTACGACTGGTACGAGCAGGCGCTCGAAACCAACGACCTGCCACCGGGCATCCTCGAGGCCAACGAATCCCGCTCCTTCCCGTACTTCGAGGACTACGACACGCCGACGTTCCTCGTACAGGGATGGGACGACTCGCTGTTCAAGCCCATCGAGGCCGTCCGGACCTACCGGGCCCTGCAGGATCGGGGCGTCGAGTCCCGACTGGCCTTCTACGAGGGCGGCCACGCCCCCGAGGAGATCACCGTCCCGTTCGACCAGCGGGGGCACATGAACGGACTGGTGAACACGTGGTTCGACCGCCACCTCCGCGGCGAGCGCACCGACATCGCACAGTCGAACACCTACCTCAAACAGCGCGAGGAGTTCCGTGCTGAGGAGCAGTTCCCACCGGACGACACCGAGGTCGTCACCTACGACCTCGGGACCGCCGACGCGAACGGGGACGACCGCATCGAGCAGTGGAGCTGGTGGTACGACTCGAACGTCACCTACACCTGGGACGTGCGCGACCGCGCCGAGTGGTACGGCACGCCACAGATCGACCTCTCGCTGGACGTGCACGGCCCCGAGGCCCGCATCTTCGTCAATATGCTCCGGAACGGCGACCCCATCAACGGTATCGGGGAAGCCTACCGGATCGAGGGCTCGGGTGTCTCCCGTATCAGCTTCGAGTTCCCGACGCTCCAGCGGTTCGTCTCACCGAGCGACACGCTGGGCCTCCAGATCGAGGTCTCCAGTCCGTACTACCTGAACTCCCGGGAGTCCGACGGCGTCACGGTCCGCCCCGGCGAGTCCAGCGTGAGTCTGCCACAGCGACCGCGGTAGCCGCCCGGCACCCTTCGTTCGGATTCACTGTTCGCGGACGGTGACGCCGGTGATCTCGAAGCGTGCGCCGGTCCCGGCTGTGCCGTCCGCGACGCGAATCCGCCAGTCGTGGGCGTCGACGATGTCCTTGACGATGGCCAGCCCGAGCCCCATCCCGCCGTCGCTTCCGGCGGTCCCGTACTCGAAGAGCTGGTCGCGCTGGTCGGCGGGGATACCGGGGCCGTCGTCTTCGACGTAGAAGCCGTCGGGGCGGCCGTCGTCGGCGAGCAGGCCGACCCGGACCGAGACGGGCGAGGACGTGGCGTCGTTGTCGCCGTGTTCGACTGAATTTCGGAAGCAGTTCTCGAACAGTTGCTGGAGGCGGCTCCCGTCGGCGCGGACGGTGCAGTCGCTCGCGACCGTCAGCGTGGCCTCGCCCGTGTCGACGACTTCCCAGGCCGACCGGGCGATCCGGTCGAGTCGGACCAGCTGGGTGTCCTGCACCGCGGTCCCCTGGCGAGCCAGCGCGAGCAGGTCGTCGACGATGGTCTCCATCCGGTCGATGGCACTGTCGACGTGTTCGAGGTGGCGGTCGTCGCCGCGTTCACGGGCGAGTTCCAGCCGGCCGCGTGCGACTTCGAGCGGGTTGCGCAGGTCGTGGGAGACGACACTGGCGAAGCGTTCGAGCCGCTCGTTCTGGCGTTCGAGTTCCGCCTCGCGGCGCGTCCGTTCGGTGATGTCGCGCATGACCCCGACGGTGCCCCGGAACTCGCCGTCGATCGACCGGAGCGTGACGTGGACCTCGTAGGTGCGGTCCCGGCCGTCGGGCGTCGTCAGCGTGACCTCGAACCGTCCCGGCGCGTCGGTGTCGGAATCGAGGAGTCGTGCGATCGTCTCCAGATAGCGGTCGACTGCCTCCCGGCCGACCACGTCCGCGTCGAGCAGGTCGGTGTAGGACCGCCCGATCAGATCCGCCCGGTCGATCCCGAACACGTCGCTCGCGCGCTCGTTGGTCGTCTCGACGATCCCGTCGGCGTCGACCGCGAAGATCACGTCGGGGACGGTCTCGAAGATCCGCTTGTCGCGTTCGAGTTCCCGCTCGCGCGCCCGCCGGTCGGTGATGTCACGGATGACGCCGACCGACCCGGTGAAAGCCCCGTCGTCGTCCCGGACGGGCGCGAGCGACACTTCACAGGGCACTCGCTCGTCGGCTGCGGTCAGCAGGTCGATCTCGACGGTCTCGTGGGTCCCGCCGCCGTTGGCGAGCAGGCGCTCGATGGCCGCGTCGGCGGTCGCCAGCGAATCGGCCGTCGTGAACCGCTCGACGCTCTCGCCGACGAGGTCCGCGTCCTCGTAGCCCACCCGCTCGGCCATGGCATCGTTGTACAGCCGCAGGTTCCCGTCCGCGTCCAGCACGTACATCGGATCGCCGGCGGTCTCGACGAGCGTCCGGTAGTGATCGATCCGGGTGTCTTCGGCGGCTGACCCGCTCCGGGCGGGGCGGTCTCCCGAACCCTGCCCGACGGCCGCCTCGACCGCCGCCGCGAGCCGACCGCCCGGGTCCGACTCCGCCGCGCGGTTGACGTACGCGGCCACGTCGGCCTCGACCGCCGCGGCCGCCAGTCGCTCGCTCCCGTCCGGCGCGACCAGGACGACGGGTAGCGTCGAGTCGACAGCGCGAACGGTGTCGACGCCCCGCCGCCACGCTCCGTCCGGCGCTTCGCCGGTCACGACGACGCAATCCGGCTCGGTGTCCACTATCACACGACGGATCGCGGAGGCCGTCACTACCCGTTCGACCGCGTCCCCGTTCAGGTGGGTCCCGAGGTCGAACGCGGTGTCCGCGAGGTCGGCTACCACCACCCCTGGAGCTGTGTCGTCGGTCGTCACCAGTCTTGCTTGCCAGTCTTGCCGACCCCATTGAATGTTTTCCGGAATCGAACGGTGGAAAAATACCTGGTATATCAGCCTACGCGGTGTCGATGGTGTCACACACCGCGAGCGTCCGAGCCGCCAGCGCCGCGGCGTCGTCGGCCAGCAGTTTCACCATCGGTTCCCGATCGACCCCGCCCTGGTCGACGACCGCGACGGGTGACCCGTCGGCCCGCTCGAACGCTGTCTCGGCCAGCCACCGCTGGATCGACCCCGCCGAGTCGGGGGCGTCATCGTCGACCGTAACGACCTCGCCGTCCAGATCGGCCAGCGCCGCCGCCACGTCGTGGCCGAACCGGCAGTTCACCGCGAACCGCCGGGCGGCGTCGAACTCCCGGCAAGCGATCAGGAAGCGTGCGACGTGACTCGATGCGCCGAAGCGGACGCCGCGGTTGGGCCGGACGCCCGAGCGCGTTCGCGTTATTCTGCCCTCGACGGCAGCGGTCTCGTCGGGCCGTTCGGCGTAGGGTGTCGCACCGACGACGTTCATCCCGACTTCCGGGACCAGTGACGACACGTCGCGGTCGACGAACCGCTCGACGACTTCGGTGACGCGCTCGGCCGTCGGTTCGCGGGCGGCGCGATCCCGGGCCTCGACCGTGTGGTGGACGCTCCCCGGTCCCTCACCCACGTCCAGCGGATAGCGGACGGCCCGTGCGAGCAGGTCGACGCCGGCCTCGGCGGCCGTCGTGAGGTCCTCGTCGCGTGCCAGATGGGCCGCGATGGCGCTGGAGAGGGTACACCCCGATCCGTGGGTCGCGTCGGTCTCGACGCGGGGATGTCGGACCGTCTCGACGGTCTCGTCGGTCACCAGCACGTCCACGACCTCGTCGGCTCGGTCGTCGTCGGCGAACTCGACGTGGCCGCCCTTGACCAGCGCGGCGGTCGCGCCGAGGTCGCGCAGTTGCTCGCCGACCGCCCGCATCTCGTCCTCGGTCCCGGGTTCGATCCCGGTCAGGACCGCCGCCTCGTCGGCGTTGGGTGTCACGAGCGTGGCCGCGCCGATCAGGTCCTCGTAGGCCGATTCCGCCTCCGGTTCGAGCAGGCGGTCGCCCGAGGCCGCCACCATCACCGGGTCGACCACGAGGTTCGGGAGGCGGTCGGCGTACGCTGTGACCGTCTCGACGACTTCGGCGGTCCCGAGCATCCCCGTCTTCACCGCGCCCACGTCGAAGTCGTCGAGGACGGCGTCCAGTTGGGCCTCGATCTCTCCGGTCGGCAGCAGGTGGGTCCCCGCGACGCCGCGGGTGTTCTGTGCCGTGACGCTCGTGATCGCGCTGGTCCCGAACACTCCGCAGGCTTCCATCGTCTTCAGGTCCGCCTGGATGCCCGCGCCGCCGCCGGAATCGCTCCCGGCGACGGTCAACGCGACCGGCCGGGACTCCGGTGCCGCTCGTCGGTTCATACCCCGGAGTCGGGTCGGCACGCACTAAGTTGCTAGCGGTGACTCCCGTCGGCGAGCCATCGACCGCGAGCGAGCGCCGTCCCTTATCCGTCCTAGTATGCTAACAATATTCCATACAACATTCAGCACAATGCTTATATTTGCCAACGGCTCCCATACGGGTGAGACGCGACGGACGTGGTGTGATGGCACACCACGGCCGCGCGTGAACACAACAATGGCAGAACCAGCAGAACGGATCGATACCGAGATCGACGAGAAGTACGGCGAGTTCGAGACCGACGACGGCGATTTGATCGTCTACGACCGCGACGCCAAGGCGGCGTGGATCCAGTCGAACACAGTCTCGCCGGTCGAGCAGTAACTATCCTTCCAGTTCGGCCGTCAGCGACCGGAGGCGCTCGATCCGGCGGCCGGTGCTGGGGTGGGTTCGCACGTCGAGCGTGAACCCCTCATTCTCGGTGTCCGATCCGAATTCCTGGGGCAACAGACACAGGTGTGCCAGGGCTTCGCTCCGCCGGGCGTCGGTCGACGGTCGGTCGTGTCCGTCGAGTCGTTCCAGCGCCAGCGCCAGCGACGCCGGATCGCCCGTCAACAGCGCCCCGGCGCGGTCGGCCGCGAACTCCCGGTCGCGCGCGAGTCGCCCGGCCAGCACTGTCGCGGGAACGGCCAGAATACCGACCACGATCCCCCCGAGCAGGAGACAGGCAAACACCAGCGCGACGTAGCGGGCCGCGTACGCCGCGCTGAACAGTGGCGCGTCCACGACCGCGGCCGCCAGCGGATAGCCGACCACGAGACAGCCGAGCCACGTCGCGACCCCCGTCGCGGTCCGCGGGCGGACCAGCGCGGTCCGGTCCTCGACCAGCGCCGGGAGGAAGGTGGCGAGCGTCAGCACCGCGGCGTCCCGGTTGGCGACGTGTGCGAGTTCGTGGGCCAGCACGGCGTCCAGCAGGTCGCCGTCCAGTTCCGCCAGCAACCCCGTCGTGACCACCAGTGTCGACCCGGTGAGGCCGCCGACGGTGAAGCTGTTGGGGGTGTCGCTGTCGACGATCGCCACCGCGGGCGGACACAGGTCGGCCAGCGTCGCCAGTCGGCGGACGCGCGCGAGCAAATCGGGGTGGCTCGCCTCGGTCGCGGGTGTCGCATCGACGCTGGCCAGCAGTCGCCGTCGCGCGTACCACAACTGAGCCGCCGCCAGAACGGTGACCCCCGGAACGAGGACGGCGAGCCACCGGACCGCCGGCGGGAGCGAGACGCCCAGCGCGGCCGCGGCTGTCCCGAGCGGTGCCAGCCACGGCACCAGCAGGGCGGCGAGCAGACCGGCCACCAGCAGGTCGACGAGCACGATTGCCGCGAGGGTCGTCCCGATCCGCCGGGTCAGCGTTCGGTCCGTGCTGGAGGGCACATCCCAAACCATATGATCGAGTGACAAGTACCTCCCGGTAACAGTGGTCCCCGACGCAGATCGGGTGGGGCCAGTCGCCCTCGCGGCCCTCGCCGTTTTCCTCGCCGCCGCCCTCCTGCCCGCGGCTGGGTTCGGAAGCGTCCCGTCTCCCACGCCCAGCGGGGCCGGCGGGGGCGCGGGTACGGACCCGCTCGTCGCGTTCCTCGGTGGCCTGAGCGACGCGACCGCGCCGAGCGGCGACCCACCGCCGGAACCGCCCGGGGAGCCCTCGACACCCACGCCGACCCCGACGCCCACGCCGGAGGACTCGACCGCGGCCGCCGACTCGACGGGTGGGGCCGGCGGTGGCCCGCTCGCCCTCGTCGCCGGCGTGTTCCTCGTCGCGATTCTGATCGTCGCGGTCGCCCTCGAAGGGAAGGCCCGCGACTGGCCGGGTCTGGGCCGGTTGCCGATCCCGGCCGTGTCCGTGTTCTCGGTGCCACAGGCGGTCGCACAGGGGACGGTCGCGTTTCTCGTCCGCGTCTCGACCGGCGTTCCGCGGGTCCTCGGCGATCTCGGAGCTGTCACCGGCGCGTTCACGCGCGGGACGGGAAGCGCCCTCGCCGGCATCGGTCGAACGCTCGCGGACGTGACCGCTGCCGTCTCGCGGGGGCTGGCTGCCGTGGTCGTGGCGATCCCGCGGGGCCTGGCCGGTGTGTTCGCCGGTGCGCGCGACAGCGACGCGACGGCCCCGGACCCGACGCCCGACCCGGCTCCGGACGGCGAGGTCGAGGCGGGCGACGAGCCGTCGCCGGCCACCATCGAGGCGGCCTGGCTGGCGATGGTCGAGGCGCTCCCGGTCGAGCGGCCGGAGACGAAGACGCCCGGCGAACTCGCCGCCACAGCCGTCGAGGCCGGCCTCCCGGCCGGACCCGTCGAACGGCTCACCCGGGCCTTCCGCCGCGTGGCCTACGGCGGGTACCGCCGGACCGAGGACCGGACCGAGCGGGCGCTGGCCGCCGTCCGGCGGATCAGGCGGGCGCTGGAGGGTGACCGATGACCCGGCGTCGGCTCCTGTCCGCCGTCGGTGTGGTCGCGCTCGGGCTGGCCGTCGCCGTCGCCGCTGCGCCCGTCCCCGCAGTGATCCGGGGAACCGTGGCGAACGCGTCCGTAGCGACGGTCGTCTTCGGGACCGCGGCGTTGCTCGCCCTCCTCGGGATGGCGGGACTCGTCTCGACGGACTGGCTGGCACGGCTCCGGCCCTCGGGCCGTGAACGCGGTGCGGTTCGCGGTCGGTTCGACGTGAACGGCGGTCCGTTCAGCATCCCCTCGTCGACACCGCCCGACCCGGCCGGGACCGCCGAAACGGACGAGGCCGACGACGAGCAAGAGCGCGACGTTCGGGTCGCCGGCGAGTCTGTCGACGAGGCACTCTCGCGGCTGGCGGCCCCGAAGCGCCGCGAGTCGTGGTCGATCAACGACGACCGCTGGGAGGTCCGCAGTCGCGTCCGGGGCGTGGCCGAGACCGTGCTGGTCGAACACGACGGGCTGGACCCGGAGACGGCGAGTGTCCGTCTCGACGAGGGTACCTGGACCGACGACCCGCGGGCCGCGGCGTTCCTCGGCGACGCGACACCGCCGCCGGCCGTGCGCGTCGTGGACTGGCTGAGCGGTCGCCCCTTCGAGCGCCGCGCCCGGGCCGCAGTCGCGGAACTGGCCGCGCGGGCCGACGCCGACACGGAGGTCGAGATCGCGTGACCGAGGGGTCTGGCGGCGAGCCGGGTTTCGACCCGCTCTCGGCCGCCGTCCCGGCAGCGCTGGTCGTCACCGCAGTCGGCGTCGCCCTCGGGAGCGTCACCGTCCTGCTAGGGGCTGTCGTCCCGCTGGGCTACGCGGCGTCCGCTCGCCTGCACGCGCTTCCCGAGCCCGACCTCGCCGTCGAGCGGTCGGTGACGGAGGATCGGCCCCGACCCGGCGAGGCCGTCGCGGTGACCCTCTCGGTCGCCAACGTCGGCGAGGCGGCGCTTCCCGAGGTCCGGATCGCCGACGGTGTGCCCGACGCGCTCACCGTCGTCGACGGCGACACCGCCTGCTGTACCAGCCTCCGCCCGGGCGAGGAGACGACGCTCACCTACACCGTCCGCGCGCGGCGGGGTGAGTTCGTGTTCGACGGTCCCACGATCACGGTCCGGTCGGTCGGCGGCGGCCGCGAGCGCCGCCTCGACGCCGGCGTCGGGACGACGGTGACTTGCGAGACGACCGCCGACGCGTTCCCCCTGACCGAGGCGGCGACCGCCGCTACCGGTCGCATCGAGACCGACGCCGGCGGCGAGGGCGTGACCTTCGCCGCGACCCGGCCCTACCGGCTCGGCGACCCCGTCGGGCGGGTCGACTGGAAGCGCTTCGCCGCGACCGGGGAACTGACGACCGTCGAGTTCCGCGAGACGCGGGCGGCGACGGTGCTGTTCGTCGTCGACACCAGCGCGTCGGCTCGCACCGTTCCCCGCCCCGGCGACCCGACGGGACTCTCGCTGTCGACCGAGGCGATCACCAGGCTCGCGGGGACCTTGCTCGACGGACGCAACCACGTCGGCGTCGCGACCCTCGGGAACCGGACCGCCTACCTCCCGGCCGCGGCCGGCCGCGAGCAGGCCGTCGCGGTCGAGCGGTTCCTCGCCGACGGCGACGCGGTCGACGCCGTGTCCCTCACGACCAGGGCGACGCTGGGCGACGATGCCGTGGATCGGGCGCTCGACCGGGCGCTGGCCGACCTCACCGAACGGATTCCCCCGGAGACGCAGGTGGTATTCTGTTCGCCGCTGTTGACCGACGACGCCGTCGACGTGGCCGAGCACTTCCGGGCGCGCGACCACTCCGTCCTCGTCGTCAGCCCGGACGCGACTGCGGGCGCGTCGACCGGTGGCACCCTCGACCGCCTCGACCGGGACGTGCGGCTCCGGCGACTCCAGCGGGCCGGTGTCCGGACGGTGGACTGGTCGCGCGACGACGCGCTCGAAGCCGCCTTCGAGCGGGCCGCCGCGGGGTGGTCGGGGTGACTGGCCACGCCACGCGGTTCGGCCGGCGAGTCGCGCTCGCGGTCGCCGTCGTCGCCGCGCTGGGACTCGGGACCGCGGTCGGGTCCCCACTGTCGGTGTTGGTCGGCGTCGGCGGCGCGTTGCTGGTGGCCCGGAGTGCCGCGGCGCTCGCCAGTGACGCGACTGCGATCCGGACCGCCGGGAGCCTCGGCCTCGCCGTCGGTGGCCTCTCGCTCCTGTGGCCGCTGGGCTACGGGCTGTTCGCCGGTGGGCTGGCGGTCACGGTCTGTGTCTCGCTGGCCGTGCTGGCCGTCGGCGTCGACGCCGTCGCCGGCGACGTGACCGCGCTGGGTCGGCACCTGGTCAGGACGACGGTTCACTCGGGGCTCGTCCTCTTTCTGGTCGCGATGGGCGGCGTGCTGGTCGCGGCCGGCGTCGTTCCGGCGACCGGCAGTGCGGTCGCGGCCATCCCACCGTTGTCGGCCTGGCCGTCGCTGGCGCTCCTCGTCGCGCTCCAGTTGCAGGCGCTCGCCGTCGTCCTCGCGCTCGACCTGGCGACGGTGGTTCTGGAGTCGTGGGTCGGCGACACGACCGACAGGATCGATGGCGTCCTCGCCGATCTGGCCCACCTCGGCGTGTCGCTCACAGACGTGTCACGGTGGTACTGGGGAGCGCTGTCCGTGCAGTTACTGCTCCTGTCGCTCGTCCCCCGGCAGTTCGACGCCGCGCTCGCCGCGCTCCCGGTCCTGGGCGCGGTCGTTCGTATCACGCTCGCGTCGGGCGTGTTACACCTCTCGCTGGCGGTGGTCCTGTGTCTCGTCCTCGCCGTCTTGCTCGGCGAGGTCGGCCGACGACTCCTCGTCGGGTGGCTGGCACCGAGCCCGCCCCACACGCTGGCGTACGCCGCCGGCGGGGTCGCTGTCTCGCTGGTGACGGTCGTTATCGTCGCCGTCCCGGGGTCGCTCGCGAGTTTCGGCCTGGCGGCTGCGCCGCCGGCGGTGGTCGCCGTCGCCCCGCTGGTCGTGCTGGCGGCGCTGGTCGCGGTCCTGCTCGTGTCCGGCGCGATGGCGGTGCTGGTCCGGTTCCGGAGCGTCCCCGACGGTGCCCCCGGGTTCGCGCTGGGGGCAGCGCTGCTGGCCGTCGGTGCGCTGCTGGCCGCGCCGACCGTCTTCCCGCCGATCGCGTTCGCCGGCGTGGCCGCGGCGTTCGTCGTCTGGGACGTGGGCGCGACCGCAGCTGACCTCGGGCGAACCGTCGGGCCGGACGCGCCGACCCAGCGCGGTGAGTTCGTCCACGCCGCGGCGTCGGTGCTGGTCGGGGGCGTCGCCGTTGGCCTCGCGTGGGCCGCGCTCTTCGTCGTCGGACCGCTGACCGCCGCGATCCCGCGCTGGCGGGCGACGCTCTCGCTCGCCCTCGCGTTGTCCGCGATCGCTGCGTTCGGCTTCGCGTTGTTCGACTAGCGCTTCTCGGCGTACTCCTCCATGGCGGCCCAGAATGGGTCCCGTCCGGGGTGGTCTCGCTCCTCCCCGTCGACGACCAGCCCCGACCCCGCGACGACCTCGCCCACGTCGGCGGCCGGAATCCCCTCGTCGTCGAGGGCCGCGAGTACGGTGTCCACACCCGACGGATCGACCGTCGCCAGGAGCGTCCCCTCGCTGATGGAGATCCAGGGATCGATCTCGAAGAACTCGCAGGCCTCGACGACGCCGGGCTGGACCGGCACCGCGTCCTGCTCGATCTCGATGCGGACCTCGGCCGCACGCGCCATCTCGAACAGGCCGCCGTAAATCCCACATTCGGTGGCGTCGTGCATCGCCGTCACCGGCCCCGCCGCGGCGGCCGTCAGTGCGTCCCTGACGGGACTCATGTCGTAGAAGCGGTCCTGTGCGGCCTGCAGCGTGTCGGCGTCGACGGCCTCGGCCAGCAGGGGTTCGTACTGGATCGAGAGCAGGCCGGTCGCCTCGATGGCCGGCCCCTTCGTGACGATCACGCGGTCGCCCTCACGGGACCCGTCGGGCCGAACCAGGTCGTCGGGATCACCCACCGCGAGCGGCGTCCCGCCGCCGACCATCGGGTAGTTACAACCGGCGTACCGGCCGGTGTGGCCCGTGACGATCGACACACCGAGGTCGCGGGCCTCCTCGTCGAAGGTCGTCCAGACGGTCTCGAACTCCTCGTCGGTGATCTCCGGCGGGAGGTTGAAGTCGACGCTGAGGTGCGTGGGCGGGATCCCCGAGACGGCCACGTCGCTCATGAGGATGTGGAAGGCGAACCACGCGGCCCGCTCGAAGCCCAGCGAGGGCATGACGAACACGGGGTCGGTCGCCATCGCGACGACCTGCTCGCCGATCCGGATGGCCCCGAAGTCCACGCCGTGTTGTGGCCCGAGGATCTCGTCGTCGCGGTCGGCCCCGAGGTGTGGGTAGATGTGCGCGTCGAAGAAGTCCCGGTCGACCTTGCCCAGGTCTGTCATACAGGGTGGTACAACCCGGTGGGCTTAGCGATGACGGTGGGTGCCCTCCCGGCGTGGGCCCGAACCGTTCCGTTTTCCCGCTTTCGGGCCCTGGAACGACTATGTCCGACGCCACCGGCGACGACCGGATCACCGTCTACTCCGACTACGTGTGTCCGTTCTGCTATCTCGGCCGGCACTCGCTGGCCCAGTACCAGGACGAGCCCGAGGCCGCCCTCGTGATCGACTGGCACCCCTTCGACCTCCGGGCCGGCAAGCGCAACCCCGACGGGAGCATCGACCACGACGTGGACGACGGCAAAGACGAGGACTACTACGAACAGGCCAAAGAGAACGTCCGTCGCCTCCAGGACGAGTACGACGTGGAGATGGATCTGGACCTCTCCCGCGACATCGACTCGCTTGCCGCCCAGATCGCCTCGGTTCGCGTGCGCGACGAGTACGACTACGAGACGTGGCTCGACTTCGACTGGGCGATCTTCGAGGCGCTCTGGACCGACGGCCGCGACATCGGCGAACCCGACGTACTGATCGACCTCGCCGGGGAGACCGGCGTCGACCCCGACGACGTTCGCGCGGCCCTCGACGACGAAGACCTCCGCGAGCGCGTCCGCTCGCTGTTCGACGACGCGAAAAATCAGGGTATCAGCGGCGTGCCGACCTTCGCTTACGACGGGTACGCGGCCCGCGGTGCGGTCCCGCCCGAGCAGTTGCGACGGCTGGTCGAAGGGACCTAGAGGTCCTCGTCCTCGGAGCGAAGCGGTTCGCTCAGGCGGTCCTCGGTCTCTTCTTCGAGCTTGTACCGCTGGACTTTCTGGGTGGCACTCCGGGGGAGTTCGTCCACGAAGAACACCCGACGGGGGTGGGCGTACGTCGGGACGTAATCCAGCGCGAACTCCCGGAGCTCCTCCTCGCTCACCTCGGTCCCCTCCGAGAGGACGACGTAGGCCACCGGTGCCTCGCCTTTCACCTCGTGGGATGCGCCGACCACGGCGGCCTCCTCCACGTCGGGGTGTTCGTAGAGGGCGTCTTCGACCTCGGCGGGGTAGATGTTCTCCCCGCCGGCGATGATCATGTCGTCGGCGCGGTCGACGATCCAGAAGTAGCCGTCCTCGTCGACGCGGGCGATGTCTTTCGTGTAGAAGTAGCCCTCGTCGTCGAACACCTGTTCGTTCTTCTCCGGGCGATTGTAGTATCCCTCGAACACGTTGGGCCCCCGGATCGCGATCTCGCCGGTGACGCTCGCTTCGTCGTCGAAGTCGAGGTCGTCGTCGGGGAACGGCTCCAGCTGGTCGGTCGATACTTTCGTCTCCCGTGTCCCTGGATCGACGAGTTTGATCTCCACCTCGTCGAGGACGGGCCCGACACAGCCGGCGGCTTTCCGGACGCCACGGGAGGGCTCGACCGTGCCGGCGGGGCTGGTCTCGGTCATTCCCCAGCCCTCGACCATCGGCACGTCCCACTCGTCCATGATCTCTCGCCGGGTCGCGTCCGCGAGGGGCGCGGCCGCGCAGGTGACCGACTCCAGGCTCGACAGGTCGTACTTCTCGGGGTTCTCGCGGTACTCCCGGAACATCATCGTGTACATGGCGGGCACGCCCGCGAAGTTGGTCACGTCGTTGTCCTGGATGCCGTTCAACATCGGCTCCGGTTCCGGTTGGGCGACCAGCACCATCGTCGACCCGCTGTACAGCCCGGAGCCGAGCAGGGCGTTCAGCCCGTAGATGTGGAAAAGTGGCAAGACGAGCAGGAAGGTGTCGTCCGGATCGAGTGGGAGGCCGCCGTTGTCGTACGCTTCGATGGTCGACAGCAGGTTCTCGTGGGTCAACTGCACACCTTTGGGCTTGCCCGTCGTTCCGCTGGTGTAGGGCTGGACCGCTACGTCCTCGAAGTCGCGGTCGACGCCCTCGGCCTCGCGGTCGAACGTCTCCGGGTGGTCGGCGATGGCGTGGGAGTAGTTGACCACGCCCTCTTCGGAGACGCCCGGCAGGAACAGCGTCCCGACCTCGGCGGCCGCCGCCAGGTTCTGGACCTCGTCGGCCAAAAACGGCGAGCCAAAGAGCACGTCGATGCCCGCGTCCTGGATGACGAACGCCAGCGTCTCGGGGTCCATCCGGAGGTTCAGCGGGACCGGGATCGCACCGGCCTTGAGCGTCCCGAAGTAGCTCTTGGGGAACCGCGGCGTGTTCGGGATGAACAGGCCGACACGCTCGCCCGGCTCGACGCCGTGGTCGACGAGCATGTTCGCCACCTGGTTGGCCTCCGCTTCCACCTCGCCGAAACTCGTCTCCAGTCCCTGGAAGACGAACGCTGTTTGCTCCCCGTACCGGGACGCTGCCATCGCCGGCAGGTCGCCCATGTGTGACAGTTGGTCACCATTGTAATACTCCATGCCTGTCATCATCTCTCTCACACACCATAAGCGAGGGGGGCCACTCACACGGCCGAAGGTCACTGTCCCAGGTCGGCGGCCGCCGCCCGCAGGTCCTCGCGGGTGTTGACGTTCCGGAGCGATTCGAGCGTGGCGTGGGCCTCGATCTCCGCCTCGGGAACGAACACCCAGTCGAGGTCGTTCAGGGCGGCGAAGACCGCCCGCTGGTCCCGGGCGAGCGCGACCTCACAGGCCGTGACGGTCGCGTCGGTGCGGTAGACCGCCTGCAGGGGTTGATCGCGCCCGTCGACCCGCGGGACCGCCGCGTCGTGATCCTTGGCCCGCTCGAAGAGGTGCTCGACCAGCGCGGCCGCGACGAAGGGCATATCACAGGCCACGACGACCGCGAACTCGGTCTCGACCGCGCGCAGGCCAGTCAGGATGCCGGTCATCGGTCCCCGATCGGGCTCGTCGTCCTCGGCGACGGTCACGGGATGCTCGTAGCCGGACAGCGCCTCCGCGATGGCCGCTCGCTGGTCGGGCCGGCAGTTGACGACCAGTCGGTCGGTCACGGGCGCGAGGCGGTCGGCGACCCGCCGGATCATGGGCGTGCCCGCGAGGTCGGCGACGGCCTTGTCGCCGTCCCCGAAGCGCGTGGAGTACCCGCCGGCGACGATCACGCCCGTTCGCATGGCCGGCGGTACGAACGGGGCCCACAAGAACCCCGTCCCGAACGACCGACTGCGACCCACTGGCTATCCGGAGGGCATATGCCGTCCGCGACACTGCGGTCGCCCATGGACGCGGCGCTTGGCCCACCCGAGACGATGCAGGACAGGGCCGACGAGCTGACGCCGATGATGTCGCAGTACTTCGAGCTGTGCTCGGCGTACGAGGACTCGCTCGTCCTCTTTCAGGTGGGGGACTTCTACGAGGCCTTCTGTGACGCCGCCGAGCGGGTGTCGCGACTCTGTGAGATCACCCTCACGAAGCGGGAGGACTCGACCGGCGAGTACCCGATGGCCGGCATTCCCATCGACAACGCCGAGAGCTACATCGAGACCCTGCTGGACGCGGGCTACCGCGTGGCCGTCGCCGATCAGGTGCAAGAGCCCGAGGAGACCACCGGCGTCGTCGACCGCGCGGTCACCCGGGTCGTCACGCCCGGCACGCTCACCGAGGACGAACTGCTCCGGACCGACGACAACAACTTCGTCGCCTGTCTCGCTCGCTCGGGGGACCGGTTCGGCCTCGCGCTGCTGGACGTGTCGACTGGCGATTTCTACGTCACCAGCACGACCGACGAGTCCGCCGTTGCCGACGAACTCGGTCGCTTTGCCCCTGCCGAGGCCGTCGTCGGCCCCGACGCGTCGACCGATCCCTTCGACGAGGACTGCATGGTGACGCCCCACGACCGGAGTGCCTTCGAGGGAGACAGCCCCGAACGGCTCGTCGAGTCGTACTTCGGTGGTCCGGGGACAGTCCTCGGGAACGCCGCGGAGGTTCTGGCCTGCGGTGCCTTGCTGGACTATGCGGAATATACCAGGGGTGCGGAGAGCGACGACACCGACGGCGAGCGCGGCCGGCTGGACTACCTGAACCACGTCACGCGCTACGATCCGCGGGAGTATATGCTGCTGGACCGGGTGGCCCTGGAGAGTCTGGAGCTGTTCGAGCGCCGGGCGGTCCACGGCCGTGCGGGGGCGACGCTCGTGGAGGTCTTGGACGAGACCGCCTGCGCGCTGGGGGCCCGTGAGCTGAAAGACTGGCTCCGGCGACCGCTGATCGAGCGCGAGGCTATCGAGGCTCGTCACGACGCGGTCGGCGAACTCGCCGGCGACGTGCGGACCCGCGAGCGCCTGCACGATCTCCTGCGGGACGTGTACGACGTCGAGCGGCTGATATCCCGGGTCTCACGATCCCGTGCCAACGCTCGTGATCTGCGGTCGCTGAAAGACACCCTCGACGTGGTACCCGAGATCGAGGCTGCCCTCGAGGACGCCGACTGCGCCACGCTCCGGGCGATCCGAGCCGATCTCGACGCGCTCGACGAGATCCGGGACCTGATCGGGCGTGCAATCCGCGCGGAACCGCCCATCGAGGTCACCGAGGGCGGCGTCATCGCCGAGGGGTACGACGAGCGACTGGACGACCTCAGAGAGACCGAGCGCTCCGGCAAGGAGTGGATCGACTCGCTGGAAGCGCAGGAACGGGAACGGACCGGCATCGACTCGCTGAAGGTGGGCCACAACTCCGTCCACGGCTACTACATCGAAGTCACGAACGCCAACCTCGATTCGGTGCCCGAGGACTACACCCGCCGCCAGACCCTGAAGAACTCCGAACGGTTCTACACGCCCGAACTCAAATCACGGGAAGACGAGATCATCCAGGCCGAACAGCGCGCGGACGACCTCGAATACGACCTGTTCCGGGAGGTCCGGGACACCGTCGCCGCCGAGTCCGAACGCGTCCAGGCGCTGGCCGACACCCTCGCCCGCCTCGACGTGCTGGTTTCGTTCGCCACCGTCGCCGCCGAGTACGACTACGCCCGCCCGACCTTCGTCGACGACCCCAAGCGGACGGTGATCGAGGGCGGTCGCCACCCGGTCGTCGAGCGCACGCAGGAAACGTTCGTCCCCAACGACACCCGCCTCGACGCCGACGACTGCTTCGCCGTCATCACCGGCCCCAACATGAGCGGGAAGTCGACCTATATGCGCCAGGTGGCGCTGATCCAGCTCCTGGCCCAGGCCGGGAGTTTCGTCCCCGCGGCCGACGCTTCCCTCTCGCTCGTGGATCGGGTGTTCACTCGCGTCGGTGCCAGCGACGACATCGCCGGCGGGAAGTCGACGTTCATGGTCGAGATGACCGAACTCGCCGACATTCTGGACGACGCCACCGACCGCTCGCTGATCCTCCTCGACGAGGTGGGCCGGGGCACCAGCACCACTGACGGTCTCGCCATCGCCCGTGCGGTGACCGAACACGTCCACGACGAGATCGGCGCGCGGACGCTCTTTGCCACCCACCACCACGAACTCACCGATGCCGCCGACGACCTCGACGGCGTGTTCAACCTGCACTTCCGGGCGGATCAGGACGGACAGGACGTGATATTCGACCACGAGATCCGCGAGGGCCCCGCCGCCGCCTCCTACGGCGTCGAGGTCGCCCGCGAGGCCGGCATCCCCGACGCCGTCGTCGACCGCTCCCGGGAACTGCTCGACGTGGACGGCTCAGACAGTGCCCACGAAAGAAAGGTGGCGACGAACGGGCATCGGCCGGCCGCGACGAACGGCGCGGCGGCCGAAGACGGGTCCGCGGACGGCGACGAGACGGTCGACGCCGACCTCGCCGAGACCATCCGGGAGCAGAACCTCGCGACGACGACGCCGATGGAAGCGCTGGCGCTGCTACAGGAGCTTCAGGAGCAGGTCGAAGACGGCTGAGGCCGGGTCAACACCGCTCCTGCTCGAAGGTGAAGTAGACGCCGTCCCGGTCGTGTTCCTCGACGTACGGGCGGCAGATGACCGTGAGCACGTCACCGTCGTCGCACCGGCGCGGGTAGTAGTGGTAGTCGGTCGTGGCGTCCTGTACCAGCGGATCGTGACCGATCCCCGCCCGGGCGACGTAGCGTCGACTCGGCACCACGTCCTCGTAGGTCACGGGATCGGTGGCGTCGTCCATCGACGGGACGTCGACCGTGTCGTAGAACGCGTCGGCCTCCTGGTACGCGGTCCGGTCCTCGCGGAACAGGTGGAGTACGATCAGCCGATCTCGGTCCGTGTAGTTCAGAAACTGGAGCGTCAGCGCCGGCGGGTCCCCGCCGCCGAGACCGAGCGTTGAACAGCCGGCCGTCCCGACGCCGAGTCCGACGCCGACGAGCCCGCGCCGCAGGATCGCTCGTCTGGAGGGCATACCGTCGCCGACACGTGTCGGCGAAAAAATCATTCTGGTTCTACGAGTTCGGATCGGGCTCCAGCGCCACGAACTCCATGCCCTGCTCGGCGAGCAGTTGCCGTGCCCGGTCGGTCACCGAGGGCGCGATTAGAATCCCGCGCACGTCGGCGTCGGCGTGGAGGTCCCGCTCTAAGGCGTCGACGTATCGGCCGAGTTGCCCTACCGCGTCCGGGCCGACCCGCCTGCGTTTCAACTCCACGACGACCCGCCGCCCCTGGTCGTCCTCGCCGAAGATGTCCACCGCGCCCGCTGGCGTCTCCCGCTCGGTCGCCAGCGGGGAAAACCCCGACTCGACGAGATCCGGGTCGTCGAGGATGCGCTCCCGGAGGTCCTCTTCGGTGCCCTCCAGCGCGAGCTCGGTCTCGTCGGTCACGTCGTAGGCGGTGACCTGCAGGATCTCCTCGAAACGGACCAGCAACTCCTCCTCTGGGGTCGAGCGCAGGCTGTGGAGTTCGAGGCGGCCGTCGGTCAACCGGGCCTCCTGGGTGGACCCCGGCGGTTGCCAGTTGACCGGCTGGTGGCCCTCGTCGGTGTGGACCAGCGTCGTCCCGTCGGGCTTGCAGACGACCAGTCGGTCGCCCGGGCCGAGATGGCTCGACGCCCGGCCCTCGTATTCGACCGTACAGGTGCCGAAGACCGAGACCACGTCTTCGCGCTCGAAGGCCGCGGCGACCGCCTCCCGGGCGTCGGCGGGCGTCGGACTCGCGAGGGTCGTCACTGCGGCCGCGTCCTCGGCGTCCACACTCTCGTCACCCTCGTCTGTCACTGCCCGGTCGTAGTCGCGGTCGGCGGATAAGCGCGTCGGGAGCGGGCGACGGCGGTGAATCGGGTGGGACTGCTCCGAAAGCCCTCGGCCGTCTCGACTCCCGCGGCTCGCTGTGCGCTTCGGCCGCGTCGCGGCCTGCAGTGCTTGCGTCGCCGGGGTTCGTCGAGACGGCCTCGCCCTTTCAGTCCGCCAGGATGTGGACGTAGCGCCTGCAGATACTGACTGTTCCCGAACCGCCTCAGCCATCCCATCCATCCGGGTCGGCGTCGGGTCCGAGGTGGACCGTCCGGCCCTCGGCGTGCCAGGACTGGACTTCGCTGGCCAGGAAGGATCGGGCGGTTGCGAGCGGGAGACGGTCGTCGCGGACCATCGCCAGCGTGGCGGCTTTCAGGCCGGCGACGCGGCCGCGCAGGAACTCCCCGTCCGGTTCCACGTGGTCGGGGTCGACGCCGACTAGCGCGCCGTCGCGGGGGCGGACCGTGTCGTGGCCCGGCAGACCGAACCACGCGGCGAGGTAGGGCTGGACGGTCCCGTCGGCCGCGACGACGTAGCAGGCGTCGTAGGTCTGCCAGTCGACGTGGCTGGTCAGGAGGTCCTCGAAGGGGCAGTCGGTCGCCAGCGGCTCCGGATCGACGCCGGTCGGGGTGCCGGTGCCGTCGGTCGGATCGAACCGGCTTCCCGGCCGAACGGCGGCGAGTGACGCCGCCAGAAGCCACTGGTAGGCACCCCAGTGAGCGTAGTGGAGGTCGTACCGGCTGTCCGTCCGTTCATAGGCGACGAGTGCGCGCTGTCCCACGGTGGTCACGGGCCGGGTTGGTCCCGTTCTCGGACAAAAGGCTCAGGGCTCGACCAGTTCGAGGTCGGCGACGGCGTCGCGGGCGCGCTCGCGAAGGTCGTCGGGTTCCAGGTCGCGGAGTCGGTCTAGCCGCGCGTTGGTCTCGGCCTGGGCGGGGGCGAAGCGGTTACAGCCCGCCGGGATCGTCGAGTCGGTGAAGGTTCCGATCTCCTTGGCCCGTTCGGTGATGACGTTCTTGTCCATCGTCAGGAGCGGGCGGAACACGGGCAGGTCGGTCATCGGGTCGGTGACGCTGAGGTTCTGTGTGGTCTGGCTCGATTTCTGGCCGATGGCCTCGCCGGTGACGATGCCGGCCGCGCCCGCGTCGAGGGCGATCTCCTCGGCGACCGCGAGACAGAACCTCCGGAAGGCCAGCATCCGCCCCTGGTCGAGTTCGGCAGCCAGGAGTTCGACCGTCTCGCCGCCGGGGACCACTCGAAGGGATTCCCGGAAGTTGGGCGCGTACGAGCCGAGGGTCCGGACGGTTTCGACGGCACGAGCCCGGTGGTCCGGCCCGCCGTACTCCCCGAGGTCGACGTAGACCGGGATGACGGGACAGCCCTTCCGCATAATCTCGTAGGCCGCCACGGGCGAGTCGATGCCGCCGCTGACCAGCGCGACGACCGGCCGTTGACTTCCCAGCGGGAGGCCACCCGGCCCCGGGATCTCGTCGAGGTACAGGAAGGCGGCGTCCTCGCGGACCTCGACGTTGACCGTGACGTCGGGGTCGTCCAGGTCCACTTCGGGCTCGAACTCGTCCTCGACGGCGTCCCAGATGGCCTGTCCGCCCTCCCGACCGAGGTCCTCGCTGTCCATCGGGAAGGTGTCGCCCGCGCGTCGCGCGTTGACGGCGAAACTGCCGCCGTCGTAACAGGCCTGTGCGGTCTCGGCCATGGCGTCGAGGATCGGCTCGGGCTCGGCCGGGAGTGCCCGGGCCGGACTGGTCGAGACGACGCCGAACGCGTCGGCGGCGACCTCGGCGGCCGCCGTGGGCTCGTCGGTCCACACGAGCGGTCTGGTCGGTCGTCGCTCCACGTCACCGTCCACGCCGCGGTCGGCAAGTAGCGCCTCGATGTTCTCGACCAGGCGCTCTTCCATGCCACGACGGACGCGACTGCTCTTCGTACTCATGTCCCCGTAGCGGACGACGACCGTCTCAGCGCCCGGCGGCTCCATGTCCGGGCAGAGACGGTTGGGGGTTAAATTCCTGTTGTCGTCGGTGCGCGCCGATGCTGTGTCGACGACAGTGTTCAGCGCAGCGCCGCGTAGACGACACCGAGGACGCCGCCGTACACGAGGTGCCACACGAGACTCGGGATCGCGAAGTTGGGAAGCGGCGGTGCCTTCGGGAACCCGACCGCGCCCAGCCACACGGGCATCACTAGCGCCGCGAGTCCGATCCACGTCACGACACCCCAGGCCAGTCCGGTTCCGACCACGGCGGCCGCCGAATCCTCGGGGATCGGCGCGAACCGCAGGATCGCCGCGAACGCGACGCCCAGCACCGCCCCGTGGGCGATGTGGACGGTGATGCCAGCGATACCACCCGAAAGTCCGTACAGCGCCGGAATCGCGGCCGTGATCGTCGGCGGGTTCATCGCGACGGTCAACGCCGACATCACCGCCGCACCGACGATGCCACCTGCGACGCCGGCCTGCCAGTCTTCCGGCCCCGTTCCACGCTCCACGATCGTGTCTGTTTCAGTCGCCATTGCATCCGGAGCGTCCACGGGAACGTCCGTAATATCACCTCGCGTTTGCGTGTGTGTTACAGGCGCGCACGGCCGGAAAAAACACGCCCGCATCCGGCGACGACGAACCACGCACGGCCTCTCTCCGGAATCTAGCTTCGGTCACTCGTTGGCCCCACTCGCCGACGTATCACGTGCCAGTCGACACGGACACACTGGGTCGATGGCCACCCGACTGTCGATCAATTCTTGCTTCTCGACTTCGAAACTATGTCTGCTTCCGAATTTCAGCCGCTATACCTCCCAAACCCAACTGGTTGGGCAAGGCTGTTTTAACTATCTAAACCTAATTATACAATGCATTATGGCACAACCTGGCACAGAGAGCGTTTGGCTGTGGATCGGTACCGCACTGATGGCGTTGGGGACGTTGGCGTTTATCGGCATGGGCTGGAACGAGAACGACGCAAAGAAACAGGAATACTACATCATCACGATATTCATCCCGGCCATCGCGGCCACGTCGTATTTCTCGATGGCCATAGGGTTCGGATTGACGGAGGTCATGGTGGCCGGGGAGGCCCTGGACATCTACTGGGCCCGCTACGCCGACTGGCTGTTCACGACGCCGCTGCTGTTGCTCGACCTGGCACTGCTGGCCGGGGCCGACCGCAACACGATCTCGACGCTCGTCGGACTGGACGTCGGGATGATCGTCACGGGCCTGGTGGCCGCGCTGACCACCGCGAGCCAGGCGATGCGGATCGCCTGGTGGGGTATCAGCTGTGGCTTCTTCCTGGTCCTGCTGTACATCCTCGTCAGCCGGCTGACCGCCCAGGCGGCCGACCAGCCGGGTGACGTGGGTAACCTGTTCGGGACGCTCAGGAACGTGGTGATCCTGCTGTGGCTGGCCTACCCGATCGTGTGGATCGTCGGGACCGAAGGCCTCGGCCTCGTCCCGCTGTACTACGAGACGGCCGCGTTCATGGTGCTCGACGTGCTAGCGAAGGTCGGCTTCGGCTTCCTGTTGCTCCGGAGCCGGGGCGTCCTCGACCAGGCCACGACCGGCACCGCCGCCGGCGACGCGGCCGCCGCCGACTGATCCCCGACCGCGTGCGATTTTTTTCGTACACGACACCGACCGATACCACACGAACCACTAACCGACCCGCCCTGGATACCACCACCATGACCGGATTCGACACCCCACGTTCCCGTGGAGGTCCGCCCCGATGAGCGACGGGATCGCCCTCGTCGCGCTCACCTACCTGGAGTTTCACCTCCTGTTCATCCTGCCCCCGCTCGTGGCGTTGCTCGTCTTCGCCGGGCCTGCCGAGCGTCCCTACGCCGGCCCCTTTGGCGTGGCGTTGCTCGCGGCCGTCGCCGTCTGCTACACGACGCCGTGGGACAACCACCTCATCGCCACCGGTGTCTGGGCCTACGGCGAAGGGACCGTGCTCTTCCGGATCTGGCACGTGCCCATCGAGGAGTACCTCTTTTTCGTCCTCCAGCCCGTGCTGACGAGTCTCTGGCTCGCCCGCCTGCCCACCCGGAGCGACCGCGCGTTCGGCATCTCCCTTCCCCAGCGCGCGCTCGGCCTGTTCGGCGGCGGCCTCGTCGCCGCCCTCGGCCTGTTCTTTCTCGCCGAGTCGACCTACTACCTCGGCACGCTGTTGCTGTGGGCGAGCCCCGTCCTCGCGATCCAGTGGGCGTTCGGCTGGCCCGTCCTCTGGGAGCGTCGCCGCACGCTGGCACTCGGCGTGGGCGTCCCCACCGCTTACCTCGCGGCCGTCGACCGCATCGCCATCGAACTCGGCATCTGGACCTTCGATCCGGCGTACATGACCGGCCTCGCGATCCTTGGCCTCCCAATCGAGGAACTCCTCTTCTTCGGCCTGACCAACGTCTTCCTCGTCCAGGGTCTCCTTCTCTTTTGGTGGGTGACCGATCGCTGGGAACAGGTCCGGACGGTCTGGCGTCGTAGCGCACCCACTGGCTCATGATCCGAACCGTCCCTGGCGTCGACCTCGACGGCTCGATCCGAGACACGCTGACCCGCGGCGTCCTCTGGCCCTCCTGGGTCGTCACGGCCGCCCTGATCGTGCCGTTCGTCTTCGGCGTCACCGTCCCGCCGGTCGTCCAGTACGTCCCGCTCGTCGCCAGCGTCCTCGTCCTCGGGTTGCCCCACGGCGCGATCGACCACCTCGCGCTCCCGCGCGTCCGGGGCCAGGATCCCACGCTCCGTCCCATCGCCGGCGTGTTCGCCCTCTACGGCCTCCTCGGGGTCGCCTACGCCGCCGTCTGGTTTCTCGCCCCCACGGCCGCGTTCGTCTTCTTCATCCTGCTGACCTGGGCCCACTGGGGACAGGGCGACCTCTACGCACTGCTGGCCGTCGCCGACGTGGACTACCTCGACACCCGCCTCCGGCGCGCGCTCGCGGTCGTCGTCCGCGGCGGGTTGCCGATGCTCGTTCCCCTCGTCTTCTTCCCGGACTGGTACCGCCGGGTCGCCGACGCGCTGATCTCGCTGTTCACACTCGGCTCGACTGCCAGCATCGCCGGGGTCTTCCAGTTCGAGACGCGCCTGGCGCTCGGTATCGGGTACGGCCTGCTCGTGTTTGGGTACCTGGCGATGGGGTACCTCGGCTCCACCGTCGGGCGCTCGACCTGGGCCGTCGACGCCGGCGAGACGCTGTTGCTGGTCACCTTCTTCGCCGTCGTGCCCCCCGTGCTCGCCGTCGGCGTCTACTTCTGCGTCTGGCACGCCTACCGCCACATCGCCCGCCTGCTCCCGCTCGAACCGAACTCCCGGGCCGCGCTCGACGACCGTCGGCTCCGGCCCGCACTGGTTCGCTTCGCCAGGGAAGCCACGCCGCTGACGCTGGCCTCGCTCGCGCTACTCGGCGGGTTCTACCTGCTGGTCCCGAACCCACCCGCGGCGTTGCTGGGGTGGATCGGGCTCTATCTCGTCCTCATCGCCGTGCTGACGCTGCCACACGTCGCCGTCGTGACGCTCATGGACCGCGAGCAAGGAGTGTGGTCGCTCAGCCGCCCGTGATCGCCCGCAACTGCGTCCGGGCGATCCGCTCCGAGGCGTTCAGCGGCACGTTGCCGGTCACCTGCACGTAGACGTTGGACTCCTGGGCGTCGACGGCCGCGATCGTACTGTTCGGCCCGGTCAGTTCCGGCACGCCGAACGCCCGGTCCCCGATGGTCACGTCCGTCGTATTGATCCCTTCCGACCGGTAGGTCTCGCGCTGTGCGTCCAGGAACGTCCGCGCGTCGGCGGGCGACTCGAACACCAGCACCGCGATCTGGAGGTTCGCGGTCCCGTTTTTCAGTTCGAGTACCTGCCCGGACTCCATGCCCGCTGGCTCCGCGCCCGGCGCGCGCGTACCGTTGTCCTCCCAGCCGACGAGCGTCTCCGCCGACAGCAGGTACTCGCTCGCCGGCTCGTGGTACTCCGTCGCGCTCGGCGTCGGCGTCCCCCCGCCCGGCGCGCCGTTACAGCCCGCGAGGACGAGCAGAACTGCCACGGCACCGACCGCCACGATCGACCGACTTCGACTCTCCATAGGCCACCCGTCGCCCCCGTCTCGTAAAAACGTGGTCGCCGTTTCGCCCGCCGTGTGACTGCTCGCGACTCAGTCCCGCCACAGCCGACCGGCGACGCCGCCGGCGACCCCCGCCAGCGCCGCGAGGACGCCCAGCCCCGGCCCCGTGCCTGCCGTCGTGTCGGGTGTTGCCCCGGTCGTCGACGCCGAGGTCGCCGCCGGGGTGGCCGTCGGTCGCTCCGTCCCCGTCTCGGCCGCCGTCGCTGTCCCGACCGATCCCGCGGCCGTGATCGCGAACGTCCCGACGACGCCGGCGTGGTCCGAGGGCCAGACCTGCACCGTCTCGCCGTCCCTCTCGTAGCGAACGCGGTCCGCCGAGCGGTGGCCGACGCGACTGGCCGCCGTCGCGGACACGTCGCCGCGGACGAGCAGGCCGTCGACGCGGCTGTTCAGCCGCGACTCGGCGTTCCGGAGGGTCCCGTCCTGACAGCAGGTGAACCCGTCGCGGTCGGGGTGGCGCGCGGCGTAGGCGTCGGTCAGTTCGCCAGTGAGTCGCTCGTAGGCCGCCGTTTCCGCGCCGGGGCCGCTGTTGAAATCGCCGCCGACGATCACCGGCCGGTCGGTCGGGAGCCAGTCGAGCAGTTCCGCGGCCTGGTCGACCCTGAGTTCCCGACTCACCGACGACAGGTGCGTCGAGACGACGGTCACCGTCTCGCCGGCTACCGTCACGTCCGCCGCGCAGAAGCCACGCCGGACCGCGAGGTCGTCGAGGCCCAGAAACAGGGCCGCTGCCTCGACCTCGAACGCCGCCTCGTAGGTCCTGCTCGCGGTCGCGGTGGCGTCGCGGTCGCGCCGGACCAGTACGGCGTCCCGGTCGGTGAGACGCACGTCGGCCGTGCCGTCGTCGGTCTCCGCGGGGAGTTCCACGTCCGTCGTGACGGTCGACGCCGCGACCTCGTACTCCAGCCCCCGTTCGGCCAGTGCCGACTGGATCGCGTCCAGCAGGTCGACGACGACGGTCTCGGCTGGCTCCGGGGAGTCCGTCCCGAAGTCGCTCGGGCGCTGGACCCGGAGCGCGGCGGCCTCCTGCAATGCCACGGCGTCCGGTTGGGTGGTCTCGATCTCGGCCGCGATGGCACCGATCCGCGTGGTGGCCCGGTCGGGATCGAAGTCGCTCAGGAGGTCCCCGGCGATCCGCCGCACGTCGTCGAGCGAGCGCGCCTCGAACAGCGCGAAGAGGTCGACGCCGAGGGAGAGGTTCCGGGTCAGGACCGTCAGTTCGGGGGCCGACTGGGCCGCTCCAGCGCGTGCCGCCGCGCCGGTCGTGCAGGCCACGCCCGCCGTCGCGCCGGCAATCCCGCCCAGCACCGTGCGTCGGCTGACAGACCTGTCGTCTGCCGGTGGTTCCATTACCGACAGGTTCGGCTCCGGCCACCTGAATGTAGGGGGTGTATCGCGGTGCGGTCGCGGAGGCTGTGGCTGTTGCTGTGCGGGAACACCAGTGCAGCACCCGCGAGCGCGGCGAAGCCGCGCTCGCGGCCTTTTTCCCCACGTTTTTGGAGCGGGGGGTTCGCCTCCGGCGAATCCCCCCGCTGTAAAAAGTGGGAGCTAAAAAGTGGGTTTTATTTGGCGCGGCCCTGACCGCCGTTGTTGCTCGGCCGGTTGTGTTCGGTACCTTTGCCCTTCTTCTGGAGGCCGCGGTTGGACTGTCCGGCGCTGGTCAGGCCGCGGTAGGCCCGGCCGCGCTGGGAGTCGTCACAGATCCAGCTGAGATCGTCGTCGTTCTCGATGGCGGGGTGGTGCGGGTCGAGCAGGATCACTTCGAACCACTTCTGGCGGCCGTCCTGCCCGACGGAGTAGGAGTTGAGCACACGCAGGTTGCGGTACTTGCGGGTGGCACGCTCCTCGGCGACGCGCTGGAGGTTCTTCCGGCGGGTGATCCGGGTCACACCCTGGCGCTTCGAGCGCCGGCCGGCGGTGAAGCGCTGCTTGCGTGCGCCGCCTTTGCGGATGCTGGCGCGCACGACGACCACGCCCTGCTTGGCCTTGTAGCCGAGCGAGCGGGCCTTGTCCAGTCGGGTCGGGCGCTCGATGCGTTCGAGGGCCCCCTGGTCGCGCCACTCCTGCTGGCGCTGCCACTGGAGATCTGCGAGCTGTCCGTCGTCGGGGTCTTCCCACGCCTCTCGGATGTGGGAGTAGAAGCTCCGTGTCATGGGCTATCACCACGGGCGTCGAGTGGTTCAATCCTCCGGGGGCCGGACGGCCCGGCCGCCTGCCCGGGGTCAGAGACCCCGCCGATCACATCCCGTCCTGTGGAGACCGAGCGACTCGATCTCGGCAGGTGCCCGCTGGTGCCCGTCGACCAGCGAGTTACCTCGTTCTTTCCCACTGCCGGGGTTAAACACTTCGAACTCTCCCCGGCCCCACCGCCGACCCTCCCGTGGTACCTACTCGAAGTAGGTGAGCAGTCGCTCGCGGTTCAGAAATCCCCACGCCGACCCGACGAGCAGGATCAGCAGCGTCACCGCCGTCAGCCTGAGGTCGCCGCTGGCCAGTCCGGACCCGGAGAGGTTCACCAGCAGGTAGGCCGGCAGGCGACCGAAAAACGAGATTGCGACGAGTTTCGGGAGGTCGATATCGGTCAGGCCGCCGACGAAACAGAGCACGTCGTCGGGCAGCCCCGGGACGAGAAAGATCACGAACAGGCTCACCGTGCCGGCTTCGTCGACGAAGGCGTCGAAGCGAGCCAGCAGGTCGTCCCGAACCACGCTCGCCACGAAGGGGCGGCCGTACCGCCGCGACAGCCAGAAGGCGATGGCGCTCCCGATCGTGACTCCGACGATGCTGTAGACGGTCCCGAGGACGCTCCCGAACAGGTAGCCGCTGGCGAAGGCCGTCACCTGTCCCGGGATCGGTGCGACGACGACCTGGATCGCCTGGATGGCGACGAACACGAGCGGCGCGAGGACGCCGTACCCGTCGACGAACCGGCGGAGTGCGGCTCCGTCGGCGAGCATCGGCAGATACTCCCGGACGAACAGCCAGAGACCGGCGACGGCGGTGACGACGACCACCGCCGCCACAGCGAACCGCCAGCGGGCCGCTCGTGACTCGAACACTCTCGTCGGTCCCCCCTCGGCCATACAGACACGTCGGATCGATGGAAATTAATCTCGGCGGTTGCTACCGAACGCCGGGAATCACGCACGCGTTTAACAGGCCACCCTCCGTCCCCCGAAACGTCGTATGTCTCCGTCGAGACTCTCGGATCGCCGACGCCTCGCCCGCGCCGGCACCCGTCTCCTGCAAGCCAGTATGCTGGCGATACTGGTGGTCGGCCTCTACACACGCAACGTCGGGATCGTAGTCAACGCCGCCATCGCGTTCGCGACGACGCTCGTCCCCGCGATAATCGAGCGTGACCTTCGGATCGAACTGGACGCGCGGCTCACGCTCTGGATCACTCTCGCGCTGTTTCTGCACGCACTGGGGATGCTCGGGTTCTACCACCAGGTGGGGTGGTACGACCGCCTCACGCACACACTCTCGGCGGCGGTCGTCGCGACCGTCGGCTACGTTCTGGCCCGCGCCATCGACGACCACAGCAGGGCCGTCGTCCTCACGGATCGGTTCCTGTACGTCTACGTCCTCGTGTTCACGCTCGGGCTGGGCGTCCTCTGGGAGATCCTCGAGTTCGGGACGGCGCTGGGGGCCCGGCTCCTGGGTTTCGAGCCGATCCTCACGCAGTACGGGCTCACGGACACGCTGGGGGATCTGCTGTTCGATATGTTCGGAGCCGTCGTCGCCGCGGCGTTCGCGACCGAACGCGTCTCGTCGGTCGTCGACTCGCTCCGACGGGGCCTCGATCGCCACGAGCCGGACGACGATAGCCCTCTCCGCCCGATCGCCCACGAACGCTCGCCCGTGACCAGCCTCGACGAGGTGGTGCGACGCGATCGGACGAACGCACGGCGCTCGTGGCTGGTCGTCGGTGTCCTCGCTCTCGTAGTCGCCGGTGCGGTCGCGACCGGGGCGGTTCCGTTCGCCGTCCCCGTTGCGGTCGTCGTCGCGCTCGCGCTCGTCCCCGCGGTCGCCTACGGCGACCCCCGCGCAACGCTCCCCTGGCAACTCCTCGTTCTCCCGGCAATTCCGGTCTTCGGCGGGGTGTTCGCCCAGCCGTGGCTCGCCGCGACGCCGCTGATCTACGTCGCGGTCGCCGCCGTCGCGCTCACCGTCGCCGTCGAACTCCACCTCTTCACGGATGTCCGTATGACGCCCACGTTCGCCGTCCTGTTCGTCGTCGTCACCACGATGGCTGCAGCCGGCCTCTGGGCCGTCGGCCGCTGGCTCGTCGACCTGACGCTTGGAACCACCCTCCTGCTCGATCCCGGGCAGACCGGCGACGAGATCGAGACCCGGCTCATGTGGGAGTTCGTCTACGCCGCCGCCGCGGGCCTGTTCGCCGGCGTCCTGTTCGAGTGGCGGTTCCGACGGGACTGAACGGCCGTCTCCGGCGCTCTACTCACCGAACGGTGTCTGCTCCGTCTCGCCGCTCCGCTCCGATTTGATATAGCGATATATGATTTATCTTTCGAGTTTCGGTGTGTCCACTTTCACGAGAGGGTTCTGCCGATACAGGGCTGCTACAGACAGAATGTCGGAACAGACGTACCGATGTCGGCGATCACTCGCGGTGATCGTCGACGGTCTCGAAGCGGCCCTCCGCGACGGCGGCCGCGACGGCGTCGGTGGTCACGTCGTCGACGTGTTTCGGGTACTTCCGACGGAAGTAGCCGACGATGTTCTCCACGTCGCGCGCGAGCAGTTCGCGGCTGTTCTCGTGATCGGTCGGGACGGCCTGGGGCCAGTCGAAGACGGTCACGCCCTCGTTCCCGACGAAGACGTTGTACTCGCTCATGTCCGCGTGGACGTACCCCTCGTCGTAGGCCGTCGCCAGTTCCGCGAGAATCAGGTCCAGGATCGGCACGACCTGCTCGGGTTCGAGTTTCGTCCGGGAGAGCTCGGTCGCGTCGATCTTCTCCATGACGATGGCGTGACGGTTCTGATCGACCGGGCGCGGGACGCTCACGTCGGGATAGAGCGTTTCGAGGGCGTCGTACTCCCGCTCGGCCGCTTTGCGCGCGGTGTACTGCCAGGAGACGTGGTCGCGATCCGAGGTGTAGTTGCGCTCTTTCATCACTTCCCGGAAGTTCGTGTATCCCTCGCGGTGGTATTTCAGGGCCAGCGGCTTGTAGGAGCGGACCTCGTACACGTCGCTTTCCTTGCCCACGCCCAGCGGTGCGCCGAACTCCTCGACGGTCTCGCGCTCGATGAAGCTGTGCAGTGCGAGCGCGTCGTACCCCTCGAAAGTGAGCTTGAACCCCTGGTACTGGATGGTCTTCCGTTCGACCAGCCCGCGGTCCTCACACCGGTCCAGCCGGTAATCCACGTTCTCCGGCGAGAGCCGCGAGAATTCCGGGATCTTCCCCTTGGCCACCCACTCCGAGAACCGCATCCCCTGCTCGATCCCCGAGAGCAGGTGGAAGTCCTCGGGTTCGAGCTCTCGCATGAGCGGCGCGACGTTTTCGACCATTAGACGCCCGTAGCGGACCGGTCCGTAAAAGCCCGACGCGTCCGGTCGCTGGCGGCCGTAAATCCCATCGCGCTATATCGAATCTGGCTCGATTCGTTGGAACCACCCCGGAACAGGAGTCCGAGAGAGCGTGGTTCAGTCGTTCTGGCGACGACGGTCCGGATGCCCGTTCGGCGAGCCGTCTCCGCCTGTCGAGATGTGACTCGTGATGCAGTCCTCACGACACGATCGCACGGCGAGCAGCGGCACGCTCAGGTCCCGAAAAGACGCCAGAGGGCGTGTCACGCTGCCACGTGTCGGTGGCTCAGTCGTCCGCCGAGATGGGCTGCCCGTCGTCGTCGGTCGGGGCGGGGCTCTCGCCGTCGTCGAAGGGGTACCACGACTGCTTGGCGTCGGTCGGGCACGGGTCGTCGTAGCCCTCGACTTCCTCCGGTTCGGCCAGTTCGACGATGGTCTCGTGACTGGTGGCGTCGACCCATTCGCTGAACGTCTGGCCGTCCGAGCGGAGCGTCGCGTAGGCCTCGATCATGTTGGCGATCATACCGGGTACCTCGTCGGCCGGGACGCGCTGGCGGACCCAGTCGATGAAACTGGGGTCCTCGCCGATCCCGCCGCCGACACCCACGTCCATCGCTTCGACCATCTCGCCGTCCTTCCGGGCGCGCATCCCCTGGAGGCCGATGTCGGCGGTCATCGCCTGTCCGCAGTCGGCCGTACAGCCGGAGAAGTGCATCTTGATGCGGTCCACGTCGTCGGGGATGTCGACGTTGTCGCCGAGCCACCGCAGCAGGCGTGCCATCCGCGCTTTCGTCTCCGTGAGCGCGAGCGAACAGAACTCCGTCCCCGTACAGGCCATCGCCCCCTGGGTGAACGGGTTCGGCTCCGGTGAGTACGTCTCGAGGAACGGCTCGTCCAGCAGGCTCGCGAGCGCGTCGTCAGGGACGTCCATGATGAGGGGATTCTGCCGACGGGTCAGCCGGACTTCCCCGGAGCCGTAGGTGTCGGCGAGGTCGGCCAGTTCGATCGCGTCCGCGGCGGGGAGCCGGCCGACCGGCACCGAGAGGCCGACGTAGTTTCGACCGTCGGCCTGATCGTAGACACCCACGTGGTCGTGGGTACCGAGATCGGTGTTTTTGCCGGCATTGTAGGTGTACTCGCCGCGGAAGTCCGTCCCGGCGGTCTCGAACTCGAAGTCCAGTCGGTCGTCCAGTTCGTCGCGGATCTCGTCGGTCCCGAGATCGTCGACGAAAAAGCGTCCACGGTTCTTCGAGCGGTTCGTCCGGTCGCCGGCCTCGTGGTAGAACTCGACGAACGCCCGAACCGTCTCGACGGCGTGTTCGGGCCGGACGAACAGGTCCAGCGGGCGAGCCCGGCGCGCCTCGCGGCCGCCCAGTCCGCCACCGACCCGGACGTTGAACCCTGTGTCCGGCTCGCCGTCGACGATCCTGCGGGCGGGTTCGAGTCCGATGTCGTTGATGGCGTCCTGGGCACACCCCTGTCGACAGCCCGAGACGGAGATGTTGAACTTCCGGGGCATATTACAGAGCTCGTCGTCGTCCCGGATCGTCTCCTGGATCTCCTCCAGAATCGGACGGGACTCGACGACTTCCTCGCCCTTCCCGGCGACCGGACAGCCGGAGATGTTGCGCATCGTGTCACCGCCGGCCGACCGGGAGGAGACACCGACCGATTCCAGTGTGTCCCAGATCTCGGGGACGTCTTCGAGTTTGATCCAGTGCAATTGAATGGACTGGCGCGTCGTGAAATCGAGCCACCCGTTGCCGAACTCGGGGTTCGGGACCGGTCCATCGGCGTACTCGCGTGCCACCTCGCCGATGGCTCGCAACTGGCCCGGCTCCAGAACCCCCCCGCAGTTGGTCAGGCGCATCATGAAGTACGACTCCTGTCCGCCACGCTGGTGGAACACCCCCCAGAACTTGAACCGGGAGAACCACTCCTCGCGTTCGTCTTCGGGAATCGAATCCCACCCCTTCTCGGCGAACTCGAGTAACTTCTCGCGTACCTCGTCGCCGTACAGCTCCCCCTTGATCGCTTCTTTGTCCTTACCCATCGTCCACCCCGACGACCGACAGGCTCTGTTCAGTTATCTCGCCAAAGTTGATCTGAATGTCACGCATTTCTCGTCATATTACCATACTCCTCATTCAATAAGTCTATTCGTTAACGAATGGCCATTCTATGCCGGTGGGGACGACAAACAGCAAGTCGGAGCCTCGAGCGTGCTCCGTTTCGGGGTCGATTCGGCATCTTCCACCGTTCGGCCGATCTGACCGGCATTCGTCCACCGTGGCGCTGGCGCGTTCGCCCACCGCTCGGTTACCCTGCCGACGGACACACGGCTGGCGGGCAGAGCGACGGCCGCTGTCCGAACGTGTCCGAAAAAGCGTGTGCGAGAGTCACCTCGAGTGGGCTGGGTCGGCGGCCCCACGAGCGGGCCCGGTCCGTCTCAGTCGTCGGCCGCGACGGCACCCTCTTCCCTGCCAACTCCCGTGAAGCCGGCCGCGTTGGCGACTTTGGCGATTTCCGGTCTGAACACCCACGCGGACAGCAACACGATCGGGATCATCGTGACGGCGGCGACGGAGTACCCGAGATGGAGGTTCGCCAGCCACGGCGCGGAGTAAAACAGCGGGTAGACGATGCCGCCGACGGTACCGATGCCGCCGACGACGCCCGCGACCGCCCCGGAACTGTTCGGGAACATCGCGGGCACCTGTGCGAAGATCGCCCCTTCGGCCCACGCACAGCCCGCACCGACGAGGAAGCCGACGACGACTGCGTTCAGCAGGACGCCGGAGAGTCCGGCCAGCGTCATCGCGAACATCATCACGACGATGAAACAGAGGCCGAGGAACGTCCACTGTCCGCGGTACTGTCCCGTGAAGAAGGGGAGAATGTTCTTCTCCTTTCTGGCCAGGATGTCGCTGACGTAGCCACCGAACGGCCGGAGCAGTCCCGCGGCGATCGAGAACGTCGCGGCGAAGGTACTCGCGATCACGAGGTTGTTCTGATCGAATGCTTCACGGTAGTACGTCGCGAGCCAGCCGTTCATCGAGAGTTCGAGGCCAAAGGACATGATGTAGGCGGCCGCGAGCACGACCGTCCCGTAGCGGGTGGCCGTGTGAATCCACCCCTTCAGACTGGCGTTGTCCTTGGTCGCCTGGCGTTTCTCCTCGGTCTTTGCGGCTTCACCCAGCGTATAGTACGCGATTGCGAGGCCGATCGAGACGATCCCGGTATAAAAGAAGGCCGCTCGCCAGTTCGTCGAGAACAGCGGCCCGCTCCACCCCTGGCCGAACACGCGCGGGAGGATGAGCGCGCCGCCGGCGGCCCCGGCGTTGCCGACCCCGGCGTAGATCCCTTCGGCCAGTCCGAGGTTCTCCTCCTCGAACCACTCGGCGACGTGCTGGATGCCGATGACGAACGTGATTCCGGCCGTCGCGACGATGAGCCGCGTCACGAAGAAGATCGAGTAGTCCTGCGCGAACGCGGAGGCCATCGAGAACACGCCGACGTATGCCAGGACGATGGCGAAGATGGCCGGTGCCCCGAACTTATCGGAGAGCCACCCGGTCAGGATGCGACCGAACGGGGCCATCCAGATCGCCGAACTGGCGAGGATGCCGATCTCGGCCGTCGAAAGCCCGAACTCCTGGGCCATCCCACCCGTGAACGGCGCGAAGGAAAACCAGATCAGAAACGAGAAATTGAAGCCGATCGTCGCGAGCAACAGCGTCCGGTACTTCGTCATCCTGATCAGTCCCATGCGATCCCCTCCGGGAACGCCGATGAACCCCATCTGCCCGACACACCAGGTTCCACTTCGTCAACTTTCGATCTCTTTTGTGCCATGTATGGCCACATTGCTACAAGATTTCATTAAGAACAGGTGCTTATAGTCGTACCCGTTTAGAAATCGGCAACTTTGCATCTGCTGCCCAACGACCGGACAATGTGTCCGTCTCTCGCTCGGTCCCGGTGTCGATTTTGTCCAATCTCGAAAAGTGGTCTCGACTGCTGTCCATTCGTCAATCCAGGTTCGTCCGGACACTGTCGGGCCAAGTGACGGTGAGCCCATCCCGGGGCGGTGTCGGAACCGAACGGCGAGTGGTTCTCTGGTGGATGTACGTTCACGAACTATTCTTATTTTCGCCAATCAAAAGACTTAGTGGGGCGATAATACGACTATGTATTAACACGAGCTGAAACCATGTACGAACATCCATTCGCTATCACTCCCTCCCACGCCGTTCCGGGCTCGTGCGTCCGCGGAGCCGCCGAGACCGGGGGGCGGCGTGTGCCCCCATCCGGTCGGGGTACCGAGAGACGATGACTCGATGGAAGCCCACGACGTGTATGCGGTGTGCCGTCGGCTGTGGGCAACTCCAGCGGGGTACCGACAGGGGGTACGGTGTCGGTGACGTGCAGGGCGATCACCAACATCCGACTGCCGAAGGCCTCTCCTGTGAACGCGGGATTCGGGAGACGAAGAACCCGCGAGGGGAGTGGCTCACGGAACCGCTCATTCGGCGGGGCGATCAGCTCGTGGCCACGTCGTGGGACGTGGCGCTGGGCACGGTCGCCGCCGAGTTGCTGAAAGCGATGGCCGACGATCCCGACACCGTCGCCGTGCTGGGGAGTGGGCAACAGACCAACGAGGCTGCCTACGCGCTCGGGAAAGTCGCCAGGGGGGGTATCGGGACACAGTACTTCGACGCGAACACGACGCTGTGTATGGCGTCGGCGGTGACTGCGTACTACGACGCCTTCGGGAGCGACGCGCCGCCGTGTACCTACGACGACATCCCGGAGGCGGAGACACACGTCGTCTGGGGGGCCAACCCCGCGGTCGCCCATCCGGTGTTGTATCGCTGGATTCTCGACAGCGCGATGGCGTCGGAGTGTCGGCTCGTCGTGGTCGACCCCGTCGAGAGCGAGACCGCTGCCGACGCCGACCACCACGTCCAGCCCGAACCGGGAACCGACCTCATGCTCGCCCGGGCGGTGCTGGCACAGCGGGTCGAGAGTGGTGGCATCGACGAGGACTTCGTCGAGAACTACACTGCGGGCTTCGACCGGCTGGTCGAGTCGCTCCCGGATGTCCAGACGGCCGCTGAGACCGCCGGCGTTTCGCGAGCGACCGTCGACGAACTGGCGGCCGCGTTCGACGCGAAGACGCTCCTGTACTGGGGCATGGGGATCAACCAGAGCACGCACGGGACCGACGCCGCGCGGATGCTGATCAACCTCTGTCTGGCGACGGGGAACGTGGGTCCCGGGAGCGGCCCCTTCTCGCTGACCGGCCAGGCGAACTCGATGGGGACCCGCGTCTGCTCGTCGAAGGGGACCTGGCCGGGCCACCAGGCGTTCACCGACGACGCCACCCGCGAACGCGTCGCGGAGGCGTGGGACGTTCCGCTCGATCGGCTCCCGTCGTCGACCGGTCCCGGCCCCGTCGGCATCGTCGACGAGATCAACAGGGGGCACATCGAGGCCTGCTGGACGGTCGCGACGAACCCCGCCGTCGGTATGCCCAACGCCACCAACGTCAAGCGCGCGCTCGACGACGTCTTCCTCGTCGTCCAGGACGCGTTCCGGTCGGAGACCGTCGAACACGCCGACGTGGTCCTCCCCGCGGCGACGTGGGGCGAGAGTGAGGGGACCGTGATGAACATGGAACGGCGCATCTCCAGGGTCACGGCCGTGAGCGACGTCATCGACACCGTCCGGCAGGACATCGACATCATCGCAGCCGTCGGGAACCGACTCGCCGACGGCCTGTTCGACGAGCCGCCGCTGGAGCCGGAGCCGGTCTTCGACGAGATTCGCGATCTGACGGCCGGGACGCCGGCCGATATCTCGGGTGTCTCCTACGAACGTCTCGAAGCCGAGCGAGCCGTTCGCTGGCCTGCCCCCGACGAGACGACCGAAGGGGGATACCGGTACTACGACGACGGTTCGTGGTCGTTCCCGACCGAGTCCGGGCTGGCGCGGTTCTCGCCGGCCTCGTATCGTGGCGTCCCCGAACCGACCGATCCGACGTATCCGTTGCTCCTGACCACTGGCCGACGCGCCGAGGCGTACAACACGGGCGTCCGGAACGACGACGAGACGATCCCGAACGCCCGCGTCCACCCCGAGACGGCCGGCCAGTACATCGACGTGGTGGACCGCGGGAAGACCGTCGTCGAGTCCCGCCGGGGGTCGGTAACCGTCACGCTCACGCCGGACGACAGCATCCCTACCGGTGCCATCTGGCTGGACATCCACAACCCCGAGGTGAACGAGCTGACGCTCCCGGCGGTCGACCCCGACTCCAACGAACCCAACTTCAAGCAGTGTGCGGTCCGGCTGTCGCTTCCGGACCAGTCCTCGCCCGTGACCCGCGACGGCGTCCTCCGCTCGGATACGATCGGCGACGACTGATACCGCCGTCGAACCGCTTCAGTCGGCCGCCGCCGGCAGTTCCGCTTCGGGTGTCGCCAATCGAACGGCACACTGTTTGAAGTGTGGTTCCCTCGACTGGGGGTCCCGATCCGAGAGCGTCAGTCGGTTCGTCGCCGGATGGTGGATCGGCAGCCACACCATCCCCTCGGGAACGCCCTCGTCGCGCTCGACGTGGACGGTCGCGGACCCCCGCCGCGACGTGACGGTCAGTCGCTCGTCACCGGCGAGCTCCGCGTGCTCGTCGACCGTCTCCGGGTGGATCCGAGCCACGAGGGCACCAGCCTCCCCGCCACGGGAGCGGACACCGGTGTTGTACCCGTCGGCCTCGCGGGCGGTGGTCAAGGTGAGGGGATACGCCTCGTCGGTCGGCTCGGGCAGGGGGTCTTGCTGGCCGGTGGAAAACTGCGCGTTCCCGGTCGCCGTGGGAAACGCCCACGACTCGCCGTCGGTGGGTGTCTCGCTACCCGCGTCCGGTTCGGCGCTCGTGTCGGTCCCCTCGTAGTACCGGTAGCTACCAGACTGGTCCGGGTCGGGTGCGGGCCAGCGAACGGCCTGCTCGTGTTCGAGGCGGTCGTAGGAGATGCCCGAGCAGTCGGCGACGGTCCCCTCGGTCAGGCCCGCGAACTCCGCGAAGACCTCGCTGGGGTCCGGTGACGAACTCTCGAAGAGGTCCGGGCACAGCCGCGACCCGATGGTCGCGATGATGTCGAGGTCGGGCCGGACCCCGTCCGGGAGGTCCGTCGCGGCCCGGACGCGGGAGATGGTCCGCTCCATGTTGGTGGTCGTCCCCTCGCTCTCACCCCACGTCGCCGCGGGGAGGACGACGTCGGCGATCTCGGTCGTCTCCGTGTGAAAGGCGTCCTGAGCGACGACGAAGGCGTCCTCCAACTGTTCGCGCGCGCTGTCGGCCGCGGGCATCCCCGCGACGGGATTCGTGGCGACGGCCCACACCACCTCGGGCCCCTGCTCCAGTATGCCGACCGGGCCGGGGCCGGTGTCGTCCGGCAGACGGTCGACGGGCACGCCCCACTCCGCGGCGACCAGTCGCCGGTGGTCAGGGTCGCCGAAGGCTCGCTGGCCCGGCCAGGAGCCTTTCGACGAGCAGATGCGGGTCCCCATCGAGTTCGCCTGGCCGGTCAGCGAGAAGGGACCGCCGCCGGGACTGAGGTTCCCGGTCGCCAGCGTGAGGTCGATCAGGGCACGCGCCGTTTCGGTTCCCTGGACGTGCTGATTGATGCCCATCCCCCAGTACAGGAGCGCGTGCTGGTCCAGTGCGTCGGCCAGGCGCTCGACGTCGTCCATTCCGACGCCGGCCGTCGCGGCTGCCGTCTCCGCGTCGGGTAGTGTCGCCAGCAACGCCTCGAAGCCGTCGGTGGCCGCCGAGACGAACGCCTCGTCGATGCGGTCGGTCGCCACCAGTCGGGCGAGGACGGCCCGGGCGAGGGCGAGGTCCTTCCCGGGCTCGGGGGCGACGTGGTGGTCGCTGGCCTCGGCCGTCGCCGAGCGCACGGGATCGACAGTGACGAGCTCGGTGTCCGTGGCGGCTTCGCTGATCCAGCGGAACAGCACTGGATGGGCGACGGCGGGGTTCGCACCCCAGACGACGTGCCGGTCCGCGTCTTCGATATCGTCGTAGGTACACGGCGGTGCGTCGCTCCCGAAGGCCTGGTAGTAGGCAGTCACCGCCGACGCCATACACAGCGTCGTGTTCGCGTCGTAATTGCGCGTGCCGAGGCCACCGCGGGCGACTTTCCCGAGCGCGTAGGCGGCCTCGTTGGTCTGTTGCCCACTCCCCAGCACGGCGACCGAATCGGGGTCCGACGCGTGGGCATCGCGCAGTCGCTGTGTCGCCGTCGTGAGGGCCTCGTCCCACGTCGCCCGCTGTAGCTTCCCGTTCTCCCGGACGAGTGGCTGTGTGAGCCAGTCGCCGTCGGGGTCGCGGCTCTCCTCGATCCCACGCGAGCAGGCCAACCCCTGGTTGACCGGATGGGTCGCGTCGCCCCGCACCGCTTCGATACCGATGCCGGCGTCCGGGCTCCGCTGTAAGTGGCCACAGCCGACGGCACACCGCATACACGTCGTCGGCACCCAATCGCTCACAGCCGATCACGCGCCGATGCGGCACCGGATCGTTCCTCGCGGCTCACCGAATACGGACGTTCGACTACCATCTCTCTACCAATCCGAATGAACAGACAACACTAAATCTTATCTCTTTACGAAACACGGTGTTTGTCGGAGATACGAAAAACAATCAAAATACACTCCGTTAGTTGGGTCGGCGGACCCGGTTACTGTAAGATTTTGAGGCTTGCCACGCCAGCCGTCCGCGCCGAGCGAACGGGGGACGACTGTTCCGTGGCCGTCCCAGTCGTCCTCGGCCGAGCGGGGCACAACCGCTTTGCCGACCCGGGGCCAACGGGTGGCCATGACCGACCTCGCCGACCGGGAGTGGCGGTTGATTCGCGAGGAGGCCTGGGACGGGCCGATGAACATGGCCCTCGACGAGATCGCGGCCGAGACCGCCGCTCGGGGCGGCCCGCGCACGCTCAGAGTCTACCAGTGGGACCCGAGCACGCTCTCGCTGGGGTACAATCAGGACGCCGAGACTGTGGACTGGGACTACTGCGACCGCGAGGGGATCACCGTCACCCGGCGGCCGACCGGCGGCGGCGGCATCTACCACGACACGCACGGCGACATCTCCTACTCGATCGTCGCGCCGGCCGAGGAACTCCCCGGTGACTTGATGGAGTGTTACGACCTGCTCTGTACGCCGATCATGGACGCCTTCGCGGCCATGGACGTGCCGGCGACCTTCGCCGAGGAGCAACGACCCGCCGTCTACCAGCCGGCCTGTTACCTCCGGGCACTCCACCCGGCCCACGACGTGGTGTCGGCGACCGACGGGCGCAAACTCAGCGGTAACGCCCAGTACCGTCGCAAGGACAGCGTCATCCAGCACGGGTCACTCACCTACGCCGGCCGACCCGAGCGCCACCTCGCGGTCTTTTCGGGCCACGACGTGACCGGCGACGCGTTCGAAGAGCGGGTGGGGGCGATCGCGGACTACGCCGACCGTTCCCGGACCGAAGCCGTCGAATCGCTGACGGACGCGCTCGCGACGTGGGCCGACGCCGACGACGGCGAATGGACCGACGACGAACTGACGCGTGCACGGGAGCGTGCAGACGCGAAGTATCGGTCGGCGGAGTGGGTCCGAGACGGGACGGACCCGACCTGATCGGCGGCGCTTACTCCGCCGTCAGGGCGCACAGCGGCCCGTTTGGTTCGTTGAAATAGACGGTCCCGTCCGCGATGGCCACCGCCCCGCGGACGCCGTTCCCGACGCTTCTGGTCCAGGCCCGCTCGCCCGTCCCGGCGTCCAGTCCGAGTAGCGTGCCGTCGCCGTCGTTGAACACCACGATTCCGTCGGACGCGGCTGGCGGGCCGAGGACGGACCCGGTCCCGTCGGCCACCCACTTCGTTCGGCCGTCGGTAACCTCGAACGCGACCGGGCGGTACGAGCGGGAGCGCTGGGCATACACCGCCTCGTCACCGACCGCGATGCGCTCCTCTTGGAACGGGCCTGGTGCGAACCACCGCGTGCGTCCCTCGGCGAGGTCGAGCGCGGCCAGATGGGACTCGCTGAGCGCGAATACGGTGTCGTGGGCGACGGCCGCCGCGGCGACGGGTTCCCCGCCGGCGGCCGCCCACAGGAGCGACCCGTCGGCGGCGTCGAACGCCTGGAGCGGGTCTCGGCCGGCGACGACGACCCCGTCGGCGACTGCGGGTGCCCCGAGCAACGGCTCGCCCACGTTCTCGGACCACACCACGTCTCCGGATGCGGCGTCGATGGCGTACAACTCGTCGTCGGTCACGTACACCGTGCCGTCGGCGACGGTGCCACTGCCCTGCCAGATGTTCCCGGCGGCCGGGACCGTCCACAGAACGTCGCCGCTCGCCGCGTCGACGCCGCGGAAGTCCTCGGGTGTTCCGAAGGCGACGACGCCGTCCCCGACCGCGGGCATGGTCGTCCGTGGCGGGTCGCCGTGGGCCCACTGCTCGGTACCGTCGTCGACGGACAGCGCCCTGAGCGAGCGCCCGGCGTAGACGGTGCCGTTCGCGACCACCGGGGCGGTGTCGCGGTGAGCGAACTCGACGGCAGACGCGGTCCACGCCGCCGTCGGACTGGACCCTGGTGCGGTGGTCCCGGGATTGTGCGCGCTTGCCCCCGGGTCGTACGCCGCGGCGGGCCAGGACGCGCCGCCGTCGATGGCCGACCGTGCCGCCGGCGATACCAGTCCGGGGTAGTCCTCAACGACCTGATCGCTCGCGAAGGTGGTGGCGAACCGGAACTCCCCTTGCTCGGGCCGGCCGGCTCCCTCGCCGCCGAAGAACTGCGGCTGGAAGGCGAGGCTGACGGTTCGTTCCTGCCCGGACGCGAGCAGCAGGGGTCGCCGGCGGTCGATGGACCCCTCCGCCTCGGTGTGGGACAGGGACACGACGAGCATCGCCTGTCTGGCGCGCTCGCCGGTGTTCTCGACGGTGGCCTCGGTCCGGACCACGATGCCGCCGCCGTCGACCCGTTCGATCCCGTTCACCTGCAGCGGGCCGTCGTACTCGGCCAGGTTCCCGGTCGGTGACCCCTCGGTGGGCTCCCCACCGTCGGATCCGTCCGATCCGAACAGCCCCAGACAGCCGGTCAGGCCGCCGAGCGTGACGGCCGTGCCGGCCGCGAGACACCGACGGCGCGTCGCCGATCGTCGTTCGTCGTTCACGGGTTCGCCTCGTCGTGTCGGCAATAAAAGATTTCGTTACTATTGAAACCCTGGCTCGCCGAAACCGGGGCGACCGGCGGCCGTTGAACCGCGACGGGCTGTCGATCAGCTCATCCCGAAATTCTCGGGTTCGTTCCCCAGTTCCTCGACGATAGCCTCGTGGATCTCACGGACTGGCGGGGTGTCACGGGTCGGGTCGAGCCAGTGATTCGAGAGCCACTTGTAGCGGACCCGCCGGTCCTGGTCGACGAGAAACGTCGACCGGCGCGCGCGACTGCTGATCTTGAACGCCCGGTAGCGGACGCCGAAGGCCTCCGCGATGTCCAGATCCGGGTCGGCAAAGAGCGGGAACCCGAGGTCGAGATAGTCGATGAACCGCTTGTGGAGGGCGGCCCCGGACTTGCTGACGCCGACGACCTGGACCTGATCGCCCGTCGCGAACCAGTCGAAGTCCCGGAAGTCACACCACTCGTCGATGCAGTCCGGGCTGAAATCGGCCGTGTAGAAGTTGAACAGGACTGGCTTGTCCTCCAGCAGTTCCGTCAGTGTCACCGTCCGCTCGGCCCCGTCGGGGTCGACCAACTGGCCGGAAACGTCCGGAACACGCTCGCCGACGGCGAGTCCCGTCGAATCTGTCATTCACGGGCCTACGACTGACGCCCGTAATACCTTTGGCCCGGTTTCGAGACGCGCACCTTCGAAAAGTTGGATTATTGCTATGAAACCGGAAGCCAAGAATATCGAATGATAATTTGCACTTTACACCTTTACGTGTGGCTGCTCGAGTTCGCAGATATGAGATCGAGAGTGTTGGAAAAATATGGATTTTGCCGGGGCGGTGTCGCGACACAGCGCCGTGGCCGCCGTGACCGATGAGCGACGAATCCTCACCCACTACCGACGAGGCGGACGTGCGGGAGGGACCTGGGGAGTCGGTCGAACCGACCGTGACGGACGACGTGGCCGAACCGGACGAGTCGAGTGAGGCGGACGCGGCCCCCGATTCGGACGGGACAGCGCAATCGGACGGTGTGGAAGAGGCGGGAGTTTCGATCGACAGGCGAACGGTCCTCAAGGCTGGTGCACTGACGACTATCACGTCGATCGGTGCGAGTGGGTTCCTGCTCGCTGGCGACGCGGATTCGTCGGACGACGTGCAGTACGGATACGGTGGCACCCCGATCGAGACGACCGAGGTGCCGACCGAATCCACCCGGACCGACGGGAGCGTGCCGACCGGTGCGACGACCACCACGGCCGCAGGTATGACGGCGACCGAGACACGAAACGCGACGACCGAACGCGACGGAACCGACGCCGACGGACGCGTCGCGGCGAGCAGTGGCGACGGTGAATCACGCACGTCGACGGCCGACGCGACGACGACCACGACGACCACGGAAACGACGACTGCGACGACAGCGACCACAACCACCACCGAACTGGATTCCGACACGTACGGCGTCCAGGGATACGGCGAGTACGGCTACGGCGGCGTCGAACCGAGCGGATAGTTCGCTCGTCCGATTTATCATCGTCTATCCTGACATAATTATCAATGGAATCATAAATTACTTTAGCAACTAGTCAGTTACAATTATGTGACGAGGGTGAACACGGTGGGCCGATATCCGAAAGCGGTTAGGGCTGCTAGCATCAAGTGTATCGACTGTAACGCGCCAGTTGTCGAGACGATCGATAGCTCGTAGGTCTGTGCGGAGTGTGGTGGGTCGCCGATCCGATCGCGCGTCGGAACCGACGGCGGAGAGACCACGGACTGATGGCGACGGACTCGAACAGCGGAATCGGCGGGTCCGGTTCCGCACCTGGGGTGGACGAGTCCGTCGGCCAGTCGTCGGACGGTTCGTCACGGACGGACCACGCCGGCGACGATCTGTTGGTACAGCGCGATAGCGACCAGGAGCCGAGCCTGACGATCGTGATGCCGACCCTCAACGAGGAGGAGGGCATCACGGAGTGCATGGAACGCGCCAAGACGGCCATCGCCGAACTCGGCGTGGTCGCCGAGATTATCGTCAGCGACAGCTCGACGGATCGCACCCCCGAGATTGCTCGCGAACTCGGGGCGATCGTGGTCGAACCGGACGAGGGTGGCTACGGCAACGCCTACAAGTACGCGTTCGAGCGTGCCCGCGGCGAGTACATCGCCATCGGCGATGCCGACACGACCTACGACTTCGAGGAGTTGCCCAAACTGGTCAAGCTCGCCAACCGCGACGACGTAGACATCGCCATGGGGAGCCGCCTCGACGGCGAGATCAAGGCCGGTGCGATGCCGCCGCTGCACCAGTACGTCGGCAACCCGCTCCTGACCGCGTTTTTGAACACGTTCTACGACGCCGGTGTGAGTGACGCACACAGCGGCCTCCGCGTGCTGGACGCCGACGCACTGGCCCGGCTGGATCTGGAGACGACCGGGATGGAGTTCGCCAGCGAGATGATCATGGACGCCGCGGCCAAGGACATGACCATCGCCGAGAAGCCGATCACCTACCACGAGCGCGAGGGTGAAGCGACTCTCGACAGCTTCCGTGACGGCTGGCGGCACGTCAAGTTCATGCTCGTGAACGCGCCCGGTTACCTGTTCTCGCTGCCGGCCGCGTTGCTCACGCTCGCGGGCATCGCGGTCATGGGGCTGTCGCTGTTCGGGACCTCGCTCGGCAGCGTGACCTTCGGCCTCCAGACGATGATCGGCGGGAGTTTGGTTACGGTCGTCGGCTATCAGGTCGGCACGTTGGCGATGTTCAGTTCGCTGGCGACGGACCCGATCCGCGAGCCCCGCGACCCGATCACGAGCAGAGTTCGCGGCAACTTCAAGCTCGAACACGGCGCGTCGCTGGGCCTCCTGCTGTTCGCCGCCGGCGCGCTCGTGTTGAGCTACGGCGTCGTCGGCTGGACGATCACCGGCTACGCGGCCGTGCCAAGCGCCAGCGTGAACCTGCTCGCCTCCACCGTCACGCTGCTCGGGGTTCAGACCATCTTCTGTTCCTTTTTCCTGAGTATGCTGGCGACCGCTGACCAAGAGTCGTAGTCCACATCGAGTCGTCCTTTTTTCAGTTGGCAAGAGACAGTGTGGCCTACGATCGGGAGAGTGTCGATACGTACCGAGCAGAACTCTACCGATCACACCCGAAGACGGCGTCCAGAGACACGCTGGCAGCCGTGGTAACGATCGATATCGTCGAGCCGTTGCTCGTCGAGTTCGCGCTGGGTGTCGAGGGAACGAGACGGGAACTCGGTGGATCGGAGTTTTACACCGGTCGAGATATGGCCGACTGCGAGTGTGACGACGGGGCCTGTCTCGACGCCATCAGGCGATACTTCTCCTATCTGCCTTGGAATGAGTGACGGACCAACCGACGCGCCGGACTCGGCCGCGGCTGATTAACTGACAGAGGTCATCTCCGAGAACCCCCGCAAGAGTGCAGTGCTGTCGGGAGGTGGGCCCACACGCGAGCTTCAGCCACTAGGTTCGCTAACGGTACGAACACATAGGCCAAAATGGATCGACACGGATTCACCCACCCGGCTGGTGCAGAATCGTCTCGATATAACCGGCGCAGACGGCTCTGTGGACGCCATGGTTTGCCACCGAGGCGTCGTCAGTCCGTCCACACAGCGAATGGCGGCTTTAGAGGCTGTCTCTGGCCCGTTTCGAAGCGTACAGCTGGTCTCCGGATTTCCACAAAGCCCGTTTTCGACCGCAAGATAACACTAAGCAGTTCGAATCTTACAATTCTGGTGACAGTGCAGTACCACGCCAGACTGGAACCTCCACAGACCTGAATTGGTCGAAAACATACCGTAGAAACACTCAAAATGCTGACTGGATGCTGAGGAGGCCGAAACGAACGCCTCACTGACGACTGCAGTCATGACGGTGGATCTGACCACACAACCATGCCGTCTTGCGGTTTGCGGTTTCGCTGTTGATGCTGTCACTCTGGCTCCGACTGCACAAGCAGCGCCACGTTGCTCATCTGGCCGGAGCATCGCTCGCGGGGCTGTATGGGGCACCTTTGTCACAGAGCTGGCTCCGGACTGGATCACTGTTGGACATCACCACTGTTGTTTCACCACTCTAATTTCCCTTTCTTGCGGTCCTGAACCGGTTGTGGTGACGGTTCGTCCGGCGACTGTTGTGTCACGGAGTTATAAATACTGCCAGATACCGATGATTCCACTAACGAGAGAGATGTCGACGGTTGTCGCGTTGACGTGGGTGAGAGCCGATCATTCAGTAGGTCTGAATGTGGGCGACGGTGTCTTGATACTCACTTCCGTCTAGATCCTGCAAGAGATTTCCATCGGCGGTGTAGGCTGTCGCATCCCGTTCGACGGCGAGTGCGACGTAGGCAGCGTCGTAGGCCGTGATGTCAACGGTATTCGTAATCTCCGCGATGGGGCCGACCGACCCGAATGCGACGAGTTCGATACCGTAGTTGTCCAGCGAGTGTGCGGCCTCGCGAAGGCGCTCACCATCGTAGTGGCCGCTGTACGTGAGTGCATTGACCGCCTCGAAGGGCATTAGCGCCGGTGCGCACAGGTTGTGTTTGCCGTTGAGGAAATCGTCGCGGAGTGCCCGGGCCTGTTCGTGATGCTGTTCGGGAATGTACCACTTCACGACAGTGCTGGTGTCGACGACGATGTCGGCCATCAGGACTGTTCCGCTCCGTATCGGGTATCGCGGAACTCCCGGATGGTTTCTGCCGTGTTCGTCGTCGCCACCTCGTCGGCGTCGATGGCACTGCTCAGTCGCTCGCTGGTCGCAACTGCGTGGGCGATATTCCGCGATTCCAGACTGTGTAGTTCCTCCTCGATGTGGTCACGGAGCACTGCACTCCAGTTTATTTCGTCGTGTTCTTCCATCCGTGCTTTCACCTCGTCGGGGACCCGGAAACTGACACTTGCCATGGTGTATTATATGTAATACTGTAGTATAACTCCTACGCGGTGCCCAGAGACTGGCTCGAAACACAAACTCCGTCAGCCGACAGACCGGCGATGGCGTACCGAGCCACGGTACACTGGGTTGCTGACTATGCGTCCTCTTGATACTGCCCGCCAGCTGTGGAGTCGGGGTGTCCACAGAGCCGTTCGTGCCCATCACCACAGCCGTCCCGTCTGGTGGTTCTTGGCTGGATGACTGGTCACATGGGTTCGGATCGGTTGTGTAGTCTCGGTGGGGGTAGTCGATATGGACCGCCCCCGCGGGCTGGGGTCCCGCGGCTCGCTGCGCGCCGTGGGTGCTTGCGTCGCCGGGGTCGCCGACAGACTCGCGGGGCTCGTCTGTCACGATCCCGTTCGCTCCTTGCAGTCGCGCACGGGACGCCCCCAGCCCGCGGCCCCGGTCGGTTCCACCCGGCGTGGATTGGCCGGTCGGTCGGCATCACTCCTGGTTCGGTGTGTCGTACCGGCCCGCACCGCGCGCCGCGTGCCGCCCTCGCTACGCTCGCGACCGACCATTCCGGGCTGTCGCGGTCTCGTTCCTCTGTCACTCGACCGCGTTCCGGGCTAAAATGAATGTGCCCTCGACGCCAGCTTTAAGCGCGTTTTCGGTTGCGCCCCTCGCGGGCTTTCGCGTTCCAGCGCTTGATGCCGCCTGCGCTGTCGCGCGCCACAGGGCGGCGCGCGGTCTCGGCGACAGTCGCGCTGGACACGGACCCGCCGTCCGGGCCGGACGCGAGAAACGGCTTAAAGCTGGCCGCTCGCTCCGGGCGGGTCGCCGGAAGACTCACTCCGTTCGTCTTCCGAGCCCTGCCTCGCTGCTCGCGGGTCGCGGTGCTCCCCGCTCACGATGGCCTCCCGATGGTCGGCCATGCACCGCTCGGCAGGACGCCGCGCGGTGCTGGTTGCTTGGCCGGCCGAAAGCGCGCGTCGCTCGCGCCCAGTGGGGCGCTCGCGAAGGCGCGAGCGACGCGCGCAGTCGTGACTGGTCGGGCAGTTCCGTGCAGAAAGCCGCGATGTCACAGCATCGCGGCAGTGGCGCGTGCGCGCCTTCGGAGAGTAACTCCAATGACTTCTAGAAAGACAGTCGTAGATAAAGATACGGTCGATGCACAGAACGCGAAGTACGCGGACGATGCGGCGTACACAGTTGAGGACGATCCTGAGCTACGGGCGACGGTCGAACTGGAGACACAGGCGAAGGTGGACACCAACCACCCGGACACTCAGACTGGGAGCCTGACGCTCGAAGACGAGGAACGGTTCGCGGCACGCGAGGTGGAAATCAGACGGACGCGCCAGCGGCTGGACGATCGGCAACAGTCGGGTCGGGAACGACGGACTCGCGAGGTGGCCAGGTCAGGCAGTCACAAGCGACGGCAGGAGTTCGAGGAGCGTGCGGTGAGCGTGGCTCCGTCACAGGGACCGAGCGATCCTCGGGAGTCGTGTTCGCAGGCGAAGCTGGCGACGATCAACGAGCAGGCAGCCCGACTGGTCGAGGAGGTCGACGGGTGGTCGCGAGCAGCCATCGCGCGGCGGTTGGCCGCGCGGGTCGTCGACGGTGCAGACATCTCACGGGCGGTGCTGGACGTGGTCGAGGGCTGTCAGCGCGAGCCGGGGACAGTCGTGCCGATTGCGGCCGTTCCCGAGGTCGATCGGGCGACAGTCAGCCTGGAAGGTGAAGTCGCTCAGTTGTGGACGCCCCGGCACCCGGCCATCGCACAAACCGGGCTGATCGCAGACGAGACAGCGCGGATCAAGTTCACGATCTGGGTGAAAAGTCAAAAGCGTCCCGTGGCAGAAGGCGATCAGGTTGTCCTCCGTGGCGCGAAGAAGAGCTGGTACCAGGATCGCTGCTCGGTCGCGGTCACCGGGTCGACGCTCGTGACAATCCGAGAGTAGGCAGCGAGACATTCCCTTCTTTTTGGACGACCCGTCCACGCCAACCCCACCGCCCCACCCTCCGCTCCCGGCCGCGAGCGGCCGGCAGCCACGACCGACAGTCTCCGTGAAGGTTTATGGCATAGGACGGTTTCCGAAATGAGGACACCGTACTATTGTGCTCTTCTGGGGGGTTTTTAGGGTGGATTCTGTCCGGCATTCAGTGCCGAAAGCGACTGGGAGTGGTAGGCTGTTCGCCAGAGTGTCCGGACTGCCCGAGTGACGAGTATCTCGGGCAACTGCTCGATACAGGACGCCTCGACGTCGGTTGGATCGGACGAGGCGTTCGGTGGCGGATGGAAGTGCTCTAGCCCAGACACGTGGATGTAATCGCCGTCGTGTGGATGTCGACCCCACCGGACGTTCACGTCGCGCGTATCTGTATAGTGGTATTTGTAGTCGTCTCGAGTGGTCCACTGTACGTCGATGCGAGCCGCTGTTGCATCCAACAGTCCGTCGTCCAGTTCGACTTCGAGGACAGACGGATTCAGGAAGTCATCAAGCTGTGCAGAGGCAAGTGGTTCTTCCTCATTATAGAAATCCCGAATTGCGATCAACGCTGGTCTGTCGATCGCACCCCGTAGCGAATGGGACTCGGATGACTGTGGTCCACCCATTGGTCACGAGGGTGAGATGCTCCCGCTGGACGTATGCGTATCGTCGGTGACGAACTTCTGTGCGTTAGCGATCGAGAGCGCAGCATTTGCGAACGCGAGATTACGACGCGTGGTCTGCCACTCCTGTAGTGTGTCCTCGTCGATCGTCTCGGACCCGGTTCCTGTCTCGGCGAGTACCTCGTTCGTTTGTGTGACCGACAGTTCTTCGGGCGATTCGACGCCGAATTCGTTCTGATATTCCCGGACTGTCTCGCGCATGTCAGCGACCCGTTCTCGGAGCTCGTCGGTTGAGATTTCAGCCAGGATTTCGGCAGCCTGTTCCACCACGAGCGACTCCGACGACCGCTGATATCGTTTCCCACCGGTTTCACTCGTCGACGTCGTTACGAATCCCTCGTCAGCGAGTGCTTCAAGATGCTTCCGAGCGGTTTTGGGTGAGGTCCGAGCGTCATCTGCAACAGCCTCGGCCGAGATCGGACTATATGCTCTGTTAATCACCTCTCTAACCCGTTCGTACGGTGTAGTCTGGGCTTCCCACTCTTCACCCACTTTCTCGTTGATGTCCGCAAATGATTCGGGGTCGGGTGAGTCGGTCATATCTTCATCTACTGGGCACAGAAGTATAGTTCTTTGTTTCAGTAGTATTCTACGGCGCTATCCAGATGGTCGCCCGTAGGAGAGAGGCCGTCCTGACGACAGCCGAATTAATCAGGAGTATGCGTCGTTGAACTCGCGTTCGCGGCGCATCAACTCCTCGACACCGTGTTCGAGGATGCCACGTCCCATCGCGGTCGGCCGGTAGTACGTGTAGAAACCGTGACTGTCGGCCGTTTGTCGCTGGCGCTTATCGACGAGTCCGACATCGACCAGTTCATCGAGATGGTAGTGGAAATTGTGGGGTTCGACATCGATCGCGGATTTGAGTTCAGCGGCGCTCAGCTCGTCGTTGATGTCGAGTGTCCGGAGGATGCGAAACCGGGTTGGGTGTCCGATCGCCTGCTGCATCGCGAGATACTCCTCAAGCGTCAGCCCGCTCTCTTCGGGGAGTGGCGGCTCGGGCTGGCGAACCTCGTCTGTGGATCGGCGATCAGTTTCGACCATCGGGTTGCTCTACGTGAGACTGTGCGCGCTATGCACTTAGTTATTCTCTCGTAGAATATTCTTGAGAACACCTATTTTTATATACTCCACTTTCGACTGAAAGCCTGAATGCGGGATCGAATTATCGAACGGATTCCGGAGGCTGTTGGCGATTCGGACGCGCTTTCACCCGCTCGGCGTGAACAGTTTCTCGTGTATCTGATGGGGCCGTATCGGACGTTCGATGTCGATGCGTTGCTTCCCGGAGGGGCCGATGCCGAAACGGATGTGCCGTCGTTCGCGACGTGGAACGAGTCCAGCGGCGAGTACGCGGAAGACGATGTCTTGCGTCTGCTTCAAGAAACACGCGACTGTCTTCGGGATCGAGGCTTCAATGCGTTTCTCGCGATCGATGTCGGCATTCCACTGGAAGAGATGGATGCCGCGTCACAGAGTATCGCCTTCGCGCGGGCGAGCAACGTCACGATTTTTATCGCCCCACAGGTTGGCGACAATCTCGGCGTTGGTATCGAAATCGGGAGCGTCCTCGAGGATTTACTTTCAACCGATGGAATGGCTGGTCAAGCAGCGGATGCAACCCCACCTGAGCGGTCACAACGATTGATGGTGGTGACCGAACCGTCGGTACGGAGTGCCATGCTCGGATCAGTCAACGCACGCTGGGATACGAGTCTTCGGACGTTCACCGATGCTACTGACTGCTGTCGACTGTGTGCGCAGTTCTGCACCCATATTCAGAATTCGGAACTCTACGGCTCACTCGACCGCCTGGATTGAATATTCGGAACTGCGTGTCTATCTGAGTCGGTACTGTGTCGAACGTTCCCGGCCGCGAGCGGCCGGCAGCCACGACCGTGTCCATCTCGGATCAATTCCGTCCAACGGATCTGTGCTGCCTTCCTACTGCGTCAGGAGGTTTCGAATCTGAGATCGATCGATGAAGTCAGACTGTTGTCCTGCCTGCAGGATTGAGACTTCAGGTTCTCGGGGCAATGTCGTCGTCGTCACAATTGATTTCGACGGTAGATGTGATCCGAGCCGCCCCACAATCCCGTTCAACATTTGCTCGGCAGATCCCTCCGTCTCAAGTACTAAGGCGTCAGTTCGAAAGAAGGGCTCCTGCTCAAACGACGACTCCACCTGTTGAACGCCGCTCTTCTTCATTTGCTGAAACGCCTCGTCAGTACGGACTGCGACTGCCTCGAATTGAGACCACCGATGCGACCACGTATAAGGATACGTTTCTCCGAGGTTGGCAGTCGTAGTCGGGTGGAAAAACGCTGAGATCTCGAACCACTGATTCGACTGAGCCATGATTTGATTCCAATACAAAATAGTTTCTTAGAGACACTATTCGTTTCGGTTACCAATTGGCGATTCGTCTCTCTGTTCTTCGTTCGAGTCCCCCTGCTATGTGTATCGCCCCCGAAGGGGTGCGGGGCGATCACCCGTCCCGCGTGATTCGATGGGACATCGTGCACTCGTCGCATACGACCGACCGGATGGATCGTACAACTTGCACTATTCGCACTGGGGGGCCTGCAACCTCAGGCTGAAACACGATATCACACCCGAGACACCCTTCGGCGGTGACCGTCCAGCAGAAACCCATCAGTTGCTCTGCCGGACGCTCAGAACAAGCACCGACGAGCAGGCAATCTCACAGTACGTTCGTGAGGCGAACCTCCTGGCCTCCGAGGTCAACCACGACCCGATGGCCATCGGACTCACGAAAGACGAGATTGTCACCGAGTACCTGGACTTTCTCCACCACGAGGCGTTGTTCGTGGTTGCCCAGGATTTCGAGGTGATGGCCTACAGGACGCACTGGTTAGGGCTGACGTACGACTGTGAGACGGTCACCGATGCACCCACAGTTGGAAACGGTGCAATCCGGACGGTGCGATGGGTTGACGGTAAGCCAGTCGGTGACGGCGCTGCCCAGGGCGAGTTCCGGGCGCTGAAAGACATCGTCGGTGACATGGTCGACCGTGGCGTCTTCACGCCTGACGAGGCACAGCAGTATCTGCAGCGGAAGCTTAGTGAATTGGTTCCGGATAGGGCTGACCTCCTCATTCGGACGGCCGATCGGCGGACGATGCCCAGTCGTCCGTAGAGCAAATGCAACCGACCATCGTCGGGCAGGGTGCTGAATGGTGGCCTCGTCGACATGGTGTTCTGCTGTATCATGAGAGCAGAAGATAACTTGTCGTCTGTCCGGCGATCGGCAGTGCTCGGTAAGAATTTAGTTCTTACACACGTACCAGCAAGTATGACAGAGACGACGCAGGTCACGGACAAAGGTCAGACGACGATTCCCAAGGAGTATCGCGAAAAATACGGCATCAATCCCGGTGATGAGGTAATCTGGATCGACACTGACGACGGACTTCGTCTCGTCCGCGCCGACAACGATTCGGGCCGCGGTATGTTGGTCGAAGGTCTGGATGAATCCGATCGGGAAGAGCTAGCACAGGCGATGACCGAAGATGTCCGCGAGAAGCAACGGTCAGACTGGGACGTATGAAACGCTATACCACTGACGCGGTCGGTTTCATTCGCTATCTCGTGGACGAGCTCGGGAGTGAGGCGGATCGGCTTTACGCACTCGCAGAACAGAGCGAGATTGTCATCGAACTCCCCGCAATAGCGGCTGCCGAAACACTCTATCGGGTCCAGAAGGGCCATCCAGCGAAGGGTGTTGAACTTCCCGGCGCACCGGACGACATCGTCGCTGGACTCCGAAGTTTCCTTCCGGTCTCGGTCGTTGAGACGACAGTCGACGATCTGCAATACGTCGCTGGCTCACGAGGAACGTTTTCGCTTCATGATGCGATGATCGTCGCCAGTTACCGAACCCGCGAGACTGAGGCCGTCATCACGACCGACACTGACATCGACGAACAAGGTGTTCCTGTCGTCTGGAACTGACTCCCCGATATCGTCTCCATTTCTCCTGCCTCGAACGTTCGGTACGCTCTGTCGTTGTGTGTAGCGGTCGCTGGCGAGATCGATTTTTGTGGCCCTGTGAGGGGTGCGGGGCCACACGCAGTGGTCGCGTTGATTCGAGATGGGCGAGTGATAGTACGACATTCGACGACCGTGAGACGCGTGACGAACAGATGCGAGCAACCATCGACGAGTGGGTTGCAGACCTCACCGATCTCGTCGACGAGGCACAGGCCAGTGCGGCGCGATCGATGCTGAGATGGAGGGTGTTGTCATGACATGGATGGCTTGTCACAACGCCTAAATCCGCACGCTGACTATGGGGACGTACCGATGGCGATGGAGAACGACAAAATTCAGTTCAGGGGAGCAACTGAAAAAGAGGCGAGTCAGGTTGTCGACCAGATGCGTCTCGGTGGGATCAATATCAGCGAACTCGCGCGAGAAGGGCTCAAAGAGAAACTCCGAGAAACACTCTCTGATGAAGAGAAAATCAAACTGTATGAGCAGTACAGACGCGGTGACCTCTCGGAGGAAGTCGCTATCGTTCTTATAGGAGATGCACTTGAAGAAATTGAGCGTGAACGCGATGCTTTCGAGGAGGCAGCTACCCTCGACACAGATGGTGTGTTCCAGCAGTGACGGATGACAGATGACACTCGCCATCCTGTCATCGTCGATAGTGACGCCCTGATCGCGGTTGCAAATACCGACCTCTGGTCACACATCATCGAGACGCTACACCTCACGACGACGAACGTCTGTCAACAGGAACTGCAGCGCCATACACGGGAGAAATCCGCCCATGCTCCGGACGGAACACGAGAGCGATGGATCCACGATGGCAGCAAGGCGGCGCTCGAACCATTCACGGGCGAATCCGAGGCATTCACCGTCGTTCCATGTGTGCCACGCCCACATGGCGAGGATGCTGGCGAGACATCGATACAGCGTGAGGTTGAGCAACACCCGGAGACGTACACGTATGCAATATTGATGGATAAGCACGGACGGATGGCGATTAACCGTGTCTTCGATTCGCAGAGCGAGGATGGGAAAGCCGTTGCACCGCCGTTCTTACTCTACCTGCTGTTGGAACACGGGGCGTGTACAGGCGGTCAAGGCGACTGCCCCGGGGCTTGACCCCGGGGTTGAAGCCGACAACACCCAACCGTTATTACGATTAAGTATGAATAAATAACAATGAGTTCGATGAAGTGCTACCCGAACCTCAGAGAACGCGGGCAAGTCACAATCCCAGAAGAAGTCCGTGAGGGACTCAATCTGGAAGAAGGCGACCAGTTGAAACTCACCGTCGAAAAACTCGACTAACCACAATGAAACACACGCTTCGCTTCCGCGCGTACCTGTCCGACGATGTGGCAAGCGAAGCGTGGCGGCACATCGACATTCTCCGGCAGATTCGCAATCACGCTGTCCGGGACTACTACAACTCGGACTACAACGACAGGCCATCCGACTACGACCAACACAGCAAACTCAAAGATTGGACAGACCAGTGGCCGACCTTTGCCGAACCGTCACAACACGCTGCACAACAGGCTATCAGCCAGATTCACAGCGACCTAGAGACGCTGCAAGAACGTCGAAACGAAGGCTACGATGTTGGGCGGTTGCAGTGGCAAGGCAACGGTAAATTTCGGTCAGTGTCGTACAATCAGTTAAGTCGCTTCAACGTGGATTACAACACGGGCGACGACCGATTCGTCCGACTCCGACTCGAAAAGATTGGCTGGTTCAACATCCGTGCAGACCGCGACGTACCACCAGCAGAGGACATTGACGAGGTTATCCTGAAAAAAGAGACGACTGGTGAGTGGTACGTCTCACTCGTGACCACTGTAGAATATACACCCGAGAAACCGCCACTCAGTGAAATTGAACCCGAAGACTGCGTAGGTGTTGACCTTGGAATCACCAGCTACATCCACACTTCGGAGAACCTGTCTGTGGATACGCTTGACCTGTCCGACGAGTACGACTGCTACGCACGCGAACAGCGGAAACTCGACCGGAAAGAACACGGCTCTGCCAACTGGGAGAAGCAACGACGAAAGGTAGCCAAAGCGAAACGAGCAATCAAGCGGAAGGTGCGAGACTACCAGCACAAACTCACGACGTGGCTAGTCACAGAGTACGATGTCGTCGCAGTGGAGGACTTGGATGTGAAGCCGATGCTGGAAACCAGCCACAACGCCAAGAACAAGCAAGACGCTGCGTGGTCACGCTTTCTTGACCTGTTGGAATACAAGGCTGACCTCCATGGCACGCACGTCGAGAAGGTGAAACCACAAGGAACGACCAAAGAGTGCGCTGTGTGTGGTGTGGAAACAGCCAAGCCAATCTGGGTACGCGAACACTCCTGTCCAGCGTGCGGCCATACGGAAGACCGCGACCTCAACGCAGCGAAGAATATTCTCTACAGAGGACTCAAGCAGTTAGGGGCGGGACGCTCCGAATCAACGCCTGTGCAGACTGCGCTCCCTACGCTCACGCCTCACCGAGAGGAAGTGAGTGCAAAGCGCGTCGTAGAAGCAGGAAGCCCCGGGGCTTGACCTCGGGGTGCGTTCACGGAAGAGGAGTTCTGTCTGGCGTGTGGTGAACTACTCCGGGGTGAAGGATGGACTGGCTTTCAGGCGATCCAAGCGGCGTGGGAGGCAATACCGATTGATTGTCGCGACTATCTGCCAGATAACCTGCTCCCGTAGCCCGTCTCTGAAGTGAATTGTTTTGTGGCCCCGTGAGGGGTGCGGGGCCACACGCAGTGGTCGCGCTGATTCGAGATGGCGACTAGTGATACCACGACATTCGACGACCGGGAGACGCGCGACGAACAGATGCGAGCGACCATCGACGAGTGGGTCGAGACCCTCACCGACCTCGTCGACGAGGCACAAGCCAGCGCGGAGTTTCAGGAGTGGCTGGATGTCCAGAGTCGGTTCCACGAGTATTCGCATCGGAATACGCTCCTGATCAAACAGCAGTGTCCGGAGGCGACGAAGGTCGCGGGCTACCGGACGTGGCAAGAAGAGTTCGACAGGCACGTCTCAGAGGGCGAGTCGGCGATCTGGATCTGGGCACCGATCATCACGACCCGGTGTCCCGAATGTGAGAACGCGCCGTCGTATCACGAGGAGTCGGACTGTGAGTACGACGAGACACCACCAGAGGACTGGGACGAGGGCCTGGTCGGGTTCAAACCCGCGCCGGTGTTCGATGTCTCTCAGACCGAAGGCGAGCCGCTCCCGGAACTCGACACTCAGACGTACGGCGACGGGAGCGAGTTGGTCGACGCACTACAGGAGGCGGCATCCGCTCTCGATGTCGAGGTCCGTATTGTTGCTCAGTCCGAATGGACCTACTCTGGTGCAAAAGGTGTCTGTAGTCAGTCGGGACGGGACGAGCAACCGATTGTGAAAGCCAAGAATAGAGATAACGAGGCAGACCTCGTGACGACACTGATCCACGAGTATGCCCATGCGCTGTTGCACTTTCAGGTGGCCGACGACAGCGAACGGGCGAAACGCGAGGTCGAAGCCGAAGCGGTGGCGTACGTCGTCGGGCGGTACTTCTGCCTCGACACGAGCAATGCGGCGTTCTATCTGGCGGTGTGGGCTGACGACCAGACGGACACGATCACTGACAGGCTTCAGCGGATCAGTACGACCGCGACGACGGTCATCGACGCAGTCGACGACCAGCTGAAGGAAGGCGACACCATGTAGTGGCAGTTACCCGTCTCCTCGGATTTGAGCCCTGAACAGCATTCTCAGACTGTCATAGAACAGTTCCTAGGGTAGATTGATTTTGAGGTTTCTGGGAATGCGTCTCCTGCTCAGTGTGTCTGCATATCTATCTTAAGATCGCCTGCCACTGCGGGCTGAACACGGTTATGCCCAGTTGTGGTTTTCCCAGCCCTCGTAGTGCTTCAGTCGGCTCTTGATCTCAAACGGTTCCCAGTCGCACTCGTGGTAGAGGACATCGGCCAGCTGACTGAACTCACTGTTGTCGAGTTCGATCCCTCGGTTACCTTGGTTCGTGATGTAGGGTTTGGACCGCAGATCGTCGAATATATCGCTAGCAGTGGGGTAGTCATTTGTCTCGATAGCAGCAATAGAGAGGAGATTCTCTTCAACGATGGGTGATCCCCACCGATGCTCAGCTATCATCGCGGCGAGGAGAGCACATTTCACCGACGGCTTACGCATATCCCTCGTTTCCTACCCCTTCCTGATAAGAGTACGTTAACGCGCGTTTACGTCCGGGAGAATAGTTATATGCTTACACCGGTAAACCAGCAGTATGAGCGAGTCCTCGCAGAAACACCCGGCAGCGGAGAAGGATACCAAGGAGGCCCGCTTAGAGAACCCGAGCGGCGTCCTCTATCTGTTTCAGCACGAGAGCGTCCCGATCCTCATCGATGCCATCCTCACCCTTCCGCCGGGGCGGGAGTTCACCAAGACAGAACTGGCGGATCACACTGGTGTGACCCGGCAGACAGTGAGCAAATACATCGATCTCCTGGTAGAAACCGGGATCATTGAGGAAGTAGCGAACTCATCACCTCGCCGGTATCGAGTCGCCAAGAGCGATGTCGTGCAGGAACTGTTCGAGCTGAACAGTGCGCTGAACGCGGCCGGTGAGTAACTCCAAGCCTCAATTTGTGTGCCCATCAGATTGGTGGGTTCGTGCGTCTGATTCGGTCGATACATCGTCTGTACCGATCGGATTGGCAGGCAAAGGACAGGTATGAAAACCGTAGTATGACGCTCTAAACGTCGGCTACGTGCCCATCCTGATCGATTCTCGGAGGCTGTGTTTTTGTCCCCCTCCAAGGGTGGAGGGAGCAGCCCCTTCACGAAACGATGAGTTCGGATGTACCCGACACACCGACCCAGAGGACAGACGTACAGACAGAACCAGACCCATCGGTGGCGGAGTTGACAGTCGTCGCGTCCGGGCCTGCGACGTTCACCCGGCAGGTGAGTGCCGACGAGCCAGCGAGTATCCTTGCAGAACACGATGGGGTTTCCCTGCACATCGAACGTGAGATCCGGTCGGCTGACGCATTCGAGACGGTAATCGATCCCACGTTCAGGGGTGGTGGACCAACCGTCTGTAAGTCCATACTCGTCGACGATCTCCTCGCCGACCACGCGATGGACGGCTACCAACGTGACGGGGCCATTGACGATTGGTCGCTCGAACTCACTGGCACGGCCACTGACTGGAAGCAATTGGCGCTTGAGCTCGTGCCCGACCTCCATCGGTGTGCCACAGACGAAGCGGCCGCAGTCACACGGCTCCGGAAACTCACAGCGGATGGAATCACGAACGATGGCGCGGTTCTCGCCGCGCTCGATATCGTCGACCAGCATGGGATCGATACTAACCGAGACAGGTTGACCGAATTGTTGACCGATTCAGAGGACGAGAATGAATCAGTCTCGTGATTGACCTCCTCCGCGTGAACGCGGAGGAATCCCGCTACGGGATTTCAGGCCCAGCGTTGCGGCCTGTTAGTATCAGGCCAAGAACAATGTATTAAGGCCTAGGTGCCGTCGTTGTCGATATCCAGCCATTCTTGCGGGAGACGGGAAAGCGTACTCGCGATCACGAAGTCCTCGCGTTCTGTGTTTTTGCGGAGCCAATTTGCGGCTTCGACGTGGGCATCTTGGCCGTTCGGTATATAAATTCCGTCCGGGTCACGAGCGACGAACGAGTAGTCACACACTTCTTCGAGATCACCCTGCATCTCGTCGTAATCCTCGTCTGTTGCTGTCAGTCGGATCAACTCCTCGGCGGGGATCGGTGACCCCCACGTGTGGTTCCGTGCCAGTTTCCATACGATACGGGCTCGCCCGTCCATCGCTACGGTTCGTTGAGCTTCTGATTTACAAGTCCGTTGAGTCGGTGAAGTTCTCTCACCACCTCGTTGTCCGAGCTGAGCGTATATTTCGCTGGAGACGCATCGTCGACGACCTCAACGATACCGAGCCGCAAGAGGAGATCGAGATGTGTGTGGACGGACTGTCGACTTACCCCTGCCTTCTCTGCCAACTTTGACTTGCTGAAGTGGTAGTCTGGTGCATCCATTAGTGCATCAATCATGTAACCGACGCTCTCGTGTTGAGTGAGAACGCGCCAGCCACTCGGATATTCGTCCCGAATCTCTGCCAGCTCTTGTTCATCGCTCGGCTCGGGCTGTTGACTGGGCATAACGATTTAGAAGGAGCTCGTGGTGTTAAATCTATTGGACACCTTTCCCTGCCGTACAAAACTCGTCTTGGACGACGTTCTCCATGGATTGGAACAATACAGTCGGATTTTCCAATGAGGATCAGCAGTGCCCTGTGGTGTGGTTTGTGGCCCCCCGATGGGTGCGGGGCCACAGGCAGTGGCCGCGCTGATTCGAGATGGCGACGAGAGACATCTATCGAACGAGTGTCGACGAGGAAACGACTGGGAGCGTCCCGACGACCGACTGTCCTGAATGCGATGGCCGAGTCGTCACCGAGGCCGGCGAAACCCGCTGTGGGCAGTGCGGACTGATCATCGAAGCCGCCCGGGTTGACCGTCGTGGTCCGCGGTCCTTCTCGGAAGACGGTCGAGAACGGGAACGGACGGGCGCGCCGCTGACGAACGCGCGCCACGATCGGGGACTCTCGACGGAGATTGGCAGTGGTCGCGACACCCAGGGCAACACATTCTCAGCGCGGAAACGACGACGACTGGCGCGGTTACGACGTGAGCATCGCCGCGGGAAGTGGCAGTCGAAAGCCGAGCGGAATCTGGGGCATGGTTGTACGGAAATCGCCCGCATGGTCGCGGCGCTGGGCCTGGACCGGAGTATCCGCGAGCAGGCGTCGACGCTGTTCCGAACGGCACAGGATGCGGGGTTGCTCCCCGGGCGGGCCATCGAGTCGGTGGCAACGGCCTGTGTGTACGCAGCCTGTCGGTGCGCACGCCAGACCCGGACGATCGAGGAGGTCGTGGCTGTTTCTCGCGTTGGCCAATCGCGCGTACGGAACGCGTATCTGGTCCTGCAGCGCGAACTTGGGTTACAGATACCTCCACAGAAGCCGGCGGAGTTTGTCCCGAAGCTGGCCTCTGCACTGGATATTCCACCGGAAACGCGGTGTGCTGCGACCGACCTCGCCGAACGGGCCCAGGAGCGTGGCCTGGCGTCGGGCTGTCATCCGGCTGGGTTCGCGGCGGGCTGTCTGGCCGTCGTTGCAGGCCAACGCGGGATCAACGTACAACAGGCCGATCTGGCCCAGGCGGCCAACGTCTGTCCAGCGACGGTCCGGGGGCACCGTGATGAGATTCGTGGTCGGTTAGTGGAGATGGCATGAGGCGGTTCTGGTCGCGCGTTCTGCTCGGTACAGCGGGGCGGACAGTCGTCTTCGAGTGTTGTCGGTGCGGGACGCCAGTCGACGGCGACGCTGAGCCGTGTCCGCAGTGTGGGTCGTCGGAGATCGCCCGCTACGAGATCCCCTGACCCGGTCAGGGGCGTGCTTCTCGTGGAAGATCTGGTCGCCACTCGTGGGGTTGTAGCGCGCCCCGATGGGCGGGCGCTCTCGTGAGTGCCCTGATTCGATGACTCCTCTGGAACAGTTGGAGTTCACGACCCGAGTGGCGAAGCGAGCCCAGTACGAAGCCTTCGAGTTTGCGATCAGTGACGACGGCATCATGGTACAGAACTGTAGTCACGAAAACCCGGCCGATCACGAGTACCTAGTGACGATCGACGACGGGCTGCCAGCCGACTGTAACTGTCCTGCGGATGCCCGGTTCGATGGGGCGTGCAAGCATCGGGTTGCGGTGGCCATCCGTGAGCCGGTGTTAGACGCGGCGGTTGCTGGGACGGTTGCAGCGGATGGAGGGACGGCAACCGAAGGTGGGCATGGGTCCGAGGTGACTGACGAGAACAAGGATTGTGACTGCGACGAGCTCAGGGACGGCTTCCCGTGTTGGGAGTGTGTCCGGACGGGACGGCGCGAACTCCCGGACTAATTCCCTGCTCGCGATGGCCCTTCTTTTTGCTGTGGACCAGACCACCCACGACCCACCGCCCCACCCTCCGCTCCGTGCTCGCTGCTCGCGGGTCACGTCGTTCTCGCGGGCATCGCCCGCTCGAACCGAGGTCGAAGACCTCGCGTTCCCCGCTCGCCTTCCGAGGCCTCACGGTGTTCGCCCTCGCAGCCGCTGCGCGCGCAGCCACGACCAATTCCAGACATTCAGGGTTCGGTGTATCGATGTTGCTACTTTAATTATGACCTCTCGGAGTCCGGGTCCGGTAGTTCGCTGTTCCAATCCCGTGGCGGGATTCCTCCGCGTTCACACGGAGGTGGAGGAGGTCAACGGCGAAAGACACAATACCATGAATTTAGAATAAATTAGTATGAGCCGAACCTCGATCCCGGTAGACGAATCGACGAAAGAGCGACTCGACAACCTGAAGCAGGATAACGAGACGTGGGACGAGTTCCTGACGCGGATCGCTGGCGAGGACGAACCGATCCAACAGGGCGACCTCTCCGACGAAGCTCTTGACGAGATCGAGAGGAACATAGAACGGAGCCGGGAGAGCTTCTGATATGCTGTTTCTGGACACGTCTGCTATTCTTGCCTACAAGCGCGATGAGAGTGACGCCGTGTCGTATCTCGATGATAACGAACCGTGGTTCACCTCGACTATCTGCATCTACGAGTTCGTCAACGGCGCGATGTGGCGAGACGACATCTCCGCTCACGTCGCCCGCCAGTCTATCGGTGGTGTCCGCTCTATCGACCTGAGCGAAACCGTCGCGATGGAAGCCGCACGCATCCAGAACGAACTCCGGCACGGCGGGGACGAGATGTCCGTCCGCGATCTCCTGATCGCCGCGACTGCCCGCTCGACCGGTGCCGAACTCGTCGTCGCTGACGAAGACTTCGAAACTGAATATCTGACCGACCTGATGACCGTGACCAACCTGCGGAACTAAACCACGGTACTGCTGTTTCCATCAAGTGACTGTCCTCCCTGGTGGTTTGGTGGTCACTCCTCTCCAAGCAACCGTCGCAGATAGCTGATCGGGTAGATCTCCGTCGCTCCCGGCGTGTCGATTCTGATGTCCCGTGCCGGCGTATTCTTGCTGTACGTTTTCTCGACCCTCGGCTCCCCGTCAGCGGGATCGTTCAACGTCTCCAGCACTTCGTGTGCGTCCGTTCGCGTCAGCGTCGCCCAGATCGCTTCCTCGGGCTCACAGGCAGCCATCTTGTCGTAATCGGCCGGAATCGCTTCGTGGCTGTCGTTGTTCAACCGTTCGGCCTCACCAACGACGACAACCTCCCCGTCAGCATCGAGGCCGGCCACGTCCAGCCGACGCCGTTCGACCGATTCCACCTCGGCCGTGTCTTCGCCATCACCCATGAACGATGCGGCTGGGGCCTCCCCCTCCTGCAGTTCGTAATAGGGGACGACCTGCTCGACAGCCGAGGCAGAATCTTCCGCGAATTCGTCGACAAAATACCGACGGAGCAACTCAACCAACAGGACGTGCTGGGCTGACTCCTCCAGATCGCCGGCCCCGTGCCCGAACTCGACGCCGCGACTGTAGCTCTCACCAATAACTTCGCGACCGTCGGGAGCCAGCGAGTACAGCTTGTGAGGCTCTTTCCCGTGGTCCCGCAGGATCCCTGCATCGACCAACTCCAGAACAGCGTCGTACTCGATGCCGACGTACTCCCGCAACCGGACCATGCTATCCCGGACGATGTCGTATTCGAGTACGTCGAAGCGAAGCTGTTGTGCGTTGTAGACGGCCTGCAGGAACAGCAACTGCGTCACCGACCACTCCGACGCCTCGATCTCCTCGGGTGAGAGTTTCAGATTGATCTCACAGACAGGGATGTCATCACGGTCGACATCGACCAGTGAGTGACAGCACTCGATGGCATCACGCATACCGTCGACCGTCGGATCGTAGCGATTGTCACAGGACGTACACCGGAGGGTGTGGGCGTCGGCGTCGTACGCGATACAGTCGGGGCGTCGCTGGGTGTGTGGGAGGAGCGAATCCCGCCGGATGTCTGGATCGGTGAGCTCTGCTGCTGTTGCATTCGGGTCGGTCGTTGGGTCCGTGGACTCCTCCTCTGTGTCCGGGGCTGGCACCGCTCCAGCATCGATGTGGGCCAACCCAGCCGTCTTACGCGTCCGGTCACACGCGGACTCGAACGCGTTCTCGAAGGCCTGGCCCTCGCTGGCGGTCAACGGCTGGTCACTGGCCGGGTGGCCAGGCGGTGGGGCCAGCGATTCCGCGAGGAACGGCCGCGGCCGTGGCTCGCCAAACGGGGCGGCGGGCTGAACGAACCACTCCCCGCGCTGGAGCGCACTGAGTCGACGGGCGACGGCCTCGGGATCCATGTCCTCGGTGGCCAGTGCCCCAGCGAGGTCGTCGGTGACCGAGACGTTGCCGACGACGGTCGTGGCCACTTCATTGAGGGCTTCGAGATAGGTTTCGGTCGTGGGATCGGACGATTTCAACTGCTCGGGGAACTGCACGCCCAACAATACCGACAGCCCGAACGACCGGCCTTGTGACAGCAGTGTGTCCATCACTTCCGTTTCCGCGACTTCGGCTCCCTCCTCCAGATAGAGGTTGACCAGTGGGAGGTCGGCAGCCGCGTCGGCAGCCTCGGCACGGGCTTTCAGCGCCGTCCAGAGGTTCGAGAGCAGGACCAACGTCAGCGTCCGCTTCATTCGGTCCTCCATGCCACCGAAGTCGAAGATGACGACGCGATCTTCGTCGAGCAACTCCCCGAAATCGAACGCCGCGTCACCCTCGCCGGGTGTGTGGTTGAACACTGACGCGAGTCGCTCGTCGGTGGCGATCGTGTCGACGCGACCAACGGCTCCACCCAGAACCTTCTGGAAGACTTCACGGTCGCGCTCGACCAAGTTGTCGAAGTACTCCTCCAGTCCGTCGGTGGTGACGGTCGGCGGGGCCTCCATCTCCATCGTTCGGCGCAAGGATGCATAGAGATCGTCGTGCCCGAACGTCTCGTCGCCGTGGATGGGATCGAACAGCGCCTTGACGTGGTTGCGAATGACCTTCGGCGCGTCGACGGCCCGGTCGTACCGGTCGGCTCCCATCAGCCCCCGGAGAATCTCCTCGTACTGGCCGGCCACGCGAGCGGCAGCCTCGGAATGAGGGACATCAGCGTCCAGCAGCGCCCGGATATCGAAAAACGACAGCGCCGGCAACACCTCCGTACAGTCGAAGTAGAGCACATCGTCGAGGTCACCGTGCTGGGCGTAGTGGGCTCGCAGGTACTCCTCGGCGGTGCCACCCCCCTTCGAGTCGATGAGAATGTCCAGCCCAGCGGTGGCGTCGACGTTCGTGAGCATCGCCGTCTCGACGAGGATGGACTTGCCGGCCCCCGTACGACCGCCGACGACGATGTGTCGATCCTGCTCCGCTGGGGGGAGCGAGAGTGGCTGCCCGTATGGATCCCGGTCGTGGGTCAGCGGCATACACAGCGACATCCCCGGGCCCGTGTAGTGGGCCAACAAGTCCGGTGGGGGCAACGCCACACCAGTCCGTTCCCGGGCCCGGGTCCCGAGGGCCCGTTTGCCGTCCGGTGTGAGTCCCTGCCCCCCGAGGAGACAGAAGTTCGGCAGTTCCGGTGGGCAGACGACGAGCCCGCGGCTGGTCGTTGAGACACCCGGTAGCCGTGTCCGGGGACCGGTGTACGTCGCCGGGTAAACTGTCCGATCGACGAGATCGTGGAAAACCTGTGCGCCCGGTGGCTTGCGGTTCGCGGGATGGAGGTCGTCATCCGTCCGGAGCTGGCCGCGGACCTCGTGAAACTGTGTCCCGACGTGGCCGAAGACGCTGGTCAGTTCACGCGCAATGCTGTCGGCAAGGGGCGGATCGGTTCGCGTCAGGACGACTGCCCGTGCCGAGAGCAACAGCGACCGCGCTGGGTCCCGGGTCCTGATTGCGTCGATACGGGCCTGGTCCTCGGGGGGTGGCTGGTACGCCCGCTTCTCTTCCTGTGACCGTTGGCTGATGAGGTCCATCAGCCAGTCCTCGTCGTCCCGGAGCGTCTGGAGGTAGGAACGTCGGTCGCCCGTCCAGTCGTCGTAGGACCGACAGACCGCTTGATAGATTACGGGGACGTTGGCCTCGCGCATCGTTTCGATTAGAGTTGCCAGCGGGACGCGCCGGGATTCGCGCTGGTTCTGGTTGCGGTGGTGTTGGGGAGCCTCGCTGTTGTCGATGATCTCCTCGAATGGTGCCAACGGTGCCTGCCAGTCAGATCTCCGCTTCGCGTGACCACAATACTCGACGCCGGCAACGTACGGTCGAGCGGGCGTGATCGCCGGATGTGGATGGCAATCTTCCGGAGTGGCTGCGACCGGCAGTTGTTCGTATATCTGGCGTGGGTGCCAGGTCACCTCCCGAAGTTCGTAGGAGTTCGGGAGCGCCGTTCGGAGAACGTGTTTGACGTCCGGGAGTAACTCGTTGTCGTCCGTGCCGACGAAATACCGGATCTGTGCATCGGAGCGGCCGTCACTGACGAGGACCCATTCGACATGGGGTTGTTGCACGGAGTCCATGAGTGTGTGCCAGAGCCCATCCTGACTCGCCTCCTGCAACGCCGTGACGAGAACATCGATGCCGTGTGCGACAGTCCCGGGATCAAGTGGCGTATCGGTCGGCCGAATCTCGATATACGGCCGTGTCTGTGGCTCGTCGGGGACTGCTGGAAGTGGCTGGTCAGTTGCTCCTGTTCCTGTGCTGGATTGCTTGCTTTTGTCCGAAGAGCGTGCCTGTGCTGTCGTCCAGAGAGATGGGAGTTCCGGTCGCGGTAACACGTTGGACCGCACCTCGTACCTTGATTTCCTCTCTTCATGTCTGGATTAAATTTGTTTTGAAGCTAGACGATTCTCATGGGGCGATCCGTCCCTCCCACAGTGTGTGCCAAAGTCGCTCCAAACACAACTGAGTGTCTCGCATCTCCGTGTTTGGTTGTGGCCCCCGGGGGGTGCGGGGCCACAGGCAGTGGTCGCGCTGATTCGAGATGGCTACGAGAGACATCTACCAAACGTGTGTCGACGAAGAAACGACTGGGAGCGTGCGGACGAACGACTGTCCTGAATGCGATGGCCGGGTCGTCACCGAGGCCGGCGAAACACGGTGTGACCAGTGCGGACTGATAATCGAAGCCGCCCGGGTCGACCGTCGTGGTCCGCGGTCCTTCCCGGAGGACGATCGAGAACGGGAACGGACGGGCGCGCCGCTGACGAACGTACGGCACGATCGGGGGCTGTCGACGGAGATCGGCGGTGACCAGGACGCCAACGGCAATTCCCTCCCCGACCGGAAGCGACGGCAACTCTCCCGGCTCAGACGCGAGCACAGTCGGGCAAAGTGGCGTTCCAAGGCGGAACGGAACCTCGGCCACGGCTGTACGGAGATCGCGAGAATGGTGTCGGCGCTCGGTCTGGAGCGGAGTCTCCGAGAGCAGGCGAGTACACTCTTCCGGACGGCCCAGCAGGCGTCGCTCCTCCCCGGGCGGTCGATCGAGGCGATGGCGACGGCCTGCGTGTACGCGGCCTGTCGATGCAACGGCCACACCCGGACGCTCGACGAGGTTGTCGCGGTGGGGCGGGTCGAACGCAGTCGGGTTCGGAATGCCTACCGCGTCCTGCAGCGAGAACTGGAACTGGCCGTCCCACCACGGCAGCCGGTCGCGTTCGTCCCGAAACTGGCCTCGGCCGTCGAGGTAGCTGCGGACACGCGGCGACTGGCGCGGGACCTCGCCGAACGAGCGCAGACGGCAGGGCTGATCAGCGGGTCAAACCCAGCCGGCTTCGCGGCGGGCTGTCTGGCAGTGGCTGCGGCCGAGCAGGGCGAGTCAGTCCTACAACGTACCCTCGCGAACGCTGCTGATGTCTGCCCGGCCACGGTGCGGTCGAATCGTGAACTCGTTCGTGACCGACTGGGGGTGTCGGCATGAAGCGATTCTTCCACCGGGCGTTACTGGGGACGGCGAGCACGCAGGTGGTTTACGAGTGTCGTCACTGCGGGACGACCGTAGATCCAGATGGCGAGGCGTGTCCGACCTGTGGCCGGTCGGACATCGTTCGCTACGAGGTTTCCTGATCGGGTGTCGTCCTGTGCGTTCTTTGTGGCGCACCGGTGGGTGAGCGCCTTCTCGGGTGCTCGATCTGAATGCATCCACTGGAACGACTCGACGTTTCGAGCCGTGTCGCAAAGCGTGCCCAGTACGAAGCCTTCGAGTTCTCGGTCGTCGCCGAGGGTGTTCGCGTTCGCAACTGCAGTCACGCCGATCCGAGCGAGCACGAGTACGTTGTAACTGTTCGAGATGGATTGCCGACGGCGTGTACGTGCCCGGCCGACGAACGGTTCGACGGTGGCTGCAAACATCGTGTGGCGGTCGCGATTCGCGACCCTGTTCTGGCGGCTGTGAACGCGAAATCCGTCGCGGCCGATGGTGGGGTTGCTTCCGAACCGGAGCACAACAGTGAATCAAGCGAGAACAATGCCGATGAGTCGGACTGCGATTGTCCAGAACTTCGGGGTGAGTTCCCCTGCTGGCAGTGTGTTTGGAGTGGCGAACGGAAACTGAACGACTGAGGATCCGGTTGGATATCCGGATACCGATTATATCTTGGAGAGCATTTGCTCACAAATTTCATTTGTCGCGACTATAGTAGACACTAGAAGTAATTGCTCACTTTAGGAACAGAGAGTTTGTCGAGAGCGGTGTCGATCGCTGTTGTTAGCTCGTCGAGCGAGTCAAAGAAACGGTTGCTAAGAGCCTTTTGCAGCTGTCTCCAGCATTCTTCGACCGGATTCAACTCCGGTGAATACGAGGGTAGCGTCACGAAGGCGAGGTCGTCACGGGCCGCTAGGTCCGTGACGGCCGACGCCTGGAAATACGGTGCTCCATCAAGCACCACAATCAAATCATCTTCGAACTCTTCACATACAGCTAAAATGAAATGTTTTGCGTGGTCGGCGGTGAC
>NZ_FOCX01000035.1 GCF_900110215.1 Halorientalis persicus | reverse complement strand
CGTGAACAGTTGCTTCGAATTCTTTTTGCTGTGATTCTGGGAGTTTTCGTTTTCTCCCAGTTCGCTTATCATCAGATACAGCCTGCTCAAGCGACTCGTCAGTGTCGAGTCGCTTGAGCCAGCTATAGATTGTGCGCCGCTGAACGTCGTACCACTCGGCTAGCTCGCTCTGCGTAACACCGTTCTTGTACGCAATAGCCGCTAAGAGTCGCTGTGTCGGCTTCTTCTCGTCTACGTTGTCGAGGGCATCTTGCAGTTCCTCGACGGAGATCTCGTCGAGATGATCCATTATCTCTTGCAACACACTGTGGGCAGAAAGTTCTAACGGTTACTATAGCAGCGGCCGTCGACGCGGCCAGTTGACCCGGCAACTGTGGTCGGTTCGTTCTCGATGTCTGACGAAGATTTACAAGGTGTGGTGTGGTACCATCCCTCATGTCTTCGGAGCCGGCCGGAACGGACGACGGCGTCGCGCCGCAGGGACAGGAGTTCACGGTCACGGGAGACAACACGTTCGAGTTCATGCTGGGGCCGATGACTGGCATCTCCTGTCCTGCCTGTTTCAGGGATATGTTGCTGAAGGACGTGATTCGGGAGGGTGAGTGCAACAGTTGCGGCGCGGATTTAGAGCTGTCGCTGACGGCCGAAACGGGAGATCAGCCGTAGGTGAGCGACGCCGCGCGAACGCGACCGTTCAGAACTGGTAGCGTCGGTCGTCTTTCTGCTGTTGCTGGGGGAACTGACCGCCGGTCATCTCCTCGAAGGTCATTCCGGAGAGGTACTCGTCGTAGGTCACGTCGTAGGCGTTCCGGAGGTGGAAATCGAGGTTCCCGGTCTCGACGGCGGTCTGGAACTGCATATGGACGGCCCGACGGAGCAGTTCGCCCACGTCGTCGGGTTCCATCGCGGCGACGAGCATCGCGAGTTCGTTGCGCGTCTCCCGGTCGAGCTCCACGTCGAGGGACTCGCCCAGGTCCGCGTAATTGGCTTCCACGTCGTCTTTGAGATCGTCCAGGCTCATGGCCGGGACGTGACGGCGGCCGAGGAAACCGCTTTCGGCTGGTCCCCGTGACATCCACCGTTCGCAGGGTCGGGCCGGAACCGCCACGCGTAAGCGGGGATCGGCCCTACGCCGTGTCGATGAGCGAGGACGCTCCCGCGGCGCTGTCCGGGGTGGACCAGACGGCCGTCAGGACGGCGCTGATCGAGTGGTACGAGGCGGACCACCGGGACTACCCCTGGCGGCGGACCGAAGACCCCTACGAGATTCTGGTCTCGGAGGTGATGAGCCAGCAGACTCAGCTCGACCGCGTGGTCGACGCCTGGGAGTCGTTTCTGGACCGCTGGCCCACCGTCGCCGACCTGGCCGCGGCCGAGCGCGCGGACGTGGTCGGCTTCTGGACCAGTCACAGCCTCGGCTACAACAACCGCGCGAAGTACCTCCACGAGGCCGCCGAGCAGGTCCTGACCGACCACGACGGCGAGTTCCCCCGCGACCCGGACGAACTCTCCGAGCTGATGGGCGTCGGTCCCTACACGGCCAACGCGGTCGCCTCCTTCGCGTTCAACAACGGCGACGCTGTGGTCGACACGAACGTCAAGCGCGTCCTCCACCGTGCCTTCGACGTCGAGGACGACGACAGCGCCTTCGAGCGGGCGGCCCGGCGACTCATGCCCGAGGGCGAGTCCCGCGTCTGGAACAACGCGATCATGGAACTCGGCGGGGTGGCCTGCGAGAAGACGCCCAGTTGCGACGCGGCGGGCTGTCCCTGGCGGGAGTTCTGTCACGCCTACGAGACCGGCGACTTCACCGCGCCGGACGTGCCCACCCAGCCCGAGTTCGAGGGCAGCCGCCGACAGATGCGCGGCCGTGTCGTGAGCGCGCTCAAGGACGACCGGGAACTCGCGCTGGACGACCTGGGGCCGAAAGTCCGCGTCGACTACGTGCCCGACGGCGAGTACGGCCGCGAGTGGTTGCGCGGCCTCCTCTCGGATCTGGCCGACGACGGGCTGGTCGCCGTCGACGAGCGCGACGGCGAGGCCGTCGCCCGCCTCCGGAAGTAGCGGCCGCTCGGCTCACGCCGTCCCGACGACCCACCGCCAGCGCTGTTCGACGGTCCCATCCAGCTCGGCCAGCAGGTCGTTCGCTCGGTCGATCCGCTCTTCGGTCGACAGCTTCGGGTAGAGCCGGGCCGCCATCGCCGGGATCGAGTGGAACCGCCGCACGTCCTCGGCGGTCGTCGCGAACCGCCAGATCCCGGTCTCGACCGTGAACGCCGACTCGAGCGCCGTCCGGACTGCACCCGCGTCGGCCGGTGACCGGGAGGTCCGGTCGAGCTCGGCGAACACGTCGGTGCCGTCCGCTTGCACCCAACCCAGCGGGGCGACCGCCCCGACGACGCCGCCCGGGTGGAGGACGCGTGCGGCCTCGCGGGCCGCGGCCTCGGGCTCGGGCGTGAGAAAGAGCGAGGCCGTGAAAGCCACGGCGTCGAACGCTCCGTCGGTGAAGGGGAGGGCGTCGAAGTCCCCCTGCACGGGTTCGCCGTCCGCGACCTCACGCAACATATCGTGACTGAGATCGAGCGCGACCGTCCGGTTCTCGTCGTCGGTGAACACGCGCGTACTGATCCCCGTTCCGGCACCGGCGTCCAGAATCGCGTCGAACGCGCCCGTCCGCCGGGCCATCTCCGCTCGCAGGAGTCGCGCGAGGGTGGTGAACCGGTTCGTTCGGCGTTCGTAGGCGTCGTACGCGGTGACGCTCTCGTCGAAGTTCGCCCGGACGGCCTCTTTCATATCCCGGCTCAGGGCCAGCGCCGAAATAGTGCTTCCGTCAGTCGCCGCCCTGTGGGCCGCCGCCGACCGCCCGCTCCTGGCTCTCGCTCCACCCGCCGGCGTCGACGATCTCGAAGAGTTGCCCCCAGTTCTCGCTCTCTTGGCTCTCGGGGAGCTGGTCGCGCAGTTGCTGGAAGTCCGACTCGGGCACGACCTCGGCGACCAGATCCACGATGACCCGGGCGTGATACGCCACCTCGGCTTTATCCTGCCCGTCGATCTCGCTGACGCGCTCGAGGAATTCGGTCCAGTCGAATCGCTCCCCGTGGCTGTCGACCGCGCCCGTGGGATACCACTTGATCTCGAGCGGGAGCGAGGCGGCGAAATCCTCGGCGGCGTCGGCCGGGATCCGCTGGCCCAGCGTCGACAGCGTCGCACGGATCGCACGGACCGCGTGGCCGGTCCCCGGGAGTTCGAGCCGATGCTGTACCTGGCCGGTGAACTCGTCGAAGTCCATGTCACTGGCGACGCCGACCGGAACAATAAACGCGGGTCGTCGTTCTCGCCAGTAGGTAGACCTTACCTGTCGTCCCGACGACGTGCCGCAGTCAGTCGAGTCGCTGCCAGCGGTCCGACGCCTCCAGCGCCGGCAGTGCGTTCGCCAGGTCCACCTTCGCGGCCCCGTAGAACCGGCCCCGGCCGACCGGCGTCCGGATACGCATGACGACGGTGCCATCGGTCACGGAGAAGACGGCGAGTCGCCACTGGCTCTCCGTGTCCGTCCAGCGGCTCCGAAGCGTCGCTGTCTCGTCGTCGACAGTTCGGGACCCGAGCTCCCAGCTCAACCGATTCAGCTGTGGGATGTCGAACGGGACTACGGTCGGCAACTCGACGCATGGGGATTCACCTCGGGAGCCACGTGCAGCCATACCACAGGAACCGGCCAACGACACGAAAAATCTGACTATTTTCCGCTCGGCGAGCCAGCCACAGTGGGCCGACCCCGACCGGTATTTATCCGAGGCCGGTACCACAGGACAGCCATGTCACGACCACGTATCGTCGCGATCTGCGGGAGTCTTCGCGACGAGAGCCACACTCGAAAAGGCCTCGAACACGCCCTCGATCGGGCCGCCGAGACCGGCGGCGAGACGGAACTGCTCGACCTCCGAACGTGGGACCTGCCCGTCTACGACGCCGACGCGAGCGAGGCGGGCGACGCCACAGCCTTCACCGAACGGGTGCGCGCGGCCGACGCTCTCCTCCTCGGAACGCCCGTGTATCACGGCTCCTACGCCACGCCGCTGAAGAACGCGCTGGATTACTGTGGGTTCGACGAGTTCGAGAACAAGACCGTGGGGCTGCTCGCCGTCGCGGGCGGGAGCTTTCCCATCACTGCACTGGAGCACCTGCGGTCGGTCTGTCGGGCGCTGAACGCCTGGGTCCTCCCCCACCAGGCCGCGATCCCGCGAGCCGGCGATGCCTTCGAAGGCGACGCGGCGGACTGGCGGTTCGTCGACGAGGGCGCGGCCGATCGGGTCGCCGTGCTGGGCGAACGGGCCGTCGAGTACGCGACGATCGAGCCCGATCCCCCTTGCATGGAGAGCACGGAGAACGTCGGCGCGGACGACTGACCGGCCGGCTGGCGAGGGCGACCGGAACCCGCAACCGTCAAGCCCGGAGGCTCCGTACTATCGGTGTGACCCAGTGGGTCGAGAATCCGACGGGCGGGCGGGACCGCGGCCCGGTCGCGCTTGCGCGGGCGTGGGCCGAGGTGCTGGTCCGTCCCCGCCGGTTCTTTCGGGCGGGTATCGCGCCCGGCGATCAGGCGCCGGGGCTGATCTTCGCGGCCGTCGTCGTCCTGATCGAGGAACTGACGCGCCTCGCGCTGATCCCGGACGTGTATCCCGTGGTCGCCGGCCAGCCGATCGCCTCCCGGGCCCTGTTTCTCGCACTCGCGGTCGTTCTGGTGATGCCGGCGGCGTTGCACCTGACCGCGGCGCTCCAGACGCTCATCCTGATGGCGATCGCACCTGACCGCGGCGGCGTCAGCGAGACGGTGCAGGTGCTGGCCTACTCGACCGCACCCTGCGTGTTCGCCGGCCCGGCGATTCCCGAGTTGCGGGTGGCCTGTACGGCGGTCGGTGTTGTCCTGCTCGTCGTCGGGATGGCCGAGGTCCACGACCTGCCCTACTGGAAAGCGGTCCCGGTCGTCGCCGTGCCGGCGGCTATCGTCTTCGGCTACGGGTTCCGTGGCTTCGGGGCCGCGAGTGCGGTGCTGACTGAGGTCGGGCTCGCCCTACCGTTTTAATCGGTGGCGGGCGAAGGCCCGGTATGCTCAGTCTGCAACTCGAGGAGTTCATGATCGAACTCAAAGAGGGATCGATCAAGAACGTGGGGCCGACGAACAAAGCGGCAACGGCGAAACTGTACGACGTCGAGGGCGTGGACGTACGGGAGTTCGGCGACAAGCGGGTGAAACTCGCCTTCGAGGACGGCGAGGGCAACGAACTGGAGGTCGCGCTGTTCCCCGAGGAGGCCCGCGAGATCGCCCGCGGGATCGAGATGCTGGAGGAGGAAAGCGACGTGTTCGAGTGATGGGCTGGCCGGTGTGATCGGGAGCAGTGTCGGGTGTTCACGTGCCACCGAGGGTGACGAGAGTCCCCGGCGCAATTCGACAACAGTTTTAGGCCGGGTCTGTTTGCTTCCGGTAATGGGAAGCTGTATCATTTGCGGAACGTCTGTCGAAGGGCACATCTGCGAGACACACCAGCAGGACGTGGTCTTCGAGTTCCGCGGTACGAACGCAGACCAGCTGACGCCGGGGCGATTCTATCGAGGCACGGTCGACGGATACGCCGAATTCGGCGTCTTCGTGGACATCGCGGACCGGGTGACCGGTCTCCTCCACCGGAGTGAACTCGACCAGCGACTCGAGAGCCTCGACTGGGAGCCCGGAGACACCGTCTTCGTCCAGGTCAAGAACGTGCGTGACAACGGGAACATCGACCTCGGGTGGTCGATCCGCCAGTCCGAACGGGAGTTCCGGGGCACGCTGATCGACGACCCCGACGAGGACTTCGCCCTGCTGAAAGAGAACGTCGAAGACGACGAGGGCGAGGACGAGGACGAGGACGACGATGGGCCGGTCCGCCAAACGGTGGGTCAGGTCCCCGACAAGAGCGAGCGCGACGACGCGCGGGAGACGGGCCAGACCGGCGCACCCGCCACCGACGACGATTCGGGATCCGAGGGCGACGACACCGAAACCGAGACAGAGACCGCCGACGCCGGTGGCTCCGGCGGTGCGGCCGTCGTCGAGGCCGAACCACAGACCGACGGCGAGCAGTCCGCCGTCGAGCGCACGCAGGTGGCCGTCGAGACGCTCGAGGACCGCGTCGGCGACGACGTGCGCATCGAGGGCGAGGTCGCCGACATCCGCCAGACCAGCGGCCCGACCGTCTTCGAGCTTCGTGACGAGACCGATGTGGTCGACTGTGCCGCGTTCAAGGAAGCGGGCGTCCGCGCCTACCCCGAAGTCGAGGAGGGTGACCTCGTCAGGCTCGACGGTGAGGTCCGCCGTCGCCGCGGCGAACTCCAGGTCGAGACCGAGGCGCTGGTCGTCCTCGAAGACGACGAACACGCGGCCGTCTCCGAGCGGATGGCCGACGCGCTGACCGAGCAGGCCCGCCCCGAGGATGTGGCACCGCTGGCCGACGATCCCGCGGTCGACGCCGTTATCGACGGCGTGCGCGAAGCCGCGACCGCGATCCGCCGTGCGGTCCTCGAAGACCGGCCGGTCGTCGTCCGGCACAACGCTACCGTCGACGGCTACATCGGCGGTGTCGCCGTCGAACGCGCGACGCTCCCGCTGGTCCGCGACCAGCACGGTTCGGCCGACGCCGAATACCACTACTTCGACCGCCGGCCCCTCGAAGACGGCGTCTACGATATGCAGGACGCCACCCAGGACGTGACGGGGATGCTCGACAACCGCGAGCGCCACGACGAGAAACTGCCCCTGTTCGTCTTCGTCGCCGCGGGCGCGACCCGCGAGTCGATGGACGGCTTCGATATGCTCTCCGTCTACGACGCCGACCGCGTGGTCCTCGACGCCGCCGAGGCCGACCCCGAGGTCGGCGACGCCGTCGACACGCTGGTCTCGCCGTCGCTGACCGACAGCGACGCCGAGACGACCGCGAGCGCCATCGCCGCGACCGTCGCCGCCCACGTCGACGAGGACGTGCGCGAGGAGATCGGTCACCTCCCCGCCGTGAGCTTCTGGGAGGACGCCCCGGACTCCTACGTCGACCTGGCCGCCGAGGCCGGCTACGACGAGGACGACACGCGCGAGATCCGCGAGGCCATCGCGCTGGAAGCCTACTACCAGTCCTACGAGGACAAACGCGAGTTGATCGCCGACCTCCTCTTCCCCGAGACCGACGACGAGCGTGGGCTGGCAGGTCACGTCAGCGAGCAGTTCCGGACGAAGATGGATGCGGAGGTCGAGACCGCGGAGGCGAACCTCGAATATCGTGACGTGGACGGCATCGAGGTCGCCGTGCTGGACACGGACGCCTTCGCGCACCGCTACGAGTTCCCGCCGACGAACCTCCTGCTGGACGCACTGTTCCGCCGTCACCGCGACGACGTGGACGTGGTCGTCGGGCTCGCCTCCGACGAACTCTACCTGCGCTCCACCTCGGCACTCGACGTGCGCGCGGTCGCGGCGACCGCCGCCGAGGAAGCCCCGAACGCAGGACTCCACGCCAAGAGCACCCGTGACGGCTGTCTCGAGTTCCTCTCGGGCGAGCGCGACGCCGTGCTGGACGCCGTGCTGGACGCGGTCGCCGACGTGGCGTAGAGAGTCGGTGTCTCAGGCGTCGAGACGACCTCAGATTGATTCTTTCGAGACGTTCCACTCACCGCTGGCAGCGTTGAGCTCGAAGGTCCGACTGCCCCGTTCCGAACTGATAGTGAACCGTGGGCGAGAGATCTCGTACTGATTGACCATCGCCAGTTCGATCTCTTCTCGAACGGTGTCGAACCGCAGTGTCTGTCGCCCGTTCGCGAAGTAAACGCCGACGCGCATCGTCGACCGCTGTGGTGTCGGTTCGAAGGCACAGAACATCGTCGACTCGCCGTCGACCTCGACTTCGCCGTTCGTGCGCTTGGCCAGGGCGTGGAAGTCACGTCTGAACGGCTCTCGTATCTCTCCGTCGTCCCAGATATCGTTCATGTGCGGAGCGTTTCCGGGGAGTTCGTGGGCGACCCAAATCAAGATATGGCCGAAATCGAAGTCGACCACCGTGACCCGTGGCTCCACGCACAGATAACCCGAGCCGACACCCTTATTCTCGCGACGCGTCCACTACTGACCAAGCGGCAATGAGTACGGAGACGACCGACCCGACCGAGACGGAGGCGTTCGAGCAGGTCTGTGAGGAACTCGTGAACCGGATCCTCGCGGGCGAACTGGAACGCGACGAGGTCGAGCAGGCCAAGCTGGAGGTCTGTTCGGAGTTCTCCTCGCCGAAGGTCCCCAAGAACTCGGAACTGCTCGACTACGTGCCCTTCGAACGCCGGGAGGAGTTGGAGGAGGTTCTCCAGCGCAAGCCCGTCCGGACCGCGTCGGGTGTCTCCCCCGTCGCCATCATGACTTCGCCCGAGCGGTGCCCCCACGGGAAGTGTCTCTACTGTCCCGGCGGGCCCGATTCGGAGTTCTCCAGCGCCCAGAGCTACACGGGCCACGAGCCCGCGGCAGCCCGCGGGAAGCAGAACGACTACGATCCCTACGGGCAGGTCACGCTCAGACTCGAACAGCTCAGGGAGATCGGCCACCCGGTCGACAAGGTCGAACTCATCCTGATGGGCGGGACGATGACCGCCCGGTCGCACGACTACCAGGAGTGGTTCGTCAAGCGGGCCATCGAGGCGATGAACGACTACGACGCCGACACCCAGCCCGAACCCGCCGAGGGCGAGAGCTTCGCCGAGGCTCCCGAGAACGTGGAGTTCAGCTACCTCGAAGACGTGATCGCCGAGAACGAGGTCGGCGACGTGCGCAACGTCGCGACCACGTTCGAGACCAAGCCCGACTGGTGTGACCCCGAGCAGATCGACCGGATGCTCGATCTGGGCGGGACGAAGGTCGAAGTCGGCGTCCAGACCACCTTCGAGCGGATCAACCGCGAGATGCACCGCGGGCACGGCGTGCAGGCCTCCATCGACGCCAACCGCCGCCTGCGGGACTCGGGGTTCAAGGTCGGCTTCCACATGATGCCCGGCCAGCCCGGGATGAGCAAGGAGATGTGTCTCGAAGATTTCCGCCGCATCTTCGAGGAATCCGAGTGGCGGCCCGACTATCTCAAGATCTACCCCACGCTGATCGTCGAGGGCACGGCGACCTACGACATGTACCACCGCGACGAGTTCGACCCCCTCGGCAACGAGGAAGCCGCCGAACTCGTCGCCGAGATCAAGTCGATGATCCCCGAGTACACCCGCCTCCAGCGCGTCCAGCGGGACATCCCCGCGGACTTCATCGAGGGCGGCGTCTGGAAGTCCAACCTCAGACAGCTGGCCCGCCAGCGGATGGAGGAGCACGACTGGACCTGCGACTGTATCCGCTGTCGCGAGGTCGGGATGAACGACGAGGAGCCCGAGCAGGTGGAACTGCAGAAACTCGAATACGAGGCTGGCGGCGGCACCGAACACTTCCTCTCCTTCGAGGATCCCGAGAAGGACCTCCTGATCGGCTTCTGTCGGGTGCGAGAGCCCAACGACCCGGTGCGAAAAGAGCTGGAGAACGCTGCGCTGGTGCGGGAACTCCACGTGTACGGGAGCCAGGTCGGCGTGGGCCAGCAGAGCGAGGCCGACCAGCACCAGCACCGCGGCTACGGCCGACGGTTGCTGGAACGGGCCGAACAGCTGGCGGTCGAGAACGGCTACGAGAAGCTATCGGTCCTCTCGGGGATCGGCGTCCGGCAGTACTACCGGGAGAAACTGGACTACTATCAGGACGGGCCGTACGTGTCCAAGCGGCTGTAGCCGTTTCGGTGAATTCAGAGCGCGGATTCGCCGTCGCTGCCGAGCGAGACGTAGCGGCTCCCACGAAGTACGTCGACGCCGATGAACACGAGGACGAGGCCGCCGACGATTCCGGCGATCAGGAACGTGTACTCGGTCGTCGTGGCCGTCCCCGCCAGCACGGGATTCACCAGCGTCAGGGGGAAGCCAAGCCCGAGGGCCACGTCCGCGCCGCCGACGAACTGGTGCCAGGAGATGGTCCAGTCCCCAACCTCAACTTCGTCCCGGCGGGCCGCGACGACGAACAGCAGGCCGCCGATCCCGAGCAGGAGTGTGCCGACGGCGTTGTAGGGGTCGTCGGTGATTCCCAGCAGGAGCGTCGGGAACGAGGTCACGGCCAGCACGACCCCGGCGATCAGGTAGATTCTGCGTCGCATGGCCCCACATCCCCACCCCAGGGCAAAGAAGCTCCCGACAGCGCGTGAGCGGCGGGGACGTGCCAGTGGCCGACGGCAGGGGGAACTTTGACCCTCGCACCCGAATTACAGGTATGGCTGACGACATCGCAATCGTTGGAGCCGGCGCGGCGGGTGCGGGTGCCGCCTACGCGCTGGCAGACGCCGACGCGACGGTCACCGTCTTCGAGAAGAGCCGAGGGGTCTGTGGCCGCGCGGCGACGCGTCGCCGCGACGACTGCCGGTACGATCACGGTGCGAACTACGTCAAATCCGACGACGACCGGGTCACCGAACTGCTGACCGAGGAACTCGACACCGAGGGGCTGGTCGACATCCCGGAACCGGTCTGGGTGTTCGATGCCGACGGCGAGATCTCGGAAGGCCGGGACGCCGACGCACACAAGTGGACCTACGAGGCCGGCATCACCCAGCTGGCCAAGCGGCTGTTCGGCGCGACGGACGCGACGGTCGAGAACGGCGTCCGCGTGTCCGAACCCGTCCGCGAGAACGAGGGCTGGCGGCTCTACGACACCGACCACACCGATCTCGGGCACTTCGACACCGTCTTGCTCACCCCACCGGCCCCGCAGACGGCGGATCTACTCGGCTGTGCGAACTGGGAACACGAACTCTGCCGGCGGTTGCGCGAAGCGGTTGCCGTGGTGCCGTACCGGTCCATCGTCACCGCGGTCCTGCACTATCCCTTCGAAATCGACCGGCCCTACTACGCGCTGGTCAACACGGACGACGAACACGACGTGGGGTGGGTCTCCCGTGAGGAGTGCAAGGACGGGCACGTTCCAGCGGACGAGAGCCTGCTGATCGTCCAGATGAGTCCCGACTGGTCGGTCGACCACTACGACGACGCCGACGACACCATCACCGCGGCCGCCGCCGAGCGGGTGGCCGAGCTGCTCGAAGACGAGCGACTGGCCGATCCCGACTGGACGGACACCCAGCACTGGCGCTACGCGCTGGCCGACGACGGCGTCGACGAAGGGGTCGTCGACCGGGCGGCCGACCACGGGCTCTACCTCGCTGGCGACTGGGTGGCCGGCGAAGCCCGCGTCCACGCCGCCCTCCGAAACGGTCTGGAGACCGGCGAACGGATCGCCGACCGCTGACGCTTCACCAACATCTCCGAAAACATACCAGATTCCTGGGTTTTGTGGCGGGTGTTTAAGTTTGAGCCAAAAAATCGTGTACGTCAATGCCAGGCGGGAGACGTTACGACGTACCACGGGACGCGTACCGACGGGAACTGATCGCTTCGACTGACGCCGACGAGCCGACGGCACGGCGGGGGCGTTCGCCGTGATCGTCGGCGTCCCCAGCGAGACGGCCGACGGCGAGAAACGCGTCGCGCTGACGCCGCCGGTCGCCGAAGACCTCGTCGAGGACGGGCACGAGGTCTATGTCGCGGCCGGTGCCGGCGAGGGGGCGACGTTCGCGGACGCCGACTACGAGGCGGTCGGCTGTGAGGTCCTCGACGACCGCGAGGCGGTGTTCGAGCGGGCTGAAGTCCTCTTTCAGGTCCGCGGCCTGGGCGCGACCGAGACCGAGACCGACCCCTACCGCGAAGGGCAGGTCGTCGTCGGCCTGCTCGGGCCCTACGGGGTCGCCGACGACACGCTCGCGGACCTGGCCGACCGGGGCGTCAGCGCGTTCTCGCTGGAGTTGATGCCCCGGATCAGCCGCGCACAGAGCATGGACGCGCTGTCCTCGCAGGCGAGTCTCGGCGGGTATCAGGCCACGCTGCTGGCCGCCGAGGAACTGCCCAAGATGTTCCCGATGGAGATGACCGCCGCGGGCACGATCCAGCCGGCGGAAGTGTTCGTCATCGGCGCAGGGGTGGCCGGGCTGAAAGCCATCGCGACCGCCGAGCGACTCGGGGCCAGCACGAAGGGTCACGACGTGCGCCTCGAAGTCAAACGCGAGGTCGAGAGTCTGGGCGCGGACTTCGTGGAACTCGAACTGCCCACGGAGGAGTCGGGCGACGAGGAGGGGTACGCCGTCGAGATGGGCGAGGAGTTCTACGCCGAACAGCGCAGACAGATGGAGCGGGTCGTCCCCGAATCCGACGTGTTGATCACCACGGCGGCGATTCCCGGTCGGCCGGCACCCGAGATCGTCACGACCGAGATGATCGAAGACATGGACCCCGGGTCGGTCGTCGTCGATCTCGCGGCCGAGACGGGCGGGAACTGCGAGCCCACCGAGGCCGGCGAGACCGTCGAGGTCGACGGCGTCCGGGTCCACGGCCCGACCGATCTCCCCTCGCAGGTCAGTCATACCGCGAGCCAGCAGTACGCGAACAACTGCAAGCACTTCCTCGACAACCTGCTCGACGACGAGGGCGCTCTCGACGTCGATTTCGAGGACGAGATCGTCGACTCCACGCTGCTGGTCCACGACGGCACGGTGCGGAACCCACACCTCGACGACGGCGGTGGAGACGAGGGCGACGAGAACGGCGACAGTGCCGAGGAAGACGCGGCGGCGGGCGACGGTGAGGACACCGCGGACGACGAGCCAGGCGAAGCGTCCGCCGACGGTGACGGGGGTGACGGCGATGGCGACTGAACTGTCGGCGTTCGTCACCAACCTGACGCTGTTCGTGCTGGCGGCGTTCGTCGGGTACGAGATCATCACGAAGATTCCGACGAACCTGCACACGCCGCTGATGTCCGGGGCCAACGCGATCTCGGGCATCACGCTGCTGGGGTCGGTCGTCGTCGCGGGGTCGGGATCGAACGGGCTCGCGACCGCGCTGGGTTTTCTCGCGGTCGTCATGGCGACGATCAACGTCGTCGGGGGCTACCTCGTGAGCCACTTCATGCTCGACCAGTTCCGGGGGGGTGGTAACTGATGGCGGGCATCCTCGCGCAGTATCTGCCCGACGCGGCCCTGCAACTGGCCTACCTGATCGCGGGCATCCTGTTCATCCAGGGGCTCCGGGACATGACCCATCCCCGGACCGCGACCCGCGGGAACCAGATCTCCGCCGCGGGGATGTTCCTCGCCGTCCTCGTGACGGCGCTGTGGTTCGACATCGTCTCGCCGCTGATCCTCGGGGCCGGCCTGCTGGTCGGCGGCGGGATCGGGGTCTGGCTGGCGGTCACCGTCGAGACGACCGAGATGCCCCAGCTCGTCGGCCTGTTCAACGGGTTCGGTGGCGGCGCGTCGGCGCTGGTCGCCGGCGCGGAACTGATCGACGTACTCGCTTCCGGCGGATCCCTCTCGATCGATCTGACGGCCACCGCGGCCATCGCCGGCATCATCGGCTCGGTCACCTTCTGGGGGAGTCTCGTCGCCGCCGGCAAACTCCACGGCATCGTCGGCGACTCGCCGGTGAGCACGAACGTCGGTCACGCGATCAAGGTCCTGTTCCTCGGGGCCGCGGTCGTGGCCGGCCTCGTCCTCGTGATCCAGCCCGAGATGCTGGGGAACTCGCCCATGGCATCGTGGATCCCGTCCTACTGGGTGCTGGTCGCGGCCGCGTCGATCCTCGGGATCTTCCTCGTGGTGCCAATCGGCGGCGCGGATATGCCCGTCGTTATCGCGCTGTTGAACTCCTACTCCGGGCTCGCGGCCGCGACGACGGGGTTCGTGCTGGGCAACACTGCGCTGATCATCGCCGGCACGCTGGTCGGCGCGTCGGGACTGATCCTGACGGTCATCATGTGTGAGTCGATGAACCGCTCGCTCACGAACGTCCTCTTTGGCGGCCTCGGCGGGGACGACGACGACGGCGAGGACATGGAAGACATCTACGAGGGGCAGATTCAGGAGACTTCGCCCGAGGAGGTCGTCATGCTGCTGGAGACTGCAGATCGGGTCGTCGTCGTCCCCGGCTACGGGATGGCGGTCGCACAGGCCCAGCACGCCGTCGCGGAACTCGTCGACCTCCTCGACGAACACGGCGTCGACGTGGAGTTCGGCATCCACCCCGTCGCCGGTCGGATGCCGGGCCACATGAACGCCCTGCTCGCGGAAGCCGACGTGCCCTACGACAAGATGCGCGAACTGGAGGAGGTCAACCCGACCTTCTCACAGACCGACGTGGCCATCGTCTGCGGGGCCAACGACGTGGTGAACCCCCGGGCCAACGAGGACGACGGGAGTCCCATCTCGGGGATGCCCGTTCTGAACGTCGCGGAGGCAAACACCGTCATCGTCAACAAGCGGAGCCTGAGCCCCGGCTTCTCTGGCATTCCGAACCCGCTGTTCGCCCGGGACAACACGAGTATGCTCTTTGGCGACGCCAAAGAGTCGATGCAGGATCTGGTCAACGACTACAAGGAGGCGACGGACTGAGCGTTCAGAGCGGCGACACGGACACTGTGTCAGTCGTTCTCAGATTCTGACGATTGGGGGTGTTCTTCTTGTACTCGCCCGTCGTATGGTCCGGTATGGTTCAAGACGCACTTCTGGTGGCGCTGATCGGAATGGCAGCGTTCTTCCTGCTGATTCCGGCGTCGATCTGGCTGTTGAAGGGTGTCCTCGGCGGCGCGGAATCGGAGTCGGTCGAGGAGGTCGACACGAATGGGCGGTCAGAACCGCCGCGGCAGGGGTCGAGCGCCTGAGCCGGTCGGTCGCCGTCGCTGACTCGTTTTCGGGGCCGAACGACACCCTCTTTGCACGCCCGGCGGACCGGAGGATATGGACCGCAAGCGGGAGCTGACGAGCGTCGACCTCGCGGCGCTCTGTGGCGAGTTCGGGGATTACGAGGGCGCGAAAGTCGACAAAGTCTACCTCTACGACGACGGCCTCGTGCGGTTTCGGATGCGCGATTTCGACCGAGGTCGCGTGGAGTTGCTGGTCGACATCGGCGAGACCAAACACCTCCGGGTAGCAGACCCCGAGAACGTCCCCGACGCGCCCGGCCGGCCCCCGAACTTCGCGATGATGCTCCGGAACCGACTCTCCGGGGCCGACCTCGTCGGCGTCGAACAGTACGGCTTCGACCGGATCGTCACGCTCGAATTCGAGCGCGGCGACGAGGATACGACCGTCGTGGCGGAACTGTTCGGCGACGGGAACGTCGCCGTCCTCGACGAGAGCGGCGAGGTCGTGGACTGTCTGGACACCGTGCGCCTGAAATCTCGAACCGTCGCCCCTGGGTCGCCCTACGAGTTCCCCTCCTCGCGTTTCAACCCGCTGGAGTCCGACTACGAGACCTTCGCCGCGAAGATGGACGATTCGGACACCGACGTGGTGCGGACGCTGGCGACGCAACTCGATTTCGGTGGCTTCTGGGGCGAGGAACTCTGTACCCGCGCCGGCGTCGCAAAGACCATGGACATCGCCGAGGCCGGCGACGAGGAGTACGAGGCGCTCTTTTCGGTGATCGGGGATCTGCGGGACCGTCTCGACTCGGCCGACCTCGACCCCCGCGTGTACTACGAGGGTTCCGAGGAGAGCGGAGACGGCGAAGACGTGGGAGCAGGAGCGGCTGACGGGGAGGAGGCCGACGCCGACCGCGGCCTGCGCGTCGACGCCACGCCGATACCGATGGCCGAACACGAGGGCCTGCCCAGCGAGCCCTTCGAGACGTTCACCGCGGCGCTGGACGACTACTTCACCAACTGGGAGGCCGAACCCGACACCGGGCCCGAAGACGGCGGCGGACGGAACCGGCCGGACTTCGAGAGCGAGATCGAGAAACAGAAACGGATCATCGAGCAACAGCGGGGAGCCATCGAGGACTTCGAGGCCGAGGCCGAGGCCGAACGCGAGAAGGCCGAACTGCTGTACGCCGAGTACGATCTGGTCGACGAGGTCCTCTCGACGGTCCAGCAGGCCCGCGAGAACGACGTGTCCTGGGACGCCATCGAAGAGAAGTTCGAGGAGGGGGCCGAGCGCGGGATCGAGGCCGCCGAGGCGGTCGTCGGCGTCGACGGGAGCGAGGGCACCGTCACGGTCGAGCTCGACGACCACCGGATCGACGTGGACGCGAGCATGGGGGTCGAGAAGAACGCCGACCAGCGCTACACCGAAGCAAAGCGGATCGAGGAGAAAAAGGCGGGCGCACAGGAAGCCATCGAGAACACGCGCGAGGACCTGGCGGAAGTCAAACGACGCCGCGACGAGTGGGACGCCGCCGACGGCGACGACGCCGAAGGCGGCGACGGTGCCGACGGAGACGACGGCGACGACGAACCCGAAGACGTGGACTGGCTCTCGCGGGCGTCGATCCCCGTCCGATCCTCGGAGCAGTGGTACGAGGAGTATCGCTGGTTCCACACCAGCGACGACTTCCTCGTGATCGGCGGCCGCAACGCCGACCAGAACGAGGCACTCGTCAAGAAGTACATGGACAGCGGTGACAAGTTCTTCCACGCACAGGCCCACGGCGGGCCGGTGACGATCCTGAAGGCGACCGGACCGAGCGAACCCGCCAAAGACGTGGACTTTCCCGAGTCGACGCTGGCGGAGGCCGCGCAATTCGCCCTCTCGTACTCCTCGGTCTGGAAGGAGGGCAAGTACGCCGACGACGTGTACATGGTCGACCCCGATCAGGTGTCGAAGACGCCCGAGAGCGGCGAGTACCTCGAGAAGGGCGGGTTCGCCGTTCGCGGCGACCGAACCTACTTCGAGGACGTGGCCGCGAGCGTCGCCGTCGGCATCAAGTGCGAACCGGACACCCGCGTAATCGGCGGGCCACCCGCAGCGATCCGGCCGGCGGTCGAGACCAGCATCGAACTCGAACCGGGCCGGTACGCACAGAACGACATGGCGAAGATGTGCTACCGGGAGTTCAAAGAGCGGTTCACCGACGAATCGTTCGTGCGGAACGTGGCCAGCCCGGACCTCATCCAGGAGTTCCTGCCGCCCGGTGGGTCGCGGATGGTCGACGAGTAGCCGCGCTCGACCGTTTGGGGTGGCTAGACCCGCCGACGTACCGGTCACCGCCCGACGCGACGGCCCACCCTGCGGATCACCTCCCCGATCGATGCGCTACACTTATGTAAGAAAGAAAGAAACTCGAACCGATGATACAGGACGCAGTGACGTATCCGTACACGGGTGACGAATGGGTCAAGCGCGTCGTGATCGGAACCGTACTGCTCTTCGGATCGGTGCTGATCCTGCCGGCCGTTCCCCTGATGGGGTACATTTATCGGACGATTCAGGCTGGAGCGCGTGACGACCCCGAGCCGCCGGCCTGGGAGGACTGGGGTGGTCTCTCGGTCGACGGTCTCAAACTACTCGCCGGCTTCGTCGTCGCGCTGGTCGTCCCGATGGTGCTGTGGGTGGCGATGTCCTTCGTCGTGTTCGGCGGGACCATGTTAGCTGCGAGTACGGGTTCGAGCGCGGGGATCGTCGCCGGGGCTGGACTCGCTCTGCTATTCGTATTCGGTTCCTTTGGCTTTCTGCTGGCGGTGTTCTACGTCGCGCTGGCCGCAGTTACGAACATGGTCTTGCGGGACTCGCTCGGTGCGCTGTTCGAGTTCGGCCGCATCGGATCGCTAGCACTGTCGGGTGATTTCTTCGTCGGCGTCCTCGCCTCTATGGCCGTGTCGTTCGTCCTCGGACTCGTCGCGGGCCTGTTGTCCCTCGTCCTCGTCGGGTTGCTGTTGCTCTTTGGCGTGCAGGTGTCACAGTACTACCTCATCGGCCGCGGCGCGGGGAAGGCGCTCGACATCCCCGATTCCGGCGGGTCCGAGTCCGCCGGGTCCGCCACGGCCTCGGACCCGTACTGACGGTGGGCCGCGCTGCTCAGTGTTTGTGCGTGAACAGGAGCGGGTTGCCGTCGTGGATCGCGGTGCAGATGTCCATCGCGAAGTCCAGTTCCAGCGAGTTGAACTCGTCTTTGCAGACGATCAGGTTGTCGAACGGCGATTCACAGGCCGGACAGGCGATGCCGACCGTGTTCTGGTAGATGCTGACCGAGTCGCTCTCCTGTCGGGGCGTCAGCGAGGAGACGAGTTCGTCGTAATCCTCCATACAGAAAGCGGGTCCCGCGGCGAGTATAAATCACACGCCCGGTCGCCCGGTGCGTCGGTCCGGGTGGGTCCGCCGCTCGTGGGCCCGCGAGTCAGCGCCGAAAACGACCCATAGAGCCAACTATCATGACGGTCATTAGGAACTATGCAACGACGGCTCCAGGGTGCCGCGATCGCCGTCGTCGGCCTCCTGCTGGCCGCCGTCCAGGTCGCACACGCGATGGCTCGCACGTCGACGACCGTCGGGTTCCTCGTCGATCTGGTCCCCTTCCTCGCGATGGCTGCCGCGATCGCCTTCACCGGCGTCTGGGTCGCCCGGAGCCCCGACTACGTCGAGTACGGCACCGTCGTCGGCGCGTGGGTCGTCGGGAGCGCCGTCGCCTTCGCCGCCATCACCGCGTTGATCCTCTTCTCGCTGAACGTCGCCACCGAGACCTTCGACGTGTTCGGCGCGGCCCCCTACGTCGCCGTGGACAACGTCACCGCGGGGACGCTCGCGGGCGTCCTCGTCGGCATCTACGACGTGCGCAGTCGGATCGACCGGGCGGAGCTGAAACGCCAGCGCGACCGGATCGAGACGTTCGCCAACCGCGCCGCCGATACGAATCACTACGGCCGGGCCCTGAACGAGTGTGACACGATGGACGAAGTGAGTGCGCTCTGTGTCGAGGCCGCCACGACGCTCGTCCAGTTCCACGACGTGGCCTTCGTCGAGCGCCGGGGCGGGTTCGCCACGCTCGTCGAGAGTACCATCGCCGGCGTCGACGACGAGACGATCGCGGAACTCGCCGGGCTGGCCGCGGGCGCGGACCCGGCCACCGTCGACACCCACGAGGACGACCTCCCGGACGGACTCCCCGAGGACGTGGAGCGAGTCGTGACGATTCTCGTCACCGAGACCGACAGCGCCACGACGGCGCTGGTCGCGCTGGACCGGGGTGACACCGCCGTCACCGAGGAGACACGCTCCCTGCTGGAGATGCTCGTCGCCCACGCCGGCACGGCGCTGGAAACCATCTCCGAGCGGTCGATTCCCACGCGAGACCCGGACGACCCAGTCACCATCGAGATCGACGACGGGGAGTGAGATTCATTCGGAGCCGTCGTCGTACTCCCCGAGCCGAACCCCCGGTTCGACGTACCTATCTGACTGCCGTTCGCGGTTGCGCTCGGCCAGTCGACCCCACTCCCGGAGTCCGTCTTCGACCTGCTCGGCCGAGAAGCCGATCACATCGCCGACGGCCCGGAGGTCCCGCGGGGCGCGCAACTGGAGGTGACTGGTCGGGTCGGCGCTCACGACGTAGGGCACGTCGTAGGTCTCGACCATCTCGCGGAGTTTCCGGAGGTCCTGGATCGCTCTGACGCGGGTGCCACCCTGCTCCCGGAGGACCCGGGCCAGCGAGAACTCGACGCGGACGCCGTTGCGCGCCGCTTCCTTGGCGAGGACGTGGTTGAAGTCGCCGCCGTCCATCGGGTGGGCCAGCACGTCGACGGCGGGCTGTTCGACGGCGAAGCGGTTGAGCTGGGTGTCGCCGCCGTGGACCGAGACCACGGTCTTGTCCTCACGGTAGTTGCCGACGAAGCCGCTGGCGCGGGACGGGTCCTCGGCCCGCACTTCGACGCCGTCGACCACGTCGATGCCGTAGGTTTCTGCGATCTCTCCGTAGTCGGCGTCGCAGGGCTGGTCGCCGTGGTTGCGGACGACGATCCCCGAATAGCCGTACTCGGCGGCGGTGAGCGCCTGCCGCGCGACCGTGCTCTCCCCGTCCGGTCGCGCGTGGACGCCCTCGTACATCACGCCTCCGCGATGAACGTCTCCAGTGCCTCGCGGGCGTTCTCGACCGCCTTCTCCTTCGTCGCGGGGTAGGCCTCGACCTTGGCCCGGACGGTGAGCCCGTCGCCAAGTCGAACGTCACCGCCGAAGGCGGCCTGTTTGTCCAGTCGGAGGAACAAAGAGCAGTTGTCGTCGACCCGTTCGTCGAGTTCGTCGGCCAGTTCCCGGGCGGTGTCGAGGTCGCTCAGGCGGTCCAGCACGTGGCGCATCTCGTCGGCCCGTTCGACCCGGGCCGAGAGAACGACGATGCGGTCGCCGTGGTGCCCTTCCGAGGTCGCGCGCTCGATTTCGACCTCCTCGGGGAGAAAGGTCCGGAGTGCGCCCTCGACGCGTTTCTCGTCTTCGGTGGCGTAACAGAACGCGCGGAGGTCGACGTAGTGGAAGGGGACCGACGGCACGGCTACGTTACTCCTCGTCGGCTTCTTCGACGAGTTCGAGCGCGTCCTCGGAGACGCCTGCCTCCTGCCCGTCGTCGAAGCTCACGGTGTAGTTTGCGTCGCCGAACATCGTCTCCATGACCTGCGTGATGACGCCCTCTTGGCCGTCGTGGTCGCTGTGTTCGTCGTGCAGAATGACGGTGTCGTCTTCCTCGAAACTCATACCTGAAAACTACTCACGCCGGCCTAAAAAGGGACTGATTCGCGACCACCCAGGCGGTGGGAGTGCCCGGGACACCGGTCCGAGCCGGTGGTTCGTGTCGAAGACTTATTGCTGGCTCGTGTGAAATACGTCGACATGGTCAACCCTTCGCACTCTTTCGTCGCCCCTCCGGATCGCGTGCAAACGCCACGCCACCCAGCTGCGGCACGATGACGGTCGTCGACAACCTGTGGTATATCGCCGACGAGGCCGATCAGCGGGCCGAACAGACGTACCACCGGCTCGCTAGCGAACACGAGGCCACCGTCGAGTACGAGCGCACACGGACCGTCTCCCGGTCGCGCTTCCGGACCGTCGCCGACCGCATCCGAGAGAACGGCCTGCCCTACGGCGCGCACACGCTGGTCTACCGCGATTCGGGCGACCTTCTCCTGGTCCGCCACGAGGGCGTCGATATGTGGGTCGTCCCCGGCGGCGAGGTCCGGCCCGACGAGTCGCTGCGCGAGGGCGCACGCCGCGAACTCTGGGAGGAAGCCGGTATCGACGCCGCCTACGAAGGGCTGGGTATCCTCGCCCGGGTCAACTTCCGTAGCGACGGGCACCGCGCCTGGGGCGTCCTCCCGGTGTTCGCCGCCCGCGCGGAGACGACCGACCTCGAAGTCGACGATCCCGACGGGGAGATCTCCGACGCGCGGTGGTTCAGCGACCTCCCGGAGGACACCCGGGACCGGGCGGAACTGCTCACATGGCGCGAGCAGGTGCTGTGACCGCGGGTCCCGTGGGCGATTTCCACCGACCGCTCGACGCGTCGTAACTGGAAGTAGTTTTAACCCTGACACGTGGATCTACGCGAGTACGGATGGAACGAACACAGATGGCGATCGTCGCCGGCGTCGTCGGCGCGGTCGTGGTGGCAGGGGTCGGTGCGGCGTTCGTCTTTGGCCTGGTGCCGGGCGGCGGGGGCGAGGACGTGGCCTCACCCCCCACGGGTGACGAAAACGAGAGCGACGTGAGGCTGAACTTCACCCTCGTCGGGGGGTCGGAGTGTGGCCAGACCTGTCGGCTGGTGAATACGACGATCAGAAACACAGGGGACACGTCGTTGAACGTGACGGCGAGTCACGCCCTGTTCACCAGGTACAAGAACGGAAGCGCCAAGGAGGAGGCCTGGAGCGGGGAGGTCACGCCGGGAACCATCGCCGCGAACGAGACGGTCGTCAGCACGTTCGAGATCAACGTGGGAATCGGCGACGGGCTCGCACTCAGGGAAAACGATGGCCTCCTCTTCACGACGTTGCGTACCGAGCAGGGCAACGAGACTGTCGAGACCGTCGTTCCGGTCAACTAGGCTCCAAACTCCTCACCCTCGCGACCGTCGGCGTTCATACGTCTGAGCGTCGCCCGGGCGTTGCTGGCGTCGTAGCCGAACAGGACGCTCTCGCCGTACTCGGTCGCGACCTCCGCGGCGTCGATGAGGTTGTCGATCTCCACGTCGACGGCGTACAGCTCGACGCTGAACGGCGTGTCGAGGGCGTCGGCGAAGCCCGAGGCGATGATCTCCAGCCAGTAGGTCGTCGTGTAGGCCATGTCGTAGATCGGGACGACGAACTCGTCGACGTATTCGGCCAGCGCGTCGATATCGAGGCCGGCCCGCTCGTAGATGTGGCCCGGATAGGGATCCGGATACAGCGTCAGGTAGAGGTCGCCGGGAACGCGCTCGCGGGCCTCGCGGACGAACTCGGTGATCACGTCGGCGCGCCACGCGAACCAGTCGTCGAACTCGCTCGCCTCGAAGCGTCGTTCACAGCGGTCGCAGTGACAGTACTCCGGGCGGGGAAAGCCAACGTCGTCGAGCCGTACGTCCGGGGTCACTGCAGCGGCGTCCTCGACGATTTCGAGCAGGCCCTCCCGGTAGTCGTCGCGGGTGGGGCAGACGTAGGCCCAGTCGAAGTAACGACGCTCCCGCGTGGCGGGTTTTCCGTCCTCGGAGACGGGGACGAGGTCGGGGTTGGCGTCGGCGGCGGCGTTGTCGCCGAAACAGGAGACCATGCTGATGCCCTCCGAGACGGGTTCGGCGGCCCGGCCGGTGACGTCTTTGACCTCGTAGAACGACCGGTCGAACTCCGACCAGGCCAACTCTTCCTCGTTGCGGGTGACGACGCCGTACATATCTGTGGGTACGGAGCGGCCGGGAAAAGCCCGTCGGGGCCAGGGCGGTTCGCGCGCGATACGTCAGTGTCGCCGACTCACTTCTTGACCGCGAGGCGGTACACGAGGACGATGGCGACCAGAGCGGCGGCGAGTTTGAGCTTCTTCGACATTGCATGACAAAAAACGGCGGGTCGCGGTATAATCCTTCCGGGGGCTAAACAAGAATCGACCGCCGAGCGACCTCAGTCGACGTGGATGTGATCGGCGATGGACTCCCTGATGATCGTATCGCAGTAGGCACACCGCACGCCCTCGTCGAGGACGGCAAAGCGCGAGTCGACCGGCTCGTCTTTCGTCGTGATGCAGTTGCGGTTGGGACACTGCAGGACTCCGACGACCTCGCCGGGCCGCTCGACGCGGTGTTTCTCGACCACGTCGTAGTCCCGGACGATGTTGATCGTGGCCGCTGGCGCGATCAGCGAGAGCACGTCCACTTCGTCCTGGCTCAACTCTCGTCCCTCGACCTTTACGACGTCTTTCCGACCCAGCCGTTCGGAGGGGACGTTCATCCCGATGGAGACTTCCTCGCCGCCGGAGCCGTCGATGCCCAGGATCGCCAGAACGTTCAGCGCCTGCCCGCCCGTGACGTGATCGATGACCGTTCCCTCGGTGATCTTGCTGACTCTGAGTTGCTGGTCCTCGCTCATAGGTTGCCCTCCAGGATGAGATCGAGCAGTGCCATCCGCACCGGGACGCCGTTGTGTGCCTGCTCGAAGTAGCGCGCGTGATCGGTCTCGTCGACGTCGGGTGCGATCTCGTCGACGCGGGGCAGCGGGTGCATCACGACCAGATCGTCCTTGGCCGCCGCCAGGGTCTCGGCGTCGATCTGGTACTCCCCGGCCACCTTGCGGTACTCGTCCTCGTCGGGGAACCGTTCGGCCTGGATCCGCGTGACGTACAGCACGTCCAGGCTGTCGAGCACCTCGTCCAGTTCCGTGTGCTCCCGCATCGCGGCCCCTTCTTCGTGGAGGTCGTACCGGACACCCCGGGGAAGCTTCAGGCTCTCGGGGCTGATGAAGTGTTGCTGGGCGTCGAAGGTCGTGAGCGCGTGGGCCAGCGAGTGGACCGTCCGGCCGTACTTCAGGTCGCCCATGATCCCCACGGTCAGGTCGTCGAACCCGGCCGATTCCCGGATCGTGTACAGGTCGAGCAGGGTCTGTGTCGGGTGCTGACCGGCCCCGTCCCCCGCGTTGATCAGGGGCACGTCGACGAACTCGCTGGCCATCTTGGCCGAGCCCTCTAGCGGGTGGCGCATCACGAGGGCGTCGGCGTAGCCCTCGACGACGCGCACGGTGTCGGCGAGGCTCTCGCCTTTCTTGACGCTCGACTGGTCGACTGGGCCCATGTCGACGATGTCGCCGCCCAGTCGTTTCATCGCCGCGGAGAAACTCATCTTCGTGCGCGTGCTCGGCTCGAAAAAGAGCATCCCGAGCAACTTCCCGGCGTGCCGGTCGGACACGGCCTGGGGATCGGCGGCGATCTCGGCCGCCCGATCCAGTACCAACTCGATGTCGGCACGCGAGAGATGTTTCGCGCTGATGATGTGGTCCTGGGGCATTGAGAGAACCCGCGACCCGCGGCCCCTTGAATCCCTCGTTAGTCGGGACGAACCGAAGTCCACTCCGAAGCTTCTTGACCGAAACCGCGACCACCCACCGTCATGCTCGCGATAGCCGGCGGGAAAGGTGGGTGTGGGAAGACGACCACGACGTACCAACTCGGGCGTGCGCTGGCCGCCGACGGCCGCTCGCCGCTACTCGTCGACGCCGACGTGGAGATGCCCGACCTCCATCGGGTCGCCGGCGTCCCGCACGAACCCGGCCTCGCCGCCGTGGCCGACGGACGGCGACCCGCGAGCGTCGCTCACACCCCGACCGAACACCCCGGTCTCGCCGTCCTCCCGGCAAGGGGTGCCGACGCCGACGATCTCCCCGCCGCGGAACCCCGTCTGCGCGACTGGGACGGACCGATCCTGCTCGACTGCCCGGCCGGTGCGATGGCGGACGCCGTCGGCCCGTTGCGGGTCGCCCACCGGACGCTCCTCGTGTCGACGCCCAGACGCCGATCGCTCCGGGACGCCGTCAAGACCGCCGCGATGGCCCGCGAACTCGACGCGCCGCCACTCCTCGCGGTGCTGGTCGAGACCAGTCCGGCCGACGACGCGGCCACGGTCCCCGTGGAGGCCGCGCGCGCCGCGATGAACTGTCCGGTCGCGGCCCACGTAACCTACGCTTCGAGTGGAGATCGCCCGACGAAAACGGTTCGTACGGAGTATCGACGGGTCGCAAGAAAGGTTCAACAACGGAATATTTAATCTGCTGGGTACGCTTGGCTCGTACTGACATGGAGAATCGGCTCCGGACTGGGATCGACGTTCTCGACCGGAAGCTCAACGGCGGGATCCCGGCCGGGAGTATCGTCGCGCTGTGTGCCGACCCAGCCAGCCAGGCGGAGCTGTTTCTCTACGAACTGACCGCGACGCGGGGCACGCTGTACCTCTCGCTCGACCGCTCGGAGGAGGCCGTCTCCGACAGCATCCGCAACTCGCCGACCGAGACCGGCGACCCGACCGTCCGTCACATTCCCGGGGAAGCGCCGCTTGACAACGCCGGCAAACTCGTCTCCGCGCTCCCGGAGACCTCGAACCTCATCATCGATCCGGTGAACGTCCTGGAGACCCAGGAGCCGCCCTCGCGGTTCCGCAACTTCATGAACGACCTCCAGAACCACATCTTCAACACCGGCTCGCTGGCGGTCCTGCACTGCCTGACCGGCCACCAGATTCCACGGCTCCGGGACTCCACCGAACACTTCGCCGACGTGATCTTCCAACTGGAGACCGGCACCAACGGCGACGACGTGGAGAACCGGCTGGCCATCCCGAAGTTCCGAGGCGGCCGCGCACCCTCCGACGTGATCAAACTCGACCTCGTCGAGGAGGTCTCCATCGACACGTCCCGAGATATCGCCTGACGGCACCCACTTTTTCCATCGGGGGTGCGCTCCGCGCACCCCCCGAGCAAACACGTGGGGGAAAGTCAGTCGTCGGCGGGGGCGCCGCCCGAAACTGTGGCACCGTCCGGCGGCGACGCGACGACGTCCTCGTTGTCCGCGACCCAGCGCAGCAGCAGGAACGCGAACACGTACTTCGCGAGGATGTCCAGCCCGGAGTAGCCCCAGGAGGTGATCGTCACGTCGAGCAGGGCGAGGCCTTCCGTGCCAAGCGCCCAGAGGATCGGATACCCGAGCCACAGGACGACCGTCAGCAGCTTCAGCGTCCCGAAGATATCAGCGGTCCCGGCCCGGGCCGCGTCGTCGGGCCACTCGGCCAGCAGGACGTAGAGGACGACGAGGAAAAACGCCGAACTGATGCCGAAAAAGGCCCACCGAAGCAGGTACGACTGGGTGGTGAGCGCGGCGGCCAGTCCAGTCACGCACATCCCCACGTCCATGGTGATCGCGGTGAAGAGTTTCGCCGTGTCCGTGCCGGCGAGCAGGCCCAGCGCCAGCAGAATCATCGGCGTCGAGAACGTCCACGTGAGGTAGCGGCCCCACGGGGAGAACACCTCTTCACCCGCCAGTGCGTGCCCGGCGGGCATCTCCAGTGTGCCGATCGTCAGCCCCGAGAGTAGCGCGGAGTAACTGGCGATGGAGACGAGGGGGACCAGAAGCGTGGCGACCCAGATCAACCGGGAACGTGGTGTTTCGACCTGTCGTCCCATGTAGACGAAAAGCAGTATCGCGAGTCCGGCGAGGGCGACGTTGATCCACAGCGACGCGCTCAACAGCGTGTCCTCACGAAGTATCTCGATCGCGCTCGGTTGTGTCTGTAGTAGTCTCTCCGGTCGTAGGAACGTGGCGGCGGTGGCTGTATCGAGCATATGTGGACTCGGTCCCGCATCCCGTCTGACGGAACCAGTCGTACTACGCGCTAGTCCCGAATAAAAGCGGAACCCTACCAGTCAGTGATCGACCGATGTGTTCGCGACGGACGCTGTGCTACCCGACTGTAAAAAACGAGAACGGTGCGTCCGCGCGGGTTACTCGTTGGCGTCTTCGGCCGCGCCTTCGATCTCTTCCATGATCTCGTCGGCGTCGACGTCGGCGTCTTCGAGGGCCTCCTCGATGTCGCCCTCGCCGGCACCGCCCATGCCGCCCATCATGCCGCCCATGCCCATGCCCATCCCGGAGCCGTCGATGATCTCCTGGATGATCACGCGGTCGAGACCGAGCAGGTCCGTGACCTGCTGGCAGATCTGTTGTTTCTGCATCATCCACTGCTGGTTCATGCTGAGCTGGGGGTTGGCCTCGATGTAGAGGGTCTCCTTCTCGACCTCGACGACCTCGGTCTCGGGTTCGGGTTCTTCGTCCTCGTCACCCTCCTCGTCGGGCTGGACGAGCTCCTCTTCCTCGACCTCGTCGGTCTGGATCCACATCTCCAGATCCATGCCGAGGTACATATCGAAGAGGCTCTGGGCCTGTTCGAGCTGGTCTTCGACCTGGCCGACGACCTCGTAGTCGTACTCGATGTCCTCGCCCGCGAGCGGGTGGTTGAAGTCGACACGAGCGCGGCCGCCGACGAGGGTCTCGACGCGGCCCTGCTCGCCGTCGATCTGGACCTGTGCGCCGGGGTACTGGTCGTCCTCGGGAATCTTGTTGACGCTCACGGTCCGAACGTCGTCCTCGTCGAACTCGCCGAACGCCTCGGCGGCCGGAATCCCGACGGTGTCGCTCTGGCCGACATCGCCGCCGATGATGTCGTCCTCGACAGCCTCGAAGAGGAAGCCCTCGCCCAGCACCAGGGTCCGGGGCTCGAACTCGCGGTCTTCCTCGTCGAGCCCTTCTTCCTCGGCGACCTCGGGGTAGGTCGTGTCGACGATCATGTCCTCCTCGACGGTGCGGGCGGTGTAGTCCAGTTCGACGAAGTCGCCCGCCTGGAGTCCGGACTGTTCGGATTCGGTTGTCTCCTCGCTGTCTGCTACGTCATCGGCCTGTTCGGCCTCGTCGGCCTCGGCTTCGTCACTCATACCGTGAAGGTCAGGGGTTACGCCTATAAGCACAACGTTTCGACCCGGGCCGCCGACTGGTCGGAATCCGGATTCTTTAGTCCCGCCCCGCGAATCGGGAGGTATGTACGAGGTCGAGGTCAAGGTTCGCGCCGACCACGACGCCGTCCGGGACCGACTGTCCGACCTGGACGCCGAGCTGCTGGGCACCGTCGAACAGATCGATACCTACTTCGACGCGCCCCACCGTGACTTCGCCGAGACAGACGAGGCACTGCGCCTCCGCGAGGAACGGGACAGCGAGGGCGCACTGACCGAGGTGACCTACAAGGGCCCGCTGGTCGAGGCCGAGTCCAAGACCCGCGAGGAGATCGAGTCGGAGGTCGCGGATCGGGAGCGCGTGCAGGCCATCTTCGAGTCGCTGGGTTTCTCGCCGGCCGCCACGGTCGAGAAAGAGCGCACGCGATACCGTGTCGACGGGTTCACCGTCACGCTGGACTCGGTCGCCGACGTGGGGGAGTTCGTCGAGGTCGAGACCGAGTGCGAACGCGAGGCCGACGTGCCCGCCGAGCGCGAAGCCGCACAGGACCTCGTGCGATCGCTCGATCTGGATCCCGACGACGGGATCCGAACCTCGTATCTCGGGATGTTGCTCACCGACGAGGATGCCTGACGGTAATTCTGTCAGTCTCGACATTTCCGGAAGTTATAGAATCCCCACCTGCCAAGGCACGGGTAATGACCGACCGGAACATTCGCGTCGAGCCGACCAACCGGCTCGCAGTCGAAGACCAGGAAGTCGAGATCGTCGAGCGCAAGGGAGTCGGGCACCCGGACTCGATCTGTGACGGCGTGGCCGAGCGCGTGTCGCAGGCGCTCGCACAGGCCTACCTCGAACGGGTCGGCAAGCCCCTCCACTACAACACCGACGAGACCCAGCTGGTCGCGGGCAGTGCTGCGCCGGCCTTCGGCGGTGGGGAGATTCAGGAGCCGATCTATCTGCTGATCGTCGGTCGCGCGACCAAAGAGTACGAGGGGACGAAGATCCCGGCCGAGACCATCGCGCTCGAAGCCGCCCGCGACTACCTCAACGAGGAGATTCCCCAGCTCGACGTGGGGCGGGACGTCGTGATCGACGTGAAACTCGGCGAAGGGAGCGGCGATCTCAGGGACGTGTTCGGCGAAGACGGTGCGGTGCCGATGGCCAACGACACGAGCTTCGGGGTCGGCCACGCGCCGCTGACCGAGACCGAGCGGATCGTCTACGAGACCGAGCACCGCCTCAACGGCGAGTACGCCGACGAGAACCCCGAGATCGGGCCGGACGTGAAGGTGATGGGCAAACGGGAAGGCGATCAGGTCGACGTGACCGTCGCCGTCGCGATGATCGACAAGTACGTCGACGACCTCGACGAGTACCGCGACGCCGTGGAGGGCGTCCGTGAGTACGTTGGCGACCTCGCCCGGTCGATCACCGACCGTTCCGTCACCGTGCACGTCAACACCGCCGACGACTACGAGGAGGGCGCGATCTACCTGACCTGTACCGGCACCTCCGCCGAGATGGGCGACGACGGCTCCGTCGGCCGGGGCAACCGCGCGAACGGTCTCATCACGCCCAACCGACCGATGAGCATGGAGGCCACGAGCGGGAAAAACGCCGTCAACCACATCGGAAAGATCTACAACCTGCTCTCGACCGACGTGGCCGAAGCCGTCGTCGACGAGGTCGACGGTATCCGCGAACTCCAGATCCGCCTGCTCAGCCAGATCGGGCGGCCCATCGATCAGCCCCACGTCGCCGACGCCCACGTCGTCACCGAGGACGGCGTCTCCGTCGCCGACATCGAGGACGAGGTGACCGAAATCGTCGACGAGCGACTCGCCGACGTGACCTCGATCACCGAGCGGGCCATCGACGGCGACCTCTCGACGTTCTGATCCGGGTTTTGGCGGTCGGGGAGCCGAAACCGCTATGCCTCGCGGCCCTGTTCCGACGAGTGTGACACAGGTCTGTCTCGTCGGCGATCCGGAGGTGAACCTCCGATACGAGTTGCTCTCGCGTGAGACGGCCCGGAACGCCCTCGCGACCTACGACCTGCGGGAGCCGTTCGAGAACACCGTCGCCGTCGAGACGGTGAGTCTCGGCGCGGCCGTCGCCCTCCTGAACGACCTGAACTGGTATCTCGTCCGGTTCACGCGCGACGCATTCGTCCGCGAACCCAGCGTCAGCGAGACCGAGTGGCTCTCACGGGACCTCGCGGCCGCCGTCCGCGACGACGAACTGGCCGCCGACGAGACCGAACGCTTCCTCAAGATCTACGGCGTCGAGTACGAGTCAGACCGGGACGACGATGGCCCACCGGATGCGGTGACGAGCGACGAACCCGCCGGCACGGAGGCGGACGACGAGTCCGGCGACGCGACCGTCGAGACGGCCCCGGCGCTGGTCGAACCGATGTACGCCGCCCGGACCGGGCCGGAACTGCCCGCGTACGACCTGCGTGAGGTCTCGGACACGCTCGTCGTCAGAGTGGCCGAAGACGAGTTCGGCGGCGAGAAACAGCGCTATAGTAACCGTTAGAACTTTCTGCCCACAGTGTGTTGCAAGAGATAATGGATCATCTCGACGAGATCTCCGTCGAGGAACTGCAAGATGCCCTCGACAACGTAGACGAGAAGAAGCCGACACAGCGACTCTTAGCGGCTATTGCGTACAAGAACGGTGTTACGCAGAGCGAGCTAGCCGAGTGGTACGACGTTCAGCGGCGCACAATCTATAGCTGGCTCAAGCGACTCGACACTGACGAGTCGCTTGAGCAGGCTGTATCTGATGATAAGCGAACTGGGAGAAAACGAAAACTCCCAGAATCACAGCAAAAAGA
>NZ_FOCX01000109.1 GCF_900110215.1 Halorientalis persicus | reverse complement strand
GAGCCGACGACGGACGAGCCGGAGCCGACGACGGACGAGCCGGAGCCGACGACGGCTGCGGGCACTGACGAGCCTGCAACGACCACCGAGACTGGGCCCGGCTTCACGGCCGTGCTCGCTCTCGTCGCACTGGTCGCCGCTGCGCTGCTGGCAGTCCGCCGCCGCGACTAACTACCGGAATTCTTTCCGGCCCTAACTGACGCTTTTTTTTCGGCCGCTCGTCGAGGAGCGGTAGCGCTGACGTACTACATCAGCAGCGGGAGCTGGGGCTGTCGGAGGCGCTGGCAGTGAGTGCAGGTACACTTGACAGGGCTGTTGCTGGGCGGACAGACCGCACCGTGAGCGCGGTGCGTAGACACGAATGACAATTCCGGCCCACCATGCGAGTACAGCGACTCGTGGCGGTCGCGTGTGGCTGGACACGCCTGTCACGAGCGCTGGCGCTCACCAGACGTAAAGACAGAATAGGGCCGGCAGGGTGCCGACCCCCAGGTTGGCCAGTAGAATCAACGTAGTCGATGCGGATAAGCGTTGGCACCTGCCTGCGCGTGTATATGTTTGCAACCAGTCATTCTCCAGAAACCCAGCATCGACTGGCCTGTGACGGTCTGTGTAGCGGGCTGTCGGTGGCATATAAACGAGGGGTGTATCCTAGCAGTGACGCGCAGGGTTGTCTGGCCCGTTGTTTCAGGTGTAGTTGGAACCAATGACTCGCACGCTACACCGCGTTGGCTCGGTAAGTTTGGCAGTGGCACTGGCACTCGCACTGACGCTGGTTGGCCTACCTGGCACTGTGGCCGCACAGGCTGACGAGCCCGACGACACGCAAGATGATCTCGACGAAGCGATCGAGCAACTCAATACGACGGCCGCAGACCAGGATGAGCGTCACAACATGACCCACAGCATGGCGCAGCTTGACACCAGCGACGACGAACGGACCCTCGAAGACGCCATCGAACGGCTCGAATCCGATGGCTAACCGCCACTCCGGCACCCTCACCCTCTTGCAGTAGTAGGGCGTTAGAATAGGGATCCGGCTGGCAGTCGACAGTGGCCGGTGTGCGGTACGTTCTGTGCTGTGAGGAGAACCACACGTTTACACGCTGTGAGCAGCTATCGATAGAACCTGAAATTTTAGAGAACACAACATGAGATACGCAACGGAAGTTATCACGTGGGACGACAACTCGTTCCATCCGCTGGATAATGCGCTGGCTGATGAGGACTCCGCCCATCTGGAAGAGACATACTATATCAGCCCGCTTCAGGATGGAACGTACGCCCATCTCTCCCGATTTCGCGGGGACATGGCCGTTGCCAGAGACATTCTATCCGATACCGACGCGGTACTTGATTTGGAGGGCCCCACCGAGCAGGATGGGCTCGCCTATCTTCACACAGA
>NZ_FOCX01000084.1 GCF_900110215.1 Halorientalis persicus | reverse complement strand
AAAAAAAAAGGTATCCAAATTGCAGTTCAGGCTAAGCACTATTCGCCGGGAAATAAGGTCGGGAGCCCAGCAATCCAGCGCGCTGCTGGGCTTTTAGCACGTCAGGATATTGATCGTGTCCTTGTTGTTACTACGTCGTCATTCACATCAGACGCTATAGAGGTAGCCGAAAACCGTGGTGTTGAACTCCAAACCACAAGACGAAGCGAAGGTGGTGTCGACCAGAGTACAGAGCCTGCCAATGATTTAGATTGGGAAGATCGTGATGATAAAGATACTCCAATAGTCAACTGCCCAAACTGTCAAAAGACATTTAAACGGACAGGGTGGTTCCCTTTCGTATCACACTTCCTTGAGTGTGAAATGCCAAAAGAAAGGCCAGAAGGATTAACGAACGAGAAATGGAGAAAAATACAGCAGGAGGTTGAAAAGCGAAAGACCGATGATTCAGCTACAGATAGTAATGGCGATTCAAAGAATGCTTCTATTATCGGCCAAGTATCTCAGAAAGGGTCAGGACGAGATGGAGATCCTGAAAAACACATTTCCTTAGAAAACCTATCGTCTATTGAAAAAAGATTAGCAGAAGTCTATAAAGAATATATTCCAAATTGGGAAAGAAAAAGCAATAGAATATTATATTTTAACTTCAACAACCAGTGTTCAGATATTCCGCCTAATTTTCCAAGCTTGAGTGGCCGTAAAAATAGCTGCTACATTATCCAAGGCTCAATACATAAAATAAAGCACTTTTCTAATTCAGATTCAACTTTTCGGAGGTTTCAGAAGACTGTTAAGATATATGGCTGGGAAATAATAAAGAGTGAAATAAACAGACCCAAGGAGCAAAGTAAGAATACAAAGACCGGAGATGACCGGGTGTCATTTACATTTACTATAGATACTAGGTGTAGAAATGAGATAGATGCAAAAAAGCAGGCAAAAATATCTAGTTTAATATTAGACAACATTTTCAACAAAGATGTTTCTAAAGTACAGATAATCAGCGGACTACCCAAAGAGAATTCAAAACACCATTATTCTCTTAGTGATAGTTAGTCAATACTGAGGGTTATCGGTCGCACTTGTGTATTTTTCATACCTGAACTAAATTGGGAGACAAGTCACTGTAGTATGCGATCAAATATGTTAGTAATATCGTACTTAGCACCGGGTCGTGTGTAGTTGTCGAAGAATGACAGCTAGAGGATGTATAATAAGTAATCGTATTTCACTGAACCTTCTGTACTGAACGAATCAAGGGAGCGAAGAACTGGTATGAGACCTCTTCTATGACACGCTCGACGCTTTCTATGATAGGCTCGTTATGACTAACCGCTTGACCAGGCGTCGATTACTTCGCGCAACAGGGTCGTGTCAATGTCCCCTGCTCCCCAGTCGTTGATCGCCTCTCGGAGCCTATTCGTATCAACCCTACCTGTATCGTTACGGTAGTAATCAAGTGAAGGGGTGACTGATAGGATTAATGGGGCTGCAAAAGATGACTCAGCTGAGGAAACCTCGATTTCACCGCTGTAGTCTCCCTTGGCGCTACTTGGAATGTCAACTGTTACTTCGATAGTCTCATGACTGCTCGGGGGGATATCAAATCCGGATTGCCCGAACGATACATTATCGGCCGAGATAGTGTCCCCATCATCGCTTTCGAGGTTAGTTGCCGAAAATGTCACATTTTCCAATGTGTCGAATCCAGCGCTTTCTTCAACTGTAACTGATGTATCCGCCAGGGAGCATTCGTCTTTAGCTAATACTCAGAGTAATACTGGATCGCGTCGATTTGAGAGTAGATCTCGTTAGAACACGACTGCTACGGGACGAAAAGACGGTTTCCAAAGGTTCTGTATCGTCTACTTTCAGCTGCAAGAGCGTTTCAGTCGTTAGATTTCTTCATCTACTACCATCGGGCATAATCATTAGGTGAAATATTACTACTGGTCTGAGCTAAAAACGAATGGCCGACGTTCAATCTGATCTGAGGGGGGAGTGTTGGACACACTCGGTCCCTCCTCAATCCTCTCGCAAAGATGCCTTGATAAGCCGCTACTGTCAGGCGGTTCTTCGCTTAGCTAAAGACGCATGAGACGGATGGTTTGTTCACCCGAGACGCCAGTGCGTGAAGCAAAGATTCACCTATCCGGGCTGTCACGCCCATGACTCGGCTTCTTTCGCACACGGACCAGCAAACGACGTGCTCTAAGGCACGGAATAGCGGTCGGTCTCTTGCGTCTCATGTGTTAGTTCACGCTCTCATGGCGTAGCAGCGTTTCCATCGAATCAACACGGCAGACCTTCGAGGTTTGATATCACCATGTGATATTTAATAACCTCTATATAAATAGAAAATATGGATTGTAACCGACGACACATCATGAAATTCCTCGGAGCAAGTAGTACTTTTACACTTGCTGGCTGTAGTCAATTCAGTAATAGCGGGAGCGAAGCAAATACGGATCAACCTTCAGACAGTAACCATACAGACACATCCCAACCACAGACTTCAGACAACGTGACTGCACCCACACAACAGCTTCACAAGATAATTCCTTCTGATGGAGATCGTAAAGATGCCTTTGGGGAGGGGGTTGCAATATCTGGTGATGGGACAACTGCAATCATCGGTGCCGATGGTGATGATGATAATGGTAGAAATGCAGGTTCCACATATGTGTTCATGCAGAGAGAAGGGGGCTGGAAACGGGAGGACAAACTCTTCGGTGACGAAAGTGAAGGGTCCCTCAGTTTTGGTGCGTCGGTAGCTGTATCAAATGATGGATCTATCGCTCTGATTGGTGCGCCTAGTGAATCGGGTCCAGAGGGAGACCGTCTCGGAGCTGCGTACGTATTCGTGCAGACCGGTGGGGGATGGAGTCAACAGGCAAAACTCAATGTCCCCGGTGATGGCAGTGAATTTGGTTCTAGAGTTGCAATTTCAGGTGATGGGGCAACTGCTCTCATTAGTGCCTCTCATGCTTCTAACTCAAACGGCGAATATGCCGGGTCTGCATACATATTCTCGAAAGAAGATGGAGAGTGGACTCAGGAAGCAAAACTCATAGCTAATGATGGTGATGGAACGGATTTTTTCGGAACGGATGTCGCAATATCAGGCGACGGAACGACTGCCATCATTGGAGCCTCTGCCGACGAGGATCCAAATGGTCCTCGTGCTGGATCCACGTATGTATTCGTACGAGAAAATGGGAGTTGGACTCAACGAACAAAACTCACTGCCCCTAATGGTGAGATGAGTGATGGCTTCGGCACTAGTGTTGCAGTATCGGGTGACGGGACAACTGCTCTCATAGGTGCCAATGGCGAGGACAACTCGAATGGTGAAAATGCGGGTTCCACGCACGTGTTCTCACAGGAAAATGATGGATGGACTCAGGAGACGAAACTCGTAGCCAAAAACGGCACCGATGATGATTCATTCGGTATTGCAGTCGCAGTATCGGAAGACGGGACAACTGCTATCATCGGGTCTTACACGGACGCGGAACCAAACGGCAACTATGCAGGTTCTGCGTATGCATTTTCACGGGTAGATGAAAACTGGACTCAACAAGCAAAGCTTGTAGCTAACGATGGAAGCAAAAATGATCGGTTTGGTGAATCTGTCACAGTATCAAACGATGGGACGATAGCTATCATCGGGGCTTACAATGCCGACAGCCCGAACGGTCAGTTTAGTGGGTCTGCATACGTTTTCAAATGAATTTTGCGCCGTTTTGGAGATCGGTGTTCAGATTAGCTGGTTCCATGCGAAGGCGAATGATTGGAGCCAGTCGTCAGTTGTGTCTCGCTGGGCGTTGCTGAAACAGTTTGAGAACGAAGAGGTACGGCATTTTACCTCACGAAAGACACGTTCGACGCTGTTTCGATTTCCAT
>NZ_FOCX01000039.1 GCF_900110215.1 Halorientalis persicus | reverse complement strand
CTCAAAAAAAGCGGCGGGAGATGGACGCCACCGTAGTCTGTATCGACCAAACCAAGAAATCCGTGCAAGTTGAGCCGCGTGCCGCGTGGTTTCCGCGCGGCACGCGGCCATCCGTCAAACTCTCTGGCCAACGCGACTGGACGTGTCTGTTGGGCGCGATCACCGAGGACGGTGATCGCTTCTTCTCTCGATTCGAAGAGTACGTCACCGCCGAACACGCCAAACATTTCATTTTAGCACTATGTAAAGAGTTTGAAGAAGACTTGATCGTTGTTCTCGACGGAGCGCCGTATTTTCAGGCGTCGGCCGTCACGGACCTGGCGGCCCGTGACGACCTCGCCTTTGTGACATTGCCGGCATATTCGCCTGAACTGAACCCGGTCGAAGAATGCTGGAGGCAGCTTCAAGCGTCTCTGAGCAACCGCTTCTTTGACTCGCTTGACGAGTTGACGACAGCGATTGATACAGCTCTTGACCAACTATCTGTTCCAAAAGTGGGCAATTATTTCTAATGACTACTATAGCTCGATCGGAATCGCCTCGACCGTCGGCATACTTGGTAACCCAGCCATTGCTTGTCCCCAGCCTTCGATAACGACAATCGGAAGGAGAAGTGCTAGGACAACATTCAGGGGGGTTCTGAGGAAGGTGGAGACGTTCGCCCGAATCCCCGTCCAAACCCTATTCATCGGTCTCTTCCCCCCGTTCACTGGCCGTTGCATCAGTCTCGCCTTCCTGGTCAGTCACGTCGTAGACCTGTCCGTCACGAACCTCATAGATGCGGTCGAGACGACTTTGCTCTTCGATCAGGTGTGAAATCATCGTGACAGCTGTTCCGTCGGCAGCGAGTTCCTCGGCGAGATCCCAGAACGTGAGATACGTTTCCCAGTCGAATCCAGTGTAGGGCTCGTCCAGCATGAGGACGTCCGGATCGTGCATCAGGGCGATACTGAGATTGATTTTCTGCCGGTTTCCACCACTGAGTTGGTCGATTCGGTAGTCAAGGTACTGCTCGAAATCGAGTTTCGACGCCAAGCGGTGTTTGGCCTCGTCGATTTCTTCGGCGGTCATTCCGTATCCGGAACCGAACAGTCGGAACGTCTCTCCGACCGTCAAGCGGTCGTAAAGCAGTGGTTCCTGTGGACACCAGCCAACGGTTCCCGTCCGTTCGACTGTTCCGGAATCCTGTTCGAGGACACCGACGAGGATGTTCATGAGCGTGGATTTGCCCGACCCGTTCGCGCCGACGATCCCGACGATTTCCCCCGTCCGAATTTCGAGATCGGCATCGGTGAGGACGGTCACTGACCGCGTAAATGGAAAACTCGATCCGTACGTTTTTTCAATCTCATTAGCACGGACGAGTACCTTGTTGCTTGTAGCTTCTCCTTTGGTGGTTGTGGACGCTTCCATAGGTGTATACACACGCTTCTAATTCACTGCGATTACTGTTTCAAATCAAAACTATTTGCAGCAAACTCGTAAGCAATCAGGAATTGAGTATACAGCTAATGCTAGACTCTAAGCATCAGATTTCTCTTGACTTTCTGTATACTGTTCCCTATACGTTGTTTCACAGTTCTCACTGCAAAACTGCTGGAGTGAACCACCGACACGGGTGGCTAGTCCGTCTTCACCGACAGTGGTTCCGCAATTTGCACATTTGAGTGCGGATTCAGTCCCCTCGGCATACGCTGATTGAGCAGCGTTCGACAGCAGTTGTACGTCGTATCGCCGCACGTCAGTCAGTGGTAGATATTGCTGCGCCCAGTTTCCGACTGTATTCCGCGGCGGCGTCGCAACAGCTACGATTTCGCCCTCCGCAGTTGTGAATACGTGTTCTACGGCTGGGGTCTCGAGGATCGATTCTCGAAGAGAATCCGTCTTTCCGAGCTCAGGCTGGAGGCGTACCATGACGTGTATCCGGTTTTCGTACTGTGTGAGGTCGAGATCAACGGTGAATCGACGAATGACATCTTCTTGCTCCAACTGACGGACGCGTGCTGAAACGGACGGGGGTGAAAGATTTACAGCCTCAGCAATAGTGCTGTAGGGTCGTCTCGCGTTCTCCGCTAAAAGACGGAGGATTTCGCGATCCGTGTCGTCAAGTTCTGGTTGGGTCATCGAAAGGCGGAATGGGGGTGGGTGTGGGGGAGCTACGACGCAGGTGTGGGGTGTGACGGTTAGACGTACTCCTCCGGTGTCGAGGTGAACGTCTCCTTGCAGCCCTCGGCACAGAAGTAGTACGTCTGACCGTCGTACTCAGCTGTGGCCGCCGGATCACTTTCATCGACGTCCATTCCACAGACTGGATCAGTTGCCATTCGGTTTCACCCCACATCAATGGTACGAGGGCCTGAATCAAGCAATTTGTTCTTAGCAATCCAAAGTCGGGATACATAGCGATTTGAGCCGTGCTGCACGGTTTGGCTTTTCTGACTCCACAATCAACGGTTAGTACCTCACAATCCCGAACTATCGTTCGAGTATACCAACGGATTCCTATCTGTGTCCTATATAAATACTGGAGTCTGAACCAATTCTAAACCTATGGGTCACGATCCACCACACGACAATCACGAGCAGTGAAGACCCCACAGGTCCATCCAAATTCGTGGATGCTCAAGCGTCGACGTGACGATCCGATTCTTTCTTGCGCCGTGCAAGTAGCAGTCAAGTAGTCTCTAGTTCCGCAACGAAGATAACGTGTCGCAGGAACGGCAGCGCGTGGTGAGCCTTCCGTACCTGCTCAGTAATCGCTGGGGGATCGAGATCATACGCTCCTAACAGTCGTTCAATGAGAGCCCGGAGCGGGCTCGTGAGTAGCTGGAGGTACAGCGTCGTCCACTTTCGGAAGCGTCCGACGCTGTGTTTCGTGATATCTTCGACCGCTTTGAGCTCAAAGCTCGTCTCGTCGAGAGCAGCTTTGTATCCTTCAACAGTACCCAAGGACGGCATATCCCACGCATCCGCAAATGAATCGACCAATCTCCGTTCCGTTTCAGTCACGTCTGACTGCATCACGAGATCGGAGACTACGAGAACCCCCTCGGGTTCGAGGGTATCTGCGACTGTAGCGAAAACGCGATTCCGCTCGGGGAGGTATACGAGTGCGTCGATGGCTGTACACGCGGTAAACGAGTCCCTGGTAAACGGGAGTTGTGTCGCGTCACCGATGATGAACTCGGAATCGAGGTGCTTACCCCGTGCGTTCTCGGTTGCCATCTGGATGTTGTACGGAACGAGGTCGACACCAGTGACGTTGAAGCCGAACTGATAGGCGAGGTGGAGGGCTGGACCCCCCCGACCGCAGCCGACATCGAGGAGGCGCACTCCGTCGGTTGTGGGTAGATGCGACGCGACCCTTGAGCCGACTTCCGTGACGAGGCGACGTTGACTCGAACCGGCTATATGTGGCTGGTACCACTCCGAGTAGCCGAGATTGAGGAACTCGTCAGTATCGAACAGGAGGTCGAACGCCCGCCAGATATCGGCTCGCTCGCCGCGGTAAGAAAACTGGTCGGTGATTCGGTGGCGGAGAGTACTCTGATCCATCGGCCACCTACTCGAGTTCGGAAACCTCCGAATAGCAGTACTCGGATTCGTCGCAGTACGCGAGGTCGGCACACCCGCGAGGACGCTGGTAGTCGATTCCCTTGTGCCGTCGGAGATACGTCACGTATCCGTCGTCGACGCGGTCCAGGATGTCGTGACAGATCCACTTCTCCCTAACCCACGTAGTGCCCAGATTTCGGTACGGACACAGGAAGATCGTCCGTTCGACCGAATCAACCTGTGGCGTCTCGACGATCCGGACACCGACAAGGCGATAGGCGATGCGAAGACGGGTAACGACCGATTCTGGCGTATTCGCGCCGAGGAAAAGGACGTATGCAAGCACGTATCCGAGATCGTGGAGGAGTCGTCGAATCATTGTTTAGGGTGTCGACTGCCGTCCCAAAGTATCTTGACCAGGTGTTTTCTGTTCAGATTTCGGTGTACACGTCACCTGTCTTTCCGCCGCCGAGTTTGTAGACGGTGAATGTGTCGGACTTCGTCCCGCCCATCCCCGGCGATCCAGCCGGCATCCCGGGCAACGCGATGCCGTCAATCGCCGGCTCTTCCTCGAGCATCGTCGCGATAACCTCGGCAGGAACATGTCCTTCGACGACGTACTCGTCGAGGACGAGTGTGTGACAGCTCTGTAGATCCGATGGAATACCGTGTTGGCGCTTGAGATCCGTCACGTCCTCGGTTTCGGTTTCCCCGAGCGTCGTGTCGAGCTGTTCCCGCAGGTACGACGCATATTTTCCACAACAGCTACAGCCTGGTGAACTGTATTGTTGGGCGTTCGTCACCGCTAGCGTTCCCTCGATATCCCACTCATCCCCACTCGATGACCCCAAACAACCGGCGGTTCCGAGTGCGACTGTCGTCGCACCGACCCGTAGTAGTTCGCGACGAGTTACGGCCCGTTCCATATGCTCGTCACTTGGCTCGGAAGTATTCAATTGTACGTCGACCTTTCCTGTGTATTGAGAACGGATTCAAGCACGACGGGGAAGGTGACTTTCAGTTCTGAGGAGGAAACCCCAAAGGTCAGAGTCCCGTATTCGTCTCTATGTGGCGACCCTCATCGGTCGAGGGTGCTGCCGTGACGGTTTTCCGTCAACGAGCATATCGGCCTTAAATTGCGCCCAACATGACCCAGAGCATGACTCGTCGCACCGACTCCGACACTTCACTCCTCGAAACTGTGGGAAATACGCTCTCGTCGAACTGATGCGACTCCAAACGACGTCTCCACTCTTTTCGAAATAGACGTGCTATAGCGAGTTACTTGCGATAAAAGCCTCAAGTCACCACCCCAGAGACTGTTCTCCCGGTTTCGATTCTTAACAGAAAGCACGGTAAATCGTCGTTACGTATAGATATGTATGAACTCCCCCAGCCATCTAGAAGTTCGAGAAGGTGCGGACATCAACCTGTACAACCAGATCCTCATTCCACTCTACGGAGCTGATATAAGGGACTCAGTGGTCCAATATGGCCTATCACTTGCAGAAACGTATGATGCGGCTCTCCACGTGTTATATATTCAAGATGAGGAACGCACGGAGGTGGAATCCGATCAAGTCACTAAACAAGAGGAATGGGACGCAGCAGCGGTAATTGAACCCGTGGTGGATCAGGCCCACTCGCTCGGACTCAATGTGATACCAGCAGTGGATAGTGGGCACTCTCCAGGTGTTATTCGGGAATACGCTGAGGAGAATGATATCGATTTGCTTGTCCACCAGAAACCTACACAGACTAGATTAGCACGAATTCTCCGGAGAGACGTCTCCAGCCACATCATTCAAAATATCTCTCTTCCTGTCTTGACGATACCTGATATGGATCCCTCTGATCCGGTAGGAGAGTTATCTACTAGTCAGTTCACAGATATTCTCGTGCCTACGGATGGATACGACGAGGCATCTGTGGCCTTCAAACATGGGCTACAAATTGCTAAACGGTATGATGCAACCCTACATGGACTTTTTATCATTTCCGAACAGTCCTATTCGAGTCGGCCTGGATTCACGTGGGAAGAGGTCACTGACTCTTGGGAACAGCGGGGAACTCGGCTCTTGGAGGACATTACGGAGAAGGCAGCGACCTTGGACGTTCCTGTCCGAACTACGTTGAGCTTTGGTCAACCTCAGCAGGAGATTCTCAAATACACTGAGGTGACTGACATCGACCTTGTTACAATGGGGACACGAGGATTGACTGGCATTCGTCGGCTATTACAGGGAAGCGTCGCAGCTCAAGTGATCGAGGAAGCAGATTACCCCGTTCTAACGATTAACCGAAGGACAGCTGAATTGAAAAAACACCCGTACACCTTTCTTCGAAAGACAAACCAGAATCGGAAGTCAAGGCTATATTGAAATATTATTTGTAATATACTAATTTCAGTCTTAAATTCGGAAATTCTAATTGCGTATTAATCCCCGTTTCTTCTACCAAACCAAAGAGTGTTAAGTTCGTTCTGCTGAATAAAGCGCGCGTACTGACCAGAAGGAAAACCAAGAAACGACAGGGCTACTCCTAAAAATCGTGTTTGTCTTCACGTTTAGGTGCATCAGATGGACGTTAGTGCGAGCAACGCGAAAAATTAACTGGCAAATGGCTCCACGGACTGAGTTGTTGAACTAGTCGTCCATGCCGGATGGGGTTTGGCCCGTAGTCGATCCCGACGGTGCCGACCCTGCGGCAAACTTGTAAACGGCGACGAGTCCCCAAATCACCAAGCCGAGCAGGATGATGCCCGCCCTAATGTCGATGGGGACCACTGCAGCGTGTTCGATTGCTCCCTCGCTATCGACTGGGTGCCCGGCTCCCAGTAGCATGTCGAGCAGGCCGATCACGACGACGCCCAAGACAACCAGGCCACCGCCGACGTACATGGCGATTTGGTCTGCCGTTGATAAGTCACTCATTGGTAGTCACCCGAGGAGTTTCCGTAATCGCGTGTTCTCGAACAGTTCCATCTCACGCAGGCGGTTATCGACTGCCAGGACGCCGCCCGCTCCAAGTGCCACAATGGTTCCGAAGACCATGATCCCAAGGAGTTCACCCGTGACCATACCGTTGGCCCAGCCGCCACCGTAGCCGTTGATGAAGTAGAAGAACAGCATCATGAAGGCACCAAAGAAGGCGGCGGTCCTCGTGAGGACACCGAGTATCAGCCCGAGACCGATGGCGGTTTGCCCAAGCGGTACCGCCACGTTGACGAACGCCAACAGGATGCCGTCGCTGAACGGCGTGACGAAGGGGGCGAGAATCGTGCCCTGAGCGGCTCCGCCGACGAACCAGCTGGCGTCGAAGGGCCACGCCCAGATTTTGTCAAGGCCAGCGTGGAGCATCCACCACCCGGCGGTCAGCCGGAGCAGCAGGATCCAATACGACAACCAGGCTCCCGAGACCGAGAACGACGTCTCGGTTCCGAGAAAATTCGTACGGATGGATTGAGTTGACATGGCATACTTCACCTCACGGCTGATTTTGTCAGATGTAGTAAAAAAGATTGATGGTGTTCGTGATTTCTAAGAGTCGGGGCTCATTTCAGGAACGCGGATATCCGAGGTGAGTTGGATGATTCTCAAGAAGGAATTCGGTCACCCTCTACGGACTGATTGTGTGCTGGGGCGTGTAAGCGGGAACACTGATGAAGCCGAGCCCACCGAATTCTGGATCTCGGAAAATTCGCTTGAGGGACTCCATTTGCTGATTTAATCCTCTGTACTTACCGATCCTCCCAGTAGCTAACAGATTCTGAGAATTTAACTCGAGCGGATGTCAATTAATCAACTCCCATTGGTTAGTCATTCCTCCATAGACACGGTTTAAAACTCGTCGTCTCGAGAAAATACGGGCAAACAAAACAGGGTGGCGGAGGAGACGCAGTAGAACTGTACTCGGAGACCGGTCAACGTCTTCAATATCGATCCCGGCAGCGGCACGAATTGCTGCTCCCAGAACCTTGGGATTACGAGTTTCAAGAAAGTATCTCACAACTGTGGCGAAAATGTACTCCGTTTTCATCCTCTGATATAAACTGTCAGGAAAATTGTGTAATTGGCCGCTGTTAGCCAACTCTGCGGCCAAGAATCCCGATTCAACGGCCTGTGAGATCCCCTTTCCGGTGAGTCGGTTTGCGATACCTGCAGCATCACCCACCCGTACGACGGAATGCTCCGGTAGATAGGTTCTGTCGGGATCAAGGCTTGGTCCCTCGGGAATGATTGCGACGTTCGTCCGTTCCTGCGACGGGACTGGCCACCCATTCCGCTTACAGGCTTCCCTCAATGCCTTCATATAATCACTAGGCCGGTCACTGACCGTCCAGCCGATACCAACGTTGGCTCGTTGCGATGTCTTCGGGAATGCCCACGAGTACCCTGTATAGTTCTCCAGAATTATCCGGCTGTTCGGGTACAACTCGGTGAAGTCCCCTTCGACATCACTGTTAAGCGCTACCATATATCCTGAATACTCGTTGGTTGTTCCGAGCGCTTTACTAGAGAGTGATGGCTGACCGGTTGCATCAACGACGAGATCATACTCATCGGTGAACTCGTGGAAATCTGTCCGTGTGATAGACTGGTTTTCGTGGATGTCAACACCCTTCTCTGAGAGTTGTTCTGCCCAGGACTGCTCAACGACATTTCGGTCCGTTATATATGTATCCGCAGCAGGAAAGGTGCCGGCTCCAGTGCGGTGGCGATCGGCGTCGATTCCGTCATACACCTCCACTTCCATCGCTGGCAGCGGATTGAGAAAGCCGTTCTCTACAGTCGGCTCGAGTGGGATCTTCGATACCGCTGTCATCGCTTCTCCGCAATTAACGCGTTTGCTATCGTAGGACTGCCGCTCATATAGTTCGACGACGAATCCAGCGTCGTCGAATCCAGCAGCTGCTGCAAGCCCGGCCATCCCTCCACCTATTACCGCAATTTTGGACGTTCGTGTCATCGGTTTTTGCCAATCTTTGAGGCCATCGTTAAGCTCCCAACAGCATCCGAAGTGACCCACGAACGCCCATCGGGAGTCCGATCGCTCCGATGAAGAACGTCATAAGCCACCACCACGTGTGATTCATCTCCTCTTTCGCATCGGCGAGATACCACACGATGCCGACAGTCACGACGAGTTTCAGCACGAACGTCGATCCGGAGAATCCAGTCGCCTGGTACACGAGATTCGTCACGACCAGCTTTGGGGAGTAGCCGAGGAACGTCACACCGATGAGATTCTGCGCAGCGTCCCACAACTGGCCGAAAACGGCCAGCAGAATTAGCGGGTGTCGAAGGTGTGTGATATTGACGAAACTCGCGCCCCAGTAGTAGAGTGCGGTTACGCCGAGCGCTATCCCCGTCGTCGCGACAGGAACCCATAGGCGGAGTGGGGTCGATGTCGAGAGGCCGTGCCAAACAGCCCACCAGACGGCCCCGACAGCCCACACCGACCCGACGAGCCCGACTGTTAGCGGGATAGATCCGATATTTTGGTCACGCAAGAGTGCACCGACACCGAGCGCGAGGATGGTGACAGCGGTGACGACGATGTAAATCGATGGCGTGATGAACCACACCGCGTAGTCCCCGAGCAGCCCGAGATCCTCGAGGGCGCGCATCGCCCCACCTGCGATGATGATCGGAGCGAACCCGTAGGCCAGTCGTGCGTCGAACGTGACGTCGAGTTGGTCGAGATACGCACGTAGTCCGGGGAGGCTGTATACGACTGCCGCGAGGTAGATTACCGTGTTCACCGCGTTGTAGCCCTGGACAGCACGAACCCCCTCGTGCGTGACTGGCTGACCGGCCGCATCGGCGACGACTGGTCCCCAGAGATACTGCCAGATGAACCGGTCGTAGACCAACGTCGGAAACACGAGGATGCCCCCACCGAGGAGGACGAGCGGGGCCAGCAGGTACAGCGCCCACCACTCGCGTGAGCCGGTCTCCGGAAGGACAGTCTCGACGCGGCGGGTGACAGTACTCACGACCCGTTCACCTCCAATCGCCACGTCGTGCTTTTCGAGCGCCCCCACTGTTCGAGTGAAACGATTGTGAGTTCGTCCTGGAGCTGGCTGAGATACTGCGCGACTGCCTTGGGAGATCCGTCGAGGTCGCTGGCAATCTCGCGAGCCCGGAGGTATGTCGGTTCGCTACTGGCTGTCTCGACGAGGTACCTTCGAACCGTGTGCCGGGAAATATTCGACATTGATCTAGAGGTGACGGTTAGCGAAGAAATCCGAAGAGCTTGTAGTCGTGATCGGGGGTGTACCGCCGGAACAGGAGACTGTTCGTCAGCACCGACACCGACGAGAACGCCATTGCTGCTGCAGCGAGCACGGGCTGGAGGAGGCCGAGCGACGCTAACGGAATCATCGCCGTGTTGTAACCGAGCGCCCACACGAGGTTCTGTTTGATCTTCTGGAGTGTCGCGTCTGAGATTCGGATCGCCTTTACCACGTCGAGCGGGTCGTCTCGCATCAGCGTGACGTCTGCAGCTTCGATGGCGACGTCGGTGCCGGAGCCGATTGCTGTCCCGACGTGTGCGACCGCGAGTGCCGGAGCGTCGTTGACGCCGTCACCGACCATCATCGCCTGCCGGCCCTCGTCTTGAATACTGTCGACCGCGTTGGACTTGTCCTCAGGAAGGACTCCTGCGCGGACGTTCTTCGGGTCGATACCCACCTGTTTAGCGACCGCACGGGCAGTTCGCTCGTTGTCGCCCGTAATCATCATCACGTCAACTCCCCGCTCTTGGAGTGCTGTGACAGCCTGCTTGGAGCTTTCCTTCACTGTGTCGGCGTCGGCGACCACACCCACGAGCTCCCCCTCGTAGGCGACCAGCATCGCCGTCTTCCCCTCGTTCTCGAGGCGTTCCATCGTCTCCTCAGCGGGAGAGGGGTCGATCCCGTTGTCCCGCAGCAGCTTGCGGTTGCCGACCAGCACCTCGCTGTCACCAATGACTGCTTTGATCCCGTGGCCCGGAACGTTCTCGAAGTTGTCAGGCTCAGTCACGTCCAGGCCGCGTTCTTCGGCCCCTTCGACGATTGCACGGGCGAGCGGGTGTTCGCTGCCGCTTTCAGCTATCGCCGCCAGTCGAAGCACATCATCCTCTGAGAGGCGCTCACGGGTGCTGAGCTGTCCACCATCTGGGGTCGGCTCGCCACCGTCAGTCACCACATTTCCATCGCTATCAAAGACGACCACGTCGGTGAGTTCCATTTCACCCTCCGTGAGGGTGCCCGTCTTGTCGAAGACGACCGTGTCGACGTCTTTTGCGCGTTCGAGGATGTCACCGCCCTTGAACAGGACGCCGTTCTGGGCACCAATCGTCGTCCCGACCATCGTCGCTGCGGGCGTCGCCAGCCCCAGCGCACAGGGACAGGCGATGAGGATCGAGGACGCGAAGACAATTATCGCGAACTCGAAGACTGAAACGGTCCCACCGACCGGGGCCGGGCCGCCAGCAACCTGACCCCACAGCGGGAGCCAGTCGACGAAGCCAGCGAGAGCCTCGGGGAACAGGAACCAGACGACACCCCAGAGAAGGGCGTTCGCGATGACCGCAGGCACGAAGTACGCGGAGATGCGGTCGGCGAGATTCTGGATGTCGGGCTGGCGCGACTGGGCCTCCTTGACTGTCTGGACGATCTGTTGGAGGGCCGTGTCTTCTCCAACCTTCGTCGCCTCCACGACAAGGACGCCGTTCTCGTTAATCGTCGAGCCGACGACCTCATCGCCCTCCTCTTTCTCGACAGGCACAGATTCGCCAGTGACCATTGACTCGTCGACGGCAGACTGACCGTCGACAACGACACCGTCTGTGGGAATCTTCTCACCTGGACGAATTTTCATCCGGTCACCAGTTGTGACCTCTTCGAGTGGAACTTCTTCTTCACTGCCGTCCTCGCGGACAATGGTCGCCGTTTCGGCTTCCATTTCGAGGAGCTTTCGGAGGGCCTCACCCGCTTGGCCCTTCGACCGAGCTTCGAGATAGTTACCCAACGTGATGAACACGAGGATGAGGGCTGCCGTGTCGAAATAAAGTCCACCTGCAATGAGTTCAGCAAGGACTGCCACAGAGTATAGATAGGCCGTTGTTGAACCGATCGCAATCAGCACGTCCATATTGGCGCGGCCGTTCTTCACGATCGCCTTGTACGAGTTCTTATAGAACGGCCAGCCGAGGATCGCCTGTACCGGCGTGGCGAGGAGGAACTCAACCCAGCCAAGTTCCACACCGAAGACGGCTTCAGGGACGATCGCGCCACCGAGCAGATAATTGTCGATGAGGAAGAAGAGCAACGGTGCCGATAACACTGCCCCAAAGAGGGTCAACCTGAGTTGTTTCCGAGTTTCGGCTTGACGGGCGGCATCTCGTGCGTCCTGGCCCGACTCTTCGTCGGCACCATCTTCGCGGACGGGCGAGTAGCCAGCCTCCTCGATAGCATCGTACAGCGCACCAATAGATACTTCCGCAGGATTGTAGGTGACCTGTGCTTCGTCGGTTGCGTAATTGACCTCCGCATTAACGACGCCCGGAATATTTTCAAGAGCGGTTTGGTTGGTCTCGGCGCAGTTGGCACAGGTCATATCGGAGATGGCAATCGTTACCGTCTCAGAGACTGCGCCGTACCCGGCCTCGTCGATCGCGTCGTAGATTTCTTTGAGCGATACCTCTTCAGGGTCGTAGGTGACGGAACCCTCGTCGGTGGCGAAGTTCGCATCCGCCTCCGATACCCCGTCGAGCGATTCGAGAGTGTCCTGGATCGTCGCCGAACAGTTGGCGCAGGACATTCCCGTGATATCAAGATGGATTGTTTGGCTTGTCATGCTTGTTCTACTATACGGGGTCTAGGTTTAGGCGATTTACTGCTTCGAGAGGCGGGGTTTCGACTGCAGGAAAATTTGGATTCCAAAGACAGCGTTACGCTCCCTCTTCGAGTCGCTGATACCGATCGTCGAACCGTGTGAGACAGGACGGACAACAGAAGTGATAGATCTCTCCGTCGATTCTCGTCGTTTCACCTTGATTATCAACGGTATTGTTACATTCAGCACAGGTGAGTGCAAATTCGACGCCATCAACGGACGGCGTCCATTCAAGCTCGTCAATTAGTGTGACGGTGTAATCTGCTACATCGATCTCGTTAAAGAGTCCATCTACCCACTGACGTACGTTCTGGGCTTCAACACGGGCATAGAACCAAAGATCTCCTTCGGAGGTCGTGAAGACGTGTTCAACGCCATCTGACTCTCGAGCCCGCTCGCGGGCGGCCTCCAACGACGCTGAGCCGATTTCGGCCTGAATAAATACCGGTACACCAGCTCGGAGATGAGCCCGGTTGACGTCAATCGTGAAGTTGTTAATGATGCCAGCTTCCTGTAATCGCTTTACCCGGTCAGAAACGGCTGGCCCCGACAAGTCGACCTCCTCGCCAATATCGCTGAACGGGCGGCGGGCGTCATCAGCGAGTAACGAGAGGATTTCTAAGTCGGTTTCATCCAAATTGCGCATACGACCGCTTCGTCTCGCAGGATACATTATTGTTGCCCACAACACACCTTCGAAATCGGTGATCTAGGGCTGCGACAACATTGGATTCTAAGCAGAAAACCACATAGAATACTCGCCCCTATCTACGAATGGATATGACTCAGACAATCACCGTCGAAGGAATGACCTGTGAACATTGCGAGCAGACCGTCGAAGAGGCACTCGAAGAAGTTGAGGGGGTTACGTCCGCTACTGCGGATCGTGACTCAGAATCCGCGACGGTCGAGGGGTCCGCTGAACGGGATGAGCTTGTGACTGTGGTCGAAGACGCTGGATACGATGCCTCTGCGTAACAAATCCCGATTCTCGTCGAATCGGATTCGGAGAGGGATTGATACGACTGCCAATCCCAGGTGTAGATACTATGACTGATACACTTCCGTTCGATGCCGTCCGCGAGCTCGACGTCGACGGGACGACGTACAAGATGGCCGATCTTCGAGCACTCGAAGAGCAGGGGCTCTGTGACCTCGACACGCTCCCTGTGAGCATCCGTATTCTGCTTGAGTCGGTGCTCCGGAACGCCGACGGCGAAACTGTTACTGCAGCGGATGTCAAGAATGCTGCTGGCTGGAAGCCAGACGTACCGGACGCAGAGGTTCCGTTCTCTCCATCACGAGTCGTCCTGCAAGATCTCACCGGTGTACCCGCAGTCGTCGACCTGGCGGCCCTTCGATCCGAGGTCGACCGCAAAGACCGAGATCCCACCCTGGTCGAACCGGAGATTCCTATTGATCTCGTGATCGACCACAGCGTCCAGGTCGACTACTTCGACTCCGAGGACGCCTACGAGAAGAACGTCGAACTGGAGTACGAGCGAAACGCCGAACGGTATCGCGCGATCAAGTGGGCGCAGAACGCCTTCGAGAACTTCAACGTCGTCCCGCCGGGGACCGGTATCGTCCACCAGGTGAATCTCGAACATCTGGGTCGGGTCGTCCACGCCCGCGAGCAAGACGGCGAGAACTGGCTCCTGCCGGACACGCTCGTCGGCACGGACAGCCACACCCCGATGATCGGTGGCATCGGTGTGGTCGGTTGGGGCGTCGGCGGCATCGAAGCGGAAGCGGCGATGCTCGGTCAACCGGTCACGATGAAACTCCCCGAGGTCGTCGGCGTCCGTCTCGAAGGCGAATTACCCGAGGGCGCGACGGCTACGGATCTCGTGCTCCACATCACCGAACGACTCCGCGAGGTCGGCGTCGTCGACCGGTTCGTGGAGTTCTTCGGTCCCGGTGTGGAGAATCTCACAGTCCCCGACCGGGCCACGATCGCCAATATGGCGCCCGAACAGGGCTCGACGATCAGTATGTTCCCGGTCGACGAGCAGACGCTCGAGTATCTCGAACTCACCGGGCGTGATCCCGACCACGTCGACCTCGTTCGCGAGTACCTCGAAGCCCAAGGGCTGTTCGGGGAACAGGAACCAGAATATACTGAGGTCGTCGAGTTCGACCTCTCGACAGTCGAACCGAGTCTGGCCGGACACAAGCGGCCACAGGACCGGATTCCGATGGGGGACGTGAAACAGAGCTTCCGGGGACTTCTCCACGGGGAGTTCGAGGACGACCTCGATGATGTCGACGAGGACGCCTTGCAGCGGTGGCTCGGTGAGGGTGGTGCAGCTGATGCGGAGACCGACGGTGGCGTTCAGGTCGAACCCGAATCGGAACTGCACCCGTTAACCAAACGTGTCGAGGTCGACCTCGACGGTGAGACGGTCGAAATCGGACACGGAGACGTCCTCGTCAGCGCCATCACGAGCTGTACGAACACGTCGAACCCGTCGGTGATGATCGCTGCTGGACTGCTCGCCCAGAACGCCGTCGAGAAAGGCCTAGACGTCCCGCCGTACGTCAAGACGAGTCTCGCACCGGGTAGCCGTGTCGTCACGCAGTATCTCGAAGAATCGGGGCTGCTTCCGTATCTCGAAGAGCTCGGGTACGCCGTCGTCGGCTACGGCTGTACCACCTGTATCGGTAACGCTGGGCCGCTTCCCGATCCCATCGAGCAGGCAATCGACGACCACGACCTCTGGACGACGAGCGTTCTCTCCGGGAACCGGAACTTCGAGGCGCGTATCCACCCGAAGATCCGCGCGAACTACCTCGCGAGCCCGCCGCTCGTCGTCGCCTACGGGCTCGCAGGGCGGATGGACATCGATCTCGAACACGAGCCGCTGGGCACTGACGATGAGGGTAACCCAGTCTATCTGGCGGACATCTGGCCGGACGCAGCGGACGTGCAGGCCGCAATCCACGAGAACGTCTCTCCGGAGATGTTCGAGGAGAAGTACGCCTCCGTGTTCGAGGGCGATGAGCGATGGGCTGCTCTCGACGCGCCCACGGGTGACGTCTACGAGTGGGATGAGGACTCGACATACATCCGTGAACCGCCGTTCTTCAAGGACTTCCCGGTAGAGAAACCCGGCGTCGCCGATATCGAGGACGCACGCTGTCTACTGACGCTCGGCGATACCGTTACGACCGACCACATCAGTCCAGCCGGCCCGTTCGGTCCCGACCTCCCCGCAGGTCAGTGGCTGCTCGATCACGGTGTCGAGCCACACGAGTTCAACACCTACGGCGCACGTCGGGGCAATCACGAGGTGATGATGCGGGGGACGTTCGCCAACGTCCGAATCGAGAACGAGATGCTCGACGACGTCGAGGGTGGCTACACGATCCACCACCCGACCGACGAACAAACCACGGTGTTCGAAGCCAGTCGCCGCTATCGGGACGAGGGGATACCGCTCGTCGTGATGGCTGGCGAGGAGTTCGGAACTGGGTCTAGCCGGGACTGGGCGGCGAAAGGAACGGACCTGCTCGGTGTCCGCGCAACCATCGCCGAGAGTTACGAGCGCATCTACCGCGACAACCTCGTCGGCATGGGTGTGCTTCCCCTGCAGTTCGATGATGGCGACTCGTGGGAATCTCTCGGTCTGGATGGGTCGGAGGTCTTCACGATCCACGGCCTCGATGACGGGCTCGACGTGATGGACGAACTGACCGTTATCGCCGAGCGTGCGGACGGGTCGACTGTCGAGTTCCCGGTCACAGCACAGGTCGGCACGCCGGCCGCCGTAACCTATATCGAACACGGCGGAATCCTCCACTACGTCCTCAGACGCCTCCTCAGACAGTAACACCAACGCGGTCAGAAACGATCGTCGTCGGACACCAGGCGGGCGCGACGGTGATCAAACTCCTCGTCGTCGATTTCGCCACGAGCGTACCGTTCTTGGAGAACAGCGAGTGCGCTGTCATCAGTATGGCCGTCCGTAGGGGACCGCGTTGTCAGCCAGTAAACGGCGTAGACTGGGAGGGCGATCAGAAGTGCCATCCACAGGAGCCCGAACAGTATCATCCCCCAGCCCCAGCCACCCCAGCCGGCCATGTGGCCGCTGTTCCACATGCCGTCGTGCCAGCTCCACATCATTGATTCTGGGACGGTCGCGTGCGTTAGCGCCATTCCGGCGACGACGGCCAGAGTCAGTGCCCCAACGACGATGAATCCCAGAGAACGAATCCCGCGTGCTTGAATTGGATTTTGCATTGTTGTACTCCCAACGGTCTCGGCGTGGTTAGCCGAGGATGTATTCGAGGGCGGGGTAGCGCTCGACGAGCGTCTCGCCGCCGACGTCGTAGTTCTCGATGTACTGGTCGAGGCCCAGGATGCGGCCCGCGGCGAACGCGGCGACCGCGAGGAACACGAGCATGTACGCGAAGTCCCCGTTGATGAACCCGTGACCCATGTCCCAGTTGCCGAAGTAGAACATGAGCATCATCAGCGCGCCGAAGAACGCCGCGAGGCGGACGAACGCGCCGACGAGGAGGCCGAGGCCGATGAACAGCTCGCCGTACGGCACGGCGACGTTCGCGAACTCGACAAACCACGGCGTCGAACCCATCCACGCGAACAGGCCCGCCAGCGGGTTGCCGTTCGTCGCCGCAACGTTCGAGAGGTAGCCGCCGGCCGCGAACTCGCCGGTGATCTTCGTGAAGCCGGAGTACGCGAACGCGTAGCCCATCATGAGACGGAGCGCCAGCACGAACCACGCGCTGAGGCTGTGGACTTTCCCGCCGACGGTCAGGCCGCCGACTCTGCTCTCAAGCTGGTTCATGCCGGAGTCGAGTGTGGACATAATTATTGCACCTTCAACTATCAGTAGGCGGGTAGAGACGATATAATAGCGAGCCGGCGTTCTGAGTCAGAAAACCGGCGGGCTATATTACCCTCCTGTAGCGAGTACGGACGTGTGACTGAGGAGGCCGACCCGTCGGACATCTTCGCCACACTCGACGACGAGTACGCCCGCAACATCCTCGTGGCGACGAAGACCGACCGACTCTCCGCGAAGGAGCTCAGCGAGGAATGCGATATGTCACGCCCGACCGTCTCGCGGCGTGTCACCCGCCTCGTCGAGCAGGGCCTCCTCGAGGAGTACACGCACGTCGACCCCGGCGGACGGCACTACAGCGAGTACGAGGCGCGACTCGAGCGTGTCGAAGTACTCCTCCAAGCAGAGGGCTTCGACGTGCAGATCGATGTTCGGCCGGACCCCGCCGACCGGATTACGTCCATCTTCGAGGAAATGCGGGGAGACTGACTCATGGAACACACGTTATTCGTCATCGGCAAACTGTTCACGACCGCGTTAGCACTGGTCATCGCATATCAGGCCTATCGCGGGTACCAACGACATCACACGCAGTTACTCCTGTACGTCGCCGCCGGCTTCGCATTGGTCGGGCTTGGCGGCCTCCTTGAAGGCGTCCTCTTCGAACTCCTCCAGGTGTCGATCTTCGAAGCAGGATTCGTCGCAGCACTCGTCACCGCAGCCGGGATGCTGTCTATCCTCTACGCCCTGTATGCCCCGAATCCATAAGGATTCAGGACGCCCATTCGACAAGCGGCCTCTGCGCGTCGTGCCCGGTTCGAAGCCGCTACTGTTCGGACTCCCCTCGTTCTCGATAGTGTAGCGTCGCAGTGGAAGTTATATCCATATCGGTCGTACCATATCGTATGATTCGAACAATCGTCGGTGTCCTCGGCGCTATCTCAGCGCTGTTCCCGGACGAAATCGTCGAGCTCTTCGAGAAACTCGCGATTTCGAATCCAGACGAGGGAACAGTGAGAGGGTGGATACGTCCAGCAGTCCGGTCGGAGGGTGTTCTGATAGCTGCGCTTTCACTCTTTAACGGGCGAGCATACGCGTTGCTGATGAATCTTACCGGCGTGTTCGGCGCGATAGTCCTCTTATTTCCCGACCTGTATCAGAGATTTGCCACCGCGTTCCTGTACGAGCGTCCAGAGTCGATAGAATGGAACGAGCGATTCCGCTTGGGCATTCGGGCTATCGGCGCACTCTATGTCTTTTTAGCGGCGAAGACGTACAGGGAGCGTCACAACGATACTTGAGCCTTCTCGCTATTGACACCTGGCGCATCCGATGTCTAGTTCGTTACGGCCGCAGGTATCACTTTGAATCTAAAGTTTGAGCCCCACGATATCAGTATGTTCGAAGGGGAAATCCGCTAAAGAGAGGAGGCCGTGTGTATCCCTGTATGACGACGACGATCATCGTGGAAGGCATGACGTGCGGTCACTGTGAGCAGACGGTCGAAGAGGCCCTCGAAGAGGTATCCGGCGTGACTGACGTGACCGTCGACAGGGAGAGCGAACAGGCAAGCGTCGATGGTGAGGCAAATGTCACAACTCTCGTGGAGGCCGTCGAAGACGCCGGGTACACCGCTTACGCCTGAGAATCGCGCGGACCACTCCGAGACAACGGCCAACCGTTGTCTTTGAAGCTTCGCTACGCTGGTCCTGCTGTACAGTTTCAGTGGGGAAGATTCAGGGGGCCGGCGGATCCACCTCTACAGAGAATATGGGCAATGGACGACCACAAAGATACAAATGAGAATCCCCCCGGAGGGGAACACCAGCAGGACGACAGCAGTCACCAGCACGAACACGGCGAGCAGGATGAATCGGACGCCGAGTCGGACGAGCAGCGGGTAGAACAGGACCTACTGGAAGAAGAGGCACACCCTGCTGCGGAGAGTGAGACGGTGCTCGACGAGCAGCACGAGCACGCTGGACACGAGGGCGAAGGACACGACCACAGCACTCACGAGGGGCACGGTGAGGGTCATGGCGGGATGCACGAGGGCCACGAGCAGATGTTCCGCCGGCGCTTCTTCGTCTCGACGCTCCTGTCGATCCCCGTCCTCCTGTACAGCGAAATGTTACAGGAGTGGCTCGGGTTCTCCGTCCCAGCGTTCCCGGGCAGCGAGTGGATCAATCCCGTCTTCGCGGTCATCGTCTTTGCATACGGTGGGGTGCCGTTCCTCCAGATGGCGGTCCCGGAGCTGAAAGACCGGTCGCCGGGGATGATGACGCTGATCTCGATGGCGATCACCGTCGCATTCGTCTATAGTCTCGCGAGCGTGGTCTTCCCCACACAGTCGGCGTTCTTCTGGGAGCTCGTCACCCTGATCGACATCATGCTCCTGGGGCACTGGATCGAGATGCGGTCGGTGCGACGGGCCTCGAGCGCGGTGGACGAACTGGCGAAGCTGATGCCGGACACCGCCGAGCGGATCACCGACGGCGGCGACACCGAGGAGGTTCCGGTGAGTGAGCTCTCCGAGGGCGACCTCGTACTCGTCCGGCCGGGTGCGAGTGTCCCTGCTGACGGCGTCGTCGAAGAGGGAGACTCCGACGTCAACGAGTCCATGATCACGGGCGAGTCAAAACCGGTCTCGAAAGACCCCGGCGACGAGGTCATCGGCGGGACCATCAACGGCGACGGGAGTCTTCGCGTGCGCGTCGGTGCGACGGGCGAGGAGACGACGCTCGCGGGCATCATGCGCCTCGTCGAGGAAGCCCAGCAGAGCAAATCCAAGACACAGGTACTGGCCGACAGAGCGGCAGGCTGGCTGTTCTACGTCGCCCTCGCGGCGGCAGTCGTGACAGCAATCGCGTGGACGCTCGCGGTCTCATTCGACGCAACGGTCATCGAGCGCGTCGTCACAGTGCTCGTCATCGCCTGCCCGCACGCACTCGGGCTCGCCATCCCCCTAGTGGTCGCAATCAACACGTCATTGGCGGCTCGCAACGGGATGCTGGTCCGGGACCGTATCGCGATGGAGGAGGCGCGGAACCTGGACGCCATCATCTTCGACAAGACGGGGACGCTCACCGAAGGCGAACACGGCGTCGTCGACATGGCGACCGTCGAGGGCGTCGACGAGGACGACGCGCTGGCACTAGCGGCAGCTGTCGAGAGCGACTCCGAACACATGATCGCCCGAGCGATCCGCGAGGCTGCCGACGAGCGCGATCTCAGCGCCCCTGATGCGACCGCCTTCGAGGCGATCAAAGGACGGGGGGTTCGCGCGAACGTCGACGGAAACGAGGTGTACGTTGGTGGGCCGAACCTGTTGACCCAGCTGGATAGCGAGATCCCCGACCATCTCCAGCGCTTCGCTGACGAGGCCGGCCAGAACGCCCAGACTGTGGTGTATCTCGTTCGTGACGGAGAGCTGATCGCCGCCTTCGCGATGGCTGATGTAATCCGTGAGGAGAGTTTCCGCGTCGTCGACGCGCTCCACGATCTGGGTATCGAGGTGGCGATGCTGACAGGGGACTCCCAGGACGTCGCCAACGCCGTCGCCGACGAACTGGGCATCGACACGGTGTTCGCGGAGGTCCTCCCCGAAGACAAAGACGAGAAAGTCCAGGAACTCCAGGACCAGGGGAAGCTCGTCGGGATGGTCGGCGATGGTGTGAACGACGCGCCGGCGCTGACCCGGGCCGACGTCGGTATCGCGATCGGGAGCGGCACCGACGTCGCCGTCCAGTCGGCCGACGTCATCCTCGTCCAGAACAACCCGATGGACGTCGTTCGGCTCGTGAAACTCAGTAAGGCGAGCTACCGGAAGATGCAGGAGAACATCGTCTGGGCGGCCGGTTACAACGTGTTCGCGATTCCGCTCGCAGCGGGCGTCTTGGCACCGATCGGGATTCTGCTGTCGCCCGCTGTGGGTGCGCTCTTGATGTCGTTGAGTACAGTCATCGTTGCCATCAACGCTCAGCTGCTCCGCCGCGTGGACCTGTCCATCCCCGAGCTTCCAAGCGGGACACCAGCGACTGACGCACAACCTGCAGACTGAAACGCTCCCGATCGCTTCGGAGCTTCTTTCAATTGAGTTCGGTTAATGGACAGCAAATGGCGACACTGCGTGATTTCGGTGGGTATCGCTATGCGATCACCGATTCCACAGTTTTCCCGAGGGGTACGTAATTTGGTATACACAGACGCTTCCTCTGATGGGCGACATTGCTGCGTCAGCACTAGGTTTATACCGTTAGACAGACTTCATTCCGATATGAGCCTCGAAGAGACGGTTGACTACCTCGCCGAGGAACTCGACCTCGAGCGAAGTGAACACGTCCGTGAGGTTGGTCAGTCGGTCGCCGAGCTTCGCGACTGATCAAAACATTTCTCTGAAGTCCCGTTCGACCAGTCCGTCCTCCAGATACGTGATGAACTCTTGTTTCGTTGGTCCTTGACGGTCGAGCAGATCGTCCCGTCCTGCTCGTTCGAGAACTGCCTGCGCGAAGTCCGTACAGTGAGATTCGTGCTGCCCAGCATACTCTGATAGGGCTTCTCGCCAGTGCATATCCAGCTCGAACTCGGCTAACCGGATTTGGATCCCGTCTTTCCGTTCGACGAGGTCGACGTCCAGCTCTTCGAGTTGCTTGAAACGGAGGTTGTTCCGGCGGACCGTGATGAGACGCTTAGAATCAACAATATAGGGATCAACCCACTCTCGCCAGGTATCGTCGTCGACGTGCGTTCGTGGCATCTCAAAATCCGGGTCCACACTCTCAATACAGAACTGCAGCATCGCGATGCCAGTTCGGTGATTCGCATTTGGGAGGGAATGTCGGAGGATCAAATTCGACATCACCTCTCCAGCGACGATCGGAAGTGGAGCTCCCCAGGAGACGTGATCGAGTGCCTGCTGGATCTTTTGCGGTTCGAACTCCTTGTAGAGCCGGAACTCATCCTCATCGCGAACATCAACCGCAGCTTCGAGCAACTCTACTAATCGGAATGCGACAACCTGCCCAGCACGGGGGAGGTCACGAATACGGTCGCTCAGCCATTCCTGATCGAAGTCGACCTCTTGGGCAGATTCGATCTCTGACTCGCCTTCGTAGAGCACATAGACCGGTGTGTCAAAGGGATACCCGATGAGCTTTGTTGACTCGTCGGATTGCTCTCGCTGAGACAGGATTTCTGCCACCGATGCCGAGCTATATTTGAGTGAGAAATTCTCGGCCTGGGGGTGGTGATAGAAGACGAGCCGAGCCATCTTACTGTGGATTCGTGGGAAGTAGGTAAAGCAGTCCCGCTTTTATAATGATTCTACGACGTAGTGGGTGCGTTCACATCTTCTAAATACTGACTTTCCCACTCACGTCGCGCCTCGATTTCCCGCAATCCGCGTTGCGTGACCGTGTACACGTTCGTCCGCTTGTCGAGTTCACCCTTCTCCAGCAGTCCTTTGTTGACGAGATCGTCGAGATTCGGATAGAGGCGGCCATGATTGATCTCCTGCTCGTAATAGTCGTCGAGTTCGTCCTTGATTGCGAGCCCATGTGGTTCCTCGAGCCCGGTGGTTACGTACAAGATATCCCGCTGGAACCCAGTTAGATCGTGCATCTGCCTGTTCCCTATTTTTGAGGGGTGGCATATGTTCTCTCTGGTACTCAGAGGCGAATTCGACGGGACTGGTCAGGAAGACTACGTGAGAACTTCGAACCTTTATATAGTGGACAGGTGAAGTCCGCGATGGAATGTCTGACCTAATCGTCAAAGCAGCCGTGAAGGACGCACTTTCGGAGCACAACGTCTCGGCAGATTTCTACGACGCCCTCAACGAAGAGGTCGCCGAACTGCTCGACGACGCCGCAGAGCGTGCCGAGGCCAACGACCGGAAGACGGTCCAGCCCCGCGACCTGTAGGCCTGCGTAACGCAGCCCACCCCGTCACTCGAACGTATCTTTTTGAGGTTCCTGTTCAGAAGTTAGGCAACGGAGATGGCGGACGCACCGGATACCGAGCGGCAGGCGGTCGAACCCGATGCGAGAGAGGTCCTTAGCGTGTCCCAGCTGAACGACCGGATCGCGTCGGTCGTCCAGGACACGCCTGCCCTCAACGGTGTCCGCTGTATCGGGGAGGTCACTGACCTCCACAAGAACAGTACGGCGCTCTACTTCACGCTCACCGACGGCGACGCCGAGCTCCCCTGTATGATCTGGGCGAACCGTTACCGGGAGATGGACGCCGACCTCGAAGACGGGACCGAAGTCATCCTCGAGGGCGATATCGACTACTGGGTCGAGGGTGGGAAAATCGACCTCAAACCGTGGGAGGTGATCGTCGTCGGCGACGGCGACCAGGCGGCCGCCGTTGAGCGACTGCGAAGCGAACTCGAAGAGCGTGGCTGGTTCGACGACGAGCAGAAACAGCAACCGCCGGCGTTCCCGGAGCGGGTCGGCGTCGTCACGTCCCTTCGAGGAGACGCCCGGTACGACATCCAGAACGCGATCCACGCCCAGGACCCCACCGTCGACATCCTGGTGAAGGACGCAACCGTCCAGGGGTCGAACGCGCCGACGTCCATCGCGAACGGCATCCACCATCTCGACCGCTCGGAAGACGTCGACGCCATCATCGTCGGCCGCGTGGGAGCGATTCGAACCTTCAGGCCTTCAACACCGAGCGGGTTGCGGAGGCGATCTTCACCACCAATACCCCGGTGGTCACCGCGATTGGACACACCGATGACCAGCTCATCGCGGATCAAGTGGCGGACATCGCGACGATCACGCCGACCGCCGCCGGCGAGTCCATCGTGAACTCCCGCCAAGAGTTCTTGCGAGTGAGATCGAGCCGCTGGAGCAACAGCTTGACGCCACGTACGAGACCTTCCAGCAGGAGTACGAACACGAACAGGAACTCGCCGAAGCAGTCGATGAGGCGACCGCACCCGAGGGGCTCCTACCGATTTACTACAAGGTCGCCATCGTAGTGCTGCTCTCGTTCGTCGCCATCTCCTGAATCACGGTCGCTTTTCTTTGATGATGGCGGCCGTCTCAGTCGATGCGATCACGTCGTTATTAAGAACTTCATTGAGGCGTTCGGGTTCGTAGACTGCCTTGACAATGCAGTAGTAGTGGGACGGCGTCCCGAAATCATAGACCAGACTAAGTCTATCGTCCTCCTGAAGCCGGTATCGGTCATCGATATCCGCGATCGTCATTTCACTTGCCCTCGTGTACGTCCGGTCCCCTGCTTCCTCGTATTGGGAGTCAGGCAGCACGTTGAGGCTAGAATCCAGGTATTCGTCTTCGAGGCCGTACATCCGGAGATGGAAGTCATCAAGCGTACTGAACCGGCACACGAGTTTGTCCAACTCTGCCACCGTCGTCTCCGGTCGGACGACGATATCGTACCACTCCTCCCGTGCACGCCCTTTCTGCTTCCACCGAAGTCGGTACCCGACAGAGCTGGTCTTCGCAGATCGGTCGCCGGTGTCCCTCGCTTGATCCTGCGCAACTTCTTCACAAGTGTTTGACCAGCAGTACGAGCAAATCTCCGTGGGTGCATCGCCCTCGAATCCTTCTTTCTCGATATCGTGATGAGTTACAAACTCCGACAACGGCACTTGCTGGTCTCCGGGATGACGGTGGCCTCGACTACACATCTTCTCACCAGGACCACTGAAGCCGAGCGAAAACCGAGTGCCCGTTTCGGCTTGATCAGCGTCCATATCGATGATGTGTGCGACTGTGCCGGTGCCGATCTCGATCTTGAACCGGTCTGTTGGCTCGGTCATCCGTATCGTTCCTCGAGGTCGTCAAGTGCACGCCAGAACTGGTCGCTATTGATCGGCGGTTCCGTTTCCGCTCGCTCTTCAAGCACGCCAGCGTAGGTGTCGAACTTCTGGGGGGTCGGATCGGTCGCGAGGACGCAGTCTGTGTATCCATCGAGTGCGGTCTGGATAGTCTGTGCGTAATGGTCATGAGCACCGTCGATCCAGTTGTACTTCTCGTCGACCTCCTCGAACACCGCTCGATAGACAGTTGCCGCGTACAGATACCGCTCGCGCTCACGGTACTGCTCGGCAATCTCGAAAAATCGGGAGAAGTCAATCGCCTCGAACACGACCGGATCGGCGTGTTGTTCGAACAGTTGTGCAATCTCTTCGCGGTATTCATCGACCGATTTGTGGTCGTCGCCGAAGCAGGCGAGGAACTGCTCACGCAACTCCGCGTGTTCGGCCAGTATATCTCGAACGAACCCGCGCAAATCATCCGCCGGCACGTCATCTATGACTGTTTCGACGCGTTCGCTCTCGTCTTGTGGTGGGCCAGCAGCGATATCCAGTAATACCGCGACAACGTGCTTGCAATCGTCGCTATTGTCGTACGGACAGGTACACTGTGTGTCGATATTCCGTCCACCAAACTCGATCGTTACGTCGTACAGCTTCGATCCACTGACGCTCGCGGTCACCAAGTTGTCGAATCGGTCAAGTTGCTGAATGCGCCCCTCATCACGATAGTTCACTCCACGTTCAAAAACTGCATCGGTGCTTCGACTCTTGATGGTATCCCGGTCGATATTCATGTGCCGTCTTCGGAGGCGCGCGTAGAATTTGATTTCGGAACTGGTTAACTATCCACTTGCATCGGCCAGCACCATTATCAGCGTCGTCGTGAGGTGGTTGTCGAGCGGTTCGGTAGCATCAGAATTTGCACTTGCGGGACCGCATCCCCAAAAGAAACGAACCGGGCGCTCTGAAGTGGAGTTCCGCGTCGTGATGGATGCTACTGGTCGAGCGCGTCGAACAGTTCACGCTCTTCATCCATCAGCTCACGAACACGCTCGCGGACATCGTCGAGATCGTCGTCCGCTGGCTGGGTGGCATCCTGACTCATTGCTGGTAGTAGCCGGCGCATCCCCTTGAACCTTCGCACAGTCAGGGATTTAGACGGGACCGGTCGATATCGCCTGCCTCAAGCCAGTTCGCGATTTCGTCAATATCGTAGCGGCGTATTCGCCGTAGTACCTGCTCGACTGGCTCATTCCGTTCTGCCGGTTCGGCATCATTCCGGGCCAAGTAGATTTCTGTCGTCGCCCACGCTGTTCGCTTGTTCCCATCCTCGAACAGATGTGTCGTGATGAGTTTTCTGAGGAGGTACGCTGCCCGGACATAGTGTCCCTTGAACTCCGCTGCACCATCCCGAATCTCATGAAGATCGAGCTTCGGTGCGACTACGCGGGTCCCAGTATGTGTGAGGTTGTATTCCTCTTCGATCTCTTCGTGAATGTTCACCCCGCCCGCGGTGGGGCGGGGCTTCGCCCGTCCTCGCAAACGGACGTTCCTGCTTCGACGACACGGCTTGCAGGCACGTCACCGGCGTTTGCCTCGGTGCCCGCAGCGGCCGCAGTCTCCACAGGCG
>NZ_FOCX01000029.1 GCF_900110215.1 Halorientalis persicus | reverse complement strand
TTCGAACTGCTTCAGTCACGTCGAACCGAAGACAGCCGAAAATTGGTTACTCGCTCATGCGAGGTGGCACAATTCGATTAACTAAACACGACCCGCACGACCCGAACCCGGCCGAGAGCGTATTCAGAGCCTGAAATTGCTGATGGGTTTATATAAGGTAATAAGATATAGAGGGCTATATGGGAGCAAACGACGGTGAGGTCTACATCCTGCGGCCGGACGAGGAGGGTGATTCCGATGACGATGAAGCCTGGGTCAGTCCGCAACCAGCGAGTCGAGTCGTGCTGGAGGCGGTCGCTGAAACAGTCGACGGCGACGCCGACGATTTCGACGATCTAGACGCCTACGTCGATCTCGACGATCTGGCTGCCGTGTTCGACGACGAAGCGGTCGATGATATCACGTTCTCCGTCGAGGACCACGACGTGACGGTCGACGCCAACGGCGACGTGGCGGTCGACGCCACCGACTGACACTGGACGGCGTGGGGCCGATCCGACGAGGCCGGAGTATCGGTCCGAGAGCGACTGCTGGTCGTGTCTACAGCGTGCACAGCCAACGATGTTATACGGGACGGTGCCGTACGTACTGGTATGAGCGACGCCAGTGATTCGGACGATATCGAGTCGATCCGAGAACAAAAGAAAGAGCAACTGCAGTCGGAGCTATCTGGCGGTTCGACAGCGGACGAACCGATCCACGTCGAGGACGCCGATCACTTCGCCGACCTCACCGGCGAGGGCGTCGTCCTCGTGGATTTCTACGCGGACTGGTGTGGCCCCTGCAAGATGCTCGAACCGACCGTCGAGGCTATCGCCGCCGAGACGGCCGCGACCGTCGCGAAGGTCGACGTCGACCAGCACCAGCCGCTGGCCCAGCAGTTCAACGTGCAGGGCGTGCCGACGCTCGTCCTGTTCGCCGACGGCGAGGCCGTCGAGCAGGTCGTCGGCGTTCAGGACAAGGGAACGCTCGTCGATCTGATCGAGCAGTATAGCTAGACGTCGTCTCCGTCCCTGCAAGCAGGGCGAGAGCCCCGTCTCGTCGACTGCAATCGTCGCGCCCCTACCGTGTCGCCGAGTCGGTCGTGCTCCTGGCTCCGAGCATATAGCGGGTGTACCTCGCCCAGAGACGGGCGATGCCGTTCGAGAGGTTGAGTACGAGTACGGCGACGAGGAGACCCGCAACCGATACCGCCAGTGCCCCGGACAGCGTCTCGATCTGCCACGACGTGAGGCGGAGGGCGGTCTCGACGCCGACAGCCAGTTCGTCCCACGGCACGGTTAGCGACGGCGTCAGTCGGATCGGCTCCGTGAGTCGGACACCGACGAACACACCGGGTTCGTCGTAGTACAGCGGCGTGGCGAGAAAGGACCCGGCGATCGACGACGAGATTCCGATGACGACGAAGACGAAACACCCGAAGAAGAACTTGCTGAGCAGGTATGCAGGCGTCGTCCACGTCGTCCGGTCGGTCACTAGCTCGCGTGCACGATCGATCGGTGACCCCCCGAAGAGATACTCGTAGGACGGCTCCGGGAGCGTCACGTCCAGGAGCCAACCAGTCAGCGCTCGCTCGAACCGACCGAGGGCCAGCGCCGTCAGGAAGCTCACAAGCACGAGCGGGATGCCGACGACGAGGACGAGGAGACCGATGCTGAGCGAGAACGCCGTCACGAGCGCGGTGAAGTAGACGATACCCAGCGGGAACGCGAACCAGAGGTACGCGAAGTTCTTGTACGTCTGCAGGCGCAGTGGGGCGGTGAGAGCGGATCGGACCGACCGGAGCGAGAGGAAAGGTGTATGCGACCGTACGTCCGGAGTCATCAGTCTGTTCTCGGTCACGAGACTGTTCGGGCCGCTGTTTGGACTGTCGGACGCACAGGCGCTCGTCGCGATCCTGCTCGCTCACACGCTGGGACTCGTCGCGATCTACCGAACGTTCCGGAACTGATACTTATATCTTGGGGGCGTGTCCCCGACTCGGCGACGCTGGGCTCCGCTATACGGAGCCGACAATCCAAGGACGAATTGCAACGATGACGGAGACCCGCTCACCTGAACGATCCATCACGGACAGCCTCCGGGGCTTTTTCGGTGTCCCGTTCCGGGGACAGACGTACCGAAGCCTCGCGTACCTCCTGCTGGCCTTTCCGCTCGGCCTCGCGTACTTCGTCGCCGTCACCGTCGGTATCACCACTGGTGTCGGCCTGCTGGTCACGCTGGTCGGTCTTCCTATCCTGCTGGTGACGCTGTACGGAGTGACGATCATCGCCGGCTTCGAGGCATCGCTCGCCCGCTATCTGCTCGGGATGGACGTCCCGGCACCCGAACCACTGCGGCGGACCGACGACCGTGGCGGGACGGACCTGGAGTCCCTTCTGGCCTGGTCACGCACCGTCGTGACTGCACCGACGACCTGGACAGCGCTGCTCCTGGTCGGTGTCAAGTTCCTGTTTGGAATGATGGCCTTCGTCGTGCTCACCACCGCGGCGACGATCTCGCTCGCCCTGCTGGCCGCGCCAGTGGCAGTTCTCACCGACGTGCCTCTGCAGGTCGGGTCCGCCGCCGACGGAATCACGGTCGGCATCCTCACCAGTGGCGACCCGGTGTGGGTGGCCGACACCCTCCCCGAAGCCGCTGGTCTGGCCGTCGTCGGCGTGTTTGCGACGCTCGTGACGTTACACCTCGTCAACGGCCTCGCGAAGTTCGGCGGCCTCTCCACGGCCGCCCTGCTGGACGTGGACGGCGGCAACGGACGAACTGTTTGAGACCACAGATCTCCGGTATCGACAACAGCAGTTCGTAACTCGAGCAGGAATCGCAGACCGGTTCGGCCCATTGCAGCCGACGGCTCACGGTGAGCTATTTCCTGAGATGATTGATAACTGATAGAACGTCTCTCTCATGGATAGGGAGTCTCCACGATCGACCTGTGTGTCCAGTATTGCGGCTGCCCCTACCCGAAACGAATGGCTAACTTATATCAGATAGACATGATTGCAAAGATATATGAGTCGACGGCGGGAGGTCCTCGCAACCTTGGCGAGTGGTGCGGGCCTGTTGGCTGGCTGTAGCGAATCGACCCAGGAGGAGACGCCGACAGACGAGCCGACCCCAGACGGATCGTCGACCGACGTATCCTCCGAGACCGAAACTCGTACTGTGCGTCCGTGGGAGGGGCTGGATCGACTGGTCGAAGTCACCGAGCGGACCGAGAAAGACGACGATCGGATTCCGATCCACGGCGTCACGAACGAACTCGGACTGGGTGCCTGTCTTCAGCGGTACACCTACGAGACATACTCGTCGTTCCACGGCGGGGATGTCTGGAGAACCCATCGCAGACTACACGTCGGCGTCGGGCCGGACGCGACTATCGAGGACGTGCGGGCTGCCTACGAATCGGACTACTATCCACCATCGAAGCCGTTCGATCCCGTGTACGGTCGAGAGATAATCGAGGGTACCGAGACCGACGAGGGTATCGAGTTCGACGCCGGACTGGACGGCGACATCAAGGACGTCCGCCTCCCGTTCGATCTGGTCGACTCGGCCGATGGGTACCGCGTCGACGGCGACAACAACGTCGTCGTCCCGTACGACAACCTCCTGCCACACTATCTCTCGCGGCCTCTCTATCAGGTCGACGTGACGACGACACGAGCAGATGAGTCGTACCTACTGAAAGTGCCACACCCGGACGTGTCGATGTCGGTACAGGCGGTTTCGACGAACGAGACGGACGACGGCCTGATGCTTCAGACTATCGCCACAGAGGTGACGATGGATTCGAAGAAGCCGACCCAGTACGTGAACCTGCACACCAACTACGGATCGTCGGCGAGTTACGACTACGGGCGCGAGATCGAAGCCGACGACTTCACCGCGATCGACGGCCAGGGAACGGTCCGGATAGAGCGGGACTTCTCCCAGTCCGTGGGCTCGGTCGACCAGTACTGCTTCCGGGAGTTCTACCCCATCGACCGGCTGAACTTCGACGTGGTGCTGGGACAGGTCGCGCCGCTGGCCAGCGAAGCCGTTTCCGCTGACCGGTTCATCCCGTAACCCTCCTTCTGTTCCACCACAACTGCTCTTTCGCAGTGGTACAGGGCTCGGTGTCGCGATCGTCACCCCTAGATTTATACCTTCGTCAACTGCCTAGGTAGCCGTGGTTTACGAGACCGGCAACCGGACGATAGACGACGCCGTCGAGCGGGTGCTGGCGGGTGAGCGACTCGACCGCCGCGACGGACTCGCCCTGATGGCACAGCCGGTCGAGGAACTCGCGGCCGGGGCCGACTACGTGCGCTCACAGCTGGGTGACGACACGGTCGACGCCTGTTCCATCGTGAACGCGAAGGCGGGCAACTGCGCCGAGGACTGTGGCTTCTGTGCGCAGTCGGTCCACTTCGACACCGGCATCGAGACGTACGGGTTCCTCGACCCCGAGGAGATTCTGGAGGCGGCCAAACGCGCTGAGCGCGACGGTGCCCAGCGGTTCGGCATCGTCGTCGCCGAGAAAGGCGTCTCCAAGAAGCAACGGCCCGAGGAGTGGCAGGAGGTCCTGCGTGCGATCCGGCTGGTCCGGGACGAGACCGACGTGGAGGTCGACGCCAGCCTCGGCATCCTCACGCGCGAGGAAGCCGAAATCCTCGCCGACGAGGGGATCAATCACTACAATCACAACATCGAGACCTCGCCCAACTTCTTCCCGGAGATCGTCGACACCCACTCCTTCGAGGACCGGGTGGAGACGCTCGAACTCGCCAAGGACGTGGGCATGGACCTCTGTGCCGGCGTCATTCTCGGGATGGGCGAGTCGCCGACCGACCGGGTCGACGCGGCCATCGCGCTCCAGGACATCGGCGTGTCCTCACTGCCCGTCAACATCCTCAATCCCGTCGCGGGGACGGCACTCGGGGACGAACTGGGTGATTCGGCCGACATCACGACGCCGGAGATCATCAAGACCATCGCGGTCTACCGCCTGCTCCACCCGGAGGCTCGGGTCCGTCTGACGGGCGGGCGGGAAGTCAATCTCGACACGGACGAACAGCACCTGCCCTTCGAGGCGGGTGCCGACGGGATCCTGACCGGCGATTACCTCACGACCGGTGGGCAGTCGCCCGGCGACGACATCGAGGTCATGGAGGAAGCCGGGATGGAGCCCAACATGGAGGCAAACGAGTTCGACAAGGCGGCCGTCAAGGCCCGCACCGGCGAGGATCCGGCGGAGGCCGACGACGTGGAGACGGCCGCCGGGACGGCGACGAGTAACGCGGAACTGGACGACTAGTGACTCGCGGTTTTCAGAACACAGCTACGACACATGGACGAAGTCAACTTCGCGGTACTGGGTTGCGGTGGCATCGGCCGACGGACACTGGAAGTCTCGACGGACAAGGAACACCTCACCCCCGTTGCGGCGTGTGACCGCAACGGGGCCGCCGTCGATCACGACGGACTCGACGTGGACGAACTGCTCGCGGCGACGGAAGGCAACATCGCGAGCGATGGTGGCACTGCGGCAGCGAGTGGCTCAGGAACGGACTCCAGCGGCGTCAAACAGACCGGCGAGAACGCAGGCGTCGCGGCCTCGGTCCAGGCCGACCCGACGGAGGAACCCATCGAGGAGGTCATCGAAGCGAGCGACGACATCGACGCCGTCCTCATCGCGCTCCCGAACTTCGAGCACGACTTCATTCCCCGAGTTGCCGATCGCTTCGCCGAGGCGGGCTACGAGGGTGTCCTCGTGGACGTGTTGAAGCGTTCGCGGGTCATCGATATGCTCGACGATCGGACCGACGAGTTCGAGGCGGAAGGCATCACGTTCGTCTGCGGCGCGGGCGCGACGCCCGGGTTCCTCACCGGCGCGGCAGCCATCGCCGCACAGTCGTTCGTCGAGGTCCACGAGGTCGAGATCTGGTGGGGTGTCGGCCTGAAGTCCGGCTACGAGGACAACCGCGGCACCGTTCGCGAGGACATCGCCCACCTCCCCGAGTACGACATCGACGACGCCCGCGAGATGAGCGACGCGGAGATCGAAGCCGTCATCGACGAGTACGACGGCGTCATCGAGTTCGAGGACATGGAACACGCCGACGACGTGCTGCTGGAGCGGGCCGGCATCTGTGACGCCGAAGACGTGACCGTCGGTGGGATTCTCGACGTGACCAGCGACGAGAAACCGACGACGACCACGGTGCGGGTCACGGGGACCACCTTCGACGGCGAGACCGGGACGAACAGCTTCGAGCTGGACGACGCGACCAGCATGGCGGCTAACGTCAACGGCCCGGCGCTGGGCTACCTGAAGGCCGGCGTCCGTCGTAACCGCGCCGGCGAGTACGGCGTGTTCGGCCCTGCCGACCTGATGCCCGGGTTCTGATGGCCAGCGACGCCTCACTCGACGAGCGCGAGGAGCGGCGCGGAACCGGCGACCGTGGATTCGACCCCGCCGGCCGGCTCGCCGAGCGCGATCAGCGCGGCCTCCGGCGGGAGCTCACGCCCATCGCGGCGGTGAGGGGGCGTAGCCCAATCGCTGACGATCCGGGTGCCGACGAGCCGGTCTTCGACGGCCCCGAGCAACTGCTCTTCGCCGCGAACGACTACCTCGGGCTGGCCGGCGACGAGCGCGTCCAGCGAGCGGCGGCCGAGACCGCACGCGAGGTCGGAACCGGCGCGGGCGCGAGCCGGCTCGTGACCGGCGACACGCCGGCCCACCGCGCGCTGGAGCGGGACCTGGCCGACGCCAAGAACGCCGAGCGCGCGCTGGTATTCTCGTCGGGATACGCTACCAACGTCGGCGTAATCTCGGCGCTCTCTCCCGACGTGGTGTTCTCGGACGCACTCAACCACGCGAGTATCGTCGACGGCTGTCGGCAGGCCCGCGCGGAGACGGTGGTGTACGACCACTGCGATCCGTCGGACTTGCGGGCGAAGATGGCCGAACGGGCGGCGAACGGTCCGGCGGCTACGGGCGACGCCGGCGAGTCCTGGCTCGTCCTCACGGATTCGGTGTTCAGCATGGACGGTGACGTGGCCCCCCTCGAACCGATCTGTGACGTGGTCGAGTCCTTCGGCGCGTGGCTGATGGTCGACGAAGCGCACGCGACCGGGCTCTACGGGGGCGGCGGGGGCATCGTCCAGCGTGCGGGACTCTCGGATCGCGTCCACGTCCAGATGGGTACGCTCTCGAAAGCGCTGGGGAGCCAGGGCGGCTACGTCGCGGGGAGCGAGGCGCTGATCGACCACCTGCTGAACGCCGCGCGGTCGTTCGTCTTCTCGACGGGGCTCGCGCCGCCCGCGGCGGGCGCGGCCCGCGAAGCTCTCCGGATCGCTCGGGAAGACGACGCCCACCGCGAACGGCTCTGGGAGAACGTGGCCCGTCTCCGGGACGGTCTGGAGGACGCCGGGTACGAGGTCTGGGGCGAGACGCAGATCTGCCCGGTCGTGGTCGGCGACCGCGACGACGCGATGGCGCTGGACGACCGCCTTCGGAGTCACGACATCGTCGCCCCCGGCATCCGGCCGCCGACGGTCCCGGAGGGGACGAGTCGCATCCGCGTCGCGCCGATGGCGACCCACACCGAGGACGAAATCGACCGCTGTCTCGCGGCGTTTCGCGAGGCCGGTCGGGAGCTGGGGCTGGTATGAGCGACGAATTCGACGACATCACCGACTTTGCCGTCGTCGGCACGGACACCGGGGTCGGCAAGACCGTCGTCACCGCGGGCCTGGTCGGCTGGCTCCGCGAATCCGGCGTCGACGCCCGCGCGGTGAAACCCTGCCAGACCGGCTTTCCGCCGGACGACGACGCCGGCTTCGTCGCCGAGGCCTGTGGCGACGACGCGGCCGCGACCTGCCTCCGACGGCTGGAGCCAGCACTCGCGCCCGCCGTCGCCGCCGAACAGGCCGACGTAGATCTCTCCTACGAGTCCATCCTGTCGGAGTGTCGCGACGCCCTCGCCGACGCCGCGGTCGGCGTGGTCGAGGGGATCGGTGGTCTTCGTGTCCCGCTGGCGGGCGGCCGGGAGGTCGTCGATCTCGTGGCCGATCTCGACGTGCCCGCGCTCGTCGTCGCTCGTTCGGGACTCGGAACGCTCAATCACACGGCGCTGACCGTCGAGACCCTTCGGGCACGGGGCGTTCCGGTCGCTGGCGTCGTTCTCAACGAGTACGCGGGCGAGACGACCGCGGAACGGACCAATCCGGACGTGATAGCCGGGATGACCGGTGTGTCCATCGAGACGGTGCCGCCGCTCTCGCTGACGGAACCCAGTGATGCGGTGGCTGGTGTCGCCAACCACCTGTCGCGCTCGGTGTTCCCGAGGGAGTGACGGCGCTGTCGCTCGTCGGTCGATCGTACAGGGAAACCAGGGGGCGTGTGCCCCCGGCGTGTGACACTACGGAGCCAACTGGCTCCAGACATCGGTTAGGCGCGAATCTGTATAAACCTACAGTCTTTATATTTCGGAGATAAATGCTCGAAAGCTGCGTGTCAGTCGCCGAGGGCCAACAGCGCGTCCAGATCGACGGCGTCAGCCAGCAGGCGGCCCATTCGCTCGACGGTCTCGGGGTCGCGAGTTCGGCCGCTCCGGATGATCGACTCGGCGCGATCGATAGTCGTCCGGGTGTCACCCTGCACGAGCAGGATGGGTTTTTCCGCTTCCTCGGCGCGACCGACGACCGCGCCGCTCGGACGATGCCCCCCGGTGAGCAGGAGGCACTTGACGCCGGGTGCGCCGAGCGCGGCGGTCTGGATGTCCGATCGGTCGCCGCCGGTGATGACCGCCGCCTCGCGTGCCCGGCGGAACCCCGAGAGCGCGGCGTCCCGGCCCATCGCGCCGACGAGGAACCGTTCCACGTACGCGTCTGCCGGGGCATCGCTGGTGAGTACGTCTGCGCCTAGCTCTTCAGCGAGTTCGGCGACAGTGACACCGGAGAGTTCCTGTACCTGTGGGATCGCGCCGAAGACCGTCACGTCGCGTTCCGTCAGGAACGGGATCGCGTCCTCTGTGAGTTCGTCGAACTCGTCGTCCGAGACGCCGTTGAACAGGACGCCACCGAGTCGCTCGCCGAAGGCGTCGGCCGCCGCCAGCACGTCGTCGAGATCCGAGGGTTCGTCGTAGTCCGCGAGCAACAGGACGCGAGCGTCGAGCAGGTCCGCCAGGTCCGGATCGGTCAGATCGATGATGCCGCCGGTCCGGTACTCGCCGGCCCCCTCGATCACGACGGCGTCTTTGTCTTCGGCGATCCGCTCGTAATTGTCCGTGACGCTCTCGTGGAGGGCGTCGAGGTCCTCGCGGCCGCGGACGACTTCCTGGACGAAGGTCGGCGAGTAGACGATGGGCTCCATCTCGTGCATCTGTTCGTCCAGATCGAGAATCTCGCGGGCCAGCATCGGATCCTGGTCGAGCGTCTTCCCGACGGCGCTTTGCAGGCGGGTGCCCTTCGGTTTCATGTAGCCGACCGACTTGCCTCCGTCGGCGGCGTGGCGGGCCAGCGCGAGCGCGACAGCCGTCTTGCCTGTACTTGCCTCGGTCGAACTGACGAGTAGCGGGTTCATAGTTGCTCCTGATCGATAGTGAGTCGCACGTCGACCGCCGAGACGCCGTCGGGCGTCGCGACGAGCGGGTTGATGTCCAGTTCCAGTATCGCGGGGAAGTCCGTCACCAGCTGTGAGAGGCGCTGGATGGTCTCGACGACGCCGGCCTCGTCGACCGGGTCCCGACCTCGTGCCCCCCGCAACAGCGGCGCGGACTCGATCTCGTCGACCATCGACGCCGCCTCGGGTTCGCTGACCGGCGCGACCTTCACCGTGGTGTCTTCCAGCACTTCCACGAAGATACCGCCCAGCCCGAACAGCACCAGCGGGCCGAACTGCGGGTCGCGGTTCATGCCCACGATGGTCTCGGTCGCGGCGTCTAAATCCAGCATCTCCTGAATCTGGACGCCCAGAATGGTCGCGTCGGACTGGTAGTTGCGCGCCCGGGTGACCAGATCCTCGTAGGTGTCGGCCACCTCCTCGGCCGGGACGCCGACCTCGACGCCGCCGATGTCGGACTTGTGGAGGATGTCCGGGCTGACGATCTTCATCACGACGCCGTCCCCGTCGTCGATCCGCTCGGCGGCCTCGCGGGCCTCCGTCTCCCCGTCGACGATCTCGCCTTCGGGTGTCGGGATGCCGTAGGCGTCGAGCAGATCCATCGCCTCGACGCCGAGGCTGTTGGTGTCCCGGCGCTTGGCGGATTCGAGCACCTCGCGGGCGCGTTCGTGATCCACGTCGAACTCGACGGGTTCGGCGTACTCGCGGGCCTGAATCTCGCGGAACTCCCTGAGCGCGTCGAGACTCCGGACCGCCCGTGCCGGGTCGAAGTACGTCGGAATCCCGGCCTCCGAGAGGATCGACTGGGCCGCCCGCGTCGAGTCCCCGCCCATCAGCGACGCCGCCACGGGCGTCTCGTACTCGGCCTGTAACTCGACGGTCGCTTCGGCCAGTTCGTCGAACGTCAGCGTGGCCGTCGGGCAGGCCATCACGATGGCCGCGCCGACGTTCGGGTCCGCCAGCGTAATTTCGATGGCTTCCCGGAACCGCTCCACGTCCGCGTCCCCGATCACGTCGATGGGGTTGTAGACGTTCGCGCCCGCGGGCAGGGCTTCCGTGAGGCTGTCGATGGTCTCGTTCGAGAACGAGGCCAAATCGAGGTCGGAGTCTCCGATAGCGTCGGTCGTCATGACGCCCGGGCCGCCGGCGTTGGTGACGATGGCGACACCGTCGGCCTCGGGGAGGGGTTGCCCCGAGAGGATGCCGGCGTAGTCGAACAGCTCCTGGACCGTCTCGACCCGGAGGACGCCGGCCTGTTCCAGGCCGGCCTCGTAGGCGCGTTCGCTGCCGGCCATCGTTCCCGTGTGTGACGCTGCGGCCGAGGCCCCGGCCTCAGTGCGGCCCGATTTGACCATCAGGATCGGCGTGTCCTGGGTGACCTCGCGGGCGGTCTGGATGAACTGCCCGCCGTTCTCGATGCCCTCCAGGTAGGCCAGGATCACGTCAGTCCCCGGATCGTCGCCCCACTCGGCGACGAAGTGGCGTTCGTCCAGCACCGCCTTGTTGCCCAGGGAGACGATGTCTTTGAACCCCACGTCGCGGTCGTTGGCCCAGTCCAGCACTGCCGTGACGAACGCGCCGGACTGACTCATGAACGAGATCGGACCGGGCTGGGCGTTCTCCGGGCCGAACGTCGCGTTCATCCCGACCTCGGTACTCATGATTCCCAAACTGTTGGGTCCGACGACGTTGAGGTCGTACTCGTCGGCGACCTCTCGGAGGCGGCGCTCGCGACTCGCCCCGTCACTCCCGGCCTCGCTGAATCCGGCCGTGATGACGACCACGTTCTCGACGCCGGTCTCGCCACAACTCTCGACCACGTCCACGGCGATGGATGCCGGCACCACGACCACTGCCACGTCGACGGTCCCCGGCACCGCGCCGATGTCCTCGTAGCACTGGAGACCGAGGACGGTGTCGGCGTTGGGATTGACGGGGACCACCTCACCGTCGAAGTCGGCGGCGAGGTTCGACGTGATGGCGCGGCCGACTGATCCTTCGCTTTCGGTCGCGCCCACGACCGCTACCCGGTCGGGCGCGAACATCGTAGCTAGCTCGCCCATCGTGTCGAGGTTGACCACCCCGACGGATATAGTTCGGGAAACCGGCTACTCCGCCACCAGTTGTGTCTCGCCGGCCCTGACTGTCTCGCCTTTCTCGACTCGGAGGTCCTCGCGTTCGACGCCTTCGGGCATGATCACGTCCACGCGACTGGAGAAGGAGATGTGCCCGATCCGCTGTCCGCGTTCGACGGAGTCGCCCGGTTCCACGTAGGGGTGGATTCGCCGCGCGACTGCCCCCGCGATCAGGACGACGGTGTACTCCTCGAATTCGATATGGACCTTCTCGTTACGGTCGGATTCTTTCGTGAACGCCGGCCAGTGCTTGCCGGGGGAGTGAGTCACGTCTTCGACGGTTCCGGCCAGGGGGGCGCGGTTGACGTGCACGTCGGTCAGGTTCATGAACACGCCGAGTCGGAGACGGCCGTCCGCCTCGCGGACGACCGAGACTGTCCCGTCCGCTGGTGCGAGGAGGCCGTCCCCCGGCGGGCTGCGATCCGGGTCGCGGTGGAACCCGAGGGCCGCGCCGCCAGCGAGGAAGGCGACGGCCGCGCCGACCAGCGAGAACGGCAACAGAAAGAGCCCCACGACCGCGGGGGGTGCCGCGTACCGCCAGGAGTCGCGAGCGAAACAAGCGCACATACCACTCGGTTCGGTCCCGTGGGAATGAACCTATCGGACCCGCCCCTCGGCGACGGTGTTTTTGCCCCTGCCGTTCCTCGTTGAAACGATGACCGGGGATTCGCTCGACCCCTTCGACGACGACCTGCTCGCTACGGTCGCCGGCCGCCACGACCTCGACGAGGCGGCGCTCCGGGACCTGCTGGCTCGTCACCAGCAACAGATCCGGGACAATCCGGGTGTCGAGAACATCGTCTACGAGTGGCGCTCGCAGTTCCACGAACAGCCAGTCCTCCAGCGAACGGACGACACCTACTTCTTGCGCCTCCGCGCGCACGTCTGGGACGAGTTCGCCGACGCGCTCGACATCGCCGAGGCGGACCTCCACGCCGTACTGGACGCCCACGAGGAACAGTGTCGACGGGAAACGGGCGCCAGTATCGGCGAGGACGAACGAGCGATGGTCCTGAGCCGCTCCTGAGTGTCCCCGGGTTTCGGCTCGCCAAAATTGGCTTTTGGGTTACGAAAAATAGTTTTGCGAACCCAAAGTTTATGATACCGCGGAACCACTCTCTACACGAGATGAGCACTGAGAAAACTGTCCGGAAAGAGTTCGGTGAAGTCGAGGAGAACGCGCTACAGCTCGACCAGGAGAAAGCGGAACAGATCGTCGAGGCGCTCAACGACGACCTCGCGGACGCGTACGTTCTGTACCATCAGCTTCGCAAACACCACTGGAACGTCGAGGGGGCGGAGTTCCGCGACCTCCACATCTTCCTCGGTGAGGCCGCCGAGAACGTCGAGGCCGCGGCCGACGAGATCGCCGAGCGTCTCCAGGCCATCGGCGGGACGCCCGTCGCGAGTATGCCAAACCTCTCGGAGCGGGCCGGCGTCTCCCACGAGGACGGCGACGTGTACCCGATCCGCACCTCACTGAAAAACGACCTGGAGATCTACGGCGACATTATCGAGAACCTCCGGGAGCACATCGAACTCGCGACCGAACTCGGCGATCACGCTACCGCCGAGATCCTGCGTGAGATCCTCGTCGAGACCGAAGACGACGCTCACCACCTCGACCACTACCTCGAAGACGACACCCTCGTGGTCGACACGAGCGCCGAGTAGAACCGGTCGGCCCGAGAAACGCGTCGAGTCGTGCGGCGAAAATCCAGTTTTATTCTTCGCACTCGACGGTAAGATCCGTCGCGATCCAGCCGTCGGTGTTCCCGTCCTCGGTGAACACAGTGCGTTCGTCGGTCGCCCTGTGGCTCTTGATCAGTGGTGCATCGTCTTCCGGGTCGGCCGTCGCCTCGGCGTCGTCGACGGTGTCCGGCGCGTGACTCATTGACTGACCTTAGGCGGGCCTAAATCTAAAAGGGTTTTGGTTAGCCTAAATCGATCCAGTCGGTAGTGACCCCGTGGTCGGGGAAGTGCCAGCGCTGTCGGTGTCGCGGCTCGTCTTGGACTTCCACGATGGCGTCGAAGCGGGGTTCCAGCCGGCGGACGAGATCGCTCTCGTAGGGCTCGGAGACGTGGACGTGACCGAGCGCGTTCGTCCGGGCGAGCTCCTCGAGGACGGCGTCGAGAAACACCGACCTGGACTGGAGCGTGTCCGGCGCGACCGGGCCGAGACAGACACGCAACTCCGCCGGTGCTAGACCCTGACCGTGTACGTCGATGGCCTCGGTCACCCGGTCGGCCAGCGACGACGACTGCAGGACTGCGCCGGCCCGGCAGGCTGTGGGCTGGGCCGGCCGTCCCTGCACCACCGCCGCCTCGTGTGGACAGTCCGCCGTCAGACTGCAATCCGTCGCCTCGACGACGACTCGCTCCCGCTCGGAGGACCCCAGTAACCGGCCACAGAGCCGTCGCTGTCCGTCGGTTCCACCAACGACGAGGATTCCACCCCCACGGCGTTTGAGCCCCGACAGCGCACCGGGTACCTTCGCCGCCGCGGATTTCGCGCTCATTGACAGTAATTTACGCGCCCAATGGTATAATATTTGCACGGATTACGGCGCTCGAAATGCACCGATCGGCCGTGACGACGTGGCGACCCGTCGGCAGTGATGGCCCGCGCTTAAGACCCGACGCGCCGTACGGGGAGTATGAGCGATTCGGCCAGCGACGAGGACCTCGCGCGGCTGGCGGCGGACCTCGCACGCTCGCTTCGGGACCTCCAGCGCGAACTCGAACCGGGTCGGCGACGACGACTCCGCCCACCCTCGCCGCGAGAACTGCTCCGATTCACAGACGAGGTGGCGATTCCGGGGGCGATCCTGATTCTAGAGACGAACGTCCGCGCGCTCCGACTGCTCCAGCGGGCGATCCGGCTCGCCGACCCCGATCGCAGTGTGACCGACGAGCGCGACACGGCCGTCCGCGACCGGGCCGTCCAGCTCAGCCGGACCACCGTCCGGAAGCTGGACGACGTCCTAGCCGACGTGCAGGACGCCGTCGAGGGACGCCCCACCGACGACGAGGCAGCGCGTGTCCTCGCGGAAGCGCGGTCGCTCCGTGACGAGATCGACGACCGCCTCGCCGCCGAAACCGAATCCACAGACCGCGAGTCGGACCCGGCGACCAGCGCCTCAGTGCCGGTCGACGTCGACGCCGAACTCCAGTCGATCAAGGACGACCTCGACGACGGTGACAGCGACGACGGGTCGGACGAATCCGGGTCGAACTGACGGCACCACGCTCGCTGCACCCGGCCGCTGTCACCCCCGCCGTACTGTGGGTAACAGTATCAACAAAGCCTAACATAGCAGGTTTTATTTATTTCATACCGTGATTCGATAGTAGGAATGATCGGTAACGGGAGTCCCGCTGGGACACGGGTCGAACTGTACGCTCGGTCTTCGCTACCCGAGGTCGCCTCACGGCGACGGGACGCGGTGGCGGGACGGCTCGAGCAACTCGCCGACGGCGGTCACGTCGACGACGTGGCGATTCGGACCTGGGACAAGAAAGTGCCGCTGTCGAGCGGTCGCGACGAGCTTTCGGCGTACGATCGTTTTCAGGACTGGGCGGACGAGACCGGCGTGTCGCTCGAACCGTTCTTCGATACCCGCTCCTGTTACTCCATGGAGTCCGGGGAGCGAGGGGAGTGGCTGGTTCTGCCTGCGCTCTGTCTCGCCGTCTACCGCGATGGAGACCTCGACGCCGTGTATCCCCACTCGACCAACGACGGCTCCCGCTCCGTCCTCGACTGTCTCCACGCTATCGAAGCCGCCCCGGGCCGAGTCACCGACCCGCTCGAATCCGACGCGACCGAACAGCTCAATCTCGCGGAAGTGTCGGACTGAGCCCCTTCCGGACGCCCCGCCGTTCCCGGTACGTATCGGTGTGTGACAGATTCCCAAACAGCTAAGCCCACTGCCGGCGTCCACACTGCAACCATGACTCGTATCACACGAGCGGAGCTGTTCCTTCGCGATTCGGTCCCGATAGCGGCCACGACCGAACAGTCCCGGATACTGGGTCGCCTCCAGGCGCTGGCCGCTGCGGGCGTCATCGCCGACCTGTCCGTCCAGCGCTGGCCCCACCGCGTGACGGTCGGGGATACCCAGGCCCGTCGTGAGTTCGCGCTCTGCCGGGAGTTCGAGGCCTGGGCCGACGCCCACGGCGTCGCACTCGCGCCCGCCTTCGAGCGCCACGACTGTCACAACAGCTTCACCGACAGCCACTACAGAACGGCTGTCCTCCCCGTCGTCTGTCTGGCGTTGTACGACGAGGACGACCTGATCGCACTCTATCCCCACAGTTCCGAGACCGGAATCAGAACAGTCCTCGACGGCATCTCGATGCTCGAAGCCGAGAGCGGGCTGGTTCCCGGCCAGTCTCGGCCCTGGAACCAGCCACGACAGCCGCGTGCGAACCGATCCCCCATCTGAACCGCCCCTCGTTTCGACGCGAGTTCGCAGTTCGGACGGACGCCCTCACTGGGACAGCCGGAATCGGTACCCGTCCCACTCCTGATCCGCGTCGGCAGGCTTGAGCCCGACACCCGGTTCGCGGAGTTCGTCGGCGTACACCGGTTCCACCTCGTCGCCGGTCTCCACGTCGGCGTTGTCGGCGATCTGCCCCAGCGCGCGGACCGGCGTGCCGTCGACCTCGAACTCGACGAACGCCAGGACGTTCGGCTCGCGGACGCCCGGCGGCGTCGCGGTGCTCTCCGTCCAGGTGACGACCTCGCCCGTGCGGTCGCTCAGGTCGATCGTCTCGACCGGTTCCTCGCCACACTCCGGACAGCGCGGGTGCGTGGGGTACTTCACGTGACCGTTCGGACAGCGGATGGCGTCCATCGACATTATCGTGCCTCCATGATCGTGGTGATGACGCAGTTCCCGAAGCCACCGACGTTGCAGGCCAGCCCCGTCTCGGCGTCGACCTGGCGCTCGCCGGCTTCACCGACCAGTTGCTCGTAGATCTCGTACCCCTGTGCGACACCGCTGGCCCCCAGCGGATGGCCCTTCGATTTGAGCCCGCCGGAGGTGTTGATCGGGCGGTCGCCGTCGATGGCCGTTCGGCCTTCCTCGACGTGTTTCCAGGCCTCGCCCGTCTCGGCGAAGTCCAGCCCCTCCATCTGGAGGAATTCGAGGATCGTGAACATATCGTGGAGTTCGGCCACGTCGATATCGTCCGGGCCGATGCCGGCCATCTCGTATGCTTCCTCGCCCGAATCGACGACGCCGCCCATCGTCGTCGGGTCGTCACGTTCGTGGACGACGTGGGTGTCGGTCGCGCCGCCGATGCCCGAGACCACAGCGTAGTCGTCGGCGTACTCCTCGGCCACCTCGACCGGGCAGAACATGAGGGCCGCGCTCCCGTCGGTGATCGGACAGAAATCGTACAGTCGGAGCGGGTCGGCGATGATCGGACTCTCGAGGGCTTTCTTTTCGGTGATCTCCTTCTGGAACTGCGCCTTCGGATTGCGGGTGCCGTTCTCGTGGTTCTTGACGGCGACCTTCGCGAGACTCTCCCGGGGCGCGTCGAACTTTTCGAGGTAGTGTCGCGCCGTCATCCCCGCGAAGGAGGGGAGCGTCACGCCGTGTTTGTACTCGGCGGGATGTGTGATCGACGCGATGATGTCGGTCGCGTCGCCGGTGCCCTTGTGGGTCATCTTCTCGCCGCCCACGAGCAGGGTCATGTCGCTGGCCCCTGATTTGATCGACTGCCAGGCCGCGTACATCCCCGCGCCACCGCTTGAACTGGTCTGGTCGATGCGCTGGCTGTAGGCCGGCAGTAGCCCGAGATCGTGGGCCACCGCGTTCATGATCCCGCCCTGGCCCTCGAACTCCCCGCTGGCCATGTTCGACACGTAGACGTGGTCCACGTCGTCGGGCTCGACGCCGGCGTCTTCCAGACACGCTTCGCCGGCCTGGGAGAGCAACTCGCGTATCCAGGCGTCTCGCTGGCCGAACTTCGTCATCGACCCGCCGATGATGGCAACCTCCCTGTCCATATCACCTGCAACTGCAACGGGCGGTATTGTAAATCTGGCTGAAAGCGTGGTATTCGACCGATGTTCCCGAGCGAGCGCCGCGTCCCGATGGTGTCTTGTAAGCCCGTTCACAACTGGGCGATATGAACGGAACCGTCGAGTACATCCACGTCGCACCGACACCCGGGGCGCCGCCCGAACGCGTCGAGACCGTCCGGGCCGTCGCCGGCGAGGGACTAGACGGCGACCGCTACTTCGAGGGCGAAGGTACCTTCGGCGGCGGCGAGGACCGTGCCATCACGCTCATCGAGGCCGAAGCCCTGGCGGCCGCCGAACGCGACTACGATATCGACCTCGAACCGGGGATCCACCGCCGGAACGTCACGACCCGCGGCGTCGCGCTGAACCACCTTGTCGACGCCCGGTTTCACGTGGGCGACGCCGTCTGCGAGGGCGTCGAACTGTGTGAACCCTGTTCGTATCTGGAACAGCACACTGGCCTGCCCGACGTGGAGGAAGCGCTGGTCCACCGCGGCGGGCTCAGAGCCCGCATCGTCGAGTCCGGAGCCATCGCCGAGGGCGATGCCGTCGGGCCGGCCGAGGAGTGAGGACGAAACTCAAGTTTCAAATTTCCCTGGAGCCAACTGGAGATATGAACGAACCGGGAGTCGAGGTCCTGCTGGATCAGGCGACGCTCGCGGACCGTGCGGCCGACGGCGACCTTCCCGAGTGGGGGATCGACCACTGGGAGAGTTTCAGGGACGGCCTGCTCGGCGAACGCAACGGCTCGCCGTTCCCCTGCTTTTTCGGCGTCGAGTCCGTCGAGAACGGCGACCCGCTCTACACGCTCTGCTCCTCGATGACCGACAAGGACGCACTCCTGCGCTTTCGGAACACACTGCTCGAGTACCTCGACACCTATCGGGACCACTCCGAGCAGGCGTCGCTGGTCACCTTCTTCAAACCGCCCGAGGTTCCTCTCACCGAGCAGGAGTACCACGAACGCCTCTGGCACGTCCTGCAGTTCCTCCACGTCCACGACCCGGAACCGTGGCCCGAGGACGTGCCGACCGACCCCGACGACCCATACTGGGAGTTCTCCTTCGGCGGCGAATCGATGTTCCCGACCTGTCGTGCGCCCTTCTACGACACGCGCAAGAGTCGGTACTGCCCCATCGGCCTGGAGATCACGTTCCAGCCCCGGTCGCTGTTCGAGGGGATCACTCACGACACCGACGCGGGCCAGCGAGCCCGTGAGGTCATCCAGGACCGCATCGAGGACTACGACGGCGTCTGTCCCCACGCCGACATCGGCGACTACGGCGTCGAGGGCGACCGCGAGTGGCCCCAGTATATGCTCTCCTCGGACCCGGAGCAGGCCCCCGACGAGTGCCCGATCAACGTGACCCGCGACCACCCGAAAGCCCCGAACACCCTCCCGGACGGGTATGCCGCCGATTGAAAAGCGGTCGGCGACCGTCGCCGACGACGCGGTGCTCGTCCTCGTGGACTTCCAGCAGGGCTTCGACGACCCCGCGTGGGGCGATCGAAACAACCCCGACGCCGAACAGCGGGCAGCGGATCTGCTCACCGCGTGGCGGGAGACTGGCCGGCCCGTCGCCCACGTCCGCCACGACTCGACGGAACCGGACTCGCCGCTCAGACGCGGCGAACCGGGCTTCGCGTTCGAATCCAAACTGGCACCGCTCGACGACGAGCACGTCGTCACGAAGCGAGTGAACGGTGCCTTCGTGGGCACCGCCCTCGACGACTGGCTCGACGAGCGCGGGGTCGAGCAACTCGTCATCGCAGGCTTGACGACCGATCACTGCGTCTCGACCACGACCCGGATGGCCGAGAATCGCGGGTACCAGGTCTTGCTGGTCGCGGACGCGACGGCCACGTTCGACCGCGAGTTCGACGGCGAAGCGATCCCGCCCGAGCGAGTTCACCGGTCCGCGCTGGCGCATCTCGACGGTGAGTTCGCAACGGTGGTGACGGCAGACGCAGTGCTGTCAGGATGAGCGACGAAGTGCAACCACTGGCGGGCCGCTATCTGTCGGTCGTTTCGTGCATCCAGCGGTTTACGAGGACGAGTGCGATGCCGCACGCGGCTCCGGACAGGGCGTTCGTCCAGCGAAACTGATCGAACAGGAACAGTTCGATCCCGATCCAGATGGCGACGGACAGACTGACCGTGGTGACTGCGAACATCGCGGAATCCGGGGCGAGATCGACCACGACCTACAGCGACCGCGCCGCGGCCCGCCATTCGCGTCCGCGCTCGATCTTTCGGGGCCGACGACGTGGATTCTCCCCGGTGGATCGAAGTCGACTCGCGAGCTTCCACTCCGGCACTCTCTCTGGTTCGCTCTCGGCGGCGGCCTCGGCGGCCGCGACCGCGCGGTCTGTCCGGTGAGTCGCGATGGCCGCCGCCACGGCGGCCGCCTCCCGCTGGGTCGGCACGGTCGTCTCGAACTCCAGCCTCGCGAGCAGGGCATCCAGATCGACTTCGAGGAGTTCGTCCTCGGTATCCATGTCGTGTTCGGCCCGGCTCATAGCGGGATGTTGCCGTGGTCTTTGGGCGGCGTGTCCTCGCGCTTGCGTTCGAGCAGTTCCAGGTCGTCGATCAGGCGCTTGCGCGTGTTCTGTGGCTCGATCACGTCGTCGAGATAGCCGCGTTTGGCCGGCCCGTAGGGATGGGCGAACTCCTCGCGGAAGTCGTCCATCAACGCCTGGCGTTTGGCGTCGGGGTCGTCGGCGTTGGCGATCTCCTTGCGATAGAGGATGTTGACTGCACCGCGGGGCCCCAGCACGGCCATCTCCGCGCCGGGCCAGGCGTAGTTCACGTCGCTCCCCAGGAACTTCGAGGACATGACGATGTAGGCCCCGCCGTAGGCCTTCCGGACGACGACCGACATGAGCGGGACGGTCGCCTCTGCGTAGGCGTAGATCAGCTTGGCACCCCGGCGGATGATGCCGTTGTGTTCCTGATCGGTGCCGGGCATGAACCCGGGCACGTCCACCAGCGTGACGATGGGGACGTTGAACGAGTCACAGAAGCGGACGAACCGGGCGGCCTTCTCGGAGGCGTCGATGTCGAGGGTTCCGGCGGAAACGCGGGGCTGGTTGGCGACGACGCCGACGACGCGGCCGTCGAGGCGGCCGAAGCCGGTGACGACGTTGCGCGCGAACCCGTCGTGGACCTCGAAAAAGGAATCCTCGTCGACGATCCGCCCGATCACGTCGTTCATGTCGTAGGGCTTGCGCGGTTCCTCGGGTACGATGTCGACGAGGTCGTCACAGGTTCGGGTCGGATCGTCCCAGGGCTGAACCCGCGGCGGGTCCGCCATGTTGTTCTGGGGGAGATAGGAGAGCAGTCTGCGGATGTCGTCCAGCGCTTCCTCCTCGGAGCGCTCCGCGAAGTGGGCGACGCCGGACTTGGTGGCGTGGGTCTTGGCGCCGCCGAGTTCCTCCTTGGAGACCTGCTCGCCGGTGACCGTCTCGATCACGTCCGGGCCAGTGATGAACATATGGCTCGTGTCCTCGACCATGAACGTGAAGTCGGTCAGCGCGGGCGAGTAGGTCGCACCGCCGGCACACGGGCCCATGATCGCCGAGATCTGCGGGATGAGGCCAGAGGCCTCGGTGTTTCGGTTGAAGATCTTCGCGAACCCGACGAGGGAATCGACGCCCTCCTGGATGCGCGCGCCGCCGGAGTCGTTCAGGCCGACCACGGGAACGCCGTTCTCGATGGCCTTGTCCATCACCTTGCAAATCTTGTCGGCGACGACTTCGCCGACCGAGCCACCGAGGACGGTGAAGTCGTGAGCGAAGACGAAGAGTTTCCGGCCGTTGACCTCGCCGTAGCCGGTGACGACCGCGTCGCCGGGGAACGTCTTCTCGTCCATCCCGAACGACTGGGCACGGTGTTCGACGAACGCGTCGACTTCACAGAAGGTGCCGTCGTCCAGCAGGTAGTCGACCCGCTCGCGGGCGGTCATCTTACCTTTCTCGTGCTGGCGCTCGATGCGCGCTTCGCCGCCGCCGAGTTCCGCTTCGCGGCGGCGTTCGCGTAGTTCCTCGACCGGTGACTGTTCGTCTGCCTGGTCGGACGCCTCTTCCTCTTGCTGGCTCATGTTACCACTCCATGCCGCCGTTGACGGCCAGGACCTGGCCGGTCATGTAACTGGAGTCCCGGCTCGCGAGGAACCTGACGATGCCGGCCACGTCGTCGACCGTCGCGAACCGATTGAGTGGAATCCGATCGAGGATCTTCTGCTGGACGCGCTCGGGCACGTCTTCGAGCATATCGGTCTCCACGAACCCTGGGGCGACGCAGTTGGCGGTCGACCCCGTCGATGCGAGTTCGAGCGCCAGCGTTCGGGTGAACCCGAAGAGGCCGGACTTCGTGGCGGCGTAGTTGGCCTGGCCGTAGTTGCCCTGCTGACCGACGACCGAGGAGATGTTGACGAGACGGCCCTCGTCGGCGGCCTTGATATCCTCGAAGAAGGCGTTGGTCGCGTTGAACACGCCGCCGAGGTTCACGTCCATCACCGTCTCCCAGTCGTCTTTGGTCATGTTCTCGAACTTCTTGTCGATGGTGATCCCCGCGTTGTTGACCAGCACGTCGGCCGGTCCGTACAGTTCCGTCACCCGCTCGGCCATCGCGTCGACCTCGTCCTGGTCGGCCACGTCGGCCTGCAACGGGACGGCGTTCCCGCCATCCGCTTCGATCTGGTCCGCGACCTCGTGCGCCGCCGCCTCCGAGGTCCGGTAGTTGACGACGACGTTCGCCCCGTGACGGCCCAACTCCTCTGCGATGCCGCGGCCGATACCTCGTGATGCACCGGTTACCACACAGGTCTGATTTTCGAGCATGGTTAGTTATTTGCGGCGTGGCCATGTCCAACCCTCTCTGTCGACCTCGCGACTTCGTGTGGCCACACCCCTGTCTTCACGTAGTCTTGCCCATGCACTGGCAGATAATAGTTCCCCTTATACAGCGTTAATCAAAATCGGTAGTGTATAATGATCTCCTGTGGTCGGTTCCCACTCGCCGGGAAGACACGACAGTTATTTTTGGGAGGCCTAAAGAGAACGGATAAGAAATGAGTGGAGACGTTTGTGTGATCGTGCCGACGATTCGGGAGTTCGAGTGTATGCGGACGTACTTCGAGAACGCGCGGGATCACGACTTCGACCTGGACCGGCTCCACGTGGTGCTGGTCACGGAGGACTTCTGTGACACCGACGAGATGCAGGCGATGCTCGACGAGGAAGGCGTCGACGGCCGCGTCTTCGACGGGAGCGCCCGCGAGGAGTGGTTCGAAGCGCAGGGGGTCCCGGAGTACAACCACCTGATCCCGGAAGCCAGCCACGCTCAGACGAGTTTCGGCCTGCTGTATATGTGGGCGCACGACTTCGAGTACGGCTTTTTCATCGACGACGACACGCTCCCCCACCCCGACTTCGACTTCTTCGGGAGCCACTTCGAGAACCTCGCCTACGAAGGCACTATCGAGTCGGTCGGATCGGACGAGCGCTGGGTGAACGTCCTCTACCAGAACGTCGACGAACACGGGCTCTACCCACGTGGGTATCCCTACAGCGCGATGGACGAGGAGGTCGAGACCGAGGACGTCGAGATCGACGACGTCGTGGCCTCTCAGGGCCTCTGGACGAACGTTCCCGACCTCGACGCGGTGCGCATCCTGATGGACGGCGACCTCCAGGGCCAGGCTCAGACTCGGACCTCGACCGACGACTACGAGGGCAACTTCGTCGCCGAACGGGGCAACTACCTCACTGTCTGTTCCATGAATCTCGCCTTCCGCCGGGAGGTCATCCCCGCGTTCTACCAGTTGCCGATGGACGAAAACGAGTGGGACGTTGGCCGGTTCGACGACATCTGGAGCGGCCTGTTCCTCAAGCGGGCCTGTGACGTGCTGGACAAGCGGATCGTCAACGGGAACCCGCTCTGTGAACACAACAAGGCACCGCGCTCGACGTTTTCGGACCTGAACAACGAGGTTCCCGGACTGGAGCTGAACGAACACGTCTGGGAGATCATCGACGAAGTGGGCGACGACGCCGACACGTACGCCGGTGTGTTCGCCGCGATGGCCGACGCCCTCGCCGACGGCGACTTCGACTACGAGAACGCCGCGTTCCTCAACTACTGCGGGGAGTTCATGCAGGATTGGCTCTCCTGTCTCGAACACATTCGCCCCGGCTCGGTCACGGAACACGCGCCAGCGACTGCAGACGACTGAACCGGCAAGTATAAGTGTTTTAGGCCGGCCTAAAACATATATGGAAGACGAAGTCGACTCTCACGGACGGAGTGTGTCACGACGGCGGCTCCTGCAGGGCGGTGCGGTCCTGGGGACCGCGTCCGTGGCCGGCTGTTTCGGGATGTTCAGTGACGACGGCGGCAACAGTACGCCCCAGAACGCGAACGTCTCGGACTTCCGGGGGACCGGACCGCTGGTCGAAGGCAACTTCCGTGGCTCCGGGCGACTGGCACAGGGTCGCCCGTACCCCGGCGGCACGTCGATCAACGATCTACCGGACCTCGAAGGTGACCTCGCCCTCTACATCGGCGGGGGCGAGGGTGGCATCTACACCAACCTCATCAACAAGCTCGAATCCATCTACCCGGACTTCTCCGTCCAGCCCAGCAGCAACGACTCGGCTTCGCTGGCCCAGAGTATCGTCGAGGAGGTCAACGCAGGCGCGTCGCAGGCCGATATGTTCTGGTCCATCGACGCCAGTTCACTGGGCTACGTCGCGGACAACGACGCCTACGAATCGCTCTCGGACGAGGCTGTTGCGCCCGTCGGGAACGCCCAGTTCGTCGGTGACGACAACGCCTGGGCCGGCGTCGCGGGTCGCGCACGGGCCGTCCCGTACAACACGAACCGCCTGAGTGCGTCGGACATCCCGAACAAGGTCCAGCAGTTCCCGGAGTCGAGCGCGCTCCAGGGGACGATGGGCTGGGCCCCGACTTACGGCGCGTTCAAGTCGTTCGTGACCGCGATGCGACTCATCCAAAATAAGGAGACGACGCGCCAGTGGCTGGTCGATATGCGCGAGGCCGGAACCGAGCGGTACGGCAACGAGTACGCCGTCTCCCAGAACGTCGCCAACGGATCGCTAGCGGCCGGATTCGCGAACCACTACTACGCCTTGCGGGTCAAGAACCAGCGCCCCAACGCGCCGCTCGAACTCGCGTTCACCGAGGGCGACGCCGGTGCCCTCGTCAACATCTCCGGTGCGATGAAGATCAAGGGCACCGACAAGGGCGAACTGGTCGACAACTTCGTCCGCCACCTGCTGTCGGCGGAGGCCCAGGAGTTCTTCGCGACGGTCAGTTTCTCCTATCCGATGATCGAGGGCGTCGAGCCCGTCGGTGACCTGCCGACTGTCGGTGAGCTCAGCCCGCCGGACATCGACCTCTCGCGGCTATCGAACGTGCAAGACACCATCGAGTTGATGGAATCGGCAAACGTCTCCCCATGACCAACGAGGAGGACCTCGAGCGGATGAGCGGTCGATCCGCTGACAGGTCCTCCACTGTCGATACCGGGCTGACGCTGCTCGGTGCGGCTATCGCCGCCGTCCTCGTCCTCCCCATCGGCTGGCTCGCCATCGACGCGGCGGGCCTGGGCTGGACGGCGGTCGAACTGGCGATCGAGTCGCGCACGACTGCGGTGCTGGTCCGGAGCATCGCGCTCGTGGCGGTGGTCACGGGCGCGAGCATCGTCCTCGGTGTGGCGCTCGCCCTGCTGACAGTGCAGGGTGACCTGCCCTTCTCGCGATTCTGGACGATCCTCTGTGCGTTGCCGCTGGCGGTGCCCAGTTACCTCGGTGCTTTCGCGTTCGTCTCGGCGTTCGGTCCGAACGGGGCACTCGCGGACCTGTTGGCACCCGTCGGTATCAGTTCACTCCCCTCCGTGTACGGCTTCGCCGGCGCGGCGTTCGTGCTGACGCTGTACACGTACCCCTACGTGTTTCTGACGACGCGGGCGTCGCTTCTCTCGCTCGACGGGACGCTCGTCGAGGCAGGCCAGACGCTCAACTCCGGTCGCTGGGAGGCGCTCAAACGGGTCACCATCCCACAGATCCTCCCGGGCATCGCCGCCGGGTCCCTGCTCGTGGCACTTTACACGCTGGCCGACTTCGGAACGCCCAATATCATGCGGGTGGAGGTGTTCACACAATTCATCTACGCGCAGTACAACGCCTTCGCCCGGGACTACGCGGCGGTCCTCTCGCTCCAGTTGCTGGGTGTTACGGCCGTCATCCTCGCCATCGAGTCCCGCATCGGCGCCGACGAGTCCGGTGCCTACGAGAGCGGGGGCAACCGCGGCGCGGTCGACCTGGACCTCGGTGCGTGGCAGTATCCCGCGCTCCTGGTCCCAGTGGCCGTCTTCGGTCTCGCCATCCTCGTGCCCATCGGCATCTTCGGGATGTGGCTCACGCAGGGCGGGCCGGGTTACGAGGCCGGACAGGTCGCGTTCGCCTGGGAATACGCCTGGAACTCGGCGAACCTTGCGCTGCTGGCCGCCGCAGCGTCCGTGGTCGTTGCGCTGCCCATCGCCATGGCGTCCGCCCGGACGGACTCTCGGCTGGCGGCGCTCGCCGACCGCGCGTCCTACGTCGGGTACGCGACGCCGGGCATCGTGCTGGCGATCGCCCTGCTCAGCTTCGGACTGGACCTGTTACCCGCGCTCGCGGACCTGACGGGCGTCGACGTGGTCGGGCTGTTCTACAAGACCATTCCGATGCTCGTGTTCGCGTACGTCGTCCGGTTCATGCCCCAGGCGATCGGGTCGATCCGGACTTCGACGCTGCAGGTCGACCGGGAGCTGGTCGAGGCCGCACAGACGCTGGGGCGGTCCCGACTGAGCGCCTTCCGGTCGGTAACGCTCCCGCTGATCCTCCCCGGGGTCGCCGCCGGTGCGGCCCTGGTCTTTCTGACGACGATGAAGGAGTTGCCCGCGACGCTGATGCTCCGCCCGCTGGGGTTCGACACCCTGGTGACCTACATCTGGACGGTCCAGGAGGCGGGCTTCTACGGGCAGGCCGCGGTGCCGGCGCTGATCCTCGTAGTTGTCTCCGGCCTCTCGATGGCCGTCATCCTCTCACAGGAAACCGGTGACTCATCATGACCGAATCAACGCAAACACAGACGCGGACGGAACGTGTCGTCTCGGCGAACCACGACGAAGGGAACCAGTCACGCGAGACGGTCCTCGAACTCGACGGCGTGACGCGGACGTTCGGTAACGAGCGTGCCGTCGCCGACTTCTCGCTGTCGGTCTACGAGGGCGAGCTACTCACCCTGCTCGGCCCGTCGGGCTGTGGGAAGACGACGACGCTTCGTCTGCTGGCTGGTCTCCTGCGTCCCGACGGCGGCACCATCGCCGTCGACGGCGACCTCGTCGCCGGGAACGGACGGTTCGTCGAACCCGACCGGCGCGACGTGGGCCTGGTCTTCCAGGATTACGCCCTCTTCCCCCACCTCTCGGTCGGGGAGAACGTCGCCTACGGCATCGACGACTGGGACAGCGACGCCCAGGACGAACGCGTCGAGGAACTGCTCGACCTGGTCGGGCTGGCCGACTATCGCGACGCCAGCCCCGACGACCTCTCGGGCGGCCAGCAACAGCGGGTCGCGCTGGCGCGTTCGCTGGCTCCAGAGCCGGACGTCCTCCTGCTGGACGAACCGTTCTCCAATCTGGACGTCTCCCTGCGCAAGCAGATGCGCGAGGAGGTCCGGCGCATCCTGAAAGAGACCGGCGTCACCGCGCTGTCGGTCACCCACGATCAGGAGGAGGCGCTCTCGATCAGCGACCGGGTGGCGGTCATGTCCGAGGGCCAGATCGAGCAGGTCGGGCGGCCCGAGGTCGTCTTCCAGCAACCCGAGTCGCGGTTCGTCGCGGACTTTCTCGGCCAGGCAGGGTTCATCTCCGGCCGCCTGGACGAACACACGATCGAGACGGGGCTGGGAACGCTCGATACGGACATGATACAGGGCCTCGGCCCGGAGTACGACGGCGCGGAGATAGACGTGCTGGCACGACCAGACGACCTGCGAGCGATACCGACCGAGGGGACCGACGGCGACGGCGAAATCGTCGAACGCGAGTACACCGGCCCGTCGTTCGTCTACACGGTCGAACTCGACTCCGGTGACGTGGTGTACTGCGAACACAACCACTCCGACCACCTCGATCTGGATCGTCGCGTGCGCGTCGACCTCGTCGCCGACCACCGGCTCGCCTGGTTCCCCACCGAGAGCGATGGCCTCCGGGACGACTGACGTTCGGCCGCGGCTCTGGCGCGCCGGTGTCGTCGCACTCGCCGCCGTCGCCGCCGTCGCAGTCTGGCTGCTGGCCACAGGTCTGTTTCCGTACCACTCGCTGAATCACGACGAGGGCGTCTACCTCCAGCAGGCGGCGATGTTGCTCGACGGCCAGCTGTTTCTCTCGCCGCCGGTCGAGGAGGTCTTTCGCCCCTGGTTTTTCGTCGAGGACGGGGGCCAGCTGTACTCGAAGTACGCGCCGGTGGTGCCCGCCATGTTCGCCGTCGGACAGCTGGTGGGCGCGGCGCGGCTGGCGCTGGCCGGTATCGCCGCCGCCAACGTCGCGCTGGTCGCGCTGGTCGTCCGGGAACTGTTCGACCGCCGGACCGGGCTCGTCGCGGGCCTGTTCGTTCTGGCGTCCCCGCTCTTTCTGATCGACTCGGCGGTGTTCCTGCCGTACGCGCCGACGACGATGCTCAACTTCGGGTTCCTCTACGCGTATCTCCGGGCCGACCGGACCGGGGACCGTCGCTGGGCCGGGGCGGCCGGCGCGGCCGTGGGACTGGCCTTCTTCGCCCGACCGTACACCGCGGTACTGTTCGCCGCCCCCGTGATCGGGCACGCGCTGTGGAAGCTCTACCGGGACCGCCGTGACGTGCTCCCGCGGCAAGTCGTCACGGCGGTGTTCGGACTGGGCGGCGTTGCCCTCTCGCTCGGGTACAACGCCGTGATGACCGGCTCGCCGCTGGTCTTTCCCTACCAGGCGTTCGCGCCGGCGGACGGGCTCGGTTTCGGTCACCACGAGATCCTCGGCCACGAGATCGACTACACCGTCGGCCTCGCGCTCCGGTCGAACGCGCTGGTGTTGGAACAGCTGACGACGACCTGGGTCGCGGGCGGGCTGTTCGGGACCGCGGTCGCACTCGGCGGGATCGCAGTCGCGGTCAGGCGTGGACTCTCGGCCCGGCAGGGGATCCTCGTCGGTCAGGTCGGCACCATCGTCGTGGGGAACGTCTACTTCTGGGGTAACTACAACCTCCTGGGCGTGCTGGATCGAGCCGGCGACGGATTGATCGCCTCACACGGCCCCTACTACCACTTCGATCTCCTCCTGCCGTTCGGCGCGTTCGCGGCCGTGGGCGTGCTGGCCCTCGTCGGCACCGTGCGAGACAGGGCGCGGGACCGGTTCGAACCCGGAGCGGTGCAGGCTGTCGTCGTCGCCGCGATCCTCGTGAGTGCGGGTGTACTGGGCACCGCCACGGCGGCGAACGTCGAGCGGCCGGTGGCGATGAACGACCGGGCGACCGAGACGTACGAACAGGCCTACGAGCCCTTCGAGGAGCGGTCACTCGACGGCGGACTGGTCTTCCTGCCGACGCCGTACGGCGACTGGCTCAACCACCCCTTCCAGCCGCTCCGGAACGATCCGGACTTCGACGGGGCGACGGTCTACGCCATGGACGAACAGCCCTTCGCGGTGGCGGACGCCTACCCCGATCGGTCGTTCTATCGCTACACCTTCCGCGGGGAGTGGGAACCCTACAGCGGTACACCCCGCGGCGCACGCATCCAACCGGTCGATCTCGCCGCCGGTGAGACGGTCACGCTGAACGCGACGGTCGGCCTCCCGTCGACCTACCGGTCGGTGTCGGCGACCCTCACCGCCGACGAGGAGAGTGTGACCGTCGTCGCGCAGAATACGACCGACCGGACGACCGCTCGGGTTCGCTTCGCCGACGACCGCGTCCGACTCGTCGGCCCGGGCTGGCCGACACGGTCGATCCCGTACGACGGCCGCGAGGACGTGTCGCTGACCCTGTTCGTCGATAGCGGTCCCGGCGCGAGTTTCAGCTACCGGTTCGAGACGCCCGTCCGTCGGGCGGACGGACGCGTCAGCGCGCTCACGCCGCGAATCGAACGCTGCGTCGCCATCGGCGAGTGCGGCGGGGAAGCCGGTTACGTCCCCGATCTCGCACCCGAGTGGGCGACGGTCCGAACCGACCTGACGGCCGGAGAGGATAACGGATAAACCGGTGAGTCACCAGTGTCCGATATGGAACTGACCCGACGGGACGCCATCGCGGCGCTGGGCGCTGTCGGCGTCGCCGGCGGCGCGCTGGCGCTGTCACAGTCGGGCGAGACTGACGACGCCGATGGCGAGGGGCGGACGACCACGCCCACTGGCCCCGACGAGGCGGCGGCGAGCCTCTCGGAGCACGAGCTGACGACCGCAGTCGCGGTCGCGAAGGCGATCTATCCGTCCCCCGTCGAGAACGTCGAGGGCTTCGTGACCGACTTCCTTCGCGGACGCGTCGCGGACGATCCCGAACGGGCGACCGAGATCGCCGAGACCGTCGCGTACCTCGACGACTACGTGAACACGTGGTACGACGTGGACGCGTTCGCAACACTCTCACCGGCGACCCGGGTCGAGGCCTTCGAGCGGATGAACGCCGACACGATCGACCCCGACCCCGACGGCGGGAGCGTCCAGCGCGTGCGCTACTACCTCGTCAACGATCTGCTCTTTGCCCTCTATGCCTCCCCGACCGGCGGCGAACTCGTCGGCATCGAGAACCCGCAGGGACACCCCGGTGGGACGACGAGCTATCGGCGAGGCCCTCAGTCCGAAACCGAAAACTAGCCGCGTTCAGCGCAGTCGTTCTTCGACCGAGACCGTGAGGATGGATCTGGCGATGGCGTAGCCCCCGCTGATGGGATCGAGTTTCGTCTCGCCCGCACGCTCCCCGTACTCGATAGGAATTTCACACACGTCGTACTCACGCACGAGCGGCCTGATGAGGAGTTCCGCCGAGAGCCCCGTGTTCTCGGTCCAGTCGATCTTCTCGATCACTTCGCTCCGGTAGGCTCGCATTCCAGTCGTCGTATCGTGGACCCGCTCGCCCAGCAGGGCACTCGCCAGCGCGGCGAAGGCGTGGTTCCCCAAGCGGTTGAACGTCGGCATGGTGTCGGCCCCGTGATAGAGTCGGTCACCGCTGACAACGTCGTACCCTTCGTTGATCCGGTCCAGAAAGTCCGGTAGCCGCTCCATCGGGTACGTGTCGTCACAGTCGGTCGTGACGATGACTGGTCTGTCCGCGGCCTGCAGGGCCGCTTCGACCGCCACGCCGTAGCCCTGGGGCTCCTGTTCGATGACGCGCGCGCCATGGTCGCGGGCGATGTCCGGGGTTCGGTCGTCGGACCCGTCGACACAGACGACCTCGGCCCGGCCGCCGGTCACGTCGTCGATGTCTTCGAGTACCGTCCCGATCGCTTCCGCCTCGTTGTACGTTCCCATGACGACACTCAAATCGTCGAAGGTGAACCGCTCACTCTCCGCGCGCGCCTGTTGAAGACTCATTACGTACCCGTCAGTACGTGGGCCTCTTGTATTTTTAGGTTCGCCAAAAACAGATTACGTCTGGTTACCTCGGTCCTTTGGCGGTCGTCACTTTTGTTTCTCGGTCCCGTCGGTATAATCATGCCGAAATTCGTCCTGTACGGTGGGAAAGGTGGCGTCGGCAAGACGACCTGTGCCGCTGCGACCGCGCTCGAACTCGCGGCCCGTGGCGAACGGACGCTGCTGGTCTCGACCGATCCAGCCCACTCGCTGGGCGACGCGTTCGACGTGCCTCTGACCGGAGAGCCGACGGCCATCGACGACGACCTCTGGGGCGTCGAGGCTGATCCCGAGCAGGGTCAGGCGGCCTATCAGGGGATCGTCTCGTCGCTGGCCGCCGACTTCCGGGACGCCGGTATCTCGATGACCGACGAGGACGTGGAGCGACTGTTCCAGGCCGGATTCGTCCCGGGGAGCGACGAGATCGCCTCCCTCCAGTTCTTCCTCGACTACGCCGACGACGAGTGGGATCGCGTCGTCTTCGATACCGCACCGACCGGGCACACGCTCCGCTTGTTGACGCTCCCCGACGTTCTCAGTGAGTCGCTCTCGACCGCGACGAAAGTCAGGGGTGAGGTTCGACGGCTCGTAGACACAGCGCGCAGTATGGTCGTGGGGCCTGCCGCCTTCTGGGGGAACGACAGTGGCGAAGACGAGATCCAGGCGTTCCGCGGTCGGATGGAGCGCGTCGCCGCCCTCCTGCGCGACCCCGAACGGACGGACTTCCGAGTCGTCCTCCTGCCCGAAACGCTCGCCATCGAGGAGACACGGCGGCTCGTCGACCGGCTCGAATCGTACGATGTGCCCGTCGAGACGTTGCTCGTCAACCGCGTGCTGGAGACGGCCGACGAGGACTGTTCGCGGTGCCGGGACCGCCACGAGAGTCACCAGCGACAACTCGACCGTATCCACGAGACGTTTCCCGAACGGGAGATCCAGGTCCTCCCAGACCTCGGCCCCGAAGCCTACGGTCGTGACGCGCTCGAACGACTGGCCGACCGGATCGAGATTTGATCGCCCCGACCGGGCCAGGGCTCAGTCCGCGGGCTCCGGACCGACGGTGAGGACCGCGACGGGGGCCGCACGGACGACCTTCTCCGTCACGCTCCCGAGGAAGAGCCGGTCCAGTCCGGTCCGGCCGTGGGTCCCCATGACCACGAGATCGATCCCATTCTGGTCGACGTAGTCGAGAATCGCCTGGTGAGGTGCGCCCTCCGCGACCATCCCTTCGACGGTCCCCACCTCGGCGTCTTCGGCGGCGTCGACAACCTGCTGGATCGCCCGTTCACCGGCCGTTTCGAGTGATTCGAGGACTTCCGGACCGCCCGCCTCGTCCATCGGCGGTTCTTCGACGACGTAGAGAGTGTGCAGCGCCGCGTCGTATCGCTTCGCGTGGTCGATGGCGTGGTCGACCGCCGTCTGTGCCGTCTCACTGCCGTCGGTCGGCACGAGGATGGAATCGTACATACGGACCCTTCCACGGCCCGGAGTAAAGGCATACCGCGAGTTCCCACCGGCCTGGAACGACCGGAACAGTCCACCGATCTCAGATGCGCGGCGCGTGACCGCTATTCCCAGTTGTCGATTACGCGTTCACGTCGAGCGCACGCGCGAGTGCCTTGACGAACTTCGCGCCGGTGCGATGACGTGCGTTCGGGTCACTGTGCATCGCTTTCCCCACACAGTCGCTGACAGCAGACGGCAACTGGGCGAGTTCGTGCGGCGGTGTCAGGTCGCCCTCTCTGATCGCTGTCGTGAAGTCCTGGCGTCTGTGGTACGGTTCCGTCCCAGTCAAGAGCCAGTACGCTACGGCCCCGAGTCGGTAGACGGGCGTCGTCGGCGTCGCTTCCTGGCGAAGCTGCTCGGGAGCCATGTACCGACTCGCGTCGTACCGATCGGCGGCTTCACTCATCCGGCGATGGAGGCCCAGCCCGGAGACACTAGGAGACAGTCCGGTATCCGACCGCTCGCGTCGCAGGCCGCCCTGATCGACGCCCGAATCGGCCGTCGTGTCGACGCTGATCCTGTCGGGTTCGAGGTCTGTCCGGTAGATACCACGCTGCTGAGCGGCCGTGACCGCCGACCCAAGCCCGGAGAGGAGTCGGACCCGCTCGCGGGTCGACGTACGCTCCTGGAGCTCCGCGATCGGCGTGTCGCTCACGTCGAAGACAACCCACGTCGCGGGCTCACCCCCCGTTTCGTGGATCGTCGCGACGTTCTCGTGGTCGGCCAGCTTCCGCCAGGCGCCGATCGCGTCCCCGAACACGTGCTTGAGCGTCCGATGATCCTGCTGTTCCGGGTTCAGTATCAAAATCTGTGCCCACCCCCCATCCCAGGGAGTCCGGTAGCGGTATACCGACCCCTCGAGGTACAGCGCCTCCAGTTTCGTGATGTCGGGGATGACGGAGGCCAGCGTGTTCATGATCTTGGTGGCCCCCTGGTCCGCCTCGTCGCCCGACTCCGACCCCGACTGCTGGGCGGCCTCGGGTGGGGGTGCCGGTCGCTCGACGCTCGCAGGCAACTGCCCGCGCTTGAACCGGACGCCGGACTTCGTGATGTCGTGTCGGAGAAAACGGTGCTCGCGCTTCGTCTCGAGTTCGCCGTCGCGCGTGTAGAACTCGACGGTCTTGAAGTCGTACTGTTCCAGAACCAGTTTCCCGAGCTGGTACGCGCCGTCGGTCGAGTCCGAGGCCTGGAAGACGAAATGGTCGTCTTTCGGCGTCACGACCCACGACTGGAGCAGGTCGCTGTACTCGACGGTGAGCGCCTCGAAGGCTGGATTCCAGTAGAGCCCACCGACACTCCGTTCCGTGTCCCACCGCAAAAGACAGGGATGGCGGCGTCGCTTCAGAACTCGCTGTCCCTCTCGCATCGCGTCGATCCGCGAGTCGTAGGTCCCGAACGTGAAGACACCGTCGCCGGGGTCGTCGGTTCGTCGGTAGTACTCGCGAACGATCCACTCCCCGTCGCGTTCGATCGCCTCCAGCGGCCGCTTGCATGGCGGCGGATCGACAGCGCCGATCCGCACGCCGGTCGTCGTGTCGTCACCCATCCTGTAGTTGTCAACAGTTCGGAACCGCCCGACTTAGTGGTTCGTTCCGAAACGAGCGCCTAACCGCCGCGACGGATCGGGTTCGGTTTCCGGGCTGGTGGCTGGCAGTGACAGCTACCGACGAAAGTCAGGGGCGAGAGAGTCGGTCGATCCGGTGTTTTCACGCGGACGCGTCGTATCCGGCCTCGTCGACCGCGTCGACGAGCGTTCCCACCTCGGCATCGCCCTCGACTGTGGCCTTCGCAGTTTCGCGGTCGACGCTCACTTCCGTTACGCCGTCGACGTTTTCGAGCGCCTCTCTGACGGTCTGCTCGCAGTGTTCGCAACTCATTCCCTCGACAGTGATCGTCTGAACCATGCGCGTGCGTACGGGCGGCCGAACTTTGTCGGTTTCTCATTCGAGAGCGGGACGGACGCCGAGACGGGCAGAACCCAAACCCAACACGACTCCAGCGGTTCGATAGAACCGCCCGCCGAACAGTGTCGTTCGTGAGACGCCCGATCACGTCCCAGACCTGTCGCGATCGAAACTATCTACGGTGTGTGAGAAGTTCGGTCCCGTATTGTGGTCTCAGTTCTCACACAGTATCTCTATCGACGGGTATTTATGTACCACCCTCATCGAATGAAATGCACACGACGGATGGCGGCGAGCGGGGGTCGCCCGCTACGCCATCCACGCCCCAGACGAGTATCCTCGTCGATGATGGCGATGTGAGCGAGCTTCCACACAGTGGTCTCTCGCTCCCCACATTCAGTGGGGCGAAAGTATGAGGATTCCACCCCTGCGGCCTCGCCGTACAGATGGTATCTGATGTGAGCCTTGACAGTTCGGTGATACACTATCGAATCTCTCGATACCTTGTCACCGAATGACGGACACATAGCGTGTCTCCGCCAGCCCCCCATGATTGGGGAATGCATTCCGGTTGATCCTGCCGGAGGCCATTGCTATCGGAGTCCGATTTAGCCATGCTAGTCGCACGAGTTCAGGCTCGTGGCAGATAGCTCAGTAACACGTGGCCAAACTGCCCTACAGATCGCGATAACTTCGGGAAACTGAGGCTAATAGCGAATACGGCTCTCACGTTGGAGTTGCAGAGAGCCGGAAACGCTTCGGTGCTGTAGGATGTGGCTGCGGCCGATTAGGTAGACGGTGGGGTAACGGCCCACCGTGCCAATAATCGGTACGGGTCGTGAGAGCGAGAACCCGGAGACGGAATCTGAGACAAGATTCCGGGCCCTACGGGGCGCAGCAGGCGCGAAACCTTTACACTGCACGACAGTGCGATAAGGGGACTCCGAGTGCGAGGGCATACAGTCCTCGCTTTTGTACACCGTAAGGTGGTGTACGAACAAGAACTGGGCAAGACCGGTGCCAGCCGCCGCGGTAATACCGGCAGTTCGAGTGATGGCCGCTCTTATTGGGCCTAAAGCGTTCGTAGCCGGCCACGCAAGTTCGTCGGGAAATCTGCCCGCTTAACGGGCAGGCGTCCGGCGAAAACTGCGTGGCTTGGGACCGGGAGACTCGAGAAGTACGTTCGGGGTAGGAGTGAAATCCCATAATCCCGAACGGACTACCGATGGCGAAAGCATCTCGAGAGCACGGATCCGACGGTGAGGAACGAAAGCTGGGGTCTCGAACCGGATTAGATACCCGGGTAGTCCCAGCTGTTAACGATGCTCGCTAGGTATGGCACAGGCCACGAGCCTGTGCTGTGCCGAAGTGAAGACGCAAGCGAGCCGCCTGGGAAGTACGTCTGCAAGGATGAAACTTAAAGGAATTGGCGGGGGAGCACTACAACCGGAGGAGCCTGCGGTTTAATTGGACTCAACGCCGGACATCTCACCAGCACCGACAGTGTGCAGTGAAGGTCAGGTTGATGACCTTATTGGAGCCACTGAGAGGAGGTGCATGGCCGCCGTCAGCTCGTACCGTGAGGCATCCTGTTAAGTCAGGCAACGAGCGAGACCCGTGTTCCTAGTTGCCAGCAGCAACCTTGTGTTGGCTGGGTACATTAGGGAGACTGCCGCTGCTAACGTGGAGGAAGGAACGGGCAACGGTAGGTCAGCATGCCCCGAATGTGCTGGGCAACACGCGGGCTACAATGGCCGAGACAAAGGGTTGCTACCCCGAGAGGGGACGCTAATCTCCGAAACTCGGTCGTAGTTCGGATTGCGGGCTGAAACCCGCCCGCATGAAGCTGGATTCGGTAGTAGTCGCGTGTCATTAGCGCGCGGCGAATACGTCCCTGCTCCTTGCACACACCGCCCGTCAAAGCACCCGAGTGAGGTCCGGATGAGGCCACCATGCGGTGGTCGAATCTGGGCTTCGCAAGGGGGCTTAAGTCGTAACAAGGTAGGCCTAGGGGAATCTGGGCCTGGATCACCTCCTACAGACCGGGACTGGGGCGACGCCCCAGCCCACCTTTGGAGGATCACGTTCGAGCCACGTTCCGACCGAGCACCTATGAACTGCCAGGGCTAACATTTGTCCGCAGGGAAGGGCCCATAGCTCAGCGGCAGAGCGCCGCCTTTGCAAGGCGGAGGCCCTGGGTTCAAATCCCAGTGGGTCCATATCCCGTCCCCGAGTCGAACCGTGTCCCTTAAGTGGGGCACTCCACTCGACCCGGGTACGGAAGACCGATGCACCACTCCGTGTGAACGCGAGTGGGAAGGGTTGATGCACGCACCGGCAACCACCGGGCGTTGCAGATGAGACTGTGTGTACGTGCGATCCAGGCGTCCACTGGACTCGTGTGCAGTTTATCGAGTCTTCAGCGACGTTGTCAGACTCTCTGAGTCTGACAGCCAGCCAGACAGCGTGTCTGGCGGACGCGACTCGGAATTATTCCGAGTCACTACACGACCCGGACCTAGTCCGGGTCACCAACTGACCTGGAGTCATTCCAGGTCATCATCAGCGATTGGCTACTATGCCAGCTGGTGGATAGCTCGGCTCAGGTGCCGACGAAGGACGTGCCAAGCTGCGATAAGCCTGAGGGAGCCGCACGGAGGCGAAGAACTCAGGATCTCCGAATGGGAATCCCCACCGCAATTGCTTCGCGCAATGGGGAACGCCGGGAATTGAAACATCTCAGTACCGGCAGGAAGAGAAAACGAATGTGATGTCGTCAGTAACCGCGAGTGAACGCGACCTAGCCCAAACCGAAGCCCTCACGGGCAATGTGGTGTTTGGACTGACACTCATCGTCTGACCGTCTTCACGAAGTCTCCTGGAACGGAGCGTGAAACAGGGTGACAACCCCGTAATGAAGACCAGTACGACGTGCGTCAGCTCCAGAGTATCGGGGGTTGGAAATCCCTCGTGAACACGGCAGGCATCTACTGCCAAGGCTAAATACGACTCGAGACCGATAGTGGAAAAGTAGCGTGAGCGAACGCTGCAAAGCACCCTCAGAAGGGAGGTGCAATAGGGCCTGAAATCAAGTGGCGATGGAGCGACGGGGCATACAAGGCCTCACCAGAAACGATCGAGGGGCGACCCTCCAGTAGGACTGGTGAGGAGCCGATGTTCCGTCGTACGTTTTGAAAAACGAACCAGGGAGTGTGTCTACGAGGCGAGTCTAACCCGGTCATCGGGGAAGGCACAGGGAAACCGACATGGCCGCAGCGCTTTGCGCCAGGGCCGCCGTGTTCAAGCGCGGGGAGTCTCGTGGACACGACCCGAAACCGAGTGATCTACGCGTGGGCAAGGTGAAGCGTGCCGAAAGGCACGTGGAAGCCTGTTAGGGATGGTGTCCTACAATACCCTCCCGTGACCTACGTGTAGGGGTGAAAGGCCCATCGAACTCGGCAACAGCTGGTTCCGACCGAAACATGTCGAAGCATGACCTCCGCCGAGGTAGTCCGTGGGGTAGAGCTACCGATTGTGGTGTCCGCCTCCGAGAGGAGTCGGCTCCACTGTCAAACTCCAAACCTACGGACGCTGTCGACGCGGGGAGTCCGGTATGCGGGGTAAGCCTGTGTACCGTGAGGGAGACAACCCAGAGCTGGGTTAAGGTCCCAAAGTGTGGATTAAGTGCGATCGAAGGTGGTCTCAAGCCCTAAACAGCCGGGAGGTGAGCTTAGAAGCAGCTACCCTCTAAGAAAAGCGTAACAGCTTACCGGCCGAGGTTTGAGGCGC
>NZ_FOCX01000047.1 GCF_900110215.1 Halorientalis persicus | reverse complement strand
CCTAGATATTCCCCAACAGCAGATCATAACCCCCAGACATAAAGAGCGGCTGGCATTCGGTATAGCGGTATGTGGTTTATGACCCCACAACTCCCGTGTTTTCCTAGTGCTGTGGGGGTCTCTGTAGGGAATTCGTGGAATTTTGTCGGAAGTGTATTTGTTCGTGATTACTTCGATAATCACGACCAAAATTGGGCGTCCCGCTGCTGTCGGGGAAGCATGAATTATACACTCAGCATAGGACAACCTGAAACAGCAAGAATCAGGCATCTCACCGACTTTCGGTAGTCGAGGGACTACTGCTTCCGGGCTCACTCAGTCACCTGTCGATAGTACGTGTCCTGTTCGTACTCGAATGATCTCCGATGGGTCGACCTCGGTCTCATCAAAAGCGTCGACGAAAGAGTAGGGTTCAACACTCACAACTTCGGCTAAATCTACACCTGCGTCCTCCAGCATTTCCAAGGCTGTTGCGTTATCGGTCACAGTGGGACGCTCACGTCCGTGCCTTTGCACACCCTCTACGGTGTCTCCCACCTCGATCTTATCATCCAATGCGGGCTCAATAACCTGTTCGCGCGCTTCATTGGCCACATTTTCGAGTCGAATGAGGGCATTCCGCATCTCCACAAGCGCCCGGGTGTTGGTCGTACTTATACCACGGTCTGTTATATTCTCAGCGTGGTCAGCTGCCCTCTCGAGCTTCTCCGGATCAGGTCGTACCATCGTATCCAGACCATCGTAGAGTCAGCACGAATAGCTTTCTACCATCAAACGATGGAGTACCAACTCGTTTCATGTCCCGCGTGATTGAGGAAGGGCGATTCTGGCGACAAGACCTAATAGGTTCTAATACAAACCAATACCCAAGATGCCCATCTCGAAAGACCAATTTCAGACCATCGAAGACAAGGGTGAGTCCCTTCCCGATCTCGGACCAGATACAACTCAGGGGGCAGTGTACCGATTCCTGCTCGAACACGCAGACCAAGCGTTTCGACAGCGCGAGATCGTCGACGAGGTCGATGTTCCAGCAGGGAGTGTCGGTCCGACGCTGAAGCGGTTGGAAGAACACGGGGTGGTCGAGCATCGCGACCAGTACTGGGCTGTCTCCGATGCAGAACACGCGGTGGTCTCGGCTGGCTTCCACGGAGCCGCGACAGCTGACGAGATCGACGGCGGGTTCTCTGACGACGACGTCGATGCATGGATGGAGAACGCCGTCGACCCAATCGACGACACCGAAGACCACAAGGAGCAGTGACACCAAATGGTTGACCGCGGCACAGTTGTCTGGGCCCCAGACCCGTTCAAAGCCGATACTGGGAACCCAAGACCGTGGCTTGTTCTCTCCAGCGACCAACTTCCCTACGCTGACGAGGAATCCATCTCCGTCGCTTTCTCAACACAATCACACCATCCCGGGAGCTTTGTCGTCCCGAGCAATGCGTGGGTTCGAGGTGAACCCGGTCAGGAGAGTTACGTTCTCCCGTGGACGGTCGCCACGCTGAAAGACGACGTCCACGTCGTCGGCGTTCAGGGTACCGTCACCGACGTATTCACTGATCAGGTCGTAGAAGCGGTTATCTCCTATCTCCAGACAGATTCACCATGACCAATAGCACATCCAAAGAACAGGATACTCATCCCCTCACTAGTTCCTTCGAGCGGTACCTCCAGGACAAGGGGAAAGGCCGCGGTGGCGACGGCGGAAACTACCGCCGCAACGCCGAGCGGGAACTTCAGCGGTTCGTAGAGTGGGCCGCCGGCGACCGCGGCGACGACGACTGGACTGGGATCGTTCCTAACGACGCCGAGCGCGAGCCTGCCTTCGAAGACATCGACGAGCGAACGTTCCGTGAGTACGCCCGCCACCTCGCCGGCGACCGCGGCCTGAAGCAGAACACGGTCCAGACCTACTATGCGTACATCTCGGCATGGTGTGGCTGGTGTGTCAACGAGGGATATCTGGAAGCCCACTACACCCAGCGGGCGAGCGCGACCGCCCCACTCCCCGAAGACGACGGTCGAAAACCCGGCGACCAGCAGGCCTGGACGCCCGAACAGCGCCACGAACTCACCCGCCACGTCGACGAGCAGGCCCGTGACGCCGTCGAAGCGTACACAACACTCCCAGCGGACACCACGTCACCCGACAAGCAGCGAGCCCGCTACAAAGCTCTGAAGGCAACACGTGACCGGGCGTTCGTCTACCTCATCGCGTACACGGCTGTCCGAGTGGGAGAACTCCTACGAGACCCGAACGATCCACGTCGACGCGGAGTTCGCTGGGAGGACCTCAATCTCGAAGACGGGAGCATGGACGTCTACCGGAAGAAACAGCAGTGGGACGCCGCCAGCCTCCCCGATCCCGTCACCCACCCCCTCAAACAGTATCGGAAGATGCTGAAGCCTCCGACCGACCGGTGGCCGGTCTTTCCGACGTTCGATCAACGGACGCTCGGAACGCTCGTCCAGGAAGAACTCGCAGATCGTGGCCACCAGCCAGCTGCCATCGAAGACCGTCGCGACGAGTTCGTTTGCGATCTCCTGCTCGCACTCGAGGACGATATTCGCCCCCAGTCGATCACGACCGACGGGGCACGATCGATGCTACGGCGGCTCACCGACGACGCCGGCGTCGACGTTGACCATCCCCGACACGAGTATCTCGCACCACACGGGGGACGCCGAGGAATGGGTGAGGTTCTAGTGCGATCGTTCGGGTATACCGTCGCAGCCCGATATCTCGATAACTCCGAAGAAATGGTCCGAGAGCGGTATTCACATATCGAAGCCGGCGAACTCGGCGACGTCGCGACTGAAGCGCTCAATGAAATCGACGGATAGATCTGTTCCATCACATCTTCAATCGGCATCCGGCACGAGATCCCGGTGACGAAACCAAACATCGAGCTCCTGACTATCAACTTCAATCTTGTAGGAGTGGGAGTCTAGCTCTCGTTCCGTCTGTGTACTGAGAGCGTCCTGCGATATGTCCACAACTATCCCAGTCTTCCCATGATGACGCGCGTCTGGATCGCCCTCTGCAACGTAAACCATCACCTCGTCGCCGGTCGAGTAGGGTTCGTCGGCTGGTTGTGGAACGTCTTCCATCACAATGATCACGGTCCTGCGTCGTTACAATTTTGATGGTTGGATTGGAGGCGGTCAAACCACAAGACATCCAGCCTGCTCCGTCCACAGACCCACAGATTCTTTACTGTGCTGTGACCTGTCCCATATAATTGCATGAGTCAAGCCACGCTGGGGACCGCCCCCTACCGTAATTCAAGTCTCTTCTCGGGCTACTATCTCGACGAGCGGGTCACCGATCTTGAGGACTGGGACTGTGACAAAGAGGCCGAGACCGCGTTCGAGGAACTGCAGGATCTGTGGGCAGCTGAGGGCGATTTGCTGGCGTCCTACAAAGAAGACGAACTACTGGGCTCGTGGATCGATGAAGTCCTCGATATCCTCGGGTTCGATTCGCTTCCAGAGACGACGATCCCGAGTGGCAGTGGGTACAACGACCGCCTGCTCTTTGGCTCAGCGGAAGCACGTCGCCATGCCGCCGGGCAGAAACGTGACGGCAACATCGAAGGGATGTACGGCCAGGCCGCGGCGGTGCTTGAAGCCAAACAGTGGGATGCGGATTTCACCGCGCAATTGAACGAGACGCGGAATTATCGCGACGCCTCCCACCAGATCAAATACTATCTCGAACACACGCCCGAACGGGTCTCCTGGGGTATCCTGACCAACGGCAAACAGTGGCGACTCTACGGCACCAAGGACTACGCCACCGAAACCTACTACGAGATCAACCTGCCCGAACTACTGGAGACGGGCGACCTGGAAGCGTTCAAGTACTTCTATGCCTTCTTCCGGCCCGAAGCATTTCGAGAGACGGCCGGCACAACGTTTCTGGACACGGTCTGGAACGAATCCGAGACGGCCGCTCAAGAACTGGGTGAAGACCTGCAGGACAACGTGTTCACAGCACTGCGTGTCCTCGGGGAGGGGTTTGTCCACACAAACGATCTCGATATCGACCCCGACGATGCGGCCGCCCGCGCGGAATTGAAAGAGCAATCGCTTGTGCTACTGTATCGGCTGATGTTCGTCCTCTATGCCGAATCCCGGGGGTTGATCCATCCCGACGACCCGGACAAGCAAGACGAATATGACGAGCATTTCAGCCTCGATCAGCGCCGCCTAGAGATTCACGAGACCATTACCTCCGGCGACACGTACGAGGATTACAGCGGATATGCCACCCAGATCTGGGACCGACTAGAACATCTGTTCCGGCTCGTCGACGAAGGCGAAGCCGACCTGGGCATCCCCCCATATAACGGCGGACTCTTCGATGACGACCAGCACACGTTCCTTGCCGAGAACGAGGTCGCAGACCGCTATATTGCTGAAGTAATCCACCGGCTGGGCACAACTGAGGATGCCGATGGCGAGCCCGTGCTGGCCGATTATGCCGACCTGGACACGCGCCACCTCGGCAGTATTTACGAGGGCCTGCTAGAACACGAGTTTCGCATTGCATCTGAAGAGTACGCCGCGGTTGCCGAAGACGGTGGTCAGGTCTGGAAGCCCGCCACAGAGGTCAGCGTCGCCGAGGCCGTCGAGTCGGTTGAGGCAGGCGAGTTGTATGTCGTCAACGACGAGGGCGAGCGCAAGGCCACGGGAGCCTACTACACACCCGACTACGTGGTCTCGTATATCGTCGAGGAGACGATCGACCCACTACTCGATGAGATCAGAGCCGATCTCGAAGCCGATGGGCTAGAACCCGGCGACCGGGGGTATTTCGGGCGGTTCTATCAGCGCGTGCTGGACCTGAAAATCCTTGACCCGGCGATGGGGTCGGCGCATTTCCTGACGAGTGCGACCGCGTATCTCACCGAGCAGGTGATGGAAGTCGCTCGCGAGCAAGAACAGCAGGGCCGCAACGAGCAGGCACTCCGGCGGACGATCGCTAAGGAGTGCATCTACGGCGTCGACATCAACGGCATGGCCGTCGAGCTGGGGAAACTGTCGATGTGGCTGGAAACCTTGGCCGCCGACCAGCCGTTGGCCTTCCTGGATCACCACCTGAAGGCCGGCAACTCGCTGGTGGGCTCGGATATTACGGAGGTACTGGCCGACGATTCCGGCGACGAGGACGGCCAGTTGACGCTCATGCAGTCGGTCGCGCGGGCGCGTCGGCAGACACTGGAACACGTCATGGACCTGATGGCGGAGTTGCTGGCCATCGATAACGAATCGCTGGCCGATATCAAGTCCATGGAGGAGATCTACGACGAGATTCGCTCGGACAAACTCTATCAGCGCCTTTTCGAGATTGCGAACGTCCACACGGCCGAGCAGTTTGGGCTGGATGTACCCCGTGATGGAGACGAGAACGGGACCAAGGACGCCTATCGGATGCTCGCCGAAGCCATCGAGGATGACGATGCCTGGGCCGACGTACGCGATGAAGACTGGTTCCGGACGGCTCAGGCCATGGCCGACGAGGAGGCCTTCTTCCACTGGGAACTGGAGTTTCCCGAAGTGTTCTTTGATGCGGATGGTGAGAAACGAGCGGATGCCGGGTTCGATGCAGTAGTCGGGAATCCGCCATACGTCTTCATTTCATCAATTCCAGAAGACCATCGAGAATATCACCGCGCCACCTCGCAAACTTGGGATTATCGGTTTGACCTATATGGCCTCTTTACAGAGGTCGGTCACGATATCCTGAAAACCGGGGGGAATTTCGGCTATATTATACCCCATAGTCTTCTGAACAACAACTCATTCGAGGATCTTCGAACTTATTTGCTCGATACAACTTCGTCAGTCGACGTCTACGATTTCACTGCCGAAGTGTTTGAAGATGCGTCAAACGAAACAATGGTCTTGATCACGCAAAAAGACCGCCAAGCTCCAGCTCGGTTACGTGGGACTCTAATACATCCGCTGAAATTGTCTGAAGGCAAACAAACGCTACGGGAGTACTCGGCAACATCCATCGAAAACTTACCTGGTAATCCATTCTTGGTGAGGGGTGGAGATTGGGTAGAGCAGATGCTTACTGATACCGTTACTAAGCCTCTAAGTTCGTATGTGGATGCTGTCCAAGGCCTCCGCACTGGGAACAATACCGAACGGCTTAGTGAGGAAAAAGAAACTACCAAACATCGGAAAGCACTGGGCGGAGAGGATATCTACAGATACGGTTACGAGTGGTCCGGTACGTACGTTTTATATGATAGAGAGCTATTGAGCGAGGATCCCGCAGCCCGGCCGCGGGAAGAAAAGTACTGGGAAGCTGATGAGAAGATACTGGTCCAGGAAATACGAAATGTTCATCTTGACCGTCGTATCGTAGCAACACTTGAATCTGAAGATCACATCGGATTAAATACAACAAACGCAGTTATTCCAGCAGATGATCCCTCTGTTAGTCTTAACTATCTTCTGGGGATAATATCGTCTACGCTAGTCAACCAATTCTTTAGAGCGTGTTTCATCGATAACCACATCGCAACACAGTACCTAGAAGCAATCCCAATTATCGATCCAGCAAAGGCTCAAAAACACGCATCAGACAGAGTGGAAAGAGCAATATCGCGTCTTTCCCAGGCAGACGATACAATTGACTCTGTGGAGTCTGAAAATGCAGACCTCTCGGATACACTCCATGGTTCAGTTGCTGAACTGACCACTCGCCAAACACAGCGTGCTGATAATCTTTCTGACCTGAATCTGAGTATTGTTGACCATCTCGGCTCCTACTCCGACGGCCAGCCCCTCGCAGACATCGGTCTCACCCAACCCCCCGAAGGGGCCGCCGATTCCATCCTCCAGGATACGGCCGCAGAGAAACCGAATCTCCGCGTTGGGAACGCACAGGTCGTCCGCGAGTCCGACACGACAGTCGAGATCCAACTGACCGCTCGCTACAAACCTGACGACGAGGAGGCCTATGACACGGACCAGTGGGGCTATACGGAGACGGAGCCACTGCCGGCGTTGCGGATCACGGACCTCACCGCAACTGAGGCCGATCTCATCGAGGCGTTCGTGCCGGTCGCCGTCGACGAGGCTGATGGGTTTGCCAACTTCCGCGAGACGGCGACGAAAACCAATTCGCTGGTGGATCGGCTGCGAGGTCTGTCCCTCCCCGCGGTCGCGGACGTGGAGGCTGGGCTGGAAAGTTACGTCGAGACGATGGAACGGGCTGATGAACTAGAGGCGAAGATCGAGCGGACCGATGAGCTGATCGATGAAATCGTCTACGAACTGTATGGGCTGACTGACGAGGAAATCGAGATTGTCGAAGAGGCTGTTGGGGAGTGATATCTGTGTAGGTATGACCTTGGTAAAGTTCAGAAGATTTATACAGATCAGATAACTAGAAATCGTGCTTGCGTGAATTCCACAGTCGGATGGTAACACTTCCGGCTCGAAACCTTACCCCCACCTATGAGTCAGCAAGATACGAAATCCGTCGGCGATGTAGTGGCAACGGACCTAACCGCATTCCAGAAAGAGACGCTATTAGCTATCGCTCAACTAGAGGACAGCGATGAAGAACCGTATGGTCTCGGCGTCAAGCGCCAACTGCAAGAGCGCCTTGACAAAGAAATCAACCACGGCCGGCTGTATCCGAATTTGGATGACCTGGTTGAAGCAGGCCTTCTCGAAAAGGCTCAGCTGGACCGTCGGACTAACACGTATACACTGACGACTGACGGGAAGCGACTGCTCAAAGACTATCGCGATTACGTCGACCAGGTTGTTGACCGCCTCTAGACCAGTCTAGTATTGCAGACTTGCAGAGGACAAGAAGTGCTTGAGAAGACTTTTCAGGTGTTGTGGGCGACAATTAGGTTGATGACATCGGTTGTATCAACCTGGGTTCCGTTGATCGGTTGATCTGTATTGTAGGCGACGATTGCAGAGATTATCTCACCAGCTTGGATTCCCGGTTCATCGTTCGTGTTGAATCGTTCAGTAGCGGGGTTTTCCAGGTCGGTTTCGTTCTTGTTCACTTCGAGAGTTCGCGTGGTGATGTCGCTGATCTGTTGATCCTCACCACTGATCACAGCCCGGATACGAACCTCGATTGACGCGTCTTCTCCGAGGTCTTTCTGGATGATATCTGGCGTGATCTCTGCTGTGCCGTTTGCGGAGGTTCCACGGTCTGGGCGCAGCGCCGACAGAGATTTGATGCTAGTGTCCCCGATCTCTCCTGAATCAAGGTAGGTACCTTCGCCGCCGATGACGTAGTATTCGAGAGTCGCGTCTGTTGGGTTTTCGATGACGGGATTCTGGATTTGGTAGTCGAACGATGCAGATTCACCGTTTTCTAGACTGGCTGGAAGCGAGAAGTTGATGATCTCTGTGTCTGGTTCAGTGATCGTGATCGACGTGTCGCTCTTCACGCTGTACTCCGACGTGATCGTGGAGATTGTTCCCTCAATGCTCACGTGATGAGAGCCACTGCTTCCGATGGCAGCAATTGGGATTGAACCAGTGATTGTTTCTCCAATCCTGATTTTGGACGTGTTAAGAGGCACCTCGATATCTTGTGGGGGAGCTGATCGCTTTTGCTCTCCCAGAGCCGTAAAGTGCTTTTCATGCAGACCGTCAGCAAGATCAAGAGTGAGCGTCACCTCTCCAACCGGGTAGTTAGCCCGGTTTGTGATGGAGTAGTTGATTGCTCCGTCGCCACCTTCTGGAATCTCGTCAGGAAAGTCCACGGAGAACTTGGGTCTGTTTTCGCTGTTCGTGAGCCTGACGTCCTGAGAAGAGGCTGTGAGTTCCGAGGGAACTCCCTTATGAATGGACATCGGCTCGAAGGAGACATTCACATGACCAGTAGTTTCGATAACACTATCACCGGGGCTTGTTATTGGCTCAAACTCATACTCAAACTCCAGCTTTCGTGTTTCCCCGCTATTGAGTTTGCCGCCGATCCTACTAAGGTAGGTGATTCCAGTGCGGTCAACTCTCTCGTCACTCACTGGTATTAGACCGTTGTCAAACTGTAATAAACCACCACCAATGGATTGGTTCATATTGTTCTCGATGGTGACAGTAATGATGGCTGTTTCTCCAGATGTGATGGTTGACTTCGAGATAGATGTGGACAGGCTCATCGTTCCACCAGCCGGCGGTGGTGATGTGTTGGGGAGGTCCTGAGCCTGATGTGTGGATGTGTCTTTAATCGTGGAGGGTTCCTTGGTGGGGGATGTCTGGTTTTCCTTCGATTCGTTAATTACTGCAGTTGATTCGTTTCCAGCACCACTTCCAGTGTCAGATGCGATGGCAACGGGCGTGGTCACTGCTGCGAGAACGGTGAACAGGGCGATACTGCACGCGAGGATTCGGTGTGTTTGTAGGGTCTTCGTATTTTGTGTCATTTCTCTAGTGGCTTTTTGAGAGGGCTGTTTTTGCTGATGATAATCGGTCGGATACAACTGGGGATTGTGCTGAAGGGGCGACAGGGGTCACTCTCGTGACCGACCGAGAGGCGATTCATCTGGCTGAGTGCGTGGGATTACACTTTGCTTCTCTATGCTCATGGGAAGAGAAAAACAACCAATAACAATAAGTTTTGACACACCTAGAGTGGTCATGCAGTGGAGTGAGTTTCAGTTTTGATTCGTAGGGAGGAGTTTGATATGCTTCGAAGCTAATGGTTTGGACATGCCCCCGGATTGGATCGAAAAGCGAACAAGTCCCAGTGAAGAAGTCCGGTATCTGGAGCATCCGAGTATTCTCATGCTTGCTGAGCCGTTGGCTGTGATGGCTGGGACTGAGACCGCGACGACAATTGTCTTTCTCCGGTGGGAGATTGGATCGTGGTCACTCGGCGGCTATCCGCTGTGGCCGCTTGGTCCGATTCTCATTCTTTGCACGATCGGAATTGTCATCATTCGAGAGATCCAGCGCCGGGCGACGGTGTATGCTGTGACGGATGATACGGTTTTCAAGAAGTCAGAAATCTACGCACATGATATCCAGACATTGCCGGCGTCAGATGTTGACACGGTGGAATCAAGCCGGACTGTGTTCCAGCGACTGTTCGAAACTGGCTCAATTGATGTGATGACTGCTGGTACGGATTCGGTGGAGCAACGCTGGGAGTATGTTCCGTGGCCCGAGGAGGCTGCGAGTGCGATCCAAGATGCCCGTCGAGAGCCATCAAGCACTTCGGAACCCGTCCGAGTGTGACTGACCAGTCCTGATATCAGTCTCCAGTAGCGACCGGGGCTGAGTGAGGGTTTTGTTCCTGACGCTTTTGATCGATTACGCGTTTGGCGGCTTTCCCTTTGTTTCGCCAGCCGTAGTCTCGTTGGTACACGTGTTGTTTTTTCTCAACGACGGCTTCTTTGGACTCTTCTTTGAATCCTCCTCGGTCCCAAGCACCGGACTGCTCGAGCCATTCAATGACTTTGTCCTTGGTCTGCTGCCAGGAAAGCCCGACAGATTCGTACCAGGAGATGAGCGCGAAGAGAGAGTTGTCGTGGGCGCCGGGGTAGGAGCCATGTCGATAGATTGTTTTGAGCGGTTCCCGGTGAGGATCAATGCTGTCGAAGCCGTCAGACGGGGGTATGAGTGTGAGCTTTTGATCTTCGGTGAGTGAGGCGTGTTTGTACTGGATGAGTTCTCGGACGATCTCGTCGTGAATCTGGCTCCACTCTCCGTGAATCTCGTCTTTGAGCGTGTCTTTGTCGCATGGGCCGACAGAGAGCCGCGAGATGATATCGATGTGGGCCTTTTCGAGGTCTGTTCTGCTAAGTTCCCGAAAGTCGCACTGGATCGGGTGTCGGCCGTCAGTGCACTCGCACTCCGGACAAGAATACTCAAACTGCATTGCTCTGGATTACGTGGAGGCGAGAAACGTCATGTCTGCGACGATTCGGGAGGGAGCGAAGGGGGGAGGCTGTGTTCAGGTCCATCGGTCGCCCATTTCGATAGCTTTCTCGTCGACTTCATCGGTGTGGTCGACGTCGGAACGTGAGATGTAGCCGACACGGCCTGCTTCCCAGTTGCAGTTGTCGCGGTCGCTACACTCGTAGTATATTTTCCAGCCGCCCGGCTTTTCCTTGTCGCCAAACAGGAGTGATGCTCCGCATTCTGGACACGTTGCTTCGTCGTGTTCTTGGAAGATGATCATCGGCAGTCTCTCGCGGGCGAGAAACTCGTTGTCAGCGTTTGATTGGATTGTTTTTCACCAGTATCGCTACAGCAGTGGCTACACATGGCAGGCGCCGCCTGCTCCGTCTGGCGCTGGCTAGTCGTCGTCAGCTGCGGATGGTTGGTTCGGCGGCGAACTTCCAGCGCTGTAGGTCGTCACGTCGGCGTCGATGTTGGGGCTTTCTGCCGAGAGTTTGTCTGGCTCGGCTGGGTTGTCGATCGGATCGTAGTCCACGAGCGCGTCCACGAGTTCCTCATCGACTTCTGGATTGCTGCGGGCCGCTTCGAGGTATTCGGACCCGGCCTTTTTGATCTCAACCTTGACCACGGACGGCATCCGATCCTCGTCAAAATCAAACCCGGGCGCTTCTGCTGCCTCCCGCATCAACTCGTACACGTACGTGTGGGATGGCGAGTCGTGGTAGTGGTACTCGAAGAGGTCCTGCACTTCAGTGTATTCGAGGGCGCTGGACGGTTTCTGATCAACTAGACAGTCGGTACATAACTGCTCCCGGATGAATTCGACGCGCTCAGACCGTGAGAGGTCGCCGTAGGTCGTGATTTCTTCTCGTTGCTCTTTCCGTATGAAGAGGTTTTTCCGCGACGATGGATGCGGAACAACGCCCTTGTACGAGGTCACCGCCGCTTCGTACGCCTCAATCGTTTCCTTGTCTGTCCCAGCCTTCTTCCGGATTTCTTCGCGGAGATCGGGCCGGAGAAATTCGTCTTCAAGCTCGCCCGCTATTTCTTCAACGATGAACGCGTTGACGGATTGGTCCACATTTTCAGCAATATCGGCTATGGAATCAGCCTGACTTTCAGCACTCCCACCGGAATCGGCAGATTCGCTTTCAGCATACAGCCGTGCGGTATCGGCGAGCGTTGTTTGTGTGGCTTCGTTTTCAGCAGCATCGCCATCGGTATCAGTATTGCTTCCAGATTCGGGCAGCTGCTGAATGAGGGAGAGGATCCGCTCTCGTCGCCCGCCTTTTCTGTACGCGCGCAGCGCACGCGTGAGTACAGCGCCTAGATTGTCGTCGTAGTGCTGTTTAGCGATGCGGGCAAACTCATCTTTGAGCTCAGAAAGCACTCTGTGGCCCAGCTTGCGCGTCTCTCCACGAGTCGTGATGGTCCCGACTGATTCTGTTGAAGAAGAAAGCCCACGAGACCGGAGGGCCTCCCGTAGCTCCTGCTCTGCTTGGTGGAGTGCCTCGTCCCGATCGACCCACTCCCGCATCGCGTTTTCGATCTCAAACTTCACGTAGCGGTCGCGTACGCCCCATTTTTCCTCGACAAACTCGAGGAAGTGGGCGAATTCAGCCTTCAGGACGTGGACGCCAAGACAGACATACTCGCTCATGATCCACCACCTCGCGCTGAAACCAGTGGTATTGACCCGATACTGCCCCCCCTTCTTCCTTCTTCTCTAGTGGTAGTAGTAGTAGTGCAATGATTCCAAACAGAGAGACTGCTGAAAGCGCTCGAAGCCTGCTGCTGGAATGGAGATGGGCGCAGTCCTGCTGCCGTCCTGCGGTTTGGGGGACTCGACTCTGCGGTATCTTGATGGTGGAGAGTCCTTCGGCTGCTTTCTTTTTCAGTAGGGCGGTCATAGTATCGAGATGGTTGTGCAGACAGCTGCGGCATCTCGTAAACGGTGTGGGTCTTGGGTGAGTCCACCGACCGCTTCGTATTGTTCGTGACTTGATCCACACTCCCCGTGCTGTCTCTGCACGATATGTTGGACCGTCGTCCAGTGATTCGTGACCGATTCGTCCTGTCTCCGACGTGAGAGCCTTGCATTGTTCTGTTGTCTCAGGCCGGACACATTGGCCGAAATCTTCTTTACTGGCCATCCAAAACACTCAGACGCATTCCTTAGATGGATGCGCTGGCTTGCGTCCGCTTGGTAAGCGGAGGCGTGAGTGCCTTGGATGGCCGACAGGTTTCGGCCAATGTGTCCGGTATTTGGGAGTTCGGTACATCCCAACCGTCGCCAAAAGTGAGCGCCCGTGATCATCCCCGGACTGCTCCCCACAGCAGACCAGGGGCTAACCGCGGGCACAACACTTTTGATGGTGGGCGGAAAATGAAGAGGTACCACTCTCTTCGGTTTCCCACCCATTCGATAGCGGCGGGTGTTACCTTCCTGACTTGATGATCCGTCGTTGTCGTTGTCTTCACTTAATGTTTGTTCAAATCACTTAACAGGAGTGCCCACTCCCGGCAAGTATCGTGTGGAGTGTCTGACGGAATTGTTCTTCACACCGTTTGTTGGTGTTTTACAAAACTATTTTCCGCTACATATCCCGAAGTTTGATTACTGATACCAAAAGTAAGTTTGTACTGAAAGTCGCGCGCGGTGTTGCGTCTGGGTTCTAGTCGTCCGACGGAGCTTCTGGTGGTGCTTCTGTCCGGCGTCCGCTCCACCATGCGTCGAGTCGATCTTTGAGGAACTCTGGATCGACTGGGTGGTATTCGTCGCGGACGTAGTCGGGGAGGTATTGGCCGACGTGGTTCCAGTCTGTGTCGTAGGCGTAGCGTTCGTCGGCGATCACTCGAACGCCTTCTTCGGTTTCCCCCCGAATGGTTCGTCCGAGGGCTTGTCGTGCGTGGCGGACGGCAGGGATGGTGAATGCGTAATTGAATCCAACGTCGTAGGAGAACCGTTCACAGTAGGCTTTCTTGATCGCTTTGGCGTAGTCTGTTTTCGTGTTCTGCATGGGGACGCCACAGATGACTGTTGATCGAAGTTTGTCGCCGTCGTAGTCGACGCCAGTGGTGAGAGTTCCTCGGAGACCGGTGATGAGGACTTTCTTCCCGCCGGCCCAGAATTCTTTTTTCAGCTGGTCTGTCTCCCGGTTCGATGAGGACTGATCACAGAGTATATCGTCATTTGCCACATCGACGCGGGGATCGGAGCGAAGTTTGTCAGCCATTTCGCTGGCTTCGCTGTAGTTCGGCATTCCGACCAGGACGTTGCCGTCAGATGTCGTGACGACGTCGACGACAGTATCGAGGTACTGCTGTTGGACGGCTGGATCGTTCCGGTTGTCGTAGTTGTACTGTGGGAGGGTGCTGATGTAGGACGCGCGGTTGTCTTGGTCGAAATGGGATTCATAGACCAGGTGGTCAACGGGCCGGTCGCGTTCTTCGAGCACGTCGAGGCCGCTGGTTTCGGCGAACACATCCAGCGGGGCGAGTGTGGCACTCATGAGGACGCCGCCGCCGACGATCTCGAGCCGGTCGGCAATCCGCTCGGCCGGGATGCAGTTCCGGAGTTCGAGCGATGCGTTGTACCACCGTTCCCACTTGTCGTCTGCTCCTTCGAAGGCGCGAGCGCGGCGGTCGAGTTCGAATTCGCGGAAGAACTGACTGTGGTCGCACTCCTGCCATCGTCCGAGGACGCGCCCGACAGTGTCGGTGTGGATCTCGCCTTTGTAGTAGGAGTCGACGGCGTCGTTTGCTTCTTCGAGGGCTTCGCCCATGGCAGCGCCGATCTCGGGTGCCATTTCCATGAAGTGGGATTTCCCTGCGAGGTCAACCCAGCTGGAGATGCGGTCGGGTTCTAGTCGCTCTGGGTCTCGAAGGGGGAGCGAGACGGATTCGGGGAGATTGTCACCTTCTTCTCCGGGTGAGTCTACGGGTGCATCGGCTTCATCAATGGCTTCTTCGGCGAGTTGCCGGAGGCGTGTTGCCAGTTCATCGAGGAATTCCATGAATTCCCGGCACTGCTGGACGGAGATGTCATGACTCTCGAGAATCGAGCGAATGATGTCGCCGGCTTCGTCGGCCCGGTCGATCACTTCGAATTGGATTTCGTCGATCGCTGATTGGAGTGTTCGGAGTGCGAGCGAGTCCCCGAGTTGGTCGCGGACACGGGCTTCGAGTTTGTGGGCCTCGTCGCAGATCAGCATTGTTTCCGGCCCCAGAACTCTCGATGTCATGGCGTTGAACGTCTGGGGATCGAACAGGTGTTGGTAGTTGCCGATCAACAGATCGGCGTTCTCGATACCGGAGAACATCATCGCGTGCGGACAGAAGCCTTGGTCGGCCCCTTCGGTGAGGAGTTCGTCAGCGGTGACGACGCCGTGGGGCTGGTATCCAGCGTCGTCCCGCTCGTCGTCCATCATCTCTTTGAGCCAGCCCGCATAGAACGCGCAGTAGTTGCTTCCATCGAAGCGCTCGAAGCCATCTTCGAACGGCGCTGTCCAGTCGTCGCCTTCGAGCGGTTCTCCCGTTCGTCCAAGGTCCCGGGCGCTACTGACCATCTGTTGGAGAGACGCGTACTGGTCGTCCATGGGAGCGCCTTGGATGGGCTCACGAACGGCGTCGCGAAGTGACTCGCACTCCCCGTATATCTCGCTGTAGCCGATGTGGCCGGTTTCTGTCCAGGGGCAGTAGTCGGCTTTCCCCTTCATCGTGAGGGCGTTGATCGGCGGCTGGTCGTCGGGCAGCTGTTCGTTGATCGCCCGGAGGTCGTCCTCGAAGACGTCGATCTGCTGTTTTTCGGAGGTGACGACGACGGCCCGCTCGATATGGCTGTCTGGATCGTTGATGTGCTCGACGGCGGCGGTGAGGGCGGCGAGTGTCTTGCCGGTCCCACAGGCACCTTCGAAGAGCGCATAGCCGTGGTTCCCGACAGTTTCAGCGATCTGTTCGGCGGCGTCGCGTTGGTTTGCGTACGGTTCCGAGTAGGGGAATGTCTGTTCCCAGTCGATAGTTGGAGTTGGCATGTCTTGTGGCTCAGAATCGCGAGATCGATGGTTCGATGTGTGTGTTTGTGTGCTGGCGGTCAAAAGCGTATGGCCGCGGGCCGGAAGTGGAGCCTCTACTATCCCGGGAAGCGACAAACGCGTGTGTCCGGTGAGTGGCTTTGGTGCCACCGCCTGTTTTCAGTCGGAACGGTGGGGCAATCTCCTAGAATCGCCAGAAAAGCTAATATCAAGCTCTGTTTAGGGTTCTTCATGAGCTCTTCTGAAGATGGGGAAGTGGCTGTAGTTGATGGTGGGAGCGCGACTGGGCAGCAGACAGAGACTGAGGCGTATGACCTGCCCGATGGCGCTGATCGAGTTGATGTACTGGGCGAACCGGGTGTGAAGGTGGTGGATCGGGAGGCTGATCCCCAGGAGCGAGACGTGGCTGTTGTGATCAATTCGCCGCCGTCGACGTGTGAAGACTGGAACGCGTATTACGATCAAGAGAAGGACGACTGGGTGACGGTGGCTGAGGACAATCCCGAATATGAGGCCGATGTGCCGGTTGTGGTTGTCGCATATCTTCCTGATATCGAAGAGGGCGATGCAGATATTCGGCCAGTCGAGAGCCCTGTCGAACTTGGTCCGTTGGATGTGACCTACTACAGTTTCCCACCGGGCCGAGTCAAGATCGTCGATATTCCCGACCACGTGGAGGTTGGAGCTGATTCGAGTGAGGGGAACGCATCCGATGAGGGTGGCGAGGGAGAGGCCAGTGACGAAAGCGAGGGCAACGCGGCAGAGGAAGAATCTTCAGAACCGCCGGAATGGGAACTGTCCGATGAGTTCGAGGCGCTCCGAGATCGGTTGGCTGAATCAGCCACTGTTGACGTTGAGCATACCGAAGAGGGGCCTGTGTTGGCGGTTGAGAAACTGGGCACGTCGTATCGGATCCAAGAAGATGGAACGATTACTGGCGACGGCGCACTCCAAGACCGACTCGAAGACCTCGTTGACGAATATCTCTAGCTAGTGCTGAGTCCCCCACACCCGTGTCTTCCTGTAGTTGTTTGGGGACCAGACGACAGTGGTTGGGGCGTAGTTCTCGTGACTGGATTCTGCTCACTGGGCCCATTTGAGGGCTGTTGCACGCTGGTCGAGAAGCCGAAGGACGGTCTCGCGCTGCTGGTGCTGGTTTTCGTAGGCGACGTATTCCTGAACTTCTTCGACGGAATCCATACACCGGAGTAGTCCCTTAAGGAGCTCGAGATTGGGCTCGTTGAGGATGTCTTCTGGAGGGATCCGCTCGTGGACAGGGACTTGCCCCGATTCGGCAGTCTCGACGCCGCCGTCAGTCGCCTGTTTGAGCGTAGCGGATTTGCTTGTCATGGGTTTCTACTGGCTGCTTTCTCTCGTTTTTCTCTGAGTCGTTGGTCGATACGAGAACTGGCTTCTCCAGATTCCCCACCGGCGAAGATATCGCCTGTCTGTTGTGCGATCTGGTGGGACCTGTCGTAGGCCGGCTGGTCTTGGGACTTTTCTTCTCTGTCGTCGTTGCTCTGAGGCGAATCTGAGGGGTCAGTCTGGACTGGTGAGGTTTGTGTGTTGTTGCTCACGGTTCACTGTCTGGCAGGTGAGAAACCGTGCTATGCCGCTGCTTCGGCACAGGATTTATTACAATTTCGGGAATATAATTTGGTGCCGTTCGTGTAATCAACTCTAGCCACACTCTTGAGGGCCTATCATGGCCCTTTGGAAGAAAACATCGAGAGTTTCAACTGCTCCTGTGTCTGCAGCGCGAGAAACTAGTTGAGTTCTTGGTGCGCTAGCGTTTGGATTCGATGGCGCTGACGATCACGTCGGTGTAGGACTGGTCGCCGCTCGGGACCGTTTTCTCGCCGTCGACGAATGCAGTTGGAGTTCCTTCGACACCACGATCTTGACCTGTGGTTTTGTCCTTCTGGACCACTGGCTGGTACTTGGCTTTTTCAGCACCTGCCCGTATCGCTTTTTCTGCGACGCTAGTCCCTTCGGCGAGTCCGATGTAGAGGTCGGTTGACAGATCAGATCGGTTCTTGAAGAGATTGCTGCGGAATGTCCAGAAGGCGTTCATACTGTCTGCGTCTTGGACTGCTCGGGCGGCCATGGCAGCTGGCCATGATTGTTCTTGATCGACAGGGATCGGGAAATCAAAGTGGCGGAGAGTGATGATCCCGTCGTCGACGTAGTCGTTGACGAGCGTCGGTTCGACTGTTTCGTGGAAGTCCTTGCAGTGGGGACAGGCGAAGTCCGAAAAGATATCGACGGTGATGCTTGCGTCTTCGCCCCCACGTGTTGGCTGGGGAAGTGAGTTGACGGGTGAGATGTCTGCGGCTGGTGTTGGTGGACTGCTGTTGCCTGATCCGAGGCAACCTGCTGTTGCTGCAATGAGGGCGCTACTACCGAGACTGGTCAAGAGCTGACGTCGTGTCGTGTTCATAGTGGTGGTTTGGTCTGGTCGTGTTAAGCGACTCCCCATGGACCTCCTAATCTGATTTTCCGGCGGGGCGCCGTGTTGTATCTTTGCTGGTTCACAGTCATTTCGAGTCGGTGGAACTAGAAGGTATCGAGCCCCTCCTGGCCGGGTGCCCGACCGTCAGCTGCGTTGGCTACTGCTTCTGGTGCGACTTGGGGATCTTCCCAACAATGCAGCGTGTTGTACGTCTTGAGGATTGTTCGTGTGCTTGATGGGCTTTGTATTGATGTTCGGTCTTCGGCTGGCGTCACCTGGAGGTACTGATCGTCTTTCCGGATGAGCCAGAGGCTTGGCCGTTGAGTGCTGTCGGCCCGTAGTACTCCACCAGTGTCGACAATCTCGAGCGCGTCGGTGATATCCGATTGCGTCTCTGGCGAGAGAGTGTTGGTTGGATCGGTACGGTCTGGCATATAAGCCCACTGCACTGGCTGGCGAAAAACAACGAGAGTAGTGGGAGAGAGAAGCTTCGATGCAGGCTACTCGATTTCCTCTAGCGTGATCTGTTCGGTAGTCTGTTCGTCGGTCTTTGACTCCACTGTTGGCGGGTTGTATCCCTCGAGACAGGGCCACTCGTCGATTTCGAGCGCGTATTCGACGGCCTCTGTGAGAGTTGCGTTCCACCGGTCCCAGTGGCTTGGATCTTGCTCGTTGTCTTCCTCGGGAACTGCCCAGTGCGTGAGCTCGTGCAATTCTGTGATTGCGAGCGAGCCGGCAACATCTTCGGGATGCGCCCATGACCACGTCCCAAGGAAAATGATGATAGTCTTTGTCTCGTTGCCGGTGTAGTAGCCGAAAATCGAGGACCATTCGCTGGAGTCGTCGTAGGCTTGCGGGGGTTTGATGTCTTGGTCAGCGATCGTTACTTCATGGGCACCAAACAAGTACAGCTGATCAGGGCTCCCTTCGATGAAAATTGCTTGGCGGGCGAGGACAGAAACTCGTCCGCCATCGAATTCCCAGTGTCGAAGGATGCCCGCCGGAGTGTCGGTTTCAGCTTTCCCCTCAAGCCTGTCCGGAGTCATTTTTCTGATTCTTATGGTTGGATTATGCCCATGAAAAACAGAGGTGCCAACAGGACTAGGAGAAGTAGTAGTATACGAGTGAACGCTATCGCACCGTGCAACATCACCCAGTGCTTGCGACAGACGTCGATATTCTCTTGATACTGTTCTGGGTGAGGGAACCATCCAATACTGTCGTAACTGCAATTGCTAATTTGACATCTTGAACCGGTTCTTTCAGATTTTCCACGGACAATGCCCAGAACTCTTGAAACATCTTGATAGATA
>NZ_FOCX01000017.1 GCF_900110215.1 Halorientalis persicus | reverse complement strand
TTGATTGATCTGCTGCTTCCAGTTCTCTAAACACACCTTCTAACCGGCGCTTCTCTGCCATCTCAGCTACTTTTCTGGATCGTACGCTGGCTCTCAGTCTTCCAGTCTTGGTCAGGTGCAACACAGCCGAGCGCTTGATCCAGAGGATATAGTCAGCAGAGCGTTACTGAGAGGATGCAGTCAGCATGTAACGGGTGCGGAATAGCGGATCCAAAAATGACAAGAATTTATTTCCATACTATTCAACCATTATCTATGCCCTCCACTACACGACGCTCATTCGTGGCAACTCTCGCCGCGGCCGGATTCGGTGGCATCGCTGGTTGCAGTGCACTCGGTTCTGAGGACGTTCCAGCCGGGAGTCTTGAGTTAGTAAATAGGGACACGCTTCCTCACGAGATCGCGATGGAAATCACCGATGTCGGAACTGAGTATGAGGAGGATGCACGAGAAGTCGTCGGCGATCCGATTGTGCCGCAACCTCTCACCGAGCGGCGCACTACTGCTATACTACAGGCTGACACAACCCGAACCTACGAAGCCATTTTTACTGAACCGGTGTGGTACACAGTTCGGTTCACGATTGACGGCGAAGTAGTCACCGAACCGGACGGCAAGGTCAGCTTTTATCCAGGGCCAAGAAACGACAGCAGTGTTGCTGGGGAGTACCTCAGGGCAGGGGTGCTTGAGAACGGTGAGAAGACTTTGGTTGTCGCTGGGACAAGTAATAGAGGCCCGTTTGAGCAGTAACTGAGAAGCAGAGTCTCAGCGAGGGTCTGCAACAGTACAGCAATTGGATACCATATTTTGTCGTAGAAACGGGTCGTTATAGAGGAATTCACATATCCCAACAGTCGTCAGAAAGTGAATCGTTCGGTATATTTCCTTGATATAAAGCATATCCCACTGCAAGATTCGCATCTACACTGAGCACTCGGGTTTTGCACACACGCAGCTGAATGTGACGTTGGCCGATCACTGAGCCTTCCTCGTACCCCTGGCCGGGTTGGGCCGTCGTCGTAATCGTGGCGGCAGCCGGGTCCGGCGACTCTCGCGAGCGGCGGAAATTGCACACAGCGTTTCCGGTGGACGTGTGCAAAACGAGGGTCGGGAAAATATCGACGCGCAACCGGGAACAGTCGCACCGAAACCGGGTCCAACGCGATTCACGCCGATGCGGCCGACTCTGACCCTTCGCCACGAGGGAGGCCGAACTCAACTTCGATTCGGACCGTATCGTAGGGAACGTACGGCTTCTTCGCGCGCCCGTCTTCTTCGAAGTGGATGATCTCGTACTCGGCCAGCAAATGGAGATCGTCGTGAACGTCGTGAACGTCGCGGTCAAGGTGGTCAGCCAGCGCGCGGATACTCTCGGGTGGCTGTTCCATCACCTCCTCGAGGAGTTCCATCCGCCGGTCGGTGAGCAGCTGGCGGAGCCGCGCCCGTTCTTCGAAGTTGACGACGTGTGGAACCTCCTCGCCGTCTTCCCACTGTTCGGCGCGCTCGATGGCCGCCTGCTGTGCCTGCTCCGCTGGCAGCGACGTGATGCGGAGGGTCGACGGGTAGTCGACCCCGTCCGGGTCGGGCGTGAATTCGTCGTGCGTGGGTTCGGTGTCAGTCGGTTCGTTGCTCATAGATTTCGGTCACCTCGGTTTGGAAGTCAGCGATCAGGTCGGAGAGGCCTGTGAACTCCAGTTTCGTGATGTCGCCCTCGGGTGTGTGTCGATGGTGCCGGCCGACATCCAGGTGGTAGGGCGCGTTGTCGTATCGCAGGAGCGTGTTGCCGTCAGCGTCCATGTACTGGAAGCTGTACTTCAGTCCCTGCGGGAAGTCCTCGTTCATTGGGACTCGCCACGCGACCATCTCGTACCGGCTCCCGTCCGGTTTCTCGCTTTCGTCCCGGTACACAACTGACGCAGGCATCGTCTCCTATGTTGTGTTTCAACCCCAACGGAGATAAACCTTACCCGGCGAAGATGCCTGCAGCATTCATCTATTTGTGTATATGTTGTTTGGTGAAAATGGTGTTAAGAACCATTACCATCCAACGAATTGATTCGGACCTGCCCAACTTCAGACCTCGCCATTGGATATAGCGACATATGGTTTATCCGTTCGACAGTGAGCACGGGCAGTCAACGATAATATATAACAAAATTTACTGCTTGTGGCGAAACCCCTCTCAGGACAGCGAGTAGATGTTGGTTTCGTAGGTTTCCCGGACGCGACTCCCCCAGTTGTGGGTGTAGGTGTCGATCACGTCCGAGGCCACGTCGCCACGGAGGTACTTGACGATCCCGCGGTCCCCGGTCCGGTCCCGGAGGTGTGTCGTGAAGAAGTGCCGGAAGTAATGCGGTGTGACGTTCTCGTCGGCACCGCCCCCGGTCCGGTACCATCCCATCCGTTCGGCGTTCGTGGCGACGACGTGGTGGACGGTGTCGATGGTGACGCGTTCGCCCCAGTTTCGGCTCGTGTTCACGAAGACCGGCTCGGCCGGTGACGCCGGATCGGGTCGAACAGCGAGCCACCGTTCTAGTGTCGCCTTCAGCTCCGCGTCGACTGGAACGACCGTCGCTCGCTTGCGCTTGTTCGAGGCGTCGCGTCGCTCGCCGTTGATTCGCTCGCCACGTGCGGGCGCGTCGTCGACGTAGATGGAATTCGGACGACCCTGTAACTGCGGTCGCACCTCGGTTATTCCAGCGTTCGAGAGCGCGACGCCGTCCAGATTGAGGTCCCGAACGTCGAGATTGCACAGTTCCCCGGATCGCATCCCAGTCTTGAGCAGCGTCGTCACGATGGCATCGGCCAGGGGATGCTGAATCGTCTCGACGAACCCACGCATTTCCTCGATCGAGAGGTCGCGCCTGGTTGGGTCCGTGTGGATCGATTCGTCCATCTCCTCGATCACGACGGTCATCGGATTGGCGTCGAAGACGCCGACCTGCACCATGTACGAGTAAAAACGGTGGAGGTAAGACGCGTAGGTCGCGATGGAACTCTCGGCGTGAGAGTCCCGGAGCGTGTGAATCCAGGACATACAGTCCCGGTAGGACACGCCGTCGAGGTCACACATCCCGTTCGCGTCGAGGTACGCCTCGAACTCCCGAAGGACGCGTTCGTAGGAATCACGCGTCCGGGCCGATTTGCCCTGGAATTCGATGTCCTGCAGGAAGTAGGCCACCGGATCGTCCGGGTTTTCGGCGGACTCGGCCTGGCTCATGCGTCCTCCAGAAGGTAGCCCCCCTGGCGAGGGCTGTGCTGGATGCGTGGGCTCTCCTGGAGCGTCCGCTCCAGTTCGGATTCGATATCGTCGGTCACGGCGCTCACGAGTTCGTCCCAGGAGCAACACCCGCGTTCGCGCAGTTCCGCGACGATCTGGCGCTCCAGGTCTCGGCCGTCGTCGGCCGGCGTATCGTCGGGAGTCCCACCAGCGCCGCCGCCCTCGAAACCTCGACGGCCCGCCTGGACCATCGACCGGACGAACTCGCTGAGACTCATGTCCATCCGGTCGGCCTGTCGTTCCCACTCCTCCTTTTGATACGCCGGGACGTAAGTCCGGACACTGGTCCGAGACGTATCGACGTCACCGTCAGTGGACATATCCGACCCCTCGAACGCCGGTGACTAAAGCTTGTCCCCACTACTGCGAATAAACTATCTTATTTGGGTGCGTGACACTCACCTCTCGGTTATATGAGACTGTCGCGTCGGGCGATTCGCGGTGCACCCTGGTTTTTGGCCCCGTCAGACCCGGGGTGTCAGTAACACAAATCATCGCTCCCAGTAGGCACCTCCGTTGACCTCGTAGTCCAACGGCTCCGGTTCGGTCAGCATTTCGCGCGGATTGTCGAGTTCGTCCCAGAGACAGACCAACTCGTCAAGGGAGACGGGTCCGTCCTCGTCAAGGAGGACGTCCGCGTCGCGGTCGATGCCGAGCGTGTCGATAATCGTCGCCTGAGTGTGGGGGTTCGTGCTCATTTTTGTGCCTCCGCGGGGTTTTTGGTCAGTCGCTCTCTCGATGCGCGCATGGCCGAGTACACCAAGAAGGGGACATCGTACCGGACTGTGCAACTCGAATACATCAAGCGAACCATGCCTGAGGACAGCAGCGTCTCGGAACGCGCCCGGGAACTCCTCGACGAGGCGATCGCCGCCGAACGCGTGCTCGCCGAGGAAGGCTTCCCGATGGAGGGTGACCGCCGGCAGGAGTTCATCGCCGAGGCCGTCCGCGAGAAATGCGAGCGGCTGGACTGACGCGTGAACTGCATCTCGCTATAGTAATCACACAGATAGGTCCGGGGGGTCAGCATGGGGGTGTGATGCCCGTCACGCATCGTCGCCCACCTCCGAACGCGCCAGCGCCGCCTGCGTGGCGTCCAGTTCGGCCTCGTCGACGCGGATCACGGTCTGCAGGAAGCCCCACTCGGCGACGATGATCGTCCCCGTGGGCTCGTGATACCGCGCGTAGGCCGCGCCGGGCCAGTCGAGCACGTCGCCGTCTCGGTAGGCCGCCCGGACCGTCCACTCTGACGTGCCGATGCGTTCGTCCCAGCGCCACTCGATGTGGGGCTCGTGGCCGGGATGATCGACCTGCAGCGCCTGCCCGTCCTGCTCGCGGAACGCGCCGGGCTGGGGCTGGGCGCTCATGCGACGAGCACCTCCCCAAGCAGCCAGCCCGCCAGCAGCGCGGCCGCGACGAACACGAGCGTCGCGAGCCACACGCGGTGGTGTCGGGTCATGCGGTGGACCCCTCCAGATCGGCCACGTCCTCGAAGTGGCGTTTTCCAAATCGATGCGACTGTGTCGACAGAGAGACGATGTCCGGCTTGCCGTAGCGGTCCCACCCGGCCCGCACGTCGTCCTCGCCGATGGCGCGGGCCTGCACGAGGTTCATGGACAGCAGCCGGAGGTCACCGTCCACGTCCGCGACGGTCGGGTTCACACCCTCGTCGTCCCGGAAGACGAGCACCTCCGGGTCGTCGTTGTCCCACTGTTCGGCGATCCGGTCGAGCGCGTCGGCGACGGGGTCCTCAGGCATCGGCAACCACCTCGCCGGCCGCGTTGACGTTCTCGACCTGGAGTTCGACAGCCTCCTCGCCCGCGGGCTTAATCGTCACCTTGTCAGGAGCCAGCCGGGCGTTCTTCGGATCGTTGTGCTCATCGGCCGAGCCGAAGTCGGTCTCGTGGACCAGGCCGTGGTACGAGTCGAGACAGTCGCTCCCGAAGATCTGGTGCGTAGCCCGCGGCGTCCGGATGACGACCTGCTGGCCGTACTCACGCAGTCCCGGTGGGATCCAGAGCCCGCGGTCGGGATCGAGGTGGGTAGTGTGCTTAGGCATCGAGCATCCCCTCCTCGTCGGCGCAGATGATGCAGATCCGACGGCCATCCAGGTACTGCGTCTTCTTCCGGTCGTGACCACACTGGTCGCACTCGCCGGGCACCCAGTCATCCCCGCCGTCTCCGGCGTCTTCCCCATCGTCGGCCGTGTCGTCGAGCGTCGCCTGTTCACCCTCGTCTTCGTCGTCGGGCACGTACGCGAACGGCAGCAGCTCGTCCCCAACGAACCGGATAAACTCGGTCTCGGAGGACGTGCTGTAGATGGCGGCGTAGCCGCTTTGGAACGCGACGCCGCGCATCACGGTCCCGTTCCAAGGCCGCTCAAACCCGAGGCCGATCGTGGGCTGTCGATCGGCGCTGGCCTTGGCGTGGTAGTTGATGCTCGCGCCGTCGCCGGGGTCCGACCCGTTCATCCAGACGTCACCGAGGGCATCGTCGTCGCGCCATGCGAGGAACAGCCCCGGGATATCGACTTCCAGCCGCTCGACCGGACCGCCCTGGTTATAGAACTGGTCGAACGGGAACGCGAGCGGCCCTTCACCGTCGGTGGACTCGGCCGCGATCAGGCCGGTTCCAGTGGGATCGGCGACCCACTCGGTGATGAGGGTTTCGCGGTCTTCCACGCGCTCAACGTGCAGGGTCTTCTTGTCGCTCTCGGCGACAGTGCCGATCTCGACCTTTCGCTGAATCGTCTCGACGGTGTCGGCGGCCTTCCCGGACTGAATCGGGCGATCGTCGAAACTCTCCTGCGTGCGCTCGACGTAGAGCGCGGGGTAGCGGCCGTTCGTGAACTGGGATTCCAGCGCGTCGTCGGCCGGCTCTTCGAACCGGGCGAGACTGCCGGCGATCATCGTTCCACCCCGGGCCGGTCGACGTGATCTTGGAGGCCGGTGTAAACGCCGGCGTCCATCGCGCGCCGGCGGGCCTCACCTTCCTCGATGTCCAGCGCCTCGGCGAGTGCCTGGACGCTGTCGACGTCCTCGCCGAGCACGCCCTCCAGGTCGACGGCGGCGTCGGCCTCCAGCTTCGCGGCCAGTTCCACGCCGGGCTCGACCCGCCAGACCGTCGCGTTGTTGTCGCCAGTCTTGTCGGTCTTGGCAACGGCCATGGGCGCGTCGTCGGCGTCCATCAGGGCCGAGAGCGCGTGCCCAACCGTGACGCTGCCGAGACCCTCGTCCATCGCATCGGCGATCTCGCTGGCGACGAACTCCCGCTGGCCGCGGGCCAGCGCGTCGACCAGGAACTCCTCGACGAGCGGCTGGCTGGTGTGGTACTCGGCCAGGATGTCGTCGGGGTCGTCGCCGGCCGCGTCGACGGCGTCGCCCATCGCGTCCCGCATCTGCTCGGCGCGCTCCGCGTCGGGCGAGTCGTCATCATCGCCGTCGGCCAGCACCGCGCCCACGTCGGCCACGAGCAGGCCGTCGGGACGCTCGACGATGGGGACGCGCAGCGTCTCCTCCAGGGTGTCCAGATCCAGCAGTTGCCGCGTCCGCGAGGTCGCCGAGATCTCCCCGCCGTCCTCGTCGGCAGTCCGATGGATCTGCAGCGTCTGGTCGGTCCGCTCGCAGTCGGGATCGAACACCAGCAGGCCGGCGTCGGGGGCCGCGCCGACGGCGACCTCGTCGGTGTCGAAGAACTGCCGACCCGCGGCGGCGTTGACGCGCACGTCGCCGTCGGGGTAGACGTTGGCCTGGGGCTCGTCGGTCGGGGTCGGCTGGTCGGGCCCCCAGTTGATGTCGATCTCCTCGGCGTCGCTCATGCCGTCTCACCCCCCAGTTCGACCGGGATACGAGCGAGCGTCATGCGCTACCCCCTCCGAAGCTCGCGAAGTGGCCATCGTCGTGCCTGTGCTGGTGAACCTCTTCGAGGTGATCGTCGTACATACCCTGCTGGTGATGTTCCGAGACGTGCTCGGACCGGGTCATGAGGCTGAGGTTCCTGGGGCGGTTATCCCACTGGATGCCGTTCTCATGGTGGACATCCTTCCCGGCAACAGCATCGAATCCGCACTCAGCAACCGCCATCAAGCGGTGAATTAGTACACTGTCTCTCTCGCCCTGGTACTCGTTACGAATCTCCTCATAACCGAGGTTATTCGTTCGGAAGTTGGGGGGGCGTTCGTAGCTCGGCGTCCGGGTCTGGATGTTGAGCCGGTCGAGCCAGTCGATGATCGTGGTACTGGAGACGTCGAACTTCTCCGCGATCTCTTTGGACGACAGTTTCTGTTCGAGATACAGCTCTCGCATCCTCTCTTCGTCCTTGTACGGCTCGTCCCCCTCGTGGGCGGCGCTCTCGTGTTGGCCGAGGCCCTGTTTTGAGTCGAACGACCGGCCGCATCCTTCGTACCCACACTCGAAGCTCATTCGCCATCACCTGCCAACTCAACAGGCACTCTCGCCAACCGCCCTTCAGGGAACGAGTACGTCCCCGAGAAGTTGTGCAGGTCCTTCACGCCGCCCACGTAGACACACTCGTAGACCGTGTCGTCGAGACTGACGGGCAGGTACGGGTGCATCTTGTAGTTGTAGAGGTCGAACTCCTCCTCGGCGTAGTACTCCGGCAGCGACCCGGCCACGGCCCGGGCGATGTACACCGTCTGGCGCGTGACGAGGTCGACCGCCACGTCGCCGCGCCCCATCTGGTCGTGATCGCGGTGGGGCCCGGGCCCCAGGTCGGCGCGGGCGTCCCGCAGGACGTCCCGCGGGTCCTTCTCGGCGTCGTCGAACTCGTTGTCGATGGCGCCGTCGGTCATGCTGTCCTCCGTCGGGTAGTTGCACAGTCCCGGCAGAACCACAGCGTCGCGCCGGGCGCGTTCTCGGCTCGCGCCTCCGCCTCGGTGACGCGGTCGCCGCAGTACTCACACTGCGACAGCTGGTACTTCTCGTTGCAGTTGTGACACGCGCCGACGCCGGGCTCAACCTCGGCGAGCGGGCGGTCGCAGTCGGGACAGGCCGCAGTCATGCCGTCTCACCCCGGAAGGCCCGGACCTCCTCGATGCGCTCGCGCGCGTCGGCCAGCGCCTGGTCGATCTCGTCCAGCGACGCCTCGCCGACGATCGCCTGCTCGACGGCGCTGTTGATCTGGGTGGTGAGTTCCTCGGCGCTCATGCCGCGTCACCCCCACAGCAGCCCCGCGCCGCAGCCGAGCCGTGATACGTCGCGGAACACTCCCCACACTGCACGTGCGGGCCCGGCCCGGTCTCGTTGGGACCGATCACGCGCCGGCCGCCGTCGGTGGTGGCGGTGACCTCGCTCCCGTAGCGCGCGTCCAGCTGGCACTGCCGACAGCGCCGGCCCGACTGAATCCGACGGCCGCACTGACAGCGCGGGCTCATGCTGCCCCCTCCGGACAGACGTAGGCGTAGTGATACGACCCGGTCGGCGTGTCCTCCTCGTCGGTGTAGATCCGCTCGCGGTCGTGGGCGTGGCCCGGCTCGCCGCAGTGCTGGCACGCCCGGGGCTCGGTGCCCTGGGTCTCGTCGCGGGGGGCGTAGCGGGGCATCAGTCGTCCCCTCCGGCGAGCGGGATCGTCTGTCCCGAAACCTCGTTGATCGCGCTGGCGAGACGGTCGTGATGGGACACGAGCACGTCGTAGCCCGCGTCCGTCAGTTCGTAGGAGTGCGTCCGCCGGTCGATGTCACCCTTCTCGACGAGGCCACGGTCGACCAGCTTGTCCAGATTGGTGTAGATCTGCGCGTGCGAGATCTCTCGGCCGTAGTACTCCCCCACGCGCTCCTTGAGACGGAGGCCGTAGGTCTGCTCGGGGCTGACTTGGGACTTCGCCAACTCGACCAGCACATCCCTCTGGAACGCGGTCAGATCCGCGGCCACTGGCTCGGGGTCGGGCGACGTCTGAACGACGCCGCCGTCTGCGATGAGCGTCGTCTGTCGCGTCTCATCGGACTCGACCGCCGAGTCGTCAGGATCCGGCTCACCAACGCCCGCCGCTTCGATGGCATTCGCCCAGCTATCGAAGCGCCGGATGATGGTCTGGGGACACACGTCGCCGTGATCCTGTAGATCCCGGCAGACCGGACGCCCGCCGACCGCGTCGGCGACGGCCCGGATCTCGTCCAGCAGTTCCTCGTCAGTGTACCGGTTGCTGTTGTGCGAGCGCGTGTGGTCGGCCTTGTCGATCGGGCGAATGTTCGCCGGCCGATTGTCCCACTGGATACCGTTCTCGTGGTGGACGTCGGCATCGGCGACGGCGTCGAACCCGTACTCCGCGACCGCCAGCAGCCGGTGGACGTAGACGATTTCGTTGGTTCGGTCCTCGCCCTCCTTCGACGCCCAGTACTCGTACCCGGCCGGGAGCGTCCGTTGCTGGACGTACTCCACACGATTCACGCGCTTGGCGGCCTCGACGCCGGCCGTCCAGTTCTCGCGCGTTTCGATGTCGTGCTTGTCGAGCCAGGTGCTGACGGTACCGTTCGTACAGCCGAGTTCGTCGGCGATCTCCCGCGTCGTCTGCCCGCGGCCGTGGTACAGCTCTCGGAGAATACTCTCGTCGCGCCACGGTTTGGTATCAGGCGATTCTTGCGTGTCTGTGGGCCCACAGTTAAGTTGGCCCGTATCCTTGCTTGACATGGTTCGAAATCCGATCTGGGTGGAGAACCACAGCCGCGGGGTGTTTAGGGCACCCCGGGGCGCTTTCGTACCGCACTGCACCGCCCCGACAGCAGCGTGTGGCTTCCGTCTGACACTGTGAGTGCCAGTTACAAATAGCTTACTGTAGTCAGCACAGTGCAGAAGATAGCGAAGGGAGTAACTACTTCAGTGAACACTGCATATACTTGGTTACCGGAATTGCTATGAGTTCCACAGCACGAGACGGGGGCGTGGTCCGACAACGCGCCGACTGGATGCGCCCCGTCGACGAGCACATCCTGGAGACGCTGCGCGACGAGGGGAACATGACGCCGTATGCCCTCGAACACGAGTTCGGCGTCACAGTCGCCAACTACGCCAGTAACCGCCTCTCGAAACTCGCCGACTACGGGCTCGTCGAACGGTTGGGCCGCGGCCTCTACCGCCTCACCGACGATGGTCGTGCTTTTCTCGACGAGGACCTGGACGCCTCGACGCTGGAGCCGTCCGCGTCCGAGGACTGACATCTTACTGCTCCCCCGCGAACCGGACCGCGCTGTAGGGGATCGTCCGGTCGGTTTTGGCGTCGACGAGCTCCCAGTGCTCGGGCTCGACGTCGTCGCCGGCCTCTGCCTGCCGCCGACAGGACGGACACCAGAGGTGGTTGTTCGTGCGATCCCAGCTGACGTGGCCGTTCGGACACCGCCAGCGCATGGGCTCGTCGCCGCGGTCGATCTCGACCCGCCGAGCGTCGCCGACCGCCGAGCCGTCCGCAACTATCTGGAGTGTTCCTGGCATGCGTCCAGCACATACCGACACAGGGGAGGGTATTGAACGGTTTTCTCGGGTGGAGTGAAAGTGAAACTGTTGGCGGTGGCGAACGAATCGCCGGACGGGAGCGGTGTCGGAAGCCCCTCGGCGGACAACAGGTCGGCGAAAGTGACCGTCGCTGCGTCTTAACCAACACTCCGAGCGGTCGTTAACCAACACGCCAGCGTCGCCACTGGGCGGGTTGGGTGCGGTCTGTCTCGCAGACATCCAGTCGTGACTGAGGGCCGGGAGGTACGTAAAAAGGTGCGTTACTTCCGTGAGACTCAATCGCCGGCGCTGCTGCCGGCCACAGCCCCGACCTCGTCAGACAGCAGCGATCCACAGCGCCCGTCGAGCATGTGCGCGGCGTAAAACCGGCTGTGGACGAACCGCTGGTCGCAGTCCTTCGCGTGCGGGATTTCGTCGATGTTGGTGGCGGACTGGCCACATTCCTCGCAGATCACGACGCCCGTCGGTCGGACCGCCGTCAGCCCACCGTCGCCGACCGGCTGCTCCTCGCGCTCCAGGCGGAAGTGGGTATCGCCGTCGACGAACGATCGCGCAGGCTCGGGCGTCCCTCTACCCCGTCCACTCACGCCCGCCCACCCCCAAACACTGCCACCGCACCCCAGTATGGGCCCTGGGGCGTCACGCGGCGCGTCGTGAACCCCTCGGCCGCGAGGTCGGTCTCGACGGCTGGCGGCAGGCCGCCCGCCTCCGGCGCGAGGACGATGTCCAGCGTCCAGCGGTCGGTCGGATCCCGCGCCGGGGGCAGGACGTCGACGGCCTGGACCTGCGGCCGCCGGCGGAGTGTCCGGGCCGCGCGCTCGGCAGCCTCGCGTTTCTCGACGGTGCAGTGTTCAGACATACTCCACCTCCGGATCGGCCTCGAACTCCTCGAAGTCGGGCAGCGGCTCGGGTCCCTGGTCGAGATCGTCGACGACGTCCCACGGCGCGGGCAGCTCGTCGCTGGTCGCGAGCACGGCAGCCCAGCGGTGTTTGCAGTTCTCGTCGGGTGCGAGGTTGTACTCCTTGTCCGGGCACAGGCAACCGTCGCCCCGTGCGTCAACGGTGTAGCTGTCCGACCACGTCACGACTCGCACCATGCCCGGGGCGACGCGCTCGATGGCGACGACGTCCTCCAGCGCCGCGACAGCGCGGTCGGTCTGGTCGCTCATCGCTGCCCCTCCGTGACCGCGGTCACACGACTGCCCGCGTCGCTTTCCAGCTGGGCGACGGTCGCCGACTGAGTCTCGACCGTGACGCCGCCGATGTGGATCCGGTAGGTCGTGGGCATCAGACACCAGCCTCCTGCAGCGTCTCGGCCATGTGCTGGCCCCAGTCGCGGACGTACCGGCACTCCGCCCAGCCGCGGCGCTGCTTGGTCAGTCCGACCCAGCCCTCGATGCCCGCGACATCGTCGGCCGGGTACTCGTCCAGGTCGAACGCCGCGAGCGTGTCCGCGCCGGCGTCGCCGACGTAGACCGTGTTCTCGTGCCGACTGTAGCGGTGGACGGCGTCCTTCGCGTCGACGCCGACCAGTAGCGTGTCGGCGGGCAGTGCATCAGCGTTAACTTCGGTTGGGTTGTAGGTCGTCATTGCTCTGTTGGTCCAGAGCGCCGGTCGCGTGCTGGAACACGCGGCCACTTTCTGACGTGGCACCCGGCGTCTCTACTTCATAGTACAACGGCCGGGTACTTAGTACTTAGGGTCTAAGGGTAACGGGCTAAGGACTAAGTACCATGCCACCGTACCTTATCACGTGAGCGCCACAACTACTGATCCAGGACTAATGCTTGACGAGGAGGACCTGGGGCCGGCGGATGAGGCATTGCTTGATATGCTACGCGACGGTCGTGTGACTGCCCCGTTCGCGGCTGACGAAACGGGCTACAGTCTGCAGTATGTGCGCGACCGACTCGGCCGGCTGGTCGAGCACGGGAACGCGCGAAAGGTATACGAGGGGCTGTACGAGCTCGTCGAGGACCCACGGGAGGTGACTGAAGATGTCTGAGGCGGAGCGGGAGCGGATGTCTCAGACGCGCCGCGAGATCGTCCTAACGAGGGACGAGGATGAGTGCCGGTACTGTGGCGTGGGCGAGCCCGTCGCGAGTCTGGAGGTCCACCACATTAAACCAGCGTCGGCCGGTGGCAATAACGAGAAGGACAACCTGCTGACCCTCTGCGAGCGCTGCCACAACGCCATCCACCGCATCGCACCCGACGACGTGGAAGAGCTTGATTTGAGCATTCTCGAAGAGGCGAAGGATGTGTTCCGGCCTGACGACCGGGAGCGAGCCGTACTGGATGTGTTTCGGGAGGAAGAGCGGGCGAACCCCATGCGCGTGCGTGATGTCACCGACCTCCGGAAACAGTACGTGAACGACGCGCTGAACCAACTGCAGAAGCTGGGCGTCGTCCAGAAGCTGAACCGCGGCCTCTACGAGTACGTGCCCGAGGAGGACGATCTCCCCGGCGCGCCTGAGACGCTCGACGAGGGTGCGCGCCGCGTTCTGGACGAGATCGAAACGGCCATGCGCCGAGGCGACCGGGCGGCCCTGCAGGACGCCATCTCACGGCTGGAGGTGGACGATGCCTGAGTGCGCCGACTGCGGAAGTCAGCTGGAGCTGCAGGATGCCGGCCCGCTGCACTGGTGTCCCGGCTGCGAGGCCGAGATCGGCGTCGAGGAGCGCGACCGGATCGTGGAATCCACAAATGACGCGCCGGATTACGCGGAGCGCATAGTGGCGGAGGCGATTAACATCAACACCGATCCAGGATCGGTTCGGATAGAAACATCCGGGGATGTAGTCCTAAACTACCAAACCGCTGAGAAACGGCTGACAGGCCAGGAATTGACCTTCGAGCAACGTGCGTACATTACGATCGACGGGCCGCGGTTGCATCTTGAAGGGCGGCCCGAACCGATGGACGCCGATCCAAGGAGCGTTGTGGAGCGGTTGGTTGCAGCAACGATTAATGTCCCCTGTGGAGTTGAGTCTGTGAAAATCACCGCGCCGGAAAGCGAGGAATTGTATTACGTGTACCGGGGGCGTGAAGGGGAGGGGCTGCCAGAACCATACACGCCTGTACGATTCACGCAGGCCCGTCACCATGGCAACAACATGCCGAACACAGATTTGGTTTTCAACGGTGGCGTAGAGATCACAATCGAAGAACCGTTACTTGATCTGGAGGTGATCGACGATGCCTGATCAACTCCACGACCGCTCAGACGCCCGGCTGGAGACGCGCCGGAACCGCGAACGGCGGAAAGACGCGACGGTCGAACTGCCGTTCAACGAACGCGTCACCGTCGAGTGTCCGGGGTGTGGCGAGACCTTCGAGCTGACGATCGCGACCGGCGACCCGGCACAGACGACGCCGTCGTGGGGCGGCTGCACGACCTGGGACTGCGACGCGTTCCTCAAGTTCGAGTGGGACGGCACGCATCAAGATCCTGAACGCGAGACGGAGGAAACCGAGTCGGCCCAGACCGGGCTCGACCAGTTCGCCGGAGGTGCGTCAGCGTGAGCGACGAGAACGGTGGGTCTGTGCGCGGTACTGAGCGAACGTCGGCGGTCGTGCTGATCGGCCACTCTCCCGTCGGCCTTTTCGATAGCGAGGAAGAGGCGTGGGAGTGGATCGAACAGCAGGACTTCCTGACCTCATTGCAGATGGACGCGCTTCACGTCCAAGACGAGATACCCACGCAGACGGGGAACACCTGGACCTGCGAGGTGAACGACATGCCTGAGAACGATACTGACCGAAGGGGTACAACTGTACCCCAACACTTATTACCAATGGGGTACAAGTGGGATACATGGCGCAACAGATTGCGACCACGGACGGCGGATCGGACGAGAACCACCCTGCGGCCGACCTGGAGACGATCGTCGTCGACCCCGAGGCCGTGGTCGAGACGATGCGGCGGACCAAGCGCGACGAGACCGAACAGCGGAGCCACGTCCTGCGTGTCTCGCCGCCATTCGAAGGCGAGCAGACGGCGACCACGCACGTCTCTGAGGATCACGCGCACTACCCGCCCGAGATGGATCCGAAACCGCTGCACATCGGTGCGGTGGCGTTCCTCGTCGGCCACGACGAGGGATCGCGCCACCCCAAGTTCCGCAACGAGTGGAGCTACCCCGACATCTCGGAAGTTCGGTCGATCTACCGCGACGACGTCCCTGAGGACGAGCAGGACGACGAGGCTTGGGACGAGTGGTGGGACACTGCTGTCGAGATGTGGGAGGGTCGCGTCCGTCATGCGCTTCAGAAGACGGACGAGATCACGCTCACGAGCCAGCATCCCGACATCGAGGCAACGACCGTCGCGGTTCGCTTCGAGAGTGACGAATGAGCGAGCGCGTCAACATCAAGGCCGACGAGTCCACACGCGATCGTCTTCGGGAGCTGAAGCGCGACGGGGAGACGTGGGACGGTCTGCTGCTACGGATGGCCGAAGCTGTGGAAGAACTGGAGCGGAAAGGCGGGCAGTCGGGAGTACCTATCTGTGCTGGCTGTGGCGTCCTCGCAACGACGTGGACGCTCGTCGACGGCGCGGTTCACTGCGAGGACTGTGCCGACGTCGAGTTTCCCGACTGATAGCGTTCTTTTCAGGACCGTTCCAGGCTGAAGGCCCTGCTAAGACGAGCACGGGCACTGAACAGACTGCGGGGGAAGACGATGCCTGAGCCGGCCCACTGGCAGCCCTGCGCGATGCCGGACTGCACGCGATCCGTCCCGACGGCGACGGGGATCTGCGACGACTGTGCGGGGGTGGATGATGCCTAACTCCGACGACTACTTCCTCGCCTGCGACAGCTGTGGCGTCGTCCTGATGCGCTCGGACGCCCCCGACGAATGTCCGGCCTGCGAGCGCGACGTCGTTTCGACCGGCCACCAGGCCAAAGCCGAGGGCTGCACGACCGTCTCGAACGTCACGCGGTGGGTGGCATGACTGACTCCGAAACCGTCCACGACACGAAAGAAGAGTACCGTGACCATTACATCCGCGTCACGGTGACTGCGACGCCACCACTCCCCCACGACGACGAGGCGGGGACAGTCACCGCTCGCGTCCGCCTCTACGACGGCCTGCCGGCAGACATGACGATCATGCACTTCAGCGACCGCGTGGCCGGCGATGTCGTCGACAGCTGGGCCGACGAGATCCCGCTGTACGACTCCGAAGACGCAATCGAGTCGCTGGTCGAAGCCGCGAAAGACCGCGTCGACACGCGGGTCGGGCAGGCCTACGGCCTCACGGAATCCGCGACGATTGCGGTGGAGCGGCAACTCGCATCCGAGTCGGCCGAGACTGGCAACTGACTGGCCCTACACTTTTGGTGACACGTCGGGTAACCAACCGTATGCAGCGACGCACTTCCCTCACCATCGCGGCACTGGGCATCGTCCTCCTCGCAGCCGGCTGTCTCGGCGGGCAGTCAGGCCCGGGCACGACTCCGACCACGACAACAGAGGCCGACGAGACCGACTCGGTCCCGTACGGCCTGGCTCCCTGTAGCGAACGGAATGGCGACGCCCAGGTCGAAGAACTCCGTAGCTGGCTCACGACAAGGAACGTCACGGCGAACGGAACGACACGCACAGTCTACCGAGTCACCATTGAAGGCGTCGTCCACAACGAGGCGACGGACTATTTGTCGATCCAACCGCGCGCCACGATCTACGATGACGAAGGCACCGAGATCGGCGAGGCGATCCCGCGGAGCATGGTGCTCGACCGGCCGGAACACCTCGATGTCCGCCCCGGGTCACAGGAGCGGTTTGTCATGGGTGTAACAACAGACACACGCCCGGCGGACATCGACCTCCGGATCATGACAGCATTAGGCGATTCGATGCAGGGGGCGATCGCAAACGGCTGCCGGATGACTGACTAAGAGAGTGTTCTCCCGACCTCACACCCGCTCAGACACCTGGGCGACCCCGTACTGAGCGCTCGTACTCTGCTGAGCCACGACCTCGTCGCCGCGCATGATCCGAATAGTCAGCGTCCCGGCCGCGCCATCCCGCTTTTGGGCGTTCGCCGAAACGATCGTCGCATCGTCGGGGACGTCGAGTCGGGTCTGCCCGCTGCCCTGGACCGAGCGCATGTTGCCGGCCGTGCCGATCGCACCCGACCAGTCGCCGCTGTAGTCGACGACGACATACACGTCCTGCCCACCGCCGCCGCCGGCCCCGCCGCCGACAAGCGCGCCAAGGATGACCAGCGTCGCGACCACATAGCCGAACCCAACCCAGAGATTCCGGGCCCGGTGGTCCGGATCCAGGCCCGGGAGCTGCGCCCACGTCGGTTCGTCACCGCCAGTCTCGCCGCCCTCGCTATCCGCGCCGGCCGCTGGTGCCGTCGACTTGTCGACAGCAGCCCCGCACTCAGCACAGAACGCGGCCCCGTCGCCGACCTCGGCCCCGCACTCCTGACAGTATGGCATACTATCACTGACCCACGACGGCGATATATGTCCTGCGCCTGACTCGACGGCCGATGCCAGCGTTGCCACTGGGCGATTTAGCGCCACACTCACAGCGCGACGACCTGCACGCGCTCCGAGAGCGCGTCGAGTTCCGGCGCGAGGTCGCCGTCGGCCGCCGCGGCGGGGTAGCCCACGACGGGGAGATACCCCAGCGTCCGCGCGTAGACGAGCGCCTGCCCCGCGCCGTGGATGCAGTCCGCCGGCCGATCCTCCAGCTCGACCGCCAGCCCAGTCCCGAGCTCGGGTAGGTCGACCGCGACGTCGAGCCGGCGCTCGGGCCCGTCCAGCCAGACCTCCGAGCGGACGCGGTCGTCGCCGAACGCGTCTCGCAACTGCGCGACGACGCGATCGTGAAAGTCAGCCTCGTCGACTCCAGACATCACACGGACTCGGTCTGATAGGCGCGTGGACAGACGACGCCGTGCTGGGTGCCGAGCCGGAACCAGTCGATCGCGTCGGGATCGCTTGGGTCAACGACGTCGATCGCATACGCTGTGCCGCCGACCAGCACCCGGACGTGATTGTAGGCCAGCCGGCTGCTGCTGGGGTCGGCCAGTGCGACGCGATGCAGCTGGGACCCATCACGCGCGCCGACCGAGAGCAACCCGCCAACGGGCTCGGGGAATGTGTACTCCCAGTCGTAGCGGAATTCGAACTTGGCCTCGTTCGACCCGCTGATGTTGTGATAGAACTCGTTGACGCCCGTCTGGAGGCCGTTGAGAGTGACCCAAGGGCTCCATTCGCCGTCTGAGAGTGTGCCCGAATAGGCACCATCTACGTCACGGGTTGCAAACGGATCTGTCGTCTGTTCTGTGACAGTCACAGTCGACTTATATCTATATTCGATACCTGCTGAAATGTAATCAAGTGTGATTAAATCCCTATTTTCCCACCCAAGGTAGTGTAATTTTCCATTATATTCAGCATTTGGGAAAATACGAGCCGCCATCCCATCAGGCGGGTTTTGTAATGTATCTCCTTTGACATCATGTGACTCATAGAAACTATTCATTTTTGAACCTTTGTTTCGTATATCTTGCTCAAAGTCCCCGTCTCCATCATTGTCTGCAAGTAGTCGGAAATTAAAACCATACCCAGTATCATCGGGAAGTTCAACACCGATTATGGCTACTGCTCTGAAATCTTTCTGTTCAGTGCCCTCTAATGGTTGTGTTAATTCGTGTGTAACGTATGTTTGTGAGTCTGGGTTATTGTCTCTTGTGTCATCGAGGTATGTGTTCCAAGATGTATTTGTCTCCGTTGTCGTGACTCCCTGCCACCGACACTCTGCCGAAAGGATGGAGATCCCATCGGCAACGTCTGCGGTATCGTGACTGGTGATCTCGCCGTTGCTAACGGTCAGCGTTGGCGACGTGTAGGTCTGTGGCATCTATAGGACGTTGCGCAGGTAGTAGGACAGTCGCTCACGGAACGGCCGAGACTCGTGAGACGTGTCAATCTGCTCGTCTGTCGAGAGTGTGATCTCGTAGGTCGTGATGCCGATCCGCGTCACCACAAAGGACCGGTACGAAACACCGTCGAGTTGGTACGTCTTTTCGTCAACGAACCCGCCAGCAAGCCCGTCTATCCAGTCATGTGAGACCGAGCCGCCTACATCGCGGAGAGCAGCTGAGAGGATGGTCTGTGCATCCTCGGGGAGTGTCCAGTTGGTCCACTGGATCGGTGCGGCGCGATACGTCAGTGTCCGCGTCTGGTGGTCGTCAGGCATTTGTCTCCTCCGTGGCCTGCTTGAGCGAGACCGTGATCTCGCCATCCTGTCGTTTGAGGTCAAGTTCGATGTCATGCTCCTGCAACCGCTCGGCACGATCCTCGACGTTCCCGATATCGCGTGCGAGATTGTCGAGAATCTCCAGCAGGTCATCTGTGCTATCGGTCGGTACGTCGACGTTGGCGTTGATTCGTGCCATTGTTAGAGATCACTCCGGATCCAAACGCGACCCTCAATGTCTGAGGGGTCGTTGTTGCGGACTTCGACGCTCTGGGCCTGATCGGCGAGGTCGGCGTTCGGGACATCGGCGCTGCTGTTGACCCAGTCCTTGATGTCCTGCTTGTCCCAGCCGTCGACCGTATCGGCTTTCGTGACCGTCACGCCGCCGTTGAGGATGTTGTCGATGTCCGTGACGAGCGCGTTGATCTTCTGGATTGTCGTGTACCAGAACCAGTCGAAGTGTTCCGGTGGGATCGCCTCGCCCGTCTGAAAGTCGAGTGGATTGGATGGTTTCGTACCCTGTGCGCCATGCGTATAGTCGAGTTCTGAGGATTCCTGTGCCATGTTCAATCACTCGTAATGTCGCCGCCGAACTGCGTGCCCCAGCCCCGATCGGGGTCACCGAACGTTGCCACGTCGGTCAGCTGGATCGCGACCCGTCGGCTCATCGGCGCGGCCTGCTCCAGTAACTCGGTGATCGTGTCCGTCGTGAACGGCGAGCCGTCCAGCACCGTCGAGCGGACGCGGACGATGATCGTGCCCAGATCCGACGCCCAGTCTTTCGTCAGCCGCACGTCGCTGGGGTCGGCATCGAGGACTTTCAAGCAGACCCGGGCGAAGTCCTCGAAGGTCGTCCGGGACTGGGCGGCCGCAAAGCCGGCGAAGACTCGGCGGCGGAACTTCGGATCGGCCTCGCCGTCCGGCCGGTAGACGTTGACCGACAGCCCGATCAGGTCAAGCTCGCGGCCGGTCGCCGACTCGATAAACCGGGAGCGCCGGAGCGTGCTGATGTCGTCGTCGATGCGGTAGTAGAGCTGTGCGAGTGTGTTGACCAGCCGCGCCACCTCGGTGCCCTGCTCGAAGCGGACGCCCGTAGGCGGCGCAGCGGCGAGAACGTCATCTTTCACTGTTGACCTCCGTTACGTATGGGTCGTGCCGATGTTGATGGCGACGAGGAGATCCTGGGGCTCGATGTCACGCAGGATGACGCGGTACTGCCCCTCGCCGCCCGATAGTGACGGGAAGACGGCCACGTCGTTGCTGGATCGGAGTCGCTGGGGTTGTGAGCGCGCATCAGGCTCGCCATCACCGTCGCGGTCGTACTCGACGATGAGCGTCAGGGGTTGGCCGCGGAGTTGCCCCTCGGCGTAGGCCGCGACCGAGCCGTGGCCTGGAGCGGGGGTCCGTCGCACCCACTCGCTGACGAACCCCCGCTTGTCGATATCGAAATCCCAAGCGAGGTCGCGGGTGAGCTCGCTGGGGAACGTCTCTTTGAACACGCGGTCGGCATCAGCGATCCCATCTCCAGTGACGGTTGCCGACCGCGCTTTGTCCATTCCCGAACGCGTCGCAGCCGCATCACCATCTCCAGTGACGGTCGCCGTTCGTGGGAGTGACAACACGCGGGTCGCATCCGTCTCCCCATCGCCAGTGACCGTGCCAGTCCGTGTGAAAGACATTTGGCGTGTCGCGTCCACATCACCGTCACCAGTCACTGTCGCCGACCGTGTATAGCCGTAGGCAGTTCGTTGCGTCGTTGTTCCGCTACCGCTCTCAGTGTGCGTCGTGTACGCTGCGACGTATATCTCGTAGTCAGTCCCACTATTCAAGCCAATCAGCGTCTCACTCGTTGTGTTCGCGGCGAGGTCGCTATATTGCGTCCACGATGATGCACCCGACTCGCGGTAATAGACGCGGAACCCATCTTCATCAGCACTATTATCGGTCCACGAGAGCGATATGCTCGATTGCGATTCGAGGGACGCACTCAGATTGCTCGGGGCGGGGAGCGTCGTGACAATCGACTTCTCAGCCGTCGAACTCGACGTGTGACTGGTGTAGACTTCGACCTGATAGTAGTACTTTTCACCATCGGGGAGACCTGTATCAGTGTACGAGGTAGTATTCGCCCCGACCGTGTCTATCTGCGAGAGGGAACCACTGACGGTCCCACGATAGATACGAAACCCGTCCTCGTTGTCGGAGTTGTCGGACCACGAGAGCGTGACTGATGCCATAGTCAGTTAGAGAGTGATAGGTTGCTCGGTGCAGGGAGCGCCGTCGTTGCGACAGTTTCGTTTGAGTCCCCAGATGTCCCCGCGCTGTTCTCGGCGTCCACAACATAGTAATACCGCTCACCGTCGAGAAGGCCCGAATCGGTATAACTCGTTGTCCCTGCTGGCACCTCCGCGATATATGAATACGAGCCAGAAGATTGCCCACGGTAGATATTGTAGTGGTCTTGCTGCTCGCCCCAATCGACGCTATCCCAGTTGAGGGTGATATCGTCTTGTGACGCTGAAGCAGTTAGATTCTGCGGTGTTGATGGGGCACTAACTGATAAAAGGGCTGTCAGTTCTATGAAGGCGTATGCTAACAGATCGTCTGGACCGTCTATTTCGGTATATCCTGGCCCCCAATCTACATCGGTACTGCTTCTACTCCATGGAGAAGGGTCAACATCGGCTGTGCCAATATAATCGTTCCCGAAACCATCTTTCGGAACAGCATAGACGACGTACTTTTGACCTGCTGTAAGTGATTCTGTTATTGATATCGTTTCTCCAGAATCCCATAGATTACTATTATTCTTTTCAGTAAGTTTTGTATCTGGATAATCATCAGCGTCCGCTGTCCATAACTCAATAGTTTCTATATTTAGGGTTTTGCTCGATAATTTCAGTTTAATCCCCGCTAAATCTGTATTGGGGTTGAAAATATTCCCTCCCCCCTCATATGCGTCACGCGAATTCTCATCCTGCGGTCTTGAGACCGTGGTTCCTTCTACTGTTGCCATGATTATGGTGGGAGGCGGAAGTTGTGGGAGATAACAACCTCATCCTCTGCGACTTCAAGCGTTGCATCACTCCACGGGTCATGCGTCGTTCGAGTCGTCGCTGACGATGATTTGTACGATTCCGTCCCCGTCAGCGTAATCGGAAGTGAACCACCAGCATCGATCACATCCTGACCTGTCACTGTCAACTCCGCAGTCAGTGGGTTCGATCCTGGGCCAGATGACCACGACGCATTTGCATTCGCGGCCACATCCCAGCGGAGGGCTTCGTTGCTGGCATCATCGATGACAGCGATGAAGGCCCAATTATTCTGGATATAGGTTCTCAAATCCTCGAATCCGTAGCTGTCGAGTTGTGTCACCATTTAGCTCACCGTAATTGCGCTCGTCGCGTCCACTTCGACGACCTCGTCACTCGCGACGACGTAGGCCTGCAATCCGTCACTCCGGGCCGTCGTGTCGTCCTGTCCATCGCCATCGGCGTCGATCACGACCGACGCCACGCCGACGACGCCGTCCAGATCCGTGATCCGGGACTCTAATTCGTCGACGACCACGTCCTCGCTCACGTCCAGCCCAGGCACCGCACCGCCCTCGGGATCGGTCCCGCCGATGTACCCGGCGATGGCACGCTGGACGGCCGTGTCGCCCTCGTAGCCCGCTTCAGTGACCACGTCCACACTGATCGACAGGGCCGTCGGCGTCGGCTCGGACCACAGGATCGTGCGCTGCTGCCCCAGCACGTCGTCCGTGACGGTCGCCGAGTTGGCCGTCCCGTTGATGCCGTTGACGAGCCGCTCGCCGACGGAGATGTGGTTGTGGATCGTCTCGGCGATCTGCTGGTCGGTCGCCCCGCGGCGATAGATGACCAACTCCGCCGACAGCTTGGGCAGCCCGTTCCCGTTGGCGTTGTCCGAGAGCGTCCGGTTGGTGTAGATCGTCAGCGACGGGCGCTCTTCGAGGCCACGGATCGCCTCGGAGACCGCGCCGACGGTCGCCGCGCCGCCGATCGACCCGGGCGACAGCGCTCGGTCCCGGAGCTCCTCGTCAGTCTCGCGGTCCTGCCCGAGCGTCTGGGGCTCGCCGCCGGGCAGGTCGAACGCTGGGTCGCCCGTCGGCTGCGGGTTCGTGACGCCGGTGACGGCTCCCGGCGGCGAGGGCATTCGCGTGATGCGGTCCGCGCCGACGTTGCCGACCGTCCCGCCCTCGACCGCCCGGATCGGCTGCTGGACGGTCGCCGATGCAGCGTCGAAGGTCGCCGGCTCGGTCGTCCGAAACTCGATGCTGTCCGGTGGCTGCGTGGCGACGGGCACGCCGCCGGGGATCGTCTGCTCGCTCCCGGCGGTGTTGCGCGTCCACTCGACGACGCCCGTCGCTCGGATGGCTTCCTGGCGCTGCACGTCCAGCCGCTCGGCACACAGCTGTGTGAGGTGCGGGCCCTCGGCGGTCGCGATGAACAGCGAGTCGTACAGCGCTTCGAGGTCCTGTTCCTGATTGTCGTGGACGGCGCGTGCGAACGCCTGGAACAGCGCTCGGTTGAACGACCCCTCGTAGGGTTCGAGATCGTCGCCGTACGTCTGGTCGATGCTGTCCTGGTACGTCCCGAACAACTCGGCGATCTCCCGCGCCGTGTAGCCATCGGGTCCGAACCCGCCCATCAGGCATCGGCCTCCTCGGTGACGGGCTGGTCCAGGGCGTCACTCTCGACGGTCGCCCGCAGCGTCCCCGGCGACTCGTAGGTCGCGTCGACCGAGTAGGACTGGACGTACTGCAGGGCGTCCAGTTCCTCGCCGAGCGCCGTCTCGAAGTCGAGTTCGGCGTCGATCCCGCCGAGTTGGGCATCGAAGGCGTCGGCCGCCCGGAAGATGGCGTTGACGTGTTGCTGGCGGACGTTGTCCCGACCCGTGACGGTCGCGATATCTCCAGTCGGGTCGATGCTGATGTCTCGGTCCTGTGTCAACTTGGTATCTGTTGGCATTCGTGGATCACTCCGTTTCGACGATGTCCGACCGGGTCAGCGACAGCGACACGCTCGTCACGTGCCCGTCGGCGTCGGTCGTCGTCGACAGCGTGGCGTCGGTGATGACCTGCGACCCGCCCGCGCCGAGGACGACCGTGTCGGCGTCGACGCGGGCCACCGTCTCCGCGCCGCTGGCGTCGATGGCGATCTCGGCCGTCGGGCCATCGAGATCGCCCGGTTTCTCGGCCAGCCGGGCCACCGAGCCGTCGCCGGCGAGTTCGGCGTAGAGGTCGGCACGCGTCACGCGCACGTCGCCGGCCTCGCCCTGCGGGGCCCGGCTTTCAGCGGTCGGGACGACGTGGGTCACGATGCCCCGTTCCGAGTTGCCGTCGACGAACTGCACGAGGACGTCGTCCGGGCCGCCGGGGTCGTCGGGTCCCCGCGGGACCAGCGCGGCGTCGTCGGTCGGGACGGCGACGGGGAGCCGCCGGCGGGTCCGGTCGGGCTCGTCGACCAGCTGGACGTCGACCTCGTGATTCGAGATGTCGTCGCTGCTGGTGTGTTCGTAGACCTGTTTGACCGTCCCGCGCTGGAGCGGTTTCAGCCGGTCGCGGATCTGGCCGAGTATCCAGTCGATGTTGGTGGGTTCAGTGCCGTCTGTCATGGTGGAAAATCGGACCGCAGTCGGTTGCTACCGGCCCGTGAGTTGGACCGGGCCGTCGTCGATCAGCCCGCCGCACTCAATCCGCGTCTCGTAGCCGATGTCGGGCGCGAGCTCGTGCGTGACGCCGGAGACGAGATACCGCTCGCCGCCCAGGTGGTCGGGGAGTTGGACGATGTCAAGCGGGCGGATCGTCGGATCGCCGACGATGTCGATCCAGCCACCGGCCTGCTGGCTCTGGAACTCGCCGAGGATCTTTGTCGCGGCCTGCTGGGCCTGCTGGTCGGTCCGGATGTCGCGGTCTGCGTAGTGGTAGGTTGGTTCGCCGCTCCCGGCGACCGCTCGGACGGGCTCGCGGGTCAGCATATGGCTCGCGCCCTGCCCGCCCGGCTTGTCGCCGTCTGTCGACTGCGAAGACGGCGAGGAGCCAGTGACGACGACGCGCTGGTACGGCGGCGCGCGTTTCCCGGCGCTGGCGTCCAGCACGTATTGCAGTTCGTGCAGCGTCGTCGACGGGGGGATCTGGGCCGCGCTCTGGCCGGGGTACGTGATCCACTGCAGTGTCCCCCCGGTATCTACGAACCAGATGGCATTGGCGTTTGTCGCGGCCCGGGTGAGCAGCGCGATCGCATCTTCGCCGTTGACTGATGCCGATGTCGTGCTCTGCTGACTGGTCGTCTGGGAGTCCGACGCCGCGGCCTGCAGATCCTCCTTTGCCTGTTGCAGATTATCGATGCTGTCGTCGGCGATCTCGTCGAAGACCAGATCAGTGTCATTGCCGCCACCGCCAGACCCACCAGAGCCGCCAACGTGGCGAGCGGTGAAGGGGACGTCCGACCGCTCGGCGGCTTCCCGAGCGATGTCCGTCCACGATGCCTGCTGGAAGTCGGCCTTAATATCCGTCTTGTGCAGGCGGTCGATCGCGTCGTAGGCGACCACGTCGACACTCCCGTAGCCGCTTTGCCGGACGGTGTCAGCGGTCCCGGTAAAGACGCGTTCGCCATTGATCTCGATGCTGGCGGGGGCATCCGGAAGCACGTCCCCGCCCGTCGGCCCCGACGCTTCAACCTCGGCAGCCTCGGAGTAGCGGTTCGTGCGGACCGTCAATTCGACGGGTGCAAAACTGGCGTTCCCGACTGTGACGGTCGCGCTGAGTTCTTGAACAGGCATGACACTCAGGACCGCTGGACACTGGCCCCGCCGACAATCTCCGTGAGTTCGATCCGGAACCGATACTCCGAGAACCCGTCGTCGTTGATACCCTCGGCCTGGTACGTGTTCGTTGTGTGCGGGTTCGCCTCGCCAGAGAAGCGATCCGAGCGGACGGTCACGACCGGCTCCTGATCCAAGTCGTCGACCCTGCCGGCCTCTGCTTTTGAGCAAAGGCCGGTTATTGTTACTTCTTTGGCCTTTGGGCCCAGGATCTGGACGACCACGGGAGCATCCTCTCCGATTGGCTCTTTCGTTTTCCGCCGCTGCCCGCCGTCGATCTCCACCTCTGGGAGCGTTCGGCTGCCGTTGAGGTCGAATGTGATATCGCCGACACGGACGTATGGACGGTCTGTGGTGAGTGACATGCGTGTGGTGTGATGGGAGAAAAGCGATACGGCGTGTTGCTCGTGGACAGGACTACCAGACGCCAAGCCGATTGTACACTGTGATCATCGTGTTGATCCAGAGCACAACCTCGATGCCGCCGGCGATCATCAACCCGTAGGCAACGAGGTCGTGGTATTGTTGTGAGACATCTGCCGGCGGGTGCTGCCGGAGTTTTGACCCAGCGATGATCGCCAGCGGCGCGAAGACGATTGCGAGGGCAAAGACGCCTGCAACAGCGGCGAATCCGCCGACGATAAGCCACTGGTTGCCCGTGAGCATCCCGGTGGAGTCGGAGTTGGATTGGATGCGAACGCCACAATCAGGGCAGATCTCCGCCCGCCGGCTGATGCTGGCCCCACACTCCGTGCAGTACATCTGCCCCTGGCCCGCTTGACTGTCTGCCGGTTGGGCGGGCTGTTCGTCTGGTTGTTGGTCTGCCATATTGAGAGTGTGTCGTGTCAGGGCTTTAGTGTGTGGGCAGTTTCGCGCCGAGTTATCCGGAGTGGCCTGAACGGCGACGGTTGCGTTTGTCTGCCTTTTCGACGGCTCGCTCGACGATGCGCTCAACTTCGCGGTCGCTGGTATCCTCGCCGAACTGTGCGCCTCGGAGGTCGACTGTCGTGCCGGCGTAGCGCGAGCGATTCGCGCCCGCTGCTGGCTGGCCCCGACTGCTGCCGCCACCGCCACCACCACCAGCCGGCGCGCCAGCCTCGTAGGCGACGTTGCCGCCGATGCCGCCGATGACGGCCCCGCTGATCGTTCCGAGACCGGGCACGACGCTCCCTGCCGCGGCCCCGGCGAGTGCCCCGCCAGCGATACTCGTCAGCCGGCCGACTTCAGCCGCTGCCGCAGCGGCCGCGTCGGCGATCGCCGCCAACTGCCTCTTGAACGGGATGAGATGCCCGATGCTTTTGTTGATCGCGCCGCCGACCCCGAGGATCGCGTTCGCCAGGCCCGACAGCACGTCATCCAGCAGCCCGAGTTTGGCGAGCAGGCCGGCGATGACGCCGACCGCGATCGCCGCCCAGCCGACCGGCCCGAGCGCGGCGGCGATGGCTGTCCCGACCGAGTACAGCGCCGGGATCAGCGTACTCGTCAAGAAGCCAGCCAGCGAGAGGGCGGCCCCGCCGAGTGTCGTCAGCCACGACGCGGCCGTCAATGCGATGCCGATACTCGCCAGCACACCCACGACCGCGCCGACAGCTTTGAACACCGGCCCGAACGTGTCGGCGAGCCAGCCGAGGATGTTCCCAAGCACGCGGAGCGGCGGGACCACCACGGTCGCGATGACCTGTGCCATCCCGGCGAGGAAGTCCGCCACTGGCGTCAGCACCGGGATCAGGACGCCACCGACGGCAGTCGCGATCCGCAGGAGTGGCACCGCCAGGTCCAGCATCGCCCGCCCGAACTCAGCGATCTTCGGGAGGAGGTAATCGACCTGGTCCCGCAGGAACCGCAGTGCTTTCGGGACCGAGCGCATCAGGAACGCTATGAATTGCGTTAGGTAGGGCAACACCTCTCGTATCAGCCCTTCAAGAGCCGCGAAGAACTGTGGCTCCGTTTCGGCGAAGACGCCGCCCAGCGTGTCCGCCATCGCCGTGAGCGCCGGGCGTAGGGCGTTCACCATCGCGACGAAATTTTCCAGCACACTCAACGCAGCACTGGCAAATCCACGGAACAACTCCGCGTTCGCTTCCGTCGCGAGTGGGGCGAAGATCTCGGCGGCAACGTCCTTGATCTGGCCGAGGACGTGCTGGACGCCCTCCAGTGTGGACTTGAGGTCCTCCTGTTGGGCGGCGGCCTGTTGCCCCATCGCCATGAGGCCCCCGCCCAGCAGCGCCGCGAAGGCTGCTCCCACCCCCGCGGCGGCGATGGCGACGCCAGCGAACGCCACGGCCAGTGCCGACATGATGGCGATCGCAGCCGCTGCGACGGCCGTAAGTGCCGCCAGCGACGCCTGGAAGCCGCCGATGCTGACTGAGCCCGCGTTTGCGGCAATGCTGGCTGTCGACGTCGAGGCCGACAGCCCCAGCAGCGACGCCGCGGCTTCGCGGGATTCGTCGCCGACCTCGTCGATCTGTGTCCGGGCGGCGACCAGCGACGGCACCATCATCGCGACGGCGGTGCGGACCTCGTCGGCGGCGTTGGCGAACCCTTCACCGTCGCGTTCCGCGCCGGACAGGCGGTTTGCCAGCGCACTCGCCGAGACCGCCCCTTCGGCCATTTCATCGCGTGCGTCCCGGACCTCGCCGGCGACGCGGCGCATGTGCTGTGCGACGTTGCCCTTTGCATACAGCAGGGCGCGGAGTACTTCTTCTCGCATGGGAAAACCAGTCGTCGGTTAGCCGGTGCCCGGAGCGAGCATCTCCTGGCGCTCGACCCAGGCCGTGTGGATGAATCGGAGTTGCAGGTCGGTCAGGTCGCCAGCGTGATCGACGCCGGGCAGGCCGAACATCCGCACGGCGTCGAACAGCATCTGACCCTCGTCACTCGACGCGAAACCCATCGATCCGCCCGCCCTGGAACGCGTGGCTCAACACCTCCGCGCCGATGCCGTAGTAGGTCGCTTCGGGCAATTTCTCGACGAGCTGCCGGATTTCGTTATCGCCGAACTCGTCGTGTTCCAGCCCGGCGACGAGCATGTCGTCCCAGGCGTCGGTCCCTTCGGCGTCCAGCGTCAGCGACTGGATGTCGACGTCGCCCAGGTCGACGTCGTCCATGTCGATGTCCTCGGGACCGTCGACATCGTCCATGTCGATGTCCTCTGCGCCCTCGAAGAACCCCTCCGGGAGCGCCGTGATGACGGCGTTGCGGATTTTTCGGCCCGGGCGCACGATCTCGAACTCGAAGTCGGCCCGGTTCCCCTTGGTCTCGATTGTGGCCGATTTCGTTCGTTCGGCCCCGTACACCACTTCGTCGAAGACGTCCAGCTGGTCAGTTGGATCCTGCATAGATCACACCGGGCGGTACCGATCCGCCGTCCACGAGATCTCCGTGGTGGTCTTGTCGCCGCCGGGGAACTCCCGACTGAACTCCTCGATCTTGACTCTGGTGAACCGGTCGCCGCCCTCGGAACCGTTGACCTGGATGCGGATGTTGTTGACCGGCGTCCCGTCGTCGTTGAGCAGGAGATTCTTCAGCTCTGCCTTCGAGCCGTCGGCTTCGATCGACCCGCTGGCCGACGCCGACACGTAGCTTGTGTCCTCGAAGAGCCCGTCGTTGAAGTCCGACGCACTCGTGTCATACGAGACCGAGTAGTCGGCGTTGGTGAACGGGACGTCGCGTCCCTGGACCGTCAGCACGCCGTCCTTGCCGGTCTCGTGTCTATCTGCCATGTTGTATCACCTCTTAGATGTTGATCGTCATGTCCACGTCCACGGTGCCGACGACACCGACGGGTGAGAACCCAAACGAAATGTCGAGTTTCTTCGGGTTCGTCGCGTCCTGTTCGGCGTTCGTGTACCACCGCGTCTCGTCGTCGGTGTTGGGTTCCAGCACGCCGTCCTCGATGAGGTCGATCAGCTCGTCGGCCAGCCGCTCCTGGACCAGCGTCTCAACCGTGTCGTTGTTGAGCCGGCCCCGGGCGGCCCGGCCGATGGCCCGCGCCGTCAGCACGAGCTGGTCGCGCAGTCGCGCCGTGAAGAAGTCCCGCGTCCAGTCCGTCTCGGTGGACGTCGAGACGTTGTCCTCCAGTGCTGGACTGCCGCTGGCCGAGATCGGGATGACGCCCGAGTTGGCCAGGTCCGTCTGCTCGGGGACCGTCAGCGTCTGGGTCAGGTCCGTGACGCCGGTCAGTGCGTTGCCGAGGATCGGCTCGTCGATGCTGGTGCCCGCCATCTGCCCCGCCACTGCACCGCCCACGAGGCTATCCGAGCCCGGCCGGCGCTCCGGCGCAGTCAAGAACAACGCATCGTTGTCCAGGCCGTCCGTGTAGCCCGTCGCGTCGAAGTGCGCTTCCGGCGGCGTTGCACTGCTGTTCGTGTTGGGCTGGGCCGCCGCCGAGACGCGTATCATCTTCCACTCGCTCTCGCGGAGTGGCCTCACCGTCGAGATCGCGTCGGCGACGACGGACTCGGCTTCGGAGTGGACGCGCCACTCGCCGTGTTCCTGCTCCTGGATGACGCCGGTCGCCGCATCGAATGCCGACTGCCAGTCCAGCCACTTGTAGTCGATCTCGTACTCGTCGCTGTCGCCGGCCTCGACGATCCCCTCGAAGGGGTTGATGTGCACCGTCTGCTCACTCGATGGCTCGGCGACGGGGTCGTTGTACCGGAACGCCACGTCGGCCTCGACACCGTCGGTGGTGTTCGTCGCTGTTATCTCGGCGACGTCCTCGATGATGGGCGTGTTGCCCAGCGTGCCCGAGCCGCCGGCGATCGCCTCGCCGGTCGCGCTCTGGGTCGCCGGCATGACGCCCCAGATGGACGCATAGCCGACGCCGTTGGCCGCCGCGTCGCGGATGGCCTCCGTGAGCGCCGTGTCCTCGCCGAACGCCGCAGCGGCGGCCTGCGGGCCGCTCACCTGCGTCGGATCGTTCGTCTGTGCTGTGCCACTGTTCGGGTCCCCGCGAGCGAAGATGACCAGTTTGTCCTGGTCGCCGATGTTGACGGCGGTGATCGCACCGCCGCTGACATCGACGCTCACGCGGGACGTGTTGCCGTAAATTGCCATGTTGGATTGCGTCGTCTTATGGCGTCTCGCCCGCGAAGTCCGCGGGCACGTACTCGATCTGCACTGCGTCGCCGCCAGTCATGTCACCCGGCGCGGGCGTGTCGACCGTCGCGACGTAGGCCGCGTCGCCGTACGCGACGCTCGTATCGATCACGTCAGTGAACTCGACGGACAGGTCCTGCCGCCAGCGACGGATGCCGGGCCGATCCGTCAGGTCATCCGCGCGGCGGCCGTCGCCGACGCCGAACGCTTCGACGTCGTCGATGGGGTTGCCGTCCGGATCGGGCAGCGGGTCGCCCCGCTCGCGGTCGTCGTACTGCCGGCAGACGCGCTGGGCCCGGTAGCCCAGATCGGTCGCGTCGTGCTCGTCATCGCCGGCGGCGACGTAGATGTCCAGCTGCAACTCGGCATCGAACGTCGCCGCGAACAACTCACCGACCCGGTTGCCGGCGTCGTCCGTCACGTAGCCGACGCGGTCGGTGTTGAACGCCTCGAGGCGGTCGTCGGCGACGATCTGCAGGTCGCCAAACGGTGAGTCGACGTGGCCGTCCACACCGCCCGGGTCCGACTCTCGCGTCAGGACAGTGGTGAGGCCCGTCGCGGCTTCGAGCCGGGTGCTGAGGCCGCGCAGGATCGTCTGTGGGTTGACCATGGTTCAGATCAGTCCTCCCACTGGCGGCGGCACTCTCGTGCCTCGATGTGGACGGCCATGGCCAGCGCCGCGACCATGCCGATCAGCGATTCAGTCACGATCGCGTTGATGCCGACCCCGCCGACCAGCAACAGGCCGAGCAGGTAGGCCGTACTATTGTCTGTCATAGATGGCCCTCCCGCTGGCGGCGGCACTCGTATGCTTCGTTCTGGACGAGGACGATCAGCGCGAAGATCGCGACGGGCACCGACCCAGTCACGGTCGCCACAGTGGCCATTGCGAAGCTCAACAACGCGACGAACCAGTAGCGAGAACTGTGGACTGTCATAGATGTGCCTCCAGGAGTGCCTCGATCTCGGCGGCGATGTTGTCGACCAAGCCCGACTCGTGTTGTTTCAGCGACGGCCGCAGGTACGGCTGGGCCGGCGTCCCCGGGTGGTCGACGTGCTGGGCGAAGACGGGGTCGCCGTCCGGGCCGGGGAACCGCAACGCGTCGGCGTCATCGGGCGTGATCGGGTGCGGAGCGGTGCCGTACTCGACGTCGGCGGCGTACTCCATCGAGGAGCCGACCGCCCAGCGGCCCACGTTGAGCCGGCGGGCCTGGATCGACGCCCGGAGTGCGCCGGTGTCCACCGGGGCGTGGCGCTTGGCCGTGCCCTCCATCTGAAACGCTGTTTTCTGGACGCCGGCATCGACGGCCTCGTCGACCTCGTCGGCGGCTGCCTCGAGTGCGTCGGCGAGGTCGTCCAGGTCCTCGGCTGCTGCACCGAGCCCGCCGATGTCGGTCATGAGGGGTCAGACCACGAACTCGCCGCCGCCTGCGTCATCGTCGGCCGTCATGATCGTGTTGACGGCGTCGCGATACATCGACTTCATCTCGCGGGCGACCTCCATCACGTCCTCGCCGGAGCCGGCCGAGAAGTCGCCAGCATTCGCCGATGACGGGTGTTCCGGCCCGGAAAAGAGCATGTACGTCGCGTAGGCCAGCGCCGCCTTCTCGTGGATCGCCTCCGGGTTGTCGATCCGCCGGCCATCGTTGACCTCGCTCTCCAGTTGTGCCTCGGCGTGTTTGGCAGCCTTCTGTAGGTCGCTTGGATCGAAGACGTCGCCGGGGCCTTGCAGCGGGAGGTCATCGAGGTCACAGTACCGCGGCTCGTAGGCCATGCGTCAGTCCTCCCACTCGATCATCGTGACGTGGTCGTCGGCCACGAGTAGTGTGTCCGCGCTATCGGCCACCGGCGCGGTGTCGTCCGGGGCGGGGTCATGGATCGACTCGATCTCGGCCAGCCTGACGTACCCCGACGGAACAGGGTCGCCATCGACCGGGCCGTCAGTGTCCCCGAACGCGACAGTCTGACACCCGACCAGGAGGCCACCGCCATCGAAGGTGAGTGTGACGCTTGGCATGGCGGTCAGTCCTCGCGAGCGGCGTCGATGGCGTCGATGGCCGTCGACCGGGGTGACCCATCCGCTCGCTCGGCCTGTTCGATCGCGTCGAGTTCGGCCGCGCTGTAGTCGGCCTCGGCCAGCGCGTCCCGGAGTGCGTCGACGGCGAACTCGTCGGGGTTGAGTGGTGGTTCTGCGACCGACGCATCGTCGGCATCGGCAGCGTCGTCAGCATCAGCGGCATCGTCAGTGCCGTCAGCGTCGGCCGGGCCGTCGTACGTCAGGTTCGGGTAGTGATCCGCCAGCCGTCGCGCCGTCTCTTCGCGCTCGACGACAGCTGTGCCGTCCTCGAAGGCGAGTTCGCCGTCGGGGTGTTTCCCGAGTGCGAGCGTGCCGCTGTAGTCGTCGCCGGTCGTCAGTGCGAGTGTGTGGGGCATGGCCGATCAGCCCTGCACCCTCACGGCCGCCTCACTGAATTTGTCGGTCCAACCGTACGCGGCCTTGATCTTCACCTTGACCGCCTCGGAGTCGAAGTCGGTGGTCTGGTCGGTGTCGACGGGCTGCCATTCGCCCTCGTAGCCGAACTGGTCGGTGTCGACGACGATCGCCTCGTTGGCGCCGACGCTCACGATGTTCGAGAACATGAACTCGATGCCGGCGAACTCACCGAGGCTGCCGCTCTGGACTGCCTCGTCACCGAGGTCGGTGCCCCGTTCGGCCAGGTAGTTGATGAGCGACTCCTTGCCGCTCGGGCCCACCAGCGCCATGTCGGCGGTGAAGCCGTCCTCGCCACGCTGGGCGAGTTCGGTCACGCCGGCGTTGATGTCCGTGAACGAGAGCGTGCCGTCATCGTCCCCGACGGCTTCGCCGCTGGGCGCGGCCGAATCGAGGACGGCGAAGGCCGACCGGTCCAGCTTCTTGGCCATATTCTTGGCGTGGCCCTCGACGTGCTCCCCCAGGAGGTCGGAGATGTGGTCGTTGATGTCTTCTTCGGGGATCTTCGATCCCTTCTTGAAGATCTGCCGAGTGACGCGCGGGCGCCCGTACTCTTCGCGGTCGTACGTGACGTCCGCGCCAGGTTCGACCTCTTCGGGGAGGCCCAGCTCCTCCGCGGGAACCGGGATTTCGTACTCTTCGCCCGCCCCGTCGGGGACGTTTTCGTCCATGAAGAACTCACGGACGACAGTCTGTGCTTCGATGCGTTCCGCCGCGAAGTCGCGAACGGTCGTCGGGTCGATGATCTGGTCGATGTTGGGGAGTGCCATTGAGAATGCCTCGTTAAGCGTTGGTGTGTGGTCGCTGGTTGCCTACGTTACACGTCGACGTGGGCGTAGCCCGTCGGGATGTCGGGAATCCCGCCCGGCGCTGCGCCCTCGCCGTACATCGTCATGATGCCCTTTGCCGAGGTGCCGCCGGCGAGCTGGCCTTCGGTGGCGCTCGCGCCGAGTTCGACACCAGGGCCGACGCCAGCCGCGACGTTCGCGACGACCGGGCCGCTGTAGGTGACCAGGACGTCGTCGCCGGCCGCGTAGCCGTCGCCGTCGTCGTGGCCGACGACGCCGTAGACGGTCGGGTTGTTCGTCCCGTCGGCGGTCACGAGTTCGCCGTTCGCGTCGAGCGCGACGGCGTCGCCCGCGGACAGCGCCTCGGCGGCGGTGCGGGTCTCGGTGTGCTGGGCGTCGTCCTTGTGGGACTGCCCGGGTTTGAGGCTCATCAGGCCTCACCCCCCATGATCTCGGCGAGTTCGGCTTCGACGCGTTCGAGCTCCTTCTCGGCGAGGTCGTTGTCTGCGTCCTCGAGTTCAACCTTCCGTTCTTCGAGTTCGGCCTTCCGCTCCTGCTCGGCTGCCGAGAGGTTCGCCTCCGCGGACGGGCCGCCACCCGAGCGGACGGTCGGCTCGGGTGTGCCATCGTCTGCGGCGAAGTCGACCTCCTCGACCTTCTCCGAGAGTTCGGCGAGCGTGAACTGCTCGGCGAGTTCGTCCTCCGAGAGGATCGTGTCGGCCTCGGCGAGGGCGGCTGCATACTGCTCGCGGGCCGCCTCGTTCTGCTCGCGCAGCTCCTCGTTTGTCTCTTCGAGCTCGGCGATTCGCTCCTCTTTCTCGTCGATCGTTTCGGCCTTGGCCTCGAGTTCTGCTTCGAGGTCGTCGATCTGTGCCTCTTTCTCGTCGACGCGCTCAAGCAGCGCCTCGACATCAGGAGAATCGGTATCGTTGTCGTTACTCATTGTATCAGTGCCACCGCTGTCGGTGGCGGTCGCTGTAGTTGGAGAGTCGGTGCTGTCAGCAGTGTCGCGGTCCTGGGCCTCGCCGGATGGGTCATCGGCCGTGGTCGCCGCCAGCCAGCCAGCCGTCGCCGCCGCGGCCTCGGGATCGTCGGCCCCGAACAGGCCGTCCGGCGCGGCCGCGAGCATGGACTGGGTCCAGTCGGACAGGGCATCCAGCGTCGCGTCGGCGACGCCCTCGAACCCACCGCGGGCCCCGCTGATCGCGGCGTCAATCGCGACCAGCGCTCGCGTGTTGACTGGGGCGTCCGGCCCGTCGCGGAACGGCGCTTTCCAGTTCGACTTGGCGTCACGCGCCTCGTCGTCGGTCGGGACCAGCGCCATCGTCTGGTCCAGCACGCCGGCCGCGTCGTCGGCCTCGCTGGGGTTCGGGAGCGACGCCGTGACGTCGTCGCCGTCCCACTCGGTGTCCGTGAAGCCGGGGCCGTCGCCCGTGATCTCGTCGGGCGAGACGTTCGTCACCTCGTAGCTGTCAGCCGCGAGTGCAGCCATGGCGGCTTCGCTCGCCGGCGCGGCTGGGAAGTCGTCGTGACGGGTCACGGACCCGGGTTTCCGTGCCACCAGCCGCTCCGCCGGTGTCCACGTGTCACCCTGACCGGGTTCGTGGACGCCGATCAGCACGGCCGGCGCGGTCACGACCTGGTCGGTGCTGAGCAGGTCGTCGAATTGCCCGCGCTGGATCTTGGCCTGGACTTTGCCGTAGGCGAGCGTGCCGTTGCCCGTCCGCCAGGAGACGACGCCGCCCGGTGCGAACTGGCCGAGGTCGGCAAGTGACGCCCGTTCGCCCGGCGGCTGCGTCATGTCGACGATGTCGTTGCCGGTGGCCTTCCGCAGGTCCGGGATCGACCCGTACTCGGAGACGTGCGGGTCGTCAAGTTCGTCCGGGAACGCCGCCCGCTGCCAGTCGACGTAGACGCCGGCATCGGGGAACGCCACACCAACCCCGAGGACGTCATTGTCGTAGTCCGTCTCGTCGCCCTCAGCGGGCACGACGCGGAACAGCCGAAGGCCGGCCGACCAGCCGTCATCGCCAACGGCCAGGGCGGCCCCAGCGCCATCGGCGTCGTCATCGTCGTGCAGTGTGGCCTGGATGCTGGCCGCCGACAGCGCCGCAACGGCGGGGTTCTCGGCGGCGCTCCCTGGCGCGGCGTAGGAAGCGTCCGACGCCCCCTGCTCGGTCGTCGCCATCCCGGTGTACTCGAAGCCGCGCATGATGACCGCGCCCGTCTCGTCGTGGCGGTCGACGGCGTCCGGGTTGGCCGCCTCGATCGTCGGCTCGCGCTCGCCGATCGACAGCGCCTCCGCGATCTCGGCATCTTCGAGCCCCGCCTCGTAGACGACGGCATCCCGCGTCTCGTCGTAGGCCGCGGCGAGGATCTCGCCGACCGCGTGGCGGTCGCCGTCGTGGACCGAGTAGACCGTCTGCCCGGCCAGCGTCGGCGCGGCCTGTTGCAGTTCGGCAGCGGGCCAGTACTTCGGCCCGTTCTGGCCGTGCGTGAGTTCGCCTGCGGCCTGGGCGACGCCATGGACGACGTACGGGTAGTCGGCAGCGTCGCGTTCCCGCAGGCTGGCGATGCGGCTGGTGTACTGTGTTGGTGTCATCGTATCATGAGAAATCCAGCCGGGTCTGGACCTCGGCCCCGGCAAGGCGTCATCGGAGACTGCTGAACCGTTTGCGCGCAGACTGTCAACAGGTCTTTCGTGTTGGAATACTCCCGCTACTGCCGTTTTGGCGAAGTGGTACAGGACACGGCGTGCTTTCGCACCACCGCGGTTCGCACCCACACCTTCTTTGGCACATACTCTTACGGTTACCCACCGTGGCGACAGATGCCGCGCTTTCAGTGCCAAATTTGGATGTTACGCCAATTCCAGCAGCGTCAGGGCGCTCGGTGCTCGTGGCCGAGTCTTCGACGGACGACGTCAAAAGGGTCCAAGAGCACGGACAGTCTGCCTTACGCCGATTCATCAGTCCTATATACATCCCCCAACCCGGATTTAGGCCGCCAATCCGGACTAAAGTGCGTATCGCCACAGTCTTCGCACCGATAGCGGTCATCGGACTCGCCATAAGGCCATGGGGCTACATTTGGCGACCTGCACACAGGACAACAGGCATGATTCATTCGTTCCAGAAGTGGATCTGTGCCGGGAGGGCCTCGCCCCGGCGGGGTCATCGGATGTCGTCTTACTCAGTCAGGACTGGCTCGGTGCCGGCCAGGTCACGAGTGTAGGCCTCGACCTCGCCGTGACAGCGGCGGCACAGCGTGATTAAATCCCAATCTCCGTTTGTTCCACCCGCCGACACCGGGATGATATGGTGAATGTCAAGAAGGACGTCCGACGAACCGCATTTCTGACACTCCTCCTCGCGGATCTTTTCGCGGACGGCCTCGGCCTGATGGACTTCAAGGTCCACATGGGCTGGTCGACGCTCGACACCGTTCTGACCTACGCCGACGAAGACTACGAGAGGACGGCCAGCTCGGTTCGGCACGCGCTCGGGTAGCCCCGACCGACGCGATCGCCCCGGTCAGGGGCGTTTCTTTCAGGCCGGTCCTGCGCGGAAGTCCTGCTATGGGAGTCCCGCGAACCTAACGCCGATCACCAATTCGGCAGGTCCACAACCTCCTGCCATGACGAACCGTCGTATTGGACTCGCTCGGCATTGCCGTCCCCATCAGGGTCCCACGCCGCTGTTGCGATAACCTCAGACCCCTTGACCGCTGGCGCAGCACTGTCGAACGGCGGGTTATCGCCGACGAATTTGAGTGACCCAACCTCGTCATAGATCGTGTCGCTGATATTTTTGACCGTTGCATCGACGACGCGGCCCGTCGCGGACCCAGACACCGCCAGAAACCGATCAAACCCGTCTGCCTTCGGACTGAGGATCTCGACATCCTCCAGCGTGGTGTCCGACGCAGTGTTGATAAAGCGACCACTGGCCTGATTGCGCGCTCTGGCATCAGCAAGCGTCAGGTCCGACGCAGTCGCTCCATTCAGGACGTTTAGCATCTTCCCGCCAGACCGAATGACAAGGTCGACCTCTGAGACAGTGACGTTATCGACATCTTCGCCGACGGTGACGACGCCATTGACGGTGTTGATATCGCCCGAGATGCCCTGAACCTCGACGTTCGAGACGCCGCCCACAAAGTGGACCAGCGAGTCGAAGCTGCCCGCTCGGCTGGTCGTGATATTGGAGACGACGATGCCAGATTCCGTGTCCTGTGCAGGATCAGAGCCACCCCCGACGTAATCCTCGAACTCGACGCCGCGACGGCCTTTGACAATGATATGGGATGCGGACACACCGCCGATGGTCCCTGCATTGCCCCCGATGAATTTGAGGCTGGCCCCAGGAGCGCCACCTTTGGGATTGCCTGTCAGGTTGCGGATCGAGCCGTCGTGAACATCTCCCGAAGCCCCATCGAGCGGGACCGAAAACGCCCCACACTCGATTGCGCAGATATCGTCGTGTGTGACTCCGTGGAGACCGTCGACGGAGAAGTCAAATGTCGGGCCGACGATGTGGAGGCCATCCTGGTTGCCGACCGATCCGTCCTGGTCGAACCACAGATTCCCGACGGTGAGGTCGGTAACGGCCTCGGGACGAACAGCGTATGATGTCGTCCGCAGTTCGAGGTTTTTGACCGAGCAGGTGTCGACCTGATAGAGTCGGATGCCGACGTGCTTGGCGTCGTTTGCCGTCCGATTTTGATGCCCAGGCCGTTGATCAAGATAGGGGCGGCCGACGCCGACGATGTGGATATTCTGATCGCGGACGGCATCGTCGTCATAGTTTTTATTACGGATCAGGTTTTGGCCGACCCCATCTGCCAGCACACAGTCGCCGTGGATTACGACAGTCGTGTTCGAGGGGATTTCAAGGCTGTTTGTCAATAGCCAGACTCGGTCGTAGTCCTCGCCATCCTCCCCTGTGTAGCTGTCGGGGCCGTCTGGCCCAACCACGACTGTCCCTGGATCGGTGTCGAGATCGTCCAGAGCGTTCTGGAGTTGCTGGTAGCCGTCTGCTCCATCCCATCCCCGCGCATGGATGATACCCGCGCTCGGTCCCTCCTCTGTATCTACCAGTTCGGCATCCTGTCGCTCGACGTCCTCGCGCACCTGCTGCCCGCCCTTCCGCTTGTATTCGTCTGGTGTTCGTGCCATGGCAGATCACCGGGCGTTCATCGCCGCCCGAAACGTGGCCTCGCCGCCTGACACATTCGTGACCGTTGCGCGCATCCGTCGCGGGACGGCCTCGTCGACGAACGCCGTCTCGGTCGTGCTCGAGACCGAGTCGAACGGCATCCAGTCGCCCTCGCTATTCCGCACCTCCTGGACGAGGTCGTACGTAGCCGGTTCGTTGCCGTCGCCATCATCAACGAGTGTCGCGACGCGGTCGGCAGTGTCGGTCTTGGCATCAACCGTGATCGATTCGCCGTCAGCGAGCGTTGCCTCTTTCGTGCGAGTGGGTGCGTCGTTACTCATGGGTTGCAGAAGTGGGGTCCGTGCCCTCTCTGGTGCTCGGCCGGGCCAGCGTCATCGGGTCAGTGGTCGGGCTACCCGCCTGCCAGCACAGTCCCCGGCACCCGCTCCGACAGCGGCGACGTCGGCGGATCACTGTCGACGCTCGGCGCGATCGAGCAGCGGCAATTCGGGTGTGAGGGGGCGAGTAATCTGAAGACCTGCCCGCGGAACTCCACGAGCCCGTCACGCATCTCAGCCAGCGCCAGCTCGGCGCCGGAGAGTCGGCGGCAGAAGGTACAGACGCGAGCATCGTTCGTATCCAGCCACTCGCCGTGACTGACGACGCCGACGCCAGCCCGCTCGTATCTGTCGAGCGTGGCCACCGAATACGCGTGCTGAGTTTCCGATCTGGCGAGCGTTTCGGCCTGGGTGTGCTGGAGTGTCCGCACCTCCTCGGTCAGCTTGTCGGCCGTCTTCCGTGGGTTCCAGCCCTGGTCCATGCCCTCAACGAGCGTGTCGCGGACGGGCTCGGCCGCGTCCGCGCCGACGCTCTGGAGATTCTCGTAAGTCCGGGTGTAGAGTTCCTGGAGCGCCCGACGGGGGGCGGGCATGTCCAGCAGGCCCTCGATCACGTCACCGTCCTCGCCACCTGGGAGGGAGCCGACGCTGACACCCTCGGTGCGGAGTCGTGATCGGGCCTGTTGCCACGCCTGGGCGTACGCCGCGCGGAGCAGCGCGCCCGTCCAGTGCTCGCCGTTGCGGACGCGACGTTGGGGCATGGGTTCGAGGAGGTCGGCGTCGAGGCGGTCCTGCCACCACGCCAGGAACGCCGCGATCTTGGCGCGGTCGGTCTGGAACCGGAACACCTGCGGCGCGTCGTCAGGCAGGTCCGCCGCGCTGGTAGCGGCCTGAGCGTCCTGCCCGAGGCCGAAGATGTCGTCCTCGTAGCCAGCCCAGCGGCGGACCTGGTCCCGAAGCCGGCGGAACCGGCGGCGGATCTCGCGGAGGAAGTCCTCGCGGAGGTTCTTGGCTGGATCAGGCATGGGTTAGATCACGCGGTCAGTCAGCTCGAAGCGGAAGATCCGCCGGTCGCGGCGGACGTCGCCCTCGTAGTACTCGATCCAGAGTTCGCCGCGTTCCTGCCAGAGTTCGTATGTCCGGTAGTTCGTCGCCGCCCAGCCGTCGTTGTACTGTGCCATCGTGCGGGTCGTGCCATCGTTGAATTCCGTGCGGTGGATGGTGTAGTCGTCGCCGGGGAGATGGCGCTTAGCGAGGGTGTGGATCTGCCTGGTGCCGCGGCCCGAGCCACCCTCCTCGGTCGGGATGTAGCCCGCGCCATCGTCCGGCGACCACTCACGGGGATCATCGGCGGACGTATCAGCCACGGTCGATTCTGGCGGTCGGAAGACGCCTGAAAGTCGCCGCCGGATGCTCTCGAACATGATCAGTCCTTCCGAACGCTCCGTGGGATCGACTCGCCCTCTGCAGATGGTTGCTCGCACTGGACGTCGTCTGTCGGCGAGTCGGCCCGGACAATCGTGGTCTCGCAGGTCCCACACCGCCACCCCGTCAGCTGGATGTACTCGAACCACTCCCACGACTGGCTACGGCAGACCGGGCACTCGCAGTTTGGGCTGTTGTCTGTCATGAGTCAGTCCCCCGGCAGGATTGAGTTACTCAGCAACTGGCTGGAACAGGTGAGGAGCGGTAATCTTGCGTGTCTTGTTCTCAACCCTCTGATGACACTCGCTACAGAGTGCCATGAGGTTCCAATCGCCATTCGTTCCACCAGAAGCCACTGGGATAATGTGGTGGACCGCAAGTTTTCGGCCGTTGGGCGACGTGCCACATATTTCACATTCATGATTTGCGTGTTCTCGTTGATCGGCCGCGATCTTCTCCCAAGAAGTTTCGCCTAAAGCAGCTCGAACCCTATCAACGACTGTCTTCCCACCTTTCCACGCTGGATTCTTTTCACCACGGCGTTTCTCGGACATCCAGTCACTGAAACAGTCCTCGCTACAAACTGCGACTTCGCCGCGAAAGTGGTGCGACCGGCGCGTGATTTCTTTCCCACAGTTGGCGCATACCTTGGTCTCAAACTCCGGGTCAGGCGTTTCTTCAGCCGAAGGTCGGATGGCGTCAACCTGACACTCGCGGCTACAAAACCGTGTGACGTTGACGAGTGCGGGCGTGACTTTGTATTCGGAACCGCAATATTCGCATTCGACCACCTCTTTCCCGCCATCCCACCAGGGCGCGCCTTCGCCGGACATCCTATCGGCACGCCATCTATTCTCACATTCCTGCGAGCAGAAGTGGTGGTCATTGTTTTCGAGTTGGGACGGCGACTTGTACGTCTGTTCGCCGCACCAGTCGCACGGGACTGAGTTTCCGGCCCGCATCGACGCATTGTGACAGGCTTTGCTGCAGAACTTCGTGCCATCACGATCTCGGTCACTCTCAACCCGATACCTGTACTCTTCAAATTCGGTACCACACTCAGCACATTCGAGCGTGACTTTCGAACCTTCACCTTCGCAATCACTCAACGCGAGATGTTGATTCAGCCGCTCGAACTCTTCACCACAGTCCGGACATGTGTCGCCCATGGCGTAATATGGTTTTGCGGAGCCTTAATGGTTGTCAGTCCCCGGGTAAGAAGCTATCTCCCCTCCAAAAGTCGTAGCCAGAAAATATCCAGTCGAGAAACGCACCGCAGAATTGGTCCGGCGTAGCCACGTTGCCGTCCATCTCCGACTCACATCCCTCGAAATCGCCACCCATGGATGCAAAGGCCTTCAGCCCGATCGCCCGGGCCGGCAAGTCCGCCTCTTCCCACGACTCGGGCGGCGACCAGTCGCCGAGTTCCGCCTCGGCACAGGCCATCTCGGCCTCTTCGCCACCCAGTTCGTCGAGCGGGTTCACGTCTGCGTCGACGTCGGCCGCCGAGAGGTCGCTCGCCTTGTAGAAGCCCAGCGGTGGGTCAGCATCGGCGAGTGTGACCACGTAGGTCGGCGACTCGGAACTCGCTTCGACGCGGTCCGGGATGTCCTCGCCCTCGTCGATCTCGCGCGTCTCGGTGATCGTCTCGACCACCAGCCCGAGTCCGTCCGGCGTCTGGACCAGGTCTTCGCCGGGTTCGTAGCGCGTCGCGAGTTGAGCCGAGGTTTCGCCAGTCTCTTCTGTGGCGTCGGAGGCTACTGGCGGCTCAAAGTCATAGCCGAGCAGGATGTTAGGGATGTCCTTGTCAGGCATTTCTATCCCTCATATTTATACCGACGCTCCACATATTTGTAGAGTGTGGTGGAATACATGAATGGTCAGACAGAATGCGCCCGGTGCACATCGACCGACGAGCTTGATCACGGTATCGTAGTCGGTCTTTTGAGTGAGTTGAATGAGCCGGTGTGTAACATCTGCCGTTCCGAGGAACTTGCCGACGAGACGCCGCTAAGCAAGCGCGAATCGGAGGTGTACGCACTGAAGGAGTTGGTTGGGTGGCAGCATGGTGATATCGCAGAATTCCTTGGACTGGAGAAATCCACGGTCGACACCGTCTCACAGCGGGTTGGTGAGAAGACTGAGAAGTCGAAGCGCCTCGCGTCGATCGACGGCGACTAATCACCGCCAGTCACCTCCGTAGCTTCACGAACGGTCCCGTCGGCAAGATCGTCCGATTCGGGAAGCCCGATAATTGCCTCGTTTTGCCCAGCATTGTTTAGCTCAGGGTTGATTGCGTGGTGATCCATCACGTTTTCTATTGGGACCTCCATTGTGACGACGACGGCGTCTTCGGCTTCGATGGGATTGCCCTCGGCGTCGAACCCTGCCTCGTCGATCACCTGTCCGATAGTGTTCTCATCAGTCGTCCAACTCGCTAATGTTCGCGGCGGGAGTGATTCGCCATTCCGCAGCCGCTCCGCCGCCTCACCATGAAGAAATCTATGGGCGGTAATCGTGTCGCCCTCCGCCACCTCGCCAAGGACATCAGAGACATGGTCCTGATAGTCGGCTGCAGTTTGGACGGTTTCCGGGCTCGCTTGGTTCTGGAGCATCGGCGTGTCGGTGATGTCGGTCGGGTCATTTCGGTTCCCGGTTGCCTGTTCCGCCGCTTTCCAGAGTGGTGCTGTGTCACTATCTGTTGGCCACCCGGCCCAAGCCTGGGTTAGGTTGCTGACTGTCTGTCTGTCGCTTTCGTCAGAGAATGTTTCGTAAGCTCCTTTAATCAGTCCAGAAACGGCCCCGCCCGCCTCTGTGAATTTCCCCTCCTCATCGCGCGGATGCAGTTCGGGAGTCCAGTCGTCGGCTGATAGGGCGGCCCGCGGCTTGGGCCCACACAGCGCCCGGGCCTCGTCACTGTAGTCGGCCCAGATGGATTCGGCCGCCGCTTCGGAGAGGCCCACCGCAGTGACGGGGTGGTCGTGGATGCTGTAGTCCTCGGCCGGCCACTCCGTATCGCCGATCCGGACCGGGCCCTCGGCGACGTCGGCCAGCTCGTCGAGGAACGCCTCGAGCGTGGCCTGATCGTGGAAGGGGTCGCCGCCGACGTTGGTGAAGGTCACGCCCGACTGCCCGTCAGCCAGCGCCGCGTCGGTATCTTGGAGTTGGTCGCCGCAATATGGGCAGAGCCGGCGGTCGTTGTCGTCGGTATCTACGTCATCGAACTGGCCGAACACGTCGCCCTCAACCGCACAGTACGCTTCGTCGGGATCCAGGCGATAGAACGCATCGTCAGTGTTCATCGCCGGGCCGTAGGCATGGCGATCCGCGCCAGTTGCGAGCGCCGCATCCACATCCGTGAACTCTGCGAACGCCTGCTGGACGCGTGGGTCGGACTCGTCCAGTTCGGCCTCGTCTGCGCCGTCGCCGCCGAGGACGTCGTCGGGATCCATATCCAGGAACGTGTCGACGATCTCGTCCTGCGGGACGATCGTGTCCGCGCCACCCTTCGGACCTGCGGCCGTCGCGAGGCCGTTCATCAGCGTCGCGAACGCCTCGGGGTCGAACTCCTCGTCGCGGAGCGGCGACGCTGCCTCCTCGGGCCGGATCCGGAGCCGTGGCGTCACGTCCAGCTCCGCGTCGGCCTGCGCACTGCCGTGGAGGAACTCGCGGGCCTTCTGCTCGAGTGCGCCCTGGAAGTCGGCTTCGAGCCGCCGGCGCTCCCGCTTGACCTCGTCGCGGTAGTCCTCCTGCTGGACGTCGGTCACGTCGCGGTTGATGTCGCCGGCGAACCCGACCCGGTACAGCGGCGTCGGCATCGCCGCCAGGACGAACTCGATCTCCTGCTGGATCGTGTCGACGGCGTCGGGGACTGACCCGTCCAGTTCCGTGATCTCGACCGGGACGTTCGTCCCCGAGACCGTGTCCGGCGAGTTGACGCTCAGGTCGTCGCGGATCTTTGTTGCGAGCTCCCGATCGTCCGTGTCCACCTTGGCGATGATGTTCGCAAAGGCCGTGTTCAGGATCGCCTGGTCGATATGGGCGAGTTTCTCCTTGACGGCATCCGCCCGCTCGGCGACGGTCGCCGTGTCCGGGCGGCCAAACAGCGCGCCCGTGTCGGCGTCGTAGGGCGAGACCGTGATGTCGTCCAGCGCGAACGGGATCTCGTCACGCTCGCTCGCGCCGAAAACGTCGTCGAACTGGGCGATGGTCGCGGTCTTCCCCGCCGGCGTCTTGGGCGCGGTTTCGCGCGAGTCGTCACCGAGGTCGTCGACGGCCACCGATTCGAACTCGTTGGCGTTGTCATCTGGCCGAAGGGCGATTGCCTTCCCCTCCCGGATGTAGGCCGTGACCGTTTCAGTCTTGATCGGGCGCAGTGCGAGGAGGCGCTCGCGCTTGGTCGGGTCGTCCCAGGAGTGTTCGACGAGGCCCGTGCCACGCCGGCCGCGGCGGTCCTTGACGATCGCCTCCAGCAGGTCCGTGGCAGAGGCGTCGAAGTCCCAGCCGTCGATGTAGCTGTTGGCGAGCCACTGCTCCAGCGCCGTGTCCAGGTCAAGCCCCCGGTACTGCTCGGCGTAGTGGTCATCCGGCACCGACGGGACAGCCTCCTCGTCCGCATCGTCGCCCAACTCCAGCGTGACCGAGAGCCCGGGCTCGAGGACGTCCGCGGCGAAGTTCTGGACCGGGACACGAATCAGCGGGTTGTTCTTGTAGGCCTCCCGCCACTGCTCGATGTTCGATTTGTCCGGCTCGGCCGTGTGTTCGCGCCGGCCGATGACGATCGGGCGCTTGTCCCGGGCCTGCGGACTCGCCTCGCCATCCTGGGCGTTGCCGTCGCTGCTGTCGGCGGCGAGTGCAGCGTCGGTCGCCAGAACTGGCTTGTCGGTCGAGGCGTCTTTCATCCGTTACTCCTCCGCGTACCGATTGTACGCGACGACGTAGTCGCGATCGATCACGACCGGTGGCGAGTCGTCGTCCGTGTGCAGTTTGAGTTCGTCCGGGTGCTGTCCGACGGCCGTGACACCGCGATAGTCGGTCTCGCGGCCGTGTGCCTCTGCCGCCGCCGCCGTCCACATGATTGTCACTATCATTAGAATACCACCGCGTTCATCGGCGCTGGCCGCGTTGGTCCCGCTGTCGCCGGACCGCGTCTCGGATCTGGCTAGAGGTTTGGGCGTCTGCGTTGATCGTAACGGCGTTCGCAGGCGGCTGCACTGCGTTGCCGGTGACGGTGACGTCGACGCCACCGCCCGTCATGCGGCCGGCGGCCTGAGCCTGTCGCTGGGATGTGATCGCCGTGTTGCCGCGCAGGTTGCCACAGACCAGGGCCGTCCCGCCGCCGACGAGCTGGGCCATGGCCAGCATCCCCGGTGGGATCTCGTCGGACGGGTCGTCGGGCCCGGTGTAGACGGTCGCGCCGTAGCGGTTGTCGCACCACTCGCAGGTGACGTAGACCGTCGTGTCTCTGGGTAGCTGTGCTGGATTCGGCGGGTCAGTGTGCGGAGTGCCGCACTCGGGACAGCGGAGTGTTGTCATGGGTGGGTCAGAAGACGACCGCGTTCTCGGGTGAGATGCCCTCTGGCGTGCAGTCACGCGCCCAGATAGCCATTGAGCAAGCGTCGAGGAAGTCCGGCGAGCGGTCGATCCGGTCGGCGATCGCGTCCTTCGCGTTGACCGTGACGACCTCCGCGCCGTGTTCGCCGCGGGAGTCCAGCGTCTTGGTGCCGTATCGGATGGTCCGCCCGCCGGCGACCAGCTCTTCACGGAGGTCGCCGTCGACGTAGCGAGCGTCCGGGAGTGCGGCCCCCAGTGCGGCCAGGGCTTCGGCTCGCTGGGTCGCGTAGTTGACCAGGCCGTACGGGTTGTCGTCGGCCTCGCCGTCGGTGAGCGGCTTCTTGTCACTCCCGAAGCGGTAGACGTCGGGCAGCCGGTCGTCCAGATATCCCGCCAGGCCCGAGCCCTCGCCGGAGGCGTCCACAGCGACCGGGTGGTTGCGGATGCCGCCCAGGCGGTCCTCGGCCAGCAGTGCCTCCTCCTGGGCCGGGTAGTCGGCGTCCTGGGCCGTGTACTGGACTTCGACGTCGCCGTTCTGGTACCACGTGATCGCGACCGTCCGGTCCGAGCCGGGGCCGGCGACGTCGATGCCGGTCCCGACGGGTGGGTTGTTGGGGACCGCCGCGCCGAGCGTCGAGACCGTCCGCGGCTTGGCGTAGGCCGCCTTCGCCGTCGCCGCGTCGTAGGGGCGGGCGATCGTTGCCGAGTCCGGTGGCATGATGCCACCCCGCCGGCGGTACCAGTCCTCGTGAAGATCCTCACGGAAGTCAGGGTGGTCCGGATCGGTCCACTGCTGGGCCTGGGCGACGCCCGGCCACGGGATATCGTGATAGTCCCGCCAGTCGGCCTTGAGCGCGGAGACGGTCGCCATGCCGTCGATCCGCTCGCCCTCGCGCTGTCCTGTCTCGACGAGGACGTTGTGGCTGTCGAACGACGACACACGCACCGTGTGCCACGGCGAGTCGTCGGCGACGATGTCGGCGAAGGCGTTCGTTTCGTCCGTTGGCGGGTTGCCGACAGCGAGCATCCGGCCCTTGTCGTAGTCGGTGACGAGCGACCGCATCGCGTCGATCGTCTCGGCCGTCACGTCGTCCTTGTCGGCCTCTTCGATGATCGACAGCGTGTACCCCTCGTGGGCCCCCTCCAGTTCGCCGGCATCGGACGGCGTCGCCGCCTCGAAGTAGTGTTCGGGGTCGTCGTAGTCGATGCGCGGCGGCTGTTTCTTGAACTCGCCGGGGAGTCCTGCGCCGCCGTTCGCGGCATTCTGGAGCTTGTCGATCGGCCGGCACAGCGTCCGGTACAGCTTCTTGCCCGTTCCCGACGTCCCAAAGGAGATGGCCGGGTAGCGGACGTTCTGCCACGCCAGCACGATCGCTGCCGTGATGTAGGTCTTCCCCGTCCCGTTCGCCCCGATCACGGCCGTCCGTTCGTTGGTGACGACCGAGCGGCAGATCTCGCGCTGCTTGGGCCCGAGCGTCAGGTCCAGATATGCGGTGATAGCATCCTCGAGCCACGTTTCGTCGCCGGTGTCGGCCCGCTCGGCAAAGTGCGACGGTGGCGGCACCGCGACGATGTCATCGGCATCGGGCGCGGGGCCAGTGCTGTCGGTACTCATGGTGTGCTATTCGTCGGTGCTGATGGCAACCTCGTCGACGCCGGCAGGGAGTAGCCCGTTCACGAGTCGTACCTCATCCTCTGCCGCAGCTGGCGATACGGCCACGTGGCGATACTGGAATGACCAGTCGCCAGTCTCGAACTTGTCGGCCGCCAGCGGAACTATGCCGTGGGTTTGGGAGGTGTGCGCACTCATGAAATCAGTCCTCGTCGTAGTAGCCGGTCAGGTCGTCCCACATCTTCGCCGTCACTTCGACTTCGACGTCCGCGCCGTCGTCCACGGGGCCGTGCAGGTCGTTGGCCTTGAGCCAGCGTCGGATGAACCCCTCCAGTTGTTTCTCGGCCTTCATGACCGCCGACTGGACGTATTCGTAGTAGGACTCACCCTGTGCCGTCCTCTTCTCGGAGCGGTCGATCAGTGGATGCCCCGAGTCCAGCGTCTCCGGCCGCTGTTCGATCCAGTCATCGGCCTTGAGGAGTTTATGGACGCTGACCGCGACCTTGAACAGCATCGCCTCGTCGCCTGTGATCGGCTCACCGTTGCGGGCCTCGAAGCGCTTGTAGTAGTCGTCGTAGATCGCGTCGATAAGCGTCTGGTTGGCCTCGTCCCGGCGTTGGTAGTACGCGTTTTCGTCCGAGTAGAGTTCGTGCGTGGCTGCGTTGTCATTGCCTTCGGGTGCAGCGCCGCCATCGTTCCCTTCGGCGTTGTCGTTGCCCTCGGGTGCGCCGCTGTCTTCGTCACCGCCGTGTGTCCCGCACTTCCCGTGCGAGCCGTTGGCTGGCGCCCGGCAGCGCTCACCCGTTGACTTGGCGGTGGCGACGCATTGCCCCCACTCGCCGTAGTCCCGGTCGCCGGTGATATCCGTGGCTTCCGGGTGGGCGTCGGAGTGGAACTCGTCAGGTGCCATGAGGTTGAGTTTGTTTCAGTCTCCGAGGTTCAGCGCTTCAAGGACGCGCTGCGCCCTATTTGACGGTTCGTAGCCGGTGATGAACGCACGGTGTTTCGCGACATCCCACGGGACGTCGCCGTCTTCGGGCGTCGGGAGCGACAGATCGATGACGGCGTCGTCGGCGTTCCGGAGGAACCAGTGGGACCCATCGTAGCTCGGGTCGACGTCGTCCCAGCCGAGGCGGTAGACCTCGAGGTCGCTGTCCGTGCCGCCCATCGAGTGAAAGTAGCTCTCCGCCAGCACGTAGCACGCGCCCATGATCGGGTCGTCGTACCCCGAGTACTGGTCTTTGCGGACGTCAGGGTGTGCTCGGACGTAGTCGCGGAGTCGTTCCGCGGTATCGTCCGGCTCGACGAGGACATCGGTCATGCAGTGTAGCCCTCCGCGACGGCGTGGGAGATCGTGGCGTCGTTGCCCCGGTGCGTGGGGCAGCACTGCCCGCAGAGGTGGTCCGGGGAGACGAGATCGGCTCCGAGGCAGACTGCCGGGAGCGTACAGTCCTCGCAGCGCGGCCAGGTGCGGTCAGTCATGTGTGCTCGGTACCGTGCTCACTGTCGCGTCAGGCGATTCTCGACCTCGTCGGCCACTTCCCGCTTGATGTCCGGGATGTGGGCCTCTCGGAGGACATCGTCAGGCACGTCAGTCGTGCTCGGGTCCGTGCTCACGTCGCTGTCCTGCGATTCCAGCGCGTCAGCAGCCCGGTGAAACCACTCCGACCAGGACTCGTTGCCCTTCTTGGTGGCTTGGCCGTGTTCGAACGCGTCCTCGGTGACGCTCGTGCTCTTGCGGGTCATGTGTCGGGCTCCGGGCCGCCGTCTGTGCGCTCGATGCCGAAGCGGTCCATCCAGCGCCGAATTGTCGTTTCACTACAGCCACAGATGTCGGCCATTTCGTATATCGAGTTGCCGAGTTGGTGGTACTGCCAGCGGAGCCAGTCCTCGCCAGTGTACGGACACCACTGCGTCTCGCCTGTTTTCGAGTCCGACCACGACAGATCGATGCCCACGGACGGTCCTTCGTAGCTATTACCGCCCGACTGGGTGGCGGTTGTCTCATCGCCTCCGGCGTCCTCGGCCTCTTCTGGGGGCTGTTCGACTTCGCCCGTGCCGACTTCCTGCCGTTTCGCTAAGTGGAGATATTCAGACCGGTCGCGCATCGGAATGTCGTATCGTTTGAGGGCATGCCGCACCGAATTCGAAGCACACCCAATCTCTTCAGCGATGTCGGCAGAATCCCGTTTCCGGTCGATGTACTGTGTGCGGAGCCACTCTTCATCACCGAGTTCTTCGTATTGGACAACACCGCACTGCGATTCCGCTCGGGAGCGTGTTTCTATTCCGTGGCGGTCAAGCCAGTCGCTAATAGTGTGACTACTCACTCCGCATTGCTCCGCAATCTCAGGTGTATTCTTCTCTCGCTCAACATACTGCTCGCGCAACCACCCGGCATCCCGGTATCGTTTATTACCAGCACCCTTCGCGATTGCGCCGGCTTCTGGCAGGTCTCGCCGCGAAATGTCGTACTTGTCCATCCAGTAGCCGATCGTACCATGCGTGATACTCACTTCATCCGCAATCTCAGACATGCTCTTCTTCAGGACGTGATACTGGTGGTACAGCCAGTTTTTGTCTTTGTAGGGCTTGTCGTACTCCTCGCGAGACCCGAACGTAACCGAGCCGCTGTCCTCCGGGTCCGTCGCGTACACCGTCTCGTCGGGGTCGTAGTCGTCGAGCGGCCCGTCGGGCGCGTTACTCATCGTGACCACCGTCCGTGTCGGGGAGTGTCCACGCCGACGGCGAGAGGTCGGGCATGGCCTCGGCGATGGACAGGAGCGGTTCGGCGACGATCTCCGCCAGCGAGGTGATCGCATCCACAATCGCAGAGATGGCGTCGTTGATCCTGCGGCGCGCCATGCGGAGGCGGCGGATGGCCTGCCACCACTCCCGGGAGCCGGGCGTCGCTCGGGCGTACTCGAGGCGACCTTCGTACAGCTGGGCGAACGCGTTCATGCTACCTCGCGCAGTTCAGCGGTCGCAGCCAGCTGGGCGTCGATGTAGGTGTCGACATCCAGGAGCCGGAGTTTGGCTCGAAGCAGATCCGTCGGTTCGTCGGGGGACATGCCGGTGAAGTACGTCGCCATCTTCGCGACGAGGTCGGCGTCCGACGACGGACTGATGTCGTCCCAAGAGACCGTCGGGATCTCCTCGGGATCCTTGCCGTAGTCCTCGGGCTGGACTTCTGCGGCCTCGTCGACGAACGCGACGTAGTCGTCGGCCGCATCCGGCGCTGGATGGGCTTCGCGATACTCTTCTTCTGTGAGGGCCTCTTGATGTGCGTCCTCGTCGGGGAGTTTGCCACGGATTACCGCGTCGTACTTGTCGTTCGGTTCGATCGTGATGTCGACTGTTCGGGGCATCGTGAGTTGCGGTTGAAGGGTTGCGGGTTGGTGATGCTCCCCGCGACCGTCGCGTGTGGTCACGGGGCGAGCGTGGTCAGTCGTCGCGGAGGGCCGACTCGATGATCGTGCAGGAATGCCGCATCCCAGCGGCGTACTCGGCGTTGTGCTCGCTCGCTTCGGCCCGTGCTTCGGCGATCGCCGCCTGGACCTCGTCGCGGTCGATACTCGGGGACCAGTCTTCCGGATGTTCCTCAGTCATCGGCCATCTCCTCGACTGTATCGCGGATGTCGTCGGCGAACACCCACAGGAGCGTGATCAGCGCGCTGTAGCCCAGCCACGACGCCGTCGGCCCGCCGGCGACGATCGTCTCGACGGTCTTGGTGTAGCCCAGCGCCGGCAGCGTCGGGTTGGCGATGAGTTTAATCGTGAGTGTGCGCAGTCGGTGGGTGGAGGTACTGTCGAATAGCATCGGAAACGGTGGAGTGCTCAGGCGATCCCCGCCACGGCGGCCAGCCCCCAGGTGACGACCAACGACGCGACGCTCGCGCCGAGGAAGTACTGGGGCTCCCGCCGGAGCTCGGATAGGATGCGCTCGTTGTGCGTCCAGCGCGAGAGCCAGACGACGCCGTAGCCGGCCAGCCAGACCGCCAGGGGCCACGGCAGGCCGAGCACTGCGATGGCGACCGTCGCCCCCAGTGCCCCGCCGTAGCCCACGGCATGCGTCTCGGCGGCGTAACTGAGAACGCCGTTGCGGTCGGTGTCGGACTCTCGGTACGCGCCGGCCTGTCGGAGCAGGCGGATGATCGTGTCGAGCATGAGTGTTAGCGTGCCTCCGTGAGGTCCACCGGCGGGCCCTGGATCCAGGCGCGGTGGTCGTCGCGCGAGTAGATCACGAGCCGCCCGTCCGACAGGGCGGGCGTCGCGTCGCCGACGGGCAAGGACATGGGATCAGTTAGGCAGGTCACGGCCACAGCGCGGGCAGTGATCCGGTGCGTCGAGCCGGCAGTACGGCCGCCCGCAGAGGCAGGTCGTGCCGTCCCGGGTTGGGGTGGCGGCCATGGCTACTGTTGCTCTTGGTTGATGAGGAGTTCCAGCACCTCTGGGCCCGACACCATCACCGTCACGAGTGTCAGCACAGCCAGCGGGTCAGCCTGCAGGGTCATCGCGTAGATGCCAGCCGCCGCGCCGACCAGTTGCGTAGTGGCCTTGATCGTCTTGAAGGTCTTGAGCGACATACTGAATCGGCTCCTCAGGCAGTCGTCGAGGTGGTCGTTGTACTCCGCGAGTTCGTCGCGAAGCGTCGGTTTTGACGTTGACATAATCGCATCGCGAAGGCCGGCACGGGATTCGAACCCGTGAACGCTCGATGTAGCAAACACGCGGAATGACAAGTCGAGTGCTTTGCCTGACTCAAGCCGGCCAAAAGGAGTCGCCGCGAGGCCCCTACGCCCGCGGCCGTATGGAAATCAGCGGATCGCTTTGCCCACCGCGAGGTCGAGATCGTCGCCCTCCCACATGGCGTCGGCGAACGTCGCCACGTCGAAGCGGTGGCCCCACGCACCCTCCCGGCGTAGTTGTCCGATGGCGCGTTTGAGGAACCACTCGTATGGGGAGCCGTCCCGGCACAGGGACTCGGGGTCGCCGTAGCCGACGGAGCCGCAGGAACACTCGATGCCGTAGGCCCCCTGCTCGGCGTGTTCGGTCAGCTCCTCGTAGCCCACGAACGACTCTCGGACGACCAGCGCTTTCGTCCGAAGCTTCGGACACTCGCTGTCTGCCGGGCGGTACACTACTTTCAGCGGCCGGTAGCACGAAGCACAGAATCGGTGGTCATCGCCAAGGCGCTCCAGCAACTTTCCGCCACTGGCGCGGTCGTGGCAATCTTGTGAGCAGTATGAGCCTTCAACCGAGCTATCCTGTGTCCGAGTGTTGCTACAACCGTCACGAGAGCACGGAAACTCCGTCTGTGCGGTGGATGTTGCAGCCATAGTGGGGGAGTAGTCGCTGGCCGTTGGTCCGCCGCTATGAACGACGGTCCGCGTGCATCGAAAGGGGATGTCCGACCGGGGGTGGAAGCCACACAGGGAGCGTGTGATCGGTCGGCTGGGGTGGGTCGGGGGATGGGCACCCATGTCGGGTGCTGCCTGTTAGTTGCGGCCTGTGGGCCTAAACCATGCCGAAAGGCCAAATTCTTCACACTACCAGTCTGAGTGGACTGTCAGCAAAGGCGAGATGTTACCGGAGTTCGTCGGCGATCGCCGGCGGGAGCTGGGCGAGGAGGTCTTCTGTGACGGCGTCGGCGATCGCATCCTCGTCGATGTCGGGGTCGAGGTCAGCCTCGCGCTCGCCCGTGATCCATTCCGACCAGGTCACGTCGTCGGGCTTCCGTTCGTCAGCCTCATCGCGAGCGGCTTTGCGGACGCGAATAGTCGTCCACTCAGTCATGCTCAGAACGTCGCGAGCTCATGACTGCGACCATCGTCGCGCAGTCCGAGTACGTCATCAGCCAACGATCGCGTGATCTCGTCCTCCGACCAGTGTTCGGTCGGGTTGCCAGCAACGTCACCCGGCGATTGATCAACCATCTCGGCACGCACGGACCCATCATCATTGACCGCTGCGATTTCCCAGACCGCCTGCTCGCCGGTTTGATCGTCCGTGTGTACCAACACATCGCCTTCCGCGAGCGCGTGGCTGTAGTCCCATTCCGAGGTCGGCTTGTCTGCGTAGGTTGCGGGCATTGTTGTTTGCCTCTACTACATTGTTACACCCATACCCACTTAGTCTTTACTACATCATTACTATGCCGTCCGATAGATGTCCCGTCGCGCATCCGAGCCGTGGACCTCCTCGACGACGAGGTCGGCGTCCAGCAGCGTGTCCAGATGCGTCCGGGCCGTCGTGGCGCAGAGGCCGCTCGCCTCGACGAGCGCGCCGAACGTCGTGGGTTCGTTCGCGTCGACCAGCAGGTAGACCAGCGCGGCGGCCGGTGGCTCGTCGGCGATCGCCTCGGGCACGGTCGTCGGCGTGGTGGGTGGGTGTTCCTCAGTCATGGTTGACCTCAAGGTCAAGGTGTGCGAGGCAGTAATCAGAGCCCGCCAATGGTGTGTGTCCACAACGAGTGCCATCAGAAGCGGTTGCTTCGCATCTTTCGTTACTGTGGGCGCCATGCTCTACATCTCCGCCACAGAACCTGCACTCCCGAAGGCCGTAGAAGCCCTTTGCTTCAGTTATCGCGACTGTTTTTTCCACGCCTTGCTTTAGACGCTGGCAGTCCGGGTCTGTGTGATAGACATCGGTTGGATTCGGTGGCAGATAGACGGGCTCGCTCGTCATGCACCATCACACTCCTCGCGGGGGTATTCTCTGAGAGTGATGGATTCCACGGGCCCAACATCACGCCATGACTCGAAGTCCTCTAACAATTCGTACAAGTGAACGCCAGCCCACTCATCAGCGCGGCGTCGGTGGACGAGGACCCACAGTAGATCTCCGACATTTGAGTCCCAGATGTGTTTTGGCGTTATCTCGACAGCATACCCCGACGGCTCTGATTCAGAGAAGCCGGAAATATCAACAACGCCATTCAAAGTGCCGCCGTGTTGGGTCTCAACAGACACTCTGTCAAGCGCACGGGCTTTCGAGAGGTGGGGGACAGGCGATACCAGATTCGGCTCTATTTCATCAACCGCCCAGCTATCAACCACTCGGCACTCCTCCGCCCCGTCGCACTCAACTACATTGGGACGGTCGATGTAATCGCCACAACGCGTACACACACCCCAGGGCAACTTACTCATTTGCACGCACCTCCTGCAGGGCCGCGTTCGCGTGCCCGATCACGTCGTCCCAGTCGGGCTGGTGGTCGGCCAACCACATGACCAGCGCCAGCAGTTGCCGTTCGTGATCGTGCTCGGCAAGCCAGTCAACGACCGCCCGCAGGTCCGGCTCGGTCACGAGTGCGAGCCGGCGCGTTGTGCCGTCCTGCGGATCGACCAGCCGAAGGAGGTCGTGGTTCTCCTCGGCGGCCTGCAGCGCGCTCCGGTAGTCCGACCGGGACATCGGGCCGTGGGCGACCAGCGTCAGCCCGATGCTCGACAGCCGCGCCGCCGGGGGCTGGGGGTCGCCGGTGTTGTGGGCGACCGTCCGGAGGACGCGGTGGTAGCGCTCGCGAGCGGCCTGCCGGTCGGCCTGTCGGGCGCGCTGCTCGTCGCGGGCCTGGTAGTCTACCCCCATTTGCCACACCTCCGACAGACCCAGTCGTACCGATGGTGATGGAACGATAGTACCTCCGTATCGTGCCCACGGACCCAGCAGACCGGACGCAGGAACGGATCAGGCATCGTCGCCCTCCGTGACCGAAGTTATCAGGAGTTGTCGCGGGATATCCCCGTCCGCGATCTGCTCACGTTCGGCTTCGGTCAGTATCGACAAGTCGTACGCCCTGGCGCTACCGTGGATCTTGAGCATCGGGAGCAGAGCCTCGGGCTCAGCGTTAGTCGCGAGCGTTCGCTGCGATGCCGTTAACTCTTCTCCGAGACGATCGGTCTGGAAGACTCCGGACCGGAGGTTCCGCGTCGCGTAGTCGTTTACGACGTACAGGTAGTCGTAACCGTCGGCTGCGGCATCGATTAGCCGGTCGTTGAGGGCGTCGGTGTGGGCTCTCGTCAGCTCGTCAAGGGCGTCGGTCGTGATCTCGTCGGGATCCGGGATTGTCAGGTCCGTGATGTCGGAGAGGTCACTCATCGTCGCTCACCCCGTGCGGTCGGACGACGTCACCGTTCTCGACGAGCGGGTAGTACTCCATGCGGACCCAGTACTTGACTGGGTGATAGGTGTGCGGTCGGTCCGGCAGCGCCTCGATCGCTTGCCGGGTCTTCGTAGCGGCGCCCGGGATGTCGTAGGGATTCGGCAGCGTCGGGTCGTAGACCGAGACCGGAGCCTCCGGCCAGCCCATGTCTTCGACGGGGTCGTCGAGGAGATCCTCCGGTGGGTCGAACGCGAAGTACAACGTCATGCCAGCACCTCCAGCAGGCCGACGATCGCGAGCAGTGCCACAGTCAGCGGGACCCACGTCGCCCCAAGCGTGAACGCCGCCATGCCGAGGGCAGAGCCGAGCCCGGACCGCCGGTACTCGTCTTCACCGAGTTCGAGCGCCCACACCAACCCGACGCCGTAGAGCCCGCCGACGAGGTGCTGCCACGTGAACGTGAGCGTCAGCGACATCAGCCGAGCACCTCCACGTGGTCGCTCTTCGGGTTCGCGTTCAGCGGCTCGCCCTCGTCGGGCTCGACCTCCACGCGCGTCGGGTCGCCCCGGTACTCCCAGATGGCGGTGATCGGCCCCTCGACGGTCCGGGCGTCAGTGGTGATCGCGACGCGCATCCCGATGAACGCGTGGCCCCGCTCGACGCGCACCCAGTCCTCGTCCGCTTCGGGTGGCGGGACCTCGTCGGCGTCCGGGGTTTCTTTCGCGTCGCTCACGACTAGTCACCCCGTTCAGTACCCGTGGTCGACTGTGCAGGCGTTACGAGGTCCTCGGTGTCGCACTGAAGCGGCGTGTTGAACCACCGAACGTCGTCGGCGACCTCGCGGACGTGTTCGCGGAACTCTCGTTCCGTGCGGTCCTCGTACTCCGGCGTGCCCTCGTGGTGGTCGATAGGCTCGCCGACGGGCCGCGTGGCCACGCCGATGACCGTCGACGGGTAGTGCTGTTGGATCTGCCGCTGTTCGCCAAATCCGACGGTGCTGGCGTCTCGCACGTCGTTCGCGTCGTCCCACCGGTAAAGAAACACGGCGAGGTAGTCGTTACTCACGGTGATCGACCTCCAGAATCTCGCCAAGACGCTCGTAAAGCGCTTCGGTCGCTTCCCTGCCGAGGCAGATGCACTGGGTGCAGTCCCGACCGGCGTAGCTGTAGCGGGCTGACAGCTCAAAACCGAACGAGCCGCCGGGCACCAGTTGTGTTTTGAACGTCACGTCGTCGTGATCCATCGGCTGCATCTCGATTTCGGCCGGCTCGATCTGCATGAAGAACCGGTCCGGGTCCGGATGTTCCTTGAAACGCTCAGTACCGCGTTCAGACATCGCGATCGACCTCCGAAGGATCGATGTCGATGTCAGACGGGCCGGCGTAGTTGCCGTCGTCGATAGCCACGACGAGCCGCCCCTCTTCGATCACGGCGGCGTCGATGAAGCCAGTAACTTCGATACCACCGTCGGCGACCGCGACCGCGAGATCGCCCTCCCGGTCGGTCAGGTTCTCGGCGGTGGTCTCGTAGATACCGGCGTAGTCGTCGGGATCAACCGGGATCGTGACCTCCGCCGTCCCGCCATCGCGAGTGAACGCAAACGGGCCGCCGTACTCGACGTGCGATCCACTGTCCCCGTCGACGAACGCGAGACTGTTGATGGAGTCCTTGTGCTCGATACCGCTCATGGATGTATCGTTTTCGGACATGTTTACAACCTCCCGAAGTAGCGCACGCGGCCGTTCCGCGGTTCGCTCGCCTCGCCGGTCTGGATGAACTGCCGGATGTCGTGGCGGAGTGTCGACTCCTCATACTCATCGGTAAGCTTGTCGACGACATCGCCGACCGCCGCGCCCTTCTTGTCGCCCTCGGTCTGGAGGTCGCGGATCGTGTCGGCGACAGCCTGTTTGCGATCTTTCTGGGACTGGCTCTCCCCAGTCTCGCTGATGTCGGCGTCGAGCGTGCCCTCCTCGGTCTTCTGGTAGTCCTGCAGGCTGGACCCAACCAGTGCCATAGCCTGCTCGGCGTGGCGGGTCTCGACCACCGGCGAGAACTCCAGTTTCGCGATCGCGCGAGCCACACGCTCGACGCCGGGCAGCTTCCGGAACGTCACCGGGACCTCGTCGTCATCATCGTAACCGTTCATCCCGCGCATCGTGACGAACTTGTCCCGGAGCTCTTCGCGGACGCCCTCGTCGGCGAAGTACGGATCTGGTTGGCGTTTCGCCAGCGCCAGCCACGCCTGCAGTATCTCGTCGCTCACCGGCTGGTCGGTCGCCTCGGCCTGTGCGTCTGGCACCTCGACGCCGCGGTGTTCGCGAACCTGGCCGTCTCGATAGCGCGTCATGTGGTCGGCGATCTCTCGGTCGCCGCTCTCCTCGGGCTGGTCGCGGAACGTGAACACGAGATCGAACCGGCTGATGAGGTTCGAGTCGAACACGAACTGGTCAGCCAAGGGCTCGTAGGGGTCGAACCGGCCGTATTTCGGATTCGACGCCGCCAGGACCGCCGTCTGCGTCGACAGCGTGGCGTTGATCCCAGCCTTCGAGACGTTGATGACCTGGTCGGCCATGGGTTTGAGCAGCGATTTTCGGTCCTCGCCGGGCATATCGTCCAGTTCGTCGATCGTCAGCACGCCGCCGCTGGCCTTGACCAACGCCCCCGGCTGGAGTGTCCAGCGGCCGTCGGAAAACTCGCCCTGCGTGGCCGTCGACGTGAGACCAGCGGAGGACGATCCCTTGCCGTCAGCGGCCAGCGACCGCGCGGCCAGCTCGTTGGCGCGACCGATCAAGATCGACTTGGAGGTCGACGGGTCGCCGATCAGGAGGACGTGGAACATCCCGCGGAGGTCGGGCGTTTGTGTCGCGCCGCCGACGATCGCCAGCGCCAGGGCCTTCTTGGGGTCTGCGTAGCCGTGGACCTCCGGCGCGAACGACTCGGCGACCACGTCCAGCGGCTCGCCCTCCGCGCCGTCCGCGAGGTCCTCCACGCGCTCCCGCGTCTCCGCGTCGATGTCCAGGTCGGCGCTGTTGGACTCCTCAACGGCGATGTGATGCCCCTTCATGTAGGGCTCGAACTCCCCCTGTTTCTGCCCGTTCTGTGACTGCTGGTTGAGGTGGAGGATACCGCTCGCGGCGATCCGGTCGCCCATCTCCACCTGGTCGACGGCGTCGTCCCGGACGAACACCTGCAGCGTCCGCCCGGTGCCACTCGCCCGCTCGGGCGGCGTCTGTAACTGGATCGTCTGACCGTCGACGAACGCCGACTGCTCGTAGTTGATCTTGAACGGGCCCTGCCGGTCACAGCCCTGGCATTCGTGGGGCTCCTGCCAGTCGCCCGACTGCGGGATCCGGGTGAGTGTGCCACACCGCTGACACTCGAAGGCCGCCGTCGTCACCACCGAATATGGTTCGGTCGTGACGAGGACGTCACCGCGGACAGTCCGATACTCGCTCGCCGCGTCGGTCGGCGAAAACTCGTCGGGGTAGACCGTGTACGTCTCCCCGAGTCCGGCCATGCGGACGTGGGCGTCGTCAAGGGGGACGTCCGCCGGCAGGTCGAACTGCCGCAATGCTTCCTCGGCGATGTCCTGAAACTGGTCCGGGTGGTCGATCCAGTCGTCGGCCAACTCCGGGTCGTAGCTGTAGAGGTCGCTGTGCTCGACGACGAGTGACCGCTGGTCCTGCGGATACCGCTGGGCCAGCTGGCCGATCTCGTCGCGGTAGTACTGCCGGTACCACTCCAGGAACCGGTCGACGATTTCTGCCTGTTCGTTCCGCGTGGGTTTCGCTTGTGCCATCTATCGTGAACCGCAAACCGCGTCCGTTTTCGTCTGCGAATAAAACTGATTTCGCCGCCCGAAGAATCGCCAACGACGGCGACGACGGCGATTCGACGGGAGACCATCAGCTATTCGACAGTTATTTACACAACTGCACTTGGTTGAAACACAACTGGAGGTGGCTTGTGGCGGTAGTAGCGGACCATCTCTACCGGCCCCCCTCCTGTGCGGTTTTATTCGCGGACGAAAACGAGACGCCCTGCCGGGCGGCGTCTGCGTTCACCCGGAGTTCTTTGCCCTTCCCGTCGGGATCTCGGAACGTGAAGCCGGTCGCATCCGCGGCCAGCCGCATCAGCTTGTAGCAGTAGTCCGCGCTGGGCTCACCGTCGAAGACACTCCACATCACGTCATTGTAGTCCAGCGTCGCGTGGCCGTGGCCCTCTGTCGCTCGCTCGAAGGCGTGCTCACGGACACGACCAACACGGCCGTTCCGGTCAAGATCGTCGTAGGAGCGGCCGCCGTCCAGGTCGTCGTATCTGAGTTCGAGCACTGTCAGCCGCTCTTTCAGCTCTGCATTCTCGGCCTCGGTTTCGTCGAGGCGCTCCTCCAGCTCGGAGACGCGGGCGAGGGCACGTTGGGCCACCTCCAGCGCGTCCTCTGGCTCGATCTCGACGCCGTCAGTCATCGATCCGACCCTCCAGTTCTGCGACGGCGTCTTTGCACCGGCCGATGTCTGCGTCCAGGGCGTCGAGACGACGTTCCACGTAGACACACTTCGCGAGCGCTCGCTGGGCGACCTGCTGAGCTACGACGGCGTCGGATTGGTCCTCAGACATCGCGGACCACCTCGAAGTCGGCGGCACAGCTGCCACACACGGTCCGCTCACCGTGCTCTGGGTGGTCGATCACGACCTCGGCGTCAGCGCCGCAGCCGAGGACTCCGCAGGTCTTGGTCGTGAAGCGGTCGGCGAGACTCATGCCACCACCTCGTCAGTGCACCGATCTGCACCGGCCGGCTGTTGCGGTGCACCAACCTGAATTTCTGCCCGAACATCCAGATTTGGCCGAAAACTGTGCGTACAGCCGTTCAGACACACTATCTTATTTGGTTCCATGCCACCTCATTTCCGCCACCTATCTTCTAATATTTGTACTTGTAGTTCCCTACAGTCAGATGTATGGGTCCAAAAATCAGGATATTATTTGTTGGTCATCGACGACCTCCGTCAGCCACCGAACGAGCGAGAGTGGGATGTATCGACCTGACCCCAAGGGTTGACGGTCGGAAGTTGGGGTCACAGAGAATCGGCCAGAATGTGGTTTTCTCAGCAGCCGCCTGCCGGGACGCTCCCGGCTCGATGCTCCGGCGCCACGGGGACAGTCGTTCGGATCCGAGCACAGCACCGATTGTGGTATGTAATGATAACTCACTCTATCCCCGTGGCAGACGATCACGTCTCAGGCCGGTCGTGTAAACCATATCTGGCTATAAGCAAGACGGCTGTCGTGATAACAACGAGTGGTTAGCGAACAGTCACTTTTTGTGGTTCCGTCGCGGGGCGAATTACTCGGTGGAAAACTCGGCGGTAGTCACGGTGGCACTGCAGATCACACACCCTTTCTCGATGAGGGTGTCACGCATCGCATCGTTGACCTCCAGCGACTCGCCGCACTCATCGCAGACGAACCGATACTCTGCGGCCCCGTTTTCGACCATCCGTACTGATGCTATGAGGTCAGGGGATAAATGAAGCCCTCTGTTTCCAGCAGAGCGGGAATTGCACCACTTCGGGTCCGATACAGGTATTCTCAACGCGTAAGAATCATTGCGCCGCTTATTGCGGGCCGTATTGTATAAATAATCGTGGGGAATCATGTACGACGTAATACTCGCTGCAACTGACGGAAGCGCTCCGGCGAATCGGGGGGTCGAACACGCATTGAGTCTCGGGTCCAGATACGACGCCGTCGTCCACGTCATCTCGGTCGTCGATACGGGTCGATACGGGGAGCCAGCCCTGTCGAGTACGGAACTGGTACTCGAAGAACTCGAGGATCGTGCGCACGAACAGCTGGCCGAGATCGCCGAACAGGCGGACACGATGGACGTAGAGGTCGTGACAAAGACCTGTCACGGTGAACCACACGACGAGATCGTCGCGTACGCCGACGAGATCGACGCCGATCTGACACTGCTGGGCAAACACGGGCAGTCACAGACCGGGCACCACATCGGGAGCGTCGCCAACAGAGTCGTCGATCGATGTGACCGGCCAGTACAGCTCGCCTGAAACCGGGTCGGTCGACACCGATTCGGCTCCGGTTTCCCGTGGCTGTTCTCACAGCGTTGGAGGAAGGGCATCGTCTTTATCAGGTCGCGGCGTAGGACGAGGTATCATGGCCACTGGTCCGGACTACACCTTCGCCTGCCCGGAGTGTGACGAGTCCATCTCGGTGAACGGGTCGATGCGGGACGCGCTCGTGGAGAACGGCTGTGTGGTCTGCGGGGCGAGCGTGACGAACGCGGTGTTCTCGTCGTCTGCCGCGGAGGGATGAGCCCTACTCCGGTCGGCTCTCGCGTCGCAGGACGGACAAGTATTAATTGGGCACCGCTGTATTGGGGGTGCGAACAAATGGCTCTGGATCAGCAGACATCGTTGTCGGCGGACGAAACCGATGCAGTCCTCGCCCGCCACGAGACCGGCGTCCTCTCACTGGCTCGTGACGACGAGCCGTACGCGATCCCGATCTCGTATGGGTACGACAGCGACGAACGGCGGTTCTATCTTCGACTCGTCTCAGCTCCTGGCAGTGAGAAACGGCAGTTTCTGGGTTCGACACCACAGGTGCGCCTGGTCGTCTACGAGAACGAACAGGGCGTCTATCGGAGCGTCGTCGCAGTCGGCAGGCTCGAAGAGATACCACGGTCGGAGTTGACCGTCGAACACATCGAACAATACGGTGAAGCGAAACGTCCACTCTTCGAGATCTGGGGCGAGTCCAAAGATGACCTCGACATTCAGCTGTACCAGCTCGTTCCCGACGAACTGAGTGGGCGACACGTCGACGTCGACGAGGCACTCGACTCGTCGTGAGCGCGGCCGATCGATCTTCGCCGACTTCTCAGTCTGCGGGAAGTTCACTGGGGGATTATTCACGGGTCGACCGTCCGTTCGAACGAGCCACGCGGCCAGGAGGGAAATCACGATGAGTACACACACGACCGACGACGTTCGAGACGAGGCATCGCTCCCGATCCCCGCAGACGACGCGTCGGACGCCGTGCCGATCGCGGCCGAAATCGTCGTCTCCCGCGACCAGCCGGCCGAGTGTACCCTCTATCCGGCCGATGCGAGCGGGATCGAACTGATGACCTCCTGGATCACCGCCCATGAGGGATCGTTCGTGAGCCTCGAACGGATGCGTTAGGCATCGCGCCAGGTAGCCAGCTGGGTGGCACGTGACCTTGCCGATGCCCGGGATTCGATACTTCCCCCACAGATATGAGTCGGTCACTCGAACCTGACGGTATGAACTGTCGACTGAGACACGAGACGTGTCGAAGAAAGCGATGACCGGGTTCTTCCGCCGGTATCTAGCCGTCGTGTTTCGGTTTCTGCCGTTCGCTGTCGCCTTCCTCCGGGACCGGCGTCGGTTCCTGTTGTTCGGTGGGCCGAGACGACTCGACGAGGCGACCCACCGGCGTCGTGCCGAACGGATGCGGGATGCGATGCTCGAACTCGGGCCGGCGTTCGTCAAAATCGGCCAGGTGCTCTCGACGCGTCCCGACATCGTCCCGCCAGTCTACGCGGACGTGTTCGCCACACTTCAAGACGAGATACCCGAGGACGCCGGCGGTGACCCGCGTGCGGTGGTCGAAGACGAACTCGACGGAGACCTCGATCTCTCGACGTTGGAGACCGTCGCAGGCGGCTCGCTCGCGTACGTCTACACGGTCGCGTACGAGGGCGACCGGATCGCGCTGAAGGTCCGCCGCCCGGGACTGAAACCCATCATCGAGCGCGACCTTCGAGTGGTCCGGGCGCTGGTGCCGGTAATCAGCGTGTTCGTCGACGAGCGCCAGGAGTACTCCATACGTAACGCCGCCGACGACTTCGAGGAGATCATCCTCGACGAACTCGACTTCGAGCGGGAGCGACGGGTCATGGCTGACGTGCGCTCGAACTTCGTCGACGACGAGCGCGTCGTTATCCCGGCGGCCTACGAGGAACTGTCCTCGGAGCGAATCCTGGCGATGGACTACCTGACCGGCCGCAAGATCACCGACGAGGACGCGTTCGCAGGCCTCGACGTGACGCCACACGAGATGGCCGAGCGCATCGCGACGGTGTATCTGGAGATGGGGCTAGTCGACGGCGTGTTCCACGCCGATCCACACCCCGGGAACCTCGCGGTCACGGAGACGGGCGCGCTGTTGATTTATGACTTCGGCATGAGCGAGCGGCTCCCCGAGGGCGTCCGGGGAGACATCGTCGATCTCTATCGCGCGCTCGTCAGGCGGGACGTACACGAACTGACCGACGCGCTGGTCGCGCTGGACGTGTTGGAACCGGACGTCGACCGCGCCGAGGTCGGGCGCGTGCTGGAACTGGTCATCGAGAACCTCGAAGGCCGGTCGGAGATTACCTGGCGGGCGATCATCACCGAATTGACGACGATGTTGCAGGACTTCCCGTTCCGGATTCCGCCGGACGTCATGTTGCTCGTGCGTGTCGGCACCGTCGGCGAGGGCGTCTGTCGCCAGCTCGATCCGGAGTTCGACTTTCTGGTGGTCATCCGCCGGTTCCTCGTCGAACAGGGGTTCATCGAACGGGAACTCGAAGGGATGGTCGAGGAGGCCTGGACCGACGCCCAGCGATCACTGCCCGCGCTCACGCGACTGCCGGCGAGGCTCGACCGATCGCTGGATCGGCTCGAACGCGGCGAACTCGTCGTCCGGACCGAGCCAGCGGACGGCCGAAAACGCGGCGATCAACACCTCGGATACGCCGTCCTGGCGGGCGCACTCGCCGTCACGGCGTCGGTACTGACGTTCCAGCACGGCGCGTACGCGACCGTCGTCGGCGGTCTGAGTGCCGTCTTCCTGGTGACGTATCTGGTTGCGCGGCGGGTTACCTGATCGGCCCCGTTGCCAGGGAATGAGAACACGGCCTCGTTTTTTCTCCCGGGAGCACCGAACGGCCGAATATGTCCGAGACGACACTGTACGAGCGACTGGGCGGCCGGGACGGTATTCGGGCGGTCGTCGACGACTTCTACGACCGACTCGTCGCCGACGAACGGCTGGGACCGTTCTTCGAGGGCGCAAATATGGAGCGCCTACGCCGGACGCAGACGGATTTCCTCTGTGAGGCCGCCGGTGGGCCGGAGACGTACGATGCGGAGCCAGTGCGGGAAGCTCATCTGCACGTTCCCTTCGAACCGGCGGACATCGAGCGGGCGGTCGCGTTGCTTCGAGAGAGCCTCGACACGTTCGACGTGCCCGACGACGACGCCGAGGCGGTCGTCGAGGCTGTCGCCGCGTACGAGGAAGAATTACTGGCCGAACCCTCCGAGTGACCTGTACACTGAAGTGACTTGCCGGGAAACGTCAAGCACCGATGTCGTCCGGGATACGAGCGACGGTCGAGTTTTCCACACCGGATATCTGCCCGATCGTCGACCACGCTACCGCCGCGGAGGCGACGGTCGATTCGGTGGCACGGAGCGTTCGTCCGTCCGGGGACGTTCAGGGTGCGACGGAGTTCTCGATCGACGCGGAGTACGAACCCGAGGAGGATCTCACGCCGGTGTTCGCCCACGGATCGACCCAGCGCTACCGGATCGAGCACGACGACGGGGTCAGCTGTCCCTGTGAGTGTTTGGGCCAGTTCGGTTGTCCAGTGACCCGGTACGTCGCCCGCGACGGGTGCCTGACGGTCGTGTTCCACGCGGCGGATTACGACGAACTCCAGACAGTCGTCGGGGAACTCCGCGAGCGATACCCCGACGTGGACATCAAGCGGTTCGTCCGAGCTCCGGCCGGCGAGACCGCCGAGGATTCCGTCCTCGTCGATCGCAGCAAACTCACCGACCGCCAACTGGAAGTGCTTGAGGCCGCCCACGACATGGGCTACTTCGAGAACCCGCGACGCGCCAACGCGACGGAGATCGCCGACGAACTGGACATCAACCCCTCGACCCTTCGCGAACACCTCTCGGCGGCCGAGACGAAACTGCTCGGGGATCTGCTCTGAGGGCGACCACACCTGAAGTGAGATCCGAACGAATTCGACCCACGTATAAACCTGCCCGGATACTGGGGCTATCAGTTCCTCCCTCTCGACCGTGTTGTAAATAGTATGAGTCAGTCACCGTCCGCCGGTTCGTCCGTGAAGTTCGCCGACAACACAGCCAACGACGTGACCACCGTCGAAGGTGTCGAGGAGATCCAGCACGTCCTCGACGCGCTCGACGACGCCGACTGCCGTGCCATCCTGGAGGCGACCAGCGAAGACGCTCTCTCGGCGAACGAAGTGTCCGAGGCCTGTGATCTGCCGCTCTCGACGACCTATCGCAAACTCGAACTGCTGACCGACGCGGGACTGCTCGAAGAGCGTACCCGCCTCTGCACGACCGGCAAACACAGCAGCGAGTACGTCCGCACCGTCGAGGACGTGATCGTGTCGCTGGGTACGAGCGGGGAGATGGGCCTCGAAGTCACCCAGCGCACCCGACCCGCCAGCGAGCGGTAATCACAGCGGGCGACTCGCCGCCTCCGCCGTTCTCCCCCACTGTATTTTCGGTTGTCACGATACGCCAGGGCGTGTCTCGTAGAATCTTTTTTGTACATATTGCAAAATACCCACAATACTAATTACTGCAGCCGTCGTACGTCGAGATATGCGCGCAGTATATGCAACCGACCTGTCAGACGCGATCGAGGCGGCGATCGGGGACCGGACCTGTCTGGAGTGTCTCGGACGGTACGGGATCGACGCGATCGATCTCGTCACCGTCACGAGTCCGAACGTCACGGCCGGGATGCCGGGAAGCGACGTGAGCCAGCGAACGCGAAACGCGCTCGACCGACAGCGAAACATCCTCGAACGCGAGGGTTTCGAGGTCCAGACTCACGTCGTGCGCGGGACGCCCCACCGACGGATCAACGGGCTGGCCGACCGGATCGACGCCGACCTCGTGATCGTGGGCTCCCGGGGACAGAGCCCCCTCGAACAACGGTTGATCGGCGGGACCGCACGGGACGTGGCTCGAACGTCGGTCCGGCCGCTGCTGGTCCAGCGGATCGTCGAGCAGGACGACGACCACGAGGTCGCCGACGAACACCTCTTCCAGCGGGTCCTCTACGCGACGGACTTCTCGGAGAACGCCGAGCGCGCGTTCGACCAGTTCGACCGGCTCCAGACCGCGACGCAGGAGGCACTGCTGGTCCACGTCGCGCCACCGGCCCGGCGACCCGGGAGCGACACCGTCGACGACGCCGAGGAGCGACTGGAAGCACTCGCCGACGACCTTCGGGCACGGGGTATCGACGCGCAGGCACAGGTTCGTGAGGGTGTCGCGACCGACGAGATACTGGCGGCCGAAGCCGAGTTCGACCCGACGACGATCCTGCTGGGGGCACGCGGGAAGAGTCCGATGCGGCGGCTCTTGCTCGGGAGCGTCTCGGAGGACATCACGGCACAGGCGACCTCGAACGTCCTTCTAGTGCCGCCGACGCGCGTCCGCTGATCAGTCGCCGTTCTGTCTGAGGTCCTCGTCGAGCAGTTCGCCGCGGGTATGCCAGGTCCGTGGCCGACAGCAGATCACGAGCGCGCCGAGGTACAGCACCGCGACGACACCGGTGACGATGGTGCCGGAGATCGTCCCGACCGCCGCGCTCGCGGGCCAGTCCGTGCCGGCGAAGGCGGTCACCCGGAGCAGCCACGCCCCGTTCAACACGGTGAAAAGCGGGAAGTAGACCCGCCGGAGCCGGTGGGCGATGGCCTCCTCGGTGGAGATCTTCAGTCTGGGCGTGCGATAGTCCTCGGCCAGCCGCTCGCGCCAGTCCTCGTCATCGAGGTCCTGGTTCGGGTCGAGACCGACGGCCCAGACGTGTTCCTGGAGCTTTCGCACGCGGGAGCGCCACACGTCGTATGCCCGGTAGCGCCGTGCCTCGATGAACAGGAACATCACGACCGCGGCGTGGCCGACGAGGATGACGTAGTGGGGATTGGCCTCGCTGGAGAACGCCCACGTCAACACCGCCGCGATCAGCAGGACCGCCCAGTTGGTGGTCTTGTCCAGGCGCTCGCGCCACAGTTTCATCCGGTGGATCTCACCACGGTAGAGGTGTGCCATGGCCCCGCTTGGTCCCATGTCACGGTCCAGCAGCCCCTCGCCGACACGGGGGTCCAGCGATTCGGTAGGGCCCGGTGTGGTGCGATCAGTTTCGGGCCCGGGGTCGGGATCGCGGTTCGCCTCGGTCTCGTTCGGGTCGTCGCCGGACGGTTCCTCACCGTCGCTCATACTGTCCCCCCAGGTACGGCGTAAAACGGTGACTGTTGGTCACTGATATCAGTACCGTCGACAGCGCGTGAAAAAACAGGTGTCGATTCGCGCGTCGAGTTAGTCGCCGGTCAGGGCGTCCTGGCTGGCGGCGCAGTTGTTGGGGCCGAGTTCGAGCTCGAAAGCTTCCTCGTCGTCGGCCGACTGCTTGCCGAGGTTCGTCGCGATGATGTCCTCGTAGTTGGCCGGGCGGGGCGGCATATCCGAGAGGATCAGGTCGACGAACGCGTCTTCGTCCATCGTGAGCGCGTCCATCTCGTCTTCGAGCTGGCCGATCGGGGCGGTGTAGGTGCCGTCGTCGGCGGGCTCGGCGGCGTCGCTAAAGTGTGCGCCGCCGATCAGCACGTCGTCGGACAGCGGCAGGACCTTCGTCTGCAGCGTCTCGTAGAGCTGGCGCGCGGCGTCGGGCGCGCCCTCGTCGCCCTCTTCGAGGTCCGGACGGGCGACGCTCTCGATGAACAGGCCATCGCCCGTTGCGAGCAGGCTCTCACCGAGCAGGTAGGACGTCATGCCGCTGGTGTGGCCGGGCGTATGGATCGTCTCGACGGTGGCCGCGCCGACCTCGTAGACGTCGCCGTCCGCTGCGCTCTCGAGGTCGTCGATGTAGGTCACGCCGCGCTGGCGGGCCGCCTCGGGGATGACGCCCGTGACGCCGCGTTCGTCGAGTGCGCGCACGCCGCTGATGTGGTCGGCGTGGATGTGCGTATCGAAGGCGTAGGTCAACTCGGCGTCGAGGTCGGCCGCGTCGTCGAGGTAGCGGTCGGTGAACGCCCGGAGCGGGTCGACCACGGCCGCCTCGCCGTCGTCGACGAGCAGGTAGCCCAGACAGCCACTGGAGGGGCGCTGGTACTGGTAGAGGTCGCCGGGTCCGTCGTAACGGGTGACCGGCTCGCGTTCGTAGATCCGGGCCCAGCCGTTCATCCCCTCTTCGAGGTGGACCACGTCACGGCCGGCCTCGGCCAGCCGGCCGGCGACGTACTCGCTCGCGCCACCTTTCGCACAGAGGACGACAAGCGGATCGCCCTCGGGAACCCGATCGAGCAGATCCTCGTCGACCTCCTCGTCGAGGAAGTGGAAGTACGGAACGTTGGCGATCTCGACGGAATCCCCGTCGACGTGCCACTCCTCGAAGTCACTCTCCATCCGGGCGTCGAGGATCGTCACCGACTCGCCCGCGTCGATCTGCTCTTTGAGTTCGCTCGGTTCGATCTCGTCGACCGGAACGTCCGGCGTCGGAAAGTCTTCGGCGTCCATGTTACACTCACCTGTTGGAGAGCGATGCCCATATATCTTGCGTATGTTGTGCAATACTCTGTTCCTTCGACCGGAGTTTCACACAGATCTGAACGTTCTCGGGGGTCGATACCTGTTGCTACGGAGAGGCTGTATTGTAAGAAGTAGAAATACTGTCGGTCGACGGTAAGTAGCGTTCAGTCGGCAGCGGGACTCGTGGCAGGCTCGGCCTCCTCGCGGAGTTCGCGGACGGCGCTGTAGGAGACGGCCCCGCTAACCAGCAGCGCCGCGCCGAGGATGATCACGAGGCTGACGGTGTCGAGGACGGGCATCTGGATCGCGTTGCCGACCTCGCGGATGGCCACGGCGATCGCGCCCAGCAACAGCATGACACCGAAGTAGACCTTGATGTCGTCCTCCTCGACCAGACTCGTCGCGGCCGCGCCGAGGCGCGCGCCGAGCGCGCTCCCGGCCAGCAACGGCACGACGATGCTCAGATCGACCGCGCCCGACTGGGCGTAGAGGAACGACCCGATCCCGCCCGAGAAGACGATCTCGAACAGGTCGGTCCCGACCGCCACCGGCACCGGGACACCGATCAGGTAGAACAGCGCCGGCATCCGGATGAACCCGCCACCGACGCCCAGGAATCCCGACAGCAGGCCCGTCGCGAACGCCACCGCCAGGATCATCCACAGCGAGACTTTGAACCCGCCCCGCAGGGACATCATCGGCGGGATCCGGTAGGACTGGATCTTCTGGGCAATGTCGGGGATGTCGGCGTCCTCGAGGTCGGCGTCCTCGTCGACGTCGTGTTCCAGCCCGCCGTCGTCGTCGCCGCCTTTCAACGCTTCACGCGTCACGAACGCCCCGATGCCACCGAGCAACAGGACGTAGGCGACGCTGACGACCGAGCCGGCCAGCCCGATGTGCTGGAGGTACTCCAGCCCGAGCTTGCCGACCTCGATGCCCGCGGTGGTCCCGGCGATCATCAGCACGCCGAGCTTGTAGTCGACCTGGCCCAGATCCCGGTGTTTCAGCGTCGCGATCACCGAGGTCCCGAACACGAACGCCAGCCCGGACCCGACCGCGACGTTGGGCTCGTAACCCATCACCAGCAACGCCGGCGTCACCAGGAACGACCCACCCATCCCGAAGAATCCGAACAGGATCCCGATCAGCAGGCCGAACCCTGTGAACGTCGCCAGCAGCGTGGCGCTGACACCGAACAGTTCCATCATCTATCGACACCTCCGTTCTCCGTGGCCTGACAGCGCATGAACAACGCGTCCAGTACCGCACACCGCCCTTCGAGGACGCGCCTGAACCGTGGGCCCAGCCACGTCTCCAGGCCGCCGTACCCGACGTACAGCACCAGCGCCTCGAGCAGGACGATGCCGACGAGGACCGCTGCCTGCGCGTTCCCGCTGAGGGTCTCAATTCCGAACATCGGAACTCACCTGTGCCGTTAGTCTTGCATCGACGTTGAAATTCTGCACAGACGTTCGTAGTCGGAGCGGGTAAATAACGGTTTTGGGTCTAGTGCACAATACTATATCGCCATAACCGACCGATACCGATGGATAAGTTACGAGTAACTACCGGCGGGTGATCGAGCCGTCGTTATGGGATCAGTGTGGATCGATCGCGCGGACGGTGGTGTCGCGCGCGGTGACGGAGTCGAAGAAACGGAGCTCAGTCGGCGGTGGCGGGACCGGCGTTCGAGTCGGTCAGCCGCGAGCGGAGGCGGCCTTGCGCGTACGCGCCGAGGAACATTCCGGCCACGGCCCAGAGGATGGGCCAGTTGCCGATTCCGACGCTCGCGTAGGCAGCGCCGGGACAGATCCCGGAGAGCCCCCAGCCAGCGCCGAAGACGACACCGCCGACGACGACGTTGCGGTCGAAGGACTTCACTCGGCGAACGTACTCCTCACCGGTGAGCGGGGCGTCGTCGAGGAAGTTCGTCGCGACGGTGAAGACGATCGCGGTCACCACGGCCGCCCCGCCCATCACGAACAGCAGGCCGAGGTCCTCGAACTGGAGGAAATCCAAGACGATCTCCGGGCGGGCCATGTGGCTGTAGGCGAGCCCGAACCCGAAGATCAGGCCGCCGACGAGGATGGACAGGTAGAACGCGGGGCCGCGGTCGCTCATGGCGACACCCCCAGGGCCTGCACCAGCTGGGCGGTCCCGATGGCGACGGCCATGAACGTCGCGACGTTCACGATCGAGGTCGACGAGAGCGAGCCGACACCACAGACCCCGTGGCCGGACGTACAACCCTTCCCGAGGCGGGTACCGACGCCGACGAGGATGCCGCCGCCGAGCAGCCGCCACCACTGTACGTCGGTCGTCCAGGCGCCGCCCTGCCAGACGACGGCGTAGACGCCGGCACCGAGGACGATCCCGAGCGTGAACACGACGCGCCAGTCCCGCGAGGTCACGTAGGGGAGTCGATTGAACCGCGGGACGCTCGAGACGTACGAGAGCGTCGACTCGAGGAACGTACTCGCACCCGCGATGATGCCGGTCGAGAGGTAGATCAGCGACGCGCCGCCGCCGATGAACAACCCACCGATCAGGTACCGCGCGATGCCGTTGGGAAACAGCTCCGCACCGATCATGGACGGGTCACCCCGCCCGTGCGGACTGGCCTATCGGATCTCTTGTCGGTCATGTCTCACCCGTCCGTACCGTCTGCTCGGCCAAAAGGATTTGCATAGCAATCCACCATTTGTACAATACTGTTTGGGCGAGAGAGCCCCAATAGGACTTCAGATGGGGGTTCGCGTGTCGGTCGGCAGTGTAGTAGTGACTGTAACCGACACAATTATCAAGGCCGGGCATAGTATTGTACGCCGAGGACACAACATGAGCTACGAAGCAGACGTAACCGACACGCTGGACGTGAAAGGACTCTCTTGCCCGATGCCGGTCGTGAAGACCAAGCAGGCGGTCGACGACCTCGGCGACGGCGACGTGCTGGAGGTCGTCGCGACGGACTCGGGCAGTATGAGCGACCTCGACGGCTGGGCCGACGGCACCAGCGGTGTGACCCTGCTCGATCAGGAGGAACGTGAGGAGGGCGGTGAGAACGTCTTCGTCCACTACGTGCAGGTGGAGGAATGAGTACGGAGACAGACGAAACCGCCGAGGCCGACGGTCCGGAACTGGACATCGATGCGGCCGAGCTCGAGGAGTTGCGCGCACGCGTGGACGAACTCGAAGACGAGCTGGCTGCCGTCGAGACCGAGGTCGACGACGGCCAGAAGTCGATGGTCATCATCGCGACCAAGGGAACGCTGGACATGGCCTATCCCCCGTTGATCCTCGCGTCGACGGCCGCCGCCTTCGGGTGGGACGTGACCGTGTTCCACACGTTCTGGGGACTTGACATCCTTCACGAGGAACACTCCCAGGACCTCCAGATGAGTTCGGTCGGGAACCCGAATATGCCCGTCCCGAACGCCATCGCGTCGCTCCCGGGGATGGACCGCGTGACGACGAAGATGATGCGAAAGCGGATCGACGACAACGACACCGCCAGCATCGACGAGTTGCTGGACACCTGTTTCGACATGGGCGTCGAGATGCAGGCCTGTCAGATGACCATCGAACTGATGGACTACGACGAGGACGACTTCTACGACGACGTGACCGTCGGCGTGGGTGCCGCGACGGCCCTCGAGGAGATGGCCGACGCCGACATCCAACTGCTGGTCTGACCGGCCCGAATTTTGGGCTCCGACACCACCACACGCGCCCGTCTGCCCCGCCGCGGAGTGTTGTATGGTCCATACATAACTCTTTTAGCGCCACGGCAGCTAATTACACATATGCCAGACTCGATGGCGGAGATGTTGCGCCAGGATATGAAGTGTGAGGGACTTCTGGAGTGTCTCCACGGCCTCAAGGACCTGGACAGGGAGTGTTTCGAGACGCTCGCGGAGAGCGACGAACGGCTGACGGTCGACGAGATCGCCGAGCGGGTCGAGCGCGAGCGGTCGACAGCCTATCGGTCGATCCAGCGCCTTCTCCAGACCGGCCTCGTCCAGAAGGAACAGGTCAACTACGAACAGGGCGGCTACTACCACGTCTACTACCCGGCGGACCCCGAAGAAGTCGCCGACGATATGCAGCGACTGCTCAACGACTGGTACGCACAGATCGGAACCCTCATCCAGGAGTTCCGCACGAAGTACGGCGACGAGGTGGCTCCCCAGGCCCCCTCGGAGATGTGACCGACCACGGCGCACCAGCTTTCTGACCCACCCGCACCGAGCCTCCGTCTCCCCCTCTCTCTCGTATCTGGTATTATCGGGTATTGGGAATTGAGCACATTATTATCTACCTGGACCTCGTAGCTATACCTGTACCAATGACAGGCTACGCAATCGTCCTCGCGTCCAGGGAGTTGTCCCGCGTCCAGGCGGTCAGCACCATCGCGTCCGTCGCCGCGGCGTCCGACGTGCCCGTCGAGGTGTTCGCCACGATGGAGGGGCTCCTCCCCTTCGAGAAAGAGACGGTCGAATCCGGCGATTTCGAGGTCGGACCCGTCGGCGAACGGATGCTGGAGGCCGAGGACATGGACGTTCCGCTGTTCACCGAACAGTTCGCACAGGCCAAAGAGATCGGCCCGCTGAACCTGTACGCCTGCGAGATGGCGATGGATCTGATGGGCCAGGATCTGGACGACTACGTCGACGTATTCGACGAGTCGCTGGGCGTCTCGGGCTTCCTGAACCGAGCCCAGGACAAACAGGTCGTCTTCGTCTGAGCATCGGCCCTTCGAATACACCACAACACAAACACAACAATGAGCGAAACAGAACACGAACCCGACGTGACGGTCGACTCCCGCGGTGCAACCTGCCCCGGTCCGCTGATGGACCTCATCGGCAAGGTCAAGGAGTCCGACCCGGGCACAGTCATCGAACTACAGACCTCGGACGACGGATCGAAAAGCGACGTGCCGGAGTGGCTGGACGAGGCCGGCCACGACCTGCTCGAGGTCGTCGACCACGACGACTACTGGAGCATGTACGTCGAGACCAACTGAGCGGTCCACACACCAAATCATGACAGAACACATCGTCGTCGTCGGCGGCGGCACGGGCGGCACCGTGCTCGCAAACCGGTTAGCCGAGAAACTCGGCCCGGAGATCGAGCGCGGTGACGCCCGGGTCACGCTCGTCTCCGACGACCCAGACCACGTGTACAAGCCCACGTTCCTCTACGTCCCATTCGGGAAGAAGACGGTCGAGGACGCGAAACGCCCCCTCTCGGATCTCGTCGACCGCGCGGTCGACATCGAGATCGACCGCGTCACGGGGATCGACACCGACGGCAAGCGCCTGTCGCTCCGGGACGGCGGGTCGATGGCCTACGACCAGCTGGCGCTGGCGCTGGGCGCACAGCTCGTCCCCGAGGAACTGCCGGGTCTCGCCGAAGGCGGCCATCACTTCTACGGGCCCGACGGCGCGGACGCGCTCCGCGACGAGATGGCCGAGTTCACGGAGGGCCATCTGGTCCTCTCGGTGATCGGCACGCCCCATATGTGTCCGGCGGCTCCCGTCGAGTTCGTCATGATGGCAGACGCCTGGTTCCGCGAGCGCGGCCTGCGCGAGGACGTGGAGATCACCTACACCTACCCGATCCAGCGGGCCCACGCGATCCAGAACGTCGCCGACTGGGCCAGCGAGGCCTTCGAAGAGCGGGACATCAACGTCGAGACGTTCTTCAACGCCGACGAGGTCGACCCCGAGGACGGCGTCCTCCACTCGATGGAGGGCAAGGAACTCGACTACGACCTGCTGGTGGGGATTCCGCCCCACAAGGGGAGCGACCTCGTGACCGAGGCCGGCCTCGGGGACGACGGCTGGGCCGACGTGGACAAACACACGCTCGAATCCGACCACGCCGAGGACGTGTACGTGCTGGGCGACCTCGCGGACGTACCGACGAGCAAGGCCGGAAGCGTCGCTCACTACGAGGCCGGCGCGGTCGCCGACCGGATCGCCAGCCGAACGCGCGGTCAGACCCCGACCGCGACCTACGACGGCAAGACCGTCTGTTTCATCGAGAGCGGGATGGACGAGGCGACCTTCGTCGAGTTCGAGTACGGGTCCACGCCCACGGTGCGCGAACCGTCCAAACCCGTCCACTGGGCGAAACTCGGCTACAACGAGTCCTACTGGCTCACCGCCAGGGGACTCCTGTGAGGTGACAATCATGGCAGAACAACAGGAAGACGAGGCCGGAGCGGACGAGTCGCCAGCCGACGCGGACGGCGACACCGCGACGACAGACGCCGGTGGCGACCTCCCGCCGGAAGTCCGTGAGGCTGTCGCCGAGCATCCCGAGGAGGTCGCGCGCTTTCTCGACAACCTCGGGGAGGTCAACGACCTGCTGGACGGGACGGCCGTCGCCACGTCGGCGATGGACGACGAGATGGTCCAGAACCTGGCGGCGACCGGCACGAACCTCGGCGCGGCCGCGGACGGACTGGCGACGCCCGAGGCGGCCCAACTCGGGGAAGCGGCCGGCGAGAACGCGGGCGAGCTGGCCGAGGCCATCGAGACGCTGGCCAGGCTCCAGCGGTCGGGAACGCTCGACGACGTGCTCGCACTGGCGGACACCCTCTCGCTGTTGACGGCGGCGATGGACGACGAGATGGTCCAGAACCTGACCGCGACCGGGTCGCGCCTGGGCGAACTCGCGGACACAGCCGCCGACGAGGATGTCGCCGGCTCGCTGGAATCAGTCCTGGAGGCGGTCGGCGAGGCCGGCGATCAGCCGCCGGAGCCGCCGGGCGTCGTCGGAACGGTCAGGGCGTTGCGGGACCCGGACGTACAGTCGGGTATGGGTTTCCTGCTCGCCGTCGCTCGTGCGCTCGGGCGTGACTTGCGCGAAGACTGAGCCTGCTTTTTCCGTCGCCGGGGTCAGTCCGGCACCCGGCCGCTGACGACGACGAACGAGCCGTCGCCCCACCCGGACGCGACTGGGTCGGGCTCGTCCATGCTGGCCGGCTCGCCGAACAGCGTCTGGACCGTCCCGAGATCCACGAAGCCGGCGTTCCCCATCGCGTCGAGCAAGTCCGGCACCGCCACGAACGTCGCGTCGCGGTAGAAGGGGTTCGAACCCTGGTTCTCCCGGTACCGTTCCCCCAGTGGGCTCTTGCGGTCGACGAACCCGATCGCGAGCGTACCGCCCGGAACGAGGACACGGCGGGCCTCGGCCAGCGTCCGCGCCACGTCGTCGACGAAACAGATCGTCGTCACGAGAGCCGCGGCGGCCACGCTGTCGTCCCGTAACGGGACTGCCTCCGCGACGCCCTGGATCGTGGTGACGCCCCGCTCGCGCGCCCGGTCGAGCATCGCGCGCGAGGGGTCGACGCCGAGACCGATGTCGAGCGGGGCCGCGAACTTGCCGCTCCCGACGCCGATCTCGACGACCGCCTCGGCCGAGACAGACGGTAACGCGTCTCGGACGGCCGCCAGTTCCGACTCGTAGGCGGCATCGTGGCGCTCGAACCAGCGGTCGTACCGGTCGGTGTGTTCCTCGAAGGGGGTGACGACAGGCATCTCAGACGGGCCGTTCCGCGAGGTGTTCACGCCCACGGTCGGTCAGCCGGCAGGTGTCGAACCCCTGCCGTTCCACGAGGCCCCGAGCCTGCAGTTCGGCCGTGGTTTCCAGGACGGCCACGAGGTCGGTGTCGAGTGCGACGGCCAGCGCAGCGGGCGGTCGTTCTCCCTCGGCGAGTTCGTTCAGTAACCGTCGCTCGAAAGCCGTGAGCGCGCCGCTCACAGTTTGCCCTCCAGGACCTTCGCGGCAGTGAGGACAGGATCCCACACCGGGCTGAACGGAGGCGCGTACGCCAGATCGAGATAGGAGAGCTGGTGGGCCGTCATCTCCGCGTGCAGCGCCGCGGCGACGGTGTCGATGCGCTTGGCGACGCCCTCGCGGCCGACCATGCTCGCACCGAGAACGCGGCCGCTCTCGCGGTCCCCGAGGATCGTGATTTCGATCGCGGAGCCGCCGGGGTAGTAGTGGGCACGCGACGGCGCGGTGATCGTCACGGAGACGGGGTCGAAGCCGGCCTCAGTGGCCCGCTCCTCGTCGATCAGCCCGGTGCGGGCGACTTCGAGGTCGAAGGCCTTCACCGCGGCCGTGCCGGCGATCTCGCCGACCGGCGTCGGGTCGCCAGCGAGCGTCTGCCCGATGGCGCGGCCGGCGCGGTTGGCGGTCAGCGCGAGCGGGACGTGATCGGGCTCGCCCGTCACGACGTGGGTCGCCTCGGCGCAGTCGCCGGCGGCGTAGACGTGGTCGTCGTTCGTCCGTCCGTACTCGTCGGTCGCGATGGCACCAGTCTCCCCGACTTCGATGCCCGCGTCCTCGGCGAGGTCCGTGTTCGGCGCGACGCCGACGCCGACCAGCGCGAGGTCGACGGGGACGTCTGCATCGCCCGCGGCGATGGCGGAGACGCGCTCGTCGCCACGGATACCCTCCACCGCCGTGTCCAGATGGAGGTCGATCCCCTCCTCGCGGAGGTGGTCCTCGACGGTGGCGGCCGCCTCGGCCCCGAACGGCTGGAGCGTGTGGGGCAACATCTCGAAGAGGTGCACGTCGAGGCCGCGCTCGGCGAACGCCTCGGCCATCTCGATGCCGACGTAGCCGCCGCCGATGATACCGACCGACTCGGGGGACTCGGCGTCGGCGTAGTCGGCCGCGGCCTCGCGGGAGTCCACCGAGGGCGTCTCGACGCCCAGCGCCCGCCTGATGTCGGCCCCCGCACCCATGCTGTGGAGGGTGAACACGCCGTCCTTGTCCATTCCGTCCAGCGGCGGTTCGACGGCACGAGCCCCCGTCGCGACCAGCAGGTCGCTGTAGGACTGCTCGAACTCGCCGTCGGGCCCCTCCACGGTCACCGTCCGGTCGTCACGGTCGATGGCCGTCACTTCGTGGTTCGTTCGGAGATCGATGTCTCGCTCCTCGACGAACTCCTCGGGCGTCACCGAGACGAGGTCCTCGAGCGTCTCGACCGCCCCCTTCACGTAGTAGGGCAGGCCACACGCACCGTAGGACACCCACTGGCCGCGCTCGAACACGACGAGCTCCCGGTCCGGCGCGTCGCGTTTGAACTTGCTCGCGGCACTCATCCCCGCCGCGTCACCGCCGACCACGACTACTGGTGCTGTCATACACGAAACTACGACCGCCCCGCTAATAAAGTATTGCGTTTATTTTACAATACCAGTAGTGGCACCTCGCAGTGCGTATCGCGTCCGAACCACCGCACTTCGACCGGCGAATCGTTCCCGGAGACGGTAAGATAGCGTCACACGGTGGTGTCGGGCGACGCGCTTTTGTCTGTATAGAACAAAACTGCGATTATGGCGACCGCCGAGGACTGGATCGACGACATCGAGGCACAGCGACGCCAGAAAGACCGGTATTTCGGGGAGGACCCGCGGTCACCGATCCCGGAGGACGAGCGGGCGGACTTCGACGGGCTGGACTACTTCCCGGTCGACCCTGCTTACCGGTTCGAGGTGGAACTCGAGGCCTACGACGAGCCCGAGCGAGTCGTCGTCGGGACCAGTACGGACGGCGAACAGGAGTATCTCGCGTGGGGCGAGTTCACCGTCGAAATCGACGGTGAGCCAGTCACCGTGACTGCCTACAAAGGGGATCCGGAGGAGGATCGGCTCTGGGTGCCGTTCCGCGACGCGACCAGCGGCGAGGCGACATACGGCGCGGGCCGGTACATCGACCTCGAACCCGATCAGCACCGGACCGATCGGGGAACCTGGATCCTCGATTTCAACGAGGCGTACAACCCGACCTGTGCGTACTCGGATCGATACGAGTGTCCGCTCCCGCCGACGGAGAACTGGCTAGCGGTGCCGATCGAAGCGGGCGAAAAGAACTACTAGGGCCGGCGACGGCCGCCTAGTTGTGCGCGTCGATCAGGCCGGCGAGGTCGTCCTTGCTCTGGACGCCGACCATCTTCTCGACGGGTTCGCCGTCGGCGAACAGCAAGAGCATGGGGACGCCCTGGACGCCGTACTGGCCGGCGAGTTGCTGATTCCGGTCCACGTCGACCTTCGCGACGGCCGCGTCCGTCTCGGCCGCGAGTTCCTCGACGGTCGGTTCGAGCATCTTGCAGGGACCACACCAGTCCGCGTAGAAGTCCACGAGGACCACATCGTTCTCGTCGACGGTCTCCGAGAGGTCGCCGGGCGACCCGATGTGAACCGGTTCGGACGGCGACCCGTTGGCGCTCCCGTCGGCCGACTCGCGCAGTTCCTCGATCTTCTCTTCCTTGATGTCGTCGATGGATCGGTTCTCGCTCATCACCGTACGATACGCCCTGGCACTACTTAGTTGTTTTGTGGCAACTCCACAATACTGGGTGGGCGCGGGACCGCCAGATTCTGACGGACATCGCTCGCAAGTGATCGTGATCCATGGATCGCATCTGATCGATTCTACGTTGTGTATAATACCCACAATATACAATACCGTTCGGTCCGTAGGGTGGTGTATGGATCGAAACGTCGGGAGTCTGGACCGGACAGTGCGGATCGCGCTCGGCGCATTGGTCGCGATCGCAGGTGTGGCTGCCGTGGGCGGGTACTGGACGGCGGGAGTCGCGGCCGGTGCGGTCATCGCCCTGATCGGTGTCGTACTGGTCGTCACCGGCACGACCCAGCGGTGTCCGATCTACGCTGGTGCCGGGATCGACACGTGTGACACGGAGCGCTGACCGACGGGATGGCGGCTGACCGACCGCCGGAGGCGCTGACGGACGCCGTCGAGCGTCGGGTGGACGAGAGCGTCGACCGGCTGCTAACCCTGCTGTCGTTCGACACGACGAACCCTCCCGGGGACACCCGTGCCATCGCGGACGCCGTCGAAGAGCGGTTCGCGGCGCTCGGGGTCGAGACCGAGCGGGTCGTCGCCGATCCCGCCAAGCCGAACCTGTTGGCGACGATTCCTGGTGCTTCGGACCGGACACTGCTGTACAACGGGCACTTCGATACGGTACCCTACAACGCGGCGGCGTGGGACCACGATCCGCTCGGCGAACGGGCCGGGGATCGAATCTACGGCCGCGGCGCGACCGACATGAAGGGCGCGCTCGCGGCTCTGCTGACGGTGGCTTCGGCCTACGTCCAGACCGGGACGAGACCGCCGGTAACGCTCCAGTTCGCGTTCGTGAGCGACGAGGAGATCGCCGGCGCGCCGGGGTTGCCGACACTGGTCGACAGCGGCCGACTCGACGCCAACTGGTGCGTGATCGGGGAGACGACCTGCGAGCGCGGCCGACACTCCGTGACCGTCGCGGACAAGGGGAGCGTGTGGCTGACGCTAACTGCCGACGGCACCGCCGCACACGGGTCGCGACCGGTACTCGGGGTGAACGCTATCGACCGGCTTTACGACGCCGTCGAGCGCATCCGCCGGGAGTTCGGGACAGAGCAGTTCGAGTTAGCCCCCGAGATCGAAGCCATCGTCTCGGAGTCCGTCGAGTATTACGCGCCGACGCTGGGCGAAGCCACGGCACGTGACCTGTTCGCGTATCCGACGATCAACCTCGGAAGTATCGAGGGCGGCGACAGCGTCAACAGCGTCCCGGCGTCGGCGACCGCCCGGCTCGACATTCGACTGACTGCGGGCGTCCAGACACGCGACGTGCTCCGGGGAATCCGGGACTGTGCGGCGGACTGTGAGGGAATCCGTATCGAGGACGTGTCCTGGAGCGTCGGGACGTACGAGTCACTCGACAGTCCGCTGGTCACGGCCGTGACCGAGGCGGCGGGAGCCGTGACCGGCGACCGGATCTTCCGCCGGAGCGCGACGGGTGGCGGTGACGCGAAAAAACTGCGGAACGCCGGTATCCCGACCGTCGAGTTCGGACTCGGGACGGACACCGTCCACGCCGTCGACGAGTACACCACCGTCGACGCGCTCCGGGACAACGCGCTCGTCTACGCGACGCTTCCGTACCGACTCGCCGGAGCCGGCGGCGAGTAGGTCAGTCGTCCCGTTCGCGGGCGTTCACCGCGAGGACTGGTGCGTCGGCGTGCCGGATGATCCGCTCGGTGGTACTCCCCAGGAGGAACCGATTCAGACCGGTCCGACCGTGCGTCCCCATCGCGAGTAGATCGATACCTTCCTCGTCCGCATACTCGATCAGGTCCTCCGCGGGGAACCCCTCACGGACCGCAGTTCGTACCTCGAGCCCGGCTTCACGCGCCCGGTCGGCGATTGCCTCGGTCGCCTCGGTCCGTTGGTCGCGGACCCGTTCGAGCGCCTCGGTCGGTGGTGTGTACTCGACCCGCATCGCGAGGTCACCCACGTCGACGATCGAGACGGCGTGAACCCGAGCGTCGAACTGTTCGGCGATCGCGATCCCGTGCTCGACGGCGACACTCGCCAGGTCGCTCCCGTCAGTCGGGATCAACACGTCGTCACAGCCTCCAGCAGGGCCGAGCTCGACACCAGCCCTGGCCGTCAGCACGGGTGCGTCGGCGAGCCGGACGACTCGCTCGGTCACGCTTCCGACCACGTAACGATGGACGCCCGTTCGGCCGTGGGTCCCCATCACGATCAGGTCTGCGTCGAATTCCGCGGCGTCGTCGGCGATGCAGTTCGCGGGCGTCCCTTCGATGATATCCGTCTCCACTCGCTGGTCCGTGAGTGCCTCGACAGCCTCGATCGATTCACTGGCCTGTGAATGCAGCGTCTCGACGAACGCATCGTCGACGCCGCCCGCGTTGAACGGCCCCGCAGAATCCTGTATATCGACGACCCCGATCACACGCACCGACGCATCGAACGCCCGTGCGAGCGCCATCGCGTGTTCGGCTGCACGTATTGCGTGGTCGCTTCCGTCCGTCGGTATGAGAATCCGCTCGTACATCCCTTCGATGACGCTACATCTCGGGAGTACAAAAAGCGACGGTACAGTTTTCATCCGCCGGTACCGCGAACTGTCGCCCGACTCGCGGCCCGAATCGCACCGCTATGGGCGAGAATAGTCGGAAATACACGACATAGTTTACTCTATTCTGAAGTAATATCCCACAACCAGCGTCCGAGCGCCGACTTGTAAACCATGTATTGCTATATCAAATTCTCCGCCAGGGGATGAGACGACAGCGAGTACAGCGGTTCAGTGATGCGTGGTTTCGGCCGATTCCGCGAGCGGAACGGCCGCTGATCAGTCTCCAAACAGTCGATGGTTCACCTGCGGAAAATCCCGCTCCGAATATCACTGTTGACGAGTATCGGAACGGTATCGCCGTCTGATGGCATACTCTTATTAATACAGAAATGATCGTATATACACATGAAACGGCGTGCAGTATTTAAGTCAATTTGTGGAGTTGGAATTGCAGGATTTGCTGGGTGCACAGACCAATCCGGTGGACAAAACGAGGAGACGCCAACTCCGACACCGATGCCACCGCCGGTCGATGAAATGGAACTATCGATCTACGATGTTCGACAGCCTGATCTTGGGTTGAGAAGCGTCACTCTAACATTTATATTGGAACGCTCTTGCGAAGGAGATTGTTGATAGCGAGAGCTGCGGCTGAATGTCGAAGAGGGCAAGGGCACCGCGCCAGCGGTGCCCGATATGTTCCCAATAAGCCGGTTCGTGTCGGAATCGGCTGCAGCGGACCTGTTGCAGCAGGTTCGCTGGTGTGATGGCGTTGAGTGCCCCCGCTGCCGTTCTGACCTGACGGTCAGAAACGGCAGCTATCGGGAGTATCAGCGGTATCTGTGTAAGAATTGCGGCCGGACGTTCAACGACAAGACCGGCACGATATTTGCTCATTCGAAGCTCTCGCTGAAAGAATGGTACTTCA
>NZ_FOCX01000015.1 GCF_900110215.1 Halorientalis persicus | reverse complement strand
GAATTACTCCATACAAAGCTTGAACCGACGAGAACGAACGTTATTGCTCGCACATTCTTTGCCGAACTCCGCGAGAAACACGACGTTGACGATGCGGTGTTTCTCGTCGATGGTGCAGCACCGCTGAAAGACGCCTGCCAGCGACACGGCCTCGATTTCAGATACAAACGCCACGGAAATCGGAACAGTGTCGAACGTGTCTTTCGTGAGGTAAAACGCCGTACCTCTTCGTTCTCAAACTGTTTCAGCAACGCCCAGCGAGACACAGCTGACGACTGGCTCCAATCGTTCGCCTTCGCATGGAATCAGCTAATCTGAACACTACCCGGTAAACAGTGCGAATATATAACACTCAGTATTGACTATTCGAAGCTATGTCGGGGGGCAAGGGGGAGAAATTCGTAGACAGACGTACAGCATTGTTAACTATCGGCAGCGTTGGAGGGCTGGCCGCAACTGGTGGCAGTGGCGTCGCGAAAGCAATAGGTGGTCACAGAGTCAGTTCTCAAGAACGAACAGCTACACCACCGTTTCCTTCTACCACCAGACTGGCTCCAGACCTGATCATCTCACAGGACCCAACCGATTTCGAAGAGTTGTCTCGCGATGGTCGGGGAAAACGCACAGTTTTCGACAGGCGCAAGGGGAAATGGACGACGATCGATGCGTATCTGTTTACCGCACGATACGAAGACAGTGACGACGTCATCCCGACTGGATTCACCAATCGTATCGAATTTCAGGCAAATCCAGAATTTGGATATCGCGGATCGTGGCAAGAGGCGTTCAACTACGCTCGGGAGATCGGTCGGTTGCCAAGAGCACTGCAAACTGGTTTAGACACCGTCGTACTCCATCGCGGTGATAAATCATTTGGAGGGAAAGATGGGAATATCCTAATTCATACCGACAAGGCAGAAAAACTCGATGAATCGGGATATTTGCAGGAAACGCTCCTGCACGAGGGGACACATGCATCACTCGATGGGGAACATACCACCAGCAGTGGCTGGAAATCCGCACAAAAATCGGATCCCACGTTTATCACCAGCTACGCGGAGCGAAACCCAGCGCGTGAGGATCTGGCGGCAAGCTTCGTGGCCTGGATAGCGGTACGTCATCTCGACGGGCGGGTTCCGCGCGAGGATATTGAAACGATCAAAGAGACCATCCCAAACCGCCTGCGCTATCTAGACAGACAGAATTTCAGCATGGCGCCGCTTGTGCGCAGGATTTCAGATCCGATTACCGAACCACCATTCACGCTCGTGTACCGGATTTCGCAGGATGCCATTACCGCCGAGGATAGCACCATCAAACAATGGTCGTTCTCCGGCCGTTCCAGGCGTAATGTGTATGACGCTCGTGAGGGGCAGTATACCTCAATCAAGCCGTATTTGTTCGAGGCACAGTACCCCAGCGGGCGTCGCATCGAGTTTCAGGTGAATCCGGAGTACGAATTCGAGAGAGCGAAACGGGCAGTGGAGAAATACGCCGACGCCATCGGTAGTTTACCGTGGATACTGATCGGTGAAATCGATGATGTGGCCATCCATCTGGGGAAAAAAGCACCGCGCTTCCGCGATGGCAGCCTTATCGTTCACGCTAATCGGGCATTTGCTCTTTTGAAAAACGACGTACTGGAAGAGATTTTTGTGCGGCTAGCAACCAAACCGCTGCACGAGAGGTACGCGCAGTCGCCTGAGTGGACGAGTGCGAAGGACCGAGATGGAGCCTTCGTTAGCGACTTTGCGACACGGAGTCACGAGACAGACTTCGGTGAAAGCTTTCTGGCCTGGATGCTAGCCCGCTACCTGCCGGATCGTATCAGAGGATCCCGGAAGAGTACGGTCACAGACACGATACCGAACCGTATTCGTTTCTTTGACGATCAGGACTTCGGGATGTGGCCTTATAACGAGTTCACAAACTGAGCGCTCGTTATCCTGGTACAGCGGAGAATCCGCTCTTCTCGTAACTGCCACCCGTGATTACGCTGCGTGGATCGAGTCGACGACGGTGATCTGTGATCGGCACGACTCACGCCACGACCGCTTCGAGACAGTCGAGATAGCGGTCGGTGAAGGCCGCGGCGGCGTCGGCGTCGAACTCGCTGCGCCAGTAGCGACCGGTGACGTGGACGGTCCCGTCGACGGTCGCGACGCCGATACCGACCGGGGCCAGCCTGAAAGACGGCGGCGAGAACCAGAACGTCGGGTCGTCTTCGGGGGCGAATCCCGGAGCCGGGGCGGGAATCCGGCCGAGATTCGACAGCACCGCAGTGTCGACGAACCGACGACCCAGTCCGTTCAGCAGTTCGGGGACCCACTCTTTCAGGCCGACGGGCGTCCTGGTCGGGAGGAGTTTGAGCACTTCGTGGGGGATCGTCGCCCGGTCGCGGTCTTTGATCCGGCCCGTCTGCTCGACGACTGTCTGCAGGGTCGTCCGTGGATGCCGTCGGTCGCGTCGTCGGGTGCTGATGCTGCCGATGGCGGTGAACATCCCGACCACGTCGTAGAACCACTCCCGGGGGCGCAGGTTCAGCGGCATCATCACGCTGATCCGTCCTGCTGGCTCCCCGTGTTCACGGTTCCAGGCGTGGATACAGTGGTGAAGCGCCGCCAGCATGATGTCGTTGACCGTCGCCTCCGCCGGAGGCGCTTCCAGCACTCGTTCGGTCAGATCGTCGTCGAGCCGTCGTCGTTCGAACAGCCACCCCTCGGTCTCGTCGCCGCCGTTTTCGGCGATCCGGGCCGGTTCTCTGAGCGCGGTCCCGAGGGAGCCGAGTGCATCGCCCAGGAGGGCGAGAGCGGTCCGCGGACTCGGCGGACTGTCGTCGCCCATCACGGTTCGGGCCGTCGAGAGGGAAACCGGTTCGGCGTCGAGGTCATCACCCCTGTAGGCACGGCACAGCGAGCGAACGAATTGCGCGCCACCGACACCGTCGGCGGCGACGTGGTTCGAACAGATGTGCACACGGTCACCGTCGTCGTGCCCCTCACCGCGGTCGACGAGCACCCTGAACGGCAACTCTTCGACGGGATCGAACCGCGAACGGTAGAACGCCGAGATGTCACTCGCCGTCAGGCCGTCGGCCACGGTGACGGTTTCCGGTGGGAGGTCCGCGATGGCGTCGGGAATGGCCCAGTGACAGCGAACGTCCGTCTCGTCGTGCGGTTGCTTGCGAGCCCGCGCGAGCGGGTGGACGTTACAGGCTGCGATGACGGCCGCCCGGAGCCGGTCGGCGTCGATCCGCGTCGCCGTCTCGACCTCGAACTGGACGTTCCATGGCCCGTGCATACGCTCGATGTAGAAGATCGCTTCTTCCAGCGGCGTGAACGGAACCGTCTCGGTCATCGGTGGCACGTCACTGTCTCTCTTATGGCCCGGATCCTGATTTACTTGCGGCTTCATCCACCGGACGTCGGACCGTCACTCGTCGGTTCGACCACGAGCGAGACGAGCGGCCCCCACACGCCGACCGTGGGAATCCGGACCAACTGGATACCCACGAGCGTGAACACGCCCGCGACGACCAAGCCGGTCAGCACCGTCACCGACAGGTAATCATAGACCGTCGGATCCGCCGCTGCCGTCCCTGTCTGTTCGCGTTCTCCAGCACGTTCCGACGGACCGTGTACCCCCCGCTTCGATCCGAGCCGTCGCTCACGCTTTCGGACTCTCACAGCGGTGGGGAAAGTGGTTTTGAATCGAACGATTCGATACGAGACGTTATGCCGAGGCGAATCGAGCGTCCCAGATGTAGTACCCTTCGGTGATCGCCCGTGCGAGTTCCGTGATGTCGCCGTCGATGCGGACACCGCGCCCGTCCGTTCGCACTGCTGTATAGTCGACCGTTGCGGCGTTCCAGAACAGTTCCACGTCGCTCCCCTTTGCTATGAGATCCCCGTCGTCTGTGACCTCGAACTGGTCGCGAGCCTCGGTTGCAGTGGCCTCGTCCTCGAACGTGTAGAGTCCCACCTTCCGTTCGGCCTCGAAGTCGATGGCGACGGACTTCGACACCGCATCGACCCACGCGTCCTCTTCGAACTGGTAGGTGTGGAGCATATCCATCTCCGAGAGTCGGCTGACGGGGTGGTCACCGAGGTCGACCGAGGAGCCGGCGCGCTCGACGGCGCCGGTCAGGTGGCCGTAGTTTTTCTCCCCGGGGTCGTCGACCAGACTCCCGATCTGATTGACCAACACACCGTCCTCCAGCGCGTAGGTACTGCTGACGAACTGCTCGGATTCGTTGTAGGTATTGAGCGTTTTCGTGACCGAGACGGAATCGACCTGCTTGAACTTCCGCCCGTGATTCGACATATACTCTTTGAGCTCCGCTTTGGTGTCCGAATCGGGCAACTCGTACACGGTGAGGTGTTTCTGGGATTCTTTGTCGTCCCCCGCTTGGATCGTCATCGAGGCCATCGCGGGGATCCCCTTACTGTGGTGCCAGGACTCGCCCTCCTGCTCGACGACGAAGGGGCTTCCGCCGGCGATCACGTCTCTGGGCACCAGCGGGTAGCTGGACCGGTCCTCGGGCTGTGGCGCGGGTTGGCCGTACCACTCGGCGAACGCCGGCCACGTAACATCGTCCATTTCGCCGATGGCGCTGTAGATACTGCTGAAGTCGGCATAGCCGGACGCGACCGCCTGATCCATACTCGGTGTGATCCATGGGGCCGGTTGCAGCGAGACATCCCGCTTTTCGTCGTCCAGAATCCCGAGACCGAGACAGCCCGCGAGACCGACGGCCGCTGCCGCACTACCCAGCCCCTGTACCGCGCGCCGCCGGGAGAGGCCCCGGCGGCCAGGTACGTCATCGCCCATATGAAATCGAGACGACACGCGCTACAGAAAAGGGTTCGTGATCGCTCGAGCCACCGCGAGACACGTGAGCCCGTCTCCGAGGATTCCCACCGAAGCCCAGAAGCGCCGCGCCGCCGGACTCTCAGGCGACCGGTTCGACGAGGTCTTCTAGCGCCGCCTTCGGATCGTCGGCCTTCGCGACACCGCTTGCGAGCAGAACGCCCTCTGCCCCGAGGTCTTTCGCGGACGCGAGGTCTTCGCCGGTCGAGATGCCAGCTCCACAGAGTACGTCCACAGAGGCATCCACCGCCGCGGCGGCGTCCACGGCGTCCCGGACGATGTCGGGGTCGGCTTTGCTGACTGGTGTGCCAGTGCCGATGAGTTCGGGCGGTTCGACGGCGACGGCGTCGGGGCCCAGCGCCGCGGCGGCGGCGATCTGGTCGGGGTTGTTGGCACAGACGATGGTCTCGAAGTCGGCGCGTTCCGCCGCGGTGAGGCTCGCGTCGATGTCGGCGAGTTTCAGCCGGTTTTCGGAGTGGTTCAGCAGTGTGCCGACCGCGCCCGTACTGGCGGCGGCTTCTGCGAGCGTCGAGCCGGTGTGACTGCCGTGGTCGACGGGGCTGACGTGCTGAGCCCAGGTCTCGACGCCGGTGTCGGCCACGGCCGAGAGGTGTGCGGCCTGCGGTGCGATGGCGATGCGGACGCCCGTGGCCTCGCTGACCTCGTGGGCCGCGGTCGCGACCGCGACGGGGTCACACGGGTACGCCTTCAGGTTGACGAGGACGAACATACCGAGGGGGCGACCGCGGCGGGCATAAAGGGTGGGAGTTCGGCACGGTGAGTCGGAGGCCCGTTTTAAGACGGCGCGGGCAGAACAGTGTCAGTGATAGTCGTGTCATCGGCAACTTCGGAGGCGACGGTGCTGGTCGCGGAGGACGAACAGCACCTCGCAGATCTCTACACCGACTACCTGGCCGAACACTACGACGTGGTGACGGCCTACGGCGGCGAAGCGGCGGTCGAAATCCTCCACGACGAGACCCGTAGCGTCGACGTGGCGCTACTTGACCGCCGGATGCCGGATCTCTCGGGCGACAAGGTACTCGCGGACATCAACGAGAACGGCTGTGACTGCCGGGTCGCGATGGTGACCGCCGTCAACCCCGGCTTCGACATCATCGACATGGGCTGTGACGACTACCTCGTCAAGCCAGTCTCCCGGGAGGACCTGCTCGACGTGGTCCAGCGCCTGCTCAAACTCTCGGAGTACAGCGAGAAACACCAGCAACTCACCTCCAAGAAGCTGAAACGCAACGTCCTCAAAGTCGAAAAGAGCGCCGCAGAACTGGAGCGCAGCAACCGCTTCGAGCGGTTGACCGGCGAGATAGAGGGGCTCGAAGCCGAGCTAGACGAGATCGGCGAGGACCTCTCGATCGAAGACGTCCAGCGTCACATCTAGGAGTCTTTTCGCTGTACCACGTCGCCCAGGGTGTACTCGCCGTCACTGGAGCCGCCGCTCCACTCCGTGTCGTCGGCGCTCCCGCCACCCTCGGTCAGCACGATGTCGAGTTCACTTTCGAGTTTCTGCTGCACCGAGTCGCTCGGGAGGGTGTCGCCGCGTTCGAGTTTGCGGATGAGGCTGGCCTTCTCGTTGAGCTGGTTGGCCAGTTCCTCCTGGTTCATCCCGGCTTGCTCCCGGGCCTGCCGGATGCGCTGGTCGTAGTCCTGGGCCACTTCGTCCATCTCGTCGAACATATCGCGGCGGCGACCGCCACCGCCGCCACCCGACGAGGCGCTCGTCCCGGAACTCGATCCACCGCTGGAGCCCGAACTGTCCGAGCCCGAGCCGGAGGAACTGCTCGTCGAGTACTTCGTGGACGAGCTGGAACTGCTCTGGGTACGGACCTCGGTGCCGAAATCGGCACAGTCGTCGCACACGTCGAGTTCCGCGCCCTCGACTTTCACCGTGTTCGGCGAGGCCGTATCGGCTCCGCACATCTCACACTGGACCATGAGGGACTCTTCGCCGTGCCCGTGTATAAATCGTACGCCAGGCGATACAGCCGTCGAGACCGGGCGTCAGGACAGCGCCCGGAACGCGCCGACGAACCGCTGGAGCGCAGTGAAGTGACCGACGACGGCGAAGGCCACGAGCAGCCAGCCGACCGCCGTCAATCCGTACAGTTCTGCCGGAATGACGAACGAGTAGAGGCCGATCACGCCGATCAGCGCGAGCCGGTCGGCCCGGCCGAGCAGACCGCCGTAGACCCGATCCAGGCCGACTGCCTGGGACTGCGTGCCGAGATAGGAGGTCATCAACACGCCGGTGACCGCAACCAGCCCGACCGGGTAGCGGTCGATACCCGCCGCCAGCCCGACGATCATCACGATGTCGGCGTAGCGGTCGAGGACGTGATCCAGCAGGTCGCCGGCCCGCGAGTCCGTCCCCAGCTGCCGGGCCAGCGCGCCGTCGAGCAGGTCCAGCCAGCCGTTCAGGAAGACCAACAGCGCGCCGACGAGGTACCAGAGCGGGTCGCCCGTGCCCGCTCGACCGCCGCCGCCGAGGTAGAACGCTCCGCCAGCACCGGCCGCCAGCACGAAGGCGACGACGCTCACGACGTTGGGCGTCACGCCCAGTCGGGACGACGCGCTCACGAACGGCGTCAGCGCGCGGTCGGCCAGCGGCCTGAGTCTGTCCAGGGTCATAGATACTCGATGAACGAGACGGTGCCGGCGCTGGGCTCGCGCTCGCCGTCGATCACGCGCTCGATCTCGCGGGCGACCGCCTCGGGATCCCGGTCGGTCGCGTCGATCTCGTAGACCGATTCCTCGCCGTGGCGGTCGACCGCTTCCGCCAGGATCACGTCCAGCGCTTCACTCTCGGCGTTCTCCTCGGCCTTCGCCTGCGGTTCCCCGCGCTCTTCCAGACGCCGTTCGAGTTCCTCAGGGTGACACCGCAGGACGACCACGCGGTCCACGTCGAGTTGGTGGGCCAGATGCGAGTCCAGCAAGAGGTCGTCGCGGTCGCCGAGCCAGTCGGCCACGGCGTCCAGATCGGCCACGAGACTGTCGCGGTCCTCGTCCCGACCCGTCGCGAGTTCTTCCTCCCGGATGACCTCGTTCAGGTGGACCGGTTCGAGGTCGGACGCGACCAGTTCCGTGGCGGTGGTCTTGCCCGTGCCGGGCGTGCCGGTGACCGCGACTCTCACGCGTCGATCACCTCGTTCAACACGTCGACGGCCTGCTTCATTTGCTCTTCCGTGCCGCAGGTGATCCGCACGCAGTCGGGCAGGCCGAAGCTCGTACAGTCCCGAACGATGATCCCCTCGCGCTGAGCGGCGTCGGTCACGGCTTCGCCGCTCGCGGTCTGGGACCGCTCGCCAGAGGGGCTGCGTCCCTCGCTATCCCCCACTTGCGCGAGCACGAAGTTCCCGTGGCTCTCCCAGGTTCGGGCGTCGAGGTTGTCGTAGAGGTACTCGCGGGCGGTCTCGACCATCTCCACGGTCTTCTCGATGTGCGCGTCGTCGTCGAGCGCCGCCAGCCCGGCCCTGCAGGTCAGTTCGCCGGTGTCGAAGGGCGTGTGAATCCGGGCGTACGCGTCGGCCCAGTCCTCGGGGACCAGCCCGTAACCCAGTCGCATCCCGGCCAGTCCGTAGGCCTTCGAGAACGTCCGGAGGACGGCCACGTCGTCGCGCTCGCGGACGAGGTCGACCGCACTCTCGATGTCCGCGAACTCGCCGTAGGCCTCGTCGACCAGCACGAGCGTCTCCTCGTCGGTCGCCTCGGCCAGCCGTTCCACCTCGTCCAGTGGCATGATCGAGCCCGTCGGGTTGTGCGGGCTCGTGACGGCGACGATCCGCTCGCCGTCGTACGCATCGAGGACCGTGTCGGCCGTCTGTGCGAAGTCGTCGGCCTTCGAGAGCCGGTACTCCTCGACCTCGCCGTGGTGATAGCGGGCGCTCATGGCGTAGTACGCAAAGCCTGGACGGGGTACCAGCACGCGCTCGCCCGGGCGCAGGAGTGCCCGCGAGAGGCAATCGAGGACACCGTCCCCGCCGTTGGCCAGCCAGACCTGTTCGGGTTCGAGGCCCCAGTCGTCGGCCAGTCGCTCGATCAGGTCGGTGTGGGAGGTCTTGGGGTACTGATGTACCGAGTCGGCGTGGTCCCGTATCGCGGCGGCGGCTTTCGGACTGGGACCCAGCACGTTCTCGTTCGAGGAGAGTTTGACCAAGTCGTCGGGATCGAGTCCCAGATCCCGGGCGACCTCTTCGATTCCCCGTCCCGCCCGGTAGACGGAGTGGTCCGACAGGTCCCGTGGTTTCATGTACGGGGGAAGCGGACCGCGATTCTTAAGCCTGCTTGAACGAGGCGGTCGGAACTCACCAGTTTCAAGAGGTGATGCCCCCAGCACTCGGGTATGGCGTCTATCGACCTGACAATCGGGTACGTACTCCACATGCTGTTTGCCGGCCTCTGGACCGGTAGCGTCCTGTTCATGACCTACGGCGTCCTCCCGGTCGCCCGGGACGGGAGCATCGACACCGACCCCTTCGCCGACATCACGAGCCGCCTGCTCACGCTCTCGCGAGCCTGCGCGGCACTCCTGTTCCTGACCGGCGGCCACCTCGCGGGCAACCTCTACACCGTCGAGCGCCTCACCGGCTCGACCCGTGGCTACCTCGTCATCGCCATGATCGTCCTCTGGCTGGCGCTCGCGGGCCTCGTCGAGGTCGGCACCAGCAAGATCAGCGACGGGCTCGCGGAACGGAAGCTCCGCGAACCCGCCAACAACGCCCGGCCGTTCTTCCTCGCCGGTTCCGTGGCCGCGCTCGGCCTGCTCGTGGTCGCCGGCCTGCTCCTGGGCGGGGTCTGATCGGCCACAGTCCTATCTCAGAGCACTCTTTTCCCCCAGAGCAGAGTGACGACTACACAGATCAAGAGCCCAGTGACGGTGAGAAACATTCGACCGAACAGAATCGGACTCCCGAAACTCTCTGGCTGTGAGGCAGACGTAGATTCGAGATACGTCGGAAACGGGCCAAAAAATGGGAGCGTCGCCAGGGCGACTCCAATCGCGAACGAGAGCAGGAGAACCCGATTCGACGGCATCTGCTCGACGTTCTGAACGATACGGTAAACATCTTGTGTCGGCGACAGAAGATCACAACCGCTCGTCGACGTGATCCGCACACTTCAGTGACAGCGCCGCGATCGTGAGGGTGGGGTTCAGCGCCCCGGGCGTGACGAACACGCTACTTGAGGCCACCGAGAGGTTGGGCACGTCGTGGGTCCGTAGCTGCGGGTTCACCACGCTCTCGGCGGGGTCGGTCCCCATCCGGGTCGTGCCCATGTGGTGGAAGGCCGGCCCGGTGTTCTCGGGGCCGACGGTCCAGCCGATGTCGACGCCCAGTTCCTCCAGGATCGCGTGCTGGATCTCGTTGGCTCGCCGGATCGTCCGCTCGGTCCGGGCGTCTAGCGACCACGTGATGTCGGGCACGGGGTTGCCGTGATCGTCGGTCCGGGACGTGTCGAGCGTGATCCGGTTTTCCTTCCTGGGCAACTGCCCGACCAGCCCGCCCATGGCGATGTTGTTGCCGTACGCGCCCTGTAGCGTGTCCAGCAGGTCGTCGCCGAACTCCTCGGCCCCGAGCGCCATCTCGACGGGGGAGGGACCGGCGTAGTTCAGAAACTCCAGTTTCATCGGCCCGAGGTCGGCGTCGCTCGCCGGAATTCCGCCCTCGGTCCCCTCCGTGGCCCGTCCCGGTTCGTCGTAGAACTGGTGGCACTCGCTGGTGATGAACCCGACGTGGTTCTGGCGCGTCCGCTCGTCGAGCAGGCCGCCGGCCCCACAGAAGAGGTGTTCGGTGAAGTACCGGCCGACGAGCCCGGAACTGTTGGCCAGCCCGTCCGGATGGTCCGCCGAGCGCGACATGAGCAACAGTCTGGGGATCTCGACGCCGCCACAGGCAACGACGAACTCCCGTGCAGTCTGGCGGTGGGTCTCACCGTCGGGCGTGGCGTAGCGGGCGGCCGCGACTCGCCCCGAGTCGTCGGTTTCGAGTTCCTGGACCGGCGCGCGGTCGATCACCCGGGCACCCGCGTCCTCCGCCTTCCGGACGTGGACATCCGCGCTGTACTTCGCGCCGGAGGGACAGACCGGCTTGCAGGTCCCGTAGCCGACGCAGGCGCTCCGGTCGTCGTAGCCCTCGGAGTTGCGGGCGTTGGGAACCGAGTGCATGACGACGCCCAGTCGCTCGCAGGCCTCGGCGAACAGCGAGTCGCTGTAGGACGGCTCGAACGCGGGAAGCGGGTGGGGTTCGTCCCGCGGCGGCGCGAACGGGTTGTCCGAGGCCCCCGCGACGCCCAGTTCCGTTTCCGCCGTGGCGTAGTAGGGTTTCAGGTCGTCGTAGCCGATGGGCCAGTCGGCGGCGACGCCGTCCCGCGTCCGGCGCTCGAAGTCGGCCTCGTGGTGGCGCATCACCATCCCCTGCCAGTGCAGCGTCGAGCCGCCGATCCCCTTGACGCGAGCGCTGTTCAACGGATAGAACTCCTCGCCGCTGCTGGCGTAGGCGTCGCGCTCACCACCCATGTCCCACACCGACGTATCGGAGTGGGCCGGCCTGATGGCCCGCTCCATCCGGTCGAGCCGGGACTCGAAGTCGAACCGCGGCCCGGCCTCCAGCACGACGACCTCGTGACCTCGCTCGGCGAGCCGGTGTGCAGCGAGCGCGCCAGCCGGCCCTGCCCCGACGACGCACACGTCGACCCGCTCGCTCGGCCGTCGATCCATCTCGACGAGGATTAGGTTAGCCTAAACTTATGGCTTCTGGTGTCGGGCGACGGACAGCGGCGGCTGGGAGGCGTGGAGAGAACCGAGAAAACGCGACTCAGGGGATATGAACGGTGTTGCGCAGGGTGCCGACGCCTTCGATCGCGACTTCGACTTCGTCGCCGTCGGCCAGCGGGCCGACGCCGGCAGGGGTCCCCGTCGAGATCACGTCACCCGGTTCCAGGGTCATGTAGGTCGTGATCTCCTCGATCAGTTCCGGGACGGAGAAGATGAACTGGTCGCGCGAGGACTGCTGTTTGACTTCGCCGTTGACGCGGCACTCGATGGTCGCGTCTTCCGGGACGTGTTCCGGGGTCGCGACGAGCGGGCCGATCGGGGCGGCGTCGTCGAAAGCCTTCCCGCGGACCCAGTTCTGTTCGACTTCCTGGTCGTCCCGGTTCGAGAGGTCGTTGAGACAGGTAAAGCCGGAGACGTAATCCATGGCTTCGTCGGCGCTGGCGCCTTTACAGCGTTCGCCGATGACGACGGCCAGTTCGGCCTCGTGGTCGATGCGTGCCTTGTTCGCCGGGAGCGTGACTTCCTTGTTGTGGCTGGTGACCGTGTTGGGCGGTTTGAGAAAGAGCAGCGGGCGATCCGGGACTTCCTTGTCCTGCTCGGCGGCGTGATCGGCGTAGTTGAGGCCGACACAGACGATCTTGGTGGGCTCACAGGGCGGGAGGATCTCGACCTCGTCGGGGGCGAACTTCTCGTCGCCAAACGAGATGCGTCCGTACGGTCCGGCCGCGGCCGTCACCAGCTCTTCCCCGTTCTCGACGGTCCAGCGACCCCCACGCACGTTGCCCGCGGAATCCCGGAAGCGCACGCGTTTCATGTCCCGCGAATCGGAGCGCCGCCTGATAAGCGTTTACAAGCACTCATCTCTTACAGCGACACGTGTCCCGAGTGGCCTGCTGCCTGCTTGTGATTCTCGCCGTCGCGTCACTACTCACAGCGACGGCGGCCGCGACACCGACCGTCGCGACCGATGGCCAGCCCCCGGGGAACGCGACGGAGACGGCGTCGGTAGACCGAACGGTGATCGCTTCGGACGGTACGTTCGGCGGTTTCACCGTCGGCGCGGCGATCCTGGCGGTCGTGGTCGCGGGTTCGTATCGGTATCTCCGGGGTTGAGGCGGTCGACTCTGCAGGCTCCTGTACCGTTAAGTGGGCTTCGGCCAAACCAACCGAGCGCAATGGAACTCACCTGGCACGGTCACGCGACCTGGAGTGTCTCGGTCGGTGACACAGACATCCTGATCGATCCGTTCTTCGACAATCCCAAGACGGACGCCGAAGCCGCCGACTTCGACCCGGACGTGGTTCTCGTGACCCACGGCCACGACGACCACGTCGCCGACGTGGGCGCGTTCACCGACGCGACGCTCGCCGGCACGCCCGAAGTCGTCGGTCACCTCTCGGGAGAACACGACTTCGCCGAGGACGACGTGGTCGGGTTCAACCTCGGGGGGACCGTCGAGTTCGGCGACGCCTACGTGACGATGCACCGGGCCGATCACACGAACGGCATGGGTGAGGGCTTCGTCGCCCCGAGCGGCGGCAACTGTGCCGGCTACATCATCAGCGACACGGTGCCGACGCAGGTCGAAGACGAGGACTCGACCACGTTCTACCACGCCGGCGACACCGGTCTGATGACCGAGATGCGCGAGGTCATCGGCCCGTACCTCGAACCCGACGCCGCGGCCCTGCCGGTCGGCGACCACTTCACCATGGGCCCGATGCAGGCCGCCGTCGCCGCCGACTGGCTCGACGTGGATCACGCCTTCCCGATGCACTACGACACGTTCCCGCCGATCGAGATCGACACCGATCGGTTCGTCGACGAAGTGGCAGCCACCGGCAGTGACGCCGAGGTCCACGTCCTCGACGGCGACGAGTCGGTCGATCTGGACGCCCTCTGACCACGGACACCGCTTTTTTCGCGCAGCGATCGGCTTGCCAACCTATCCCATTGTAATAAACGACCGTCCATAACCGGCGACACTATCAGTGGGGATGGGCGGATTGAATTAGTTGCTACTTCGGTCGAGGGGTGGGACCAGCGGCCGAGGGGGCACCGTGTTACAGGCTTCGGCCTGTCGGACGACGCATCATGGGTGGGGACCCAGTTGCCACGTGGGGGTGGCACCGACACGCATCGTCCGCCGCGGACACCGTTTCTTCGCGACCGCACGCCAGAACGGCGTGGCCGTGACAACGCTCAAGCCGTTCGGCCGTCACATTCGGGACATGGAACACTGGACCGACCGGATCGTCGGCGACCGGATGACGGTCGACCAGCAGTTCACCGACCGCGTCGAGTCGTCGCCGTTCTCCCGCCAGCAGTGGGGACTGGTCATGACCGCCATCGAATTCGAGATCGAACACCCGACCGACGACGAGGCGGCACGTCTCGTCGCCGACACGTCCGCACTCCCGTCGGTCATGCCGGAACTCGATTCGATGGACGAGCACCCGATGGCCGGACCGGGTGGCTCCGACAGTCCCGGTGGTCGCGACGGGAGCGGCGATAGCGTTCTCGGTGGGATCAAAGACGCCCTCGGACTGGGTGGCGACGGCGACGATGCCGATCTCGACGAAGAGCGACTGGCGGCGGCCGAACGGCTGGCAGACGAGTACGCCGCGGAGTTACAGGCACACCTCGAAGAGACCGACAGGTGGAGTACTGTCCGGGCCGCCGCCGCCGAGTCGGATCAGTAGTCCTCGTCGCTGCCCCGGAACAACGTCAACTCTTCGGCCTGGTAGATGTTGATGAGTTCGTTGATGACCTCGTCGTAACTCTCGTCGTCGACCCGGAGACCGTCAAGCCGCTCGATCGTCTCCTCGTCGAGATCCACGTTTGGCATACACCGTCACCGACCGCGCCTACGCAGTTAAATTCCACGTCGGGGCGACACTCACCTCGATCTCTCGGTTCTCGGTTCTCGTCCCGACGCTCCACATCCGCTCGGGACCTGCGTGTAGAACGGTAGCGGCCAATATACGGCATCGATACGATCTGGTCTCACTTGCGTACCGTATCAGGCAAGCGTTTGTGTGGCTGTCTCCGAGCGTCCACGAGCGTCGAGCGAAGTTCACATGACCGAACGTGACCCGATCCTGTTGGTCGAACGCACCGAGGGGGCAGTGCCGACAACGACCGTCGAACCGGGCGGCAGAGAAATTCGTCGAGTGCCCGACGAGACCGCGGCCCTCGACGCCATCGCCAGCGGCCAGACTGCGGTGGTGGCCGGCGACACGGCAGACGGGTCGGCCGAGTCGCTGATCGAGCGGCTCACCGAGGCGGCCCCCGACACGCCGGTCCTCGCCGTCGTCGAGGAGCGCGGCGAGGCCGACGACACACTCCTCGCGACCGGTGCGACGGGTGTCGTCGCCCCCGAGACGGTGCCGCGACTGGTCGGTCCCGACGGGCCGGAGTTGCTGGCGCGGCTGGAACGAAGCGATCCGATCCCCGAGAGCGACGGGCGTCCGACTGCGATGCCGTCACTGGACGACGCGAGCTCGACCGACCGCAGCACGGAGGCGACACGGCGAGACGGTGGTCTCCGCCTCGATCGATCGGCTGACTCGACAGGGGCCGACCCACAGCGGTACGAGGCCATCCTCCAGCGGTACGAGACCATCCTCAACACGGTCGAAGACGGGATCTACCTGATGGACACCGAGGGACGCTTCGTCGCGGTCAACGACGCGACCGAGGATCTGACAGGCTACCCACGTGAGTTCCTCGTGGGGCGACACGTCTCGACGGTCCTCCCGGACGGGGACGTACAGCGTGGTCGCCAGTTGATCCAGGCGTTGTTGACCGACGACGACCGCCACGTCGGCACGCTCGAACAGACGGTCGTGACCGCAGGCGGCGAGGAGGTTCCCTGCGAGAACCGGCTCGCCATCGTCGAGAACGACGGCGCGTTCCTCGGGAACGTCGGTGTCGTCCGTGACGTGAGCGAACAGCGCGAGCGCGAGCGCCGACTCAGAGAAGAGCGCGCGCTGGTGGAAGCGATCTTCGAGGCCGTCCCGGACCTGCTCTACGCCTTCGACGAGAACGGGGAGTACCTCAGGTGGAACAACCGCGTGCCCGAGGCGACCGGCTACAGCGACGAGGAGATCGAGGACCGAAGCCCGCTCGAATTCCTCGCACCCGAGGACCGGACTCGCGTCGCCGACACGCTCCGGACCGTCGTCTCGGACCGGCGCATCGAGCATCTGGAGGCGAATCTGCGAACACGTGACGGTGAGTCCATCCCCTACGAGTTCAGCGGCGGTCCGGTCGTCGACGAGGACGGGGAACTCATCGGCGTCGCCGGGATGGGGCGGGACGTGTCGGAGCGCGTCGCCCGCGAGCGAAAGATCGAACGCCAGCGGGACGAACTCGACGAGCTGAACCGGATCAACGCCGTCATCCGCGACATCGATCAGGCGCTGATTCGCGCCCGGAGCCGCGAGGAGGCCGAACGCGTCGTCTGTGACCGGCTGGCCGCCTCGGAGGCCTACCGGTTCGCGACCGTCACGGGCTACGACCCGACGACCGACAGCCTCGTCCCGCGGACCGGTGCCGGCGATCACGACCGGATCGACGTGATCGAGGCGATGGGGAGGGCCCCCGACGGGCCGGGACGAGAGGCGATCCGCACCCGGTCGGTCCAAATCGTCAAGAACCTGCGGGCCAGGGATCGACTCCGGCCCTGGGAGTCCGCCGCCTTCGAGTGCGGTGTCCGGTCGCTCGCGATCATCCCCGTCGTCTTCGAGGACACTACCTACGGACTGCTGTCGGTGTTCGCGTCCCGCCCGGACGCGTTCGACGACCGCGAGGAGACGGTCCTGGGCGAACTCGGCGAGACCCTGGGATACGCGCTGGCGACTATCGACCGCGAAGAGCGCGAGCAGTTGCTCACGACCCTGCAGGGGTCGACCCGCGAACTCATCAACGCAAGCTCGAAGGAGGACGTGTGTGATCGTGTCGTCCGTGCCGCCGCGGAAGTCCTGCAGACGGCGACCGTCGGCGTCTTCCTGCTCGACGACGGTGGCGACCTCGTCCGAACCGCGTCGACCGACGGGTTCACCGAGCAGTTCGTCGCGGACAGCCTGCCCGCCCCCGACACAGGCGATTCCGCTCCCTGGTCGGCCTTCCTCGACGGTGAGACGACCGTCTTCGACGGTGGCGAGCAGTCGATCGTGGCCGACGAGGTGCCCCGGAGCGGTCTGGCGGTTCCACTGGGCGATCACGCCCTTCTGGTCGCGCTCTCGACCGACTCGACCGGGTTCGACGGCGACCTCCGGCGCGTCCTCGACCTGTTCGGAACCTCGGCCGAGGCCGCCCTGGACCGTGTGGAGGGAGAGACCAACCTCCGGGCCCGCGACGCCGAACTCGAGACACAGAACCGCCGTCTGAAACGGCAGGTGAACATCAACGAGGTGATCCGGGGGGTCGACGAGGCGCTCGTCGACGGGACGACCCGGACCGAGATCGAACAGTCCGTCTGCGAGCGACTGGTCTCGGAAGGGCCCTACCGGTTCGCCTGGATCGGAGGGTTCGATCCCGCGACCGACGACGTGACGCCCCGGACCTGGGCGGGCGAGGGTGGCGAGTATCTCGACACCCTCGGGACCGACGCCAGCGAGCCGAGTTCCCAGGCCCTAGACTGCAGTGAGCCGGTGATCGTCTCGCGGGTTTCGGATCGACTCCACGACGAACCGTGGCGAGAGGCGGCGCTGCGCCGGGACTTCCGGTCGGTCGTAGCCGTCCCGCTGGTCTACGAGAACTACACCTACGGCGTGCTGGCCGTGTACGGCGAGGACAGCGACACCTTCGGCGAGACCGAGCGACCGGTGTTCGCGGAACTGGGCGAGACCATCGCCAACGCGATCAACGGGATCGAGACCAAACAGTCGCTGCTGGGCGACGACGCCGTCCGACTCAAACTCCGGCTCGACGACGAGACGAGTCCGCTCGTCTCGCTGAGCCACAGTCTGGACTGTACGATCCGACTCGAAGGCGTCACCACCTGGACCGCCGACGGACTGCGTGCGTTTCTCACCGTCGCCAGCGTCCACTCGGCGACCGTCGACACCACGCTGGACCAGGCTGTCGCCGTCGCCGACTATCGCCACGTCGGCGAACGCGACAGCGACGTGTACGAGGTCGAATTCGCCGATCAGACCGTCCTCGGGACCCTGCTCGAACACGGCGGCCGCCCGCGGGATCTCACGGTCGAGGATGGACAGATGGATTTGGTCGTCGACGTTTCCCACGACATCCACGTCCGGGAACTGGTCGACGTCGTCCGCGCGACGTACCCGACGACGGAGCTGGTCGCTCGCAAGGACGTGACCCGGGAGCTGCGCAGCGAGCAACAGCTTCGCAGCGACGTGTTGGGCGACCTGACCGACCGCCAGCGTGAAGTCCTGACGACGGCCCACCTCAGCGGGTATTTCGAGCGGCCCCGCGAGAGCACGGGCCAGGACATCGCCGACGCACTCGGGATCTCACAGCCAGCCGTGAACCGGCACCTCCGGGTCGCCCAGCGGACCGTGTTCGACTGGCTCCTGTCCGGGAACACGCTGGAGAGCGAGGGATTGGAGCGCTGACCGCCCCCGAAACCGGACGGGCCTGCGAGCGAACCGGCGGTGTTATACTGATAACGGCCCGTCCGGGCGACGGTTATCTATATCGTGACTATCGCCTTCGGGATGGAGCCGTTCGATCCACGTGGAATCATGCGTGCGAGTTTCAGCGACACCAGTGGCGTAACACAGGCGACCAAACCCATCGTCGAGGCGGTTGTCACCGCGGTCGCACGGATCGAAGGCGTCGATCCCGTCGACCTGTCGGAGCCGGTGTTCGCGTTCGTCGATCCCGACGCACTGGACACACTCGTCACCTCGTCACCCGCCGAGAGCAACCTCTCCGTGACGTTCGAGGCGTGGGGACACGAGATCGCGATCGGTGGCGACGGCACGATTCGGATCGACGGCGAACTCCGGGACCAGGCCACGTTCGAGAACACGGGGGCAGTCGGACGAGGGAATCGCGGGTGAGTCAAGAGCCGTCCCCACCCCGGCGACCGCCGAGTATGAACGCAGCCTCACCGACGACGGTCTGTGAACACTGTGGAGCGGATATCGACACGACCGAGTGGTATCCCGTCGAGACGGAGGTCGAAGGTGACGGAACCCTCCGTTTGCACCCGTTTTGCTCCGACCGATGTCGGTCGGCCTGGGTCCCGTGAGTGACCCGCCTACAGCGCGTCGAGGACCGCCTCGGTCACGTCCGCAGTCGTCGCGTCGCCACCCAGGTCCGGCGTCCGCGGCCCGTCTTCTAGCACGGCCGTAACCGCGTCTCGGACGCGCGTCGCCTCGTCGCCGTAGCCCAGGTGCTCAAGCATCATCGCCGCGCTCAGGATCATCGCCGCCGGGTTCGCGATGCCCTCGCCCGCGATGTCGGGGGCGGAGCCGTGGACGGGCTCGAACAGCGCGTTGTCCGGCCCGACGTTCGCACTCGGGAGCAGGCCGAGGCCGCCCACGAGGCCGGCCGCCAGATCGGAGAGCATATCGCCAGCGAGGTTCGGACAGATGACGACCCCGTAGTCCTCGGGGTGCATGATGAGGTGCATCGCCAGCGCGTCCATCAGCGCCTCGTCGTACTCGTAGTCGCCCGCCGCCGCGACGGCCTCACAGGCGTCAAGGAATCGCCCGTCGGTCTTTCGCATGACGTTTGCCTTGTGTGCCACCGTCACGTCCGAGAAGCCGTTCTCCTCGGCGTACTCGAAGCCGAACTCGGCGATCCGCCGGGACGCGTCCTCGGTGATCAGTCGCGTGAGCGTCGTCACGTCGTCTGTCAGATCGTCCTCGATACCGGCGTAGACCCCCTCTGTGTTCTCCCGGACGAACACGAGGTCGGTCTCGGGCTTGACGGCGTCCACGCCCGGGTACGCGCGGGCCGGGCGGACGTTGGCGAAGGAGTCGACGGCCTCCCGGAGCGGGAGAATTACGTCGGCAGCGGTCTCGCCGGCCGCGCCGAACAGCGTCGCGTCGGCCTCCGCGGCGAGATCGTAGGTTTCCTGTGGGAGGGCCTCGCCGCGCTCTTCTTTCACGTAGTCGCCGGCCTCGCCGTCGACGAACTCGAACCCGAGGTCGAGCGCTTCGAGCACCTCGATGGCCGCAGGGACGACTTCGCCGCCGATACCGTCGCCGGGGATGACCGCGATCCGGTGTGTCATTACCACGTCAGGCGAGTGCCCAGGCGAATAGGCTTGCGGTTTCGACGACCGATCGACGAGAGCGCCCACGGGTCAGATGAACGTGAGAGCCCAGCCGACGCCGGGACCGAACAGCATCAGCCCCAACCCCAGAAGCACGAGTCCCTCGACGAGTTTCGACCGCGATGCGTCGCCCTCGTCACCGACGGTGATCCGGAAGAGGTCGGCGGCGTCCGCTTTCGTCAGGACGGCCGTGGCTGACCGGGACGACGGTGTGCGATCCGCCGTCGTCGCCCCGTAGACGTGGACCTCGTCACCTGCCGTGACAGTCCCCTCCCAGTAATAGCGGCGTTCGTCCGTCTCCGCTGCCAGTATCGTATCGAGATCTAGCTCGTCGCTCGTGTTCGACAGTCGAAGCCGAACGTCGTCGGGGAGCGTATCGTTCTCCCCGACGGTGAGTCGCCGCTCACTGTTTGCGGGCTCGATATCGCCACCGCTCGGATCGACCTCGACACAGCCCGTCTCGTCCGCCACGAGGAACGGGCGTGCGACCGTCCCCGAGGTTACCGTCCGATACTTCCCCTCGCCCGTCGAGGGGGCCCTGACCGTGTACGACGACGCCACCGCCTCAGTTCCGGTGAACGGCGCGTGAAACGTTTCCCCCTCGATGGGACGCACGGTCCCCTCGAATTCGGCGACACCACGTTCCTGTGCCGCGTCTCGAACCGCCTGCACCTCGCTCGTGCTGATTCGATACCACTGACGGAGATGGGAACCCCCCGCGGCGAGGAGTATCCCGCCCAGCGACAGCGCCACGATGACGACGACGATTCTGGTAGGTTCGGACATAGTTGGCTTGGTCGACGATTATATCGCATTCAGGATCATGTGAAATGGGATCCACCCGAACATCACGAGCGCGAAACAGCCCAGTAGCGTCAGCATCCCGCCGCCGGCGACTTTTTTGATCGCGGTTTCGCGTTTCGAACGGGCCTCTGCCGAGTGGTCGTTCGGTGGATCCGGGCCGAGTCTGAATCCTCCAGGCTCTGCCGCTTCGATCCGGGGTTCTCCAGTCGATGACGACGAGCACGCACCGTGGACGTGTATCGTCGTCCCCGGTTCGAGAAGTCCCTCCTGATAGCGACGCGGTTTGTCCGCCTCGGCGGGGAGTAACGATCCATCGCCCGTCCCGCCGAGTGATTCGTTTCGGATGCGCTCCGACGCCCCATCCGGCAACCGACCGTCGGACCCAGCAGTCACTTCGGTGTCGAGTTCGAGATCGGGCTCGGCGTCGCCTGGCTCGACGACGACTCGTCCGGCCTGCCCGACGAGTTCGATCGAGCCGATATCGACAGTGTCGACTACCGTCCACCAGTCGCCATCATCCCGTTTCTGCTGTACGCGGAGCCGATACGCGAGTCCCGACCGACCCGTCAACGGTGCCTCGACCCGTCCCGATGGACCTGACTCTGCCTGCCCAGCTACAGTCGCGTACCCAGTCGCCGGTATCTCCGCTGGGTCGATGACGTCGCTTCGGACCGCACGAGAGGTCCGTCGTCTCGTCACGAGACCCTCGTAAACGAGCGAGAGTCCGGCGAAGACGAACGGCGACGCCACAAGCACGACGACCCCCAGTAACACGACACCCAGTATCAGTTGTCCCGTCGACACTACCAGCGACGTGTTTCGTGGCTGTAAAATACGTGTTGGAATAGCTAACAATTCGTCTGCAGTTCACGTGTCGACCAGCCACCGCACCGACTCGGTGGCCACCCACCGTCAAAAACCAGGGAGTAATTGGCTCACCGACGGTCGAACGCCACTCCTGGGGAGTCTCAGACGTAGGGCAACCCTTCGGCCGTCTCCGAGATGGCCTGCTGGTTGGCCTTCATCAGCGCCGTCGTGTCCCAGATACCGTCCACGAGGGCTTTCCGCTGGCCTTCGTCGACGGTCACGTCCACAGTTGTCCCGTCGTACGTGACGGTCTCTGCGGCCACGTCGATGTCGATCTCGGCGTCGGGATTCTCGTCCACGAAGTCCTGCAGGTCCTCGATGGTCTCCTGATCGGCCGTGACCGTCGGCATCCCGAGTGCGAGACAGTTGCCGGCGAAAATCTCGGCGAAGGACTCGCCGATGAACGCGTCTATCCCCCAGCGCATCAGCGCCTGCGGGGCGTGTTCCCGGGAGGAGCCACAGCCGAAGTTCGCGTTGACGACCATCACGTTGGCGTCCTGGAACCGGTCCTCGTTCATCGGGTGGTCCTTGGGGTTGTCCTCGTCGTCGAACCGCTGATCGAAGAAGGAGAACTCCCCGAGGCCGTCGAAGGTGACGACCTTCATGAACCGCGCCGGGATGATCTGGTCCGTGTCGATGTCGTTCCCGCGGACCGGGATCCCCGTCCCGGAGACCTCCTTCACTTCCGGAATCTCCACATCGTCACTCATACCGACACCACCTCCTCCAGATCGCGCACGTCAGTGACCTCGCCGGTCACGGCGGCCGCGGCGACCATCTGCGGGTTCATCAGGACGGTGCGGCCGTCCTTCGATCCCTGGCGACCGACGAAGTTGCGGTTCGACGACGACGCGGAGGCCTCGTCGCCCTCCAGCTGGTCGTCGTTCATGCCCAGACACATCGAACAGCCGGCGTTGCGCCAGTCGAAGCCGGCCGCCTCGAAGACGTCTTTCAGGCCTTCCTCCTCGGCGGCCTTCTGGACGCGCTGGCTGCCGGGGACGACGAACGCGCGCACGTCGTCGGGGACCTGCCGGCCCTCGACGATCTTCGCCGCGCGGCGCAGGTCGGGCAGGCGGGCGTTCGTACAGGAACCCAGGAAGGCCACGTCGATGTCGTACCCCTCCATCGTGTCCCCGGGTTCGACGCGCATATGTTCCTGCGCGCGCCGGGCCGTGTCCTGCTTTTCAGCAGGCAGGTCCTCGGGGGCCGGGATCGGCTGGGTGACGCCGACGCCCTGGCCGGGCGTGGTCCCCCAGGTGACGACCGGTTCCAGCTCGCTCGCGTCGATGTGGACCACGTCGTCGTACTCGGCGTCGTCGTCGCTGCGGATGGACTCCCAGTAGGGCTTGAGTTCCTCGAACTTCTCGGGGTGCTCCTGGAAGTAATCCGTCTCCTTCAGCCACTCGTAGGTGGTCTCGTCGGGGTTGACGTAGCCCGCGCGAGCGCCGCCCTCGATGGACATATTGCAGATCGACATCCGCCCTTCCATGCCCAGGTCCTCGATGGCCTCGCCGGCGTACTCGTAGACGTAGCCGACGCCGCCCTCGGTGCCCAGGCGGCGGATAATCTCCAGGATGATGTCTTTGGCCTCGACGCCCTCGCCGAGTTCGCCGTCGACCTGGATCTTCCGGACCTTCTGTTTCTCCATCGCGATGGTCTGAGTCGCCAGCACGTCCCGGATCTGGCTGGTGCCGATCCCGAACGCGAGCGCACCGAAGGCACCGTGAGTCGAGGTGTGGCTGTCCCCACAGACGATGGTCTTGCCGGGCTGGGTCAGCCCCTGCTCCGGACCGATGACGTGGACGATGCCCTGCTCGCCGGTCTCGGGCGAGAGGAACTCGATGTCCGCGTCACGGACGTTCTGCTCCAGTTCCGACATCATCTCCTCTGCCGCGTCGTCGCTGTAGGGGCGGGACTGGTCGGCCGTCGGCACGATGTGGTCGACGGTCGCCAGCGTCAGGTCGGGTCGGGCGACTTCCAGATCCCGTTCCTGGAGCATCCCGAACGCCTGGGGGCTCGTCACCTCGTGGATGAGGTGCAGGCCCACGAACAGCTGGTCCTGCCCGTTGGGCAGCGTCGTCACCTTGTGTCGATCCCAGACCTTGTCGTACAGAGTTCCTTCGCTCATACTGTCTCAGCCCGTCCTTCTGTGCCGCGCTCGAAGGCGCGTTCCGCGCCCTCGCCGTGTGGCGGTGTGTGGTCCACGTCGCGCATCGTCTGTCGGTCGTTCTCCTCGGTCATGCTTCGTCCTCGTCCCAGGCGAAGAGGTCGCGTAGGCGTTCGCCGACCGCCTCGATCTGGTGGTCCTGTTCGGCCTGTCGGTACTGTTTGTAGGCCGGCCGGTTGGCCTGGTTCTCGTTGATCCACTCGCGGGCGAACTCGCCGTTCTGGACGCCCTCGAGGATCTCTTCCATCCCCTCGCGGTCGATGACCGACTCGCCGCGGGTGAGACCGCCGTACTCGGCGGTGTCCGAAACCGAGTTCCACATCTCCATGTGGCCGCCCTCGTACATCAGATCGACGATGAGCTTGAGTTCGTTCAGACACTCGAAGTAGGCCATCTCCGGGGAGTAGCCCGCGTCGACGAGCGTCTCGAAACCGGCCTTCACGAGGTCGGTCACGCCGCCACACAGGACGGCCTGCTCGCCGAACAGGTCGGTCTCGGTCTCCTCGCGGAACGTCGTCTGGATCGTGCCGGCCCGGGTACAGCCGATGGCCTTCGCGTAGGCCAGCCCCTCGTCTTTGGCCTCGCCGGTCGCGTCCTGATAGATCGCCAGCAGACCGGGCGTCCCCTCTCCTTTCTCGTAGTTGCGGCGGACGAGGTGACCGGGCGACTTTGGCGCGACCATCGTCACGTCCACGTCCTCCGGCGGTTCGATCTGTCCGTAGTGGATGTTGAACCCGTGGGCGAACTGGAGCGTGTCGCCGGCGTCCAGTTCGTCCCGGATCTGCTCGTAGACCGCGGGCTGGACGGTGTCGGGAACGAGCATCTTCACGATGTCGCCCCGGGACGCCGCGTCGACCGGCGTCGTCACTTCGAGCCCTTCATCCTGGGCGGCCGCACGCGAGGACGACCCCTCCCGGAGGCCGACGACCACGTCGACGCCGCTGTCCTGGAGGTTCAGCGCGTGGGCGTGACCCTGGCTGCCGTAGCCCAGCACGGCCACGGTCTTGTCTTCGATGTGCGACACGTCTGCGTCTTCGTCGTAGTAGATCTCGTTGGTAAACTCGTCAGTCATCGTCTGCTGGCACCTCTGTGTCCGCTGTCAGTTTCACTTCCGGTTCGACTGCCGCCGTCTGCTGTTCGCCACGTGCCAGCGCCGCGTAGCCGGTCCGGACGATTTCCCGGATGCCGAACTGCTTGTACGCGTCGATGGCGTCGTCGATCATCTGTTCGTTGCCGGTGATCTCGACCGTGATCGTCCGGGGCCCCGCGTCGAGGGTCTCGCCGCCGTACATCTCCGTGATGGCGTGGACCTTGTCCGGTTCCTCGCCGTTGACCTTCACGATCACCAGTTCTCGCTGGACCGAATCGTGATCCAGCTCTCGCACCGAAACCACGGGAACCAGTTTCCGCAGCTGCTTTTTGGCCTGCTGGATCCCGGGTCGTGTCTCCTCGATGACGATGGTCATGCGCGCCCGGCTCTCGTCGACGGTTGTACCAACCGTGAGACTCTCTATATTGAACTGCCGACGGCTGAACAGACCGGAGACCTCCGCCAGGACACCCGGCTTGTGTTCGACCAGCGCCGACAGTACCGCGCGACGCGGTTCGTGTTTCGCCTCCGCTTCGGGGTCGATACGAATACCGTCCTCGTTACGCCGACCCTCGGGTCGCATCCGCTCGCCCGGGCCCGGCCCTGGAAGTTTTCCTGTCATCGTTAGATCTCGTCCAGATGGTCTTCCGACAGCGCGAACAGGCTGTTGTCACCGCCACTCGGCACCATCGGATACACGTTCTCTTCGGGGTCGATGATCACGTCGACGACCGCCGGCCCGTCGTAGTCCAGTGCGGCCTCGATGACCTCGTCGACCTCGTCGTAATCCTCCAGCCGGAAACCGCGTGCGCCGTAGGCCTCCGCCAGTTTGTCGAACTCGGGTACCCACGGGTACTCCGAGGCCATCCGGCGCCCCTCGTAGAAGCCGTCTTGCCACTGGCGGACCATCCCGACTGCCTCGTTGTTCAGGACGACGATGGTAATGTCGAGGTTCTCCCGCACCGCCACGGAGAGTTCCTGACTCGTCATCAGGAACGAGCCGTCGCCCTCGAAGGCGATGACCTCCGTGTCGGGTTTGGCCAGTTTCGCCCCGATGGCCGCGGGGAAGCCGTAGCCCATCGTCCCCAGCCCGTGGGAGGTAACCCACGTCCGGGGCTCCGTCCAGGTCCAGTACTGCCAGGCCCACATCTGGTGTTGGCCGACACCGGCCGTGACGATGGTGTCTTCGGGCATGGCCTCGTCGAACTGCTCGACGATGTACTGGGGCTTGAGCGGCCGGTCTTCCGGCATCTCGTAGTCCAGCGGGTACTCGTCTTTCCAGGTCTGGCACTGTTCACGCCAGGCGTCGGCCTCGGGCGAGTCCGTCATGGCGTCGCCCAGCTGGTCGAGCACCGCCTTGGCGTCGCCCAGCAGCGGGTAGTCGGCCTGGACGTTCTTGCTGATCTCGGCCGGATCGATGTCGACGTGGACGATATCGGCGTCCGGGGCGAACGTCTTCACGTCGCCGGTCAGCCGGTCGTCGAACCGCGTCCCGATGGCGAGCATACAGTCGGTCAGCGTAATCGCCATGTTGGCGTAGCCGGTGCCGTGCATCCCGGCGATGCCCATCGACAGCTCGTGGGTCTGGTCGAAGGCACCCGTCCCGGGCATCGTCGTCATGACCGGGATCTCGTGTTCCTTCGCGAAGGCCCGCAGTTCGTCGCTGGCGTTGGCCTTGATGACGCCGCCGCCCGCGAGGATGATCGGCTTCTCGGCGTCGGCGATCACGTCGGCCGCCTCGGAGACGGCGGCCTCGTCTGCCTTCTCCGGCGGGTTGTACGTGTCCGGCGTCTCCGGCTTGCCCGGTTCCACGTCGGTCTCGGGCTGGGTTACGTCCTTGGGCAGGTCGACGAGCGTGGGCCCCTGCCGACCCTCGTCGGCCAGTGCGAAGGCCGTACTCACGTCGTCGCCGACCTCGTCGGCGTCCGAGGCGAAGTGGTTGTACTTGGTTATCGGCTGGGTGACGCCGATGGTGTCGGTCTCCTGGAAGGCGTCGTTGCCCACCAGATCCGTCGGGACCTGGCCCGTCAGCGCGATCAGCGGGTCCGAGTCCATGCTGGCGTCGGCGATGCCGGTCACCAGATTCGTCGCGCCCGGGCCCGAAGTGGCCATACAGACGCCGGGGTCGCCCGTGACGATCCCGTAGGCGTCGGCGGCGTGGACGGCCCCCTGTTCGTGGGCCATCGTGACGTGCGTCATGTCCGACTCCTGGTAGAGAGCGTCGTAGACGGGCATGATCGCCCCGCCCTGCACGCCGAACAGGTAGTCGACGCCGGCCGATTTCAGGGCCGCGACGACCGCGTCAGCGCCCGTCTCTATGGGTTCGACGTGGCTCTCGCCCTCGGGTTCCTCCGGTCGGTCGTCCGTCGCTTCCGTCTCGACTTCGTCCGCGTGTGGTGTCTGTGCGCTATCGCTCATGTCCGTTCCTCCGTCCGTTGTGTGCGTGGTCGTTGCATATGTCGCCTCCTGATGGCTACCGACTGTGCTGCAGAATTCGGGGTGAAATCGTGTGTAGGGGCTATAGGGCCCCTACGATACCCGCGAGAATCACGAGCGCGCCGCTGGGTGCCAGGGCGGTCCCGGGTCCAGCACGCGCGGTCATCGTATGCCGAGTAGGCCCGTCCAGTGACATAATTCTTCCGAGTCGGCGCGTCCTTTACCAGCCGCTGGCGGACGCGAACACCGCGAGGGGAGGCCATGTTAGACCCGGACCTCCTCCTCGGTGACGCCGACTTCGCGGGCGAATTTCTCCAGCACGTCCATCGTGACCCGCTTTTTCTCGGCCCCGTAGTCTTTGACGCGACGGGTGACCTCCCGTACTTCTTCTTCGGTGGGGTCGAACCCGGCGTCGACCAGCCGCTCCCGGACGGAGTGCTGGCCGGTGTGTTTCCCGAGGACGAGTTCGCGCTCGGCCCCGACCATCTCCGGCGTCATCACGCCCGGCTCGAACGTGTCCGAGTTCTCGATGACGCCCGCGGCGTGGATGCCGCTCTCGTGGGAGAAGGCGTTCTCACCGACCACCGGCTTGTTCGCCGGCACCGGAATCGACGACCGGTCCTCGACGAGCCGCGACAGCTCGGTGATACGGGTCGTGTCGATGTGCGTCTGGACATCGTACAGCGATTCCAGCGCCATCACGACCTCCTCGTAGGCCGCGTTGCCGGCTCGCTCACCGATGCCGTTGACCGACACCTGCGACTGGCTCGCGCCAGCTTCGAAGCCGGACAGGGCGTTCGCCGCTGCCAGCCCGAAGTCGTCGTGTGTGTGAACGTCCACGCGCGCGTCGATCGCGTCGACCACCTTCTCGACCATGTCGTAGAACCGCCCGGGCGTGGCGACCCCCACGGTGTCGGGGATGTTGACCCAGCTGGCACCCGCCTCGTCGGCGGCCTGCACGGCTTCGATCAGGAAGTCTTCGTCCGTTCGCGTGGCGTCCATCGGCGAGAACATACACTCGACGCCGGCCTCCGTGACACGCTCGACGCTCTCGACGGCGGCCTGTTTGGCCTCCTCGCGAGTGGCGTGCATGGAGTCTTGCAGCTGAACGTCGCTGGTAGACACGAACACGTGTACCAGGTCGACGCCGCTGTCGAGTGCAGCCTCGACGTCCTCTTCGACCACGCGCGCTAACCCACAGACTTCGCTGTTCTGTGCGGACTCGGCGATGTCGCGAACGGCCTCGAACTCCGCGTCCGAGTTGACCGGGAACCCCGCCTCGATGACGTGGGTGCCCATGTCGTCCAGCACGGCCGCTATCTCGCGTTTGTCGTCGTACGAGAACGACGTGCGTGGCGACTGCTCACCGTCGCGCAGCGTGGTGTCGAAAATGCGTGCTTCTGTAATCTCAGAAGTGGAATCCAGTGTGCCCTGGAAGAACTCGATCCGCCGGGGATCCCGACGTGCCCTCTGTATCGTTGGACATTGTAGCACTTGTTCCAAAGCCACGTATCGTATATAAAGCTGTCTGTGCGGCCCGAGTCGTGTGTCCGAGTACCACAGACGGCGACTGTGGCCCTCCCACTCTCAGACAGTATTTTTCACACTCGCGTCCGCAGGGTCGAATATGTCCCCTGAACCGCGACCCATCGCCTTCCTCCGGCGGTACTCGCTCGTGCTGGAACTTCTCGGGACGGTCACTGGCCTCGTGGCAGTCTGGTACCTGCTCGACCTCGATCCGATCGCGATGGCCGGGTCGGCCGTCGGCATCACGGCCGCGACCGTCTGGCCCCACGTCCGGCGACGCTTCGGGATCAATCGCGGCTGGGGCAAGGTACCCCTCGGTCTCGCACTGATCGGACTTGGTGCGTACGCGCTCGCGTTCACCGGTGGCAACGACGTTCTCAAGGTAGCGTTCCTCGTCGTCGGCGCGTGGCTGGCGCTGGACGGCGTCTACGACTTCCGATCCGAGGCCGGTCAGACAGAGCCCGGCGCACCCGACGCGATGGATCGGTTTGGCGACGCGTCCATCGTGGGTCGGTCCCTCGAGGAGCGTCCGAAGTCCATCACGGAACTGGACGAGGCGCTCGATCTCCCGCGGGCACGGATCGAGGACGCCGTCGAGACCCTCCGTGACCTCGACCTGATCGAGCGCGACGGTGAACGGTACACCTCGCGGCTGGACGACCGGAGCCTCACCGACGCGCTCCGGACCGAACGGCGGCGGGCGCGCGAGCGGGTCGGCAGCCTCCCCGAGCGCATCGGTCGGCCGTTCCGGTTGTTCACCTGATCGTCTGACGTTGCGAGGGGTTTTTGCCGGGCCGGTGCGAGGGGGCCGGTATGAGCGACTTCGACCTCGACCTGCAGGCGGTCGAGGACCAGATGGACGACGACGAGCGCGAGGGGAGCCGGATCGTGCTCGGCATCCTCGACGGCTCGACGCCCGACGAGGAGTGGATCGCGGAGGTCGACGGCGGGGCCGTACTCGTGCTGAGCGTGAAGGGAAACGTGAACGAACTCGCCGCCGGCTTCGCCCGCGACGTGACGGAGATGGGCGGCGAACTGATGCGGTTCCGGGACTTTTTGCTCGTGACACCGCCGGGGGTCGTCATCGACACGGAGCGGTTGTAACGGATCGAGACGGGGACCCGCTCTCGTAGCCGACAGGCTCGCCGAATTGCGGGAAGGCGACGTATCCGTGGATCGTTCGGAACGGGACTCGGGTAGTGACCGGGCGGAAAATCGCTCAGGCCCAGGGCCGGTAGTCGGTATCGGTTGTTCCCGACTTCAGCGTCTGAAGCCAGGCGGCCAATATCGTTTGTGTAGGGCCCCTTCCTCCGAATGGAGATGTCGAATCAGAGTTCCCCCGCTGACACGAAAGACGACACTGCACGTTCGGCCCTCGACTCGGCCGACGAAGAGAGGGACAGTCCCGTCCGGCGAGCGGGGAAGGCACTGCTCGCACCGTTTTACAACCGAAGACAGGGCCGGATCAGAGCGTTCTGGCGCGTCTTAGTACCGCTTCTCGTCTTTCTGGTTGGCTCCCAGGTCGTCGCCTCCGTGATCGGTCCCCGGTTCGGGATGACCGCGGGGAGCCTTCTGATGTACTCGCTCCGGGCCGCCCTCGTCGTCGGCCTGCTGCTCGTCTGGGCGCGATACGTCGACCGTCGCACCGTGTCTGCGTACGGAATCGGATTCGGCTCCGACAGTCTCCAACATCTCCTCGCGGGACTGGTGATCGGTATCGGGATTCACGGTCTGGCGCTGACCGTCTTCCTCGCCGGCGGGTGGGTGGAGGTGACCGGCTTCGTCAACATCGGAGCCGCCACGCTTCCGTTCACACTGGTCGTCCTCGGGTGGACCCTCGCGTGGGTCTGTGTCGGAATCTCCGAGGAACTGCTGTTCCGTGGCCTGTTCATCCCCAACGCCGCCGAGGGACTCGGTCACCTATCGAACCGGGCCGCCCTGATCGGTGCCTGGGCCGTCTCGTCGGCGGTGTTCGCGGTGGTCCATTTCGGTCAGGTCACCTCGCCGGTGGCGTTTCTGTTCTGGAGCCTGATCGGCGGCGGGCTCCTCGGAACCGCGTACGTCGTCACCGGCGACCTCGCGTTACCGCTCGGGCTCCATATCGCCTACAACTTCGCCGGCAACACCCTGTTCGGGCTCACGATGGTCGAGAGCGAGCGGGTCCCGAGCGTTCTCGATCTCACGTTCACTGGTCCCAACGCCATCGTCGGGATTCCCGGGGCCGTCAACGCGGCGACGGTCGTCGTCGGCATCGCCGCGACGCTGGCATGGGTCCGATACCACTGTGGTGGGCTCAGTCTCCAGACTAACCTGGCAACCTGGGAGTCACGGGACTGACCGGCGAGTCCCCTCGGGGATGGACCGTCCCGGCACGGACAGCACGGCACGTGCGTCGATCTGGACGTTCGCAGGCCGTCGCCGATCGCCGGTGGACTGGTTCAGTCCCGACGTGGCGTCCACAGTCCGTACAGAATCAGCCCCAGACCGGCGATCTCGACGAACTGGTTGGCACTGTTGACGATCGGAGCGGGAACGTCCAGCAGGACGTACAGCAAGAGCGCCAGAACGCCCGGGACGAACAGCACCAGAACGAACCCGATCGCGATGAACAACATGGGACGGCTCTGGTTGTCCCGGTACGCGGTGTATGCGATGTAGCTGATCGCCACCCCGAACAGAACGACGATCGCTTCGCTGGCCTGCCGGACGACTCGGAGCGTTTCGAGGTCGATCGATTGAAGCAGTGTATCGAGCATATCAGGTTCCCTCTACGAACTGCACGAAGCGGTCGCGCATCCGATCGCGGCGCGATATCGTTATCTCGAACCCATCCTCGTCGAGATCGAGTTCGATACCGTCGAGCCGTGTCCGGTACAGTTTGTAATTTTTCCCGTCGGTGACCGGCTGAATCTCTTCGGTAACCAGATCGTACTCGCGGAGTCGTTCGAGGCGGCGATAGACCGTCGGCTCCGAGACGCCTGCGCAGTCGCTGAGTTCGGCCGCGGAGCGAGGCTCCTTTTTGGCCTCGACGAGGATGGTGCGCACGCACTCGTCACCGAGCAGATCCGCGAGCCCCTCGGGATCTCGCACGTCGGACACGATATGTGATCCATCTCCTATCTCGCTGATATGTGTTGTGTCGGCCTCGTCGTTGTGGCTGGCTTCAGCCAGTGAAGCCACACGGAACCGTCTTCGGGGGTTCAGATTAGCGTCACCCAGTGCCCGTCGGGATCTTCGAGTCGGATACCCTCGTCCAGTTCTGTGATCGACTGCACCTGCTCTCGCACGGGTTCGACTACCGCCTCGCGGTCCTCGACGCCGAGCCCCACGTCCACGTGGACGCCCCCGCGCCCGTCCGCGAGGCCAAGCTGGGGTTCCCACAGCTCGAAGTCGAACGCCCCCGCTGTCAGTCGGACCCGATTGCGGTCGTCGCCTCGACCCACCAGTTCCATCCCGAGGTCACGGTAGAACGCTTCGGCGCGGTCGAGGTCGGCCACCTCGAAGACGACCTCGAAGATGCCCGTGATACCGTCGGCCACGTCGCCCTCATCCCGCTGTCCGATCTCGACACAGTTGCCGTCCACGTCGTAGAAGTACAGCGATTTGGCGTCCCCGAACTGGTGTTCCACGAGGTCGAACGACTCCGAGAGCCGGTCCCACCAGCCGTCGTAGGCATCCGGTGGCGTCGAGAAGGCGTAGTGGGTGTGGACACCGCCACGCGGGACGGCGGTCGGGCGGCGCAGGAGCAGATCGGTATCGCCCGCGGCCAGCGCGACTTCACCCTCCTGTTCGTGTCGGACATCCAGATCCAGAAACGACTCGTAGAACGATCGGGCCCGGTCGAGATACTTTGCTTCCAGCGCGAGCCAGCGGAGATCCGCGAGCATACCCGCACTTGGGTACGTCCGACCTTAACGGTGGGCAACGGGACCGGGCCGTCCGAGACACGAACCGTCGTCGGATTAACATTGGTAGCCAACGGCGTGAGTTTCGTTGCCAGTTTACGGTCCTTTTTGATCCCCGAACCCCTATCCCGGGTATATGCCGATGAAAGGCTCGGGGCCAGCGACGGAGTATCGCGAGATCGACCGCCGCGAACACGGCGTCGGGTGGATGGCCTACCCCAACGAGCGGATGCAGCGGGCCAGCCACGCCTTCGAGGTCGACGGGGACGTGTACGTCGTCGATCCGGTCGACGTGGACGGCCTCGACGACCTCCTCGCCGAGTTCGGCGAGGTCGCTGGCGTCCTGATCCTGCTGGATCGCCACAAGCGGGATTCGGCCGCAGTCGCGAACCGCCACGACGTGCCCGTCTACGTCCCCGAGTGGATGGACGGCGTGGCCGGGGAACTCGACGCGCCGGTCGAACGCGTCCACGTGGAACTCGAAGACACCGGCGTCGGCGTACACAAACTGATCGACAACCGGTTCTGGCAGGAGGCGGCCGTCGCCATCGAGGATCACGACGAGTTGCTCGTCCCCGAATCGGTCGGGACGGCGAGTTACTTCCTGTCCGCCTCCGAGCGGTTGGGCGTGCACCCGGCTCTGCGGCTCAAGCCGCCGACCAAGCTCAAGCGGTTCTCACCGGAGCGTGTTCTGGTCGGACACGGGACGGGAGTTCACGAGGACGCGGCCGAGGCGCTCCACGACGCCGTGTCGGGATCCCGCTCCCGGACGCCCGCGCTCTACGCGAAGATCGGCAAAGAATTCGTCTTCGGCTAGTCACGCTGTCGCGACTTCCAAGTCGTCGAGATACGAATCCTCCCACTCCCGGCGGTCCGACAGCGCGTCCGTGCCGGCGTCGGTCAGTTCGTAGGAGTTGGTCCGACGGTCGATCTGTCCCTTCTCGACGTAGCCGCGCTCGACCAGATCGTCGAGGTTCGGGTAGAGCCGTCCGTGGTTGACCTCACCTTCGTAGTACTCCTCCAGTTCGGACTTGATCGCCAACCCGTACGCCTCGTCGAGTCCGGCCAGGACGTACAGCACGTCGCGCTGGAACGCGGTCAGGTCGTGCATCACTGTCATTTGTTACGCTTTGACAGGGAAAAACGTGTTGGCAGGGAGACACCACCTTCCAGCCGATTGGTAGCGTGTTCCGTGTCGCCGTCGAGCCGTCGGCCCGCGGTTGGTGGAGCCCCAGGGGCGATGGGCGATGCAATTAACTCGCCGTGCCACGAACTGCCATCGTGGTCTACATCACGCGGGGGTTGGCCGAGACGCTGCTCAGACTCGGGGACGATCGAGATCCGGAGTCGGTCACGATCCGGCTCTCGGTGCTGTCCGCGGGCGAACTCGACGGGACCGACCTGCCCCCGGAGACGCCGGTGTTCACGCATTTTTATATGCCGGAAGCCGGTGGCTCCGTCGGCGCAGTGTTCGGGATGGACCTCGGGACGCCCCCGGGACAGACCCAGGGACTGTTCGTCTCCCATCCCGTCGGCGACCTCTCGATCTCCGAGCGGGACGACCTCGCGGAGGTCGTCTTCGTCGCGGTGCCGCCGTGGGACGAGGAGTCACTGGCGGCGTTCGACCGGAGCGGTCGACGGAAAGAGGTGGAGATCGTCGACGCCGAACCGCCCGAAGAGCGGGTCGCCTAGTCCAGATAGCCCAGGTCCTGGAGCTGTTCGGTTATCTCCTGAAACTCCGATTCGGTGAGCTCGCCGCGTTTCTCGTGCTGGATGACGATACTCCGGAGCAGGAATCGCACGAGGTCGCTCGTACTCGAGAAGCTGGTGCCCTCGATGGTCTCTTCGACGCGGTCGGCAAGGTCCTGGGGGATCGAGACGGTAGTGTAGTCTGTCATGTGGGTTTGCAGGTCGACCGCCCGGATATGGGTTGTGTTGTCTGCGGTCGACCTGTCAACGGTCCTGTGCGTGGCGTGACGAGGGATAGGGTTTTCGGGGCTGGAAGCGAAAGTGGACACCGATGGGAGTTCGGCCACCACAACAGGACGACGACGAACCGGATGCCATCGAGTTCGGCATCGCGGCGCTGGACGCCCGGCTTTCGGAGGCAGGGGTGGCGTTCCCGGCGGACAAAGACAGCATCGTCGCCGCGCTCGGCGACCGCAAAATCCCCTACAACGCGGCGGGGAACAAGGTCACCATCGCCGAGGCCATCGACCGCTCGGGCAAGGAGTACTTCGAGACCGAACAGGAACTCCTGAACGCACTCCACCCCGTGTTCGAGGAGATGCGGGAATCGGCCTCCTCGAGTGTCCTGATGCAGTTGCGAGCGCTCGTCCCCTTCTAGTCGCGGTCGCCGGCGGACGCGAGTTCGTCGGCCTCCGGATCGCCGTCCGCGTCGGCCGCTCCGTTCGTCGATGCCGCTTCGGCGGACTCCTCGGGTGTCGCGGCGGGTCGGTCACCGCCGAGTTGCTCGGCCAGTTCTTCGAGTCGGCGGGTCTGCTCACGGTTCAGTGCCACGATCATATCAGAGAGGACGCCGAAGATCAGGAGCTGAATCCCGACGAGGATCGAGAAGACGCTGACGATGGCGATCACCTCGTGTGACGTGCGGGGTGGGACGAACCAGTCGTAGGCGACGTAGCCGCCCAGAACGACCCCGACGAGCGAACTGAGCGCGCCGACGCTCCCGAAGTAAAAGAGCGGGTTGTTCGTCTTGGCCATCTGATACAGCGTCAGGATGATCGTCGCGCCGTCCCTGAACGGGTGGAGGTTCGTCTCGGATTCGTCGGGCCGGGCCTCGTACCGGATCGGAACGACCTCGGTCCGGACGCCGTGTTTGACACACTCGACGGCCATCTCGGTCTCGATCCCGAAGCCCGATTCGGTGAGTGTGAGTCGCTCGGCAGATTCGAGGGTGAACGCGCGGTAGCCGCTCAGGATATCTTCGAGGTCCCGGCCGTGGATCCATCGGAACGCCCGGTTGATGATCCGGTTTCCCGTCCTGTTGAGCCGGGACATCGCGCCCGGTTCCATGTCGGCGAATCGGTCACCGATGACGTGTTCGGCACGCCCGGACAGCAGCGGTTCGAGCATCGCGTCGGCGTCCTCGGCGCGGTAGGTGGCGTCACCGTCGAGCATCAGGACGTAGGGGGCCTCGATGTGCCGGAGCGCCTCGCGGACCGCCTGTCCCTTTCCAGTCCCCGACTGGACGATGACTCTGGCACCGTGGTCCCGTGCGATCTCGCGCGTGCCGTCCGTGGAGTCGCCGTCGACCACGAGGATGTTCTCGAAGCCGTGCTCGGAGAACGATTCGAGGACGGTGCCGATAGTCTCGGCCTCGTTGAGCGTCGGCACCAGCACACAGACCTCCGAGCGGTCGGGCATCGTCGCTCAATCGTTACGGCGGGCGCAAAAAGGTACGGTTCCCGACCGCAGGACCGACGCGGGACGGCACGTCCCTCACTCCTCGTCGCGGTGGTCGCTCATGTGTTCCCACATCTCGGTACACCCACATCCATCGCTCACGTCGTCTAGATGCTCGTCCGCGTCCTGTTGTGGCCGGTCGTTCGACATAGTTACTCAGTCTGTGAGTAACTGTTTTGGGGACGAGCATCAAATACCTTTCGGCGATTTTACAAGGCCGGCCGGCGACAGGCCGAGGTATGACCGACGAAGCGGTCGGCCTGCTGGATCGGCTCGGACTGACCGAGTACGAGGCGACGGCGTTGCAGGAGCTGTTGACGCTCGGACGGACGACCGCCCCGAATCTGGCGCAGGCGACGGGGATCCCGAAGGCCCGCATCTACGGCGTGCTGGACTCGCTGTCGGATCGGGGCTTCATCAAGATCATCCCCGGTCGACCCAAGGAGTACCAGCCCAAATCCCCCGAAGAGATCCTCGACCGGGCCGAGGAGAACCGCCGCCAGGAGTTCGAGGGGTTCGTCCAGGAACTCGAGGACGTGCGCGAGGACTTTCTCGCGGAGTTTCAGCCCCGCTTCGAGCGAGCCAGCGAGGACATCACGCCGACCGAGGAACTGTTCCACGTCGTCGACGTGGGCCAGCCGAGCGAACGCGAGACCCGCCAGCTCTACCACGAGGCCGACGAACGAGTCCGGATCATCACCAAGAGCTTCGAGTACTTCGACGCGGTTCGGCCGGCCTTCGAGGACGCCATCGACCGCGGCATCGACGTGGACGCGCTCTTCCTCCACCCGGACCTGCTGGAAGCGGAGAACCGCCCGATTCAGGCAGAAATCGTCGAGAAAATACGTTCGGAATACCCCTCGGTCGACCTGCGGTTCAGCAGCGAGAAACTCCCCTGGCGCGGCACCGTCGCCGACCCGAGCATGGACTACGAGACCGGGCGCGCCATCATCCTCGTCGAGGAGACAGACGTCCCCCTGCATATGCGACAGGCCGCCCTGACCGACAACGGGTCGTTCGTCGCCGGGCTCCAGCGGTATTTCGAACTCGTCTGGGAACACGAGAGCGAACCGCCGCCAGTGCTGGACGACTACTCCTGATAACCAAGGTTCCGGAGTCGCTCTTTGATTTCGTCGTCCATCTCGACGGATGCTACGTCGGTGTCGGTCGATTCGATGTCTGCTTCGAGGTCTTCCACGACCACCCGCATCTCGTCGAGGACATCGGGTTCCGCGCCGTCACCGTCGAGAAGATTTGACCGTTCGTCCGGGTCGGCTCGCAGATCGTACAGTTCTTCGGCGTCGTGGACGTAATCCCTGATGTATTTCCAGTCGGCAGTCCGGTACGCGAACCGCTCGGTCTCCGTCGGCACGTCGTACCAACTGCCGCAGACGCCCTCTCGCTCCCACTCTTCGGGCCGGCCCTCTAGGAGCGGGTTCAGCGGGTACCCCCACCAGTTCTCCGGGCGTGTCTCGTCGCCGGCAAAAGTGGTTACCGTCGGCGCGACATCCATGAGCCCGACCATCTCGTCGTGGGTGCCTGACGACCGACCGTCGTAGACGATCAGCGGGACGTGCATCACCTCGTCGTAGAAGCGGTTTTGGTGGAAGAACTCGCCGTGATCGCGGAACTCCTCGCCGTGGTCAGCGGTGACGATAGCCATCCAGTCGTCCCACTGATCCTCAAGCGAGGAGAGCAGCCGGCCGATTTGGGCGTCCGTGTAGCGGATTTCGCCGTCGTAGAGGTCGATCAGCGTCTGGAGTTCCTCGTCGGTGATGTCCTCGTCGTTCTCCATCATCTTCGGGCGAAGTTTGACGCCCTCACGGCGGCTGATGTCGGAGTAGATCTGGTACGCCTCCGGCGGCGAGTAGGGGTGATGCGGATCCATGTAGTGGACCCAGAGGAAGGTCGGACGGTCGCCCTGATCGGCAGCCCACTCCAGTGCCCGGTCGGTGATATCCTCCGCCGAGACGTAGTACGATCCCACGTCGACGCCGGCGGCGCGCTCGGTGCCCTGATACAGTTTTTCAAGGGCACGGTAGACCAGCCCGTCCGAGTCGAGGTTGTCCTTGACGGCCTGGCGGAGCCGGGTCATCAGCGATGGGTCGGCCCGCGAGTCGTACAGCGTGTCGAAGCCGCGTTCGTAACCGAATTCGGCGCTCAGGTAGAGGTTGGAGTGGAACCCCCCAGTGGCGTACCCCTGTTCGGAGAGGACTTCCGAGACGAGCGTCCGGTTCTCCGAGAGTTGCTCGAAGCCCCCGTACATGAGCGGATGCGAGGATGTCATGATCGCGGGGAACGACGGCCGGGTAGCACAGGCGTGTGTGAAGGCGGCGCTGAACCGGTGCCCATCCTCAGCGTACGCGTCGAGTTCCGGCGTCGTGTCCCGGTCGTACCCGTAACTCCCCACGTGATCCGCCCGGAGCGAGTCGACCGTCACCAGGACGACGTTCTGGGCCATGGAGCAGTGTTGCTAACCTCCCGATTTAGTCCCTTCCCTTCAGCGCGGCGACCGGTCGCGGACTTCTCAGGGAACGACCTTCCCGAGGAGCCCGCCCAAGACGTTCCGCAACGTCGCCCGATGGTGTTCGCTGACCGCAAGCAGGACGGCCCCGTAGACCGCCGCACCGGCCCCGACCAGCGCGACCACGTACACCCAGGATCGCACCGGGACCACCTGTCGAATCCCCCAAGTCACGGCCGCCATGACGCCGCCAGCGACGAACTGGTGGAGCAGGGGCTTAGGAACGATCGTGAGCGACGGTACTTTCACCTTGACGGCGTAGACCGACAGCGCGTACGTGACGAACTGGGCGATGGTCGACCCCACGACGACGCCGATGGGGCCCATCACGAAGAACAGCCCGACACTGCCCGCGACGTTCGTGACAAACTTCACCAGCGAGATGCGGAAGCTGGTGTAGGGCATATCGAGGCCGTTGATGGCGGAGGCAAAGACCTGCTCCTGCGTGATGAGCAGGCGATACAGCGCGATCAGTACCAGAAAGGTACCCGCCGCGGCGTACTTGGGCTCGTAGGCGGTGACCAGAATCTCCCGCCCGAGGATGAGCGCACCGAAAAACAGCGGAACCGACAGGACGCTGCTGTAGGAGGCGGAGTGGCGCAGACGTTCCGCGACCGCTTCCCCACGGCTGTGCAGGTCGCTGATGTCGCCGTAGGCCCCGTTCGAGATGAGTTGCGTGACGAAGATGGCCGGCGCGGAGATGCGGAGGGCGACGTTGTAGTACCCGACGAACGCGCTGGTTGCCAGGACCCCGATCAGGATGGTGTCGATCCGCCCCATCATCGTGTTGAGCATACTCTGTGGGAATTTCGGCTTGGCAAACGTCCAGATCCGGCGGACCGTCGCGCGGGTCGGCAGTTGTGGCCGGACGCCGATCAGCCGGAATGGGAGCGGCGCGACCACGACGAGCGCCAGCGCCGTCCCCAGCACGAGGCCGCCGGCCTCGTAGCCGAGGACGACGAGGCCGATCTGGCCGACGTACTTCAGGACGGTCTTGAGGAGGTCGATCCAGCTGTGGTACCCGAAGTTCGGCCGGACGCTGAGGATCATCCCCGTCTGCTGGGTGAGGTTCAGACCAACGAACAGCGCGGCAAGCACCGGCCAGTGCTGTCCGAGGCCGTCCACGGGGATGTACTGCGCCCCGAACTCGCCGGCGATGGCGATCACCGCGACGCCGAAGACGGTGAACAGCGCGAGACCGAGGACGTACGCGCCCATGATCTCGCCCTCCTCGGCCTCGCTCTCGGTGATGCGTTTGCGACAGCCCTCGACCCAGCCGCCGAAGGGGTTATTCAGCGTGTCGGCGACGCCGTAGATGAAAAAGTACAGCCCGTACACTTCCGGGATGGTCATCCGGGCGACCACGACGGTCCCGGCCAGGCCCAGGGCCGCGGTCAGGAGCCGGCCAACGAACCCGAATCCGACCTGCTCGCCGAAGTCCGAGCGGTCACTCATCGTCGTACAGGGTGGGGAACATTCAGTCGATGTAGCCGAGTTCGCGGAGCTGGTCTTCCGGGATGTCGGCCCGTGTCCGCTCAGGGTCGATCTCTTGGACGTGCTCCTCGACCCACGCCTTGACGTCGAGGGCGTGTTCGGGCGGGGAGCCGACCGTCGTCGAGGCGATGGCCCGCCAGGAGTGGGTGCCGGGGTCGTCGTCGTCCAGCCACGTCGTCTCCATGCCGTGGTCGCTCAGGATCAGGAGTTCGTCGTCCTCGCCCAGTGCGTCCCGGACCTCGCCGACCCGCTCGTCGACGTCCTCGTACACCTGTCGGTAGGACTCGCGGTCGTCCGAGTAGATGTGGCCGAGTACGTCGATGACGTGGATGTGCGTCGCGGCGATCTCGATGTCGTGGGTGATCGCCTCGTGGACCCAGCCGAACTTGCTGGCGGCCTCGGTGTAGGTCTCCCGGATGAGCGTCTCCTCGGACATCCGATCCTCCTTGACTTCCTCGAACAGCCCCCAGATGTAGTGCAGCGCCTCGTTGCGGTAGGCGCCGGGCCAGTTGTGGATGGCCCGGTACTCCCCGTCGAGGAAGGTCGGCTCGTCGACGATCTGCAAACTCCAGTCCTGTCCCGTGTTCTGCTTGATGGCGTCCCCAATCCGGCTCCGGATGTTCCCGCTGACGTTCAGCGTGTGTGCGACCCGCGAGAGCAGCGTCAGGGCCTGACTGTCCCACTCCCCGTGGCCCGTCATGCCGTGTTCCGTCGGGTGGAGACCGGTGGCGATGGAGGGCCAGGCCTCGCCCGTGTGCGGATGTTCGAGCCTGTGAGCGACCGACTGCATCTTCGTGTGCTCGTCTAACAGTAAGTTCTCACAGCCGAAGTCCTCCGCGTGACGGACGTCGGCGGCGTCCAGCGCCAACACGACGATTACCATATCCTGATCGTAGACAGTCGAACTTATAAAACCGTCATGATCAACTTGTCTATCATCCAATGACAAAGACTACTTCAGCCACGTCTCTGATTCTGTCTTAGGTTACGTGACGTCTGCGTCGATTTGCTGGTACAGATCCACGTACTCCTCGGCGATAGTTCGCCATGTGAGGCGGTTTTCGACGAACGCTGTAGCGTTCTCAATGTAGCGGTCCCTGTCTTCGAAGACGGTTTGGATCGCTTGGCGGTAACTCGCTGGGTTGTCGAACTCGTAGACAGCACCGAGGTCGTACTCTCGAACCCACTCGGAGATCGCAGTCGTATCTGCGACGACCAACGGCGTTTCGGCAGCCATCGCTTCCGCGGCCGTCAGGCCGAACGGCTCGAAGTACGACGGCAGGACAAACACGCCAGCGGAACGATAGTAGGAAAGCAATTCCGTATCGTTGACTCTGCCAACCCACCGTTCCGATAGTGATCCTGCGTAAGACTGGTCCGAAGCGCCTCCCACAACAGCCGTTTCGTAGCTATCAGGTGTGTGTTGATCGACGAAGTGAGGCTGTTTCCGCCGTTCGATCCGGGAGACCGTGAGCACATCCACAGAGTCGTCATAACTGTCCGCTTGACGGAATCTATTTTCGACACCGACAGGTATCACATCGTCGACCGGCACCCGGTATTTTTCGGCGAATCCGCAATTCCCCGGTGCTGTCACGACCGAGTAGTCGGCCCGATGGGCAGTCAGTGTCTTCGCCCAACGGTGAATTTTCGCACCGAGTCGCCACTTCCAATCGAAAGTGCCTGGGAACGCCGCTTCCACCTCGTCTTCCATCCCTATGCCGTGCCAGGACATCACGTCGGCCTCGTACAGAGGTCGCCACGTGTGGACGATATCCGCGGAATCAAGCAGGCTACGGCTGTGAATTTCGTGGTTGAATCGCATCATTCGGCCGATCCCTGGAGACTGCTCGTCACAGAGGACGTAAGCAGGAACGCCGATCTTCGCTGGATCTCCTTCATCAGCAACCACCGTCACATCGACCCCGACAGATGAGAGTGCTTCACCCAGCCCAATTGTAGTCCGCTCGGGACCACGGTGGTCCGTCGCGTCGGCATCCGGGAGAGTCCCGACGAGTGCTACCTCCATGCGATTGGCATTCCTCGGACAAGATTAAAAACCATAGGGCCGACCGCTACATATACCCGAGGTCTTCAAGGCGCTGTTCGGTCGCGCCCGATACGTCCACGTCGCCGGCGGATTCCCGGATGCCGGCGTCGGCGAGCTCGGTGAAGGCTTCGCGGACGTTCGGAGCCGACTCGCCCCTGAATACACGGCTCACTTGGGCGTCGAACACGTCGACGACGGACTCGTAGTCGTCACGCCACGTGATCTGCTTCTCGACGTGGTCACCCCGGTCGGTGTAGAGTGCCCGGTAATCACCGTTGTACAGCCAGAGGTCGTCGACCAACTTGCTCGCGCGTTCCTCCATGGGCTCTTCGAGGCCGTGGGAGGAGGCCAGCACCGGGCCCTCGGTGACGTACTCGTCGGTCTCCCAGTCCCCGTTGAGGGCGGCCCGCACGACGTGGGGCGTGTCCGTCAGCGACACCGGTTCGTCGTGGGTCGCGCCCGTCTCCTGACCGGGGAACTTCACGAGCAGTGGGACGTGCAACTGGAGTTCGTGGATGCCGGCCCCGTGGCCGGTGATGATGGCGTCGGGCCGGACCTCGGAGGGTTCGCCGAACCCTTCCCCGTGGTCGGCGGTGACGATCAGGAGTGTGTCGTCCCACTCGCCTCGGGCTTTGAGCGCGTCCACGAGTCGACCGACCTCGTGGTCAATCTGGGCGATGGCACCGTCGTACAGCGACTCAAAGCCACGCATCTGCCAGACGGGCTTCTCGCCGCCGTTGAACGACCAGACCTGGTCGCCGCAGTCGTCTTGGAGTTTGCGGGCGGTGCCGTCGTCCCACTCGTCGAACTCGGCCTCGGGCTCGTAGGGCAGGTGGGCGTCCATGTAGTTGATGCAGGCGCCCCAGCCGTCGGTGCGTTCGTCGATCCACTCGGTGAACAGGTCGGTGTACACCTCGGCGGGCGTCCCCGTCGTGTGGCCGTCGGGCAATAGCTGGGGGAAATCCCACGCCGCTTTGATGTACAGGCCGTTCAGTGCGGACTTGAGCGGGTAATCGTGGGAGAGACAGCGCTTGAGGTACTTCACGTACTGGCCCTGACCCTCCGAGAGCGCGAAGTTGCCGGGGTCCAGTCCCTCCTGAAAGAGGACGTTCTGCTGGCCGTGGATGGCGTCGAACGGGTCCTCCAACCCGACGCCCATGTCCGTGATCCACATATTCTCGGAGAAGACGCCAGTCCGGTGGGGGATCTCGTCCCAGAACGTCTGTCCCGTGAATCGGTGGTGGGCCCGGCGGATGCCGTGCTCCTCGACGTGGAGGCCGGTGAACATCGAGGTGTGGCTGGGCAGACTCCAGGTACCCGGGGACCGTGCTTGCGTGTAGACCGTCGCCTCGTCGGCGAGGGTGTCCAGGTTCGGCGTCGTCTCGTTGTGGTGGCCCAGAAGACTACAGTTTCGCGCACGGACACTGTCCATCACTACCAGAAGTACATTCGTGTCAGCCATTACTCACTAACTCCGGTAATCGTTCGTGTTAGGATCTTCGGCGCGGACCGCGGGTACTTCGCGGCGATGTAGGCGGTCCGCCAGACGCGATCCCACGTGGTGACCGACCGCTCGTGCGGGGCGTGTTCGACCTTGTCCGGGTCGATGTGTGCGACGCCGTCCCCGCGGTGGACAAACTTCAGGGCGAACTCCGTGTCCCCCATGTGCGATTTCAGGAACTCGTCGAACCCACCGAACCTCTCCCAGTCGGCGCGGTGAAACGCCATCACTCGTCCGGCGACCAGGCCGTAGTCCCAGTCCGGGTGTCCGACCAGCAGTCCGCGCTCGATCCGGTCGGCCAGGTTCCAGAAGAACGACTCGGCGAACGAGATGTCGTCGTCAAGAATGAGGACCCGGTCGTGTTCGGCACGTTCGACGCCGAGGTTGCGCGCCTCGTTGAGCGTCCCCTCCCGAACGACCTGCGTGTCCACCCCCTCGGGCACGCTCTCCAGCGTGAGAACGTCCTCCTTGATGCTCGGGATGACTACCGAGACGTCGGTCATTCACCCGAGGTTCGGCCGGGACGGGTTATAAATGTGACTGAACCACACCTGTATTAACCCCGACTGCCGACCGCGCCGACGCGGCCGAACTCGTCGTAGCGGCGCTCGATCCCCGCCCGCAGTCTGTCGCGGAAGGCCGACACGTCGAACCGGTCGGCGCGTTCCCGTGGGTGCCCCGTGATCCCGTCCCGTTCGAACCGCTCGATGGCGTCCAGGATCCCCTCTGCCGACCCATCGTGCTGGAAGCCGTTCTCCCCGTCGTCGACGAAGAGCGCGGGGAACCCCTCGTCGCGGGTCAACACTGCCTTCCCGCTGGCGTTGGCCTCGATGGGGACGATCCCGAAGTCCTCGCCGCGGCCGTTGAACACCAGTGCGCGACAGGTCGCGAGCAGGTCGTACTTCTCGGATTCGTCGACGAACCCGCGGTAGTCGATGGTGTCGGCGCGGCGAATCCGGTCCATCACCCGATCGTCTACGTCACCGCGGCCGCCGGCAAGCACCAGTCGGTGATCGCTCCCCGCGAAGGCGTCGACGACCGCGGGGACGCCTTTCTCCTCGTCGAGTCGGCCGAGGTGGAGGTAGAAGCCCTCGTCGCCGCGGTTCTCGTAGGCCGCGAGGTCCACGGGCGGATACAGCACCTCCGAGTCACGGTCGTAGAACTTCCGGATGCGGCGGGCGACGATCGGACTGTTGGCGAAGTAGCCGTCGACGCGGGGGTCGACGGTGGCGTCGCGCATCCGCAGATACCGCACCAGTGGGCGTGCGAGCTGGCCCACGAGCGAGTCTTTCCGGTCGTGATAGAGATCGTAGAACCACCGTGGCGGTGAGTGACAGTAGTTCAGGTGGAGCGTGTCGTCCGGTGTGATGACCGCACGCGTGGTTGCACCGGAGGTCACCAGCACGTCCGGGTCGCCGTGCTCGCGCCAGTCCACGTCTTCCCAGAGGGCGTACTCGAAGACGCGGCCGGCCTCGGCCTGGAGGCGACGGAGCGGGGCCGGGGAGAGGTCCCGGGTCACGTCGACGAACCGCACGTCGCCGTAGGGGTTGGGGTCGTCCGGGTCCGGTTCGCCGAGCGTGTACACCCGGTCACAGTCGAGGGCTTCGGCGAGGTGGGTGACGAGGTACTCGGCACCGCCCCAGGCGTTGATCCCCCAGTGTGCGACTGCCACGTCGAGGTCCGCGAGGCGAGTCGTGGGTCCAGCGCTCTCCCCGGCGTCGCCGTCGGTCGCCCCGGCTGTCATTGTCGGAGCCGAGCGACGGCGAGCGCTTAAGCGTACCGACGGCGCGCCGGACTCGGGTCGGGGCGCCGACTCTCAGCGCCACTTCGTCGCGCCGTACAGATAGCCGACCCCGACTGCGGCGGTGAACACGAACAGCATCACGAACTGGACTGCCTTCTCGCGGGACGGGGCGGTGACGAGATCCGTCGCGCGGTCGGGGACGAACTCCCCGAGCAACTGGCCGAGGAAGTCGTACTCTTCGCCCGTGGACTCGGGAACCAGCACCTCCATCCCGCGTTTGGAGTACCCCTGCCAGAACGCGCGGTCGAGCAACCATTTCGGATCAGTGCGGTACTCGAAGACCTTGTGCGCGACGCGCGCGTCGGGATTGTAGTAGACCCCAGCGTCGTACTCTTCGCGCAGGCGGGCACAGAGTTCGGTCTCGCCGCCCTGGAGGTTCTCGTCGCCTTTGCGACCCCCGATGTCGGTGTCGAACCCGTCCAGTTCGAGGAACACGTCGCGGCGAAAGGAGATGTTCGAGCCGAAGGTGTTGCGGACCTCGCCGGGGCCGTCGGCGAACCCGCGCTGGGTGACCCCGACGAGGAAGTAAAACTCCTCCGGGAGGAACGTGGGGCGGCCGGCGACCCACTCGGGGGTCATCTTCCCGCCGGCCGCGAGGGCGTCCCGGTACTCGTAGGCCTCGACGAGCTGGGCGACCCAGTCTTCCTCGGCGACGGCGTCGTCGTCGACGAACGCGACCACGTCGCCGGTGGCGATCTCGGCCCCGTTGTTGCGACTCTCCAGCAGGCCGACGTTCTCGTCGTTACAGTGTGTGATCACGTCCTCGCGGTCGCCGAAGTCGGACTGGAACTGTTCGTAGACGGGTTCGGAGCCGTCGCTGACCAGTACCAGTTCCGTATCGCCGTGTGTCTGTTCGAGGACGCTGTGGGCGGCCTCGGTGAAGGCGTCGTAGCGGTCGAGCGTGTGGGTACAGAGAACGACCGAGACCCGCATAGAGACGGCTCGTCACCCGCCCGACAAAGGTATTTCTATCCGGCAGTACCGTTCGGCGGCCAGCGAGACAGCACGCGGGTCTCGTTCCCGCCGGTGTAGAGGACCCTGACCTGCGTACTCGACGTGATCGCTTTGCCGAACCGTCCACTGGCGGACAGCTGGATCGTCGATCCCTCGGAGAGTGTCTTGGACGCAGTCATGTTGGCGATTTCGGCCCAGGTGCTGTTTGCCTCCCCGCTGACGAGGGCGAGCTCGCCGGCCTGGATCGAATCGCCCCTGGTGAACGTCACGATCAGGGCCGAATCATCCGAAAAGTGCTGGTAGCTGAAGTTCGCGCGCGTCGTGTTCCCTCCACCCTCCGAGGGAGCGTAGAGCACGCCCAGTCCGAGCCCGGCCGCGAGGACCACAGCCAGGACGACCAGCGAACCGGCGGCCATGCTATCGGAGACCGTGGTGGCTCGTTCGTCGCCTCGGGCCGTCCGTAGTGAGTTCTGGCGGGTCATCGTCGTCGGTCCGACGTGTCGGTGGGGACACGTCGGCGGTTCCGAATCCTTCGAGGTGGCCCCACGTGAGTGTTGTGTCGGTGTCGGGGTTCGATTCGAAAGGCCAATGTCCGGAATAACGGGCACAGAACCGCTCTCGGAACGGTATCCGAACCGCGGTACAGCGGGCGAGAAGAAGACGATTTGACAAAGCTTATCCCCCAGTTCGTTTTTACCCCGGGCAATGAGTCAACGCCGGGGGTACTTCGAGGACTACGATGTCGGCAACGTCCTCGAAGACGTCCAAGACTGGTATCATATTCCGACGCTAGTCGTGTTGCTCGGATTCATGCTGTGGGTCCGACTGCGGAGTTGGAGCAACTTCGTCAGGGACGGAGACGTGTTTTTCTCCGGAAACGACGCGTGGTACCACTACAGACAGACCCAGTACGTCGTGGACAACTGGCCGGGGACGATGCCGTTCGACCCGTGGACGTACTTCCCGTACGGGACAGCCTCGGGCCAGTTCGGGACACTGTTCGACCAACTGGTCGCGACGGCGGCGCTGATCGTCGGGCTCGGCAATCCGAGCGACCAGACGGTCGCGATGACACTGCTGGTCGCGCCGGCGGTTATGGGCACGCTCGTCGCGGTCCCGGTGTATTTCGCAGGCAAACGGTTGGGCGGCCGGTTCGGTGGCCTCGTCAGCGTCCTGATCCTGGCGCTTTCCTCGGGGAGTTTCCTCAACCGGAGTATCGTCGGGTTTTCCGACCACCAGGTCGCCGAGGCGCTGTTCCAGATGGTCGCCGTTGTCGCGATCATGATCGCCGTCTCGGTCGCCGAGGACGAGATGCCGGTCTGGGAACTCGTGGTCAACCGGGAGTGGGACGCGCTCCGGCCGTCCGCCGGCTGGGCGACACTGGCCGGCGTCGCCATGGCGCTGTACATCTGGGTGTGGCCACCTGCACTCCTGTTGGTCGGTATCTTCGGCGTCTTCCTCGTGATCCAGCTGAATCTCGACTATCTTCGCGGTCGCAGTCCGGAACACGTTGCCTTCGTTGGCGTGATTGCGCTCGTCGTCACCGGATTGCTCTCGTTCATCCCGCTCAGTACGTTCGAGGTGACCGGGGTCGACTTCTCGTTCATGCAGCCGCTCCTCGCGTTCGCTGTGGCCGCCGGAGCCGTGTTCATGGCGTGGCTGGCCCGGGCGGTCGACGACGCCGACATAGACCGGCGGGCGTACCCGGCTATCGTGTTCGGTGCTATCGCCGCGGCCGCGGTGCTGGCGGCCGTGATCGTACCCGATGTGTTCGGCTACATCGTCAAGAACACCGATCGATTCATCGGCCTGGGTGGCGGCGCGCAGGCACAGACTATCGGGGAGGCACAGCCGGTCCCGCTGGGTGATCTGCTTCCGCGCCTGTTCGGGAGCTACGGTCTGGCGTGGTTCGGTGCCTTCGCGGGACTGGTCGCGCTGCTGGCCGGCCACGTTCGCGGCACGGAAAAGCGGGCTGAGACGGTCTTCGTGATGATCTGGACGGTGATTATGTTGCTGGCGACGATGACCCAGGTCCGGTTCGGGTATTACCTCACGCTCCCGATCGCCGTGCTGAACGCCTACATCATCGCGCTGGTCGCAAAGTACGTGTCCCCGACCGGATCGCTCGAAGAGATCGAGACGTTCCAGGTACTGACGATCATGGCGGTGCTGATTCTGGTGATCGCTCCGATGATCGTGCCGATGACGGCCGGTTCGAGTACGGTCATCGAGCGCGGGAGCGGAGCGGGCCCGAGTCCCGGCGTGGTCGGCTGGACGGATAGCCTCGACTGGATGGAAAGCAACACGCCCACTCCGGGGACCTACGGCGGCGCGAACAATTCGATGGACTTCACGGAGACGGTCCCGAGACAGGACGACTACGACTACCCGGACGGGGCATACGGCGTGATGTCCTGGTGGGACTACGGACACTGGATCACACAGCGCGGCGGGCGCATCCCGACCGCCAACCCGTTCCAGCAGGGCGCGACCGAAGCGGCGAACTTCCTGCTCGCACCCACCGAGAAGCAGGCGGGTGACGTGCTGGCGAACGTCAGCGAGGACGACGCCGACGCCGAGACGCGATACGTCATGATCGACTGGAAGATGGTCAACACCTACTCGCGGCTCTCCCGCGGGAAGTTCTTCGCGCCGACCATCTTCAACGAGAGCACGGAGACGTCGGACTACTACAGCCCCGTAATCGACGTCAGTACCGGGCAGCCCCGGGTCGGCTACAATCTCAAGACCCAGCGCTACTACGAGAGCATGGTCAACCGCCTGTGGCACTTCCACGGGAGCGCCCGCCAGCCGCGACCGGTGGTCCTCAACTACGATACGATCCAGCAGGGACAGGGCCAGGAAGCCAAGGTGCTGCCCCGTGGAGACCAGAACCCCTACCGGGTATACGACTCGATGCGAGAGGCGCGTGAGTTCGCCGAGAACGACAGCACGGCCCAGATCGGCGGAGTCGGACCGAACCCGCCGGAAGCCGTCGAGGCGCTGGACCACTATCGGCTGGTCTACAACTCGAACACGTCCGCGTTCCAGCCCGGGAGTCCGTACCAGCGTGGGTTCCGGCGGGAGGTGACCTCGCTGTCCGGTGGCGTCAACGAGTTCCGGAACTCCACACGGACCGAACTCCGAGGCATCCAGAGTATCCTGCTGGGACCGCAGAGCCCCTCGCCACCGTGGACGAAGGTCTTCGAGCGCGTCCCCGGCGCGACGATCGAGGGAACTGGGCCCGAAAACCGGACGGTGATCGCCTCCGTCCCGATGGAGCTGAACTCCGCCAACGCGACGTTCCGGTACACCCAGCGTGTCGAGACGGGGCCGGACGGCGAGTTCGAGATGACGGTGCCGTACTCGACGACCGGCTACGAGAACTGGGGGACCGAACAGGGCTACACGGACGTGGCCGTCGAAGCCGCGGGACCGTACACCATCAGAACCAACGTGTACCAGAACCTGAGCAGTGGCTCCAGCTACATGTACAACGCCACGACCCACGTGAGTGAGGGGAAAGTCATCGGCGAAGACGACTCGCCCGTGCAGGTCGACCTCGAGCGGACAGAGTTCGGCCAATCACAGCCCGACGGTAACGAGTCGACGACCGACGAAACGAGCGGTGACAGTGGTACCAACGAAACCAGCGGCGACGACACGACCGGCGACGATACCGCCAGTGACGGGTCGACCGACACGTCGACCAACGACTCTGAGAGTCAAACGATGATCGCCGAGCCCGCGGGCGGCGCTGGCATCGTCACGCCCTGAGAACCCCGGCGACTTTTTTCTCTTCGTCGGCGGTCGTCAATCCCAGTGTTCGCGGTCGTTCGTCCGTTCACCGAGCCCAGTGTCGACCCAGGCGGCCGCCACGAGCGCGACGAGGACGACGACCCCGATGTGGTGGATCGGGACGCCACCCGCGAGGGTGGAGACTTGCGCGAGCATCGGGGCGAATTCGAGCGTCGGGAACGCAAGAATCGGGGCCATACCGGCCACCGCGAGCCCGACGACGAAGACCGCGATGTCGCGTCCGTTCGCTGGCATAGACACTACTCGTCGAACGTCCCGAATAAGTCCTCCGCGCCAGTTACGAGATCTGAAAACCACCCCGTCAGAAGCGAACTCTGGCTCATCGGAGTCGACCAGGGGCGTCGAACCGGGGTGCGAGCCGGGTCGTTTTTGTCACTGGAGTCGGACGGCACGCACGATGATCAGAGCATTCGACGGTGTCGAACCGACGATCGCCGACTCGGCGTACGTCGACCCGGCGGCGACAGTCATCGGAGACGTGACGCTGGAAGCTGAGGCCAGCGTCTGGCCGGGGACCGTTCTCCGTGGCGATCACGGCGAGATCGTCCTCCGGGAAGGGGCGAACGTGCAGGACAACGCGACGCTCCACGAGGGCGTCGAGATCGGCCCCTACGCGACGGTGGGACACAACGCAATCGTCCACGCGTCGACGGTCGGAGAGCGGGCGATGGTCGGGATGGGGGCCATCGTCCTCGACCGATCGACCATCGGTGCCGAGAGTCTGGTCGGAGCCAACAGCGTCGTCACCGAAGACACCGACGTGCCCGAGTCGGTGCTGGTCGCCGGTCAGCCCGCGGAAGTCGTCAAGGAGGTCGAGGACTCGGTCTGGCAGTACGCGGGCGACCAGTACGTCGAGATCGCTCGGGAACACGCGGAAACCGACGAACCGATCGCCGAGGCGCACGTGCCCGACGAGGACTGAGTCGAGTTACTCCGTCGGGGCGACGCAGTCGTCGAGCCAATCGGCGAACTCCGCGGAGACGCCGGAGTCGTCGAACCGCTCGATCGCAGGGAGATCGTAGGGGTGTAACTCGGCGATGCGTTCTTTGGCGTCCTCGTACCCGCTCTCGGTGGTCTTGACCAGCAGGATCTCCTCGTCCTCGTCGTGGACCTCGCCATCCCACCGGTAGGTCGACCGGCAGGGGAACCGATTCACACAGGCGGCACGCCGTTCTTCGACGAGTCGTTCGGCGATCGATGCCGCGTCCTCGGGGGGCGCGGTCACGAACAGTGTGGGCATGGCTCGGGGAACGGGCGGCAGGCAAAAACGCCTTCCGACGGTCAGATCTCGACGGCCCCGAGCCAGCCGTCTTCGCCGTGATGGGGGCACCACTCCCGGTGGTTCTCGCTGCAGTTCCCGTCGAGCCACCACCCGCAGGTACAGGTGGCGTCGTGACTGGTATCGGGAAGTTGCCGCTTGCAGAGTTTACAACCGATGGCCATGGTACCAGGTACCACGACCCGCTGTGAAAACCTGCCGGTCGGCGTGTGTAACTGACGAGAATATGGCCGCTTCGCGGGACGTAGTCACCCCTCGAAGGGGTTGTAATCGCCGTTGATATCCCACTCGTGGAGACAGTGGGGGTTGCCGACTGCTTTCCCTTCGCCCTCGGTGACGATGACCCAGGTGTCGCGGTCGTCGTCCCAGCGGTCGTGACGGCCACAGCGCTCGCAAACCCGTTCCGTCGGCGGGATGACCTCTGCCATGTCTAAATGGAGGGGGGTCACCCATTAAGAAGGTCCCGACTGCCACCGACCCTAGAAGTCGGGGAGGTCTTCGGGCGGTTCGTAGTCGGTCTCCCAGTCGATGTAGTCGTCTTTGAGTACGTCACAGACGATCTGGCCGAGTTCGGTGAGTTCGGCGTTGATCGAGGAGACGGTGCCCCACGAGTCCAGATCGGGGTGGAGGTCGTGTTGTTTCCAGTCCTCGGGGAGGCCCGGGGCGTGGTACCCGACGCGGTCGGCGTGGGAGTCCCAGAAGAAGTCGAACCGCTCGATCAGCCCGATGTCGGTCACGATGTCGTAGTCGTCGGTGTCCAGATCGGTGTGGTCGGTCCACTCACCGAACGCACAGTCCCAGGCCCCATCGTGGAGGAAGTCCTCGATCTCGTCGCGGCGGAAGTCCGTGTCGCCGACGACTTCGGCGTCCTCGTACTCGTTGGGGTCGAACGCTTCCAGTTCCGGCGGCTCGGGGGTGTCCACATCCAGTCCCATGACCCGGGATAGGACGCCGGGACGCAAAAGGACGGCCCTCGGCAGTCGCGGGGCCCGGAACACTCACTCGTCGTGGTCGTGGTTCTCGTCGCTCTCTCTGGCGGCCGCAAGCAGTTTCTCGCCGCGCTCACTTTCGACGGTCAACTCCGGGACGCTCCGGGGTTCGAACTCCTCGTCGATGGCGACGTACACGAGGTGGGACTCGGTGGTCAGTTCGGTCTCGGCGGTCCGGAGGTCCTCGCGGAAGGTCCGGACCCGGACGCGCATACTCGTCGTCCCAGTCTCGTAGACGTAGCTCTCGATGAGGGCGTTCTCGCCGACGGGGATGGGGCCACGGAAGTTGGTCTGTTCCATCCGTGCGGTCAGTACGTCGCTGCCGGCGAACCGAATCGCGGACATCGCACCCACCTCGTCCATCCACTTCAGGACGTTCCCGCCGTGGGTGGTGTCGAGGTTGTTCGCGTGGTTGGGCTGGATCATCTTGCGATTCTCGATGTAGGTGTCCATCAGATCCGGCATTGGCCCGGGGTTTCCGTCCGTGGGAAAAGAGTCTTCCGAGCCGTCGCTCGCGAGGCGGACGCTGTCGTCCCGACAATCGTAAGACGGGGGGTCGTCTATGACGGCGCAATGAGCGAACGGTCGGCACCGACGCCGTCGGACCCGTCGACCCCGTCGGGGGAGGGGCACGTGACGGTGCTGGGGACCGCCCACGTCTCGGAAGACAGCGTCCGCGAGGTCGAGGAGACCATCGAGGAGGAACAGCCAGATGTGGTCGCGGTCGAACTCGACGACGGGCGATATCGCCAACTCAAGGGCGAAACACCCGACGACCTCGATCCGAGCGACCTGCTCGGCGGGAACACGGTCTTTCAGTTCCTGGCCTACTGGATGCTATCCTACGTCCAGGCCCGACTCGGCGACCAGTTCGACGTCGACCCCGGGGCGGACATGATGGCCGCCGTCGACACCGCCGAAGAGTTCGGGCTCGGGGTCGCGCTGGTCGATCGGGACATCCAGACCACCATCCAGCGGTTCTGGGCCCGCCTCACCGGGCTGGAGAAGATCAAGTTACTGGGCGGGCTGGTGGCCGGCGTCGCCGACCCAATCGTGGCCGGGATGACCTTCGGTTTCATGCTGGGTGTTTTCCTGGCGATCCCGCTGGAACTGCTCGTCGGCCCACTCCTGCTGGGTGGCGTCGGGTTCGTCCCGGGCATACTGGTGGGCGTCCTCGACGGCCTGGCGATCGCGGTCACCATCACTCTCGCCGTCGGGATGCCGCTGGCGCTCCTGCTCACGGGGTCGAGCGAGGAGGAAGACCTGGAGGAACTGGATATGTCCGAGATGACGAACACGGACGTCGTCTCGGCGATGATGGAGGAGTTCCGCCGGTTCTCGCCCGGCGGCGCGGAGGCGCTGATCGACGAACGCGACGCCTACATCGCGCACAACCTGGTCGAGTTGCGCGACGCGGGCTACTCCGTCGTCGCGGTCGTCGGCGCGGGCCACCGGGCAGGGATCGAGGAGTACCTCGACCATCCCGAGACACTCCCGGCGATGGAGTCGCTGATCGGCGTCGAGTCCGGCCGCCGGTTCTCGCTGTTCAAACTGTTCGGGTACCTGTTCACGCTCGGCTTCCTGGTCATCTTCGCCCTGCTGGTGATGGCCGTCGCGACCGGCGTCGAGGGTATCTCGACCGGGCTGTTGATCCAGATCTTCGGCTCGTGGTTCCTGATCAACGGGCTCATCGCGTTCGGGCTGGCGAAACTCGCGGGCGCACACTGGCAGAGCGCGACCGTCGGCGGCGCTGTCGCCTGGCTGACCAGTCTCAACCCGTTGCTGGCTCCGGGCTGGTTCGCCGGCTACGTCGAACTCCGGTACACCTCGGTCAACATCGGTGACATCAACACGCTCAACGAGATCCTCGACGACGAGCAGGCACCCGTCAGGGACCTGTTCGCCCGGATGCTCGACGTGCCGCTGTTCCGACTCATCCTGATCGTCGCGATGACCAACATCGGGAGCATGATCGCCAGCGCGCTCTTTGGCTTCGTCCTCCTGCCGTACTTCTTCGCCGAGATCGGCTCGACCGGCGAGGTCGTCCAGCTGATGGCCCGGGGAGCCGAGAACAGCGCCCGCCTGATCTGGGGGCTGGTCGCGTGAACATCCGTTTTTCCACCCGCGAACTGCTGGATCTCGGGGCGGCCTGGGTCGCGTTGAGTGTTGCGTTCAGTCTCCTCTTGCTCCCCGGATTCAGTGGCTTCTCGGTCCCGCAGGCGATCCAGACGTTCGGCCTGAGCTTCCTGACCGTCGGCGTGGCCTTCCTCCTGCACGAACTGGCTCACAAGGTCGTCGCGATGCGGTTCGGCAAGATCGCGGAGTTCCGGGCGGACTACGGGATGTTGTTCGTCGCGATCATGGGTGCGCTGATCGGCTTTCTCTTCGCCGCACCCGGCGCGGTCTACCACCAGGGACGCTCGACGCTTCGGCAGAACGGTCTGATCGCACTGGCCGGCCCGGTGACGAACCTCGTGCTGGCTGCGATTTTCGCGCCGCTCGCGTTCTTCGGGAGCGGCTTTCTCGCGTCCATCGGCGGTCTCGGGCTCACGATCAACCTCTTTCTCGCGGCGTTCAACATGATTCCGTTCGGGCCGCTGGACGGGAACACGGTCAAAGAGTGGAGTCTGCCGGTGTTCGTCGCCGTATTCGTCCCCTCGCTGGCCCTCGGCCTCTGGGCGCTGTTCGGTTTCGGGCTGTTCTGAGGCCTGTCGGCGACCGACGGGCTTTTGCGCGCGCCGGGCCCGAACTCGGATATGACCGACGACGCTGACGACGGGATGACCTACGCCGAGGCCGGGGTGGACATCGACGCCAGCGAGGCGGCGACGGCCGCCCTGATCGGCGCGACCGAGGGCTTCGAGGGTGACTTCGCGGGCCTGCTCGACATCGGCGACCGCTACCTGGCGCTGGCGGCCGACGGCGTCGGCACGAAACTCCTCGTGGCCGAGGCCATCGACGACTACTCGACCATCGGTATCGACTGCATCGCGATGAACGTCAACGACCTCGTGGCCGCGGGTGTCCGCCCCGTCGCCTTCGTCGACTACCTCGCCGTGGCGGAACCCGACGACGAGACGAGCGAACAGATCGGTGACGGGCTGGCCGAGGGTGCCGACCGCGCGAGCGTCGAACTCGTCGGCGGCGAGACAGCGGTCATGCCCGAAGTCGTCAAGGGGCTCGACATCGCCGGGACCTGTGCGGGGCTGGCCGAGAAGGGTTCGCTGTTCCCCGGCGAAGCAGAGGCCGGGGACGCACTCGTGGGCTTTCCCTCCAGCGGCATCCACTCGAACGGCCTGACGCTGGCGCGCAAGGCCGTGACGAAAGATCACGAGTACACAGATCCGTTCCCGCCGAATCCGGATCGCTCCATCGCCGAGGAACTGCTGGAACCGACCCGGATCTACACCGATCTGCTCGATCCGCTCCGGGAGCACGACACCAACGCGGCGGCCCACGTCACCGGCGGTGGCTGGGGGAACCTCACCCGGATGGGCGATTTCCGCTACGAAATCACCGACTCCTTCGAGGCCCAGCCCGTCTTCGAGTTCGTTCAGAAAGAGGGAGACGTAGCCGACGAGGAGATGCACCGCACGTTCAACATGGGCACTGGCTTCGTGGCGGCGCTGGCCCCCGAGAACGCCGAGGCGCTGGCGGCAGAAACCGACGGCCAGATCATCGGCGAAGTGCAGGACGGCGAGGAAGCGGTCGCGATTCGCGGACTGGAGTTGTAGCATCCACGCGCCGCCGGCGCGCGGATCGCTGTCAGAGCGAATCACCGACGAGCCCTCGTACGTTCCCTGCGGTCAGTTACGAGGACAGCGGATCCGAAGTGTCTATGTGCGCCCTTCCCGCTTGCTCGACACAGATGACTGATGATCTCACCGACGAGCGAGCCGCGTTCCTCGCGATGGCGCGTGCGTTCCCGCTTCGGACCTGTCTCTTTACGTTCGGCTTACCGGCCTTCGCACTCCTGCAGGTGTCCAGTGGGCTGTTCAACGACGGGCCCCTCGTGTTCGGGACGTTCCTGGCGCTGCTGGCGATGGCGTTGTCGGTCGTACTCACCAGATATCAGGTCGCGAGGTACAGACGGCAGATCGTGACCGACGCCCTGGCACCGGACCGATGAGCGGGATGACTCACGAGACGGGTTAGCTGATGTGAGCGGCCACGTCCGCGTCGGTGATGATGCCAACCATCTCGGCGTTTTCGATGACGATGACGGCCTCGTGGTGGTCGAGGTGGGTATCGACCTCGTCGACGGTGGCGTCTCTCGTGACGGTGGTGATCGACTCACGCATCACGTCGGCCACCGGCAGTTCGCCGGGGTCGTCCTCGTCGGAGTGTCGGATGTCGCTGTGGGCGACGATGCCGACGGGGTAGTCGTCCCGGACGACGGGCAACTGGGAGTACCCCTCCTGGTTCATCACTTCGATCGCGGTCATCACGCTGTCGTCGGGTTCGACGCCGTAGACCGGGCTGTGCATCAGATCGCCCGCTCGCAGAATACCGCCCTCGGCCTCTTCGAGGGCGTTGACGATCCGCCGCAGCGTCGAGAGCCGCGGGTCCACATCCCCACCCTCGATCCGAGCGATCAACGGCTGGGACACGTCCGCGCGTTCCGCGAGCTCGCTCTGGGTTAGATCCAGTTCGTTCCGACGCTCCCGGAGATCCTCAGGGGTCGGTAGTTCCATACGGCTCGATTACCAGAGGTAATACAAAAAGGTTGCCCAGTCGTTAAGCGGAGGCGTCGACTTCCTCCTCTTCCTCGAATTCGATGGTCTCGACGACCGAGAGGGGTACGTCACGGAGGGCACCGCCGACCTCGCTCTTTGCGATCCGCTGGGCGTGTTCGGTGTTCTCGGCGTTGAAGACCTTCATCTCCAGCACCAGGCCCACGAGAGCGGTGTCGGCGGCGATGAAAGCGGAGTCGAACGGTTCACCACAGGCGGGACAGCCCGTGGCACCCACGTCGACTTCGACGTAGTCCATATCCTGATCGTTGAGGCGCTTGCCCGCTTCGCTGACCGCGACGCCGATCGCGTCGTCGATGTCCTCGACGTCTCGAACCAACCAGGCGGCTTCCATCGCTACGAGATAGTTCATACCTACCCGTGGGTCCCCCACCCCCACGTGTCTTGTGATTCGCTCGCGCCGGAGCACCGACTGCGCACGTGACTTCGATAATGGTCATAACTTATGGCTCCGACTGGCGTCGATTATCTCCGCCTTACCGCCGACGGCCCGCAGGGTCCGCTCCGGGTTGTCTATTTTCCAACTAGAATCGAACCGCAAGACGGGAGCGCTACTGTCCGTTATGAAAGACCATTATGAAAGATAGGTATAAAGAATATTTATATACTCCTATGGGCCCAGACACAATCGAGGACAATGGAAACCCGCCTGCACAGTGGTCTGCTGTTCGTGCTGTACCAGTTGAGCCTGATGGTCGGCATCGCGCTCATGCCCGTTGCGTTCGTGACGAGTCGCCTGGGCGTCACCCTGCCCGTCCACCGGATGGTCGATCGACTCGGCGCGGCCTACGACCAGTCCAGCGACGGAGAGTAAGTCACCACAGCCGCCCGGTGACGCCCTCCGACCGCCCGCAGTACCGAGAACGGCTGCTTTTCGACGCACGGAATCCCGCGACTCCGCGAGCTTTAACACCCGGTCGCGGCTACTGCGTGTCGATGGACTTCGCCGTGTTCGCCGAGCGCGCCGACGAAATCGAGGCGACCTCGGCCGATCTCGAGACCGTCACGCTCGTCCGGGATCTGTTGGCGGACGCCGCCGACGATCTCGACACCGTGGCCCGGTTCGTCCAGGGACGTGTGTTCCCCGCCCACGGGTCGACGACGCTCGATATCGGCCCGAATCTGTGCTACGAGGCCATCGCCCGCGCGGCGGGACACAACGTCTCGGCCGACGACGTGGAGTCCCGGGTCGCGGCCGTCGGCGATGTGGGCGACGTGGCCGCCGAGTACGACTTCGGCGGCCAGCAGGGACTCGGCGCGTTCGGCGACGGCGGTGGCCAGGCAGGCCTGACCGTCGGCGAGGTCGAATCCGAGTTGCGCGACCTCGCAGCGGCGGCCGGGCCGGGCAGTCAGGACCGAAAGCTCGACCTCCTCTTTGGCCTGTTCAATCGCTGTGCGCCCGCAGAGGCGCGCTATCTCGCGCGGATCGTCCTCTCGGAGATGCGCATCGGCGTCGGCGAGGGAACCGTCAGGGACGCCATCACCGATGCCTTCGACGTCCCCACCGTGGCCGTCGAGCGCGCGCTCCAGGTGACCAACGATTACGGCCTGGTCGCCACCGTCGCTCGCGACGACGGCGAGTCGGGACTGGACGACCTGCATCTGGAAGTCGGGCGGCCGGTTCAGGCGATGCTCGCACAGGCCGGGACGGTCACCGACGCGGTCGAGGCCTGGGCGTCCGTCGCCGTCGAGACCAAGTACGACGGCGCTCGCGTTCAGGTCCACTACGACGGGGACGAAGTGTCACTGTTCTCCCGGAACATGGAGGACGTGACCGACCCCTTGCCGGAGGTCGTCGGGTTCGTCGAGGAGAATCTCGCCGTCCCGGCGATTCTGGACGGCGAGGTCGTGGCGGTCGACGACGCGGGTGACCCGCTCCCCTTTCAGGAAGTGTTGCGTCGCTTCCGTCGGAAACACGACGTGGCGAAAGCCAGGGAGGAAGTCGAAGTCCGCCTGTGGGCGTTCGACTGCCTCCACGCTGACGGCGAGGACCTGCTCGGCACACCCCTCGTCGACCGGCACGACCGCCTCTCCGAAATTCTCGGTTCGGGCGTGTCGGCGCTCACCGTCACAGACGAACCCGAACGCATCGCCGACATCGAGGCCGACGCGCTTGGCGCGGGCCACGAGGGGATCATGCTGAAAGATCCCGATTCGACGTACTCCCCGGGCCGGCGGGGCAAAGAGTGGCTCAAGCGAAAACCCGACGTGGAGACGCTCGATTGCGTCGTCACCGGCGCGGAGTGGGGAGAGGGTCGCCGCGCGGAGTTCCTGGGAACTTTCGAACTCTCCGTGCGTGCCGGGCCCGACGATCTGGAGACCATCGGCAAGGTGGCGACGGGCATCACCGACGAGGAACTGGCCGAGTTGACCGACCTGCTGGAACCGGAAATCCGGACCGAGGACGGGAAAGACGTCGACATCGAGCCGTCAGTGGTCTTCGAGGTCGGCTACGAGGAGATCCAGACCTCGCCGACGTACTCCTCGGGCTACGCGCTTCGCTTCCCCCGCTACCTCGGCGTCCGCGACGATAAAGACCCCGAGAGCGCGGATACGCTAGAGCGGGTCAGGCGACTGGTCGGCGGCGAGTGAACCGATACGGGTTTTCGGCCACCGCCCGAACCCCCTGACATGACCGTCCACTACGACGACCTCCGTGTCGACTGGCTCGGCTACGCCACCGTCCGCATCGAAGCCCCCGACGGGACCGTCGTCTACCTCGATCCCGGCCGGTACGGCGTGCTGGACGACTACGACGCCCGGGGTGGGATCCCCGCGAGAGAGGCGAGCGGGGGCTCGTCGGACCAGTGGTCCGACGGTGATCTGGTCTGTGTCAGCCACGTCCACCACTACGACAGCGATGGTATCGAGCGAGTCGCCCGCGAGGACGCAACCGTCCTCGTTCACGAGGCGGTCCACCACAGCGAGACCGACCGCGACGTGACGCCGGTCCGGGACCTGCCCTACGACACCCGCCGGGTCGACGACGAACTCGACGACCTGATCGACGACGTGATCGTCCGGACGACGGCCGCCTACAACCATCCAGACGGTCCTCACACACGCCCGGACGGAACGCCGATCCACCCCGAGGGGACCGGCTGTGGCTTCCTGCTGGATTTCGATGGCACCACGGTTTTCTGGACCGGCGATACCGACGTGCTCGACGGGCACGCCGAACTCGACGTGGACCTGTTGCTCGTACCCATCGGCGGGACCTACACCATGGATCGGGAGTCGGCGGCCGACCTCGCCGAAGCGATGGATCCGGGACTGGTCGTTCCGATCCACTACGATACGTTCGAGGCGATCGAGGCCGACGCCGAGGCGTTCGCAGACGACCTGGAACAGCGGGGCGTGCCGGTTTCGCTGGCGGAGAAGTGACCTGCGCTACACCCCGAGCCACTCGTCGTTTCGAATCTCGTAGCCCTCCGAGCGGCAGAACTTCGCGGCTTCACGACGGACGGCGCGTGAGCCGGGGAGTTTCCCCTTCTCGTCGATCTGGTCGACGATCCAGTCGCCGATGACGCGGACGCCCTCGTCGTCGTCGTCAGCGTCGATCGCGGCGAGTTCTCGGAGCGTCTTCTGGTAGGCGTCCCACTGCGAGCTGTCGAGTGTTTCCCGAGGGAGCGTCTCGCTCGCCTCGACGATGTGCTTCATGGTCGCGGCCACGGTCGGCCGCTCGATCCGCTCGCGTACTTCCGCGGGAGAGTCGAAGGTCTCCACGTCGGTCGCCGGCAGCAGTTCTTCGACCGCGTACGTTCCGTCGCTCGCCTCGATTTCGCGGTCACCCAGCGTCGCAACCACATCGTCGGCCGACGCCGGGAACTCGACGGCATCCAGTTCGGTCTCGAAGTAGGCGAGCTGGGATGGGTCGACGGGCGGTTCCGGTTCGTCCCGTCGCTCCAGTTCCTCGGCGATGGCGCGCTCACGCTGTCGTCGGTCGGCGTTCTGGGCCTGGTCCTCCCGGCCGCTTTTGTTGTCTGCCATCCACAGGAGTACGCCATCGGCGCGGTTAACGTTGTGGTGGGCGGGCAAGGACTCGGACAGAAAACAGAAAGTCGGCGGTCGGACCGGTCAGATGACGTCCATCGCGTCCAGCCGCTCGGGCAGATACGTGTCCGTCACGAAGTCCAGCCCACGCGAGGCCAGGCTCTGCTGTTCTGCCTTCTTGTCGATATCGAGTTGCAGTTCGATCTGTTCGCGCCAGTAGTCGGTCTGGAAACGGGGGTCCTCCAGTTCCGATTCCAGCGCGTTCACGTCCGAGTCCGAGAGGGGGTCGGTCGGGAGGTCGTACTCCACGATGTCCGCAGGTTGAATGCCGATGAACTGCGCGTCGGGCGTCGCCAGGTACTCCGAGAGGTGCGCGGACTTGATCGACCCGTACGCGACCGAGCCGTAGATGCGGTACGACCAGGGGTCACCGTCGGTAAAGACAGTCACCGGGAGACCGAGTTCGTCCCGGAGCCGCTTGGTCAGTCGCCGGGTCGCCCGTGCAGGCTGGCCCTTCAGGTGGACGACGATGCAGTTGTGCTCCTCGTCGAACCCGTTCTCGACGAGCCGGTCACGCATCCCGCCGGTCTCCACGCACAGCGCGAAGTCGGCGTCGTTGTCCAGGAACTCGATGGTGTCGGGGTCGTTCGGGATCTGGTAGCCGCCCTCGCCCACGTCCTCCTGGCAGTGAATCTCGCGTTCGCCGCGTCGGGTCTGCTCGCGGATCAGGAGCGGCCCCATCACCGTCGCCCCGGACTCCTCGGGCCGCATATGGAACTCCTCGCGGCGCACGTCCGAGACGATTTCGAGATCCTCGATCAACTGGTTGGACTCGTCCTGACTGTTGAACTGGGCTTCCTCGTGGTCGAAGGACTCACTGAGGTAGTACAGTTCACGCAGAGTGGACGAGCGGTCTTCTTCGAGTTGCTGGGCCAGGAAGTCGATGACGTAGGTGGCTTTCAGCAACTTCTGTGCGCCGCTGACGGTCTTGGCGCTGCGGGTACTCTTCCGGTCGCCGTACACCCACACGTCCATGTCCTCGTCGTACTCGATGTTGGACTTCGTCCGGGTCGGGATCGACATGGTCGGGACCTCGCCGTCGGCGAACTGGTCGTAGAACTCGGCCGCCAGGTCGATCAACTGCTCGCGTGCGTCACTTTCGCTCTGGGTCTCGCTGTCTGTGCTCATATCAGGCGTTGATAGTCAGTTTCTCGTCTTCGATACCCTCGACCTGCACGTCGAAGGTCGCGTCGCCGTCGACGCTGTACTCGATGCTCGCCTCGGTCCCGGCCGTGACCTCCGGGGTCCACTTGACGAAGTACTCGCCGTCCATCTCGACGACGTTCGCGTCCTCGACCTCCCCGGGGTCCTCGCTCACGATGTCCGTGATCTCCAGGGTGGCGTTGGTGTCGTCGTTGTTCTCGACGATCAGTCGCACCGTCTCGCCATCGCGTTCCCTGTCGACGAGGACGTTGTTCATGATCCGGGCCAGCGAGTCGTCGATGTTCAACTCGCCGTTGCCCGTCACCTCCTCGAGTTTCTCGGCCATCTCGGGGAGGATCGTCGCGAGTTTGTCCTGCTTGCGCCGGCGTTTCTCCATCGACCGGCGCTTCTTGAGGTAGGACTTCAGGTCGCGGGCGGCCTCGCGGATGGCCCGCTCGACCTCGTCTTCGATCTCGGGGACGTTCGCCACCGCGTCCTTGGACTCGCTGGTGAAGGGCACGTTCGTGGAGGCGACGTGGACCATGATGACCGCCGGGCCGTTCGGGATGCCGCTCCCGCCGGGCTGGTCGAGTTTGTAGTTGCGCCAGTTGATCGTCTTGACCACGTCGGTGATCGAACAGGCCCCGCGCTGGTAGACCAGCGGCACGCGGTTGGCAAAGCGCATCACGTCGGCGCTGGAACTCTCTTCGAGGTCACCGCCGTACGCGATGCCCGCCTCGACGATGAACGGATCGCCGCCGTGGACGGAGGCGTCCCGCGTCGATGCGGCGTAGAAGTCCGCGTCGAACTCCTTTTCGAGCCCTTCCAGTACCAGCTCGTCCGAGATCGGCGAGAGACAGTCCGTCGGCGGCGCGATGATGTCCGTCTCGCGCATCGCCTCGTGGAGTTCGCTGGCTGTGTCACGGTCGTCGTCGATGGCCGTGATGTTCGGCGGGTCGTCGGGGACCGTGGCCATCCGCCCCCAGATCGCGTCGACGACCTTCTCGCGGGCCGTCTCGCCGAAGGTGGCATCGTCGTACTCCTCGGTCGCGTCGGCGGCCCGATCCACGTAGTCTTCGACCCGATCGCGGGTGAGTCGGTCGTGTGGGTTCTCCTCGTCCTCGAACTTGGCGGCGATCCGCTCGGCCAGCCCCTGGACGTGGGCGTCGTCTTTCCGGTCCGTGGTCGCCTCGTCGACCAGGGCGTAGATGTCGCCGGTCCGCTCGTCTGTGACGGCGTCCCAGGCGGCCGCGACGGCGTTCTCACGGACCGTCGAGCCGAAGGTCGTCCCGTACTCGTCCTCGACGCCCTCGGCGACTGTCTCGACGATGCCCTGCACTCGGGAGTGGGTGACCGATCCGGCGTCGTCGATCTCGGCGGCGACCGATTCGGCGAACTCGGCAGTGGCGTCCGCCCCCTTGTTCGCGACGGCTTCGGAGACGGCGGCTTCGATGTCCGCATCCTCGTGCGTGGCGGGTGCGCTCCAGGCCATCTCGCGGCCGAAGTGCCGGTCCCGGAAGTTGTCGATCACCTTGTCCGAGGTTTTGCCGCCGACGCGGGTGAACTCCTCCTGCAGGAAGCCAGACACCGAATAGGAGTCGGTAGCGTCGAGCATCTTCTGGAGGGTCCCCAGTTCGACGCCGTGTGGGTGGGGACGGATCTCCTCGGTCTCCTCCGGAAGTTGGTCGGTCGCACGCTCGAACTTGAAGTGTTCCTGTGGTTCCCGGAGTTCGAGGCGGGCGTGGGGGTTGACGACCGCGGTGTGTTTGATGTAGTCGTGGAGCTGGTTGCGGGCGCGCATGTTCGCCTCCATCTCCAGTTCGATGCGGGTGCCGTGTGGCCGGTCCCACGAGGTCGTGTCCTCGCCCTCGATCTCGGGTTCGTTCGAGTCCGTGTCGATGGTCAACTCGAAGTATTTTGCGTCGGCACTGCCTTTGGTGCGGCTGGTGATCTTGGCGGGTTTGCCGCTCGTGAGTTGGGAGTAGAGCACGGCGGCGGAGATCCCGATCCCCTGCTGGCCGCGGTTCTGCTCGCGGGCGTGAAACCGGGAGCCATAGAGTAGTTTGCCGAAGATCTTGGGGATCTGCTCTTTGGTGATCCCGGGACCGTTGTCCTCGACGATGAGACGGTAGTAGTCGTCGTTCTCCTGGATCTCGACGTAGATGTCCGGGAGGATTCCGGATTCCTCGGTCGCGTCGAGGGCGTTGTCGACGGCCTCCTTGACGGCCGTCACCAGCGCCCGCGCACCCGAGTCGAACCCGAGCATCTGACGGTTCTTCTCGAAGAACTCGGCGATGGAGATGGACCGCTGGGCCTCCGCCAGCTCCTCTGCGATCCCCTCCCCCTCGGCGAGTGTCGACTGATACGAGGTCATTCTCTGGCTCCTTCTACCCCCGGAGGGGTTAAATGTTGCACGGCAGCTCGGTGAAAGTGGAACGGCCGTTCGGCAGCAGTTGGCATGGGTGAGCGGCACCGTTCGGTCGAGTTCGGAGGCGAGTCTCACTCCGCCGGTGTCGGCAGACGACCGACTGGTCAGAGACGGTAGAACGTGCCGCTACAGGGTGAGTTCGCACGCGAGCGTGCGCGTGCGGGGGTTTTATCAGTGCCCATATCCTACGCCGTAGTAGATTTCATGTCTAACGAGTCTGAGTACGGAGCCAGGCAGATTCAGGTCCTGGAAGGGTTGGAGGCCGTCCGAAAACGGCCGGCGATGTACATCGGGTCGACGGACTCCCGTGGACTGCACCACCTCGTCTACGAGGTGGTCGATAACTCTATCGACGAGGCCCTGGCGGGGTACTGTGACACCATCGAGGTCACGATCCACGAGGACGACTCCGTCAGCGTCAGCGACGACGGGCGGGGGATTCCGGTCGACACCCACGACGAACACGACCGCCCCGCACTGGAGGTCATCATGACGGTCCTCCACGCGGGCGGGAAGTTCGACAACAAGTCCTACCAGGTCTCCGGCGGACTCCACGGGGTAGGGGTCTCGGTCGTCAACGGGCTCTCGAAGTGGCTCGAAGCAGAGGTCCGGCGGGACGGCGCAATCTGGAAACAGCGGTTCGACCACGGCGAACCCGAGTACGAACTGGAGGAGGTCCGCGATCTCGAACCCGACGAGGAGACGGGAACCTCGATCCGGTTCTGGCCGGACGACGACATCTTCGAGACGACCGACTTCGAGTTCTCGACGCTGGAAGCGCGTCTGCGTGAACTCGCCTTCCTCAACTCCGGCGTCGAGATCACACTCCAGGACGAGCGTGACGGCACCGAATCTAGCTTCTGCTACGAGGGCGGCATCAAGGAGTTCGTCGAGTACCTCAACGAGACCAAGGAACCGCTCCACGACGAGGTAATCTACTTCGAGGGCGAGGAGGGGATCGACGAGGGGACCGTCCACCTCGAGGTCGCGATGCAGGCGACCGACGAACTGCAGGGGTCGATCCACGCCTTCGCGAACAACATCAACACACGCGAGGGCGGGACTCACCTCACTGGCTTCAAGACCTCGCTCACACGGGTCATCAACGACTACGCGAGCGACCACGGCCTGATCGGCGACCTCGACGAGAACCTGAAAGGCGAGGACATCCGGGAGGGGCTGACCGCAGTCATCTCGGTCAAACACCCCGATCCGCAGTTCGAGGGCCAGACCAAGACGAAACTCGGCAACTCCGAAGTCCGGGGAATCGTCGAGAGCGCGGTCCACGAGCAACTGACGACCTTCTTCGAGGAACATCCCGACACGGCCAAGTCGATCATCCGGAAGGCCGTCGAGGCCGCGAAGGCCCGCAAAGCGGCGAAGAAGGCCGAGCAACTCACGCGACGGAAGAACGCGCTGGATTCGACGGCCCTGCCCGGAAAACTCGCGGACTGCCAGACCAAAGATCCAACCGAGTCCGAACTGTTCATCGTCGAGGGCGACTCCGCGGGCGGCTCGGCCAAACAGGGCCGCAACCCCGAGTTCCAGGCGATCCTCCCACTGGGCGGCAAAATTCTGAACGTCGAGAAACACCGGCTGGATCGCATTCTGGAGAACGACGAGATTCGGAACATGATCACGGCGCTCGGAACCGGGATCGGCGACGAGTTCGACATCGAGGACGCCCGCTACCAGCGGATCATCTTCATGTGTGACGCGGACGTGGACGGCGCACACATCCGTACACTCCTGCTGACGCTGTTCTATCGCCATATGCGGCCGCTGGTCGAGGCGGGCTACGTCTACGCCGCCCAGCCGCCACTCTACCGGATCCGGTATCGCGGCGAGACCTACGACGCGATGACCGAACAGGAACGGGACCGGATCGTCGCCGAGAAATGCGACGGCAACCCCACACAGGTCCAGCGGTTCAAGGGGCTCGGGGAGATGAACCCGGAACAGCTATGGGACACGACGATGGATCCCGAGAACCGTCACCTCAAACAGATCACCATCGAGGACGCCGCGAAGGCGGACAAGATGTTCAACGTGCTGATGGGTGACGCAGTGGAACCGCGCAAACAGTTCATCAAGGAACACGCTCCGGAAGCCGAGTGGGTCGATATCTAACATGAGTTCGGAACTGCCAGATGGGCCCGACGACGCGACGGCGGCTCCCGCGGCCAACGTCGAGCGCGTCCGGGTCGAAGACGAGATGGAGCAGAGTTACATCGACTACGCGATGAGCGTCATCGCCGGCCGCGCCCTGCCGGACGTGCGGGACGGCCTCAAGCCCGTCCATCGACGCATCCTCTACGCGATGCACTCCATGGGCGTCACCAGCGGCTCCAGTCACCGCAAGTCCTCCTCGGTGGTCGGGGAGACCATGGGGGACTACCACCCGCACGGCGACCAGGCCATCTACGACACGCTCGTCAACATGGCCCAGACGTTCTCCATGCGCGAACCGCTGATCGACGGGCAGGGGAACTTCGGCTCGATGGACGGTGACCCCGCCGCGGCCATGCGGTACACCGAGGCCCGGATGAGCCCCATCGCAGAGGAGTTGCTGGAAGATATCGAGAAAGACACCGTCGACTTCCAGTCCAACTACGACGACCGGCTCGAAGAACCCGAGGTCCTTCCGGCGGCGTTCCCGAACCTCCTGGTCAACGGGTCGACCGGAATCGCGGTCGGGATGTCGACGAAGATTCCGCCCCACAACCTCGAGGAAGTGATCGACGCGACGATCCACCTGATCGACAACCCCGACTGCGACATCGAGGACCTGATCCACTTAGAAGAGAGTCCGGGGCCGATCAAGGGGCCGGACTTCCCGACGGGCGCGAACATCGTGGGCCGCAACGACATCCACAAGGCGTACAAGAGCGGTCGTGGTCGACTCACCGTCCGCGCCGAGTACGAGGTCGACCACGAGGAAGGCAGGATCGTCATCTCCGAGTTGCCCTATCAGGAGAACAAGGCCCGCGTCGTCGAGCGGATCGCGGAGAACGTCAACGAGGGGAAGATCGAGGGGATCAGCGACCTGCGCGACGAGTCCGACCGCGACGGCGTCCGGGTCGTGGTCGACCTCAAGCGCGGCGCCAACGCGGACGTGGTAGAGAATCAGCTACTCGAACACCACCTCGAATCGACCTTCGGCGTCATCAACCTCGCGCTGGTCGACGGCCAGCCCCGCGTGCTGACGCTCAAGGAGACCCTCGCCGAGTACGTCGACCACCGGAAAGAGGTCGTCCGCCGCCGGAGCCAGTTCGAACTCGACGAGGCCGAGGACCGTGCCCACATCCTCGAGGGTCGCCTCACAGCGGTCAAAAACGCCGACGACGTGATCGAAATCGTCCGGGACGCCGACACCCGCGACGACGCCAAGGATGCCCTCCGAGAGGAGTACGACTTCTCCGAGGATCAGGCCGACCACATCGTCCGCATCCAGATCGGGAGCCTGACCTCCGAGGAGGTCGGCGAGATCGAAACCGAGTACGAGGAGGTTCAACAGCGGATCGAGCGGCTGGAGGAGATCCTCGGCGACCAGCAGGAACTGCTGGACGTGATCAAAGACGAACTTCGGGAGATCCGCGAGGAGTACGGCGACGAGCGCCGGACCAAGATCGTCGAGGACGACGGCGAGGTCACCCACGAGGACCTCATCCCCGAACAGGACTGCGTGGTCGTCATCACCGAGGACGACTACATCAAGCGGATGCCCGTCGAGAAGTTCGAGCCACAGGGCCGGGGCGGGAAAGGCATCATCGGCGCGGACCCCAAGGAGGGCGACCGCGTCAACGAGGTGTTCCGCGCCAACAGCCACGACTACCTGCTCTGCTTTACGAACCAGGGCAAGGTCTACCGGCTGAAGACCTACCAGGTACCCGAGATGAGCCGGACGGCCCGTGGCAACCACATCCGGAACGTCATCGGGGGGATCGACGACGGCGAGGAGATTACGGCCGTCGTGGACACCGACGCGTTCACCGACGACAAGTGTCTCACGATGGTCACCCGGAACGGGTACGTCAAGCGGACCTGTACGACCGACTTCCAGAACATCCGGTCGACGGGGATCATCGCCGCCTCGCTGGAGGAGGGCGACGAACTCGTCGACGTGGAGGTGACCGACGGCGAGCAGGATCTCGTGCTCGCGACCGAACAGGGCATGACGATCCGGTTCGCGGAGACGGAAGCCCGGCAGATGGGCCGCAACGCTCGCGGCGTCGGTGCGATCAAACTCCAGGACGACGATCACGTGGTCGGACTGGTCGCTACGAGTGGCGAGGACGACCGTGCGCTGTTGACCGTCACCGAGAACGGCTACGGGAAGCGGACCCTGCTAGACGAGTACCGCCAGCAGTCACGCTACGGGAAGGGGCTGATCGACATCAAGACGGATGGCCGCAACGGACTGGTGACGGACGTGAAAGCGGTCGAGGAGGCAGACCACCTGATCATCATGAGCGAGAGCGGTCAGATCATGCGCATCCACGCGGCCGACATCTCGACGGTCGGACGCAACACGAAAGGCGTCACGATCATGGAACTCGACGGTAACGACCACGTCGCCAGCGTGACCGTGGTTCCCAACCCCGACGGCGAGTAGATCCGCCTTCACGCCGTCCGACGCTTCTTTTCGATCGCTGTCCCGACCGGTCGTCAGTCGTCCGCGGGCGCGGTGTCGGCCAACTGATCCGGGGAGAGTGATCCGTGCTGGACGATCTCCGCGAAGTGATCGTCCGGGAGTTTCTCGCCGTCGGTGATGCCCCGGGCGTCCCCCTTCTCGAAGCGGGTCTCGACGAACCACTCGGCGACCAGCGCCTTCCGGGCGTCGTCGCGCTCGTCGATGGCGTCCTGGGCGCGCTCGATCAACAGGGCGGCGGTCACCACGTCGAAGATGTAGTCGGCGAGCTGTTTGGCCTCGTGCTGGGCGTAGTCCTGGTCCTCGGTGGCCAGCGAGAGCATCGCCGCCTGCATCGACTCGAACTCGTCGGCGACGGTCCCCGCGAGGTCGTCGAGGTGTGGGTGCTCGGCGGCGTCGAGACAGTCCTCGACCAGCGGGAACAGTTCCTCGTGGGCGGCCTCGCGGTTGAGCACGCGCAACACGTCCAGCGAGAGGACGTTGGAGGTCCCCTCCCAGATCGGGAGGACCTGTGAGTCCCGGAGCATTCGCTCGGTCGCGAAGCCGTTGACGTAGCCGTTCCCGCCCAGCACCTCACAGGCGTAGGAGGCGGTATCGACGGCCATCCGGGCGGTCTTGTACTTCGCGATGGGGACGAGCAGGCGCATCAGCTTGAACGCCCGCGCCGCGTCGTCGTCGCGGTCCTCGGGTGCTTCGTCGAGGCGTTGCTCGTTGGCCATGTAGTCGGCGTAGTGCCGCGTGGCCTCGAACGTGAAGGCGAGCGCGGCCTCGTAGTCGGTCTGCATATTCACGAGGTCCCGACGCATCAGCGGGTACTCCTGAATGGTCTCGCCGAAGGCGTCCCGCGTCGCGGCCTGGACCTTCGATTCGAGGAGGCACCGACCCATCCCGCCGACCGAGCCCGTGGCGTTGGTCAGCCGCTCGAAGTTCATCATCTCGGCCATCAGCTTGAACCCGTTTTCCGGTTCGCCGACGAGGTAGGCCTCCGCACCGCGGAATTCGACCTCACCCGTCGGGACCGCGATGGTGCCGAGTTTGTCCTTCAGCCGGCGGTAGAGTTGATCGTTGAGTTGGCCGTCCCGCTTCGTGTGGGGCACCAGAAACAGCGAGAGTCCGGCGGTCCCGTCGGGGGCGTCGGGCCGGCGGGCCAGCGCGAGGGTCCCTTCGGCGTCGATGTTCGAGCAGAACCACTTCTCGCCGTGGAGTTCGTAGACGCCCTCTTCGTCGGTGGGTTCGGCGGTCGTCTCGTTGGCACCCACGTCCGAGCCGCCCTGCTTCTCGGTGAGGAACATCGCGCCCTCGATGTGGTCGTCGTAGTCCCTGCTGGTGAGGCCCTGGAAGTACTCGTCCAGCAGGTCGGCGTTGGGGTGGTCGTCGTCGACGTACTTCTCCAGGACGATGGCCGCGCCAGTCGTCATCGAGACCGGGCAGACGAAGCCCCCGTCGGCGAAGGAGAGAATCGTCTGCTGGGTCAGGACGTGCTGGAAGCCCAGCGGATCGTCCCGGCCCGGCGGCGCGTGGAAGATGTCGTGTGTCACGCCGCGGTCGTAGACGAGTTGGTCGTTCTCGTGCTGGAGCGGGTGATACTGGACGTGATTCTGGATCTCGCCGTGCTTGTCGTAGGTCCGCAACTCGTGGCCCTCGCGGTCGATAATCTCCGCGTTGTCCGTGATGGTGTGGCCTGTCACCTCACCGAGATCCGACAGTTCGGGCTCGGCCCACTCGAACTCCGCGTCGGCGTAGGTCCGCTCGACTTCCGCCCGCAACGCGGGGTCGAGTGCCCAGTAGTTGACGTGTCTCCCCTCCTCGTACTGGCTGTAGTCGATGGGGGTGTCCACCATACCACGCCATTTGCGGACGACCCACATAAAGACACAGCCCACACGTTGTCCGTTTATTACGATCACGGCGGACCGGATATTTTAGAAACGATGAACTCTTTGTAGGTTTCTCCCTGTCCGAAATACTATTGCGGCGGCGTGTGCCACGATACAAAACCTCATGGAAGATCAGGAACTCTCGAACGAGGCCCTCGACGTAACGGTGAGCGACGACGGGTTCGTCGTCCGGGCGACCATCGACCGACCCGAGGAGCGCAACTCGCTGAACGAACCGGTGATCCTGGGACTGCTGGATGCGATCCAGTTCGCCGACGAGAGCGAGGCACGGGTGTTCGTCCTCCGGGGTGCGGGCGGCACGTTCTGCTCGGGTGGCGACCTCTCGGAGATGTCCGGCGTCATCGGCCAGGGATCGGAGGCGTACCGCGAACAGTTCTCCTCGCTGTCTGCCATCGTCCAGGAGATGGTCGACGCCAGCGTCCTCACCGTCGCGGCGGTCGAGGGCTACTGTCTCGCGGGCGGACTCGGCCTCGCGTCGGCGTGTGAGTTCGTCGTCGCGCGGGACGACGCCGAGTTCGGCACACCCGAGGTGAACGTGGGCCTGTTCCCGGCCCAGGCGATGGCTCCGATCATGCGCTCGGTCGACCAGAAGGCCGGGCTGAAGCTCCTCTTTACAGGGGAGCACGTCACCGCAGAGGAGGCCGCCGAGATGGGGCTCGTGACCGAACTGGCCCCCGAAGGCGAGTTCGAGGCGGCGCTGGACGACCTCGTCGACCAACTCGTGAACAACAGCCCAGTCCTCATCGAGGTCGGCAAGGAGGCCTACTACGCACAGCGTGACATGGGCTTCCAGGAGGCCCTCTCCTATCTCAAGGAGATCATCACGGTGGTCGCGATGAGCGACGCAACCGAAGAGGGGATCAACTCCTTCTTGATGGACGAGGATCCCGAGTGGGAGGTGCGCGGATGACCGACGCCAACCGCGACTCCGTGAAAGGCAACGACCCCGAGAAGGTCGTTATCTCGGCGGCGCTGACGGGCGCGCTCACGACGCGCGACCAGTGCGAGGCGATCCCGTACACCGCCGAGGAGATCGCCGAGGAGGCCGCCGCGGCACGCGAGGCGGGCGCGGCCGTCGCGCACATCCACGCCCGCACCGACAACGGCTCGCCGACGTACTCGACCGAGCGCTACCAGGAGATCAAAGACGAAGTCCAGGCTCGCACCGACATCGTGATCAACTTCTCGACGGGCGCGATCCACGAACCCGTCGAGAGCCGCGCGGAGTACGTCCGCGAGACCCAGCCCGAGGTGGCCGCTCTGAACATGGGTTCGATGAACTACGCGAAGTACTCCGAATCTCGGGAAGACTACGTGTTCGACATGGTGTTCGAGAACTCCTTCTCGGAGATTCGCGAGATGCTGACGACGATGAACGAGGCCGGCGTCACACCCGAACTGGAGTGTTTCGACACGGGCCACATCGGCAACACTCGCCCCCTCCTGACCGAGGGCAAACTCGAACACCCACTCCACTTCAGTCTCATCATGGGCGTCCTCGGTGGTATTCCGGCGACCGCAGAGAATCTGGCCCACCAGGTCCGCCAGCTTCCCGACGACGCCACCTGGCAGGTCATCGGAATCAGCGAGGACCAGTGGCGGCTCGTCGGCGCGGCGCTGTCGATGGGCGGGAACGTCCGGGTCGGCCTCGAAGACAACTTCTACGTCAGCGAGGGCGAGATGGCCGAGAGCAACGCCGACCTCGTCGAGAAGGCGGCGCGGATGGCCCGCGACGTGGGTCGTGAACCCGCCACGCCCGACGAGGCGCGCGAGATCATGAGTATCGACTGACCGGGCGGTTTTCTCAGTACGGCCCGAGCCTACGGCTGGCCGAACAGGGGTGACCGTCGAGAAGTGACCGAGTTAGCCGGACCAGCCGCCGCGGATGTCGTTGTCGACGTTGCCGCGCCACTGATCGAAGCCGGACTCGCAGGCAGGATTGGACTTCAGGTGATCCATGAAACCCGCACCCGGCGAGTCGAGTTGCATCTCACAGAACGGACAGACGTTCGGGTTGTTCCACGTGGTCGGCACTGGTGTACCTGTATCCCCCATACGACCACGAATGGCAGGGTTGCATATAATTGTTTACGCCCACACCCGAGGTTGGATTAAACGTCCTAATATGTCACGAGCGGAGCGACCGCGACGAGTTCGTGACGACCAGCAGACTGGAGGCAGTCATCGCGACGGCGGCGAACAGGGGGTTCAACAGGCCGGCGACGGCGATGGGGATGGCGACGGCGTTGTAGAGGAACGCCCAGCCGAGGTTCTGGCGGATGCGTCCGTGTGTCCCGTTGGCGATCTCGAACAGCGCGGTCACGTTTCGCAGGTCGTCGTCCAGCAAGACGGCGTCCGCGGCGTCCGCGGCGAGGTCGGTCCCGCTCCCCAGCGCGATGCCGAGATCCGCGGCCGCCAACGCGGGGCCGTCGTTGCTCCCGTCGCCGACCATGGCGACGGTGCCACGCCCGCGCAGGCGCTCGACGGTCTCGGCTTTGGCCTCCGGCGGGACGCCGGCGAACACTTCGTCGGCGTCGATGCGGTCCTCGATCCGTTCGACCGCACCGCTCTCGTCGCCGGTCAACACCACCACCTCGTGATCGGCCGAGAGGTCTGCGACGACCTCGGCGGCCTCCGGCCGCTCGCGCTCGCCCAGCAGGAGCAGACCCTGCGCCCGTCCGTCCCAGCCGACGAACACCGGCCGCTGGCCGGCGTCGGCCGCCTCGGTGGCTCGCCGGTCCAGTTCGTCCGGGACTCCAAGGCCCTCGGATCGGAGCAGGTCCGCCCGACCGACGGTCACGCGGTCGCCGTCCACGACGGCGCTGACGCCGGTGGCGTGCCCCTCGAAGTCGGCAGCGCCGGGCGGGTTCTCGACGGCATCGGTAATCGCGGTGGCGACGGGGTGGTTCGCCCGGGACTCGACCGCGGCCGCGCGACGGCGCAGGGTCTCGGGATCGTCGCCGACGACCTCGGCGACACGCATCTCGCCGGTCGTCAGCGTCCCCGTCTTGTCGAAGACCACCACGTCGACCTCGGGGACGGCCTCGAACACCGCTTCGGAGACGACGACGATCCCGGCGTCTGCGGCCTCGCGGACGCCCGCGGCGACCGCGAGCGGCGTCGCCAGCCCCAGCGCACAGGGACAGGAGACGATGAGCACCGTGAGCCCGATCAGCAGGGCCGAGACGCCGCTCCCGCCGGTCAGGAGGACGGCCGCGGCCGCCAGCGTGCCGAGCGCGATCACCGTCGGCACGAACACCGTCGCCAGTCGGTCGGCCAGCCGCTGCATCCCCGGCCGGGCGCTCTGGATCGACCAGAGCAACTCGACGATGTGGTCGAGGGTGCTCTCGGCGTCGGCCGCGACCTCGACCGTCAGCGGCGAATCGGTGACGACGCTCCCGCCGATCACCTCGTCGCCCACGCGCTTGTCGACCGGCATCGGTTCGCCGCTGAGCAGCGACTCGTCGACCGCGGCCGAGCCCTCGAGGACCTCGCCGTCGGTGGGGACGCGCTCGCCCGCCTTGACCAGCAGGCGGTCGCCAGCCGACAGGTCCTCGACAGGCACCGTCTCCGTCCCGTTGGCGGTCAGGCGGCGCGCCTCGGTCACCCTGGACTCGGTCAGCTCCGAGAGCAGGCCGACCGCGCGGTCCTTGACCCGACCCTCGTAGTAGTTGCCAAGCGAGACCACGAGGACGATGGCCACCGTCACGTCGAAGTAGAGGTGCGTGCGGCCCAACACCATCGCGACGGTGCTGTAGCTGTACGAAGCCGTGGCCGCGAGCGCGACCAGCAGGTCCATGTTCGGGTGGCCCGCCCGGAGACTGACGTACGCGCCCCGCAGGATCGGCCACCCCGTGTAGAAGAGGACGAGAGACGTCATCAGCCAGACGTTCCCGAACAGGTAGAGTCCGACGAGGCTGTTCAGGTCGATAAAGGGCGCGTCGTAGCCGAAGTACGTGGGGTAGAGAAACAGGGCGTACCAGCCCATCACCATCATGCCGAAGAAACCGCCGATCGCCAGCGCCCAGGCCGATTCGTCGGCCTCGCTGTCGGCCTCGACCTCGCGGTCCCGGGCCGCGTACCCGTAGCCCGAGACAGCATCGGCGAGTTCGTCGGGCCGGGTCTCCTCGGGGTCGTAGACCAGCCGCATCGTGTCGGTGGCGTAGCTGGCGGCGGCGTCGTGGACGCCCGACTGGTCGACCGCGCGGGACTCGACGAAGGCCTCGCAGGTGCCACAGTGCATCCCGTCGACGGCGAGATAGCCCGTCTCGGCGTCGTCGGGGACCGAGACGTCCTCGCGGCCCCGGCGCTCGTCGAGGTCCGCCTCGGTCGTCTCCACGTCGTCGAGGGCGTTCGCGACCGAGAGACAGCCCTGACAGCAGTACGCCCCGCCGTCGCCGTCGGTGATCGGCGGGTCCGGCGTCGGTCGGTCACAGAGTGTACAGTCGGTCATGCGAGGGGCTGGTAGAACGGCACGGGCAACATCGGCACGCCGACGCCGAGCAACATCAGGCCGTGTGAGAGGGGAATGTACCCGAGGAGGATGAAGGCTCCGCCCAGCAGTCGGTGGAGGGTCCGGCGGTGGCCGTCACCGAGCGTGCCCAGCACCGTCCCGTAGGCAAAGAGCGTCGGGACCGTCCCCAGCCCGAGGACGCCGAGACTCAGCGCGGCCCGGACGGGATCGCCGAGCGCGAACGCGTAGACGTAGGCGGGATAGAGGATCGGACAGGGGAGGATCCCGTGGACGGCACCCAGGCCGACGATCTTGGGGCCGCCGACAAGCCGGTCGACGCGTGCGGTGAGCCAGCCGGTGATCCGCTGGAACCCCCGGGTGACGACGGCGGGCGTGAACCGGTCGAGATGGCCAGTCCCGCCGAGCAGGTATCTGATGCCCGTCGCGACGATGACCGCGCCGACGGTCAACCCGGCGACGATCCGGACGGGGTTGGCGATGGCCGGCAGTCCGTCGACCGACGCGAACACCAGTCCGCCGGCCGCGGCCGCGAGCGCGCCGATGGCGGCGTAGCTGATCGTTCGCCCGAGGTTGAACAGCAGGTGCTGGCGGACGGCGAACGTGGTGAGCCGGCGGCTCCGGTCGGTGCCGGTCCGTGCGTCCATCCGGTCGGCGTACAGCGTGACCAGCGGGCCACACATTCCGAGACAGTGCGCGCCGGCCAGCAGGCCGATCACGGCGAACACCAGCAGGTCGACGTTGCCCTCGACGGCGGAGACACCGGCCAGCTGGAGGAGCGTCGCACTCATCTATCGGGGGTGGGACACACGACTCAACTGTGTGCCGCGTCGGTCCCGTGTTCTTCGGCCTCGGTCGGGGAGAACAGCAGGTAGAGACTCGTGGTGATCAACACGACGTTCGTGGCCGTCACGGCGAGTGCCACGTAGAACGACAGCGTGAGGCCAAACGTTACCACCGGCACCAGCGCCAGTAATGCGATCGCGATGACGATTCGTGGCGACAACGAGTCGAATGCCTGGATCATACCGACCATTGGAGGACGCGCAGTATAATGCTGGGCGGTGTTCTCACTCCGTGGGAAACCACCGAATCGAATTTAACGAACATGTCCGTACACCCTTCCATGACCGCGACAGAGGCTGAGGCGGAGACGGATTCCGCGGTCGTCGGCGAGGAGACCTACGCCGACGGGACGCTGGTCAGGGATCCGGATATCGAAGAGTCGCTCTCACAGGACGAGTACGATCCGAAGGGCACGCTGGCGCTGTTGCTGGTGTACTTTCTCATCCTCGCCCTGATGTGGACGTATATGTACTTCGTCGAGTTCCTCGGCAACGGGGCGACGGTGATTGGGTGATTAGCGATGCACGTTCACAACTACGAAAAACTGTGGCTCGGGGCGTCGCTCCTGTTGATCGTCGGGTTCATCTCGACGATCGTCTACGGGGCGGCGGGTGCCGGGATCACCATGGTAAACGACGAGGGCGGGCAAGTCAATCCGCAAGAACTCGGGAACACGAGCGGCTTCGACGACCCCGGCGTCACGAAGGTCGGACCCAACGAGTACGAGGTCCACGTCGTCGGCATCCAGTTCGCCTTCCAGCCTTCGACGATGGAGGTGCCCGCGAATAGCACAGTCACGTTCTACGTGACCTCCCGGGACGTGGTTCACGGGTTCGAGATCGTCGGCACGAACGCCAACACGATGGTCATCCCTGGCGAAGTGTCGAAGATCACCGTCGAATTCGACGAACCGGGCGAGTACGGAATCGTCTGTCACGAGTACTGCGGTGCCGGCCATCACAGCATGGCCGCGGAGTTGACCGTCACGGAACCGTCCAACTTCACGATGCAAGACGACACGCAGACACAGACCGGTGGCAACGAGACGACGAACGCCACGGCGACGCCGAGCGGAGGTGAATCCGCGTGAGCACGCCCGGTGAGACGGCCGGCGAGACCGTGGATTCGGCCCGGGAGATGCTCCCGGACAACTCCTTTTTGATCCAGTACCCACACGTCTCGCGGGTCGTGCGCTCCCTGTTCCTGACGGCGTTCGTCGCCTTCGGGATCGGCGCGTTCATGGGCGTCCTGCAGGCGCTCCACCGGACGGGCGTCGCCCGGCTCGTCGACTCAGCCGACTACTACACGCTGTTGACGCTCCACGGCGTCTTGCTGGTGATCGTGTTCACCATCTTCTTCCTCGCCGGCGTGTTCGCCTGGGCGAACACGCGGAGTCTCGACAGACCGCCGGTGAGCAAGCGATTCACCTGGTTCTGGGTCGCGACGATGTCCGTCGGGACCGCGATGGCCGGAATCGCGATCCTGGCCGGACTGATCCCGAGTACCGACATCAGCGCGGACGTCCTCTTCACGTTCTACGCGCCCCTGCAGGCACACCCGATCTTCTACATCGGGCTCGCGGTGTTCATCATCGGGACCTGGCTCGCCGGCATCGACTGGTTCCGGCAGTACCTCGCCTGGCGGCGTGAAAACGCCGGCGAACGCATCCCGCTCCAGTCGTTCATGGTCCTGACGACGATGCTCATGTGGTTTATCGCCACCATGGGCGTCGCCGTCGAGGTCGTCGTCTTCCTGATCCCGTGGTCGCTCGGGATCATGCCCGCGCCGAACCCGCTGCTGACGCGGACGCTGTTCTGGTTCTTCGGCCACCCCGTCGTCTACTTCTGGTTGATGCCCGCGTACCTGCTGTGGTACACGGTCTTGCCGAAGATCGCCGGTGGACGCCTGTTCAGCGATCCGCTCGCACGGGTCGTGTTCGTGCTCTTCTTGCTCCTCTCGACGCCAGTCGGGATCCACCACCAGTACGTCGATCCCGGCATCGCGGAAGGGTTCAAGTTCATCGCGATGACGAACACGATGTTCCTGCTGTTGCCGAGCCTGCTGACCGCGTTCACCGTCGTGGCCAGCATCGAACACGGCGCGCGCCAGCGCGGTGGCACCGGCTACTTCGGGTGGCTCAAGGCGCTCCCGTGGCGTGATCCGGCCTTCACCGGCATGGCGCTGGCCGGTCTGATGTTCGCCGCCGGCGGGTTCAGCGGTATGATCAACGCTGGGATGAACATCAACTACCTCGTCCACAACACCATCTGGGTGCCGGGCCACTTCCACCTCACCGTCGGGACGGCCGTCGCGCTCACCTTCATGGCCGCCTCCTACTGGCTCGTGCCCCGGATCACCGGTCGGAAACTCTACAGTCGCCCCATCGGGCTGTTCCAGGTCGTCCTCTGGTTCATCGGCATGGTGTTCATGTCCGCGGCGATGCACCGTGGCGGCCTCGCGGGCATCCCGCGCCGGACCGCCGAACCCCAGTACCCGCAGGTCACCTTCGAGACCGTCGCCGGCTCGGTCAGCAGTCTCCGCCTGCAACTGGCGTTCGGCGGCGTCCTGCTGTTCGTCTCTGCGCTGTTGTTCCTGATGAACGTCGGCCTCACCGCGATGAACAACAAACCCGCCCGCAATCTCGACTCGGCACTGCCGCCGGCGCTGTCCGGGCCGGATCAGTCGCCGACGGTCCTGGACAACCTCAAGCTCTGGGCGCTGATCGCCGTCGTGCTGGTGATTCTCGCCTACTCGCTCCCGCTGTACAGCATCGTGCAGGGTGCCGGCCTCTACCCGGCCGGTCAGGAAGCGTCGCCGGCCGTCATCGCGCCGCTGCTGGAGGTGATCGCATGAGTCGCCTCTCACCGGCCGCCCTGCTGGTCGTCGGCGCGTTCATGGTGCCACTGTTCATCGAGCTACCGGTCGTGCTGTCCTTCGTCGGCGTCGACCTGCCGATGCCGGTCTCGCTCGGCATGGGCGTTGTCACGTTCGTGCTCGTGCTGGTCTGGTCGGAAGTCAGCCAGAGCCCGGACGCAGCCGACGCCTGACACGCCGGTATCGTTCGTCTGCCCTCGGTCGGATCGCCCGCGAATTGTCGGCTTCGTGCTCGTCTGGATAGCTGTATCACGCGGTGGTACACTGGCTTTATTGTCAGTGCACCCCAAAATCTGTATATCGACCCGTCAGACCCGACGGGAAATTCACACAATGTCCGACAGACCTAGCATCCTGGTCCCGGTACGTGTCCTCGAAGGGGAATCGATTCCAGAAGGTGTACCCGAACTCCTCACGAACGCACACGTCGTCCTGCTCGGCTACCACGTCGTGCCGGACCAGACCGCGACCGATCAGGCGCGTGACCAGTTCGAAGACCAGGCCACCCGCCGTCTCGAGGACTTTACCGCGATATTGGAACACGCGGGGGCGTCGGTCGAGTCCCAGCTCGTGTTCACACACGATGGGCAGACGACGATCGACCGGATGACCGAGGAGCACGATTGTCTGGCGGTACTGATTCCGAACGCGACGAGACCGCTGGAGAATGTCCTCGTCGCGATCCGTGGGATCGTCGGCATCGATCGATTCGTCCGCCTGGTTTCGGGGCTGTTCGCGACGGTCGACGTCGACGTGACGCTGTACCACGTCGCCGGAGCGGACGAGATCGATGCGGACGTAGAGACCCTACTCGAGGGGGTTGCGACTCGACTCTCCGAGGAGGGTGTCCCGCCCGACACGATCGATATGCAGGTCTCGCGGGACGGCTCTCCGCAGGAATCGATCGTCGATGCGTCCGACAACTACGACACGATCGTCATGGGGGAATCCGATCCGTCGGTGTCGACGTTCCTGTTCGGGATGACTGCAGACCAGGTCGCCAACGAGTTCCTGGGTCCGGTGCTCGTGATCCAACACGGGGACCCGGACGACACTGAGGAAACTGACAGCGAGTGAGAAAACGAGAAGCGGTGATTCGGCCGGCGGAATCAGGCCGAGCGTCTGCCGTCGCCCAGCCGCGGGTCTTGTTTACTCAGCACGTACCCGCCTGTGAGCAAGAGCAGGATCGAGACGAGCGATCCCACGAGGTAGCCGTTCGTCCCAAGTGTGGTCGGCCGTCCGAGCAGGACCCACACGCCGAGCGCCGTGTACGCCACTGCCAGGAAGCCGACGACACGGCCGATCCACACCGCCGCGCGGTCCGCAATCGTCTGTCGTGTCATAGCTACTGTGAAGTACGCGAGCCAGTCACCAAGTTCGTTCAGCGCGTTCCCACGTCGTGGGAACGCGACCCCTGAACTGATTACAGCGGACGTTCTTGTCACTCACTAGTTCGAGATATGACCAGGGAACTATGAGCGGGAGCAACCACACGAACAGGGCCGGCGAGTCACCGGAGACGGTCGCCACGCCGACGAACACGGACGACGAGACGACGACGACCGAGGAAGGCTCGGAACTGGAGCGGTCGATCGGGCTGGTCGGCGGCCTCTCGGTCGGTATCGGGACGATGATCGGTGCGGGTATCTTCGTGTTCCCCGGTATCGCGGCGGGGGAAGCGGGGCCCGCCGCGGCTGGCTCGTTCGCCATCGGTGCAGTGGTCGCCCTGCTGGTCGCGCTGCCCGCCTCGGAACTGGCGACCGCGATGCCCAAGTCCGGCGGTGGGTACTACTTCGTCTCACGTGCCCTCGGTGCGCTTCCGGGTGCCGTCGTCGGCCTCAGCGTCTGGCTCGGACTGGTGTTCGCGACCGCGTTCTACCTGGTCGGGTTCGGTAACTACGCAGCGGCGGTCCTGCTGGAGGCCGGTGTCGGACTGGGTGGCGCGAGCGTCGTCGTCCCGCTGGCACTGGTCTTCGGCGTGTTGCTGACCGGCCTCAACCTGTTCGGGACGGAAAACGCCGCGACGCTCCAGAACTACGTCGTCGGCCTGCTGTTGACGATTCTCGTGCTCTTTCTGACCTACGGCGGGCTCGACGCGCTCGGCGTCGTCGGCCAGCCGAGTACGCCCGAGTCGTTCCTGCCGTTCGGTCCGCTGCCGATGTTCACGACGGCCGCGCTCGTGTTCACGTCCTATCTCGGATTCGCCCAGGTGGCGACCATCGCCGGTGACATCAAAGATCCCGGGCGGAACCTCCCGCTGGCGATGGTCGGGTCGGTCCTCACCGTCGGCTTGCTGTACATCGTGACGATCTTCGTCGCGACCAGCGCCTTCGGGAGCGCGCAGTTGGCAACCTTCGGAGAGACCGCGATGGTCGAGGTGGCACGCTCCTTTTTCGGCGTCCCCGGTGCAGTGCTGATCCTCCTCGCCGGTCTGCTCGCGACGATATCGAGCGCGAACGCGTCGATTCTCTCGACCTCGCGGGCGGTCTTCGCGGTCAGTAAAGACGCCATCATCCCGAAGTTCGCGAGCCGGATGAACCTGAAATACGGGACGCCACACGTCGCGCTGGCGATGGCCGGCGGTCCCATCCTCGTCTTGACCGCATCCGGCGAGGTCGCGATACTCGCGGAGGTGGCCTCCTTTCTCCACCTGGTGATGTACGGCCTGATCTGTGTCGCGTTGCTCGCGATCCGTCGCGACGAGCCGGGGTGGTACGATCCGGAGTTCCGCGTCCCGGCGGCGACGTTCGTGGCGGTCGTCGGCGCGCTCGCGAGTTTCGTGATGATCGCGTTCATGCAGCCGATTTCGCGTCGCGTCGGTGCCGCGATAATGATCGCGTCCGGCGTGTGGTACAAGTACTACGCCAGTGACGTATCTCTCAAGGGGGCCCTCTGATGAGCGACGACCGACCGGACACGTCGGGTGACCTCGCGATCCGTGACCCACCACGTGTTCTCGTGCCCGTCGAAGTACTGGAAGGACAGACGATTCCGCAGACGCTCGTGGAGTTTCTCGCCCCGGCCGAACTGGTGTTGCTGGGGTACCACGTCATCCCCGAGCAGACGCCGACCGAGCAGGCGAGTATGCAGTTCGAGGAGCGAGCGCGCGCGGCCGTCGACGACATCGCGGCGGCGGTCGGTGATGCCCACACCGACGTCGAGACGCGCGTGGCGTTCACACACGACGAGGACCGGACGATCGACCGCGTCGCCGACGAAGTCGACGCGACCGCCGTCCTCCTGCCGAACCCGGCGGGCGATATTTCGGAGATTCTGGTCCCACTTCGGGGCATCGTCGACGTGGGCCGGCTGGCGGACCTCGTGGCGACGCTCGTCGACGGCGACGACAAACGGGTCACGCTCTGGGATCTCACGGTCGACGAGTCCACCGCGCTCCTCGATCAGTCCGAGCGGACCTTGCGCGACCGCGGTCTAACCGACGAACAGATCCGTACCGAATCCGACGACGTGGAGTTTCCCACGCGGGCCATCGTGGACCGGACCGACGAGTTCGACATCGTCGTCATGGGCGAAGGGAAACAGACACTCCTGACGACGGTGCTGGGTGACACGAGCGAACGGATCGCTGAGGGTGCCGTCGCGCCGGTGCTGGTCGTTCGGCGCGACAGGAGCGAAGACGGCGAGACGGACGGTTAGAACAGGATCGTCCCGTGGTGGCGGTCGGGGTCGTCCCGGCGCTTGTTCCTGAAGGCCGACAGACGAGCCAGCAACTGCTCGCGGAGGTCGCCCGCCGGCAGGAGTTCGTCGACCTGCATCTTCGCGGCCTGAGCGCGCAGATCGACGAAGTCGTCGAACTGCTCTTTGGCGCTGTCGATGAACGCCTCGCGGGTCTCGCCCTCCATCTCCTCCAGTTGGCCGCCAAAGAGGGCGTGGACGGCGGCATCCGGTCCCATCACGGAGATTTCGGCGCTCGGGAGCGCGAGCGTCGCGTCGGCACCGAACGCGGGGCCACACATGGCGTAGATGCCCGCGCCGTAGGCTTTTCGCGTGATGACACAGAACTTGGGCACCTGGGCGTTCGACGTAGCGTAGATGAACTTCCGGCCGCGCTGGAGGATCCCCTCGCGTTCGACCTTCGACCCGACCATGAACCCGGGCGTGTCACACAGGTACACGAGCGGGATCTCGTAGGCGTCACAGATCCAGACGAATTCGGCCGCCTTCTCCGCCGAATCGGGGAAGATGGCTCCGCTGACGTGGTTGGGCTGGTTGGCGACGATGCCGACCGGTCGCCCACCCATGCGGGCGAAGCCGGTGACTATCTCCGGGGCGAACTGGGGTTTGGTCTCGAACCAGGAGTCCCGGTCGACCACGCGGTCGATCACCTCGTGTACGTCGTAGGCCGCGTTGGGTTCGTCGGGGATCACCGCGTCCAACCCTTTCGGATTCTTGACCGGTGGTTTCGGCTCTCGCGTCGGGTTCGGTGCGTCGTACTGCTGGGGGAGATACGAGAGCAGGGCCTTGACGGCCTCGGCGGCGGCCTCCTCGTCGGGGACCACGAGATCGGCGCTGCCGGACTGGGTGGCGTGGACCTGCGGGCCCCCAAGATCCGCCATGTCGACTGACTCGCCGGTCATCGCCTCGACGATCCGGGGCGAGGCGATGGCCATGCCGGAGATGTCCTCGACCATGATCAGGAAGTCACAGAAGACGGGCGTGTAGGCCGACCCGGCGATGTTCGGCCCGTAGAGGACGCCGATCTGGGGGACCTGTCCGGAGTGGAGACACTGGTTGTAGAACATCTTCCCGCCGCGGTAGCGATCCATGTGCGTGTCGCCTTTCTCGCGTTCCTCGGCGTTGAGCCGCGCGCCCGTCGAGTCGATCAGCCGGACGATCGGTGCGCCGGCTTCGGCGGCCCGTTCCGAGAGCCGGATCTCCTTCTCGACGCCCATCTGGCCGAGCGAACCGGCCTTCACACTGTAATCGTTGGCAGTGAAGAATACTTCGCGGCCCTCGATCTCGCCGACGCCGGTCAGCAGGCCGTCGGCCGGGAGTTCGTCGTCGTCGGTGAAGCGGGCGAAGGTGCCGTCCTCGTAGGTAATCTCGTCGAACAGCAGGTCGAGCCGGTCGCGGACGAACGCCTTCCCGAGGTCTTCGAGTTTCTCGTGGCCCCGTTCGGGCCCGCCGGACACGATGTCCTCGATCTGCTCGCGGAGCTTCTGTTCGCGCTCGGTGACGATGTCGCCGCCGCCCGTCCACTCCTCCTCGTCGGCCGCGACCCGGTCGCCGCCGGGATCGACGATTTCGACGGGCTGGCCGAGGTGTTCGGCGACCGCGGTGGCTATCACGCGAGCGGTGTCCTCGTCGGTCTCGCCGTCGACTGTGATCTCCATACTCAGACATCACCCGTCGTCGCGCCGGGTCGAAAACTCACGCAGTGTTTACAATTGACACGCATAGTGACAGCAAACTCTCGCCGGACGGTAAAATATGTATGGGTCTCTCACGCACAGCCGTGTCGTCGACGGGGCAGTCACGAATCGTGGCGGAAGCGACGCTGAGCGGACTGTATCGTTGGACACAATCTTTTTTACAGTCGCTTCGAGAACCGTTCGAGTGGATCATGGCAGACAAAGAGGATTTGCGCCAGCAGATGATCGACGCGTTCGGGGGGGCCGATTATCCGATCTCGAGTCCGATGGATCTCGTGCCAGCCCTGCCAAACGGGCCGTCGACGACGTTCGAGTCCGGGAACTTCTCGATGACGGCTATGGAACTGAACACGAAGCTCTCCGGGGGAGACTTCCCATACGACAGCGCCGAGGCCTTCGTCGACGACATCGTGAACGAACTGGAGAAGCAGGACCTGATCTGAGCGGGGCACCTCTGCCGTGGCGTCTCATACAGGTGTGACGACCAGCAATGCCGAAACTGTGGCGAACACGCCGAGACCGAGCAGTCCGTAGTTCGCGATCGGGTTCTTCGCACGAACGAGATCGAACGTCACGGTCCGACCCGAGAGCGGCCACAGCGGCGTGATACCCATGGGGGTGAGCACGTCCCCAAGCAGGTGCGCACAGATTCCCAGCGCCCCGAACACGACACCTGCGGCGGCGAGTTCGGGCGCGGCCGGTGTGGCCGGGCGACCGCCGAGGACCCACCCGACCGCGCCGAACCCGATGCCGACCAGCAGTGCGAACCAGGCCGTGTGGGTCACGCCGCGGTGAGCGACCAGCGGCAACTCGTGGTCCACGTCGGGCAGGGAGGCGACCGACAGCACACACAGCTCCCCGAGGACGGCCAGATCGGTGCGTCCCACCAGCACCAGCGCGACGGTGACGGGGAGCACGACCAGCAGCGAGACGCCGAGGTGGCCTGCCCGGTACACGCTCGCGGGTTGCTCGTGATCGGACATGAACCTTCGGCCGCGATGGCGAGGCTTAACCGGCTTCCGCCCGGAGTCGGGGTATGCTCGCGTCGGTCGCCGGAGACGTATTGGGTCGAGTCGGGCCGTTCGTCATCCCGGTCGTCCTGTTCGCTGGTGGCGTGACGGTCTACGCCCTGCTGTGGCTGTTCTACCGCTGGCGGGATGGCGCAGTGACCGGCGACGACGCCACTCCCGAGGAGTGAGTCGCGGCCAACACTGAAGCCCCCGCCAGCCGAGAGGGGTGGCATGGGAACCGAACAGGAAGCGATGACGCGGTTCGAAGTGCCGGACGTGGAAGACCTGCCCGAAGACCTGCAGGAGCGCATCGAGGAGGAGACAGAACAGGCTGGCTTCACGCCGAACGTCTTTCTGGCACTGGGGTATCGCCCGAAGCAGGCGCGGGCGTTCATCCAGTACCACGACGCCTTGCTGGAGGAGACGGCCCTGGAACGCGAAGAGATCGAGATGCTGATCGTCACGGTCTCGGGCGTCAACGACTGCCTGTACTGTATCGTGGCCCACGGGGCGCTCTGTCGGATCTACGCCGACGCGCCCATGCTGGCGGAACAACTGACGGCGAACCACCGCACCGCGGACATCAGCGAGACCCACCGGGCGATGCTCGATTTCGCGGTCAAGCTCACCGAGGAACCAGCACGAATCGAGGACGACGACCTCCAGCGACTCCGCGAGTACGGGTTCAGCCAGGAAGCGATCTGGGACATCGGCAACGTCGTGTCCTTCTACAACCTCTCGAACCGGATGGCCCACCTCGCGGATATGCGACCCAACGAGGAGTTCTATACGCTCGGTCGGTGACGCGGGCGACAGGCGACCGCGCTCAGAGTCGCGGTTCGATTTCCTCGTCGAGGTACTGGATACAGTACTCCACGTCTTCCATCGTGGCGATCTCGCCGTCACGCTGGATCGAGACGAGAAAGCCCGCTTTCACGTTCGACGGTTCGCGCCACGTGAGCACCCAGGCCTCGTCGAACACCCGGACGAACGATTTCAGGTCGCCGGTCTTGAACACCGATCCCTGATCGGAGAAACTCAGTTGCTGGACGATGGCATCGTCGAGGATCTGCTGTCGCTCGTCCAGATCGTACCGCTCTCGCACGTCGGGCCGAAACTTGACCGCCGAGGAACTGGCGTCGTACTGGACGACGGTGCGGAGGTCGTCACCGACCCGCTCGTGGAGGGCGTCCCAGACCACGTCGACGAGATCACGTTCCATATTCCGTGTTAGTTCGGTTTCTCGGGTTTCAGTCCTTCGCTTGGTCCTGTAAACGGAGCGTGACGTTTGCGATACCGACGAGCACGGAGTGGGTATGCAGCGGCGAAACTGACTTGCCGGGGCCGGTCGCAATGCCTCCATGCGCGGACTCGACGACACGGACCGAGAAATCCTCGATATCCTCCTCTCGGACGGTCGCCGGCCGTACAGCGACATCGCCGAGGCGGTCGATCTCTCCCCGCCTGCGGTATCCGACCGGATCGAACGGCTTCAGGAGATAGGCGTCGTCCGCCGGTTCACGGTCGATCTCGACCGATCTGTCCTCCGTGAGGGTGTTCCGGTACTGGTCGACCTGCGCGTGCGGCCGGAGCACGCCGAAACGGTCGCCGGCGCGCTGTCGGAGTCGGACCCGGTCGAACACGTCTTCACCACCGCCGACGAGCGCGTCGTGGTCACCGCGACGGTCCCCGACGGCGACGTACGCGGACTGCTCGCCGAGGCAATCGAGATGGAGACGATCGACGGGTACGACGTGGATCTGCTCGCCGACACCGCCTGGTCACCCTCGACGGCCGACGCGGAGTTCGCCCCCGAGTGTGCCGAGTGTGGCAACACGGTCGATACCGAGGGAGAGACGACGGAACTCGACGGCACAGTGTATCACTTCTGCTGTTCCTCCTGTGAGTCACAGTTCGTCGAGCAGTACGAGGAGCTTCGAGCGGGGACGCCCTCCTGACTGTCCAGAGATCGTAAATATTCGCCCCGTTCGGCTGGCGGTGTTCAGATAAGGATGAAGAGTGAGGCGATGTGTTTTCTGAGTGCCTATGCCCGAAAACACACGCCTCGGCGGAAGTATCGACCAGATCGACTTAGAGTTTGTTGAACGCGAGGCGACACCGCGACTGCTGATGAAGCTCGGTATTCAGTTGCATCTTGCTGGACTCTCTCTTTCGAATACCGTTTCGGTTCTTGATATATTCGGTGTCGAGCGAGCGCGATCCACCGTGCATAATTGGGTTCACAAGGCAGATCTACAGCCCGAAGCTGGATGCAGTCCGGATCACGTTGCGGTTGACGAGACCGTG